>CAJTPN010000001.1:0-73495 GCA_910578185.1 uncultured Acetatifactor sp.
TGGGGATGAAAATTCTGTGTCAGCGGAATGTGCCGTATGTGCCAGGCTGAATGCTATCGAAGCAGTCTCGGAACTAAGCCGGCTGAAAGGAGGAGAAGCAGTGCCTTCGGACATCAGACTCTACCTGATATCATACCACAGGATTTACCTATATTGAAATGTAACTATCAACAGTATAGATGGGAATCAGGATGAGGGGATTTCCTCTTAGATGTCCTTACCATTTATACAAAAAAGAATAAGTCTGTAAGCTGTTTTCCTTGCTTACAAACTTATTATACGAGGAGGGTAATGATGAAAGTTGGAATTGTATGTGCAGCCGATGAAGAAGTAGCGCCTTTTTTATCTATCATAAAAGAATACAAAATTACTGAGAGAGCTATGCTCAAGTTTTATGAAGGACAAATTCAAGGCATAAAAGTGGTGGTTTTGTTTTCTGGAGTATGTAAAGTAAATGCCGCCATAGCGTCACAAATTTTGATAGATGTATTTGGGGTAGACTTGATTATCAATTCGGGAACAGCAGGCGGAATGAACCCTGACCTTGAGATATTTGACACCGTGATTTCCACGGAAGTTTGTTACCATGATGTAGCATCAGATATTTTAACCGAATTTCATCCGTGGATGAAATCAGTATATTTTAAGGCAGATGGTAAACTGATAGAATTATCAAAAGCTGCCGTGGATAAAGTGAAGCCGACAGGAAAAGTGATCTGGGGACGAATGGTAACGGGTGAGAGTTTTATAACCGATGAGGGACGGCAAAAGATTTATGATGAATTTGCACCTTTAACGGTAGACATGGAAACCGCAAGTATTGCTCATGTGTGCTATGTTAATAATATACCGTTCATTTCAATTCGATGCATCACAGATACAGCGGCCCACGGCGGGATCGACAACTTTGAAGAAAACTGTACCAAGGCCTCAAGCATTGCTAAGAGTATTACGGAGGCCTTATTAATTGAAATTGGCAGTAAGTAAGACAAGAAAAGATTTTGCAGAATACCTCCTCTTTTCCAAAAGTGTGGTCAAACTTTTGAATAAGATTCCATGGTCCGGTGCGGAGCGCGCATGTCCAAACTTACCATGCCAATTTGCAGTTTCAGGTGTGCTTGGCGGGATTCTTATTATTTCCGATGTAGCGGGCAGGAATCAGGTGTGCTCTCTGCAGGGCAAGGTACAGAATGGGCAGCAGAATCAGTTGAAGGATAATGCCAGGAAAGCTGGATACAAAATAACCGCTGACCCAGAGCTCCAGAGAATAAGTGCCTGCCGCAAAGATCAGGGATCTGGCGATACCGGTGATGACACGTCCGGCCAGCATGGCGCCTGCCAGGCTGATATACAGATCCGCCATCAGGCGGCCTGTGCGGACAACGCGCATCAGAAGGCCGCTGGTCAGACCGTACAGAGCCAATTCTATGGCCATAACGGGCAGATAACCGGGAACCGGCATACCGGTGATAAAACTGGAAAGTGCAGGTCCTGCAATTCCGCAGAGCAGTCCAAAGGGCCAGCCGCATACAAGCCCGCATAACAGTACCGGGATATGCATGGGAGAGAGTAAGACGCCGGCATTTGGCACAGCGTGCAAAGCCATGGGCAATACGACACAGAGCGCCATACATACGGCGGTGGCGGCACATTTTGTGAGATTGGACAATTTGTTCATTTTGATTCCTCCCATAATAATTCATGTTTTCCCCAGGCGCTTTATAGAGGGGGTGTGAGTAAATTTTGTGTTTTCTTTTCAGGTATAGGCAGAATGACAGACAGGGTAAACTTGGAAGTAGCCTACAAAATAAAAACCATGAAAACAAAACCCTTTTCAAAGGGTAATTGCCTTCATGGCGTTAGATTACCGGATTTTCACCCATGTCTTAAATGAAACCATAAGACTGGTTTCGTTTGCATTCTACTAAATGGCCGTTTCTTCCTGAAACGGATACCTAAAAATATTATACGAAAACAGTGGAAATGTCAAGCTTTGAATTTCTTTTCTTTAATTACATACCAAAGCAGAGGTGACTTAGGATTCAGACGGGAAGGCAGAGACGGGACTCCTGTGGGGGAGGATGCGGGTTGAGGAGGGGGAACTGATGCCTGATTTTACCTTGCAGGCCTCTGCCGTCAGTAGGCCAGTCCAGCAAAAGAGGAACAGTTAAAGGGTGTGGGGCTATTCCAAAAGCCTGATTGAAGTTTACTTTTGATGCTGACAAAAACAGCAAGACATGATATAATGAATACACTCAAAAATCCAGCGGATGTGGAAGCAGTTCCCGAAAGCGGGTATTGGAACAGGAGGACAGAATGGGAGTCTTAACAGGTTTGGAACCGGAGCGTGTGTTTTACTATTTTGAAGAAATTACCAAGATACCTCACGGGTCGGGAAATGTGGGACAGATCAGCGACTATTTGGCAGAGTTTGCAAAAAAGAGAGGGCTTTTTTATATACAGGATGAACTGAAAAATGTGATTATCATCAAAGAGGCCACGCCCGGATATCAAAATGAGCCTGCGGTGATTTTGCAAGGGCATATGGACATGGTGGCGGTGAAGAGACCAGGACTTGATATGAATATGGAAAAGGAGGGCCTGCGGATCGCTGTTGAGGGAGACGAAATCTACGCGGAAGGTACCAGCCTGGGCGGGGATGACGGCATTGCAGTGGCGTATGCCCTGGCGTTGTTGGACTCCCGTACTATCAGACATCCGAAACTGGAGGTTGTAATTACGGTGGATGAGGAAGTGGGGATGGATGGGGCGAGAGGCATTGATCTGTCCATGCTGACCGGAAACCGAATGATTAATCTGGATTCGGAGGAAGAAGGAATCTTTTTGACCAGTTGTGCAGGCGGTGCCAGAGTGCATTACGATTTTTCATTGGATGTCCGAATGCGGGAAGGGTATGGGATGGAAGTGGTCCTTGGCGGACTGCAGGGCGGACATTCCGGAGGAGAGATTCATAAGGAGCGGGGAAATTCCAACCTTCTTATGGGCAGACTGCTTTATCGGTTGGCGAAGCGGATGCCATTGAGCCTTCTGGAAGCGGCAGGAGGGCTTGCAGATAATGCGATCCCGAGAGAAACCAGGGCTGTGCTGGTGATAGAGGAAAAAGACAAAGAAACCTTTGAAGAAGTTTGTAGGGAAGTGGAACAGGAGATACAGACGGAGCTTGCAACAAAGGATCCGGGAGTCTATATTCGGACTTCGAGTTTGGGAGAAGGCAAATTCCTTTGTGTAACCACGGCGGATACCTGTAAGGCGGCAACAATTTTAAACAGCATTCCAAACGGTGTGCAGGCCATGAGTGCGGATATGCCGGGATTAGTAGAAACTTCCCTGAACCTGGGAATATTGGAAGTGAGAGAGGGGAGCTTGCGGGCGGAGTTTTCCGTGAGGAGCAGTGTGGAGAGCGCAAAAAAGGCATTGATAGACAGGTTGTGCGCCGTTGCCGGCCTGGCGGAGGGGAAAGTAAGCGTTACCGGAGACTATCCGGGATGGAAGTTTCGCAAAAATTCACCCCTTCGGGATAAGATGGTTGCGCTGTATAAGAGAATGTACGGCATCGATCCAAAGGTGGAGGCGATTCATGCGGGATTGGAGTGCGGCATCCTGGGGAGCAAGATCAAGGATCTGGACTGTGTGTCCATAGGCCCGCAGATGACGGCAATCCATACTACCGAAGAACGTCTGTGTATTTCATCTACGCGGAGGGTGTGGGAATATCTGGTGAATTTGCTGCAGGATCGTTCCTAATGTATTGGCTCGACAGGTCAGTACACGGATACAGCGCATATCCTGGGGAAAGCACCATACGGCGTTTGGTGCAAGAGGTGGCATATCGCCGTCAGTGTCTTTGAGATACTTTTTGAGGTTAGGGATTTGGGGGCTGAGTATCAAAGAAGTGTGTGTTGCTGCAGAGGATAAATACCTGCATCGTCCGCAGCGGTTTACGGAGGTAATGGCATGGAATTCAGCAAAGAAAAAATAAGGCAAATTAAGCGCCTGATGCTGTTGGCGGCGCTTTTGGTGTTGATGATTGTCTATAGTGATAAAGTTCTTTTGGGTTTGGTACTTCTATTTGGTATTTTAAAGCCTTTTCTCATTGGGGGGGCCATTGCCTTCGCGTTAAATATTCCCATGAGAGCGATTGAAGAGAAGATATTTGCCCGTTTTCGAGGAAAAAACATCAAGAAAATAAGAAGGCCTTTATGTATGGTAATTACCATAGTCCTTGTGTCGTTAGTGGTTTCCGTCGTGGCAGGCACTGTTTTGCCGCAGGTGATGTTGACGGCTTCGGAGATTGGAAAGAAGATTCCTGTATTTATGGAGCGGGTGATTGTTGAACTTGATCGTTTGACAAAGGATTATCCGCCGCTTGCGGAACAGGTGAGCAAGCTGGAGTCCATAGAGATCCAATGGGAAACCATATTGTCAAATATTATCGACTTCTTGAAAAATGGCGTGGGCGACGTGTTGAATTCTACGGTGAGCATGGCGAGCAATCTTATTTCCGGCGTGGTAAATACAGTCATTTCGTTTATTTTTGCCCTGTATATCCTTGCCCAGAAGGAGAGGCTGGAGAATCAGGGAAAGAGGATTGTTGCCGCTTATCTGCCTGCAAAAATGGGAAATAAGGTTTTGGAAGTCTGCAGCCTTTTATACAAAAATTTCAGCAGCTTTATTGCGGGACAGTGCCTGGAAGCAGTAATTTTGGGCGTATTGTTTGTGGTGTTTATGAGTATTTTCCGGATGCCATACGCGCTTATGATTGGTGTTTTAATCTCCTTTATGGCTTTGATTCCGATTGTGGGAGCCTGTATTGGCTGTGTGGTGGGGGCATTCCTGATTATGATTGATAATCCCATACAGGCAATGTGGTTTGTGGTGTTGTTCCTGGTGCTGCAGCAGATAGAAGGAAATTTGATTTATCCAAAGGTGGTTGGAAACTCGGTGGGACTTCCGTCCATATGGGTTTTGATGGCGGTCAGCGTGGGCGGCAGTCTCTTTGGTATAGCGGGGATGCTGATGTTTATCCCGCTGATGTCCACCTGCTATGCTCTGCTGCGGGAAAGTGTCAATAACAGGAATACAGGTTGAGCCGACATTATATACGCTATGTCTGATCTGCTGCTGAATAACGGTTACTGTTCACTCCGTTCACGATAGCTGATGCAAAGCTGTCTCGGGGTTATCACCCAAAAAAGCGCGTGAAAATCGCTCATGGTGCCAACGAGTGAACAGTAGCGAATAACTACAGAATTATGGAATAAATTAAAAAAAGTACTTGCATTTTATCTTTGGATACAGTATAATAATACTTGTGTTGCGGGGTGTGGCTCAGTTTGGTTAGAGCGCCGTCTTAGGGAGGCGGAGGCCGCAAGTTCGAATCTTGTCACTCCGATATCAATAGAAGATCAGAAGCCATTAAGATTAGTGGTTTCTGATTTTTTTGTTATAATTCTACGTTCATGTTATATAGAGCCATATTATTATTGTTCAAGAAAAATTATTGATGTGGAAGCAAATTGGAAGCAAATATTTGTTTTATGAATTTTTCAGGCTTACAACTGTGAGTTGAGTATTAATGAAAAAAACAACCTGCCATGTATGGACTTTACATTTTACAACAGCCATAATAATTTTGTAACATATCACTGTTATTTCAAAACCAAAGGAGAGGAATCAAGGAAAGGGGACGTACAGGTTGTGTGAAATAGAATGAACCGTTGCATTTCATTGCTTTATGTGATACTATTTTATTACTTAGAAAACTTGCAGCGCCAAATAATAGGTAGTCCGCCAGTTTGAATCTTGTCAGCACAGGCGAAACTAAGGCTACATTTTTTGAAAGGGTAAAATCAGCGATTGGGTTTAGGCGGACTTCCAGGGAGATAAAACCATAGTAAACGTGTGAAAAAGCTGGGAAAAGGTGTTCGAATTCGGTCACCCAAATTGTGAAAAGCACCAATGATATCGGTGCTTTTGTCGTATCTGTAGTAGTGTCGTGTTTATATTGTGGGATAAAAAGAAAACGGCAAGGAAAGCACTGGGCTGCCAGTGAAAATTGGTTGCTGTATTGTGGTTTGTGAGGGATGGAATGAGGCATATAGAGCAGAAGGAAGAAAAGAAAAAACTATGTCCCGTGGCGGCTAAGTGCGGCGGATGTCAGTGGATCAACAAGGGTTATGAAGAGCAGCTGCAGGTTAAGAGCGCCCAATTTCGCATGCTTATGGAACCTTTTGGCAGGCCGGAGCCGATGATTGCCATGGAGGAACCTACACATTATCGCAATAAAGTTCACGCTGTTTTTGGTGAGGACAGAAGGCATAATGTCATATCTGGTATATATGAGGAAAAAAGTCATCGAATTGTCCCTGTGGACAGTTGTCTGATTGAGAACAAAAAGGCGGATGAAATTATCGTATCCATACGGGGGCTTTTGAAGTCTTTCAAGATTCGGCCCTACAATGAGGATACCGGTTTCGGATTGCTGCGTCATGTGCTGGTGCGCACAGGACATGTGACAGGGCAGATCATGGTGGTTTTGGTACTAAGCAATCCCATCATGCCCTCTAAAAATAATTTTGTGAAAGCATTAAGGGCGCTTCATCCTGAGATAACCACCATAGTGGTAAATGTCAATGAACAGAATACCAGTATGATACTTGGCAATAAAGAGCAGGTGATTTATGGGAAGGGATATATAGAGGACGAACTATGTGGCAAAAGATTTCGTATTTCGCCCAAATCATTTTATCAGGTAAATCCCCGTCAGACAGAAAAGCTCTATGCCAAGGCGATGGAATATGCCTGCCTTACAGGGAAGGAGACAGTGTTGGACGCGTATTGCGGTACGGGAACCATTGGAATGATAGCCAGTGATCATGCGGCGCAGGTAATCGGTGTGGAACTAAACCGCGACGCTGTGCGTGATGCCGTGAGCAATGCAAAACGAAATCAGATTTCCAATATTCAGTTTTATCAAAACGATGCGGGAAAATTTCTTCTGGGCATGGCGGAGCAAAAGTCCAGGGTGGATGTGTTATTGATGGATCCGCCAAGAGCGGGCAGCGATAAGGCATTCTTAGAGGCGGTGGCAAGAATTCGGCCTGGGCGAATCGTATATATTTCCTGTAATCCTGAGACCTTGGTGCGGGATCTTCATTTCCTGGCGAAAAAGGGATATCGGATAGAAAAAAGCGTGGCGGTGGACATGTTTCCTTTTACGGACAGTATTGAGGCTGTGTGTTCGCTTTCACTCCAGCCCCGTGCCGCAACCCAACGTGGTTAAATTAGAATAGCGAAAGAACCAAATATATATGTGATACCAAAACAGTTTCAAAGCGCATAGACGCTGCAGGAGGGAAAAGATGGAAACCAAAGAGAAGTTAATGGATGCAATGGCGGCATATTTAAACTGTCCATGTCAACGCTTCGAGGCCATGGAGGACGACGCTTCGATTATGGCTGCGGGGCGGTTCCGGCGGTGGTAAACTCTGATATTTTGGAGTATGATCTTCCTGCGGCGGTGAGCCAAGAGCAGGCCAGGGAACTGGCAGTGGAGCAGTGTACCTTTTGTTCTGATATCGTATATCAGGGTGTGGGTTCCCTGTTTGCTCTGGTGAAATTACTTGCAGATTCAAGCGTATGGTATTTCTGGTGGGATTGAGAAAAGAATTTTGGATATGAAATTCAAATCAGGGTGTTTGGGTGGAAAGGGGTTACTCCCATGGATGAATATGTTTTGGTGCGGAAACTGAAGGAAAACATAAACAAGGTGTTCGTGGGCAAAGAGGATGTGGTGGAGGATATGCTGGTATGTCTGCTGGCGGGAGGCCATATTCTGCTGGAGGATGTGCCGGGGGTGGGAAAGACCACGCTGGCAGGCGTTCTGGCAAAGAGTATAAATGGCAGCTTTGGCAGAATTCAGTTTACGCCGGATACGCTGCCGGGGGATATAGCCGGAGTGTCGATCTATAATATGAAGACCAATGATTTTGAATATCGTCCCGGTGCGGTGATGAATCAGATTCTGTTGGCGGACGAGATCAACAGAACTTCTCCTAAGACGCAGGCAAGTCTTTTAGAGGCTATGGCAGAGGGACAGGTTACGGTGGACGGACAGGTTCATATGCTGCCTGAGCCGTTTATTGTGATTGCCACACAGAATCCAATAGAATTTATCGGTACTTACTCGTTGCCGGAGGCTCAGATGGACCGGTTTATGATGCGGCTTTCCATTGGTTATCCCAGCAGAGAGCAGGAGATCAGGATGGCAGCTCAATTTTTGAACGGGGAAACTCCCGATCATGTGGAGCCGGTGTGCAGGACGGAGGAAATTCTTAAGATGAAAGAATTGGTATCCAAGATCACGGTGAAAGAGGAGCTTTTTTGCTATATAGAAGATATCATCGCCTTGACCAGAGAGGAACATCGATTTGTATTGGGGGCCAGCCCCAGGGCAATGCTGATATTAATGAGGGCATCCCAGGGGAGGGCATTTTTACAGGGAAGGGATTATGTGAAGCCTGATGATGTAAAGGCGGTCGCCATGCAGGTGCTGCTGCACAGGTTTACTTTGTCTTCCGAGGCAAGGATACAGAAGGCGGATGCCGCAGGTATCTTAAGGAATCTGATATCAAAAGTCAAAGTGCCGGTGGGATAATGGAAAAAGAGAGAAATGGTATGAAAATACGCAGGTGGATATGGTTTGGATTATGGGCTTCCTCTCTGGTGGCGATAAGCTTTTACGGAGGAACCATCAGTTATGGTTTCTTTTTTGGAGTGACTTTGCTGCCCTTGATTTCCCTTGTGTATCTTCTATGCGTTTACGCGCGGTTTAAGATTTATCAGGAGGCAGGAAAACAGAGCATGGTGACTGGTCAGCCCATGCCATATTTTTTTGTACTTCAAAACGAAGACTTTTTTGCATATACCGGTATCAGTGTCAGAATGCATTCGCATTTCTCGTGTGTGGAGGGGCTTTCCCAGGATATTGAATATGAATTGCTGCCAGGAGATAAATCCGTCTTTGAAACCAAATTGGTATGTAAATATCGGGGGGAATATGAGATTGGAGTAAAAGAGGTGGTGGTGACGGACTTTTTTCGGCTTTTTCGGCTTCGTCATCCCGTTTACGGCGAGATCAAGGCGGTAGTGCAACCAAAGGTAGTGCAGCTTTCGGAGCTTATCAGTATAGTAGATCTGCCTACGCTCACACAGAAAGAGAGCAGGGGAAGTATGGAGCCGGACCTATTGGTGAGAGATTATGTGGAGGGAGACAGCTTAAAGCAGATCCATTGGAAGGCGACGGCCAGAGAACAAAAGCTGAAAGTCAGAGTTATGATTGGCAAGGAAAATCAGGATATTGCCATTTTTTGTGATACAAGACGGTATAGTGATAAAATGAGAGATTTCCTGCCGCTGGAAAACAAGATATTGGAGGCGTTTCTGGCTGTGGGCTTCTTTTTTGCCGTAAAAGAGAGGGAATTTACGGCATATTATGGGCAGGGGGGAATTGTAAAGCATCAGGTACAGGGCATTAATGATTTTGACACATTTTATCACCAGGTCTCCCAGATTGCCTTCGGTAAGGAGGAAAGTCCGCAGGATGTCTTTGGTCAGGTGATGGAACGCGGTAACTTATGGGAGAACAAAGTGGTGTTTTGTGTATTTCATGAGTTGGATGACGTTATCATGGATGGGGTGGAACGGTTGACCGCAGAGGGAGTAATTGTGGTTATCTATGTCATTACAGATCAGCCGTCGGAAGGATATGTGAGGTTGGGCAGTCTGCGGAAGCGGATTATCGTAATTCCTGTGGAGGCCGATCTGGAGGGGAGACTTTGATGAATATGTTACACCGTTTACAGGTTGTGTTAAGGCAGTCTGAGAACGCCATATACCGGATATTAAATGCAGCTGTTTTGACTTTGATATGTCTGTTCCTTCCGGAAAGCTTTTTGGGTATCAAAGTTGTGGACTGGCGAAACATTGCCGTGATGACAGCAGTGCTCATTTTCTTCACCGGCATTAATTTCTTCAGGGCCAGAGGGCGCTTTGTTTTCCTGCTGACAGCTTTGCTTTGTGTCGGAGTATCATATGCTTCCGTGGGGATGGATACATTTCTGGAATTTCTACGGACATATCTTGAGTGGTGTGAAGGAAACAGGATTGTCCGTACCGAATGGCTGTCCGGTTGCCAGTTGCTGCAGACGGCGGTGATTACGGCGGTCTGCTATTTATTTCAGGTTATTCTGGAGAAATTTCGGCTGTTGCGGATTGGCGTGGCAAGTGCGTCGGTAATTGGGTTATTGATATGCCTCTTTATGAAGATTGCAATTCCCCATATGTGTATGGTCTTTCTCTTTCTTTTTCTTGTCCTGGGTTATGAGGAAGGACTGCAGGAGCGATGGAATAAGAAGCGAAACGGCAGCGTAAAGGGACAAATGATTTGGCTTTCGCCTTTTCTGGCGATTTATTTATTGCTGATGGCGGTTATGCCTGCGCCGGAAACTCCCTATAGTTGGCAGTGGGCAAAAAACATATACGGTGACCTGCGGGAAGTTTTCTTGAAGGTGACGCAGAACTGGTTTGGAGGCGGCGGGGAGGAGTTTGGCATGTCACTTAGCGGTTTTTCTGAGGACGGTGGTCTGGGAAACGGTTTTCAGGAGGATAACCGGGAGCTGATGCGTCTTACTATAGAACGGACGCTGACAGGGGATGTGTATCTGATCGGCAAGGTGTATGATACTTTTGACGGAAGAAAGTGGCTGCAGGAAAATCATGAAGGAGAGAAGGAGCGGTTTATTGATATGCTGGAAACAGTTTATGCGATTAAACGGCTGGACGGAAAGTATGTGAAGGATTATCTAAACGAGACAAAGATGCGAATCCATTATGATTTTTTCCATACGGGATATGTGTTTGCACCCTTAAAGTCAGAAAATATCAGGGGGATTGAGAAGGGACTTGCCTATTCCTTTGATGGAGGAGACTTGCGTCTGGAGAAACAGGCAGGGTATGGTACGGAATATGAGATTAGATATTATGAGATGAATACGGGGCACGAGCTTTTTGATAAGCTGTTGGAGGCGACACAGGAACCGGACGAGGCGCTGTGGGAAATTGTCATGGGCGATTATGCAAAGGAGAGCGGTGAGCAGATTACCCTGGAAATGATGAATGCGCACAGACGTAAAGTCTATGATTATTATCTGGACGAGGTGGTACTTTCGGCGGCAGCAGAAGATTATCTTGCTGAGATAACGGAGGGGGCACATACCAATATTGAGAAGCTTCGGGCAATAGAAAAGGTACTGAATTCCTACACGTATACAAGGACGCCTGGAAAACTGCCGGATAATGTGACGGATGCGGGGAAGTTCTTGGATTATTTTCTGCTTGAAAGCAGGGAGGGGTATTGTACTTATTTTGCCACGGCGTTTGTACTTCTGGCCAGAGCGGAGGGAATTCCCGCCCGGTATGTCCAGGGGTTTTGTGCGCCTGTAGGAGAAGGGATGGAGACGGTGGTCTATTCCTATATGGCCCATTCGTGGCCGGAAGTATATGTGGAAGGAGTGGGCTGGATTCCCTTTGAACCAACTCCTGGATACGGAGAATATCGTTATCATCCATGGAGCGTCAGCTACAGGGGGAGCCTGAACTCCACGGAAGAGGAGGAAGAAGAGGAAGAAGAAACAGATGAGCCTCTTGAGGCAGTGGTGAAAGAAGAGGAAGACAGCATAACCAAAGAGGGCACCCAGAGATTTTGGGTGTTTCTTCCCAGGGTGGTTATGGCGCTCTTGGCAGGAGTTATCTTGGTGATGGTAATTGATCATATGTTGAGCAGATATCGTTATGAGAAACTGAGTGCGGAAGGAAAGCTTTGGGTTGAGGTTCGCAGAAATTTGTGGGTTCTGTCGTTGCTTGGAGTGGAGAGAAGGGAAGATGAAACCCTGGAGGAGCTGTTATTGCGCGGAAGCGTTATGCCCGGGAAACATATACTGCACTTTATAGAAGATTACGAAGGGGTTGTATATGGCGGAAAAAGAGCAGGAAAAGAGATGATAACAGGGGCAAAAAGAGAACGGGAGGAACTTCTGAAGCTTTTGAAAAGAGAAAAGAAATGGACGTATATTTATTGCAGGATGCGATTATAGGCCAAGCCTGAAAACAGAGAGACGCCTGCCAACGAAAGACCGAATTACATTTGAATATTGAAAGGAAGAAGGATTGAAATTAGGAGGCAAATTAATATGAATCAAAGAGATTTATATCAAATGTTGGAATTTCCGGAGAAAGTGACAGAACGTTTGAATGAGTATGAGCGAGAAAGGAACTTTGTGATTAGCACATTATTGTTAAATAGAATATTGCAGCGAAACAGTTGGGGCGATGGAATTGAGGAGCTAAAAATTTTATTGGGTGACGATGAAGATGGTATTAAAATATTATGGGAATTATTAAATATCATCAGTAACTATACTTATAATAAATATGTGGAAGCTCAAATAAGTGAAAAAATATTTGTGGATACCATGAAGTTTTCGACGAGATTTTTAAATGAATACTATCAAACATATGGAATCTATCGATTTGTTTGGGCGAGATGGTATCCCAGACAGATTTCATTAAATGAATTCAGAATTGGTGCATTGGAATTTGAATTTGTAAATTTTGAAACCAAGGAAGTAGCGGTACATATTCCTTCCGATGCTAATTTGAAAAGAGATTCCGTTATAGAATCAATTAAGTCTTTTTTTTCTTTCAGAGATGCTTATTTTCCTCAATGGAAAGAAATAACAATGACGTGTAGCTCGTGGCTGTTATCACCGGTGTTGAAGGAACTTTTAAATGAAACCTCTAATATTTTGGCATTTCAAAATATGTTTGAGGTAGATATGACTGACTTAGATTCAACAAAATTTATGCAGTGGGTATTTCCCGGATATGAAAATATTGATGAAAATCTTCCTGAGAAAACAACGCTTCAACGTAATATGAAGGCATATTTATTGAATGGTAAAAAGGTTGGTGTGGCAAAAGGCCATTTAAATTTGAAATTATTATAAGTTTATTGTGAGATAATGAACTGCAATGCTGATCAGGCTATGTATACCGCCGCATGGGTAACGCCATAGCGGCGGTTTTTTGACAAAAATAAATTCTTGCAGGGCATGGATTCTATTATTTACGATGAACCAAAAACTTATATCTTATTTTTCTACAATATTTTGCATCCACACACCTTTTTTTACCAGTACAAAGCCTATGATACATTTAATCCAGTCGGCGATCTGAACCATGGCAAAGATGGCAATAACAGGAATTGATGTGAGGCGGCTTAGACAAAATGCCACTGGGATGCTGACACACCATACAAATACGCTGTCAAAGAGGAATGTGACAATGGTTTTGCCGCCGGAACGGAGCGTAAAGTAGGTAGCATGCATAAAGGCTGCCTGTGGCATAAAAATTGCCTGTGCGATAATGAACTGAACAGCCAGAGCTTTTACACTGTCCGAGGTATTGTAGATTCGTGGAAACAGCGGGGCAATAATCACCATCAGGGCGGCAACGCCAATGCAGCAGACGACGGAAAAGGCGATAATTTTATTATCCGTATCCCGGGCTTCTTTCATTTTTCCCGCGCCTAAAAGCTGTCCGATAATAATCGCCACCGCATCACCCATGGCAATAAATACCACATTGAAGACATTGTTGATGGTGTTTGCGATGTTAAGCCCGGCGATGACATTTAAGCCTCTGACAGAGTAGCACTGGGTCAGCATGGCCATGCCTGCGGACCACATGGTTTCGTTGATAAGCAGAGGCGCGCCCTTGATAAAATATTTCCCGGCAAGGTGCCTGGGAACCTTCAGCGTACTGTAAACGCCCACTATGTAGGGATTTTTTTCTCTGTGCATATGGGTCCAGAAAATGACGATGATCATTTCCACATATCTGGATATGACGGTGGCGACGGCGGCGCCCACAACGCCAAGGGCAGGCAATCCCAGCTTGCCGTAAATCAGCAGGTAATTGAGGAGCAGGTTAACGGCGACGGCGGCGATTCCAGCCTTCATTGGGATTACGGTTTCACCGCATTCCCGGAGGGTACTGACATAGATTTGAACCAACATAAATGCGGGAAGACCCATCAGCATCACTTTTAAGTATTCCCTGCCGTAATAAAGCGCCGCTTCCAGATCACCTCCGTCGCTGCTGCCGTTTAAAAACGTCTGGATCAGGTTCCCGCCTGCAGCTGACAATAACAGTACGGCCCCTGCAGTCAAGATCAGTGCCATCCAGAACTTATAGCGGAAGGTTTGGCGTATTCCTTCCTGGTCTTTTTGGCCGAAATACTGTGCCGTAAAGATGCCGGCTCCTGCCAGTCCGCCAAAGACACACAGATAGTACACCATTAAAAGCTGGTTGACGATGGCAACACCGGACATCTGTTCCGTTCCCACCTGCCCGACCATGATATTGTCCAGCAGACCGACGAAATTTGTGATACCATTTTGTACCATGATGGGAACCGCTACCGTAAGGACCATTTTATAAAATGCTTTGTCGCCTATAAATTTTTCTCTTATATTTGCCATGGGATTTATCCGCCTCTTTTTTATAAAAGTCTTATTTTTAAAGTAACCTGTTCATTATACAGCATTATAGTATAAATGCAAGAGCTAAAGGAAATAAATTGCCGCTTTTGGTATCAGAGGGAACAGTTCAGGTATCGTTTAATTATATTGCTTTTGGGCAGATAAAATGGCATAATGGTTAAAAGACTTTGCTTTTGGCGGAAAGGATGTATTTATGTATATTTCGTTGAACGGACTCTGGAAAGCGATATTGGCGGATGGCACGGAAAGGGAGGTGCGTTTGCCGGGGACCTTGGATGAAAGTGGAGTGGGGTATAAGGATTGTGCTGCAAAACAATGGCATCCGGATCAGGCTCCGGCGGAGGAGACGGAAATTTCGGAGGATACTCCCATCGCTACCAGATTTACCAGAAAGCATACCTATGAAGGGGAGGTAAAACTGGTCAGGCGTTTTTCTTTTTCTTTGCCGGAGGGGAAAAGGGTGTTTCTGGAAGCGGAGCGGGCGAGGGTTCTCAGGCTTTTCGTAGACGGAAGTGAAGTGCCCCCATGGAAGCCGGCGAGTATCAGCACACCTTACATATTTGAGGTTACGGACATGCTGGGCGGAAAAAAAGAAGTGATGCTTTTATCGGACAATACCTATCGGGGGCTGCCGAGGGAGGCTATCCTTTATTCTTCGGCGGCCACAGATGAGACCCAGACCAATTGGAACGGTGTGGTGGGATATTTGAGGCTGCGGGTAGAAGAGAGGGTGTTTTTGGCATCGGTGGCTGTGTATCCTGCAAAGGGGGAAATCACGGTGCGGGCGGAGATATCCGCAAAGGCTTCATGGAAGGGGCGTCTGACCATAGAATCGGAAGCACTTTGTGAGTCCGTGACGGTATCTGTAGAAGGAAACGAAGGCGAGAGTAAAGTCGTCTTAAGGGGATTGCCCCTGGCTCAACATGTGAAACAATGGGATGAGGAGGAGGGAAATCTATATCAACTGACGGCAATGCTTGTAACGGATAGTGAGGGTGAAAATATTACAGATGAGAAAAGAGTGACGTTCGGCGTTCGGACTTTTGGGGATAATGGCAGAGGGAGGCTGGCTTTAAACGGACGTACTATTTTTCTGCGTAGTGAGGCAAACTGCGGTGAATTTCCTGAGACCGGACATGGTCCTGTGACGGAGGCGGAATGGACGGAAATACTAAAGAGGTATGGCAGTTACGGCGTCAACTGTGTCCGCTTTCACTCTCATTGTCCGCCCCAGGCTGCTTTTGCGGCGGCGGATAAACTGGGGATGCTGATGCAGCCGGAACTATCTAACTGGAATCCCAAAGACGCCTTTGCTTCTGAAGACGCCTGGCGCTATTATCGGACGGAGCTGGAAGCCATACTTGAAATGCTGGCAAATCATCCTTCCTTTGTAATGCTGACATTGGGAAATGAGCTTCATGCCGATGAGACGGGTCATAAACGTATGGATGAACTGCTTGATTTGGCAAGGCATATTGATTCCACCAGGCTTTATGCCAATGGGTCAAATGTCCATTACGGGGAGCTTGGATGTGATCAAAACAGTGATTTTTATACTTCCCAAAGCTGCAGAGAGGTGATAATCAGAGGAACCTCTTCTGGGATGCAGGGTTATATGAACGGACAATATCCAAGTGCAAGGGTAAATTATGACGCGGAATTAAAAGAAATCCGCAGGGAATATGACAAGCCTGTGTTCAGCTTTGAAGTAGGGCAGTATGAGGTATTGCCGGATTTTAAAGAGCTATCCATGTTTCGGGGAGTTTCAGAACCGATCAATTTAAAACTGATCCAAAAGAAGGTCGAGGAAATGGGGCTGACAGATGAATGGGAACGGTATGTGGAGGCTTCCGGAGAATTGGCGCGTATTGGTTATCGTGAGGAAATCGAGGCGGCAATGCGCACAAGGGAGCTTTCCGGGATTTCCTTGCTTGGACTGCAGGATTTTCCAGGGCAGGGGACTGCTTTGGTAGGAATGATGAACGCTCATTTACAGCCCAAGCCTTATGAATTTGCCAGGCCGGAGCGATTCAAAGCCTTTTTCAGGGAAAGCCTGCCGTTGGTGTTATTGGAGAAATATACTTATGAGGCGGGGGAGCATTTAAAAGCGGAGGTTCTTGTGGCAAATTTCGGTAAAGAAGACATTCTTGGGGAGCTTTGCTATGAGCTAAAGGAGATGAGCAAGGGAGAAAACAATGAGGAAGATCAGGATTCTTCCAAGAGGATCAGGCGGGGCAATTTGGGCAGCGTACGTTGTCCTGTGGGAGGCCATACAGATGCCGGAACATTGGACATTGATTTGTCTTTTGTTGAAAAACCTACACATTTTTTGCTGACGGTGCGTTCAGGCGACATAGAAAATTCTTATCCCATATGGGTTTATCCGCCCGTAAAACCTCTTTGCCCCATGGGAGTCTATGAGACTGGTGTCTGGGATGATAAGGTATGGGAGGTTTTAAGACAGGGGGGCAGTATTTATTTCACGCCAAAGTCGGACAAGGAGCATTTGCCCAAATCCATTCGGGGACAGTTTACCACGGATTTCTGGTCTGTGGGAACTTTTCCAAACCAGGAGGGAGGTATGGGGCAGCTGATCGATGCGGCGCACCCGCTCTTTAAGCATTTTCCTACACAAATGCATACGGACTGGCAGTGGTGGGCGATGGCTTCCCAAAGAGCGGTTATTTTGCCCAAGCCTATGAAGTGTATAGTCACGGAGATGGACAGCTATGCATATCTGCGCCCTATGGCGCAGCTTATGGAGTTTTGCTGTGGGGAAGGAAAGGTTCTGTTTTCTTCCATGGGACTTCAGGATTTGCAGCAATATCCCGAGGCCAGGGCATTGTTAAACGCCATATATAAATATCTTGGCTCCGATGATTTTGCACCCCTGCAGGCGCTTTCTCTTGATGAAGCAGGGGAATTGTTTGGCGGATTATCTTTGGGAGCAGATATAGAAAATAAAGAAATAGTTTCTAAAGACGGAAAAGGAGAAGTAGGATGATAAAGAAATTATTTAAAAAGGAAAAAAGGCAACAGACATCAGAGCAGGACAGAAAGACGTCGGAACAGCAGGGGGACAATCTTGCGAGTAAATGGCATTCCGTGTATACTTTTTTACTTTTATTTGAGGAGCCGGTGAAGCAACCGGAGTTCTCTGCATTTCATGAGGCCATGATGCAGCGATTTGGGGAAGTTCTGCCCATGGGCGACGAGCCCCATATGCCGGGGAAGGAGGGAGAAATATTAAGCTTTGCACTGATGGATCACAAGGTATATTACAAAGATAAAGATCAAAATTACCCTTCCCAATTATTGTTGATCGGCCCTGGTCCATATGAACGGACAGGCTGGAATGAGATGGTTTGTTCTCAATTTTGGGCATGCATGGATAAGGAGTCTTTTTTGCCTCGTTGTAAATATGTCATGACGGCGGGAAATATGATGGCCACAGGACTGCCCATGATGGAGGAGTACGGGATAATGGCGGAATTTGCGGACCTTTTGCTGGAGCAGTATCCGGATTGCATCGGCATATATTGGCCTCACAGTCAATGTCTGACGCCCAGGGAATATTATCAGGATTCTCATTGGAATAATCCGGCATTTCATTTTCTGGACGGGGGATTAAACGTGCGCTTTTTCTCAATTCAAAATTCTGATGAGATGTTATTCGACACTTTGGGATTTACTGCCATTGGTCTGCCGGATTTGCAGTTTCATTGTAAAGGATTGGAGCCCGATGATGTGGTAGGCTTTTTGAGAAATGTGGCCGCGTATCTCTATGAGAATGGCGATGTGATTGAGAATGGCAATACTGTGGAAGGAATGCATCATGAGCGGTGGGTTTGCCGCAGGGAAGATTCCTTGGTCGGACCTCTGCGCATGGTGCTGGACATCAACCCGGGAGAATATGCGGGAGGCGGGCGAAGAGAAGGGACATAACTGGAATAGGAGATTACAATAATGCAAATCAGATTGATGAACAGGGATGACTATGAGGAAGTGTTGGAGATGATGAAGGTATTTTACGCGTCCCCGGCAGTTCTGCACAAGGCGTCGGAAGAGATTTTGCGGCGGGATATTGAAGACTGTCTGGGGGACATGCCGTTCCTGGAAGGATACGTATTTGAGGAAAAGGGGGAATTGGCGGGGTATGCCATGACGGCAAAGAGCTATACTACGGAATATGGCGGGATTTGCATATGGGTGGAGGATATTTACATCAAGCCCTCTTACCGGCATCAGGGGCTGGGTTCAAAGTTTTTTGGCTTTCTGGAAAAGGAATATGAGGGGAAGGCAGTTCGCTTTAAGCTGGAAGTGGAGGAGGAAAACGGCCCGGCCATTGAGGCGTATAAAAAGAACGGCTATCAGGTTTCGGCTTATCTGGAAATGACGAAAGAAACCCAGTGATGTCTGTACAATACGGAAAGGGAAGAAAGAAGAGATTTTATGGCCTGCATGGATATAAGGGAAAAGGGGATAAGCCTATGAAAAAAATATTGCTGATAGCCACAGGTGGCACCATTGCGTCGGGTTATACAGAGGAAGGACTTACGCCGAAGATAGCGGCCGAAGATCTGTTGAGGTATGTGGATGAACACAGGGCGTTTTGTCAGGTAGATATCAGCCAGCCCTTTAACCTGGACAGCACTAATGTTTTTGCAAGACATTGGCTGGAATTGGCGAAAGTAATAGAAGAGGCATATGAGGACTATGATGGTTTCGTGATTTGTCATGGTACGGATACCATGGCGTATACGGCGGCTGCGTTATCCTATCTGGTGCAAAACAGCAAAAAGCCGATTGTGATCACCGGTTCACAGAAGCCTATCAACCTGCCGGTGACAGATGCGCGGACCAACCTGTCGGATAGTCTGCGCTTTGCATCCGATGACAGAGCCCATGGAGTGAACATTGTATTTGGTGGGAACGCCATAGCTGGAACTCGTGCGAAAAAGGAGCGTTCCAAGAGTTATAATGCTTTTTCAAGCATTAATTATCCCAATGTGGCCGCGCTTTGTGACGGAAGGTTGGTGTTTTATATTGATGACAAGGACAGGGTGACGGAACCGGTGACGTTTTATCATGCCTTGAATGAAAAGATCCTGCTGTTGAAATTGATCCCAGGTATGGACGGCGCCGTTCTGGATCGGTTATTTCCCTGGTATGATGCCGTAATCATAGAGGCCTTTGGGGTTGGAGGGTTACCGGAATATGGCCAGGTGCCTTTTTATACGGAAATCAGGCGTTGGACGGATGCGGGGAAGATCGTTATGATGGCCACCCAGGTGACTCATGAGGGAAGCGATATGGAAGTTTATCAGGTGGGAAAGGTTATCAAGGAAGACTTTCATCTGATGGAGGCCTATGATATGACGCTGGAGGCAACGGTAACAAAGGTGATGTGGGCGCTGGGACAGACAAAGGAAGAGGAGCGCTTTCGACGATTGTTTTATGGTACGGTGAACCACGATATGCTGCTGCAGGACAAGGAGAGGACGTGAGAAAAGAGAACCATGCGGATCACGATTTGCGATGATGAGAGAGAAGTGCGGGATATGGTTGCCGAGAAGGTGAGAAGGCTCTATCCTGAAGCGGAAGTATTTCTCTGCAAAGACGGAGGAGATCTGCTGGCTTCACAGACGGAGCCGGATATCCTTTTACTTGATATTCAGATGCCTGAAATGGATGGTTTTGAGGCGGCAAAAAAGCTGCGGGAAAGGAATCGAAGGGTGAAACTGATCTTTCTGACGGCACTGGAGGAGTATGTTTTTCGGGCTTTTGATGTGGGAGCTTTTCACTACCTGGTAAAGCCTGTATCGGATGAAAAATTTCAGGAAGTACTTCTTAGTGCGGTGTCTCAGTATTGGGAAGAGCAGAAGGAGGACGCGGGGCAGAAAAGGGAGAGTGTGGAGGAGCGATATTTGCTTGTTATGTCGGGCGGAGTACATGTCAGGATACGGTTAGAAGAAATCGTCTATGCGGAGGTATATAATCGGAAAATCATTCTACATAAGCTGGACGAATCCATAGAATATTACGGGAGGCTGTCGGAGCTGGAGAGGCAGGCGGGGGAGGATTTCTTTCGATCCCATAGGGCGTACCTTGTCAACTTTAGATATGTGGAAAAATATGACGCTTCTACCATTTGGCTGGAAAAGGGACAGGCATTGATGGCAAAACAGAATTATCAGGAGTTTGTGAAAAAATTCCTGAAATATAACAGCAAAGGAGGGGGCGGGGCACGGATACGATAGATTTGGATAGGTATGTCAATCTGGTGTTTTCTCTCGGAAGTGCGTTAAACCTCTGTATCACGGGTTTCCTTTTCTGGTATTTTGTAACTCCTTTTCTTTTGAAAAAGAAAGGATTGAGTGCGACAGGTGTGGTATATGCGCTTGTTATGCTGTGGCTGAAGCTGATACCCTATGAATTGGACGGCGGAGTTTGTTATGGGATCGGGACATTGGCGGCTTTCCTGGTAATGTACAGGATGGATCGAAGAAACGGGAAACAGAAGATCTTTCTTTCGTTAACGTTTTATCTGTTGAATTGGATTGCGTGGGGGATTGTTTTGGGCCCATGGGATATTCTGTATTCCGTTATCATCAGGGGGCAGAATCTGTCGGGATACCCCGGGATCCGGTTTGTTTTGTTTGTAATCATTGAAGTGCTGTTTGTGACGATGGATATAGCCGCAGAGGTATTGCTGATAAAGGTGATTCACGGAGCGTATCATTACAAAAGTGAGAATTTGACCATAAGAGAATTTATTTTGTTGTCCGCTCCGTCTTTTTCGGTGATGGCCGGGTATTGGATTATCAATTTTTATTCCAGGATCTATGAAAAAGATCTGGGACAGTATATTGAAGACAATCATTTTGAGTTTATCTGGCTCAGGGCGTTGTACATGGCGATATCGTTTGCGGCGTTGCTTGTGGTTATACTTTCCTATCAACGGATCAAGGACGGACAGCGGAAAGAAAAAGAGGATGCGGTTTTCTCCCGTCAGATGGAAGATATGAAAAGGCATATGGAGGAGATTGAGCGGCTGTATTTTGACATCAGGAGTTTGAAACATGATATGGCCAATCATGTGATGCTGCTGGAGCGTCTATACGGAAAAGAGGGCAGTGGAGAGGAGCAGGATGGGGGGCAGATTGAGAGAGTCAGAGGCAGGAAAGAGGCGGCGGAATATATGACAAAGCTGAAGGCCCATGTGGAAGAATCGGTACTGGAGATGAAGAGTGGCAATCCTGTTACGGATGTAATCTTAAGAGAAAAGCGCAAGGAAGCGGAGGCGAAGGGGATTGCCTTCCGGACGGATTTTCATTATCCTCAGGACACCAATGTTGAGGCTTTTGATCTCAGCATTTTGTTGAACAATGCGATCAACAATGCCATAGAGGCGGCGCAGACATGCCGGGAGTCGTTTATTTCAGTGCAGTCTTATCGCAGAAGGAATGCATATATGATAGAAGTTTGGAACAGCTGTGACGGTGTTAGGGCTGTGGATGAGGAAAGCGGTCTGCCGTATTCCACAAAAAAAGAGCCGGGCCATGGCTTTGGGCTTGCCACTATGCGCAAGGTGGCCCAGAGGTATCACGGAGATATTGACGTCAGGCAGGATGGTGAGTCTTTTATTTTGAGTATAATGATCATGGTATCCGGCTGACAAAAAAGTACATTGGGTTAATTTCTGTATTATGTATACTCCTATGTCAGTCAGATTGTTGCAGTCCTCCATTGAAAAATCCCAGACCTCAATAGTAATCCGAGCCTCCCGCCGGAAGGAAGGGGTTCACGACATAAAAAGTCCGGTTCACGACATCTGTGTGAAATTTGTTCCTGTAAAATCCGAGATATGAGGTGTAGGTAAATAATTTTGGCATCCGTCAGGGAAACTTTTGAAAGCTTTGGGGAAGGAAAGTGTTGTGGGCGGAAGAGTTAGAGAGGACGGGGCAAGAAAAAGGAGGAGCAAGTTAAAAATGACGGTAGGTGGAATCGGCGGCGTGAATGCGCCACAACCTTCAATGGGAGCAGGACAGGCAGGAGATGCCTATGGAAAAAATTTACAGCGTCAGATTGAGGATGCACAAAAAAGACTTAAAGAGCTTTCTTCCGACGATAGACTGTCGCCGGAAGAAAAGATGGAGAAAAGGCGGGAAATCAGCCAGGAGATTGCAGATTTGAACCAGCAGCTCAGGCAGCATCAGACGGAAGTGAGAAGACAGGCTGCGGCTGCAAAACAAAAGGAAAATGCGGGTCAGGAAAAGCAGGGAGAGAATAATCGAAAGGCAAAAGGCAAGAGCGATACAGGAATGTCAAGTGCAAAAATGCAGGCGGTTATCTCCGCAGATGCGTCCGTGAAGCAGGCGGAAGTCCAGGGAAATGTAAACAACCGGCTGGAGGGTCGGGCTGGAGTATTGAAGGCTCAGATCAAGCAGGACGGGAATTTGGGGATGAATACGGAGTTAAAGAAGGCGGAGCTTGCAGAAGTGGAAAGCAGGTCAGGCTCCGTTCTGAACGCTCAGGGAAATACGCTGGCAGACGCCAATCATAAACTGTCAGAAGGCGCCAAGGAAACGCCGGCCGAGGAAGGGGCAAACGAAGGGAGTTCTCCGGCACAGGTACGGAAAGGCCAGGAGGCCTCCGATGTGGACAAAAACGGCCAAACTTCGGAGGACGACAGCAGCAACGAAGCTGGAAATGAAGAGAGGATTGAAGCGGGAAGCAGGCAAGATGGGGACAGAGAAAAAACATTGTTGCAGGGATATTATCCGATAGATATCAGGCTTTGAGAATACATTATTTTATAAAACCCCATGGCGGTTATCAATTTCCCATGGGGTTTTGACATGTAAGATCTGTTATTGTTTCCTATGCTTACGGCGGTATATGCACACAAAACGGGAAGGGTATGCTTTTTCCCGGACTGTCTCGCAGGGGTAACTTTGTCATAGAGTGTCTGAAAAGAAACAGGAATCTATGGCGTAGAAAGAAAAAATATGCTATATTGTAGATGAGACCGGAAAGCGTATCTGCTGACCGGAATCGGACATTGGATATCTGACTTGCAAAGATTCGTTCTGAGCGGTAAGGGTTTATTTTTGTACCCGAATTTGTAAGTCAATATAATTTGCGGCACAAAGGCTGCGGAAATGGAGAGCGTATGGAAACAGAAAAAGCAGGGAGAACAGAATTCCGTAATCAGGCGGAAAGAAGGGACGAGACAGGGGAGAAGAGGTGTAGGGGCAGATGGAAAAGAGCGGTGTGGGGATTGTGTATGGTTCTGTGGGTGGCTGCGCTGTTTGGCGGCTGCGGAAAACAGGAGCAGGTAAAAATCCGTGTGGGGTCTTTGAAAGGTCCCACTTCGATGGGAATACTGTCTTTGATGGAGGAGTCGGAGCAGGGGCGGACGGAGTCCGATTATGAGTTTAATATGGCAACGGGGGCGGATGAACTGCTGCCATTGATGGTCAAAGGGGATTTGGATATTGCATTGGTGCCTGCCAATGTGGCGGCTGTGCTGTATCAGAAGACAAAAGGAGGTGTGGCGGTGATCGATATCAACACTTTGGGCGTGCTGTATATGGTCACGGGAACCTCTGAAATTACAGGTGTGACGGATCTAAAGGGGAAAACCATATATTTGACGGGGAAAGGAACGACACCGGAGGCTTCTTTGAAATATATTCTGGAGCGCAGCGGACTGAAAGAGACGGATTATAGGCTGGAATTTAAATCCGAGGCGACGGAAGTAGCCGCCGTGCTGGCGGAAAATCCTCAAGCGGTGGGACTGCTTCCCCAGCCTTTTGTGACGGCCGCATTGATGCAGAACCAGGCGCTGCAGGTAGTCTTGGACATGAATGTGGAATGGGAGAGGGTTCGGGAAGGTGTGGGAAATGGTATGGTAACCGGTGTGACTGTGGTGCGCAGGGAATTTTTGCAGGAACACAAGGCGGCGGTGGACAAATTTATAGAGGAACATAAAGAGAGTACGGATTTCATAAATGCGGATGTGGATAAAGGGGCAGAGTTGGCGGTGAAAGCAGGGATTGTAGCAAAGGAGCCGGTGGCCCAAAAGGCCATTCCCCAATGCAATATTACCTGTATCACCGGCCAAGAGATGAAGGCCACGCTATCGGGGTATCTGGAGGTGCTGGCAGGGTTTCAAAAGGATTTGGTGGGCGGCAATTTGCCGGGAGAGGACTTTTATTATTTGTCTGACGGTGAGCGATGATGGTAAAAAGGAATCCATACAAAAGGTGCCTGGTAATTCTGTTTTGGCTTACAGTGTGGCATTGTACGGCGGTGATTGTAGATAATTCAATTCTGCTGGTGACTCCTGTGGAAGCGTTCAAAGCGTTTTTAGGGCTGTTGGAAAAAGGAGAATTTTATTTTACGGTGGGAAAGTCCCTGTTGCGTATCGGAGTTGGTTTTTGCACCGGAGCCAGTGCGGCGGTAATTCTGGCGGCAGGCAGCCGTCGTTTTCCGCTGCTGGAGGAGATGCTTTCTCCGGTGTTTAATCTGATTAAGGCTGTGCCTGTGGCTTCTTTTGTAGTATTGCTTCTGATTTGGTGGGGGGCTTCTTTTTTGGCGGTGGCGGTAAGCTTTCTGGTGGTGGTGCCCAATGTGTATATCAGCACCCTGGAGGGCTTGAAAAATACGGATGTAAGGTTGCTGGAAATGGCCAAAGTGTTTCGTTTTTCTTTCCGCAATCGTTTCTTTTACATTTACAGACCTGCCCTAAAGCCCTTTTTATACGGCAGTTTGAAGGTATCCCTGGGGATGTGCTGGAAATCGGGAGTGGCGGCGGAGGTGATCGGAACGCCGGACTTTTCCATCGGAGAACGGCTGTATCTGTCCAAGATCTATCTGGATACAGGAGGTGTATTTGCCTGGACGGCAGTTGTTGTCATACTGAGTGTTTTGTTTGAAAAGCTTGTGTTAAGGCTGATAGATTGCTTCTTCTCCAGGGAGGTTTCCTGTGGACAACGCCAGGTGTCCGGCGTGTTTTTTGGGGGACGACGCCAGGATTTTGGCAGGGGCGGAGGAAATCAGGAGAAGAATGTGGAGGCTGTGAGAAAAGGATTGAAGCTGAAGGAGATTGTAAAGAGTTATCATGGCAAGGCGGTGGTGGACGGAATAAGTGCCGTTTATGAACCAGGCCAGGTCTATTACTTAACCAGCCCATCCGGCAGTGGGAAGACCACTTTGCTGCGCATACTGGCGAAGCTAACAAAACCGGACGAAGGTATCCTTGAGGTACCGGAAACCTGTAGCATGGTATTCCAGGAGGACAGGCTCTGCGAGGATTACAATGCCATAAAAAATGTGGAGCTTGTCACAAAGGACTGGGGACTTGCCCGGAAGGCGCTGCTTAACCTTCTTGAGGAGGAGGTTTTGTACAGGCCCTGCAGTGAGCTCAGCGGCGGCATGAAGCGCCGTGTGGCCATAGTGCGGGCCATGGAGTCGGAGTCGGAATATGTTTTGCTGGACGAGCCTTACACAGGGATGGATGACGAGACCCGGCGCCGCACAAAGGAATATATTTGCAGCAGGCAGCAAGGGCGTACCCTGATCATCGCCACACATATATGAGGTTCGGTTTGTGTTGTTTCGGAACTAATAAACAGAAACAACACAAAAAGGACCCAAAGCATTTAAACCCTGCTTCGCAGGGGGGAAATGCTTTGCGAAGAAAGGTTCGGTTTGTGTTGTTTCGGAACTAATATGAGGAAATATAAGATGGAAGATTCCAGAGTTGCCCTTTTGGGTATTATGGTGGAGGCGCCGGATGCAGTGGCCCGTGTCAATGGCCTTCTTCATGAGTACGGTAATTATATCATTGGACGTATGGGAATCCCTTATCGGGAGAAACAGGTCAATATCATCAGTATTGTTCTGGATGCGCCGCAGTCGGCGGTCAGCGCTCTTTCAGGCAAACTGGGCATGATACCCGGGGTGAGCAGCAAGTGTCTGTATGCCGGGAAGACCCGGGAAAAATATTGAAGATGTCATTTGCGTGAAATATTATAAAATTTTAACTAAGAAATTCCACGAAAACATTTGTATTTTCGCACCTTCTATGCTATAATCCTAAAATGACTGTGATTGTGTCTGTATATTGGGCAGGTAGAGAAGGCACAGCGGCGCAGACGGATTGAAGGAGGAAACGTAGCAATGAGCTTACAGGTAGAAAAATTAGAGAAAAATATGGCAAAGCTGACCATCGAAGTAGCTGCGGAGGAGCTGGAGAAAGCGATTGAAAGCGCTTATCAGAAAAATAAGAACAGAATCAGCGTTCCCGGTTTCCGGAAGGGCAAAGCACCGCGCAAGATGCTTGAGCAGATGTACGGAAAGGAAATTTTTTATGAGGATGCGGCAAATGAGCTGGTTCCTGACGCTTATGACAAGGCGCTGGAAGAGTGTACTGAGGAGATCGTATCCGCTCCTAAGATTGCCGTAGTTCAGCTGGAAGCAGGAAAGCCGTTTATCTTTACTGCGGAAGTGGCGCTGAAGCCGGAAGTTACCCTGGGCCAATACAAGGGCGTTGAAGTGGACAAGGTGGATGCCGAAGTCTCAGATGAAGATGTGACTGCGGAAATCGACAGGGAACGGGATAAGAATGCCAGGATGGTGGAGATCACCGACAGACCGGTCAGGGACAAGGATGTGGCGACGATTGATTTTGAAGGATTCAAGGACGGCGTTGCTTTTGAGGGCGGCAAGGGAGAGGACTATCCTTTGACCATAGGGTCCCATACTTTTATCCCCGGATTCGAGGAGGCTTTGATAGGGGCCGAGATCGGAAAGGAGACGGATGTGAACGTGACGTTCCCCGAGGATTATCAGGAGCAGGAACTTGCGGGTAAAGCGGTGGTGTTTAAATGCACCGTCAAGAAACTGCAGGAAAAGCAGCTTCCTGAGCTGGACGATGATTTTATCGGTGATGTCTCAGAGGAGAGCGATACCGTAGAAGAATATAGAGAGGAAGTCAGAAAGAAGCTTTCCGACAGGAAGACAAAGGAAGCGGAGCAGGAGAAGGAAAATGCGGCCATCGCGGCAGCCATCGCCAATGCGCAGATGGAGATACCCGATGCGATGGTGGAAACCCAGCAGAGACAGATGGTTCAGGACTATGCAAACAGACTTCGATATCAGGGACTTACCTTGGAGCAGTATATGCAGTATACCGGCGTGACCAGTCAGATGCTGATGGATCAGATGAAGCCTCAGGCCCTTCGTTACATTCAGACCAGGCTTGTGATGGGAGCCGTTGCCAAAGCTGAAAATCTGGAGGCTACGGAGGAAGACTTTGAGGAAGAAGTGAAGACAATGTCTGAGGCTTACCAGAAAGAGATTGATGAGGTGAAGAGTCTCCTCGGTGAAGAGGGCAAAAAGCAGGTCATGGAGGATATTTGTATCAGGAAGGCAGTTAAGTTCGTTGCAGAGCAGGCCATGGAAGTGGAATCCAAGGGAGAGTAGAATGCTATGGACGGCGGAACGGTCATCCGGTGAATAAAAACAGAACGGAGGATTTATAATGAGTTTAGTGCCTTATGTCATTGAACAGACGAGTAAGGGAGAGAGATCCTATGATATCTACTCCAGGCTTTTAAAGGATAGAATTATATTCCTGGGAGAAGAGGTAAATGATACTTCGGCGAGTATCGTTGTCGCACAGCTGCTGTTTTTGGAGGCGGAGGATCCTGAGAAGGATATTCATATGTACATCAACAGCCCCGGGGGTGTTATTACCGCAGGGATGGCGATTTACGATACCATGAATTATATCAAATGTGATGTCTCCACGGTTTGTATCGGTATGGCTGCCAGCATGGGTTCTTTTCTGCTTGCGGGAGGAACCAAGGGAAAGCGGATTGCGCTGCCCAATGCGGAGATCATGATTCATCAGCCGGCAGGAGGAACCAAAGGGCAGGCGACGGAGATTGATATTGCGGCCAAGCATATTTTAAGGACAAGAGAGAGACTGAACCATATCCTTGCCCAAAATACGGGAAGGGATTACGAGACAATTTGCGCGGACACAGAGCGGGATAACTGGATGAGTGCGGAAGAGGCGAAGGAATATGGCCTTGTTGATATGATCCTCACCTCCCATGATCTCCAGGGAAGCGACAAGTAAAAAGTAGGAGTAGAGTGATGGCAGGGAAAATGATCGGAAATGATATAAGATGTTCCTTCTGTAACAAGACGCAGAGTCAGGTTCGCAAGTTGATTGCGGGCCCTGCAGGCGTCTATATCTGTGATGACTGTATTGATATTTGTGCGGATATTCTTGAGGAGGAGCTGCAGGATGAAGAGGATGAGGAAGAAACTGCGGCGGTACGTCCCGATATTAATCTTCTGAAACCTGTGGAAGTAAAGAGATTTCTGGATGACTATGTGGTCGGGCAGGAGGAAGCGAAAAAGATATTGTCCGTGGCTGTGTATAATCATTATAAGAGGGTTATGGCGCCCAGAGACCTGGACGATGTGGAGCTGCAGAAGAGCAATATTATCATGGTAGGACCTACAGGCTGTGGCAAGACTTATCTTGCCCAGACTCTGGCAAAAATCATCAATGTACCTTTTGCCATTGCCGATGCTACTACATTGACCGAAGCCGGTTATGTGGGCGAGGATGTGGAGAATATTTTGCTGAAGCTGATTCAGGCGGCTGATTATGATGTGGAGCGGGCTCAATATGGAATTATCTATATTGACGAGATTGACAAGATCACAAAGAAAGGCGAGAATGTATCCATTACCCGTGATGTGTCCGGGGAAGGCGTTCAGCAGGCTCTTTTGAAGATCGTGGAGGGAACCGTGGCCAGTGTCCCGTCGCAGGGCGGCAGGAAACATCCCCATCAGGAATTGATTACCATTGATACCTCCAATATTCTCTTTATTTGCGGAGGCGCTTTTGACGGTTTGGAAAAGATCGTGGAGGCCAGGCTGGATCGCAAGACCATAGGGTTTAATACCGAGATTTCCAAGAAATCTACAAAAGAACTCAGCGAATTGCTTCAGGAAGTAACGCCGCAGGATCTGGTGAAATTCGGATTGATTCCGGAGTTTGTGGGTCGTGTTCCGGTTTGTGTATCCTTGCGGGGACTGGATAAGGAAGCGCTGATTCGCATTATGAAGGAACCTAAAAACGCTCTGATCAAACAGTATCAGAAGCTGTTCCACATGGATGGCGTGGATCTTACGTTTGAAGATGCTGCCGTAAAGGCCATTGCCAGCAAGGCGTTTGAACGAAAGACCGGGGCCAGAGGACTGCGCTCCATTATGGAAAGCATCCTGATGGATACCATGTACGAGATTCCTTCCGATGAGACCATTGAGGAATGCGTCATTACGGAGGATACAGTGAAGAAGGGAAGCGCCCCGCTGACCTTCCATAAAAACGACCACAAAAGAAATCTGGATACGGCGATATAAAACAGACAAAAACAAAAGTTATCTTTGACTGTTTACGGAACTAAGGCTTGGAAAACAGATTCAAAGCGCAAAGCGCCAGGAATCAGAGCTGGAAATGGAAACAATGCGGATGCGAAAGCATCCGTATTGTGTAATATGCAAAGTACCGGAAAGGAATTGCCATATGGTGATTAAAAATGTCAGTTTGGAAACGGTGTGCGGCGTGACCAGTAAACTGCCGGAGAATCTTTTGCCGGAAGTGGCTTTTGCCGGGAAGAGCAATGTGGGAAAGTCTTCCTTGATCAATGCGTTGATGAACAGAAAATCTCTTGCGCGCACAAGCTCTCAGCCTGGCAAAACACAGACGATTAATTATTATAATATAAATAACGCACTCTATTTTGTGGATTTGCCGGGGTACGGTTTTGCAAAGGCAAATGAAAAGGTAAAGGCACAATGGGGCAGGATGGTGGAAAATTATCTGCATAAGTCAAAAACCCTTGTGAAGGTTTTTTTGTTGATTGATATCCGCCATGCACCTTCGGAAAATGACCGTCTTATGTATCAGTGGATTCTGCGCAATCATTATCAGCCCGTGGTCATTGCCACCAAGCTTGACAAAATAAAACGCAGTGAGTTAGGGCGGCAGGAAAAATTGATTGCCTCCGGGCTGCAGGTGGTGCCGGGGACGGTGATCATTCCTTTTTCGGCGCAGACAAAGCAGGGACGCGAGGAAATATACGAGGTTCTCGACGGCATTTTGGAGGAAAATTTATGAGAAAATACAGTAAGGCATTGGTGAATCTGGCCATAGCGGCGGTACTGTTTCTCTGTGTCATTTTTCTGCTGCCCAGGGCGCTGGTATTCTTTTCGCCTTTTGTAGTGGGATGGATTATCGCACTGATTGCAGGACCCCTGGTGCGTTTTTTTGAAAAAAAAATCAAACTGAAGCCTAAGATCGGCAGTGCCTTTGTGATCATAGTGGTGATTGCTTTGGTGGTATTGCTGCTCTATTTTATATGTACGCAGCTTTTCAGTCAGTTTGTTGGATTGCTGGGCGCGCTTCCTGACATGTGGGAGGGAATGGAAGCCGATTTAAACAGCATAGGCAATAAGCTTGATTTGCTGTTGGATAAACTGCCTTTTAAGCTCAAGCTGAATCTGAACGATGCGGCGGAGCTTGTGGTAAACTATCTGGGTGATTTCTTTGGAAAGCTAAGTACGCCGACGATTGCGGCTGCCGGAAACCTGGCAAAGCAGCTTCCTGCTGTCTTTATCGGCGTGATAATGGCCTTGCTTTCTTCTTATTTTTTCGTGGCGGAGCGGATGCAGATCAATGAATGGTTTCGGCGGCATATGCCGGCTTCCGTACAGCTTCGCTATCGCATGATTCGTCACAGTTTGGTACAATCGGTGGGAGGCTATCTGAAAGCCCAGTTAAAAATTGAGGTTTGGATGTATTTGCTGCTGCTGGTTGGGCTGGGTATCCTGAGGGTAAATTATTATGCTCTGATTGCATTGGGGATTGCGTTTCTTGATTTCCTTCCGTTTTTGGGTACGGGTACCGTGCTGATACCATGGGCAGTTATCAGGGTATTGACGGCGGATTACAAAGTAGCCATTGGACTTTTGGTGATATGGGGGGTAGGACAGCTGGCAAGGCAGCTGATTCAGCCCAAGATAGTGGGAGATTCCATCGGCGTCGCGCCTCTGCCCACACTTTTCCTGCTTTACATAGGGTATAAAACAGGCGGAGTGTTTGGCATGATCATTGCGGTTCCCGTAGGTTTGCTTGTATATTCGTTGTATCAGGAAGGGGCGTTTGATACTACAAAAAACAGTCTGTTGATTCTGTTGGCCGGAATGAATCGTTTTCGGAGGCTGGAAGAGGAGGATATGTCCCAAGTGGATAAGAGAAAGACAGACAGTGTGGGGGCGTCACAGACTTGGGAACAAAAAAGTACGGATTTAGATAGAAACACTGTAGAGAAAGACTTGAAATAAATAATTTAATATAAAAAATATGAAACTTTTTGACCCTTAATCAGTCTATATATTAGAGAGTGTAAAACACACTCTCTTTTTTCATGGCAATAGAATGCTTCCGGAGCGTGGAGGCCATTGCTTCCGCATACAATGAGCCAAGGTTGGGAGGTGTTGGAATGATGATGCATAATATCGGGAAAACTTATGCAACTTTGATACAAAGATATGGTAAAAATATTTTACAAAAAATGCAGTAAAAGGATAGGTTGGGGGATATTATATTATAGAGGAGAGGTTGTGCAAGAAAGACCGGCATGATACAGGCAGATATGGACAACCAGGAATTACAACACAAAATTGAAGAATACGCGGATATGCTGTTTAAGCTCAGCTATATACGTCTTGGAAATTCACAGGATGCAGAAGATGTGGTACAGGAAGTTTTTTACCAGTATTTTAAGAGCAATAAATCCTTTGAGAGCGGGGAACATGAAAAAGCATGGCTGTTGAGGGTGACATTGAACGCCTGCAAGAAGGTTTGGCGAAGCGCTTGGAAACGGTATCAGGCGGATGTCTGTCGGGAGCAGGAACACTGCTTCAGGGAGGAGAATCTCATTGACTTGAACACCACGGGAACAGACAGGATCGGCATGGAGAAGGGGACTTCTTCTTTGGGACTGGAGGAGACCGCCATCAGGCAGGAACAAAAGCAGATTTTGATGGATGCGGTATTGGCGCTGCCCGAAAAGTATCGTGATGTAATTCATCTTTTCTATTATGAGGAATTTTCCATAAAGGAGATTGCCCGGATTGTAGGGCGGGGAGAGTCTACGGTGACGTCACAGCTTACCAGAGGAAGGGAGTTGTTGAGGAAGCGATTAAAGGAGGAGTACGATTTTGATTAAATTTCGGGAGGCATATCGGCAGACAATCAGGGAACTACCGGAACCTTCCTTAAATGCGGAGAAGGTTCGGGACGAACTGGCACATCGCCGTCGGATGAGACAAAGGCGTAGACATTTGATCACAAGAGGATGTGCGGCTGCTGCCGTGCTTGTGATGTGTGGGGTGGGTACTGTGGCTGCCAAAAGCTACAAAGACGGCGTGATTGAAATCGGGGAAAACGGTTATACCATAACCCGCCGTCAGGAAGATGTGGAGCAGGTAAAAATTCAGAGGTCCCGGATGGATGTTCCTGAAGTAGCCGCTTTTTTGAAAATGGGGGGGGTATTTCCCATAGAGGAAGATATCCCTGAAGTTCAATATATTGATGATGTAAAAAGTTATGATTCCATTGAGGCGTTCCGGGAGGCGGAACACATGGTGGCTGTCATTCCGGATAAGACACTTTTTGAAGAGACTTTTACATATGAGAATGTGCGCGTGATAGATCAGGGCAGACAGGTGCTGGTTCAGTTTTACGGTGATGATGTCTATTTTTCGCTGCGGCAGTCGGATAACAGGGATTATGAGAGCTACAGCTCCAATACTTCCTATGGCGGACAGTGTGTCAACAGGAGAGATTTTACCAGCGCTCAGGGGATTGGTTATGTAATGTTTGATTCCATGGATGAGACGGGTGAAGTATTTGCCGTTCATGCGGTATTGTCTTTAAACGGATGGGATTTGTCAATTTCATTTGAGGGGTTTGAAAATGAAATCATAGAAAGGGTTTTGAATTCCCTTGATTTGTCGGTTTATTTTTAAATATATGGAAAGGTGCGGGATTACTATGGATAAGAAAGTATTAGTGTATAATAATCAGACAAAAATTGCGGAGAAAATGGAGCCGTTGTTTATAGGGGAAGGGCTTGCCATGCTGGTGGCGGCAGATGTGGAGCAGCTGTATACTATTTTGGAAAAGTCGGAGATTCATTTGATGCTGGTGGATGTGGAGTTAAATGATAAGGGATGGGATAAGGGGATAGAAATGATTGCCTCCCTTAGGCGCAAAAGCAGTATTCCTTTGATCGTGATCTCCGCACAGTCTGCAGAGACGGCTAAGATCATGGCCCTGGAGGCGGGGGCGGACGACTATGTGACCGCAGACTGCAATCCGCTGGAACTGATGGCAAGAATTAAATCTCAGATCCGCAGGTATACGCAGCTGGTGAGCTTATGCGCCAATATAGACAGGATTTACAGAGTGGACGGATTGGTGATCGACGATGTACAGAGGAAGGTGACAGTTGAGGGCAGAAGCGTGCGTCTGACTCCCATTGAATATAAGATATTGCGTCTTTTGGTGCAACAGAAGGGAAAGGTATTTTCCAACAGCCAGATTTACGAAAATATCTGGCATATGCAGGCTATCGGCGCTGATAATACCATAGCGGTACATGTGCGCCATATCAGGGAGAAGATAGAGACAAATCCGAAGGAACCCAGGTACTTGAAGGTGGTGTGGGGCAACGGATATAAGGTGGGTTAACTGAGGGATACCGTCAGTATTATTTCAGGCGGGAAACGGCATGGCTTGAGCTGTGTGGTTTCCCGCCTGTATTTTTTGGACAAACTGTGTAAGGCCTTGGGAACTCCATGTATGGAGTTTGATAGACTCATGAAAATAGTTGACAAACAAAATGATATGGATTATTGTATTATATGAATGATACAACAAGCGGATGTGAAAGCGGAAAGGTTGGTAGAAGAATGGATGGTGTGCAGTTGAACTCGCCTGTTCAAACACAGGGGATAAAGGAAAAGAGGGGGATAAGCGGAAGTACCGTCAAAATTGTGGCAATCGTCTCCATGCTGATCGATCATTTCGGAGCGGCTGTCATTTCCAGGCAGCTAATGGCGGAGGGACTGGGAGAAATTATGGGAAGCGGTGAGATGTACGCCATTATGGACTGGCTGACGGAACATGCAACGCTTTATTATTCTTATTCGGCAATACGTATGATTGGACGAATTGGATTCCCTATCTTTTGCTTTCTGCTGGTGGAGGGATACCGAAATACCAGAAATGTAAAAAGGTATGCCATGCGCCTGGCACTGTTTGCACTGATATCGGAGGTGCCTTTTGATCTTGCGTTTACGGGAAAGTACTTTGAACTGGGATATCAGAACGTATACTTTACTTTGTTTCTTGGGCTTTTTACACTTTGTGTTTATGATTTCTTTGCCCGGTACAGGCAAGTTGTGCCGGAGAGCCCAATATGGATGCTGCCGACGGTGCTGGGAGTCCTGTTTCCCGCGTCCTATGGAGCAAACTGCCTGAGTACTACCATTACATTGAATGCGGAAGGACTGACATTGGTGTTTGTGATCTTATGTCTGATTGTGGTGGGAGGTCTGGTTCTGTACGGACGAAAACGGGGAATGAAGCGTGTACAGATTGTATGTGCGGATATGACGGTTCTGACTATGGTTATGTATTTGGCAGATTTTATGAAGACGGATTACGCCGGTCTGGGTGTCCTTACCATCACCATGATGTATATTTTCAGGAAAAGCAAGGTAAAGTCCATGGCGGCGGGATGTGCGGCGCTGACAGTGATGAGCATCAGTGAAGCGACGGCATTTCTTTCCTTGATTCCCATTTCTCTCTATAATGGTAAGCGAGGATTAAAGATGAAATACTTTTTCTACGCGTTTTATCCGGTTCATTTGCTGCTGCTGTATTTGCTGGCGATTGCGATGGGACTTGGAAGCGAGGTAATATTTTAGTCTGAACAGGAGAAAGGGTTGTTGGAGGTATTGAAATGTTGGAAGTAATTGGGTTGTCTAAAAAATACGGAAAGACTTTGGCGGCGGACGATGTAAATTTTGCAGTGCCGGACGGAAAGATCGGGATATTGCTGGGGCCTAACGGGGCGGGAAAGTCAACGGTGATCAAAAGTATTGCCGGACTTCTGCGCTATCAGGGCGCCATACGCATTCAGGGAATGGATGCCAGGTCGCTGGAAGCAAAGAAATGCTTTGCCTATGTGCCGGAGCTGCCTTATCTGTACGATGCGCTTACCGTGCGGGAGCACATTGAATTCATTATCAGGGCATATGGCGCCTGTGTGTCGGAGGATGAGATAGGGGAGCTGTTTGAAAGGTTTGAACTGGCGGATAAACAGGATAAGCTTGGAAATGAGCTGTCAAAGGGCATGATGCAGAAGGTCAGCATTTGTTGTGCGCTGGTGATTAAACCCAAGGTGATTCTTTTGGACGAGCCCATGGTTGGACTGGATCCCATGGCAATTAAGGAGTTAAAAGGGGTGATTCTGGATCTTGCAGGCCAGGGCTGTACGGTGCTGATCAGCACACATATGTTGGAAATGGTAAAAGAGCTGTGGGATGTGACCTTTGTGATGGACAAAGGGCATATTCTGGGAACGTATGCAAGGGAGAGTGTTGCTGACGAGGATTTAGAGGCGCTGTTTTTTTCCGTTACAGGTCAGGCAAAGCCGTCGGATCAGGATGGGAGGTAGTCATGGGGGCAATCGGATTTCTTTATCGGAAAGTTTTGATAAACCGTGTGAAAAAGGCTTTGGGCAAGCCTGTGACATATGTGTATCTTGTATTTATCATGGTTTATTGTGTAATGGTTCCCTATTCCCTGAAGATGGTGGCGGAAGAGTTTGGCGGGGATTCTCCTCAAGGGATGGCGGCACTTTTGACATTGCTGGCATTCTGGCTGATCCCTGGAAATCTGATCGCCTATGCAAAGAGAAGGGGGCTGGTGTATAGAAACAGCGATGTGCATTTCCTTTTTCCCGCGCCTCTCAGTCCTAAGCAGATATTGATATATGCTTATTTGCGGACTTTGTTTGTTCAGGTGCTGCTGAATCTGTTTGCGGTAATCTGGGGAGGGATAATGTTCCGGGTAGATATCTGGCGCCTGGCGCTCTATTTTCTGTTTGCTGTTTTGATAGAAAACGCGTTGGAAGCCGGAGTTATGCTGTTGCTTTACGGGTCTGAGAGATTGCAGGAGAAGTCAAGGAGATGGATTGTGAAAGGGGCATATGGGCTGACTGGCGTGTTGGTTTGTATGGGGATTTATTCCTATCTGCAGGAAGGGCTGAGTTTGCAGATGGCGATGAATTTCCTGAACAGCGATATGGTGCAGATGGTGCCTGTGGCAGGCTGGTATATTGCGGTGGTGCATCTTTTGCTCACAGGTCCCACTGTGGTCAGCGTAGTGGGAACTGTATGCTACGGTGTGCTTTTTGCGGGGGTGCTGGTCTGTGCCTGGCGGATGAAATGTACCGGTGCTTTTTATGAGGATGCCATCAAGTTTGCGGAGGACTATGAGGAAGTTTTAAACAGCCGCAGACAGGGGGATACGCAAAAACGGCTGGGGAAAAAGCAGAAGTTTGGGAAAGCACATGTGACATGGAAAGGGTATGGCGCAAAGGCTTTGTTTTACAGGCAGCTGCTGGAATATAAGAAAAGCAGGTATTTTATATTTGACGTCAACACGTTGGTGGCGGCAATCGGCGGCGTGGGAATTGCATATCTGTATCTGCAGGGCGGTGGATTTAGCGAAATGGAACCTTTTGTGATACCGGTGGTTTCGGCTTATATTATTTTTATATTCACAGCCATGGGCGGGAAGTGGGCAAAAGAGCTTTTATCCCCCTACACGTACATGATTCCCGATTCTCCGTTTCGCAAATTGGTGAATGCCACTGCCATGCAGCTTGTGCAGAGTGTCGTCAATGGAATTCTGATCACCGTACCCGGCGCCATTGTTATGGGGCAATCTGTTTGGATGATCTTGCTGGATATTGTGGTCTATGTGGCGCTATATGCCAATAAGCTGTATGCGCTTGCGGTGGCGGAGATTGTTACCGGAAGTACGCTCGGCAAGGTGGGAAAGCAGATGATGCAAATGTTTTTGCAGGGAACCACCATTTTTATGGCGGTGATGGGGGCTCTGGCAGGCATGGCGTTTGGAGGGGAGCTGTTGGCCTGTTTGTTTATGGTTCTGTTTTTGATTCTGGTCACTTTGATTTTTATGTTGATTGCCATGTTTAATTTTTACAAAATGGAGACTGCATAGATAGGAAGGATGGATGTCCCGTCAGTTTGCTGAGGGATATCCATCCTTCTTGGAGTAGCGGCTCCTGTGCCGTCTTGGTATCGGTGCGAAGATGACGGTGGGTAGAAAGCCGGGGAACTTGAACTGTGTGGAGTTACCGATTGACGAATTTGGAAAATAAGGTTACAATACACAGAAAGGATACAACATATGGAAGAGGAGATTTGCCATGCGGATACCTGTTTTTGAAAAGTATATTGACGGATTGATGGAACAGAGTACTCTGGACGTGCCTGCCTGGAATAAGGAAAAGGCGCTTGCAGGGAAGGCTACGGGTTGGAATTACATAGATGGCTGTATGATTCTGGCTTTACTGGAAATTTACCAGGCCACCGGGGAAGAGAGGTATTATCGGTTTGCGGATGCCTTTATTGACCACAGGGTCAGCGAAGACGGAAGCATAAAAGGTTATTCCGTAGAAGAATATAATATTGACAACGTGAATGCCGGCAAGACATTGTTTGCGCTGTATGGGCTTAACGGTAAAGAAAAGTATCGGAAAGCCATAGACTTGATTTATAGTCAGGTGAGGACTCAGCCAAGGACAGCAGAGGGAAATTTCTGGCATAAGAAGATTTATCCCAATCAGGTATGGCTTGACGGCATGTATATGGGACAGCCCTTTTATATGGAATATGAGACAAAATTTAACCATAAGAACCACTACGGAGATATTTTTTCACAGTTTGCAAATGTGGTAAAGTATATGAGAGATGAGAAGACAGGACTGTACTATCACGGCTATGATGCCTCGAGGCAGGCTTTTTGGTGTGACAAAAATACGGGACTTTCACAGAACTTCTGGCTGCGGTCTATCGGATGGTATGCGATGGCGCTTTTGGATACGCTTGATAAATGCGAACCGGATCAGGCGTATGGGGAGGAATATGAGAATCTGAAAAACGTATTTGTTCGGCTTATGGACGATATGCTGAAATTTCAGCATGAAAGTGGGATGTGGTATCAGCTGCCTGCGCTGGGGGAGAGGGAGCCCAATTACCTTGAGACCAGCGGCAGCGCAATTATGGCTTATTCTCTGCTCAAGGGAGTCAGGCTTGGATTCCTGTCGGAAAGTTATGGAGAACAGGGGAGAAAAGCATTTGACGGAATCTGCAAACGGTATTTGAAAGAAGAGGACGGAAGACTGAATCTGGGAGGAATTTGCCTGGTAGCAGGTCTGGGACCGGAAAGCAACCGGAGAAGGGACGGCAGCTTCGCATATTATATGTCGGAGCCGGTAGTGGAAAATGACGCAAAAGGTGTGGGGCCGCTTTTACTGGCATATACCGAATTGCGCCGTCTGTCGTGATAAAGGGAAAAACGGTGTATTGACAAATTTCTCTTCCAACGTTTAGGAGCAGGAAGAGAAACTTGTCAATACACTATGTGGGTTTGGTGGGTTTGGGTTGAGTGTGCTTTAGGTACTCCGCATACTTGGTGATGGCGTTTTGGGAATTCTGGTCCAAGGATAACACCATATTGATAAAGCTGGATATCATATAGTCCGTGGCAATATAATCTTTTAATATTTCCGGGGGACAGCGATATCCCGTGCGTCCTAACAAGTAATCCGTTGTGACGTTGAACAGATCGGCGATGCGGCAAAGCGTGTTTAAATCAGGGTGATGTACGCCGTTTTCGTAATTGGATATTGTGCCGATGGAGAGATTCAGTTTTGCCGCCAGTTCTTTTTGTCCCAGCTCTTTTTCACGGCGTAAATCCGCCATGACTTCACCTACATTCATACGGCTTTCTCCTTCCTTTGGATGATAAGTGTAATGTATAATTTATATTGTTTTAGAATTATTAAATTCTATTCTATCTGTTTTCAAATAAAGGGGAATAGCGTTTTATGAATACAATAATAACGGAAACATTTTTTATCTGCGCTAAATGAAATCAGATGCATTGACTTTTTTTTTCTGCGATGATAATATGATTTCAAATTTGTTTGCCGAGAATAGGAGGAGCATATGATTACAAAATTGATATCAAAGATCCGCAGGACGGGAGCACCTATTGTGGTAGGGCTGGATCCTATGTTGAAGTACGTACCGGAGCATATCAAAAAGTCGGCGTTTGCCGCATATGGCGAGACTTTGGAAGGTGCCGGGGAGGCGATTTGGCAGTACAGCAAGGGGATTGTGGATGCGGTGTGGGATCTGGTGCCTGCAGTAAAACCGCAGATTGCCATGTATGAGCAGTTTGGCATTCCGGGGCTTATGGCATTTTGCAAGACGGTGAATTACTGCCATGAAAAAGATCTTGTGGTGATAGGTGATATCAAGAGAGGGGATATAGGTTCCACTTCGGAGGCATATGCTGCGGGACATCTTGGGCAGGTTCAGGTGGGAAGCAAGGTCTGCAGGGGGTTTGAGGAAGATTTTGTCACGGTAAATCCTTATCTTGGCTCCGACGCAATGGAGCCTTTTTTAAAGGTGTGCGCCGAGGAGAAAAGAGGGATTTTCGTATTGGTGAAGACTTCCAATCCCAGCAGCGGTGAGCTGCAGGATCGTCTGGTAAGCGGAACGGGAAACGGTGAAGGAGCCGGAGACAGGCCTTTGTACGAAATCGTGGGTGAGCAGGTGGCTGCCTGGGGAGCGAAATGTATGCCGGAGGAGGGCAGCTACAGTTATGTGGGAGCGGTGGTGGGGGCCACTTATCCCGAACAGGGAAAGATTTTGAGGAAGATAATGCCCAAGGCGTTTATTTTGGTACCTGGTTATGGAGCTCAGGGCGGTAAGGGCGCTGATTTGCTGCACTTTTTTAATGAGGATGGTCTGGGGGCCATTGTCAATTCTTCCAGAGGAATTATAGCGGCGTATCAGCAGGAGCAATATGCGCACTTTGGGGAAAAGGGCTATGGGGATGCCGCCAGGGCAGCAGTGCTGGCCATGAAAGAGGACATATCGGCGGCGTTGAATGCACGTGGATAGTTTGGAAACGCAGAGTCTGGAAAGGGAATTAACTGATTGGGCGGAGTGATATGGAAACGAAGCAAAAAACACATAAGGATGTGATCAATACAGAAGGGATACCGGAAGAGATGCTGTATGCCCTATATGCCAGGGCTATGGAATCGAAGAGGTCTGATCACCATATTTATGACAAAAAGGCTATAGAAGTGGTGGAGAGAACGGATTTTGACTTTTCTGATCAGAGTAAGGGTGCTGCCATGGGAAACGGTGTGTTGGCGAGAACTATTTTATTGGATAAAATGGTTGCCGACTATGTGAGGCAGCATCCTCAGGGCGTGGTGGTCAATATAGCCTGTGGGATGGATACCAGGTTTTACCGGGTGGACAATGGCAAAATCAGATGGTATGACCTGGATTTACCTGTCACGCTGGATGCCAGGAAACGTCTGTTGGGCGAGGAGGAAAGGGTAACCATGATCGGAAAGTCGGTTCTGCAGGATGAGTCCTGGGCGGATGATATCCAAGGGAAGGGGCCGGTGTTGTTTATTGTGGAAGGGCTGACCATGTACATGGAAAGAAATGGAGTACAGAAGCTCTTTAAGGAGATTCGAACCCATTTTAAGGAAGCAGTGGTGTTTGTGGAAGTCACTTCTCCCTATACGGTTAAGAATGCGGTGGAGAGTACAAAAGAGGGCAGCCGACAGAAATATTCATGGGGAATCAAAAACGGGAGACAGCTGCAAAAGCTGTTGACCGGCTTCCGAACTTTGAAAAGTTATACTTTGATGGAAGGTCTGCAGGAAATGTATCCCATATACAGGGTTGCAAAGTTTTTCCCGCCGCTTAGGAATATCTCAAATAAAATCATTGTCCTCAGACAAAGCTGAAGGAAAACTACTTCGGCTTTGTCTTTTTCATTTGCTTATCCCGTATATAGTCGGTGTAATCTGTAACGGAATTCCGTGAGTCCGGATCCAGAGAGATGACAGTATTGATAAAATCCGTTACCGTATATTCTGTGGTGATATATTCATTGAAAGTCTTTGGGGAACAGCGGTAGCCGGTACGTCCCGAAAGATAATCGATTGTGACGCAGAAAAAGTCCGCCATTTTGCCAAGGGTCACCAGGTCGGGAGTATGTACGCCGTTTTCGTAATTGGAAATGGCACTGGAAGAAAGATTCAAAATTTTTGCCAGTTCTTTTTGAGTCATCTTTTTTTCTGCGCGCAGTTGTGCGATAATTCTTCCTGAGTCTTTCATGTTAATACCTCCCTGTCCTTCAGCGGCGGACATGATATTATTCTTTTGTACATCTTAGGGTTTCTGACCTGTCCAAATGTGTCTTTTTGGTTTGTGTGTATGCTCATAAACTGCTGCCGGGTTTCTCAAAATGGCGGAGCAACCAGCAGTATTTAAAATCAATTTATTTAGCATTACTAAAGCTATTGTATAGTATTTTTTAGAAAGTTAAATAGTGTTTTATTTAAAGAATAGTTTTTTGCATAAGTTTTACTTTTTGTGTATACATTCCTGGATGCTAAAGAATCAAACGCTTTGGTGCAGTCTGTTAACGGTTTACCCCATAGCTTTTTTTTGACTTCTTGCAGCCGGACAATTTATTCCCGCCAGCAATGAGCCAAGTGCCGCGCTTGCGTGGGCATTTGCCAAATGCCGCGAGGGGCAAATACCCCGCAGCTTGCTGCGAATCAAGCTTTTCTGCGCAAAACATATTGGTAATTGATGCAGGCCATACCGGAATTCCAGGATTTTTGTGCCAGGAAAAAAGGATAAGGATTGGACACAGGCCGCTAAGACAAATTTTCCCAAAATGATTGAAAATTGATCAGATTTATGGTAAGATGAGGACGGTTGATGTGCCGCGAAAGGGTATGAACCGATATTTCGTTCGAAATACTGCCGGATAAGGTTTGGAAGCGGCGAGTTGAATTCAGGAACGGGAGGTTTTGTGTATGGAGGCTTATAAAAGAGAATTTATTGAGTTCATGGTGGACTGCAATGTGCTCAAATTTGGGGAATTTACCTTAAAAAGCGGCAGAAAGGCACCGTTTTTCGTAAATGCCGGCGCTTTTGTGACAGGGGAACAGCTTAAGAAATTGGGCGGGTTTTATGCCAAAGCCATTCATGAAAACTACGGGGATGATTTTGATGTGCTGTTTGGACCGGCATATAAGGGGATTCCTCTTGGAGTGGCAACAGTTATCGCATACAGCGAATTATTCGGCAAGTCCATCAGGTATTGTTCTAATCGCAAAGAGGCAAAGGACCACGGGGACGTGGGGATATTGCTGGGCAGTAAGCTTAGCGACGGGGACAAAGTGATCATAATTGAAGACGTGACCACTGCCGGAACTTCCATTCAGGAGACATACCCGATTCTTATGACACAGGCAAAAGTGGATGTGAAAGGGATGATCGTCTCCTTAAACCGCATGGAAAAAGGATTGGAAGGAAAGCTGAGTGCATTGGATGAGATAAAGGAGAAGTATGGTTTTAACACCCATGCTATTGTGACGATACAGGATGTGATGGAACATCTATACAACAAACCGTATAACGGAACCATATACATTGATGACAAAATGAAGGCGGCGATGGATAAATATTATGACAGTTATGGGGCATGATGAAGTGGAAAGGGACTTGGAACACATGGAACCGGGGAGTCTGGCGTCCGGATATCATGATCATTTTGATATTTTGATGACCGGGGAGAAAAAGCAGGAAGGGAGCAAAATTATGGAACAGAAGGTGTACAAGGTCATGAAGGGTGCGGGTGCGGCAAATATTGCTGTTGGCGTGATCCAACTGGTAGTAGGGCTTGTGACGGGCATCGTGCTGATTGTCGCCGGGTCGAAGCTGATTGCGGGCAAGTCAAAGATTTTATTTTAAGAAGAAGCGAGTGGCGGGCATTTCCTTATAGGGAGTGCCCTTTTAGACTTTGGGCGCTCCCGGAACCGGATGGAATCCATGTGAATGGTTCTCCGGACAGGCTGGCAGCCGGGAAATAGGAATATGAGAAAAGGATATATTTTTACCGACAAGAAAATTTCCAACCGTGCCGTGATGGCGGTGATATTGGGAGTGATCAGCCTGGTGGCCATGGGAGTGGTGATATTTCTGGCTTACGTGGGTAAGGGAGAGATTGCCGTAAAATATGGGATTGTCGGCCTTTTATCGGGCATTTATTCCCTGATAGGACTAGGGCTTGGGATTGTAACGGTTTTTGATAAAAATTATTATAAATTATTCCCTGTGCTGGGGATTGTTTTGAATTTGGCAGGGATTGCGTGTGTGGGGCTGGTATTGTATATGGGCGTGAGCTGAGAGGAAGACAGCTTCAACGAGACGTGGTGTGGCAGGAAATGAAGGGACGGAATTGGAAGATGGATGACAGGGAGCTATTAAAGGAGCGTTATGGGCTTGTGCTGGAAAGAATCGGGCAGATTGCCGGGGAACATTTTGGGTTTCCCCAACTGGAGGCTTATTTTTCGTTCTGTGCGGAATTTTTGCTTATGATGGATGATACCATGAACTTTTTGGCGCAGGACGGATTGAGGAAGGCTTCTATTGAGGAGCTTTCGGAGAGAAACAGGGCTTTGTTTGCGGATATTCTGCCAAAGCATTATGAGACAAGTTATGGAAATCCGGAATTTGCCGTCAAAACGCTGGGAGTGGAACTGGGTGGAGAGCTATCTTTCCTTTATACGGAATTGCGCAGTGTTATCGGTTATGTCTACGAGGACAGACTGCATGACGTGGTTATTCGCATGGAATTGTTCGTGGAAGTATATACGGCGTTTCGCTATGCGGCGGATCAGGACGGGGGGCTTCCTTCCGGAGAGGATATCCGCAGAATTCTTTATTGGTTTGTCAGTGATTATGCGGACATTGCGGCGGAGAACCGGCTGAAGAGACAGGTTTGTGCCGGGGACAGCTTCATGATCGGCAAGATTATGGAAAGCGATTTGACAGATGTGAGGTATCTGTATGGCTACGGTGAGTATGTGAGTGAAAATGAGTTGGAAACGGCGCGCTTTATGGCGGAACTTCCGGAGGAAACCATCAAAACCATGGCGGATACCTATACTGAGGGGTATCGCATTGGCTTTGAGGTGACGGGAAAGGATTTGTCCCGGAAGCAGACGGTGGCGCTGTTTTATCGGTTGGGATTTGAACGTATGATGCGTCGTGCAGTGGGAAATTTTGAGAAGATGGGCTTAAAGGCGCTGGCATTCCGCAAGGCTTACAGTGTGCTGGACAATAAGGATACGGGAGGGGGAGGCGTCCACGGGGGAATTCCCAACAGGCAGTTTGAATATGATCATAGAAACGACAAGGCGCTTTACCTGGACAAAAATTATATCAACCGCAAATTGGAAGTGAGCCGAACCGCTTACGAGAAATACAAGGTCCAGGCAGGAGGGTATGCAGGGCCTGCCGTGGTGTCTACCTTCGGGGAGGCGGATTTTCAGCCTGTGGTAAAAAAAGAGGCTCTGCAGCTGAATCAGGAGCAGAATCGTCTATGGGTGGAGTACCGTTCCCAGACCGGTGCGCTGCAAAGGGAATATATTCCGGAGGAGGAGAGGAGCTTTACCATCATAGCGTTTCCGGTGCCTGAAATCGGCCCTGTGTTTGGGGAACTGTTCCGTGAGATCATACGTATCAATACCCTTGACTATATGCTTTACCGCAGGGTGCAGCAGACGCTGATTGATACCCTGGACAGGGCGGATTATTGTGAGGTGAAGGGTTGTAACGGCAATCGGACCGATTTGAGGATCAATTTGTACAAGCTATCGTCTCCCGAAAAGGAAACGATCTTTGAGAATTGTGTGGCGGATGTGAATATCCCTGTGGGGGAGGTATTTACATCCCCCGTGCTGGAAGGCACAAAGGGACTGCTTCATGTGAGTCGCGTCTTTCTGGACGGTCTGGAATTTCGGGATCTTGCCATAACCTTTGAAGATGGTATGATAAAAGATTATCACTGTGCGAATTTCTCTTCAGAGGAGGAGAACAGAAATTTTATTCGAGAGAATATTCTTTTTCGACACAACACGCTGCCCATGGGGGAATTTGCTATCGGCACCAATACTACCGCATATGTGGCGGCAAGGCGTCTGGGCGTGGAAGCCAAACTCCCCATATTGATTGCGGAAAAGATGGGGCCGCATTTTGCGGTGGGGGACACCTGCTATCCCCATGTGGAGGATATCAGGGTATACAATCCCGACGGCAAAGAAATTGTGGCAAAATCTAACCGGATATCGGACTTAAGACACAACAGTCCTGGGGAGGCATATTTTAACTGCCATACGGATATTACCATTCCATATGATGAGCTCGGGGAGTTGACCGCAGTAAAAGAAGACGGCGAACGCATTGTAATTATCAGGAACGGCAGGTTTGTGCTGCCCGGATGCGAGGAATTAAACGCAGCTTTTGAAAAATAGTAGTTGCATACAAACGTATATTCCGTTAAACTATAGTTATAAAAAGAAACAAAGAATCGGAATTGATATGGTCGTGTAGAGAAGAGACGAAACTGGAATAGTCTCGGAGCGAAAAGCGCCGGGAGGAATTTCAGACGCAGAAAGCGGATGAAATTTCTGCCAAGAAGGGGGCGCTGAAGAGAAGAGACGAAACTGGAATAGGAGGCAATACATGCAGAAAGATGATAGGGCAAAGGTAGGCATTGTGATGGGCAGTGATTCCGATATGCCTGTTATGGCAAAGGCGGCAGATGTTTTGGAAACTCTGGGGATTCCATATGAGATGTCAATTATCAGCGCTCACAGGGAACCGGATGTGTTCTTTGCGTATGCTAAGAGTGCGGAGGAGAAAGGGCTGAAAGTGATCATTGCAGGAGCGGGTATGGCGGCGCATTTGCCGGGAATGTGCGCGGCGATTTTTCCCATGCCGGTGATAGGCATTCCGATGCATACCACGTCCCTGGGAGGAAGAGATTCCTTATATTCCATCGTACAGATGCCGTCGGGTATTCCGGTTGCCACGGTGGCAATTAACGGAGGTGTGAACGCAGGGCTCTTGGCGGCGAAAATTCTGGCGGTATCGGATCAGGAGCTTCTGGACAGGCTGAAGGCATACAGCTCCAGGCTGAAGGAACAGGTTGAGACAAAGGATGCCAGATTACAGGATCTGGGTTACAAGGCATATATGGAAGGAAACCGTTAATGTAGTTGGAGGAAATGGATGTCCGACTGAGCGGGCAGGGAGGAAGAGAAATGGATTACAAAAATGCCGGAGTGGATATTGAAGCGGGTTATCAGTCTGTGGAACTGATGAAGGAGCATGTCAAAAAGACCATGCGTCCGGAAGTGTTGGGAGGCCTGGGAGGCTTTTCCGGCGCGTTCTCAATGGAAGCCGTTAAAAATATGGAGAAGCCTACACTTTTGTCCGGTACGGACGGAGTGGGGACGAAACTGAAAATTGCGTTTTTAATGGATAAGCATGATACGATTGGCATCGACTGTGTGGCCATGTGTGTGAACGATGTGGCGTGTGCGGGAGGCGAGCCGTTGTTTTTCCTGGATTACATAGCCTGCGGCAAGAATTATCCCGAAAAGATCGCTTTGATTGTCAAAGGGGTAGCGGAGGGCTGCGCTCAGGCCGGCGCAGCGTTGATAGGCGGTGAGACGGCGGAGCACCCGGGGCTGATGCCGGAAGAGGAATATGATCTGGCAGGGTTTACGGTGGGCGTTGTGGACGAAAAGGACTTGATTACGGGAGGGGAGATCAGGGAAGGAGATATTCTGATCGGTATCGCATCTTCCGGCGTGCATTCCAACGGATTTTCTCTTGTGAGAAAAGTGTTTCCCATGACCAGGGAGAGCCTGGACACCTATTATGAGGAATTGGGGACTACTTTGGGGGATGCGCTGCTTATGCCTACCAAGATATATGTGAAAGCGCTGAAGTCCGTGAAGGATGCGGGAGTCCGTATCAAGGGCTGCAGTCATATTACGGGCGGCGGTTTTTATGAGAACATTCCCAGAATGCTTCCCGATGGTATTCTTGCCAGGGTGGAGAAGGATAGTTATCAGGTTCCGGCTATTTTTAAGCTGCTACAGAAAACGGGCGGAATTGAGGATAAAATGATGTACAATACCTATAACATGGGATTGGGAATGGTGCTGGCAGTGGAGCCTTCGGATGTGGATAGGACCATGGAGGCGATCAGAGCGGCGGGTGAGATCCCTTATCAGGTAGGTCGTTGCGAAGCATGGAAAGGAGCTCCCGAAGGAGGGAAGGGAGTGGAATTATGCTGAGAATTGTGGTGTGTGTTTCTGGTGGAGGCACTAATCTGCAGGCGATTTTGGACGCTATGGACAGCGGTTTGATTACTAACACGGAAATAATAGCCGTTATCAGCAACAATGCCGGAGCAAAGGCACTGGACAGGGCGAGAGCCAGAAATATCCCGGCGATTTTAATGTCTCCAAAAGCCTATCCTGACAGGGAGGCTTTTAACGAGGCATTTACGGCAAGAATGTGTGAACTGGCGCCGGATCTGGTAGTGTTGGCCGGCTTCCTGGTGAAAATTCCGGTGCAGATGGTGGAACGTTTTGGTGGGCGAATCATAAATATTCATCCTTCGCTGATTCCGTCTTTCTGCGGTGTGGGATATTATGGATTAAAGGTACATGAAAAAGTGCTGGAGCGGGGTGTAAAGATAACGGGAGCAACGGTACATTTTATCAATGAGGAGATGGACGAAGGGCCTATCATCGCCCAGAAGGCGGTAACTGTGGAGGAGGGAGATACGCCGGAGCTTTTACAGCGCCGTGTCATGGAGCAGGCGGAGTGGATTCTATTGCCAAAGGCCATCGATGATATTGCAAACGGAAGGATAAAAGTCAAGGACGGAAAAGTATATGGATGCTTATAGCGCATACGGTTGAGGTTCGGATGACAAGGTATGGTCAGGAAAACGGATTCGAACGAAAAGCCAAAGCAGGAGACAGGATAAAGACAGGAAGCGGGAAGAGAGGAAAAGCCATGAAAGTATTGATCGTAGGCGGCGGCGGTCGGGAGCACGCAATAGCAGTCAGCATGAAGAAGAGCAGCAGGGTTGAACAGCTTTACTGTGTTCCCGGAAATGCGGGAATTGCCCGGATTGCCGAGTGCGAATCTTCTATCGGTGTGATGGAATTTGACAAGATTGTTGCTTATGCCAAAGAAAAAGCGGTGGACTTGGTGTTTGTGGCACCGGATGATCCTTTGGCAGGGGGACTGGTGGATACATTGGAGGCGGAAGGATTTCGGGTGTTCGGGCCAAACAGGCGGGCGGCGATCCTGGAGGCAAGCAAGGCATTCTCCAAGGACTTGATGAAAAAATACCATATTCCCACGGCAGATTATGAAATTTTTGACGATCCTCAAAAGGCGCTTGACTATCTGGAGACGGCTGCAATGCCCATCGTGCTCAAGGCGGACGGCTTGGCACTTGGCAAGGGCGTGCTGATCTGCAATACGCTGGAGGAGGCGAGAGCCGGCGTGAAGGAGATTATGCAGGATAAACATTTTGGCAGTGCGGGGAATTTGCTGGTGATAGAAGAGTTTATGACCGGCAGAGAAGTATCGGTGCTGGCTTTTGTGGACGGAAAGACCATTAAGCCCATGGCTTCCGCCCAGGACCATAAGAGGGCGCGGGATGGGGACGAAGGTCCTAATACGGGCGGGATGGGGAATTTCTCACCCAGTCCCTTTTATACAGAGGAAGTGGATGCCTTTTGCCGGAAGTACATATATCAGCCCACGGTGGATGCCATGGCAGCGGAAGAAAGAGAGTTTAAGGGAGTAATTTTCTTTGGATTGATGTTGACGCCCAATGGGCCTAAAGTGTTGGAATACAATGCAAGGTTTGGCGATCCGGAGGCGCAGGTGGTGCTTTGCAGGATGGAGAATGACCTTCTGGATGTGGTGGAAGCATGCATTGACGGAACCTTGGATAAGATAGATCTGCGTTTTGAGAAGGATGCTGCGGTCTGTGTGGTGCTTGCATCGGAAGGATATCCGGTATCCTACGATAAGGGCTTTGAGATCACAGGATTGGAACGGTTTGAGAATAGGGATGACTACTATTGCTTTCATGCGGGGAGCAAATTTGATAAAGAAGGCCGTGTGGTAACAAACGGAGGTCGTGTGCTTGGTGTGACGGCCAAGGGCGCTACATTGCAAGAGGCTCGGGAAAAGGCGTATAAAGCTACGGAATGGGTATCCTTTGCCAATAAATATATGCGGTATGATATTGGCAAGGCTATCGAGGAAGCACCTGTTTGGCAGTGATACCGGTTTTTGTGGGCGAATACGCTGTACGGAAGCAAGTAAATGACCGATGACCCTTCCTTCACGGAGAAAGGGCAGCAATATAAGGGGAGGTAATCATATGGAAAGGAAAAGTCTTGGCTCGATGGATATGTACAACATTCCACGTGTGTGTAAGGCATGTGGAGGTGTCATGATATTCAAAGGGGTTGGAGAATATCGATGTGAAAACTGCCAGGAAGTTGATTATGACGATTACGGAAAAGTAAGGCTTTATATTGAAGAGCATAGGGGAGCTACGGCCGCACAGATCGAACAGGCGGTGGGAGTACCGCAGCGTACCATCAGGCGCCTTTTGAAGGATGGCAGGATTGAGGTGGCGGAGGGATCTAAAACATTTCTGCGCTGTGAAATTTGCGGTAAGTCGATTCGCTCCGGTCAGTATTGTCCTGAGTGTGAAATTAAGGTACATCGTAATCTGGAAGCCCAGCAGAGGGATCTGCTGCGCAAGAATGAACATGGTTTTGGGATGGATGTGAAGGATAGCAGCGAGGGCCAAAAGAGATTTAAACGCGAACGCTAGAACCGGGGTATATCATTTAAAGACGTGCCTCGGAGTGGGAAAAATAGAGCGGAGAAAGATTATGAGAGAAGAACAAGTGAGAAGTTGGACGAGAAGATTTTTGTTGGGAGCGCTTACTCTGATGTTGGTATTGACGTTCGGGTGCCTTGGGACATTCATAAGCCATGCCGAGAGTCAGGGGACAATCATTGCACCTAAAGGCGCGGTGATTCGTAAAGAGCCCAATACTTCCAGTGAGAAAGTTGGAAGTGTGGGGAAGGGCAAGGAAGTTACGGTGTTGGAAAAGGTTGACGGCACCAACGGAACCCTTCCGTGGTATCAGATCAAAGCGGACTCTATGACGGGATATGTCCGGTCGGATTTGATTGAAGTAAAGGAGGAACCTGCGGGCAACGAGGAACCTCCGGCGGTGGTGACGCCCATGGATCCTGTCAATGCCACGGTGAAAGGTGATGGTCGTGTGCGTGCCAATGCGTCCGTTACCAGTCAGATCGTTGCCGAAGTGCCGGCGGGACTGGTATTGACGGTTACGGGAGAGGCGAAGGATGCGGAGGGAGCGTCTTGGTATCAGGTAAGCTATAATACGGAAGATTCACAGGTGACGGGGTTTATTCGCTGGGATTATGTGGAGATGGCTCCCCAGGAGACGCCTCCTGTGCAGACGGAAGATCCGGGAACACAGGAACCTGCCCCGCAGACGGGACCTTATCAGCTGATTTTTCAGGATGAAGATTGGTGTCTTTATGACATGGAGCTGGAAAAAGGATATAAAGTAAAGGATCTTTTTGGGGCGGCGCAAAATGTGACTACTTATTCCGAGATGTATCAGAACCTGGAGGCTGACGCAAAGAATCAAAAGATTATTGTAATCATACTGGTATTTTTGCTGGTAGCGGCAGTGGCGGCAATCGCATTTTTGGTGTTTAAGATTAGGGATATGATGGATGCCGCATATTTCAGTGAAGTGGAAAACGATACGCTGCGTAAGAAAAAGGCTTCAGCAGGTCAGGGCGGAGGCCAAAAGGTGATGCATACAGTGGGAACCTCCAATCCACAGCCAAGAAACGGAGGAAGACCTGCAGGAGCATCTCAGAGCCCCAGACCCGCAGGAAATTCCCAGGGAGGAAGGCCCGCCGGAGCGTCTCAGGGCCCAAGGCCTGTAGGTACCCTCCAGGGAGGAAGACCCACCGGAGCACCCCAGGGGCCCAGACCCGCCGGAGCGCCTCAGGGAGGAAGACCAGTGGGAGCTCCTCAGGGGCCCAGACCCGCCGGAGCGTCTCAGGGAGGGAGACCTGCGGGAGCACCCCAGGGTTCCAGGCCTGCAGGCGCCCCCCAGGGAGGGAGGCCCACTGGAGCACCCCAGAGTCCCAGGCCCACAGGCACTCCCCAGGGAGGAAGGCCTACCGGAGCATCTCAGGGAGGAAGGCCAACAGGAACCCCTCAAGGAAGAACGCCGGGTATGCCCCAGGGCGCGCAACCGGCAGGAGAGCCACAGGAAAAGAGGCAGTCAGGTGCGCCTCAGGGAGCTCGCCCAGTTCAGGACGGGGGGAAAAAGCAGCCGAAAAACAATCAGCAGGCGGGAGGATGGCAGTCTAAAAACTTCATGGCGGAGGATGAAGACGAATTTGAATTTGATTTTCTGAATTATGAGTCTGATGATCAGCAATAAGGAAATATTTAAGTCAAAACAGGGAATATTCCTTTAGGGAGAAGGGATACTCCCTGTTTTAACGGTATGGAAAATTCTAAAAAAGCTCTAAACTTTTGTATCCTTAGTTGACAGTATCCGGCGGTTGGTCTATGATTTAAACGGAATATTATGCGGCGGGGAGGTTATATATGATGATTGAAATTGATTTTAACAGTGATGAAGCGTTATATCTGCAGCTTCGCAATCAGATAATCATAGGGATTGCAACCTCCCAGTTTCAGGATGGGGATTCGCTTCCCAGCGTGCGTCAGCTGGCAGAGACCATTGGCATCAATATGCACACGGTAAATAAAGCTTATACGGTTTTAAAACAGGAGGGGTTTGTCAGAGTTGACAGGAGAAAAGGGGCGGTGATTGCCGTTGACATTGACAAGATGAGAACTTTGGCAGAACTGAAGAAGGAGCTGCAGGTTATTTTGGCCAAGAGCAGCTGTAAGAATATTTCCAAAGAAGAGATTCATGAGCTGATTGAGGAAATATACGAAGGATATGCTGCCGTTGGAGATGCGGATTGTCCCCGGGGCTAAAGGGACTTTGCCATTGGAATAAGGGCAAGTGCCTGAAATTATTGTTGGGAAGGTTAAAAGAAAAGAGGAAAAAGATATGCAGTCACAGTTTACAGATAAGGCACAGGAAGCGTTAAATCATGCCTCCAAATATGCCGGTCGCCTGAAACAGGGATATGTGGGAACAGAACATATACTTGCAGGCCTTTTGAGGGAGCCGGAAGGGGTTGCTCACAAGGTTTTGGCGGATAACGGAGTGGAGTTATCTCAGGTTTTGGATATGATCCAGGAATTGATTGCTTTTGACGGCGGTGTAGGCTTGAAGGACAGGGGGGGCTATTCTCCCAGGGCGAGGAAAATTCTGGAGGAGGCCCACAGACAGGCGGCCCGATTTGGACAGAAGGAGACGGGAACCGAGCATATTCTGATGGCCATTATCAAGGAAGGAGAGAACGTAGCGGTTCGTCTTCTAAATACGGTGGGTGCCAACGTACAGAAAATATATGTGGATACGCTCATCTCCATAGGCCAGGACGGCAACCTTTATAAAGAGGATTTGGGGAAAAAGGCAATGGGGAAGGGCAAGACTTCCACATTGAATCAGTACAGCCGGGATATGACGGCAATGGCCAGAGAGGGAAAGCTGGATCCTGTCATCGGCAGGGAGGATGAAATTCGGCGGTTGGTACAGATACTGAGCCGCCGTACCAAAAATAACCCATGCTTGATCGGAGAGCCTGGCGTGGGCAAGACCGCAGTGGTGGAGGGACTTGCGCAGCGCATTGTAGAGGGCAAGGTTCCTTTTACGGTAAAAGATAAGAGAGTGCTGACCCTGGATCTGTCGGGGATGGTGGCTGGCAGTAAATATCGGGGAGAGTTTGAAGAGAGGATTAAGAGGGTTATCCGGGAAGTGATTGAGGATGGGAATGTAATTCTCTTTTTGGATGAACTGCATACCCTGATTGGAGCAGGAGGCGCCGAGGGCGCCATAGATGCATCCAATATATTAAAGCCCTCCCTGGCAAGGGGAGAACTACAGTTGATCGGCGCTACCACCATAGCGGAGTATCGAAAATATATAGAGAAGGATGCCGCGCTGGAGCGGAGATTTCAGCCTGTCAATGTGGAAGAACCTGCAGAGGAGGAAGCAATCCGCATTCTGGAGGGGATTAAGGAAAAGTACGAGGAACATCACCAGGTGGTGATTACATCAGAGGCGGTGGAGACTGCCGTAAGACTTTCCGGAAGATATATCAACGACAGAAACCTGCCGGACAAAGCGATTGATCTGATAGACGAAGCGGCGGCGTGCGCAAGGCTCCGCACCGTAGATATGCCGGATAAGCAGAAGGAGATTCTGGAGCAGGTGAAGAAGATGGATCTGCAGATTGAGAGATCCATCCGCATGGAAGCTTTTTCGCAGGCAGTGGAGATCAAACACAATCAGGATGAACTGATGAAGAAATATCAGCGTATGAAAAAGCGCGCACAGACCCAGGAGGCGGACAGAAAAATTTCCATCGGTGAGAATGAGATCGAGGAAGTGGTGGCCATGTGGACCAAGATCCCGGTACAGAAGCTGGCTCAGAAAGAGAGCGAGAGGCTGTTGAAGCTGGAGAGTATCCTGCACAAACGGGTGATCGGCCAGGAGGAAGCGGTGACTGCGGTGTCCAAGGCCATGCGGCGCGGACGCGTGGGACTGAAAGACCCCAGAAGGCCCATCGGTTCGTTTCTGTTTTTGGGGCCTACCGGTGTGGGCAAAACGGAGCTTTCCAAGGCGCTGGCAGAGGCCATGTTCGGCAGCGAAGATTCGATTATTCGTGTAGACATGTCCGAATATATGGAAGGACATTCCGTGTCAAAAATGATCGGTTCTCCGCCCGGTTATGTGGGATTTGAGGAGGGGGGACAGCTTAGCGAAAAGGTCCGCAGGAATCCCTATTCCGTGGTACTTTTCGATGAGATTGAGAAGGCCCATCCGGATGTGTTTAATGTGCTGCTGCAGGTGTTGGATGACGGGCATATCACCGATTCCAAGGGCAGGAAGGTCAGCTTTAAAAATACGATACTCATCATGACCTCAAATGCGGGAGCCCAGAGAATTGTGGATCCTAAAAACCTGGGATTTGCCATGACCAGCGACGCCAAGAGAGATTATGAGAAGATGAAGTCAAGTGTTATGGAGGAAGTAAAGCGCAGCTTTAAGCCGGAATTTATCAATCGCATTGATGATATCATAGTGTTTCATCAGCTGGACAAGGAGAATATGAAGGCGATTGTGAATCTGCTGGCGTCCAATCTGTATAAGCGATGCGAGGAGCAGATGGATATCAAGCTGACGCTGACGGGAGCGCTGAAAGAACATCTGGTGGAGAAATATTCCGATGCCAAAATGGGGGCCAGACCCTTAAAGCGTGCCATACAATCCGTGGTGGAGGACGCTCTGGCGGAAGAGATTTTATCTAAGCGGGTGCAGCCGGGGGACTCCGTAAGCGCAGGATTCAAAGGGGGAAAGGTATGCTTTTCCGTAAAGGGTACGGTCTGAATCCGGTATTGGGTGTGAAGCGTATCTGTAAGGAATGATTATAGAACAATTTCAGAAAAAAAAGATAGAAAAGACAGAGAATTTATATTATACTATGGTTGTAAAGGAAGAAATGCTATTGCATCGGGATAGCGACAAAAGGACAGGAGGATACACAGATGGCAGTGGTGGAAGAGCTGCTCCGCACCGAGGCGGATGGAGCGATCAGTTTTGGCAACCATAAATTAGCAAAGAAGGCAAAGGTGGAAGATTACCAACATGCAGGAGATCTGCTGAAGGTTAAGACCTGCCATGAGATTACAAAGCTGGAGAAAAACGGACTATTTTTGTATGAGTCCGTACCGGGTACCAGCGTGCTGCAGTTTATGGAGACGGAAACAGGTGTTGAGTTTATCGTGGAAGGCGATGAGGACGCACAGATCACCATAGGGCTTACGGATGATAAAGAGTACGAGGTATTCGTGGACGGTAGGAGTACCGGAACCATGAAGACGGGGTTGGGAGGTAAATTGTCTCTGAGCGTTGAATTGGAGGCTGCCAATGAGGTGCCTGTGAAGATAGTACAGGTTTAAGGAGCATGTAGTACGCGGGGAATGGAAATAACCATCCCCGCGTAATTTATGATAATTGAAGGTTGCCAAGGTAGAAAACTTAGATATGAGAGCTTCTATGGCCTTTAACGGCATCTGGATTTCAAGAGCGTGATATGCGGGAGGTAGAATGATGGCGAAGGGAAAGACAGCTACGGTTTTCTTTTGTCAAAACTGCGGGTATGAATCGTCCAAGTGGATGGGACAGTGTCCGGGCTGTAGGGAATGGAATACGCTGGTGGAGGAAACCATCAGCAAGTCGCCTTATGCGGGAGGGGCCGCAGCTGTGGGAGGAGCCGCATCCTCTGGAAGACGGGGGCGAGCGGTGCCCACGGTTTTATCTCAGGTGGCCGTTCGGGAGGAAGATAAACTTTCCACCGGTATGGGGGAATTGGATCGGGTATTGGGCGGCGGTATCGTACAGGGCTCCCTGACACTGGTAGGGGGTGATCCCGGTATCGGGAAATCCACGCTGCTTTTGCAGGTGTGCAGGAATCTGTCCGGGGCCGGACATAAGGTGCTGTACATATCGGGGGAGGAATCACTGACACAGATCAAACTGCGGGCAGACAGAATCGGTGATTTTGCTTCCGTAATGCTTTTGCTGTGCGAGACAAATCTGGATGCCATCGGGGAGGTGATTCGCAGTGAAAAGCCGGAGGCAGTGGTGATTGATTCTATTCAAACCATGTATAATGAAAATGTTTCCGCCGCACCGGGCAGCGTGTCACAGGTGAGGGAATCCACCGGAATTTTGCTGCAACTGGCCAAGGGGCTGGGAGTATCGGTTCTTATCGTTGGACACGTGACTAAGGAAGGAACCGTAGCGGGCCCCAGAGTGTTAGAGCATATGGTTGATGCAGTGCTTTATTTTGAGGGCGATAAACATGCGTCGTATCGTGTTCTGCGTGGGGTGAAAAACAGATTTGGCTCCACCAATGAAATCGGTGTATTTGAGATGCGGGAACAGGGGCTTGCGGAAGTCAAGAATGCTTCGGAGTATATGCTCAACGGCAGGCCTGAGAACGCAAGCGGCTCCGTGGTAGCGTGTACCATGGAGGGAACCAGGCCGCTTCTGGTGGAGGTACAGGCGCTGGTATGCCACAGTAATTTTGGCATTCCCCGCAGGCAGACCATAGGTACGGATTTTAACAGGGTGAATCTCCTGATGGCAGTGCTGGAGAAACGCTCCGGCGTACAGCTGGCTTCCTGCGACGCCTATGTCAATATTACGGGGGGATTAAAGCTGTCGGAACCTGCTATTGACCTGGGAATTGTGATTGCAGTGCTTTCCAGCTTTAAAAACCGTGTTTTAAGTCAAAAGCTGGTGGCGTTCGGCGAGGTGGGATTAAGCGGGGAAGTCAGGGCGGTGAGTATGGCCCGGCAGCGGGTTGCGGAGGCGGAGAAGCTGGGGTTTGATACCTGTGTGCTGCCTTGGGTATGCGCGGAGGACTTCAGGAAAAACAGTCATGGGCATACGATCAGGATTATCGGTGTGAAGACAGTGCAGGATGTGATGGACAGTCTTTTTTAAGGTGGATATGGTGGCTTGTATCAGGAGATATGGAAACGGAGTTTATGATGAGAAAATGGGAAACAGTGGATTTTAACCGTTCAAGGGTGCCGGAGAGGGCTGTTGCGGCGTTTTTGGACAGATTGGAGACGGAAAGGTGCCAGCTGCATGGATTTGCCATGCTGGATGGGGGAAGGATTTTGGCGGAAGGGTATTGGGCGCCTTTTACCCCAAATTCGCTTCACCGTATGTATTCGGCAGGGAAAAGCTTTGTGTCACTTGCCGTAGGCTTGCTGCAGGAGGAGGATAAACTTGCGCTGGATCATGATATCTGTCGTTATTTCCCGGAGAAGTGTCCCAAGGAAGGGGTACCTCCATGGCTTGCGGAGATGACGATACGACAGATGCTTACCATGACTACCTGTCACAGAAAAACCACATATAAGCAATACAAGGGGGATTGGGTGGAATCTTTTTTTCGGGTGGAGCCGACCAATTTGCCGGGAGCCGTGTTTTCTTACGACACATCCGCTACTCATGTGCTTTCGGCGTTGGTGGAGAAACTTTCGGGCAGGAAACTGATGGATTATCTGCGGGAAAAATGCTTTGACAGAATTGGTGTGTCCAAAGAGGCGTATTTTTTGTGTGATCCGGCGGGAACCTCCCAGGGAGGATCCGGTTTAAACTGCACGCTGCGGGATTTGCTTGCAGTGGCAGAGCTGGTGATGAACGGTGGCGTTTACCAGGGGGAGAGACTGCTGCCAAAGGATTATATCCGGGAGGCAACCGGGTGTCAGGTTCCCACATTGCATCAGCCGGTCTATGACGAGCAGTTTGGATATGGATATCAGATCTGGAGAGGGAGACATGACAGCTTTTATTTTTATGGGATCGGCGGGCAGCTTGCCGTATGCCTTCCCGACAAATCCTTTATCCTAGTGACCATGGGGGATACATTGGACAATAAAAATGGTATTAAGGATATTTTTGACGCCTTTTTTGAATTGATTTATCCTTGGCTTGAAAGCTGCGAGGACGGCAGGCTGACAGACAATGTATTTCCAAAACAGGAAGCAGGAGTTGAATTGGCCCGTGGGCAGGATGGAGCGTATGAGAGGAGAGAAGAGGGACTTGCGGAGAAGCTTTCCAAACTTACGCTGGCAAAGAGGTATCCATGGGCGTCTGGCGCCGGAAACAACGCTGTAAAAGCAGTGGAAAAAGGCCGTCATTGGGCGGGGAAGACATATCATTTTGCTGAAAACGTGCTGCAAATTTCCCTGCTGCGGGTGGATTTAGACAGGGATCGGGGAACTTTTTTTATCGTAAAAGAAGGCAGAGATTTTGAAATGGCCTTTGGTGCGGACACTTATGTCAGACAAAGATTTCCTTGGGCGGAGGAAGATCTGTCTTTGACAGGGGGGGCTTTTGCGGGAAATGGTGTTTCGGATGGAGAAGAGCCGGAGACGGCGCCAGGGGAGTGCTGCTGCCAGGGGACTTTTATAAATGAAAATATGTTGTTTTTGCGCTGCTGCATATTGGGGCCGGACATGGCCACCCTCACTGTGGTTCTGCATTTTCAAGCATCCGGGGTTACGATAAAGATGCAAAAGGGCGCCGACGACAGTTTAAAAAATTTTGAAGGGGTGGCAAGCAGCACATAGGTGAGGGCTTGTATTTTCTTTGAGGCGAAGGCGAAAATATACAAAAAGGGAGATGAAAGAGAGATGGAACAGGGCAGGACGGAAAAAGATATGGCGAAAGTTCTGGTGGTGGATGATGTGGACACAAACAGGTTTGTCTTGCGGGATATTATTCGGGAAATGGGACATATGCCGGTCTTGGCAGAAAATGGTGTGCAGGCCTTGAAGATCGTGGACAGAATTACTCCCCAGCTGATCATTCTGGATGTTGCCATGCCGGAGATGGATGGGCATGAATTTTGTAAGATCATGAAGGGCGATGCCCGGACCAGGGATATTCCCATTATTTTTATCTCCGCCTTTGACGATCCTTCGGATGTGGTACAGGGGTTTAACCTGGGAGGAGAGGACTATATCACCAAACCCTTTATTCCGGAAGTTGTGAAAGCGAGGCTGCGTCTTCATCTGCGCCTTCATGAGGCCAGTGTCCAGCTTCAGGAAGCAAATCGTCTGCTGCAAAGGTCGGTCAATGAACAGCTTCGCCAGCTGGAGATGGAGAAGAAAAATGTTCTGTATGCGCTGATACGTGTGGCCAGAGAAAATGCGTGTTATGACGAAGATCATATGGAGAGACTTGCTTATAATTGTCGTATCCTGGCAGAGGCGATGCAGCTTTCGGCGGATTACGGTTATTTAATTTCCGATGATTTTATAGACACCATAGAGGCGGCAGCTCCCCTGTGTGACCTGGGAAATGTAGCTTTGCCGGTGGAACTTTTGCAGAAGAAGGAAGCTTTGTCGGCAGAGGAGGAGGCGCTGCTTCACACGCATACCACAGTGGGGGCAAAGATTCTGCAGGATATCCGGGATACGGGAGACTATAATGATTTTCTGCAGATGTCAATTGAAATTGCACATTATCATCATGAAAATTGGGACGGAAGCGGTTATCCCTGCGGCAAAAAGGGAGAGGAAATCCCCATTTCCGCGCAAATTGTGGCGGCGGCAGGCGCATTTTGTGCCATTACAGAGGACCGTGTTTACCGTGATCACTATGAAATGGAAAAAGCTTTACTTTTGATGGAGTCGGAATCCGGCGAAAAGTTTAATCCGGGTATCTTTCGTATCCTGAAGAGAATATACAGACAGCTGCGCTAAGGCTTGTCTGAAAACGCATTTCCCCAAGCTGCAGGCCTCTCTTTGCGGTTTGCTGCGCCGCCTAATTGGAGCTTGCATCCTGCAAGGTGTGACGTACATCTTGGGGAAAAGCAGTTTTCAGACACACCCTGGGGAAGCGAAGAAGTCATGAAATCCGGAGGAGAATACGGTGGGATTTTTGAATCAGAGTCAACAGGAGCAAAGGAAAACAGAGCGTTTCGTACTGTTTTTTTATACTTTTATTACCGTCGATCTGTGTATCGGCAATGCCAGGAGCGGAGTGGGGATATGGATTCCCATTTTGATGATTTTGGCATTGTCGGCGGCATGGATGGTATATTTCAGTAAGTTTCAGACATATCGAAAAAGGGCAGTGTTTACCACGTTCATGATGCAGACGACCCTTGTGCTGCGGGCGGTAAGCAGTGATGATAAGCCGGCGCTGATAATGGGTTTTATGGTGATGACGATCCTGGTGGCATTTTTCGGTCTCCAGGATATTTTGTGGCTTACGCTGCTGTCGGCCTTTTTTATTATCTTATACCACGGAATTATCACAGCAACATTTGAACTGGCAAGTGCGGACGCCCTTGCGCGCATTCTGCCCCAGGTGGGATATATGATATGTCTGGAATGGATACTGCATACCTGGCTGAAATACAGAAACGAAAATAATGTACAGGCCTATAAAATGATTGACGCTCTGATGGAAGCGGAGCGGAGCAAGGATGATTTCCTGGCCAATATCAGTCATGAAATCCGCACACCCGTGAACACGATCTGTGGTATGAGTGAAATGGCGCTGCGGGAACAGGACGGGGAGAGAGTGCGGGAGGAGGTCTTTGGCATTCGGAATGCGGGGCATAATCTCATGTCCTTAGTCAACGACATTCTGGATTTCTCTCAACTGCAGCAGGGTAAGATGAATCTGGAGGAAGAGGCATATCAGATTACTTCCACAATTAACGATATTATAAATACTGCCATGGCCAGAAAGGGAGATAAGCCAATTGAACTGATTGTGAATTGTGCCGCCGATATACCCAGTGAGCTTTTTGGGGATGAAAAGAAAATTCGCAGGGTTATTATGAATCTGGTGGACAATGCCATAAAGTTTACCAATGAGGGGGGCGTTGTCATTGACATAAGCGCAAGAAGGGAAAATTACGGGGTCAACCTCTGTGTCACGGTGAAGGATACGGGACGCGGTATCAGCGAGGAGAGTTTGGAAAAGCTTTTTGAAAGCTTCAGTCAGGTGGATACAAGGAGAAACCGTCAGGAAGGAGGTGTGGGATTGGGGCTTGCCATATCCAGGGCGCTGATTGCGAAGATGGGCGGGACGATCACTGTCCGCAGTCAGCTTGGAAAGGGAAGTATCTTTCGATTTGTAGTGCCTCAGAAGGTTCTGGATGAAACGCCAATCGGACGGCTTGTACATGGAGAAGAGCTGAATATAGCGGCATATTTTGACATGGAGCAATTTGACATGATAACCATCAGGGATGAGTATACCGGACTGATCGAGCGTATGATACGGCAGCTGCAGGTGCGCTGTCATGTATGCAGGAATCTTGCGGAACTGAAACGACGGGAGAGCATTCAACCCTTTACCCATGTCTTTATCAGTATGGAGGAATATCAGGAGGACGGGAAATATTTTGACGATCTGGCAAAAAGGACAAAGGTGATACTGGTGGTGGACAGGGAAAACGGCAAATGTGTAACAAATCCTGATATTATAAGGCTTTATGAACCATTGTATATTCTGCCGGTAGTGACGATATTAAACGACGGCGAAGATGTGGAAGGCGGTCTGCGGGAGGTGCGGCAGGGAAAATTTACGGCACCGGAGGTTCATGTTCTGGTTGTGGATGATAACAGGATGAATATTCGTGTCATAGAGGGTCTGTTGAAGGAGTATCAAATTAAAGTGACGCATGCGGCCAGCGGGCAGGAGGCGCTGAAGGCCATTGAGCGTATGTGTTACGACTTTGTCTTTATGGATCACATGATGCCGGAGATGGATGGGGTGGAGACATTGCATCGCATTCGGGATAAAGCGGGAAATTATTATAAGAGAGTACCGGTCATTGCATTGACGGCAAACGCGGCCCCGGGGAATCGGGAGATGTTTCTGGAGGAGGGGTTCAGCGATTTTGTGGCAAAACCCATAGAATTATCCGTGCTTGAGAGGGTACTCAGGCGCAATCTGCCGGAAGAGAAGCTGATCTATGCGGAAGAGAGAGGCTTTGCCGGTTTGGTGGAACAAAGGGGATCAAAGCATAAAATTTGCCTGGAAACAGGAGAACAGGATGATGTGGAGCAGAAGCTGTCGGCAGCAGGTCTTGATGTGGAGAAGGGATTTTTGTACTGTGGCGGCAGAGAGAAATATTTGAGTGTGCTCAGGGCGTATCGGGAGGAAGGGGAGGAAAACTGCCGGTTATTGGCTAAATATTATGAGCAGCAGGATTGGGCAAACTATACCATAAAGGTACATGCGCTGAAGAGTACCATGCGCAGTATAGGCGCCCTGAGGCTGTCCGAGATGGCAAAGGCACTTGAGGAAGCAGGGAAAAGCGGCCGCATTGACTATATTATGGCGCATCATCAGGAACTGGCATGGGAGCATGTGAATATGATGGGGGAGTTGGCGGTGTTGGAAATGAGTTTCGGGCAGCTTGATATAACTGATCCAAAAGAGGAGCAAAACAGCGGGGGGGAAGGGCCGGGACAGGACATATCTGAACTGGACCAGGAAGGTTTTGACAGGATGATGGCACAGCTGGAGGAGGCAATGTATGGGCTGGACGGGGAGGAAATGCTTTCGGTGGTGACGCAGATGCAGGCTTATACTTATTGCGGCAGCAGGCTGAAAGGTTTGCTGGAACCGGTGAGGAAAAAGATTGAGAAGGCGGATTATATGTCGGCGGTGGAGATGGTGCAGCGACTTTACAGCCGTCTGAAGGCCGGGATTGATGGGGAAGAGGGGGCGGCGGAAAGATGAGGAAGCTGTACGAGTTGTTTCGTCAGATGATCTATGGAGGGGAAATTGAACTGCGGGAACGGATTTTCAGGATGATCATACTGGTGGGCGGGGGGCTGGCCATGGCCGGAATCCTGGAATCGTTAATCCTGATGGATATCAACGTGATTCTTTTTCCTTTGCTGGTGCTTCTGGTAGTACTGGGAGCGGAGCTGCTGATCACTTTTAAATACCGCAGGATTGACCTGGCCGCAATGATTGTGGGATTTTTTATCATCCTGGTGGTATTTCCGGGAATGTTTTATTTAAGCGGCGGATTGAAAGGGGGAGCGCCCCTGTGGTTTGCGCTGGGGCTGTTCTATGTGTTTTTGATGTTTTCCGGGAAGAAGCTGATTTTTTTCCTGATACTGTCCCTGGTGGTGGATGCGTTCACCTATGTTTTTTGCTATTGGCATCCGGAAATAGTAGTGCCCATGGATTCGGAGCTTGCGGCATATTTCGACTCCCTTTTTTCAGTGTTTGCGGTGGGGCTGGCAGTGGGAGCCATTCTGAAAGTACAGGCAAGGATGTTTTATATTGAGCGTTCCGTTGCCCGCAGGCAGCAGGAGGAACTGGAAGAGATCAGCGATTCCAAAAACAGCTTTTTTGCCAGTATGAGCCATGAAATCCGTACGCCCATCAATACCATCGTAGGGCTGAACGAAATGATTCTCCGGGAGAGCGGGGAGGCGCAGACCAGAGAATATGCCGCAAATATAAGGGATGCCAGCAGTATGCTGTTAAATCTGGTAAACGATATTCTGGATTTGTCTCAGCTTGAAATGAAAAAGATGGAGATCATTCCTCTGGAGTACAAAACTTCGGAACTATTTGAGGGATTGATCAATATGATACGGGTTCGCCTGAAAGAAAAGAAACTAAAATTCCTGGTGGATATAGACGAAAACCTTCCGGCAGTTCTGTTTGGGGACATGAAGAGGATCAATCAGGTTGTGTTAAATATCCTTACCAATGCCGCAAAGTATACGGAAACAGGTTCCGTCACCTTATCCGTCCACGTGGAACCGGCCGGCGAGGGAGAGGTATTTTTGAGGATTTCCGTGGCGGACACCGGTATTGGAATCAAGAAAGAGGAACTGGAATATATCTATGAGTCCTTTAAGAGAATGGATGAAAGAAAAAATTTAAAGGTGGAAGGCAGCGGCCTTGGGCTGTCCATCACAAAACAGTTGGTGGATTTGATGGACGGTGAAATCACGGTGGACAGCATCTACATGAGGGGGTCCACCTTTACCGTGGTATTGCCACAGATGGTGGTTGACAGCACGCCCATTGGATATGTGAATTTCCTGGCGGGAAGCAGGGCGGAGACGGAGGAATATCAGCCAAGCTTTGAGGCGCCGGAGGCCCGGATATTGATTGTGGACGACAATCCCATGAATGCGCTGGTGGAAAGTAAGCTGTTGGAGGCCACCAAAGTACAGATTGATGTGGCGGAAAATGGTATGCATTGTCTGGAAATGACCAAACGAAAGTACTATCATGTGATACTGATGGACTACCTGATGCCGGAGCTGGACGGCGTATCCACCTTAAGGCAGCTTCGGAAACAGGAGAATGGCTTGTGCAGAGAGTCGGCGGTGGTGGTATTGTCTGCCAATTCCATGGCGGAGTCGGGCGGGGCATATCTTGAGGATGGATTTGACGGATATCTGGAGAAGCCTGTAAGGGGGGCATTGCTGGAAGCGGAGCTTTTAAAGTTTATTCCGGAGGATATCATAGAGTATCGACTGGAAACAGGTGGGATCGGGCAGGAGATAGACAGTGGGATGCAGATTCGGCGGGTAAACCGCAGCCGGAAGAAGAAAGTATATATCACAACGGATTGTGTCAGCGACTTGCCGGGGAATCTGGCGGAAAAGTACGATATCGGTCTGATGTATCTGTATATCAGGACGGAGAGAGGGCGTTTTTCCGATGTACTGGAGATAGCGTCGGACAATCTGACTCAATATATGACGGATACGAAGAGCACTGCGTTTGCGGACGGCGTGTCCGTGGAGGAATGCGAGGAATTTTTTGCGGAAGCATTGACAAGGGCGGAGGAAGTGATTCATATTTCCATGGCCAGGCATGTGGGAAAGACTTATGAAGTGGCGGTGGCGGCTGCAAGGGGATTCGGACATGTGCATGTGATAGATTCTTCCCATGTTTCCTGCGGACAGGCGCTGGTGGCGCTGTACGCGGGTAAGCTTGCGATGGAGAGATACGATACCGCCGCCATCTGTGAGCGGGTGGAGAAGATAAAGAAACGGATTATGTCCCGCTATATCATGCCTGGGGCGGATCTTTTATACCAGCGCGGGTTTGTCAACAAAGCCACGGCAATGGTCTGCGGACTGTTTCATCTGCATCCTGTACTTAGGATGAGCCAGAGCAAAATGACGGTGGCGGGAATCAGGGCCGGTAAAATGGACGGGGCGTGGAGAAGATTTATCCGCAGACATTTGCGGAGAAAGAGCAGAATCAGCACGGACGTTGTCTTTATTTCTCATGTGGGGTGCAGCGTGGAGCAGCAGGAGCTTATCCGGGAAGAAATCCTGCGCTGGATTCCCTTTCGGAAGGTTATAATGCAGAGGGCTTCCGTTTCCATAGCGTGCAGCGCGGGTATCGGCACATTTGGCTTTGCATATTATTCCAATCAGGGGGAGGAACAGGAAACGAAAGAATGAAAAAATTTCTCGTATCATATTGACTTTTTAACAGGATTGAGGTTATTATAGAAATGAAAAGTATTATTTTGTTTCTCGGACAAGGAGGTTACAGATGAAAGATTATACGAGTCCGGAGGTTCGGCTGACAGACGAGGCGGCGGAAGGCGTATATGCGGCCAGCGGAGAGGAAGAAGTGCTGGGAAGTAAATGTGACAGTGTTTATATGAAAGGGATCTGGCAGGGGCCGGATTACAGCGATTGGGCCGGCGGTACCAGAGGGTATAAGGATCAGTTTGGCTGCTTGGGATGCCGTGCCAATACGGCGACGGCCTGCGGGTTGCAGACACATTATATTGAATCCGGGGAGGCGTCTTCCTATGACGACGACGATGGTATCAGGATGCCGTCCTGGGAGCAAAAAGGATATGGCCCCAACGATGTTGTGACGGACTGGAGCGTGTAGTTCTGGGAGTGAATTAATTTTACATAAAAAACCATTTTCAATTTTGGCAATTTTGCCGTATACATTTTGTGGTGAAGAATGTATGATAGTACCAGTTATAGTGTTTGGATGCATAGAGAGGAGCGATGCCAATGATTTACGAAAAACCGCAGTTGATTGACGCAGGCATGGGTGAGGGCGTGTACATGGCCTCCGGTGCGTGTGATTGTTTTGAAATCCAGAGTATCAATGAGAATCCCAATGCAGGTCCCGGAAGGTATTGGCTTAATTTTGAGATCCAGCATCTTGCATCCCACAGTCATACGGTAGAGCAGGATTGGGCGGGGCTTTGTGTGGAGGCTGTTTTCAATATGGATATCCAGGCGGTCTGGACGGTTGCGCCGGGGGATGTGGCTACTGTATCCGGCAATACGATCCTGTTAAGGCTTGAGACAGTTTGGCCGGCCGACGGGGATAAGTCCTATAATTTCATACAGGTGAACGGTGAAGGTGTGGAAGGGTTGCACTGCGAGTCTCTTACGGCGGTACATATGTAAGTTTGAGTAAAAATCGAGTTCTTTGAAAGGATATGCGGCAGCTGAATTTCAGGAACCGAGTGGCAAGAACTCCTTTCTTCGGTATTGAAAGCAGGCAGGAGGCTGCATATATTGTTATATAATGATATATGGAGGGCGGATATGAAAGATTATGTGAAACCAGTAGTACTTGCAACGGAAGAGGCTTCGGAGGGAGTGTATACGGCCAGCGGGGTGGAAGCATCGGATTGCTGGACGGTTAGTGTGCGGAAGGATCAGGACGATGCCGGGGGATATTGCACGTTCCGTGTAGAGGCGCGGCACGGCGATAGTGCGGAGCATATTTCCGTTAAGACGGTTGTGACCATTTTGTTTGATCAGACCGTTACGGACGCAAAATTTGAAGGATTTGGCGCCGAGGCCAGCGGCAATGTGGTGACCCTGACCCGTGAGAGTCATGCCAACGCTTATAAGAGCGGAGATAATTTCAATTCTCTTTTGCAGATTTGGAGTCCGGAGTATAAGACGATTGGCGTGGTGAGCGCCGGGATTACATGTACGAAGGAAGTGAACGTACAGGGCGGTTTTTGACGGAGTGATCATATTTACAGCATCATCTGTAACGGATGGTGCTGTAGTTTTATAGGAAACTGGTATCTATGAAAAGTAAAATCTTATTTTTCTGGAGGCGGATCAGAGAGGGAAGGCTGCAGGAAATGTGGCTTCAGACAAAGTGGATATACCAGTATGGCAGGCGGTATGGTCTGGCCATGGTTTTCTACACCGTTCTGGGGCTGTCGGGTACTTTGATCTCTCTTGGATCCAGCATGGTTTCCAAGAATCTGGTGGATATTGTCACCGGGCATGAGACCGGTATGCTGGTGAAAACCTTTTGTGCCATGATCGGATTGAACGTTGGCAACACCATCGTCAGCCAGATATCCAATTACGCCTCCAACTGGATCAGCATGAAGGTGGACGCGGAGATTAAATCAGATGTCTTTGAGAAAATATTGGTGACGGACTGGGAGTCGCTTACCGGTTATCATACAGGAGATTTGCTGACCCGCTGGAGTTCGGACGCCTCCAATATTTCAAACGGGATTTTGAATTTTATTCCAAATGCGGTGATATATTTGTTTCGGTTTATTAGCGCGTTTGTGATCGTAATCTATTATGACGCTTCTTTTGCGGTGTTTGCCTTTCTTGGCATGCCGGTGAGCCTGCTTTTGTCGAAGACTCTTTTGAACCGTATGGTGAATAATAATAAACGAAGCGCCGCCATGGGGGCAAAGATGTCCGGTTTTAACCAGGAAACCTTTTCCAATATTCAGACAATCAAAGCTTTTGATTTGATTCGTCTGTATGTGGAACGTCTCAAGCAGCTGCAGAAGGAATATATTTCCATGCGCCTTGATTTTCAGAGAATGTCCATCTGGACGTCCCTTCTGCTTTCGACGGTGGGATTACTGGTGTCGTATGCGTCCTATGGATGGGGAATTTACCGGGTTTGGAGCGGCGCTATCAGCTACGGTACCATGACTATGTTTTTGAGTCTTTCCAGTACTTTGACGGGAACGCTTCACAATCTGACTTCATTGGTTCCCTCTGCCATTGGTCTGACTACATCGGCAGGACGGTTGATGGATATTGTGGAAATGCCCCGGGAGGATTACAGTCATGAGAAGGAAGTAGAGCAGTTTTATATAAGACACAGGCACGAGGGCGTCGGTTTGTGCATCCATGGTTTAAAATATGCTTATCACACAGGGACTAAGGTTTTTGAAAACGCATCCATGGAAGTTCATCCCCATGAAATTGCGGCGCTGGTAGGGCCTTCCGGAGAGGGGAAGACCACCATGCTTCGTCTGATGCTTTCCCTGATGCCCATACAGGGCGGACAGGCGTTTATTTGCGGTGGGAGCGGCAGCCTGCGGGAGCCGGATGTGGATTTGGTGGACTTGACGCCTTCTACCAGAAAGTTGTTTTCCTATGTCCCACAGGGCAATACCATGTTTTCCGGAACCATTGCGGAGAATATGAGAAATGTGAAGCCGGATGCCAGTGACGGCGAGATTGTGGAGGCTTTAAAGGCAGCCTGTGCGTGGGATTTTGTCTCCAGGATGCCCGATGGAATCCACAGTGAGATAAAGGAACGGGGGGGCGGTTTTTCCGAGGGCCAGGCCCAGCGGCTTTCCATTGCCAGAGCGCTGCTTCGGAAATCTCCCATTCTGTTGCTGGACGAGGCCACGTCGGCTCTGGATGTGGCGACGGAACGGGAAGTATTGCGGAATATTATGCAGGATGCGTATCCGCGTACCTGTATCGTCACCACCCACAGGCCCACAGTGCTGGGTATCTGTACCCGTGTGTATGCCATTCGGGAGAAACGTTGTGAGGTGCTGACAAATGAAGAGATAAACGCCATGATGCGTGACTTTTGAGGAAGGATTTATATGGAGTTTCGGGATGATTTTCGTCTGGTGTGGCTTGGAGGGGTACCCTATGTATTGCCTTATGGGCAGGCGTCTGCGGATTTGCAGCGGGGAATGCGCCTGAATGCCGGCAGCGTTTTGTTGTGGGAAGCTCTGGAGGAAGGAGCCACGGAAGAAGAATTGTTGGAGCGGATGATTGCGGCCTATGAACCGGGGCAGGAGGATATCCCACTTTTGCAGCGGGATTTGCGGCAGTTTCTGGAGCAGTTGGGCCGATGTGGAATTCTTTGTGGGGAAAGGGCGCAAAAGGATTTGTTCGTTCCTTTTCGCGGCAGAACAATCAAATTGCTCTGCATTGGCGGGATTGCGTTTGCGTTGATTGATCAGGGGGCAGAGGCGCTATCCATGTGGGAATTTGAACCATTTGTCATAGAGGAATATCCCATGGACCAACAGGGGCGGGAACAGGTATCCGAGAGGGCTGATTTTGTAGTCACCATATCCAACCGGATGCCAAGGCGCCTTCCGGTTGGGCGGATATTGGTGCGCAATTCAGAATTGTTGATCGCAGAAAACGAGAACTCTTTTCTATGTATTTATCCCGGGGCTGTGGGGCTGGTGGAGTGGCACCTGTCAAAGGAAAATCCGGAAGCAGTGATCTATGGCAGAGGAGCGTATCCGGACAGTATGGCCCGGGATGTTTTTCATGCGATTCGGATGATTTACCTGGTGTGGGCCCAGAAGAAAGGGATGTTTGCTCTGCATTCCGCATCGTTGCTCTATCGTGGAAAGGCATTTTTGTTTTCCGGACATTCCGGCGCAGGTAAGTCCACTCACACCGCTTTGTGGCAAAAATTGTTTGGCACGCCGCTTTTAAACGGAGACTTGAATTTACTGGCTCGAGAAGAGGATGGGCCTGTTGTGCATGGAATGCCGTGGTGCGGTACATCCGGGATCAGTGTGACAGAAACATATCCGCTGGGAGGAATTGTATTCGTCAAACAATACCACACAGAACAGTTGACGGAGCTTTCCGATTCCTATCGGGCGCTGTTAGTTTTGCAGCATCTTATCTCGCCTGCCTGGACAAAAGAGATGTTTGAAAACAATTTGGAGTTTGCAAAGAGGCTGGCGGCAGAGATCCCCGTATGGAAACTTCTGTGCACCAAAGAAGATTCCGCCGCCGTGGCCATGAAAAAAGAGATTGACCGATTTTGGGAAGCATCATGACGGAGGGGCGGGATGCAGGAGAAACAGGACATCGAAGGGCTGTTGGCGGAAGGAAAATCCATACAGGTGAAGCCCCAGGGTTATAGTATGTATCCTCTTTTTGTTCCGGGACGGGATGAGGCTGTGATTGCTCCGGTGGGAAACAGGCGGGTAAAGCGGGGAGATGTGGTTTTGTACCGCAGGCCGGGAAGCATTTTGGTGCTGCACCGCGTTTGGAAACGAAGGGGTAATCGGTTCTATTTTGTAGGCGATAACCAGAAAGAAGTGGAAGGTCCGTTGGATGAGGAACAGATAAAGGGAATCTTGATTGGACTGGTAAGAAATGGCAGATCTTTTGACGTAAAGAATCCGGTTTATGGTTTCCTTTCAGGAGTATGGCTTTTCCTGCGGCCCATACGGCCCATACTGTCTGGAGCTGCCGCTTGGGTGAAGAGATGGATAAGCGGCAGGAACGGCAAAAGGGGTTAAGAATTGGGTTAAATGCACCGAAATAATATATACGTTGAATGATCGGGGCAAGGGGTCATGGCGATTGCGTCCGTGGAAACGGGCGGGGCGCCGAGACCTGTAAAGATATGAGAAAGTAGCCCTAAAGGGCGGAATGCGAGTAAAAATGAAAGTATTTAAATATATCTTTTATACGGTAGTTGGTTTGATTATGGCGGGGTGCGCCGGGATTTTGGTGTGTGTCTTCAACCCTTCTTTGACGGATATGCTGGCGGAACAGTTTGGCAGGGCAGGAATCGGCTCATATGGCGAAGTGCAGCCCGGCGTCAGCGAGGCGTGGGTCTACGGGAGAGGCGGGAACGGTTATGAAGTTCCAGGCAGCCGTCCGGAGAATGCGGCGGTGGGAGGCAGAGCAGGTTATGAGCCCGTGCGGGAGGAAGGGGAACAGATTCCTCAGGATGTGGCGGATGACCTGTCGGGGGTAATTCTGCCCGGAGACACGGGAAGCGGATTAACCTTTGACGAGACATTTTATCCCTATTATGCAATGCTTAACAAGGATATGCAGCAGCTTTACAGCCAGATTTATGCCAATGCCCGTAATCTGCTGTCTTCCTTTGCGCCCGTGGTGCCGGTGACGGTGTCGCAGTTGAAAAGCGTATATGAAGCGGTGTACAATGATCATCCGGAGTTGTTCTGGCTGGATGGAGGGTATTCCTGTAAGTATTTGGGGAATGGGAGTTGTGTTGAGATTACACTGAAATACAATGATACTTCCACATACCTGGAAGATGCGAGACAGGATTTTCAGATGTATGCCAGAAGAATTCTCTCCGGTGCGGAAGGTCTAGGCAGCGACAGCGAAAAAGAACAGTATATTCACGATAAGCTGATGGAGATGGTGGAATATGATCCCAACGCTTCTCTGAATCAGAGCGCATACAGTGCCCTGGTGCATGGCTGGAGCGTCTGCGCCGGCTATGCGAGGGCTTATCAGTTTCTGATGCAGCAGCTGGGCATCCCCTGTTATTATTGTACGGGCTATGCAGGGGAGGATCATGCATGGAATATTGTGAAGATAAACGGCGATTACTATAATGTGGACGTTACTTGGGATGATACGAATCCTTCCACCCAGGATTACTTTAACAAATCGGACCAGGAATTTGCACCTACTCATGTGCGGACAGGATTGTCCGTTTATCTGCCTGCCTGTGAGAAGGATTCCGGGGGGGAGCAGAATACGGACACCGACGGCACTTCTTCTGATTTATCCGGGTTTATCAATCCCAATCCCATGGAACCGCTTCGTTGGCAGAGCAATCCTCAGCCGGACAATGGTAATACAGGTATGACTGCAGAGGAAAAAAAGCAGGCTAATCTTGAGGCAGCGGGGCTTACGGAGGATCAGGTCAGGGAGAATATGGAGGATTACTATAAGGAATGTCTGAAATTGCTCAAGGAAGTGGGAGTGGGGGATAAGAAGTTTTCTGTCAATATTCCCGAGACACTGTGGAACTCGGTGGAGCGCGCATACACCACAGGCGATTATTGGAAGAATTATGTGGATGACGCTTTGGAGGAACTGAAGGTGGAGAATTTTGTGATCCATATTCAGGTGGAGCGCCTGGGCGGCGGCTATTATCGTGTGTACCATAATGTGCTCACCTATTAGAAAACAGGATAGAAATGGAATTAATTGAGCGCTGTCGGCAAGGCAGCGCTTTTTTAGTGCCTACTTTCTGATTTTCCATGGAATATCCCCGTCTTTTAATCATATATTTGAGAAAGAGGACATGTTAAGTCGGGGAGGAGACAGCAAATGGGAGAAGAATATTCCGTGGAGAGTTCCATTTTACAATTATTCCCTTCCGGACGCCGCAATTTCTGGAGGAAGGCCGCTTTGGAGCAGGCCCATATCCAGGAGATCCGGCTGCGTGCGGGTAGACCTGTGGTGATTTACCGGGACGGCGCGGAGCGCTTTCTGACGGAGCATGGGGAGTTGACCGATTCCTGCAGTAATGCTTATTGCGCCACGGAGAGAGAATTGGGAGAGATGTTGGAACATATTTGTCACTATTCCCCGTATGCCTTTGAGGAAGAACTGCGCAGGGGATTTGTCACCGTGGCAGGGG
>CAJTPN010000001.1:73518-176004 GCA_910578185.1 uncultured Acetatifactor sp.
AAAAAGCCGTATTGGCGGCAGACGGCAGTATCAAAACATTAAAAAATATTTCTTATCTCAACATCCGAATCGCACATCAGAAGAAAGGGGCGGCGGATGGGGTATTGTCCAGAATTTATCAAAAGGGTGTTTTGAGGAATACCTTGATTATCTCGCCGCCCGGATGCGGCAAAACTACGCTTCTAAGGGATCTGATTCGTCAGATTTCTGACGGTAACGCGTATGGACAGGGGATGACAGTGGGGGTGGTGGATGAGCGCTCTGAACTGGCTGGTTCATTCCTTGGAAGGGCGCAGAACGATATGGGGATGAGAACAGATATTCTGGACGGATGTCCGAAGGAAACAGGAATGCTTCTTTTGCTCCGTTCCATGTCCCCTCGTGTAATCGCCATCGACGAATTGGGGAGCGAGGGGGAGTTTAGGGCGCTGAGACAGGCGGCTGCCTGTGGCTGTAAGATTCTGGCAACCGTGCACGGAGAAGACAGGAAAGATGTGGAGAGCAGATTTTCCGGGGAAATGATTTATTTCCAGGGAATGTTTGAACTGTTGTTGGTGCTGGGAAAGCGGGAAGGGAAATGTGTTGTGAAGCACATCTATGAACCGGCGCTGTAAATCCCTTCCCGGTAAGGGTGCTGAAAAGAAGGAACGGAACAAATTCCCGCGTACAGGATTTAAAACAGTTGCGGAATGAAAGCACCGGAAGGAACGGAACTTTAATGGGAGGTAGAAAATGCTGAAGATTTTGGGAGGATGTATGATTTTCAGTGGTTGCCTGGGATTGGGAATGTGGTATAGCACCCAGTTGCGGGGGAGAATCAAAGCTGTGCGGAATCTGAGAAATATATTGGAGCTGCTGGCGGGGGAGATTGGATATGGAAGGGCCACATTGCCGGAATGCTGCACCCATACGGCCAGATATCTTCATCCCCCTTTTGACCAGGCATTTTGCAGAATTGGGGAGAGGATGGAGGAAAATATGGGGGTATCTTTCGGGGAGGTTTTTCGGGAAGAGATGGAAAAGACCCTTTCGACCCTGCCGTTAAAGGAAAGCGACAGAGAAGATTTTCTGGCGTTTACCTGGCAGACAGGGTTTATGGACAGCCAGATGCAGCTTCGAGCCATAGAACAGAGTATAGAACTCCTGAGGCTTACCGGGGAAAAGCTACAGCAGGAAAATGCGGAGAAAAGCAGAATGGCAGTTGGACTGGGGGCAATGGGCGGTTTGTTATTGATTTTGATTCTCATATAAGGAACCCGATCTGACGCTGGGGCTTAGATGAGAAAGCTCTGCAGAAAGAATTCAAAGACTGCGTTGTTACAACAGTATGGCAGGCGGATGGGAGTAAGTGCGGGATATTATGGGAGTGAGTTTGATATTTAAAATAGCAGCAGTCGGAATATTGGTCACCATATTAAGCCAGGTCCTGAAGCATAGCGGCAGGGAAGAACATGCATTCCTGATCAGCCTTGCGGGGTTGATTTTGGTGCTCACATGGATTGTGCCATACATATATGAACTGTTCCAGACCATACAGACATTATTTTCCCTATAGGAAGTGTCATGGGGTGTTAAAACATACCACGTGATCGTTGTAGCCATTGCGCTTGTGGCGGATAGGGATTGTGCCTTGCAGGATGAAAAAATAGTTTTGCCGTGAAAGAGGCGTAAAACGGAATGGGGGACGGATATGACGGAGCTGATCAAAATTGCATTTCTTGGGATCGCCGGGGTATTGCTGGCGCTGCAGTTCAAGGGAGTGAAACCGGAGTATGCCACATATATAGGGATGGCCGTAGGCATATTGATCTTTTATTTTTGTATGCGCCAGGTGGAATTTCTGACCACACAGTTTTCCCGGCTGCGGGAGTACTTAAACGGTGCGGAAGCCTATTTGTCCATTTTGCTAAAGGTGATTGGAATTACTTATATTTGTGAGTTCAGCTCTGGAATCTGTAAGGACGCAGGCTATCAGGCGGTGGCGGCTCAGATTGAAGTGCTGGGAAAACTGACGGTTATGTTTTCTGGATTACCCATTCTCTTTGCCGTCATCGAACAGATTCGTAGCTTTATGTAGAACGTTTCGTTTTCATGGGACGGTTTCCGTGGTTTTGTGGGGGATTGAAAGGCAGAATACGAAACACCATAAGGATTACGGAAAGGAGGGAGGACAGATGGATCTGAGTCTGGATTTGGCTTATATTTGGCAGGATTACGGGTTGGATAAGCTGCAGGAAGGGATTGCAACGCTTTTTCCAAAATCTGATATCAGCTTGGAACAACTGTTTTCCCAGGTGATGTCAGGCGATATTTTTGGGGCGTTGGCTGCTTTGTTCAAAGGAAGCATTTCTAATCTTGTGGCGCAGGTTAATGGGATGCGAAACGTATTTGTCTGGCTGTTGGTACTTGGAATCGTATCTTCTCTGCTGACACATTTCGTAGAAATTTTTGACAAGCGCCAGGTGGCGGATATGGGATTTTATTTTATGTATCTTCTTTTTACGGCGGTGCTTTTAAAATGCTTTTCACAAGCCGCCGATACGGCCACACAGATGTTGGACAACTGTATTTTGTTTATCAAGCTTCTGGTGCCGGCGTATCTCATCTCAGTAGGTGTTTCCGCTGGTGCAGTCACGGCCGGAGCCTCCTATCAGCTGATGCTGTTTGCGGTATACGGGGTGGAGTATATTTTGGCTTCTGGTATTTTGCCGCTGATATACAGTTTTGCCATGCTGTCGGTGGTAAACGGTGTCTGGATAGAAGAAAAATTATCTTTCTTAATCGAATTGCTGGAAAAAATCATCGGGTGGGTGTTAAAGGGAGCTTTGGGAGCGGTAACAGGAATCGGTTTTTTTCAGGCATTGATTGCGCCTGTGGTGGATTCGGCCAGATCTTCCGCACTGCAGAAGCTGCTTTCGGCCATTCCGGGAGTGGGGGCCGCTGCCAGCAGTGTGGCGGAGCTTGTGCTTGGGTCCGCAGTTGTGATCAGAAACAGCATAGGAATGGTGTTGTTGTTGCTTTTACTGCTGCTCTGTGCCATACCGCTTTTAAAGATGGCTGTAATTGCAGGTATGATTAAATGTGCCGCTGCGTTTATGGGAATTGTCAGCGATAAGCGCATTACATCCTGTGCAAACAGAACGGGGGATGCCTGTCTGCTGCTTTTGCGTACCACAGGCACAGCCGTATTGTTGTTTTTGGTTGCCATAGCCGTCACGATGTTGCAGTTCGTATGACGGAAGCTTCGAGAAAGGGGAAGAGAAAATGCTGGACTCATTTTTTCAGGCAATTTGCAGGGTTGGAATTTTTATGATTTGTTCTCAGGCCATCGTACATTTCAGACCCCAGGAAGTGTATGAAAAGTATTTAAAACTCTTGGTAAGCGTTATGGTGCTGATCCAGTTATTCCTGCCCCTTGGGAGCTTTTTGCTGGGAGGAGGGCGGGAAGAGGCGGTGAGGCTTTTGGAACAGTTTGGCCTGGAACTGGAACAGAGTATGGAAAATGCCGCAAAAAATGCGGCGGCTACGGATGAGATTTTGGAACGGATGACATTGGAGGAGGTGATGAGACAGTTGGAAGCGCAAAATAAAAATGGCGTAAATGATTCTGCTGAAGGTCAGAGCCTGGCAGGTGATACCTTTGCAGGAGACGGGGAATTGGGGGAAGATGAAACGGGCGCAGGGAGTGGGAGAGCGTATGCAGGGGAGAATGAGGTAAAAATAGAGATAGAAAAGATAGACCCTGTCACCATAGCATCACCAAAGCCCCGGGATTAGAGTGTGAATCATCGGAAAGGTATGGATACAAAATGAGCAGAGACTGGAAAAAATGGGCTGCGGATAAAGGGCTGCATATGTGGTTTCAGAGGGACAATTTTATCATACTGGTGCTGGCGGGAATTCTTCTGGTTATTATAGCACTTCCCACAAAGGAGGACACCGGGCAGAAGGGGGATAAAACGATAACGGGAAATGATTCTCAATTTCTCTCCTCCTTGGGGCATACGGATCAGCAGGGGACATCCGCGCAGGAGCCCGGGGAAGATAAAGGGTATGCGGACGCACTGGAGGAGAGGCTGACGGAAACACTTTCTCATATAGCAGGGGTGGGAAAGGTAAGAGTGATGATCACACTGAAGTCCTCAAGCGAACTGATTGTGGAAAAGGAGCAGCCGGTGAATCGTTCTTCCGTCAACGAAACGGATTCCCAGGGAGGAAGCCGTATCAGCAGTGAGGTGGCATCCGAGGAAAACACGGTATACAGAACGGACGGCAATGTCAGTGAGCCATATGTGGTCAAGACGCTGCCGCCCCAGGTGGAAGGCGTATTGGTGGTGGCGGAGGGAGCCGGAAGCGGCACCATCAACCGCACCATTGTAGATATCATACAGGCACTTTTCGGGGTGGAGGCTCATAAGGTACAGGTGGTGAAAATGGAGTGATAATCCGGTAACATTCCAGGCATATATTATTTTCCAAGCTCATACAATGAACTAGTAAAACACGAAGAGGGGAATCAAAGTGAAAAACCTAATCAAAAAAAATCAGCTTATGATAACGGCACTGGCAATCATGATCGCGATTGCGGGATATCTGCAGTTTGCGGGAACCGGGTTGGAGGAGGAGTACCAGAAAGTAGATGACGACAATGTGTATACGGGCAATACCAGCTCAGTAAATTCAGGAGGTGTCATAACCGAGAATTACACCGCCGACGGGCTGCTGGATTTGTCGGACGAGGACTTATTAAACGGACTGCAGGATATCGATAGTCTGGACACGGATGTGAATATTATCGTGGATGACTATTTGGACGGTGAAATGGAGGTTGCCGATACTTCCGGTACGCCGGAAGGTCAGATGGGAAGTCTGACGCCAGACGATGGAGAAATCCCAGGAGAAGCGGTGTTTACTTCCACCACAGGTATCGCGATTCTTTCGGACGCAAAGCTTCTGAAAGAACAGACCAGGGCAAAAAACAAGGAAACCCTGTTGGAGATCATAGGCAGCGCCGGGCTTAGCGACGAGCAGAAACAGGAGGCTGTGAACAGTATGGTAAGGATGACGGAAATCGCCGAAAAAGAAGCGGCAGCCGAAATCCTCCTGGAGGCAAAGGGATTTAAGGATGCGGTGGTCAGCGTCAACGGAGATGCGGTAGACGTAGTAGTCAATGCAGCCGAACTGGACGATGCCATGAGAGCACAGATTGAAGATATCGTAAGCCGCAAGACGGAAATCGCCCCGGAAAATATCATAATCAGTACGGTTGTGCAGTAAATGGTTTATTTTACATATACTTTATGGTATAATGTCCGCAAAGGGCAGAGCCAAACGGGCGAAAGGACATCTGCAAAACTTCCTTGAGCAGATGCACTTCCGCCCATTTGGTGAGCGAAGCGAACCTGTCTCTGCCCCTAAAATAACACATTAAACAAGAGAGGACATAAGAAGACTTGAAGAGAATATTCTTAATCGTATTGGATAGTTTTGGGATCGGTGAGATGGAGGATGCGGCATCATATGGTGATGTGGATGTAAACACTTTGAGACGCGTTTCCGCCAGCTCCTGTTTTCATATGCCCCATATGCGGGATATGGGGTTGTTTTCGATTGATGGGGTAAGGGAATGGTTCCCTGCCTGGGAAGAAAGGCAAAATCCCAAAGCAGCATTTGGACGTATGACCGAGGCTTCAAAGGGAAAGGATACTACCATAGGTCACTGGGAGATCGCAGGAGTGATTTCTCCCAGACCTTTGCCGACTTATCCGGAAGGCTTCCCTGAAGAAGTTCTGGAGGCCTTCCGCAACGCAACAGGCAGGGGAGTTCTCTGTAACAGGCCTTACTCAGGCACCGCCGTGATACAGGATTATGGGGATGATCATATGAAATCGGGGGATCTGATTGTGTATACCTCTGCCGATAGTGTGTTTCAGATTGCCGCCCATGAGGAAATCATACCACTTGAGCAGCTCTATGCTTACTGCCGCATGGCCCGGGAAATCCTGCAGGGTGAGCATGGTGTGGGGAGAGTGATTGCCCGCCCCTTTGTGGGGCCTAAGGGAGGTCCCTTTACAAGGACTCCACACAGGCATGATTTTTCCATCCTTCCCCCTGCCGTTACCATGTTGGATCAGCTCGCTGAAAATGGGAAATCGGTGATCGGCGTTGGCAAGATTAAAGATATCTTTGCGGGGAAAGGGATTACAGAGTCGGTGTATACGGGCGGTAACGAAGAAGGGATAGAAAAAACGCTGGCATATTTAAAAAAGCCCTTTGAAGGTTTATGCTTTGTTAATCTGGTGGATTATGATATGTTGTACGGACATAGGAGAGACGTGGAGGGATATGCTCGGGCGCTCAGTTATTTTGATAAAAGGCTTCCGGAGATTACTGCCGAAATGGGGGAGGAAGATATCCTTATGATTACGGCGGATCACGGCTGTGATCCGGGTTATATGGCAAGTACCGATCACACCCGGGAGTATACGCCGTTTCTCATGTATGGGAAAAATGTGATTCCGGGAAATTTGGGAACTCGGAAAACATTTGCGGATATAGGGGCCACTGTGTTACAATATTTTGGTATCAACCAAAAGATAGCAGGGGAAGGGATGCTTTAGCCGTAAAAAGGTATGGGCAAAAATATTCCCAAAGGTCATAGCCGCCGCAGGAGACTTGGAGGAGCTTGAGAGCATACGTTTTCCAAGTGTCTTTCGGCGGGAGAAAACATGAAATATGGAGGCTGATTTGTGCTATGAGAGAATATACGAAAGAAATTAACCGTCGCCGTACTTTTGCGATCATATCCCATCCGGACGCAGGGAAGACCACTTTGACCGAGAAATTCCTTCTGTACGGAGGCGCAATCAATCTGGCGGGGAGTGTCAAGGGAAAGGCAACCGCAAGGCATGCCGTTTCCGATTGGATGGAAATAGAGAAGCAGAGGGGAATTTCCGTCACTTCTTCCGTTCTGCAGTTTGAATATGACGGATACTGTATCAATATTTTGGATACACCGGGACACCAGGACTTTTCGGAGGATACCTACCGCACCTTGATGGCGGCGGATTCGGCGGTGATGGTGATCGACGCTTCCAAGGGGGTGGAGGCCCAGACCAGGAAGCTGTTCAAGGTTTGTGTGATGCGGAAAATTCCCATTTTTACCTTTATCAACAAGATGGACAGGGATGCCAACGATACCTTTGACTTATTGGACGACATTGAGAAGGAGCTTGGGATTGCAACTTGTCCGCTGAACTGGCCCATTGGTTCGGGAAAAGGGTTCAAGGGCGTCTATGACAGGGAAAAGGAATGTGTAATCTCTTATTCCGATACGGAAAAGGGGACAAAGGAGGGAAACGTTACCGAGGTATCCGTCAAGGATGAGAACGCTTTGCGGGCGCTGATAGGAGACGAGCCTGCGGACAAGCTTTTAGAAGAGATAGAACTTCTGGACGGTGCCAGCGCAGAGTTTGATTTGGAACAGGTGAGAGCGGGGAATTTGACGCCCGTTTGTTTCGGTTCCGCGCTGACCAATTTCGGCGTGGAAATATTTCTGAAACATTTTTTGGACATGACCATGCCGCCGCTGCCCAGAAAAGCGGATATCGGCATCATAGAACCGGCGGAAGCGCAGTTCAGCGCCTTTGTGTTTAAAATACAGGCTAATATGAATAAGGCTCACCGGGACAGGATTGCGTTTATGCGTATCTGCTCCGGCAGATTTGACGCCAATATGGAGGTGCGGCATGTGCAGGGAGACAGGGTTATGAGGCTTTCTCAGCCCCAGCAGATCATGGCAGACGAGAGAAAGATATTGAGCGAAGCGTATGCGGGGGATATCATTGGTGTATTTGACCCCGGCATTTTTTCCATCGGCGATACGCTGTGCACTCCAAGGGAAAAATTTCGCTACGAAGGGATCCCCACTTTTGCGCCGGAGCATTTTGCAAGGGTACGGCAGCTGGATACCATGAAGCGCAAGCAGTTTGTCAAGGGGATCGAACAGATTGCCCAGGAGGGTGCAATACAGATTTTTCAAGAGTTTAATACCGGTATGGAGGAGATCATTGTGGGTGTGGTGGGAGTACTGCAGTTTGACGTACTCAAGTACCGGTTGGAAAATGAGTATAATGTGGAAATTCGATTGGAAAATCTGCCATATGAGCATATTCGGTGGATTGCCAACAAAGAAGAAGTGGACATTTCTAAATTGACAGGCACCTCCGATATGAAGAAGGTGAAAGACATGAAGGGAAATCCGCTGCTATTGTTTGTAAACGCATGGAGCGTTGGCATGACGCTGGATCGAAACAAAGGTCTTGTGCTGGAGGAATTTTCAAAGAACTGATGGTTGTGGAAAGGGGAACGGTGGGTGAGAAGAAAGGCGTTTAGTTTAAACCCTGGTCTGTGGATATTGTTATTGTGTCTGATCTGTACGGGCTGCGGGAATACGGAGTTTTTAGATGAAATTCCCAAAGAATATGCGGTGCGCCGGGAAATTTCCGGAAAAAGTCAGGGAGGGATTCCGGAGGAGGTTTTGGAGGATACGCCTTGTGAGACAGAGCCGGAGGTGGTATCCTTTCTGATGGAGGAGGCTTTTCACTTTGCCTTTGACCGCTTGAGTCCGGCGGAGCAGATCTGGTATCGGGATATGGAACGGATATTGGGCAGTTTCGGGACGAAGGCTAGGTTAAGCGACGAGGGATTGGAAGCCGGATTGGGAGAGAGCGATATCGACAAAATTTTTCAGTGCGTGTTGTGTGATCATCCGGAACTGTTTTATGTGGAAGGTTATTCTTACAAAAAATATATTCGGGGAGAACAGGTTCGTTCCATAGAATTTTCCGGGACATATCAAATGGATCCGGAATCCGCGCTGGCACGCCGGGAGGAGATTTTGACGGAAGCGGAAGTGGTTTTGGATGGTATAGGTAAAGAGGCTTCCGATTATGACAAGGTGAAATATGTCTATGAAACGTTGATATGCAATACGGAATATGATCAGAATGTTCCTGACAATCAGAATATTTATTCGGTGTTTGTGCATCATTTATCGGTTTGTCAGGGCTATGCCAAGGCGACACAGTATCTGTTGAACAGGCTTGGAGTAGAGTGTACGCTGGTGCAGGGAACGGTGGAATCCGGAGAAGGTCATGCATGGAATCTGGTGAAGATAGATGACAATTATTATTATGTGGATACCACATGGGGGGATGTCTCCTACCGGATAGAGGAGGACGCCTCGGAAGACGGAGCAGGGACGATGACTTGGGAGAGTATGCCCCAAATTAATTATGATTATTTGAATGTGACCACAGAAGAACTTCTGAAGACACATACCTTGGGTGGAAAGGTCCCTATGCCGGTTTGTACTGCCGTGGATGCAAATTATTATATACGGGAAGGAGCATTGTTTACCTCCTGTGACAGGGAACAAATGGCGAAGGTTTTTAGCAGTGCCATTGAGCAAGGCAGACGTTATGTGACGTTAAAGTGTGCCGATGCTGCCGTTTACGGAGAAGTTCATGCCGCTCTGGTGGGGAGGCAGGAGATATTTGATTATCTGGAGGCTGGCAGCGGCAGCATAGCTTATTCACAGAATGAAAAGCAGTATGTAATGACATTTTGGGTGACAAAAGAGTAAGTGCTGTGGTATAATATCTTTTAATATAGCAATACTTTTTTCAGGAGGTGTTTTGATGGAGAATGAAATGGATAGAAATGATCTGGTACTGGCAGCGGGAGAAGAAATAGGCGTTGTACAGATTGCGGACGATGTGGTGGCTATGATTGCCTCCCTTGCCACTACTGAGGTGGAAGGCGTAAATGCCATGGTTGGCACGATCACCAACGAGCTTATGAGCAAGGTTGGTGTGAAGAAGCTGACCAAGGGTGTGAGAGTGGAAGTGAGGGACGGAGAAGTGAGGGTTGATTTGGCGGTGACGATGGAATATGGTTACAATATTCCTGCCACTTGTCAGAAGGTCCAGGCAAAGGTGAAGGCGGCGATTGAAAATATGACCGGTCTTACCTGCAGTGATGTAAATATCCGTATTGCAGGAGTAAGGGTAAGGTAAACGGATAATGGGACGACATGAGCTAAGAGAACAGGTTTTCAGGCTGTTATTTCAGGTGGAATTTCATGCATCCGGGGATATGCCAAGGCAGATGAGGCTGTTTTTAGAGGACAATGAAGAGATTGACTCGCAGCGTGACGCCGACAGGATTGAAAAGCGGTGCCAGGAAGTCAGGGATAAGATACCGGAGATAGACAGATTAATAGACGGCAATACGGAAGGCTGGGATACCACCCGTATGGGAAAGGTGGAGCTGGCCGTATTGCGGCTTGCGATCTACGAGATGCGATATGATGACGACATACCGGCAGGGGTGGCGATTGACGAGGCGGTAGAGATTGCAAAGACATACGGTCAGGAGAATGCGGGCGGCTTCGTGAACGCTATTTTGGGAAAAATTGTGAAGCTGGGTGATTAAAATTCGAAATATATATACGGTAGGACAACTGAATTCTTATATCAGAAATATGTTCACACAGGATTATCTGCTGCAGAGGCTTTTTGTGAAAGGCGAGGTGAGCAACTGCAAGTATCATTCTTCAGGGCATATTTATTTTACGTTGAAGGATTCCAGGGGGACCATAAGCTGCGTTATGTTTGCAGGCAGCCGTTCGGGCCTCTCTTTTCGTATGTCCGAGGGACAGCAGGTAATTGTGGGCGGCAATGTGGATGTCTATGAGCGGGACGGAAAATATCAGCTGTATGCAAAACAGATCCTGTTGGACGGAAACGGGCAGCTCTATGAGAAATACGAGCTTTTAAAACGAGAGCTGGAAGAGGAGGGATTGTTTTCCGGAGAGTATAAGCGGCCTGTACCCAGATTTATCAGAACGCTTGGGGTGGTAACTGCGGATACAGGAGCGGCGGTGAGAGATATCATTCAGATCGCCGGGCGGCGCAATCCCTATGTACAGATCGTATTGTATCCGGCAATCGTGCAGGGGGAGGCAGCAGTTTCCAGTATTGTGAAAGGTATTCGGGCGTTGGAGAGATTTGGCGTGGACGCAATGATCGTTGGGCGGGGCGGCGGTTCTATTGAAGATCTGTGGGCTTTTAATGAGCGTGCTGTGGCCCAGGCGGTATTTGACTGTTCCGTGCCGGTGATTTCGGCGGTGGGACATGAGACGGATACCACGATTATCGACTTTGTGGCGGATCTGCGGGCGCCTACGCCTTCTGCGGCGGCGGAGCTGGCGGTGGCTGATATCAGAGAGATTTTGGGAGAATTGGAGGCGTTTCGGAGTGTTTTTGAACGCCTGATGCGTCACAGGCTGGAGGAAGAACGATCCCGGGTCCTCCATATGGAATTACGGCTTAAGGTAGTCAATCCGTCAGGGCGGATTCGGGAGAAAAAGATGGCGGCGCTTGCGGCGGAAGAACGGCTGCAGGAGAGAATGGAGCGGATATTGGTTCAAAAGCGTCATGAACTTGCCATCTATATTGAAAAAATGAAAGGCCTATCGCCGTTAGAAAAACTCAATCAGGGATATGCCTATGCGGAAGATGAAAAAGGCAAAAATATCAGATCCGTGGAGCAGGTGACAAAAGGGCAGCTCGTCAGCATACGGGTGAAGGACGGCAGGATTGACACGGCGGTTTTGGGTGTAGAGCGGTTGACTGCGGACGTGCATTATCGTTGGGATCAGGAGAATGAAAATGGGTAAAGAGAAGACGGAACCTGGTTTGGAGGAGAACTTTGCAAGATTGGAGGCGCTGTTGGAAGAGCTTGAGAGAGAAGATATCTCCCTGGAAGATGCTTTTCGGACGTACAGCGAAGGAATGAAGGTACTAAAGCAATGCAATGGACAGATTGACAGAGTGGAAAAAAAGGTGCTTAAGCTTGGCGAGGCGGGGCAGTTGGAGGAATTTGGCGATGGAAGCGGGAATGTTTGACAGGGAATTGGAAGAGAAGACAGCTCGGATAGAAAAGGTGCTTGAGGAATTTCTGCCAAAGGAAGAAGGCCATCAAAAAACGGTGTTTGAGGCGATGAATTACAGCCTGACGGCAGGAGGAAAGCGGCTTCGGCCGCTGCTTATGTGGGAAGTCTATCAAATGTGCGGCGGGGAAGAAGGAAATCTGATTGAGGCTTTTATGGCAGCAATAGAGATGATTCACACCTACTCTTTGGTGCATGATGATCTTCCGGCCATGGACAATGACCAATACCGCAGGGGGAAGAGAACTACCTGGAGCGTATATGGGGATGCCATGGGGATTCTGGCAGGCGACGGACTGCTAAACTATGCTTTTGAAACTGTGCTGCAGGCATTGCGTTGTGAGCATTGTGAGAGCCATGGGGGTTGTGGCGAGGATAGATTTTGCTGCCAGGGACAGGCGGAAAACTGTCAGGAGAAATGTTCCTGTTGTCAGGGAGAGGGAGAGCAGGCGTTTTCCGACGCAGAGAGACTGGTCAGGATGGAGCGCGCCATGGAAGCTCTTTTCGTTCTGGCCAGAAAAGCGGGCGTATACGGGATGATCGGCGGACAGGCGGTGGACGTCATGGCAGAGGGACAACGGGGTACGGAGGAGGAGCTTTTGTTTATCCATTCCCGTAAGACCGCAGCATTGATACAGGCGGCGATGATGGTGGGAGCAATTCTTGCGGGGGCTTCCAAAGAGCAGGTGTCAGAGCTTGAAAAATGTGCTTATAATGTGGGAATTGCCTTTCAGATTCAGGATGATATTCTGGATGTGACGGGGGACAGTGCGGAACTTGGCAAGCCCACGGGCAGCGACGACCGCAATCACAAACAGACCTATGTTGCCCTTAAGGGGCTGGAACAGTCAAAAGCCGATGTGGAGTTGTTGTCGCAGGAGGCGGTGACAATCCTGGATCACTTTGAGGGCGGACATGAATTCCTGAAAGCGCTGATTTTGAATTTGATCCACAGGAAGGCTTGATTGAGCGGAAGGGGATGGGCAGGATATGCTGTTGGAAGAGATTGGACAGGCAAACGATATTAAGAAGATTAAAAAAGAGGATTTAAACCTTTTAGCGCAGGAAATAAGGGATTTCCTGATAAAGACGATAAGTGTGACCGGCGGACATTTGGGGTCAAACCTGGGGGTGGTGGAGCTGACAATGGCGCTTCATCTTGCTCTGAATCTGCCGGAAGACAAAATTATCTGGGATGTTGGTCATCAGTCTTATACACATAAAATTCTGACAGGGCGCAGGTGCGACTTTGATTCTCTGCGTCAGTTTCACGGCTTAAGCGGTTTCCCCAAACGAAAAGAAAGCGATTGTGATGTCTTTGACACAGGACACAGCTCCACCTCTATTTCCGCAGGGGTAGGGCTTGTTAAGGCCAGGGAAATTATGGGGGGAAAGAATACTGTCGTATCCGTGATCGGAGACGGCTCTCTCACCGGAGGTATGGCCTATGAAGCGCTGAATAACGCGGCCAAACTGGGATCAAACTTTATAATTATTTTAAATGACAATAATATGTCCATATCCGAAAACGTGGGTGGAGTATCCAAATATCTGAACAATATCCGAACCGCCACCGGATATCTGGATTTGAAAAAAGGAATATATAATGCACTTTTGGGAACCAGGCGGGGGGATAGTGCCATCAACAAGATCCGCAAAGCCAAAAGCAGCTTTAAACAGCTGGTGATTCCCGGGATGCTTTTTGAGGACATGGGTATTACGTATCTGGGACCTGTGGACGGACACGATATCGGGGACATGGTGTCCGTGATCAGCGATGCCAAGCGTGTGGAGGGGCCGGTTTTGATTCATGTGCTGACCCAGAAGGGCAAGGGGTATCAGCCTGCAGAACGGCATCCTGCCAGATTCCACGGCGCGGAACCCTTTGATATTGATACGGGAATTCCTTCGCATCCCAGGACAGTGGCTAATTATACAGATATTTTTTCTACCGTGATGTGTAAGCTGGGGCAAAGGGACGAAAAAATCGTGGCGATTACGGCGGCCATGCCGGACGGCACGGGATTGAAACGATTCCGCAATATGTATCCGGAACGCTTCTTTGATGTGGGGATTGCGGAAGAACATGCGGTAACTTTTGCCGCCGGACTGGCAGTAGGGGGATTAAAGCCCATTGTTGCGGTATATTCCTCTTTTTTGCAGCGGGCGTATGATCAGATTTTACATGACGTATGCATTCAAAATCTGCCTGTGGTATTTGCCATAGACAGAGCGGGATTGGTTGGCAGCGATGGGGAGACTCATCAGGGGATCTTTGACTTTACATACCTGACAGGGATTCCAAATATGCATGTCTGTGCGCCTAAGAATAAATGGGAGCTGTCCGATATGATGAAGTTTGCGGTGGGACTTGGCGCGCCCATTGCAGTGCGCTATCCCCGGGGAACGGCTTACGAGGGGTTGAAGGAGTATCGGGAGCCTGTGGAACTGGGCAGGGCGGAATGGATTTATCGTGAGAGGGAAATCGCGTTGTTTGCGGTGGGCAGTATGGTAAAGACAGCAGAGTATGTAAGGGATATATTGAAGGGAAAAGGACATTTTGTCAGTCTCGTCAATGCCAGATTTGTGAAACCCATTGACGAGGAGGCCGTAAAAACGGCATGCGAGAGACATAAGTTGATTGTCACCATGGAAGAAAACGTGGCGTGCGGCGGGTACGGAGAGAAGGTTCTGGATTATATGAACAGGGAAGGTTTGAGAAAGTCCTGCCTGAATATCTGTATTCCGGATGCCTATGTGGAACATGGCAATGTGGAGCTTTTGAAACGGGAAATCGGCATAGACGCGGAGAGTATCGCAAAGCGCATTGAGGTGGTTCTGGAGGAGATGGAATCAAAATAGAGTACATGTTCTGAGAAATGGAATAAAGATGGGACTTTGACTTGGCGCCGCCGATGTGGGAGAGGTGAATATATGAGAGAACGGCTGGACGTTATTCTGGTGGGGCAGGGATATGCGCTGTCCCGGGAAAAGGCCAAGGAAATGATTCGTTCGGGAAACGTCCATGTGAACGGACGAAAAGAGACCAAAGCGGGAGCTTTTTACGAGGCGGATCAAATACAAATAGAAGTGCGTGAGAAGGCGTCTGCGTATGTGAGCCGGGGAGGATTGAAGCTGGAAAGGGCAGTGGAGGTGTGGAAGCTGACTTTTCAGGGAATGGTTTGTATGGATGTGGGCGCTTCCACAGGCGGTTTTACGGACTGTATGCTGCAAAACGGAGCTGGTAAAGTGTACGCCGTGGACGTTGGGCACGGTCAGCTGGCACAAAAGCTGTTGGAGGATTCCAGAGTAGTGAATAAGGAGCAGACAAATTTCAGATATGTTGTGTGGGAGGATATAGGAGAAAAGCTTGACTTTATCGGCGCGGATGTGGCGTTTATCTCCCTGACAAAAATATTGATTCCTGCCCGGAAGCTGCTGAAAGCGGGAGGGCGGATGGTATGTCTGATTAAGCCGCAGTTTGAGGCAGGTAAGGGTAAGGTGGGGAAAAAGGGCGTGGTCAGAGAGGTAGGGATCCATAGAGAGGTGATCTCAAAGATTGTGGACTTTGCGGATATGATCGGCTTTCACGTCTGTGCGCTGGAGGAATCTCCAATTCTTGGGCCGGAGGGAAACAGGGAATATCTGCTGCTTTTAAAAGTGCCGGAAGAACATGGGAAAGCCTTTGACATGTTGACCGAAGAGGCTGCGGAGAAGGCATTGGCACAGCTCATGGGGGAGAAAAGAGGGCTTTCTTGTACGAGTATATGGGAGCAGATCATCAACAGGGTTACGGTACGACCCAGGAAAGCGTCTGCGGAGATGTAAAATAAACGGGAAGGCAATAGGGAAAGGGTATTGGTGGGGGATATGAAACATTTTTTGATTTATACAAATCGGCATAAGGACAGAAATCTTGCAACAACAAACCGCATCCGCAGTTATCTGGAATTGAAGGGGCAGCGGGTCACGATTAAGGCAGATGGGGATGACTGGAAAGAGAAGAGTACGGCGGATACGGATGAGATTCCAACGGATGTCCCTCAGGATGCGGATTGTATGATTGTATTGGGAGGGGACGGTACTGTTTTGCAGGCGGCCAGAGAGACAAAACGACTGCATATCCCCATAATCGGTGTGAATCTGGGGACGCTTGGATATATGACGGAAATCGAGCCTACAGCATTGGAGGATTCGCTGGAGCGGCTGATTGCGGGGGACTACATACAGGAAAGCAGGATGATGTTGAATGGTAAGGCTTTTCTAGTGGACGGAGACACGCCGGAGGGCTGGGCGCTGAACGATATTGTCATTTCCAGGAGCGGATCCTTGCAGATTATTAAGTTTGATATCTATGTTAACGGACAGTTCCTGAACGCCTATAATGCGGATGGTATGATCGTCACCACGCCAACCGGCTCTACGGGGTATAATCTGTCGGCGGGAGGGCCGTTGATAGAGCCACGGGCGCAGCTGATTACGCTGACCCCTATCTGTCCCCATTCCCTGAATCAGAGAAGTATAATTCTTTCTTCGGAGGATGTGATAGAGATAGAGATACCGGCGTACAGAGGAAACAGGATACAGACGGTGGAGGCAAATTTTGACGGAAGCCATGTGATTCCTCTTAGGACAGGGGACATGATACGTATTGTGAAATCGGAAAAAAGTACGGAGTTTATCAAGCTCAATCAAGTCAGCTTCCTGGAAGTGCTGCATAAAAAAATGAAGGAAGTCTGATGCTTGGAAGGTGAGCTTTGCAATGTGCTGCGGGGGTTTTGATGAAAAAGAACAGACAGGGTAAAATTATTGAGATCATTCAGAAATATGATGTGGAAACCCAGGAGGAACTGGCTGGCCTGCTGCAGCAGGAGGGATTTCACGCGACCCAGGCAACGGTTTCCAGGGATATCAGGGAATTGAAGCTGTTTAAGGCGCCGGGGGCAAACGGCGGACAGAAATATGTAATTCTTGGACAGGGGGAAGAAGTCCCCGGAAATCGGTACGGACGTGTGCTGCAGGAGGCATTTAAATCGGTGCAGGCGGCACAGAATATCCTGGTGATTAAGACGGTGCCGGGTATGGCGATGGCCGCAGCCGCAGCGCTGGATGCCATGGAATTGCCAGAAGTGGTGGGATGTATCGCAGGGGATGATACAATTTTTGCTGCGGTACGTTCGGCGGAGGAAGCGGAGAGATTGGCGGTAAAAATACAAAAAACGGTAAACTAGGCGGAAGCAAATGCTGAATAGCCGAGGCCAAAGGAGAGAAAGATATGCTGCAGAGTTTGCATGTAAAAAATCTGGCGCTTATGGAGGAAACCGAGGTGGAATTCGGCAGAGGACTGAATATCCTGACGGGAGAGACCGGTGCGGGAAAATCCCTGCTGATAGGGAGCGTGAATCTGGCTCTGGGAGGGAAATTTGAGAGAGAGATGCTGCGAAAGGGAGCGGACAGTGCGCTTGTGGAGCTTATTTTTATGAGCCCGGACGAAAGAGTGCGCAAGAAGCTGATCCAACTGGAACTGGAGCCGGAGGATGACGGTACGGTTATCATCAGCAGGAAAATGCAGGTGGGTAAGAGCGTCTACAAATTAAACGGGGAGACTGTCACGGCGCGGCAGGTGAAGGAACTTGCGGAATTGCTGATTGACATTCATGGACAACATGAACATCAATCTCTTTTAAACAAGAAAAAGCATATGGAGATACTGGACGCTTTTTGTGGGGAGGAATTTTTGCCGGTGGCAGAGAAAGTGGAAACCGCTTATAAAGAGTGCAGGGAGCTTCGCAGGAGGTTGGAAGAAGAGGCAATGGATGAGGAGGCCAAGGCAAAGGAACAGGCGTTGGCGGAATTTGAGCTGCAGGAGATAGAGCAGGCGAAGCTGATACCAGGAGAGGACGATGATCTGGAGCAGCGCTACAGGCTTATGGTGAACGGCAAAAAGATAACGGAAGGCCTTGCGGACAGCTATCAATATACAGGGAGCGATTTTGAGAACGGTGCAGGAAGTGCGGTAAGCAGGGCTTTGCGTGCATTGCGCAGTGTGTCCGGAATTGATCCCAGGCTGGAAGAACTGGAGGGGCAGTTGTCCGAGATCGATAATTTGCTGGCTGATTATAACAGGGATGTGGCGGAGTACATGGCCGACTGTGAATTTGACAGCGAGGATTTTGCAGCCGTGGAAGAGAGGCTTAATACCATCAATCATTTAAAGGGGAAATATGGGAATACCATAGAGGACGTGATGGCCTATGGGGAGGACCGTCAGAAACTTCTGGACAAGCTTACGGATTATGATGCCTATATGGAACAGTTGGAGGGAAAACTGGAAGCGGCGCAGAAACGTCTGGAGACTGCCTGCGGGAAACTCTCCAATATTCGCAGGAAGAATGCGGAGGTGCTTACCAAACAGCTGGTCAACGCGTTGGTGCATTTAAATTTTCTTACTGTGGAATTTGATATTGCGGTGAACAGGAGTCAGAACATTACCGGGAAAGGCTATGACGATGTGGAATTTTTGATTTCCACTAACCCTGGAGAAAGCCTGAAACCCCTGGGGCAAGTGGCCAGCGGCGGTGAACTTTCCAGGATTATGCTGGCAATCAAGACGGTGCTGGCAGGAAAGGATTCCATAGACACTTTGATTTTTGATGAAATTGACACAGGTATCAGCGGAAGGACGGCATGGAGGGTTTCAGAGCAGCTGGACACGGTGGCTCATGCCCATCAGGTACTTTGTATCACTCATCTGCCACAGATTGCGGCCATGGCGGACAGGCATTTCGTGATTGAAAAAAGCAGTACGGAAGACAATACCATTACGGACATCCGTGTGCTTGAGGAAGGGGAAAGTCTTGGGGAGCTTGCAAGACTGCTGGGAAGCGATTCTCTCACGGAGGCAGCTTTGTCCAACGCAAGAGAAATGCGCGCACAGGCGGAGGAACACAAGAAGCTGTAGGGGCTTTTGACTTCTTTTGATTCCGGGACAGGTTTTGGATTTGCCAGAATGAAATAAAAAAAATATCACATACTATTATGGACAACGAATACAGTGTGCAGGGAGTTTGTGATATGAGATGGCTTGGAAATCAAGGAGATGAGCTGAGAGAAGGGGCATGTGGAGAAATGGTTATCCTGTTGGATAACTGGAAAAAAAGACAGCGACGCCGCAAACGCTACCGCTTTTTTCTGCTCGTGGCATTGACAGTCAGCTGTATGGCGCTGGCTGGTTTGCTTTATTATTATATAGACAGCAGTATTCCTTCCGTAATCAATGTACGTGCGGGACAGGAACAATCTTTTCGCTTGGGGGTTCCGGCCACAGGGGAAATCATCAGCGTCAGTGAGCGGGGGACAAGTAATATTCCCCAAGGGGCTGTTAACGTGGATTTGAGCAAGACAGTTACCATGAAGGCGGAAATGGAATCCAGTTATCAGATGCAGGTGAAGCTTTTTGGCTTTCTGTCATTTAAAAACATTAATATCAGAGTAATTGAAGATCAGGAATTAATTCCCGTCGGGGCACCTGTGGGAATTTATGTGAAGACAGACGGCGTTTTGGTGGTGGGAACAGGAGAATTTCAGGGCAGCGATGGTGTCAGTTATTCTCCTGCCAAATATATCCTGAAATCCGGTGATTATATTCGCAGGGTGAATGGACAGGCGATTACGGAGAAGGACGAATTTATTGATTACGTAAAGGAAAGCAAAGGGAAAGAACTGCTTCTTGCCGTGGAGCGGGATGGGGAATTCATGGAGTTTAGAATTCTTCCTGCCCGCGATGCAGCGGGGGATTACAAGATCGGCGTATGGGTTCGTGATAACGCCCAGGGAGTAGGAACCATGACTTATATTGACAGTAACGGGAATTTTGGCGCGCTTGGTCATGGTATAACCGATGTGGATACCAGCACATTGATGCATATGGAGGGTGGAACTCTTTACCAGACGGATATTGTGGAGATCCAGAAAGGATCTGCAGGGAATCCAGGTGAAATGACAGGAATGATCATTTATTCCAATGACCGCATTTTGGGAGAGATTACCGATAACAGCATTCGGGGAATCTTTGGCGTGTGTAATCAGAAGGCTTTGGAGATGGGGGTGAGAGAAGCGCTGCCCATTGGTCTGAAGCAGGAAATTAGGCTGGGACCGGCTCAGATACTATGTACCGTTGATGGTATGTCGAAATATTATGATGTGGAAATTACTGCCGTTCATCTTGACCATGATAACATTAACCGGGGCATAGAACTTACGGTGACAGATCCGAATCTGTTGAACGTTACGGGAGGTATCGTTCAGGGCATGAGCGGCAGCCCCATTGTGCAAAATGGCAGATTTATCGGAGCCGTAACCCATGTGCTTGTCCAGGACAGCACCAGAGGGTATGGGATTTTTATTGAGAATATGTTGGCCCATTAAGACTGGATTATAAATGCCGTTATTAAAAATATATTGATACTTGCCTGAGGGCGGGAATAGAGGAGTATGAGATGAGAGCATGGGTATTGCATGATATCGGGGATATCCGCATGGAGGAGACTGAGAGACCCCATCCGGGGCGGGGGGAGGTACTGTTATCCGTGAAGGCGGCAGGTATCTGCGGTTCGGATATTCCGCGAATTTACACGACGGGAGCACATCGGCATCCGCTGATTCCGGGACATGAGTTTGCCGGAAGCGTTGAGGCGCTTGGAGAAGGCGTTGAGGCAGGATGGTTGGGAAAGTCAGTGGGCGTGTTTCCTCTGCTGCCATGCGGGCAGTGTCATCCCTGTCGGAACAGGCAATATGAGATGTGCAGAAATTACAGCTATCTGGGTTCAAGGAAAAATGGCGGGTTTGCGGAATATGTGGCGGTACCTGTGGAGAACCTGATTGTTTTGCCCCAAGGCGTTTCTTTTGAGGAGGCGGCGATGCTGGAACCTATGGCCGTGGCTGTTCATGCCATGAGACGGATTCGCCTGAAGGAGGCAAATACGGTGGCGGTCTGTGGACTTGGGACCATAGGAATCATGCTGTTACAGTTTCTTATGGAGGCCTGGAAGACCCAGGGCTGTGGGACGGAAAATATTTATGTGATAGGAAATAAAGAGTTTCAGAGACAACAGATTGTTAAGCTTGGGCTGCCGGAGTCCTGTTTTTGTGACGGCAGTCAACAGGACATGAGTAATTGGCTTATGGAACGGACCAATGGGAGAGGAGCGGATCTGTTTTTTGAATGTGTGGGAAAGAACGAAACTCTAATGCAGGCGGTGGATAATACCGCCCCGGCGGGTCAGATCTGCCTGGTGGGGAATCCGGCATCCAATATGCTGTTGGAGCAGAAGGTATACTGGAAGATTCTGCGCAATCAGCTTATGCTCACGGGCACCTGGAATTCGTCTTTTCTGCATGAGGAAACAGATGACTGGCATTATGTATTGGATCGGCTTTCATGGAATCAGGTGAAGCCTGACAGATTTATTACGCACAGGCTGGCGCTGGAAGAGCTTGAGCAGGGGTTACATATCATGCGGGATAAGCGGGAAGATTATGTGAAAATAATGGTGACAATGGATTAGCAGCCAAAGCCCGCTTTGATTTCAAGGTCATGTTCGATTGTTTACGATGGGACATGGCCTTTTGAAGCTGGCAGCTTGCATGGCATTTCTCTAATCGTTCTAACGGTTTGGATTCCCCCTTTGGTGAGTAATAGCTGCGTTTCAGCTTTCAGTATTATTCTCAGCAAAAAGGCTTGACACTGGAGAGTATAACTGCTATTATGGCTTTGATGTAATGAATAAAAGGCCGCTGATAAATTAGCTTTTGTTGGAAGTGAATTTATCAGAGATTTAATTAAGATGGCAGTAGTTGAATGTGTCAGAGGCTTCTTTTTATTCTGAAGCAATAAATCTTACTTTCTATGTGTAATTATATTATGGTCATAATGGATTCCTTGAAAACAAACATTTAAATAGAGTGGGAAGGGTGTGAGCTTGTGTGATTTGAGGTTGCATGTTGTTATCCGCTGGGTTTGTGTTATCCGCAGGGATGGAAAAGATATCAAAAACCCCCGCACAGGAGGCAGGGGTTTGGGGAAATATCACTTTCGAGCTGCAGCGCGCTTCCGCATGGTAGGATCCAGGATTTTCTTGCGGATCCGCAGGTTTGTCGGAGTGACTTCCAACAGTTCGTCCGTGTCAATGAAGTCCAGACATTGTTCTAGGGAGAGGACTCTGGGCGGTACAAGCCGGAGTGCTTCGTCTGCACTGGAAGAGCGGGTGTTTGTCAGCTGCTTTTTCTTGCATACGTTTACCTCGATGTCTTCGCTTCGACCGGTCTGACCAACCACCATTCCGGCGTATACCCGTTCTCCCGGACCGATAAACAATGTGCCTCGTTCCTGAGCATTGAATAAACCGTATGTGATTGCCTCGCCTGCTTCAAAAGCGATAAGAGACCCCTGTCTTCTGTACTGAATATCGCCCTTATAAGGGACATATCCGTCAAATACGGTGTTCATAATGCCATTGCCTTTCGTATCTGTCATAAATTCTCCGCGATAACCAATCAGGCCTCTGGCAGGAATGGAAAATTCCAGACGGGTATAGGTACCGCCTGAGATGGTGCCCATGTTTTGCAGTTCTCCTTTTCTCTGACCAAGCTTCTCAATGACGGAACCGGCAAATTCGCTGGGAACATCAATATAGGCAAGCTCCATAGGTTCCGTGGCTTTGCCGTTTTCATCCGTGTGATAGAGCACTTCCGCTTTGCTGACTGCAAATTCATAGCCTTCCCGGCGCATATTTTCAATCAGGACGGATAAGTGAAGTTCGCCTCGGCCGGAAACCTTGAAACATTCGGTGGTGTCGGTATCTTCCACTCTCAGAGATACGTCTGTGTTTAGCTCACGGAATAATCGATCTCTAATGTGGCGGCTGGTGACATATTTCCCTTCCTGACCTGCCAAAGGAGAGTCGTTTACCATAAACTGCATGGCTATGGTGGGCTCACTGATTTTCTGGAACGGAATGGGCAGAATGGAATCAGGGGAACACAGGGTATCTCCGATTCGGATATCCGCAATTCCTGAGATTGCAACGATGGAACCAATGCCCGCTTCTTTCACTTCCGCTTTATTCAGTCCGTCAAATTCGTAAAGCTTGCTCACTTTTACTTTCAGTTGTTTGTCTGGCTCATGGTGGTTGCAGATGATGACCTCCTGATTTACGCGGATTACGCCGTTTTCAACTTTTCCCACGCCAATGCGTCCCACGTATTCATTGTAATCTATGGTGCTGATAAGCACCTGGGTGCCTGCTTCCGGATCACCTACAGGTGCGGGGATATAATTCAGTATGGTTTCAAACAGCGGCTCCATACTGGTGCCGGTCTTTGCGGAATCCATGGAGGCGACTCCCGTCTTTGCGGAAGCATAGACAAAAGGGCAGTCCAGCTGTGCATCATCGGCGTCCAGTTCCAGGAACAGTTCCAGGACTTCATCCACAACTTCGTCAGGTCTGGCTTCCGGGCGGTCGATCTTATTGATGCAGACAATCACGGGCAGTTTTAATTCCAATGCTTTTCTGAGCACAAACTTTGTCTGAGGCATGGCGCCCTCAAAGGCATCTACCACCAGGATAACGCCGTCCACCATCTTCAGGACTCGCTCAACCTCGCCGCCGAAATCGGCATGTCCGGGTGTATCTATAATATTAATTTTGGTATCCTTATACATGACAGCGGTATTTTTGGATAGAATGGTTATGCCGCGTTCCCGTTCTATATCATTGGAATCCATGACTCGTTCGGCTACGTCCTGGCCCTCTCGGAATACGCCGCTTTGCTTTAACAATTCATCCACCAGAGTGGTTTTGCCGTGATCGACGTGAGCGATAATGGCTACATTTCTTATATTTTCTCTTTTTTGCTTCATATGGAATCATACCTTTCTAAATTTGCTTTCCCTGTCAAAAAAATATCGACAAAAGAGTATTTAATTCGTTTGTTTAAAAACTGTTATAGTATAGCACTATTTGCCATGCGGCGCAAGGTTTATATAAAGTTTATGGAAAAATATATACTGAAAGTCATAGGAAAAATGTTGAAAAAAAGCGCATGAATTAAAAAGATTGACGAACTGCGCGGTGAGAAATTGTACTAAAAAGACTGATTTTATTGTATAAATAGTAGTATCCATCCGAAAGGAAATTATCCTGGCGGGGGTGTTACCGGAAAAAGTCTTAGAACAAGAAGGGAGAACGAAGATGACAGATAAGGTAATTGAAAACAATCAGGTAACGGTTATGGGAGAGATCGTCAGCGGTTTCAGCTATAGCCATGAGATTTTTGGGGAAGGGTTTTACATGATGGACGTGCGCTGTAAACGTCTCAGCGAAAGTTATGACATAATTCCGATTATGGTTTCGGAGCGGCTGATGGATGTGACGGCGGATTATACGGGGGAATTGATCTGTGTCAATGGGCAGTTCCGTTCCTATAATCGTCATGAGGAGCGAAAAAACAGACTGGTGCTTTCGGTTTTTGCCAGAGAGGTGAGCTTTGTTGAGGAGATGGAAGAAAGTTCCAAGACAAATCAGATTTTTCTGGATGGTTATATCTGTAAGGAACCTATTTACAGGAAGACACCTCTGGGAAGAGAAATTGCGGATCTGCTGCTGGCCGTAAACCGTCCCTATGGAAAATCTGACTACATACCTTGTATCTGTTGGGGAAGAAATGCACGTTATGCCAATAACTTTAAGGTTGGGGAGCGCTGCGTTGTGTGGGGAAGAATACAGAGCAGGGAGTATATGAAGAAGCTGGACGAAGAGAATGTGGAGAGAAGGGTGGCTTTTGAAGTTTCCGTCAGCAAGTTGGAATTGATAGAGGATGGAGCCGTGTGAACGTTTGTTGTGTAACGGTGAAATTTTTCGGTTAAACTATATATCATAGAGAACTTGATGTCCTTGATTGTTATATAATCCTACAGGGGCTGTGTTAATGCTTTCGGCGTTTTTATGTTTGCCAAATTTGGGAAAATATGGTATTGTAAAAAGAAAGTATATACGGATGGGGATTATTCGGGATTGACGTATAAAGGTGCCTGACAACGGTACGGACGGCAACCGGTATTTTACCATTTGAGATGAAATGAGGTGCGGTATGGCAAAGGGTTTGGTATATATTTATGCCGGGGATGGGCGGGGCAAATCGCCGGCGGCGCTGGGCAGGGCACTGCAGGCTGCAATGGAGGGGCGGAATGTAGTGATCATTCAATTCCTTAAGGGGAAAGGATTGGGGGATTCGGATTTTCTGTGCAGGATGGAACCGGAGATTAAGCTGTTTCGCTTTGAAAAATCTGATGGAAATTATGAGGCGCTTTCGGAAGGGAAAAAGCAGGAGGAGATAATCAATATCAGGAACGGAATGAATTTTGCCAAAAAGGTTCTGGCCACCGGAGAGTGCGATTTGTTGATACTGGATGAAGTACTGGGACTGGTGGAAAAAGAGATTATATCCGTGGATGATTTAAAGAATATGTTGGAGTGTCGGGAAGATACCAGTATTATTCTGACAGGTATTAAGCTTGACGATGAGATTTGCTGTCTGGCGGATGAGGTATCAAAAATCGACACGGTAAAGTGTGCCGTTGACACCCGGGCATAACTTGGAAAACGCATTTTCAATGCCGTGACGGAATGGAATTTTTGCCGGCACTTTTGCAGTAAATTTCATGTTTGGGATTGACAGCATTTATATATGATGCTATGATTCAAGTAAGAAATAAATATGGGAGATAGAGGTTGCGTTATTCAGGAGTACCCTTTTTGATGCGGCAGGCGCAGGGGACGGGAGGGAAAAGGGAAATACGCCGAAAGAGGAGATATCCTGTGGATCGAATCTTGGGCATACGGTTAAGAGCCGTGTGACTGTCATTCGTTTTGGATGGGGCGCTATCGGGTACATATCCAGTTTGATTGATTCGCCGGCGCTTTTGTGTCGGCGATATTTTTTCGTTATGATGGAATCTGATGACGACAAAATTTATTCTTTTACTTGCGCGGCAGAGACGGCGCGGAAAGGCGGAACATAAGTATGGCGATTTTTAAAGGTGCGGGTGTGGCCATTGTCACGCCGATGTATGACAATGGGGAAGTGAATTATGAGCGGTTTACCGAGTTAGTGGAGTTTCAGATTGCCAATGGAACGGACGCTATTATTGTCTGCGGAACCACCGGCGAGGCGTCCACATTGACCCATGAGGAGCATTTGGAGGTTATCGGGCATTGTGTGAAAGTGGTTGCCGGAAGGGTGCCTGTGATTGCAGGTACCGGTTCAAACTGTACAAAGACGGCGGTGTATCTCTCGCAGGAAGCGGAAGCGGCGGGAGTGGACGGACTGCTGGTGGTAAGTCCTTATTATAACAAGGCGACACAGCAGGGGCTCTATGCGCATTTCAAGGCCATTGCGGACGCTGTGAAGCTGCCCATACTGCTTTATAACATACCGGGCAGGACGGGGTGTAATATTCTGCCCGAAACCATTGTAAGGCTTTGCAGGGAAGTGGAGAATATTGTGGGCGTCAAGGAGGCTACAGGTAATCTCAGCCAGGTGGCGCATCTTGCCGCGCTGGCCGACGGTGCGGTGGATATTTATTCTGGTGAAGACGGCCTGATTGTGCCGATTATGTCCTTGGGAGGTTTGGGCGTGATTTCCGTGTTGTCCAATATAGCGCCTGCTCAGACGCATGAGATTTGCAGTGCTTATCTGGAGGGTGACGTGGAAAAGAGCCGTCGAATGCAGCTTGAGGCGCTGGAACTGTGTGACGCGCTCTTTTGCGAGGTGAACCCTATCCCTGTAAAAAAGGCGTTAAACCTGATGGGAAAAGGGGCAGGGACTCTGAGGATGCCGTTAAGTGAGATGGAGCCTGGAAATACCGAAAAATTGGAAAAAGCCATGAGGGCTTATGGAATATTGTGAGGAAAATAATGCTGTCCCACCCTTGGTCAAAAGGGTGGGATGCTTGTTATAAACATGGAAAATGGAGGATAAAAGTATGGTTAGGATTCTGATGCACGGATGTAACGGGAAGATGGGGCAGGTCATCAGCGGTTTGCTGGCGGTGGACGAGGAAGCGCAGCTGGTGGCTGGGATAGATATGACGGAAAATAAAAACGCACCATATCCGGTTTTTCGGAATGTATGGGAGTGCAATGTTGAGGCGGATTGTCTGATTGACTTCAGCAATGCTGCCGCAGTGGATGAAATGCTGGCATATTGTCTTGAGAAGAAGCTCCCCTGTGTGGTTTGCACCACGGGGCTTAGCGAAGCGCAGCAACGGAAAGTGGAGGAAGCGGCAGAGCATATCCCGGTGTTAAAGTCTGCAAATATGTCTCTTGGTATCAATCTGTTGCTTAAGCTGTTGAAAAATGCGGCTCAAGTGTTGGCGGGAGCGGGCTTTGATATGGAGATCGTGGAGAAGCACCACAATCAGAAAGTGGACGCTCCAAGCGGTACGGCGCTGGCGCTGGCAGACGCCATCAACGAGGGGGTGGAATATACTTATGTCTATGACAGAAGCGAAAGAAAGGAAAAAAGGCCCAGGAAGGAAATCGGTATCAGCGCGGTACGGGCGGGGAGCATAGTGGGAGAGCACGATGTGATTTTTGCGGGAATGGACGAGGTAATTACTTTTTCGCATACCGCATATTCCAGAGCAATATTTGGCAAGGGCGCAGTGCAGGCAGCCAAATTTCTCGCGGGAAAACCGGCGGGCAGATATGATATGAGCGATGTGATTGATGGGGCGCAGGGAGGGCAGGAATGAGTGAACAGGATACGAAGGTATTGAAGGTATTGGCAAAGCAATATCGAAATATTGCCTCTGCATCTACGGAGATTATAAATCTGCAGTCCATTATGAATCTGCCCAAAGGCACGGAGCATTTCCTTACGGACATCCACGGAGAATATGAACAGTTTAACCATGTGCTGAAAAACGGTTCGGGCGCCGTCCGCAGAAAGATTGATGAGGAATTCGGAAATACCATCAGCAACAAAGACAAGAAAAGTCTTGCCACATTGATTTATTATCCGGAAGAGAAGCTGGAGATTGTCAGGCGGGAGGAAGAAAATCTGGAGGATTGGTATAAGATTTCTTTACACAGGCTGGTACAGATGATCAAGCGTGTGTCCTCAAAATATACCAGGTCCAAAGTCCGTAAAGCATTACCGGAAGATTTCGCCTATGTGATAGAGGAATTGATCACAGAAAAGGAGGAGATTCAGGACAAGGAAGCATATTACAACGAGATTCTGGACACTATAATCAGAATCGGCCGTGCGCCTCAGTTTATCGTCGCATTAAGCCAGCTGATACAATGTCTTGTGATAGACCATCTGCATGTGGTGGGAGATATTTATGACAGGGGACCCGGACCACATATCATTATGGATACCCTTTGTACCTATCACTCTGTGGATGTGCAGTGGGGAAATCATGATGTGGTATGGATGGGAGCCGCAAGCGGGCATTACGCATGTATTGCAAATGTGCTTCGGATGGCGGCTCGTTATGGAAATCTTGCCACACTGGAGGATGGTTATGGCATTAATCTGTTGCCTTTTGCAACTTTTTCCATAGAGACATACGGGAAGAGTAATTGTGATGCTTTTGCCATACGATGTAATAATAAGGATTACAATGCCAAGGATTTGAGCTTGGATACCAAAATGCACAAAGCGGCTGCAGTTTTGCAGTTTAAACTGGAGGGGCAGCTGATTATGCGTCACCCGGAATTCCACATGGAAGACAGGATGCTGTTGGACAGGATCGACTATGAAAAAGGAACGATAAGGATCAAAAGAACCGATTCTTTGGAATTCGCGGATTATACCATGCTGGATATGGATTTCCCTACCATAGATCCCAAAAACCCCTTTGCTTTGACGGAGGAAGAGGAAAAGGTTATGGAGAGACTTCAACATGCCTTTATGAGTTGCGAGAAACTCCAGCGTCATGTGCGCTTTCTTTTTGCAAAGGGCGGCCTGTATAAGATCTACAACGGAAATCTATTGTATCATGGATGTGTTCCCATGAATGAGGATGGAAGCTTCACCAGTGTGGAAATATACGGCAGGAAATACAGTGGAAAGGCTTTGTACGACATTCTGGAGCATTATGCCAGAAGAGGGTATTATGCGAAAGAACAAAAGGAGCGTCAGGCAGGCCAGGATATGATATGGTATATTTGGGCAGGGCAGGGTTCTCCTGTGTTTGGCAAGGAAAAGATGGCCACCTTTGAACGGTATTTTCTGGCGGAAAAGGAAACACATCAGGAAAAGAAAAACAGTTATTATAAGCTGCTGGAAAATGAGGAGACGGTAGAAAGAATTTTAAAAGAATTTGGCTTGGACAGCAAGGATGCGCATATTGTGAACGGCCATGTGCCGGTAGAACAGATACACGGGGAATCCCCAATTAAATGCGGAGGCAGGCTGCTGATCATTGACGGCGGCTTTTCCAAAGCATATCAGAAAAAAACGGGGATTGCCGGTTATACGCTTGTATGTAATTCCAGGGGAATGCGTTTGGTTGCCCATGAGCCCTTTGAATCTGCCCAGGCTGCTATCGTACAGGAATCAGATCTCTTTTCTCATGCCATTGAGGTGGAGACTTTTCCTCGCAGGAAATTGGTTTCGGATACGGATATCGGTGTGGAGATCAGGGAGCGGATTTATTATCTGGAAGAACTTCTGGAGGCATATCGGAATGGGACAATCATGGAAGGATAGCAGTGATGAAAATCTCTCAGGCGCAGGCTTTTCCGTTGGGTAAGCGAACGCCTGAGAGTGGTGTTACTGCCCTGCAGCGCCGCCAGTGGTAGTGTTATTTACACCGGTATTGCCGCCATTTGTGGCACTGTTACCGTTAGTAGTGCCATTGCCTGTAACGGAGCCGCTGTTATTCAAGCCGTCGCTGCCTGTCACAGAGCCGCTGTTATGCAGGCTGTCGCTGCCTGTCACAGAGCCGTTGTTATTCAGGCTGTCGCTGCCTGTAACGGAGCCGCTGTTATTCAGGTCATCGCTGCCTGTCACAGAGCCATTGTTATTCAGGCTGTCGCTGCCTGTCACAGAGCCGTTGTTATTCAGGCCATCGCTGCCTGTAACGGAGCCGTTGTTATTCAGGCTGTCATTGTCTTTAGAGGAACCATTGCCGAAACCTGTGTCTCTGCCTGCTGTGACATCGTTGACATATTTGTTATCATCATTGTACAAAAGATTGTCTGCGGCGTCACCGATACCGTCGGTTACATCATCCACAACATTTGTGATCACATTTCCGGCTTTATCCAACATGGAATCGTCGGTACCTGCATTGCTGCCATTATTTCCGGCAATTCCGCCGCCTGTGGCAGAACCGTTATTCCCAACGCCATTGGTGCCGGGACCTGTGGTGGAATTCCCGGCCATGTCGGTATCAGTGTTGTCTTTGGCAGTGGTGGAACAGGCGGTCGCCGTGCAAATAAAGGCAATTGCCATACCAAGTGCCAGGAACTTTTTCATTCCTGCGGAGCTTTTTCCTTTTTTCATAGTATCCTCCATTCTGCTGCGTGAGCTGAATCACCAGTCATGGTTATCGGCCGTAAAGCGGCATATAACCGGTCAACCGGTTCCGGACATAAAACATGGAACGGCTGATTGCAGATAGTATGTGGATATGGCTTTATTTTATACATGAAAAATTTATTTTAATGAAACCCGTAAAAATATAAACAGCAGATCTGTGGTCTTTGCGGTGACTGCGTTTCAGGAATATATTGTCAAAAAACAGAGGATTGAGACAGATGACAAAGCGGGCGTGGGGGTATCAAAATGGAATTCAGACCATGCATAGATATTCATAATGGTAAAGTGAAACAGATTGTGGGAGGGAGCTTGAGGGATGAGGGAGATCAGGCTCTTGAAAATTTTGTGTCCGGGCAGAATGCAGCTTATTATGCAAAGCTTTATCGGGATGCAGGGATTTTGGGCGGACATATTATTTTGTTGAATGCCCGGGATAGCGGGTATTATGAAGCAACAAAGGCACAGGCGTTGGAAGCTGTAAAAGCCTATCCGGGCGGGATGCAGGTGGGAGGCGGGATTACGCCGGATAATGCGGTGGAATTCCTGGATGCAGGCGCTTCCCATGTGATCGTCACATCCTATGTGTTTCAGGGAGGGAAGATACATTATGACAGGCTGAAGCGGATGGTGGATGTGGTGGGAAAGGACAGGCTTGTGCTGGATTTGAGCTGCAGAAGGGTTCAGGACGGCTTTTGCATCGTCACAGACCGCTGGCAGAAGGTTACGGAAGAGAAGATAACCGTTCAACTTCTGGATACCCTTTTTTCTTATTGCGGGGAGTTTTTGGTTCACGCCGTTGACATGGAAGGAAGGGCAGGGGGCATTGAGGAGGATTTGGTGAAATTGCTTGGAAACTGGGGGAAATGCCCTGTGACATATGCCGGCGGCGTACACACTTATGAGGACCTGGAAATACTTCGAAAACTTGGCAGAAATCGTTTGAATGTCACCATAGGAAGTATGCTGGATCTCTTTGGAGGAAATTTGTCCTGGAAGAAAATTCTGGAAATTACCAACGGATCATCAAAAGAAGAGTAGGAAAAGGTATTGGCAAAAGTGCACAAAAAAACATGCTTTTTCTAAATCATATCTTTTGAAATTATAAATATTTTTATGCAAATATAACAAAAAAATCAAATTATCGTTGATGTAAAAGACCATTTATGGTAAAATAGAGATACGTTGTCGGAGGTGGCTTTTATGGGACGTAATAAGCATAAGCGTAAAAATAACCACGTGGTGATCGTTACATCTGATGCTGCGGATGTGGGAGCAAGACAGTTTCGTATTCGGCCATGGATTCTTCAGGTCATTATCATCGTATTGTGTGTCATTATCGGTGCGCTGATCGGATATTTTATTTATGAGAAAGATATCTGGACGGAGGAATATCAGCAGGTGGCCCTGCGCAATGATGAGCTCAATGCCTTACAGCAGGAAAAAGAGGAACTGGAGGGGCAAATCGGAGATCTGCAGGGACAGATTACGGGGCTGAATGGAGAGATCACGGATTTAAACGGGAAGATTGACGCGCTCAATGGCTCCATAGCACAAAAGGATCAGGAAGTGGCAAATTTGAGAGCGGAGATTGAAAAACAGTTTCTGCCCACGAATTTTCCCTTGACCACCAGGGCCGCAATGGAGACTGTGGGGGGAGAGGAACCTGTGTGTGTGTTTACCGTGGCGTCAGGCTCCATGGTGGTGGCTACGGCAAAGGGCACGGTCAGAGTTGTCAATGAAGATCCGGAGTACGGATATAATATCTGGGTGGATCACGAGAACGGTTATATTACAATTTACAGGTGCCGGGGCGACGTAAAGGTTAAACAGGGGGAAACGGTAACGCAGGGAGCCACACTTCTTCTGATCACGGAGGAAGAAAGCAGGCTGGGTTATCAGATGACGAAGGACGGCGTGTATGTTGACCCCATGGACATGCTGGAAATCAGCGGTTAATTGTTTTGTGAGTGGAGGAGTAGAGAAATGAAAAAGAATGTAACACAAATTACGACGATTATCGGAGTGGGGGCAGAATGCAACGGCGACTTTAAGTCGGATACTTCTATCAGAATCGATGGGGTAGTCAATGGGAACGTTACGGTGGCAAATACGGTGATCGTGGGGGCTTCCGGTGTGATAACCGGTGACATCAACGCTCAGATGGTAGTCATTGGCGGTGAAGTATATGGCAATTTAAATGTCCCGGAAAAAGTGGAGTTGACTTCCACAGCCAGAGTGCTTGGGGACATTACCACCAATGGTCTGGTAATTGACGAGAAGGCAATATTCCAGGGAAGCTGTAACATGAACCAGGAAGCGGGCAAGAAACCCAAGCAAAACAGCAAAGCGATAAAGGCAGGGATAAAATCTTCCAATTCGGCCGTTGCGGAAGCACTTCGAAATGCGGAAGAGTCCGTTGAAGAAGAGGCAAATGCTTCTATAGGATAAAGAGAGGATCATGTATCTTTTTGTTCCATACGTCCAAGCACAAGGTCGTAACCGTCATTACCATAATTGAGCGATCTGTTAACGCGGCTGATCGTGGCGGTGGACGCGCCTGTTTTCTCAGCGATCTCCAGGTAAGTGTTGTGGTTTTTCAACATTCTGGCAACTTCAAAACGCTGGGACATGGATAGTAATTCATTTACGGTACATAGATCTTCAAAAAAGCTGTAACATTCTTCACGGGTCTGCAGGCAGAGAATGGCATCAAAGAGAGAATCTGCAGTATCATTTTTAATTTTTTTATTCATCGGAATTACACCTCGCAGGTATTTTTACGAGACAATTTTAACATATTAAAGTTGTAAAGTAAAGGCGTAAAATGAAAAATGGGGGAAGTCGCACATGACCATTGATAATAATGATTTATTAAACAGCATACTGGCAAGTCTGGACAGGATACAGTACATTAATCCTGAAGAGATACCCGGCATAGATCTGTATATGGATCAGGTGACGACTTTTATGGACAGCAGACTGCGCTCTACGGCAAGACATCCTGAAGAAGATAAGATTCTTACCAAAACCATGATAAATAATTATGCCAAAAATGATTTGCTGCCGCCGCCTGTGAAGAAGAAGTATTCAAAAGAACATGTCTTACTGCTGATCTTTATCTATTATTACAAGGGAATTCTTTCTATTGGCGACATACAGACGCTCTTAGGGCCGATTACAAAGCGATATTTTCACGGCAATGGAGATTTTAATCTGGAAGATGTGTACCGGGAAGCCTTCAGCATGGAGGAGAAACAGATTCAGGCATTGAAGGCGGATGTGGTGGAAAAGTTCAGAACCGCACAGGAGACGTTTCAGGACGCGCCAAAGGAGGATGCAGATTTCCTTCGCAAGTTTGCTTTTGTGTGTACCCTGAGCTTTGACGTCTATCTGAAAAAAATGATGATAGAGAAAATAATAGATGAGCTTAACACTGCCGGAAGGGCGGAGGGAAAAAAGAAGCCCGAAAGGCCTCAGACGGAAGATTAGGCGGTATAAAGCAGGAACAAAGACGAGCCTCCTTTCATATGATAGCTTAACACAATAAGCAGAATTAAATATTGGAGGCTTTATGAGAAGGTTATTCCTGAGAAAGGCAGCGGCAGTTTGTTGTGCCGTGCTTATGGTCATGACCGTTATGACCGGATGCGGAAACGATGATTCAAAGACCCAGGATGGCAAGACGGAAGTAGTGCTTAACGAGGTTGCACATTCTATTTTTTATGCGCCCATGTATGTGGCGATTGAAGAAGGGTATTTTGAGGAGGCCGGGATTGAGCTTACTTTGGTGACGGGGTTTGGCGCTGACAAGACCATGACGGCAGTGCTTACCGGCGAGGCGGATATCGGTTTTATGGGAAGCGAGAGCACTGTGTATACTTATGTGGGTGGCACAGCGGATTATGTGGTAAATTTTGCGCAGCTGACACAAAGGGCGGGTAACTTCCTGGTTTCCCGAAAGCCTGTGGAAAATTTTACTTGGAATATGCTGGTGGGAAAAGATGTGCTGGGCGGTCGCGCCGGCGGTATGCCTCAGATGGTATTTGAGTATATTCTCACCAAAAACGGCATAGATCCGGCAAAAGACGTGAAGATTGATCAGAGTATTGACTTCGGATCTACGGCTGCGGCATTTTCAGGCGGACAGGGGGATTTTACGGTAGAGTTTGAACCCCATGCAACCGCCCTGGAACAGAAGGGCGAGGGATATGTGGTGGCCTCCCTAGGAGAGGATTCCGGTTATGTACCCTATACTTCCTTCTCCGCAAAAAAGAGCTACCTGGAGAATCATAAGGATGTAGTTCAGGCGTTTACGAATGCGCTGCAAAAAGGCATGGATTATGTGCAGGGGCATACTCCCGAAGAGATTGCAAAGGTGATTGCGCCGCAGTTCCCGGAGACGGATATGGAGACACTCACAACCATAGTAAATCGTTATTATCAGCAGGATACCTGGAAGGCAGATTTGATTTTTCAGGAAGATGCATTTACACTTTTGCAGAATATTCTGAAAGATTCTGGCGTATTAAAAGACAATGTTCCATATAAAGATCTGGTCACCACGGAATTTGCAGAGAAAGCGGTAAAATAAACAATATAAGTCCTGAGGGCTGTCGTAATGTGTTCGGAGTGTTGCCTCCATTGGACTGCGGCAGCCCTGGTTTCTTTGTTCAAGTCTTCAGAAAGTCTGCTATTCTGATATGCAGGCTATCATAGATTCCCACTTTTACAGTATCTTCAAAAGAAAATTGCATGGAGTCGCCGTCGCCGTCAAAGGAATACACTTGGACGGTATGCTTCATGGGATTGACAATCCAGTATTCACGAACGCCGGATATTCGATATTTAAAAAGTTTGACAAAGTAATCTATTCGCTGTGTGGCAGGGGAGACAATTTCTATGATCCAGTCAGGGGCGCCGTTGCATCCCCTGTCCTTGAGCTTACTTTGATCACAGATTACAGAGATGTCCGGCTGAACATAATTTTCGCAGTCGTCGTTTAAAAAGACCGCAAAAGGCGCAGGATAAACTTTGCAGGAACCATGGCAGGAATCAATGAAATCAGCGATTTTCCTGGCGAGGGCAAAACAGATCTCCTGGTGCATTCGATCCGGCATTGCAATGTTGTTCCCGGTATGATCCATATGTTCCGCTTGAAGGAAGGCACTTCTTGTGCTTGGCTGCGGCATGGGGTCAATTGGAATCACGTTCCGAAACAAAATGGGCCACCAGACGTTCCACGTCTTCCATACAGGAACCACAGACCGTGCTGGCGCCGGTGGCTTCCTGAACTTCTTCCAGAGTGCTGGCGCCGGCGTCCACGGCTTCCTTGATCATACCATAGGTGACATTCTGACAGTAGCAGGCAATTTTGTCTAAATTCATGTTTCATACCTTCCTTTATTGAATATTGTCCCGGGTAAAATCTGATAAGTGTTTTTTTCCGGGGCTTTCCGGGGTAGGATATGCAAAAAGACAAAAAATATACACAAAAAGCGGTTGAGAGAAAAGAAAAAATTTGGTAAAATAAAAGGAACTAATTGAGATCGGAGGATGGGTGAATGGGATTAATAAAAGCGGCAAAGGATGCGATTCAGTCAATGTTGGCAGATCAATGGAGGGATTATTTTTACTGTGATTCCCTGTCGAATGATATCTTGGTGACAAAGGGGCGAAAGCGCGTTGAAAATGGCCGAGGCAGCAATACGAAAGGATCGGATAATGTGATTTCAAACGGATCCGTGATTGCTGTCAACGAGGGACAGTGTATGATTATTGTGGAACAGGGGGGGATTGTGGATATCTGTGCGGAAGCAGGGGAGTTCGTATACGATTCTTCTTCCGAGCCCAGCTTGTTCTGCGGGGACTTGGCAGAGGGAATCAAAGACTCCTTCCGTACCGTTGCGAAACGTTTTACCTTTGGCGGCAGTACAGGCAAAGATCAAAGGGTGTATTTTTTTAATACAAAGGAGATTATGGACAATCTGTATGGCACGGCAACCCCGATCCCGTTCCGGTATATCGACGACAACATTGGATTGGACATGGATGTGAGCATCCGCTGTAACGGCTCCTATTCTTTCAGGATCGTGGATCCTTTGCTGTTTTATGAAAATGTGTGCGGAAACGTGTCCGACAGTTTTCAGCGGAACCAGATAGCAAACCAGATGAAATCCGAGCTGATGACGGCCATGCAGCCCGCTCTGGGCAGGATCAGCCGCCTTCGTGTGCGTGTATCGGATATTCCCTTGCATGTGATGGAATTGGTGGATGCGGTTAACGACGAACTCTCGGAAAAATGGCAGGCACTGCGGGGCATCGTAGTGGTCAGCATGACAATGAACCCGCCTTCCATGCCGGAGGAGACGGCAAAAAAGATTAGTGAACTTCAGAGTACGGCCACGCTGCGAAATCCTAATATGGCAGCGGCCACCCTTGCAGGCGCGCAGGCTGAGGCGATGAAGGCGGCAGCGTCCAATACGTCCACCGGGCCTGCCATGGCGTTTATGGGGATGAATATGGCACAAAATATGGGTGGAGCAAATGCGGCATCGCTTTTTGCAATGGGGGAACAGCAGAGGCAGGAGCAACAGCAGGCGGCCAGTGCTTCAAGGCAGCCTGGGGCAGGCGGCGCGCCGGTTCCGGGATGGACTTGTAAGTGCGGTCACGCCGACAATAGGGGAAAGTTCTGCATGGAGTGTGGCAGGCCTAAGCCTGTGGATGCAGGATGGACCTGTAGCTGCGGAAATGTGAATCAGGGGAAATTCTGTACGGAATGCGGCGCCAGAAAACCGGAGGGCGCACCGGTCTACAGATGTGATAAATGCGGGTGGGAACCGGATGATCCGGCGCATCCTCCCAAGTTTTGTCCGGAATGCGGGGATGTTTTCGACGAATCCGACAGGGTGTAAACCCCTGGGGAAAACGGAAGCAGGGTGATGGACAGGTAAGGAGCAAAGATGAGTATATATGACACTTTGAATAAAATGCAGAAAGAGGCGGTATGGCAGACAGAAGGGCCGGTATTGCTTCTGGCAGGAGCAGGGAGCGGAAAGACCCGAGTGCTGACTCACCGAATTGCTTATCTCATTGATGAAATGGGAATCAGACCGTGGAATATCCTGGCAATCACCTTTACCAATAAAGCGGCGGGAGAAATGCGGGAGAGGGTGGATAAGCTTGTGGGATTTGGTTCCGAACAGATCTGGGTGTCAACGTTCCACTCTGCGTGTATTCGTATTCTGCGCCGCCATATTGACAGAATCGGATTGGACAAAGGCTTTGCGATTTATGATACCGATGATCAAAAAGCGGTTATGAAGAGTGTGATGAAACGGTTGGAACTGGATCCCAAGCAATATAAGGAACGAGATCTGCTTGGAGCCGTTTCCTCGGCAAAGGATGAGCTGGTCACAGTCAGGAAATTTCTGGAGGATGCCCAGGGGGATTATCTCAAGACCATATATGGGAAGGTTTACGAAGAATATCAGGAAGCGCTTAAACAAAATCACGCCCTTGACTTTGATGACATCATAGTTAAGACGGTGGAACTTTTTCAAAGCTGTCCGGAGGTGTTGGACACATATCAGGAACGTTTCCAGTATATTATGGTGGATGAGTATCAGGATACCAACACGGCGCAGTTTGAACTGATTAGGCTGCTTGCCCAGAAGTATCGGAATCTCTGTGTGGTGGGAGATGACGATCAGTCTATTTATAAGTTTCGCGGAGCCAATATCAGAAACATACTTGATTTTGAGAAGCATTTTCCGGATGCGGTATCCATTAAACTGGAACAGAATTATCGTTCTACCCAATCAATTCTGGATGCGGCAAACGCGGTTATCCAAAATAATATGGGCAGAAAAGATAAGAGACTTTGGACGGACAGAGGACAGGGTGACAGGATCCGTTTTCGTCAGTTTGACAGCGCCTATGAGGAGGCGGAATATATAGCGGGTGATCTGGCAAAGTGCGTTGGGAAGGGAGGTATGAAATACGGTGATTGTGCGGTGCTTTTCCGTACCAACGCACAGGCTCGTCTTCTGGAAGAACGCATGATTATGGAAGGTGTGCCATATAATGTGGTAGGAGGTACCAATTTCTATTCCCGAATGGAGATCAAAGACATTCTGGCATATCTGAAAACCATTGATAACGGTTATGACGAAGTGGCGCTTCGGCGTATTGTCAATGTGCCTAAGAGAGGGATTGGCAATGCAACGCTGGAAAAGCTAGAGGATTATGCAAAGCTGCACGATATAGGCCTCTGTGAGGCGATGGAACATGCGGATGACGTGATGGGGTTGGGAAAGGCAGCTTCCAGGCTGCGGCCCTTTGTGACACTCATTGGCAAACTTCGGGAATCATGTAGCAGTGGGCAAATGACCGTGGCGGACTTGATCAGGGAGGTGGTCAGACAGATAGAATATGAGGATTATCTTCAGGATTATGAGGAAGAGGGGGCTGAGGACAGGCTGGCAAATGTGGATGAACTGATCACAAAGGCAGTGAACTATGAGCAAACCCATGTTGAGGCGACCCTGACGGATTTTCTGGGGGAAGTGGCCCTGGTGGCTGAAATCGACAATGTGGACGATGGCGATGACAGAGTTTTGCTGATGACGCTGCATTCCGCAAAGGGACTGGAATTTACAAATGTATATCTTGCGGGTATGGAGGATGGGCTGTTTCCGGGATATAAGACGATAAATGCAGAGGACCCTTCCGAGATGGAAGAAGAGCGCCGGCTGGCTTACGTGGGAATTACCAGGGCGAAAGATCGATTGACTTTATCCTGTGCCAAGATGCGAATGCTTCGGGGAGAGACGCAGTATAATCCTGTCAGCCGTTTTGTACAGGAGATTCCCTCCGAACTGCTGGACGGAGGCGCAAAGAGACAGAGATACAAAGAAGACAATCCCAGGAAAGTGGGGGACACCACTAAAAGAGAGACACATGCAGAATATGATTTTCGCCCTAAGGCGGTTCCGCGTGTGAAGGATGCGGTCAAACCGGACAAACCTTTTATTGCAAAAGGAATTGGCAGCCTGAACCAGTTGGCGGGAATTTCCAAGGGAATGCCTTTTCAGGCGCCGGAGGGACTTTCTTACGGCGTGGGAGATCGGGTTTCCCATATCAAGTATGGGGAGGGAAGCGTTCTGCAAATTGACCAGGAACCCAGGGATTACAAGGTAATGGTACATTTTGATAAGTGCGGACAGAAAATAATGTACGCATCCTTTGCAAAATTGAAAAGATTGTAGTAATTTTGAAGCGGATGTGATATAATGTACTTGTATGATTTGATAGCCGTGCTAATGTGTAAAATGCAGTGCGGTTGTAACTACAGAATAGAAAGAAGGGGCAGATGAGCTGCCGGCATGGAGGTAATCTTATGAACAAGATTGAGAATTTAATCGATATGGCAAAGCTGAACGATTTCCTTAAGAAAAAGGAAGACGAAAAGAAGGAAGGCAATGTAATAGTATGGGTGCTGGCGATCATAGGTGCCATTACTGCTGTGGCCGCTATTGCCTATGCGGTTTACCGTTATCTGAATCCTCGTTATTTGGATGATTTTGAGGATGAATTCGAAGATGAATTTGAAGACGAAGAGGCAGAGGATGATGAGGACGACTTCTTCGTAGATGAGGGAGAAAACTGAATCCATGAAAAAGGGACAGGTATATGAGGCGATTGTTGATAGAGTAGACTTCCCAAACAAAGGTATAGTGTATGCAGGGGAGGAAATCGCCGTTGTAAAGAACTGCCTGCCCGGTCAGACGATAAGGTTCCGTGTCAATAAAGTGAGAAAGGGGAAGGCGGAAGGCCAACTTCTTGAGGTGCTGAAACAGTCACCTTTGGAGATTGGCCCACCGTGTTCTCATTTTGGCGTATGCGGAGGATGTGCTTATCTGGCGCTTCCGTACCGGCAACAGCTGGCATTAAAGGGAGATCAGGTGAAGCGGCTCCTGGCTCCCTGTCTGAACAGGCAGTTAAAACAGTGGAACTGGGAGGGAATAAAGGGAAGCCCCGTGACCTATGAGTATCGAAATAAGATGGAATTTTCCTTCGGAGATGAAATAAAGGACGGCCCCCTTGCACTTGGCATGCATAAGAGGGGCAGCTTTTATGATGTGGTGACGGTGAAAGGGTGTCAAATTGTGGACCAGGATTATCGCCTGATCTTGGGGACGGTGCTGGAATACTTTGCACCTGATAGCGTTGGCTTGCGGGTGAGACATTTTCACAGGCTGCGTCATGAGGGATATCTGCGTCATCTGTTGGTGCGGAAGGCTTCTCATACGGGTGAAATCCTGGTAGCCCTGGTAACTACGTCCAGGGATCCATGGGGCAGGCCCAAGGAGGAGATCTCCAAGGTAAGTGACTGGGAAGAGAGAGCCGTTATGACGGAGGAAGTGTTGTTGGAAGGTTTTCTGGACAGGCTTATGGCTTTGGAGAAGGGCGGAATGCTGGGGGGACGTTTTGCGGGAATCCTGCATATTGTCAATGATTCTCAGGCGGATGTGGTGCAAAGCGACCGTACCCATGTGCTGTATGGGAAGGATTATTTTTATGAGGAACTATTAGGATTAAAGTTTAAGGTGTCGGTTTTCTCTTTTTTTCAGACAAATTCCTATGGCGCGGAAGTGTTGTATGAGACAGTACGGGAATATATCGGAGATTTGGGCACTGATGCTTTGGACGGCAGACCGGACAAGGTGGTGTTTGACCTGTACAGCGGCACGGGGACTATTGCGCAGCTTCTGGCGCCTGTGGCAGGAAAGGTTATCGGTGTGGAAATCGTGGAGGAGGCGGTTCTTGCGGCTCGTAAAAACGCCCGGGAGAATGGACTAGATAATTGTGAGTTTATTGCCGGAGATGTGCTGAAGGTGTTGGATGCTATAGAAGAGAAACCGGATTTTATCATATTGGATCCTCCAAGGGACGGCGTTCATCCCAAGGCTCTTTCCAGGATTATCGCGTATGGCGTTGAGCGAATTGTATACATATCCTGCAAGCCGACCAGTCTTGTGAGAGACTTGGATATGTTTCTGGAAGGGGGATATCTCGTGGAGAAGGCGGTAGCGATTGATCAGTTTCCGTGGACCGCAAACGTGGAGACGGTTTGTCTGCTTTCGAGAGAGCACACACCGCAGAGGGAGATAGGAAGTCTCTCTTGAGGGAGGGCTGTGGAATGGTATCGGGGGCAAAGGGTAAAAATGAAAAAAAAGATACAAAACAGGATATTGGTGGCGGACGATGGGGAGGTAAACCGTGAGCTGCTGCGCAGTATGCTGGAAGATGACTATATTGTGGAGATGGCGGAAGACGGAGAGCAGGCATTGAAGAAGCTGGAGAAATATCTGGATGAATCTGTGGCGCTTCTGCTGGATCTGCATATGCCTAAGTTGGATGGATACGCTGTGATTGCCCGGATGAAAGAGAAAGGGTGGATGAGCAAAATCCCGGTGCTTATTATAAGCGGCGAGGGGGCTGCAGAGGTGGAGAACAAATGTTTTGAACTGGGGGCCTTGGACTTTATCAGGAAGCCCTTCAACACATATGTGGTCAAGAATAGAATCAGGAATACAGTAGAACTGTTTGTCTACAAGAATCAACTGGAACAGGAAGTGGAGAGGCAGACAAAGGCACTGAAAAAACAGAAACAAATTATTGATATACAGGCCGAGCGGCTTAAAAAAGAAAATTCGTTTAATAACCTGATGATGCAGTATCGCTGCGCCATTATGGAGGTTGAGACCAAATTTAAGGTGTTGAACGAGGAATTTTCTCAGGAGTATAATCGAAATCCTTTTGAGTCTATGTCCACCAGGCTGAAGTCGCCGGAGAGTATCTTTGAAAAGCTTCTCAGGAAAGGATATCCCATATCGGTGAAGAATGTGGAAAAGCATTTGGCCGATGTGGCGGGGGTGCGTGTGATCTGTTCTTTTCCGGATGACATTTACCGCCTGGCGGAGATGATCAGCAATCAGGATGATATCATTGTGCTGGAAGAGAAGGATTATATCAAAAATCCCAAAGAAAACGGTTACAGAAGCCTGCATCTGATTTTGGATATACCAATTTTTATGTCAAACGAGAAAAAGTATATGAAGGTGGAGGTGCAGTTTCGCACCATTGCCATGGACTTCTGGGCCAGCTTGGAGCACAAGTTAAAGTATAAGAAAAACGTGAAAAATGCGGAAGAAATTGTGGCGCAGCTGAAAGAATGCGCCGAGTCAATAGGAAGTCTGGATTATCGGATGATGAAGATCAGGGATAAGATTGACAGCGACAGATGTGAAAAGTGAAGGGAGGGGAGGGATAGATTGCAATATCGTGAAAAGGCGGAGAAGGTAGTGGAACAGGTGGGCAGCGTCATCCTCGGAAAGGAGCGGGAAGTCAGGGAAACCATGTTGGTAATGTTGGCGGCCGGACATATTCTTCTGGAAGATATTCCCGGAGTGGGGAAGACAACGCTGGCACTTGCCTTTTCCAAGGCCATGAAGCTTGACTACAAAAGAGTTCAGTTTACCCCGGATGTGATGCCTTCCGATCTGACCGGTTTTTCGGTTTATCACAGGGAGGAAGAGAAATTCATATATCAGCCCGGCAGTGTATTTTGCAATCTGCTTTTGGCGGACGAGATTAATCGAACTTCTCCCAAAACTCAGTCGGCTTTGCTGGAAGTGATGGAGGAAAGGAAATGCACGGTGGAAGGAATTACCAGGGTGGTTCCCAGCCCCTTTTTGGTGATTGCCACACAGAATCCTTCCGGCAGTACGGGGACGCAGTATCTTCCGGATGCTCAGGTAGATCGCTTTATGGTTGCCATGTCCCTTGGCTATCCGGACTTTGACAGTGAACTTGCCATGGCTAAATCCGTGGGAAGAGAGGACCGGCTGGAGAGAATAGAGCCAGTGTTGGAGCGGAGCGGATTGTTGGAAATGCAGGAAGAAATTCACAAGGTTGCCGTCAGGGAAGAATTGTATCAATATATTCTGCGGCTGATTACCGCCACAAGGACTCATCCCTATCTGGAAAGGGGCGCCAGTCCCAGAGCAACCATTGCACTGGTGAAAATGGCTAAAGCCAGCGCCTGGCTGGAAGGCAGAGATTATGTGATTCCCAATGATGTCAAGGGACAGTTTCCCTATGTGGTTTCTCATCGGATTCTGCCTGGCACGGCGGCCAGGATGGAGAATAAGTCCAGGGATCAGATTCTTGCCGAAATAGTGGAGCGGGTGGAGAAGCCTCCTATGGGAGTGTAACGGGATGAAGAAATTGGGATTTATTCTCTCGTGTCTCTTTATCTGGTATCTTGCCGGGATGTATCGTTATCCGCCGCTTATGATTTTGGCACAACTGGAACTGATTTTTTTTCTGGTCTCTTTTTTTCTGTCGCGATATTTCAGAAGCAGGCTTGCGGTGGAAGTGCTGCGGCAAAGCGATACTGCGGAAAAAGGGACACAGTTTACATGTATAATCAGAGCGTATAACAGAGGTAAGCTTCCTGTCAGCAATTTTAGAATCCGGCTCTGGTACGGCTATGGACAGGAACTGCGGCCTGAGATGAGGCATGTCTATGGCGGCAGCGAGAGTGGGGAGAATCTTCTTCGGCTGGAACTTTCTGGCAAATATTGCGGAATGATACATCTGAAGATGAGCCGACTGAGGGTTTACGATTATTTGAATTTGTTTTCCGCCTCCAAGAAACTGAATGAAGAGATGTGGATTGCGGTTTTTCCGCAGGAGAAGGGGCTTCAACTGGAACTGCCGTCCCTCTGTTATCAGGAGAGTAATCTGCCCCAGGAGTTGCGTGTGGGAAATGGTGAGGAGACCCGCAACGAGATCAGGCAGCTTCGTGAATACCGCACAGGCGACTCCAACCGTTATATCCATTGGAATCAAAGCGCCAGGATGGGACAGCTGTGGGTGAAGGAATATGAGAAAGAGACAGATTATAAGGTTTTGCTGTTTCTGGATTTGGATGGGATCTGGGAGGCAAAGATATCCGGGCGAGATCATTTTTATGAACTCTTGTCCGCTTTGCTTTTGGGGCTTTTGCGGAAATCGGCCGCAGTCAGAGTATGCTGGTACGACGGAGAGCGGAAATGCTTTGTAAATGAGGAGGCCACAAATAAGTCGCAGTGCAGGGATATCCTGCTAATGCTTTATCGTATGGGATGGAAAGCATGGGATCCGAAGGATCGGCAGCAGGCGGAAAATTATCCTCTGAAAGGCACGTTTAAACTGGATATGAAATTGTGCTGGTATTGGAACGGAACCCTTATCTTTCAGTTTGACGGGGAGGAACTGGATGATCAGATAACTTATAAACAGTTTGTGATATGACGATACTATACTCTGGGTTCCAAATGGCCAAACAAGGGAGGCGCATCGGAATGAATGGCATAGAAATCAGACAAAACCCGAAAGGGGCGGAAGATCATAAGAAACGTCCCGTTTCCGTGTTGCTTTTCATGGCTGCGGGAGTGGTGGGCATATTGTCTTTTTTGGTTTCGGCGGAGGCGTTTAATTCCCCTGTCTGGGCTGTTTATTCGTTGGCAGGCGGGGTTTGTTTTCTTTCCTGGTTTACGTATTATGGTCCTAAGAAAACTTTTGCATGGTTTGCCGCAGGGTTTGTGATTGTCTGGGGGGCTGCGCTTGTTCTTCTTTGGGAACCTGTGGGCGGACAGCTTCAACGGATTGTGGATTTTATTGTGATCGGCAAAGTGTCGGAAAAGGTATCCATTGCAGAGTCATCTCTTTTGTTAGCTGCGCTGGTTCCCTTTGCTGTGTCCTTGATGGAATTTAAAATAAAGAGTCACGGATGGCTGTCTTTTTTGACCATGTTGGCGGTGATGTTCTCACCCATGTGGGGTGTTAGGACCAGTGTCCTTACCATGTTTCTTTTGGCGGTGTTTAAGCTTACCTTTCGCGTTGCCCAGGGGGTGAATCTTTCAAATGGTAAATTTATGCTGGGAGGAGTGGGGAAATTCACGCTTTCAGGCAAGAGCAGTATCGCGGCTGCACTTATTCTGGTATTGATTTTTCTGGCCTCTTTTCCTCTGACTCTGTTTTTCTCGGAAGAGCTGTATACGGGTGTTTATGATGTGGAAGGAGGACTCAGGCGGGCACTTTTGCGTTCTTCCGGCAGGTCTGATGAGCCTGTGACGGGAGGAAAGATCAGCAATGGGAATCATTATCCCACAGGAACGGCACAACTGGAACTGATGGCGTCCGTCAGACCATCAGAAGTATTGTACCTGAGAGGATTTGAAGGCGGCGAATATCTGGGAGGCAACTGGACTCGGGCCAACGACGAGGAACTGTTTGCCGAGATTATTGAAAAGAAGAACTGGCAGGATTGGTCGGGGACTATTGGGATCAGATACAGCGGAATGTATTATCTGATGAATGATTATATGCGGGGAAATGATCCACCCCGCTCTATTTCATTGAATATCAGGCATTATGGGGGAACGACGGGAAATATTTACGTACCCTATTACAGCCAGCGGACCCATCGTTATTATTATGAAAAGGAAGACGATGTCTGGTATGATTACGGATATGGCAATACCAGGGAAGGTTATGTTTACCGATATTACGAACAGTCTGATATGGATATTGACTGGGAGAACGTGTTGTCCAATTTCTCTCTGGAACGGGACTGGTTTATGGAAATGCAGGAGATTTACATGGAAGAAATCAAGACGGCTTACACCAAGGTTCCTGTGCAGCTTCTTCCCAAACTGACAGGGCTGTGCCGGGAAAATCCACTGACGGAATTAGAGGAGATCACAACGTTCATCCTTTATACCTTGCAGAATAATTCTTCTTATACTTTGACACCGGGCTGGGCGCCGTTAAACGAAGATATTGTAGATTACTTTCTGTTTGAGGGCAACAGGGGATTCTGTGAGCATTATGCGGTGACAGCCACATTGATGTATCGGCTATACGGAATTCCAGCAAGGTATGCCACTGGTTATATGGTATTGCCGGATGCGTTTGAAGAGCAGCAGGAGGGTGGCTGGAGGGCGATTGTAACGGATGAATCCGCTCATGCCTGGGTGGAAATTTTTCTGAGGGATTACGGCTGGACGCCTGTGGAGGTGCCGCCTGCCGCAGACGGGAGCAGTGTGGCGGTATATCCGGGATTTGACGATCTGGTATTTCACCGGGTGGCGGAAGCTAATGATTGGAATCAGGAAACGATCCGGGATGCCCAAAAGCCTATGTCCTGGCAGAGCAGTGATGGAGGTAATTTTACCGTAAAGGATAACTTTTTATTAGATTTAAAAGAAGCGTTGGGGAAATATGAGCAGTGGCTTTATATTCTTTTGGCGTGTGTACTGTATTTTTTGTGTCTGCTGCCGATGATTCTGGAATATGGGCGGCTATGTCGTTTTGACAGGATGAAAAAGGCAGGATGCAGGCGAGTGTTTTCGAGGCTTTTACAGATGCTTCGGTTTGGAGGTATTCTGGAAGGATATGACGGGACGGAGGAGGATTTTGCGGAAAAGCTTTGCAGAGAGACTGCCGTCTCCAGCGAGGATGTGGCCAGGATGCGGGATATTGTAAGTCAGGCCGCATATGGCACCAGGGCGCCCGAACCGCATGAAGAGGATTATGTATTAAAAATGTATACATGCTTTGCAAAAAGGGTATACGCAACATTAAGTTGGCACAGAAAGCTGATTTTTCGATATTGGAAGGCATTTTATTAATATAGGATAGTTGAGAAAGAGAGCAGAGATGAACAGGTTTGAGTATATTGTAGTAGAAATTGACGGAGATTATGCACATTTGAAACGAACGGATATTGAATCGGAGGAGATGAAGCTGGTGGCCAGGGCGCTGCTTCCTCCCGAAATCACCGAGGGGACCAGGCTTTTGTATGAGTGGATGAGCTACAGTGTGATGGAGTGAGAGATGATCAATATACTTTTGTGCGGTAACAGAAAAGTGTTTGACGGTGCGCTGACCCAGCTGATTTCAATGACAAACAGGACAAGGGAGGCGGTTCATGTTTTTTTGATGACAATGGACCTGGCTGGGGTAAATGCGGAATATGTTAGCATTACCGGAGAACAGATCGCCTTTTTAAACCGGGTTTTGCAGGAAAAGGATTCACGTCATCTGGTGGAGAAGCTGGATGTTACGGAACTTTACGCTAGGGAGTTTTCGGGCTGTGTCAATGAGGGAGCATATTGCACACCCTATACATTGCTTCGGCTTTTGGCGGATATGGTACCTGAATTGCCGGATAAGTTACTCTATCTGGATATTGATATCATGATAGCAAAAGATATCAGACAACTTTACGACATTGATATATCGGATTATGAATATGGGGCGGTGAAAGAAAAATATGGCTGTTGGCTGATACGTCCGGATTATTTCAACGCAGGCATGCTTTTGATGAATTTGGCCAAGATCAGGGAGACGGGGCTGCTTGTAAGAGCCAGGGAATTGATTCGCACCAGGAAGCTTTTATTTGCGGATCAGTCGGCTATTTTTAAATGTACTACCAGAAAGCTGCTGCTGCCCAGAATTTATAACGAACAATCCAAATTTAACAGGAAAGATACCGTGGTGTGTCACTTTTGTAAAAGGCTTATGTTTCTGCCTTATCCCCACACGGAAAATTACAAGCAATGGCAGGTGGAAGAGATCCACAAATATCTTCATTGCCATGCTTTTGACAAGGATCTGGAGGAGTATTTGGATTGGAAACGCAGAATAGATAACTAGAATGTGAAGGAGAAATAAGGTATGGATAAGGCGGTGGGAAAAGAAATTCCAGTTTTTTTTGCGGTGGACGACGGTTACAGTCCCTTTTTGGCAGTTGCGCTGCAGTCAATGATCGACAATGCCTCCAAGGAGAATACTTATTGTGTGAAGGTGCTGAATACGGATATTTCACCGGAGAATAAGAGAAAGCTTGGGAAATATAAAAGATATAATGTGAGTATTGAGTTTGTGGATCTGAATTATTATATTGAGAAGGTGAAGGACAAGCTGTATACCAGGGATTACTATTCCAAGACCACTTATTTCAGGCTCTTTATACCCAATCTCTATCCTCAGTACGACAAGGTGCTTTACCTGGACAGCGACATAGTGATCCTGGACGACATTGCAAAGCTTTACAATCTTGACATGGGAAATAACCTGGTGGCGGCAGCCCCTGACGATGTGATTCAATTTAACGAAGTCTTTCGGGTATATGCGGAGAAGGTAGTGGGAGTTGCCGATTACCGCAATTACTTTAATGCGGGGATTTTGCTGATGAATCTTCATGAATTGCGCAAATTTCATTTCCAGGAAAAATTTTTATATTCTCTGGAACGCATTACGTTTCCTGTGGCACAGGATCAGGATTATTTAAATAGAATGTGTAAGGGCAGGGTAAAATTGTTTGATAGGGTATGGAATAGGATGCCCATACCGGATCCAAAGATTAAAACGGAAAATGTGAAACTGATTCACTATAATCTTGCCTTTAAGCCTTGGCATTTTGAGGATATCCTGTACAAGGAGTTTTTTTGGATGTATGCCCATGAGACGGAGTACTTTGACATGATACAACATATCAGAGAAAGCTATACGGAAGCCCAGCGAATCAAGGACAATCAGATGCATAAAAAATTGATTCGGTTGGCAAAGAAAGAGTCCGACTGTGTGGGAGACGATCGCAAATCGCGGAGGTAGAATAAGTTTCAAACAGTTTCGGGTGTTACAGAACACGATGTGCCAAAGGCGCATGGCGGAACTTAAATAGGAGATGAATATGAGAGATGGAGAGAGGGCAGACGGTGACAAAAAGGGCAGGGAGAGATTCCATATACGGCACGGTGCGCCCCGAATTGAGAAGGATCCGGAGCGGCTGAGGGTGTTGGAGCGCATTGGACAGCTGGAAAGGGAGGGCAGGTTTGACGTGGATGCAGAGGAAGATCCTCCCACCATTCCGCTGATGCCGGATCAGATCGATTATCTGAGGACCAAGACAGTGAGCAAACTAAAAGTAAAAGCGGCATATGTGTTGGCTGACAGGTTTGTTGACACAGTGCTTCGGGAGAAAAAACTGGTGATTAAAAAGGTGCATGGAATGGAAAACCTAAACGGTGTGGGCAGCGGCGCCATAATTACCTGCAATCATTTTAATCCCTTTGATTGCTTTACAGTGGAACACTTATTTCAGAAGTCCAGGCATGTGGGTAACAAACAATTGTTTAAGGTGATACGGGAAGGAAATTATACAAATTTTCCCGGCTTCTACGGATATTTATTCCGTAACTGCAATACGCTTCCTTTAAGCCAGAACAAAAAGACCATGTATAATTTCTTGAAAGCGGTGGATACCATTTTGACAAGGGGAGATTTTATTTTGATATACCCGGAGCAGAGCATGTGGTGGAATTACAGGAAGCCGAAGCCAATGAAAAATGGTGCTTTTAAATTTGCCGCCAAGAATCATGTGCCCGTGATTCCTTTTTTCATCACTATGGAGGATGGAAAAAAGATCGGAAACGACGGTTTTCCCATGCAGGAATATACTGTTTTTATCAAAGAACCCATCTATCCGTTGGAGGGATGTTCCGAGCGGCAGCAGGCGGAGGAAATGAGAGATCGAAATTACCGCGTCTGGAAGCAGATCTATGAGGAGTTTTACGGGATTCCCCTCGCGTATGAGCAGGAAGAATGAAAGAGAAAAAAGTGATCTATTACAGGGATGAACTGAATGAGGAATTTTCCAACGCCCGGATTGAGCCAAGGGTGATTGACGGAAGCTTTGCATATTTTCACGGGAAATTGTGGAACGTTTGTTCTTTTTTGGCGCAGAATTTATTCAGCATGCCCATTAAGCTGCTTTATTCCAGGCTGAAATTCAGGATTCGGTTTGTTGGCGTTGATAAATTGAGAAGCTGTAGAAAAAAAGGATATTTTATCTATGGCAATCATACCCAGCCTTTTGCAGACACCTTTATCCCAAGCCTGGCAAACTATCCCAAGCGTAATTTTTTTATCGTAAATCCGGAAAATGTGTCCATACCCGGAATGAGGAGGCTTGTGGAGCTGTTGGGAGCGATTCCGATCCCCTGCGATTTAAAGGGAATGAAACATTTTCTCGCTTCCATAGAGGATAAGATACGGTGTAACTATTCCGTCACCATTTATCCGGAGGCGCATATTTGGCCTTATTATACCCGTATCCGTCCCTTTAAGGCGGTTTCCTTCCGCTATCCTGTCAGCTTTTCCTGTCCCGTTTTTGCCTTGACAAACACTTATCATGCCAGGGGAAAGAAAGGGAAGGTGCGGATCGTGACTTATATAGATGGTCCCTTCTATCCTGATGAAGGATTGAAACCCGGAGAAAGACAAAAGGATCTGCGTGACAGAGTATATCAATGTATGGTGGAGCGCAGCACAGAGAGCGATTTTGAATATATTGAATATAGAAAAAGGTGATGATAAAAGGGCTTGCCAGTTCTTTCCATTTGGTTTACAATGAGAAAGATAAATAATGTAAGCGCTTTCAAAAGAATAGGGAGGTTACTATGAGCCGTTTGACAATAGCCACGCCAAATAAGGCGCAGCTTACCGTGGAGCGTCTGTACAAGGATTTGGAAAGACGTATTATTGCAAGTCCGCCCGGACTTTGTCCTGTGGATTTGCAGCTTTCTTTTTTAAGGCTCTGCCATGCACAGACCTGTGGAAAATGTTCCCCCTGCCGTATCGGCCTGGGCCAGCTTCAGAATCTGCTGGAAGATGTGCTGGAGGGGCGGGGCAGTTTAAAGACGCTGGATTTGATCAAGGAAACTGCTTCCAGCATTATGGACTCCGCCGACTGTGCCATCGGATATGAGGCGGCCCACATGGTTTTGGCCGGTATGGAAGGGTTTAAGGAGGATTACAAGCATCATATTGAGCACGGTAAATGCTCCTGCCACATTACGCAGCCTGTGCCCTGTGTGGCTCTGTGTCCGGCAGGAGTGGATATTCCCGGTTACATAGCTTTGGTGAGAGAGGAAAGGTATGAAGATGCGGTAAAGCTGATCCGAAAGGATAATCCTTTTCCTACGGCATGCGCATTGATCTGCGAGCACCCCTGTGAGGCAAGATGCCGCAGAAATATGATTGACAGTTCCGTAAATATCAGGGGCTTAAAGCGAATGGCGGTGGACAATGCCCGGGCCAATACGGTACCTGTGCCGGAAAAGGCGGAGAGTACGGGCAAAAGGGTGGCGATTGTGGGAGGCGGTCCGGGCGGACTCTCCGCGGCGTATTATCTGGAATTGATGGGGCATCATGCGGTGGTTTTTGAAGAGAAGGGCAAACTGGGTGGTATGCTGCGCTACGGGATACCCAATTATCGTTTTCCCAGGGAGCGTCTGCAGGAGGATATTGATACGATTTTGTCCACTGGTGTGGAGGTTCACTTGAACACCCGCATTGGCAACGGAGAAGGTGAGATCCCCTTCGGTCGGCTTCGCAGGGAGTATGACGCTGTTTATGTGGCCATCGGTGCCCATACGGACAAGAAAATCGGCATAGAAGGGGAGGATTCCCATGGAGTTATGTCCGCAGTGGAAATGCTGCGTCACATAGGGGACGAGGAAATGCCTGATTTTAAGGACAAGACTGTGGTTGTAGTGGGTGGCGGTAATGTTGCCATGGACTGCACTCGTTCCGCGATTCGGCTTGGAGCCAAGAAAGTGGGTATCGCCTACCGGAGACGGCAGGGGGATATGACTGCATTGCCGGAAGAAGTGGAAGGAGCCATTGCGGAGGGAGCAGAGCTGTATACATTGAAGGCGCCCTATAAAATTGAAGCGGATGAAAACGGAAATGTGACGGCTCTCTGGGTGGAGCCTCAGATCATAGGCCCTATCGATTCCTGGGGCAGGGCCAGACCGATTCAGGCGGATGTTCCTTTGCAGCGGATTCCCTGTGATATCGTGGTAGTGGCCATCGGTCAGGGAATCGAGACCCGTGATTTTGAGGAAGCCGGGCTGTCTGTGAAACGGGGAACCATTGCGGCCATGAGCGACAGCGAGGTGGAGGATGTCATAGGGGTATTTGCGGGCGGCGACTGTGTGACCGGACCGGCCACGGTGATACGTGCCATTGCCTCCGGAAAGGTGGCGGCGGCCAATATAGACGAATTTTTGGGTTACCATCATGTGATCGCCTGCGATGTGGAGATTCCGCCCGTGAGTTACGAGGATAAGGAACCTTGCGGGCGGATACAGCTTTCCGAGGAGGAAGCCGGATCCAGGAAAAAGAATTTTGATGCTTTTGAATGTGGAATGACAAAGCAGGAAGCTTGCCAGGAGGCGGGCAGATGTCTGCGGTGTGACAAATATGGCTACGGAAGTCTGAAAGGAGGACGTGCTGCGATATGGTAAATCTAACGATAGACGGTTTGAATGTTTCCGTTCCGGAGGGAACTACGGTTATGAAGGCGGCGGCACAAGTTGGTATTGAAATACCGCATCTTTGCTTCCTGGAAGATATCAATGAGATCAGCGCCTGTAAGGTCTGTGTGGTGGAGATGCAGGGCAAAGAGGAAACAAAGTCCAGAACCAAACTGCTCACCTCCTGTACCAGCCTGGTGGAGGAGGGAATGATCATCTATACCAATTCCCCCAGGGTCAGAAAGGTGCGGCGCAGCAATGTGGAGCTGATTCTTTCCCAGCACGATTGTCACTGTGCCACCTGTTCCAGGAGCGGTAACTGTAATTTACAGAAAATATCCAATGATCTTGGGATCTTGGAGGTACCGTTTAAGGAGGAGGTTCAAAAGGTACCCTGGGACGGTAATTTCCCTTTGATTCGGGATTCCAGGAAATGTATCAAGTGTATGCGCTGCGTACAGGTCTGTGATAAGGTGCAGGATATGCGCGTCTGGGATGTACAGAATACCGGTTCCCGTACCACGGTGGATGTGGCGGGCAATAAAACCATTGAGAACAGTGATTGTACCCTTTGTGGGCAATGCATTACGCATTGTCCTACCGGGGCCCTTCGGGAGAGATATGATATTCCCAAGGTATTTGACGCGCTGGCGGATACAGGAAAGATAACCGTGGTGCAGGTAGCGCCCGCGGTGCGGACTGCCTGGGGGGAAGAACTTTCCCTTGCTCCGGAAGATTTCACTGAGGGCAAGATGGTTGCGGCGCTGAAACGTATGGGATTTGATTATGTGTTTGACACAAATTTTGCTGCGGATCTGACCATAATGGAGGAAGGAAACGAGCTTTTGGAGAGGCTTGGAAATCCAGGGAAATATGCATGGCCCATGTTTACTTCCTGTTGTCCCGGCTGGGTCAGTTTTGTGTCAAAGAGATATCCAAAGTATCTGCGTAATCTGTCCACGGCAAAGTCACCTCAGCAGATGTTTGGCGCCATGACAAAAACGTATTTTGCGCAGAAAAAAGGAATTGACCCTCACAATATTTGTAGTATTTCCATTATGCCCTGTGTTTCCAAGAAGCGAGAAGCATCCCTTTCCTATATGAGGAGTGCCGGGGCGGGACAGGATGTGGACATAGTGTTGACCACCAGGGAGCTGGTGCGGATGATGCGGGCGGAACATATCAACCCGAAATATCTTAAGGAAGAGGCCTTTGATTCTCCTTTGGGAGAGAGTACGGGTGCAGGCGTGATCTTTGGCGTTACCGGCGGCGTGATGGAAGCGGCGCTGCGCACGGCATATGCCGTGGTGGAAGGGCATAATTGTGAGCCGGATGCTTTTAAGGCGGTGCGGGACGGAAACCTTTCGGATCCTTCCGGCGATAATTGTGTCCTTGGCATAAAGGAGGCGCAGGGGCTATTGGAAGGCGGCAAGGGGGGGGACGGTCGTACCCTTGGCAGAAGAGAAGCGGATTTTGTGCTGGGCGGCAAGACCTTACATACCTGTACTGTCAGCGGTTTGGGCAATGCGGAAAGACTGATGCAGGATATTATGGCAGGGAAGGTTCATTATGATTTTGTGGAAGTGATGGCATGTCCCGGAGGCTGCGTGGGCGGCGGAGGCCAACCCATCCACGACGGATGCGAATTTGCCGGAGAACGTGGCAGCAAACTGTATCAACTGGATCAGAGGAGGACTTTGCGCCATTCTCATGAAAATCCGGAGGTGCTGAAGGCATATGAGGAATTTTTAGGAAAACCTCTCAGCCATAAGGCACATGAACTGCTTCACTCCAAACATGTCAATGAGTTGGTATTTGAGACCCATAACTATATCTAATTTACGAGATGGTCTTTTGGGGACCCATATTTGGCTTTTTGTTCTGAAAAACCCCCTTCTTGGATTCTTCTGTGGCAGAGTACATGGAAGGGGGTATATTGTAATTCTTATAATTATTGTCTATAATCATTCAAAGGCGGGGTGAAAGAAACGTTTTTTCGAACAACTGATGTGTGGGGACGTAACGGTTGGAACCAACGGAATACAGATGGGTTAGGTTGGATACGTTAAGAAAAGATCAGGCAGGTAAAGGGAGGTGCTTTTTTTGGCGGATATATTGGTTGTGGAGGATGATGAAGCCATTGCGGGTTTGATTCACATGAATCTGGACAATGAGGGGCATCAATGTTGGATTGCCCGGGACGGGCGGGAGGGAGCATGCTTGATAGAAAGGCAAAGATTTGACATGGTTTTGCTGGACATCATGCTTCCGGAGATAGACGGCTACGAACTTTTGGAATACATAAAACCTAAGGGTACGCCGGTGATTTTTCTGACTGCAAAGGGAGCTGTGGAAGAACGAATTCGGGGATTGAAAGCAGGTGCAGACGATTATCTGGCAAAGCCCTTTCAAATCGGGGAGCTGTTGGCAAGAGTGGAAGCAGTGCTGCGAAGGAAGGGAGTAAATAAGAAAGAGCTTCTTTTTGACGATGTGACGATTTGCTTAGATTCCAGGCAGGTTACGAAGAGGGGAATTCCGGTGGTGCTTACGGCCAAGGAGTTTGATCTGCTTGTGGAGCTGGTGCGAAATAAAAATGTTGCATTACATCGGGACCGGTTGTATGAGAAGGTTTGGAAGGAACCCTTCTTTGGAGAAACCAGAACTTTGGATTCCCATATCCGGAGACTGCGAAGAAAACTGGAATGGGAAGAGCGTATCAAGACGGTTTTTCGCATAGGGTACAGACTGGAGGGATAGAATGCGGCTTTTTACCAAAATATTTCTGCTTGGAACGTTGGTGATATGTCTTGCGTTTGCCGTTTCCGGCTATTTCCTGCTGCGCTATTCCTTTGAGAGCAGTATGGCCAGGGAGGTGGACTTTGCACTGAAACAGTATCAATACGACAAATTTACCCTGCAATCGGCAATGTTGTCATATGATCAGATTTCCCTATCCTTAAGTATCGAAGGAGAACTGATTCCGGAGGACTCGCTTATCACTATATGGCAGGGGATTCCGGAAGGAGGAGTGAAGATGGATGTCTGGGGAGATGAGGAAGAACATGGAACTGCTACCTATTATTTTCAGTGGAAAGGAATGCCCGGGGAGGATTCGCTTTATCCCATAGCCCCGGATGCTTTTCAGAGCAGAGGGGAGTTTGAGGAAATATTGGGAGATTTGCTGAAGGCTTTGGCGAGCGAAATCGGTGTTCCGGCGGCATTTTATGGGGAGGATGGAACGCCGCTTTATTCGGAGATAGAAGGACTGGAGGCGTCTTTTTTGGATGAATTATCAGAGGATTCTCATGTATATCGCTTCAGGAATACGCCGGAGGGCGGAGCTGTGTTGGTGGGAAGCCTGTTAAGTTTTGGGGAGGAAAAGATTGGTTTTGTAACACAGTGGGATGTGGAGAAAACGCTGAGACAGCAGGATACCCTGCGGCAGTACTTTATCAGGTGCTATCTGATTGCGGTGTCGGCGGGGATGGCTTTGCTGTTTTTGTTGTCGGCACTTTTGACCAGACCTTTGAAGAAGATGTCAAAGGCGGCCCGGAGGATGGCAGAAGGGGACTACAAAGAAAGATTCGGCGCATCCAGAGGAGACGAGATCGGGGAGTTGGCGGAAAGCTTTGATTTGATGGCGGACGCCGTGGAAGAAAAGATAGAGGAACTTTCGAGGACGGCCAGGGAGAAGGAGGACTTTGTGGCGAATTTTGCCCATGAGCTGAAAACGCCTCTGACGTCAATCATTGGGTATGCGGATACTATTTATCAGAAAGAGCTTTCAAAAGAAGAGGTAAATCGGGCTGCATGGCAGATCTGGAATGAGGGGATGCGGTTGGAGGCATTGTCCTTTAAACTGATGGAATTGACGGTGCTTGGCAGACAGGATTTTGCTTTGGAGGAAATGTCAGGGGATGAGGTGCTGTGTGATGTAGCGGACGGGTTGAAATTTCTGTTTGCGGAAAAAAACATCGACTTTCGCCTGACGGCAGATAGGGCGTATATCTGGGTGGAGTATGATCTGTTGAAAACCTTGTTGATGAATTTGGTGGACAATGCCATTAAGGCAGGCTGCGGACGGATAGAAATGTATGGGCGAAAGAAGGAAGCGGAATATTGGATCAGTGTGAAAGATGACGGCTGCGGTATGGAAAAAGAGGAGATTTCGCGTATTACGGAAGCATTTTATATGGTGGATAAGGCTCGTTCCAGAAGGCAGCACGGCGCCGGCCTGGGTTTGGCTCTGGCGGACAGGATTGCCAGAATACATGGGAGCGGGCTGATGTTTGCGAGTCTAAAAGGTTTTGGGACAACGGTAAGTTTTCCTGTAAGATGTGGGGAGGGCGGAATAGAAGAGGATGGGTTGGAAGAGGAAACATAATCAGACAGAGGAGGAGATAATATCCCCTATTGGCAGAGGGAGAAGGGGAAGGCTTGTCAATTTATTGGGAATATTGCTTGCCTTGGGGATTTTTTTTGGCGGAATGTCAGGGGTAGAAAAGGGGTTGCTGTGGGAAGAAGAGAGGCTACTGCGGGGAGGGGGAAAGGTGGGAGTTACCATTTTGGAAGGCCAGACAAAACTGCAGGAGGGGGGTGAGTTGGGAAGATAAGCGTAGGAAGCTGGAGGAAGGGGAGCTGGTTTTGGCGGTGGGAGGCCTGGAAGAGGGAGAGGATATCTGGCTTCATGAACCGGGACAGGGGCAGCTGTCCATGGAGCAGGCCATGACGGACGGAAAGGAATGGCTGGAGAATTTTTGCCTGCCCCATCTGGGAGTAACCGGGTTTGACATGGGGGAGTGCAAGGTAAGCTGTTATCTGTGGACCTTTCGGGATGTGGAAGTCGGAAGTGTAGAAGCAAACGGCGCCTGCAGTTATTGGACCTTTACGGCCATGGGAGGGGGGATGGAAGCGGAATTACTGTTGAGCGCTCAAAGCGGACAGGTATTGTATGCGTCCGTAAGCTGTGGGGTTCCGGTTGCTTCTCAGGATGCGAAGGAAATGAAAGTATTTCTGGAGGATTATGTGGCTTCTTTTGGCCTGGAAGGGAAGGGGGAGGCAGTGCAGGAACCTGGTTTGATCTATAAGGCGGTAGGAGACGGAGAGCTATCCGCAGTCATCAGACCATTTCGGGTTGTGAGCAGCAAAGTGAATCCGGATACCAACACCTTGGAGCATATGGAGACATTCAATATTCGCATATATCTGGCCAGAAATTTTACAACTTAGGCACATGTCGATCACAGGGATTTTACATTTTTCTGTTACCATACGATTTAGACACAGTCCTGAAAGTACACACAAGGCAGCGGTGTTGTTGTGCAGGGACGGAATGAAACTGGGAGGGAACAGAAAATGAAACAAAGAAAGTATGGAAGGTGGCCGGCGATGATGTTGGTTATGACAATTTTGGCCGGTGCGGTGGGAGGCTGTGGAAAAAGCGGAGGAGACAACGATCCCACATCGGGACCGGAGACAGGGAACATTGCGGACCAGGGACAGGGCAGGTATGTGGAAAAGATGGAAGTATTGCCCGGGGAATTGGATGGTTGGGACATTCTGCAGATATTTGAGGCCGGAGACAGACTGCATCTTCTGACTTCCAAACAGGAGAACGGAAAAACGCTTTTGCGGGAGTGGGAAAAGCGGGAGAGCAGCTTTGCGGATGTGACAGAAAGCTGGCTTGCATCCATGGAAATACCAGGAGATAGCTGGATGGAAGCAAAGCTTTTACGGGAAGAAAGCGGCGGGCAGTATCTCTATGTTGGTTATCTGGAAGAAGATTTTATGGGGCACCTGTGGAAGGGGGAAGGAGATACGGCAAAAGAGATCACTCCGGAAAAATGGTCCGTGTCCAATGAGGATTGGGGAGGCTATGAGAGGATACGGGGAATGGCGGTGTTGAATAACGGCACTTTGGCAGTGCTGTCCTATACCAGTTATGATCTTTTGTCCGGCCAGGATGGCAGTGTGATTGAGAGCGAACCGCTTACAAATTATTATGATGAGGGCATTATTACAGATGGGGAGAATGTTTACCTTGGGGTAGGAGGACAGATTGAGAGGCGAAAGGAGGGGAAAGGAAGCGATGCGGTGATGTTTCCGCTGCCCAAAGGCAACAATAGTACGATGGTTATAGAAATGGGAGGGAATTTTGTCTCGGGCGGAACGGAAAACTTTTCCTATGATGTCCAGAAGAACGGAACACTGATTGTCGCAGGGGAGCAAGGCATATTCCGATTGAGTGATCAGACGGCTGAGGATGGCTGGGAGAAGCTGGCCGAGGGGATTGAGACCGATTTTGCCCTGAAGGATTATTGGTGCGAAGGGTTGGCTGCTATGGAGGATGGCAGTATTTATGCTTTGTTTGAGGTAAACGGAGTTAAGAAGCTGAACCGGTATGAGTATGACCCCAATGGAGCTACGAAGGTGACGCAGGTTTTGAAGCTCTATACCATATGTGACAATTCTCTGCTCAAACAGGCTGCGGTGATGTATCACAAGCTCCATCCGGAGGTGAGGATAGATATCCAGAGCGAGTATCCCTTATATTTTAATATCCTGGGGGAACAGGGACTAGATGAGATCCACACAAAACTGAACACAATGCTTATGGGAGAGGAAGCACCGGATATCCTGGTTCTTGATCATCTGAATCTGGAAGCATATGCGAAAAAAGGACTATTGATGGATTTGGAGGAATTGATCCGTCCTATGGAGGAAAGCGGGGAACTGTTAGATAACATTACAAGCACATATATTCGGGAAGATGGAACAAGATATGCCGTCCCGCTGCAGTTTGCATTTTCCATGGCGTTGGGGAGGGATATCGCTCCGGATCAAATGAGTTCCATGAGAGCACTGGCGGATTTTTTATCTAAGGAAGATCAAAGTTATCTGGGAAAACAGACCACAGCACAACTGGTGGATCTATTTTATCCCTATTTCTGTGACGAAATTGTCAGAGAGAAGCAGCTTAATAAGGAAGCACTTGCAAGCTATCTGGAATATCTGAAGGCTATAGGAGATAATTGCGGCGTTATCCCGGTGAGGCCGGAGAATGAGAGCGCATATAATATGATGGATCTCCTCGATTCGGCAAAGCTGACGATTGAAAAGGCGGGGGGTTTTTCCGGCTGCATGTTCCCGGTTTCCATAGCGGAATTTATCAAGGGGGATTTTGCTGCATTTGAGAACCGATTTATTCCGTCCGTACAGGTTGGAATCTGTACCAAGGGAAAATATCAGGAAACCGCAAAAGATTTTATTGTATTTGCGCTTTCGCAGCAGATACAGGATATGGATTATTACGGGGGATTTCCGGTGAACAGAGTATCCATGGAAAAACAGGCATCAAAGGACCGCTCCGAAATGGCAGGTTCTGTTATGGTTACCACGGAGAACGGGGATTATGTGGAATTTGAAGCCAAGGCATTTGACGAGGAGACGATGGGGCGACTGGTTGCAATCTGCGAATCGTTGAATAAGCCTGTAATGGAAGATGTCAAGATACGCCAGGTATTGATAGAATGTCTGGGGGATTATCTGCAGGATTCACAGTCCCTGGATGAGACCATACGTAAGATTGAGGCGGGGCTTAAAATGTATCTGGCGGAGTGACAATTTTTCCCGGACACTTGAAGGCCCAGGAAAAATATTATAATGGTAATATCAAAAGAAGTCGCATTTTTCTAGTGACATCTTTTTTGTTACATGATAAAATAGATGATATCAGCATTTTATTTTCATGGAAACGGGGAAAAAAGGATATGGCAAAGACAAAAGCAGGCGGGTACGGCCGGGCGGCAGTTATCATGTGCGCCCTGTGCATGGGATTTTCCGGTTGTACTGCGGATGATGAGGAGGAGGAAACGGGCGTTCAGATTGAGGCGCCCCAGGAGAGTTCCTATACCATGGTGGTTGCTTCCATGGGAAACGTGGTAAAAACAGGCAGGGTCCGGTGTACATATATGCAGACAGATGAAGAAGAGATCAGAATTACTACTAAAGGAAGCATCATGGACAGCGTTTATGTATCTCTTGGGGACAGCGTTGTGAAGGGGCAGCTTCTGGCAGAACTTGCGGTGGATGTAGACGAGGACGATATCGCTGAACTGGAATACAGGATAGCCAGGAACTCGCTGCTGCTTGGCTATACGGATACGGATGAAAATTATGCCCTTTCAAACAGATGGTGGTCTTTTGTGTATCAGTCTTCCGGTTCCGAGTCCGAACAGGAAAAGCTGGATAAGGCCCTTGAAAATATCAGGCAGACTTACCGCTATAAGCGGGAGGATTATCAGGATGCCATTGAACTGGACAGGCAGCAGCTGGAAGACATGCAAAGACAGATCGAGGAGAGCCGTCTCTATGCGGGAATTGACGGGGAGATATCTTATGTGGGGACCCAGCTGGAGGGCAGCAGAGTTACGGAAGGCCAGATTGTGCTTAAGATCATAGACAATTCCAGGTGCCTTTTTGAGGTAAAGGAATCTGAGCTGAAGGGCGAGTTTCCTTTTAAAGAGGGGGAAGCGCTGCGGCTGACGGTGGGGGTTAACGGCAGATCAGTGGAGACGGAAGTGCTGCCCTATGATATGGAGCATTGGGACGACGTATATTACTTTGAGCTTCCGGAAATTCTGGAAGGACTGAAGGTTGGGACTTCAGGGATTATATACTACACGGTGGATTCCAGGGAATCTGTGTTAACCCTTCCCCATAGGGTGATTCGCAATGCCGATGGGAAGCAGTATGTATATGTGCTTGGAGAGAACGATATCCGTCAGGTAAGATGGATCGAGACAGGGTTATGGGGGGATACGCTGGTGGAAGTGGTAAGCGGTTTGGAGGAAGGAGAGTATGTGGTTCAGAAATGAAAACTAGAAAGAAATTCTCATGGAGGAAGAAAACTTCCGTTTCGCTTACTCTGTGTATTGGACTTATGATGTCCGCCGTATTTACGGGATGCGGCGAACGGACTGTGGAGTCACAGGAAGTAATTGAACTACATGAACCAAAGGACGGGGAGGAGGCGATTGCGAATACGGAACCGGTGGCATACCGGAATCTGTATGACGCCAATGTCTACGATGCAGTGGTTCATCCTTACGTGGAAGAGTACTATTACGAGTCAAAGCAGATTTTTGATTCCTTTGGCGCGCTGACGGGCGAGACCGTGGAGAAGGGTGATGTACTGGTGTACGCAGACAACAGCGCTATCTCCAAACGGATTCAGTCCATGGAGGAGAAGCTTCGTACCCTGACAGAGAATTATGAGGAATTCCGTACAGAAGCGGAGGAGTATATCGCCGCACAGCAGTCCGATTTGGAGGGGATCCAGGAAATTTTTGAGAATATGGAAGGATATGAGCCTCCGGAGACAATTATGGGAAGTAACGGACAGGAAATTGTGAATCCGGATCATACCTCCTGGTGGAAGGAATATGTAAAATGGGAGGGCCAGTACAATAATAAAGAGCTGTCCATGGAAACCAGAAAGGAAGCGCTTCGTCAAAAGACGGAACTCTATACACTTGATTATGAGTATTATACCAGACAACTGCAAAAGTTGAGATCGCAGGAACAGGAAGGAGTGTTGCGGACAGGGATTTCCGGGCAGGTGGTGGCCATTGGGGACTATGTTTCCGGCGACAGCATTCGGGCAGGCGCCTCTGTGGCGGCGGTGGCCGATATGGGCAGAAAATATATCAAATGTGCCTATCTGTCCAAACTTGATCGGCAGAATGCCAAAGAAATCTATGCGGTGGTCAACGGAAAGCGCTACGAGCTTACGCTGGAGGAAAATGACGATAAAAGTCATTCAACTTTTGTGTTTGCCGATGAAAGCGGCGAAACGTCGGTGGGAGATGTGGCTTCAGTGGTTTTGGTGAAAAATATCAGGGAGCATGTGCTGACGGTTCCACAGAGTTCCGTTCACAGTTCCGGTCTGCAGCAATATGTGTATGTGATGGAGGATGGGAATATTGCCAACAGACAGGTAAAGACTGGTATGCGGGACGGTTCTTCCATAGAGATATTGTCAGGTTTGGAGGAGGGAGAACTTGTACTTGCCTCCCAGTCGATTCAAGCTGCAGATTTTGAGACAGTTGTTTTGGAAAAGGGAATTTTTGAGGTGGACTTTAAGGAGAGCGGCAGTTTATATTTTCCATGCAAAAGCTCCGTGAACAATAAAGTGGAAAAGGGACAGGTTCGTTTTCAGTCATTTGGGCCGGATATGAATGCAAGTGTAAAAATAGGTGATGTGATCGCAACAATACGCGTGGAGGGAGATAAGGTAGCGCTTGCCCGTAAAGAAACGGAGTTGAAGCGGGCAAAAGAAAGGCTTGCCGATCTACTGGCTTTGGACCAGGAGGAGAATGAAAAGGAAATTCAGCAAAGGCAGGAGAACATAGCGGCGCTGGAAGAAGAAATTGCGTTGATCAATCAGGACTACAATACCACTGAAATTTTGGCAGAGTCCGAAGGTATTTTGTATGCCAAAGCCAGTTATTACATTGAGGACAAAGTAAATACCGGAAGCCGTCTGGCAGTGATAGCAGATACGGAAACAGTCTATCTTTATCTGGATAACTATAAAAAATATCTTCATTACGGCGATAGGGTGTCACTGATTTATACAACCGTCAAGGGGGAAAAGTGGGGAGCGGAAGGAAAAGTGGTGACTTTGGGAGATGCCATGGGCGGCGGGCTTTCCAGACAGAGCGTATTGGTGGAACTGCCGGAAGTGATGTTGGAAAATATGAACATGGTTACCACCACTTCCAGCGGCAAGAATTCTCCTGTGACCATAAACGCTACCGCTACTTTGCAGGCAATGAGCGATGTGATTTTGGTGCCCTTACGGGCGGTGGAAGAGGAAGGAGGCCGTACTTTCGTACATGTTGTGAAGGAAGACGGTACCGTGCTGCGGATAAGCTTCCTGGCGGGCGGAATGAATCAAGATTACTATTGGGCAATTGACGGACTTACGGAGGGAATGGAGATAATATGCTGGGAGTAATGTTTCAAAAGCTGTGGGCAAAAAAGTGGATGTTTTCCTGTCTGCTTTTGGGCAGCGTACTGCTGATAGCTACGGCAATCAGTTTTCCAATGTATGAGATAGCGGCCTTTGACAGAATGTTGCGGGATGAATTCCGCAGCAGTGAAATCAATACGGGAGTATGGCCTGCAAAGCTGAGTGCGGTTGACACATCCATGAAGGGAACCGAGGGGGAGAACCTTAGAAGATATGAGGAGAAATTTGCAGCCATAGCCCAAAGGCTTGGGGTGGAGACGAAGGAGCAGATTTATTTTTATCGTCTCACACAGTGGACGCTTAAAGCTTTGGGGAAAAGGAATGATGTGTGGCCGGGGGTTTTAAGACTGGGAACTGCATCTAATCTGGAAGAACATGTGGACATCCTTGCAGGGGAAATGTATTCGGAGGATGGCCTGGCGGAAGACGGAGCCATCGAGGTACTGATCAACCAAAAGTGTATGGTGAGAACTAATATGCTGGTTGGGGAGATGTTGGAGAGTACCACACTGAAGGATGCGGACGGAATTCCATACAAACTGCGGATTGTTGGTATTTATAAGGAGAAGGGGAATGATCCTTATTGGGAGATAGGTGCCAACTATATGAATGAGACCTGTATGCTGGAGGAAGGGCTGTTTCGAAATCTGTTTCTTGGAAGCGATATCAACAGACATAATATTACCTGCAGATATTGTTATCTTTTTGAATACGAGGCTCTGGATGCGGCTCAGGCTGAGGGACTGATAACAAAGATACAGGAGGACGAATATGTGGCCCAGGAGTGTCTTGGCCTGCTTCAGGATTTTCAGGCCAAGAGAGGCAGGGTCTCCACCACTTTGTTTATCTTGCAGGTGCCGGTGCTTATGCTGCTGGGAGCGTTTCTGTTCATGGTATCCGGGCAGATGTACGAGCTGGAGCGCAATGAGATATCAGTAATCAAGAGCCGGGGGAGCTCAGGCTTTCAGATTTTCCGGCTTTATCTCTATCAGACCGTTTTTTTGACTGTGGTGGGGGTGTTGTTAGGAGTTCCCCTTGGGGGAGTCTTCTGTAAGATATTGGGTTCGGCCAGCAATTTCCTGGAATTTGGACTGCGCAGAAGCCTTGAGATTCGTTTTGAGGGTATCGTATGGATTTATTTGGCGGTGGCGGTGCTTGCCACCGTGCTGATCATGACCATGCCTGCCATCCGGCACAGCAAGGTGTCCATCGTAAATTTGAAACAGGGACGTGCATTGAAAAAAAGAAGCTGGTGGGAGAGAGTATTTCTGGATGTAATCTGCCTTGGAATCGGTTTATACGGCTATTATAATTATTCTCACAACCAGGATGCGGTGATGCGGAATCTGATGACAGATCAGTCTCTGGATCCTCTTTTGTACATAAGTTCCTCTCTGTTTATTGTGGGAATGGGGTTGCTGTTTCTGCGCTTGCAGCCGTTTTTGGTAAAGCTGGTGTATCTGGTGGGGCAGCGCTTTTGGCATCCTTCCAGCTATGCTTCCTTTTTGGAGAACATGAAAAACGGCAGAAAACAGCAGTTTATCATGCTTTTTCTGATACTGACAGTGTCCCTTGGCGCCTTTCATGCCACGGTTGCCCGCACTATATTGCAGAATGCGCGCAAAAACGTAGAGTATATGGACGGGGCGGATATTATTATCAAGGAAGTGTGGAGGGATAACGCTGCCCTTGCGGCAGAGGAAAGCAACGTACAGCCCGGATATTATGAACCGGATTTTCAAAAGTATACCACATTGGAAGCTGCGGAATCATATACCAAGGTGTATTATGACGATCCGAAAACCAATGGCAAGGTGAACGTTTACTTTGAAGAGGGCAATTTAACCTTTATGGGGATCCATTCAAAGGAATTTGGCGAAAACACGTCTCTTGACAGAGCGTTGCTTGACAGGCATTATTATGAGTACCTGAATCTGCTTGCGGACAATCCTGATGGTCTGCTGGTGTCGCGGAATGTGCAGACCAAGCTGGGATATCAGGAGGGGGATTATTTCTCCTTTCTTTATGAGTATACCATTGGCAGCGATGATACCAGAATGACATTCAATAATTTTTTTCACGGGAAAATCGTAGGATTTGTGGATTATTGGCCGGGATTTAATAATTCCACTACATATTTGGATTTGGCGGGAAACGTGGTGGTAGAGGATAATTATCTTCTGGTTATGAACATTGCTGCCATCCAGGAGAAGTTTATACAAAGACCTCAGCCATATGAAGTCTGGATCAATTTAAAGGAGGATGCGGATTCCGCAGATGTGGCCAAGTGGATAGAAGCCAACGAAATAAAGGTGGAGAAATATGTTGACAGACAGGGGGATATAGAAGCAACGGTGGAGGATCCTCTGTTACAGGGGACAAACGGCGTTTTGACCATGGGATTTCTGGTGATGATCCTGTTGTGCGGCGTGGGATATCTGATCTATTGGATCATGTCCATCCGGTCCAGGGAGATGATATTCGGCGTGCTGCGGGCGTTCGGTATGCATAAGGGTGAATTATTTCATATGCTCATATTGGAGCAGATTTTTTCGGGAATCATGTCCATCCTTGTGGGAATCGGCATCGGAAAGCTGGCGTCCATGATGTATGTCCCCATGCTGCAAATGGCTTATGCAGCCGATAATCAAGTGCTGCCCATGCAGCTGTATACCAATCCGGCAGACATGTATCGGCTTTATGCGGCTCTGACCCTGGTGATGGCGGTGTGTCTGCTTGTGCTGATCGTTATCGTGTTTAAACTGAATGTGGCGAAGGCATTGAAATTGGGTGAGGAATAGAGCGCATATTAAAGTGTTTATGCCTGTGGAAAGGGCAGATAGGAGTTGGGTTTGAAAGAAAATGAGGTAATTAGAGTCAGCCATGTAAACAGGATTTTTCCGGTGGCGGGAGGAACCTTCCAGGCTTTGACGGATATCAGTCTGGAGATACCTTCCGGAGCGCTGGCAATTTTGAAGGGACGTTCCGGTTCAGGCAAGACGACGCTTTTAAATATCCTTGGAGCGCTGGATAAGCCGTCCTCAGGAAAAGTCTATATCGACGGAAAAGATATCGGCGAATTATCGGAACGGGCCAGAGAAGATTTAAGAAGGACCCAGATGGGGTTTGTATTTCAGGCCGTTTCCCTGATACCTACCATGAATGCGTTTCAGAACGTGGAATTTTCCATGAGGATGGCCGGGATTCGCGAAGGGCGTAAGGAGCGTGTGGAAGAATGCCTGAAAATGGTGGGACTGGGAGGGCGTCTGCGCCATATGCCGTCTGAGATGTCCGGAGGAGAACAACAGAGGGTAGCGATTGCAAGAGCTTTGGCACATAAACCCCGGATTATCTTTGCTGATGAACCTACGGCGGAGCTGGACAGCGCAATGGGTGCCGAGGTGGTAAGGCTGTTTAAGGAAATGTGCGGCCGGGAACAGGTGACGATTGTTATGACCACCCATGACGTTGGGCTTATGGATGCGGGAGATATCATTATTGAGCTGGAAAACGGGCATCGGATCATGGAGGCACAGGAAGAAGGGCAGGTAGAGAGGGAAGATGGCTGAGGCAATGATCCAGGCGGATGGCCTGGTAAAGATATACAAGTCAAAGCAGACGGAGGTTTTGGCACTGCAGGGACTGGACCTGATCGTAGAAGAGGGAGAACTTACGGCCATCATCGGCAACAGCGGCAGCGGTAAGTCAACTTTTTTGAATATGATCGGAGGACTGGACAGGCCCAGCGCCGGTTCCCTGGTGGTGGGAGGTAAAAATCTCTTTACCATATCGGAGAAGGAACTGGTGCGGTACAAACGTGATACCGTGGGCTTTGTTTGGCAGAATAACGGCAGGAATTTACTCCCTTATTTGACTGCACTGGAGAATGTGATGCTTCCTATAAGTCTGTCAAAAGGTCACAAAAAAAAGACCAGGGCGCTTGAACTGCTGGAGATGGTGGGAATGTCTCACAGGAAGCACAGCAGGCTGAACATGCTTTCCGGCGGTGAGCAGCAGAGAATCGCTATCGCCATCGCCTTGGCGAATTCACCGAAACTTCTTTTGGCGGACGAACCAACGGGCAGTGTGGATATGGCTACTGCAAATTACATATTTGATATCTTTATGGAGTTGAACAGAAATGGTCAGACCATACTTATCGTCACACACGATGTGGCGTTGTCCAAAAAAGTAAGGCGTGTGGTGGCTATTCGCGATGGTAAAATCAGCAGCGAGAGATTGCTCAAGGAAAAGTATGCAGACCGCCTCAAGGAGGTTATGATCGACTGGAGAGAAGAGGATACGCAGGACGAATATGCCGTGGTGGACAAGGCAGGTCGTGTTCAGATCCCAAAAGAGATGCTTGGCGCCATCGGAATTGAAGGAAATAAGGTAAAAGTGGAGCTGAAGGATAAAACCGTGGTTTTAAGCGGCTCCAAAGAGCAAAATAGCAAAAAACAACTAGAAAAATGAGCTGGAAAATCATAAAAATATCAAATTTTAACTGATTGCCCTTCCTGGCTTTCCTGTTTATAATCAAAGAGAAATCAAAACCTTCACAGCAGGTTGTGGGGATTTTGATTCTCATCGCATTGAACCAACGCTTGTGCAAGCACAGCACAAAGTCAACTGTGTTGACTTGGCTCAGTGCCTGAGAGAATAGACAAAAGGAAAGACAGGGAGGATTTTTTTATGGAATCAAAGACGAAAGCTGATCTAAGGCAGGTATGTGTCTATGAGGGATCCAGTCTGTTAGGAATGAACGGCGGACAGCCGGAGAGTCCTGACGGAAAACTTCTGGTATATGCCCGCAAGATGAGTCTGACGGAGAATGTCACGGAGATCTGGGTGTGTGACAGGGATACGCTTGGAGACCAGAGAAAGGTATACACGGTATCCTGCGGAAATCATAATGGCCCATCGGCAACTTTTGTGGATAACGACCACATTGTGTTCAGGGACAGCATTAATAAAATGTCGGCGTTTAGAATTCTGAACGTACATACGGGAGAGACGAAATACGGCCCTGTTTTTGCCAAGGAGAGCCATTGTGCGGAAAACGGGTGGTATCCTTTTTCTATTTCGGAAGCATTTTTAGGTAAAAATCCTGATTATCCCGAGATTGACAGATGCGGTATCTACCTCTTGGAACTTGCCACAGGAAAGGTTAAGAGAGTGGCTGACAAGGAGACAGTATACAATATGGTGGTGGAGCATGGCTGTGAGCCCAATGATTATACCACTTCCATGAGCCATGTACAGCTGAATCCTTCCGCAACCAGGGTGATGATGCGTCTGAGTGTGGCAAACTGCCCTGTGTTCGGCGCCCTTGGCTGTATTGATATCGAAACCGGCAAAACACATGTGATTCCTGATAAACCGGTACATCAGCTTTGGTTTGACGATGATACCTATATGGCTACCAGACAATACCATGACGGAGAGAAAATAGAGATGGAAACCAGCCGAATTCAGCGCTTCAGCGTGGACGGAGAGTGCCTTGAGACCTTGGGTGGAATCGGTAATCATATTGACGGTTCTCCGGATAGAAAGTATTTTACAGGCGACAGAGCATATCCCGGTTATCCGGCGGATATTTTCTTATACAAGAGAGGCGAAACGGATCCGGTTGCCACATTTGGCGGACAGGATTTTCAAGATTGTATCTGGAAGAAAAAAGTTCATCCCAATCCCACGTTTTCCAGGGATGGGAAGAGAATCTATTTCAACCATCCTGTCAGCGAGGACAGGACAGAAGCTTGCTTTGTGGAGATAGCGGAGCTTTTGTGATAAGGAGAAGAAAAAGTGAAAACAACATATCATAGAATGCCTTCCGAGGTGTATGTTTTTCTAAAAGATGCCGGTATTAAGGATCAGGATATCCTGTATTCCGCAGAGACGGACCTGAATGCGGAGGGAGCCTTTGCGGAAGGATATCTGGTGTTGACCAGGCAGATTTTAGGTGTGATCCAAGCGCCTTCCATAGAGGGAAAGGCACATTATTTCAGAGGCAGCAATTTTACAAAAGGCGGTAAAATTGTAGAGGAGATTGAAGATTTCTCTGAAGATGGCGATGAGGCGGATGTGGCGAGGTGGCATGCCGAATTTATCAAACTTTCGGAGTTGGACCGCGTGTGGATCGAGAACTGTGTAGGATGTAATTTGCTGGCGGGAAAATGGGGCAATAAAGAGCGTTGTCTTTTGATGTTTACTCATTTGCAGAAACGCAGAGTTGCCAAGCTTGTTCGCAGCATCGAACAGATGAAGAGGGGCGAGGAGCCTGACTTTGGACAGGAGGGAGAGGAATATTGTCCCAAGTGCGGCAGGATGTATCCTGATCGTGAGCGGAAGGTCTGCCCCAACTGTATGGATAAAAGAAATGTATTTTTCAGGGTATTTCACTATTTTAAGCCATACAGGGTGCAGTTTGTATTTATGTTGTTTACCGTTATATGTACATCATTGTTGCATCTGGTATGGCCATATTTAAACGGTGATATTCTATATGATAAGGTGTTGGCGAGGGATGAGTCATTTCTTTTGTCTCTGGGATTAAAGCAGGATAGTTTTGTGACGGTGTTGTTGTTCTTAGTGCTGGCAATGGCAGGCACCAAGCTTATCATGCTGTTATTCCAGATGGCCCAGGGGGTGCTGACGGCGCAGATGGTTGTGGGCGTGGTGAGGGACCTGAAAAAGGATGTCTTTCGAAAGATGGGGCGTTTGTCCATCAGTTTTTATCGGAGCAGGCAAACCGGAAGCCTGATGACCAGGGTGCTCAGCGATGCAGAGCGCATCACGGGATTTTTTGTAGACGGTGCGCCGTTTATCCTGATACATGGGCTGACCATGCTGGCCACCATTGTGGTGATGTTTCTCATGAATCCGTTTATGGCAATGATTATGCTGGTGATGCTGCCGATTCTTTTTGCCATGAACAGGTACTTAAGACCAAGGATATGGGTCATGTTCGGGAGAAGGCACCGAGCGGAGCGTTCCTTAAACAGTCTTATCAATGATAACCTGACCGGTTCCCGTGTGGTTAAGAGCTTTGGGCAGGAGAAGAAAGAGATCGGACGCTTTATGGGATATAGCGCTCGGCTTCGGGAGGCGGAGATTGCTATTTCTCTGCAACAGAACTATTTTCAGCTCGCCTATGTCGGTGCAAGGGAGCTTGCAGTCATGGCCGTGTGGGCCCTTGGGGTATATTTTATCATGCAGGGAACAGGACAGGATATGAACCTGGGTTTCCTGATCACCTTTGTGGGTTATGTTGGGCAGCTTCAGGGGCCGATGAACTTTTTTTCCAAGGTGCCAAACTGGTGGGCGGACAGCATGAACAGTGCACAGCGAATCTTTGAAGTCATTGACGCGGTGCCGGAGGTAGAGGAAGCGTCTAAGCCCAAGCCTTTAAAGGAGCCTAAAGGTGATATCGTGTTGGATAATATCACGTTTGGTTATGAGGTCAACAGACCGGTGCTTAAGGATGTTTCATTGCATATTCCGGCAGGCAGTATGGTGGGAATTGTGGGACGTTCCGGAGCGGGCAAGACCACTTTGGTTAATCTGATATCCAGAATGTATGATGTACAGGAGGGGGAGATCAGGATCGACGGAATCCCCATAAAAGAACTTGCATTCCATGATCTTAGGAAAAATGTGGCAATGGTGTCTCAGGAAACCTTTATCTTCATGGGGACTGTGGCGGAAAATATAGCTTATGCCAACAGGGATGCCGGGCTGAAGGAAATCATGACGGCGGCGAAGCTGGCAGGTGCCCACGAATTTATCATGCGTATGCCGGATGGCTATGATACCAGGATCGGAGCTTCGGGCAGGCAGCTCTCCGGAGGGGAGCGTCAAAGGGTTTCCATTGCCAGGGCTATCCTTGCCAATCCGAAGATTCTGATATTGGATGAAGCCACGGCGTCCGTGGATACGGAGACGGAGCGTGTGATCCAGAAGGCATTGAATTATCTGGTCAAGGGCAGAACCACCATCTCCATAGCGCACAGACTCTCTACTTTGCGGGATGCGGATTATTTGGTGGTGATTGATCACGGCGAAGTGACAGAGTGTGGTACCCATGAAGAACTGGAAGCTTTAAAGGGAACTTATTATAAATTGCAGGAATTGCAGACTAAGGCATTGCAGCTTAAGGGCGAGATGGACTTTTAACCCGACGAGGGTACTTCACCCTTTAGTGCCGTCGCGCAGCGACTTTAAAAGGAGGAGAAACCGATTATGAACGGACCAGGAGGACACGGCAGACCGGGCAGAGGAATGGAAGAAAAGCATTCCCTGGATGATTTTCAGCTGGAACAAATGGAGCAGGAGACGGAGGAAATGCTTCGTGTCCGTTATCTGAACGATAATAATGCAAAGTTTGAGAGAACAGGGACAGGATTTTTAAGTCTGCGTGTGGGGGAAGAATTTTATCCCAGAGTAACGGTGGTGCGCATGTTTCCTTTTTCGGATAAGAATGAGTTTATCTCTATTCGGACTGCGGAAGAGCGTTCCAAAGAGATTGGGATTATAGAGAAGCTTTCTGATGTGAGTAAGGAGACGGTGGAAATGCTGGAAGAACAGCTGACCTTGCGTTACTTTACGCCGGTGATCGAAAAGATTATCAAGATCAAGGATGAATATGGTTTTGCGTATTGGAATGTGGTAACGGATCATGGAGAGTGTAATTTTACCATCCGTATGGGCGGCAATTCCGTGATTCATCTTTCGGATACCCGAATTCTGATCATGGATATTGACGAAAATCGATTTGAAATTCCGGATGTGAACCGACTGACGGTTGCGGAGCGTAGAAAATTGGATTTATTTTTATAAGGAAAATATTTCCGGGTTTTGCGCAAAGGGAGGATTAAGAGAGTGATTCTACAATATGACTTATCGGAAGAGAACATGAAGTTGTGCGGATTGTCGGAGGGGGAAGAGGTTTATTACTGTCTTCCTCTGGATATTGATCTGCAGGGGGACTACCGGAGGAATTCCTATACGGTAATGACAAATAAAAGGCTGTTGATTCTGGAGGAAGGGACGTTGACGAAATCTTATCCTTTGGAGGAATGCGACCAGCTTAAAAGTGAACCTCAGATAGCCTGTGGTATTCTATTTATTGAACACAGTGGCAGGGAAGTGCTTTTGGGAAGATTTACGGCAAAACATCTCACCAGATATTCCTATTTGTCAAGAGGGATGGTGATTCTGAAAAGGGGACGGACGGAGAAAGTGGTCAGCCATGAGTATGAGAAGACCTGTCCCAAATGTGGCCGAGGGCTGCCCAATACGCGGGAATGCCCCCGCTGCAGCGGAAACAAGGTGGGGTTTTTTAAGGATTATGTCAGAATGGTCAGTCCTCATATGGGCAAGATGGCATTGATTCTGTTATTGATGCTGTTGTCCACTTTCGTAGGACTGTTAAGCCCTCGTGTTCAGAGATATCTGGTGGATGATCTGCTGACGGCGGAGGGTAAGACCTATGTGGATGCAGTGCCCTGTCTCATGGTTATGTTTATTTTGGCAATAGGAGCCATAGCCATTAACGTGGGGAAGAATTATATGTGTTCGCGTTTGGGTTCGTTTATCAGCGCGGATTTGCGGCGGCAGGTATTTGACAAGATCCAGCAGTTATCACTTGCCTATATCAATGACAGGTCGCCGGGACAGCTGATGAACAGAGTGGTAAGGGATACAAGAAGAATAAAGGATTTCTGCAGTGAAGTGTTCTGTAACCTGTTTACCACCATTATTTCCTTTGTATTTGTGTTGATATACATGCTTACAATGAACTGGAAACTGGCCCTATTGGCGTTTGTGTTCGTACCGGTATCCATCGGGTTATCCATTGGATTCCGGAAGATCATACACAGAAAGTTCCATATGCAGGGAATTAAAAGTGATAAGGAGAACAGCAAGCTGCAGGATGTGATCTCCGGAATGGCGGTGGTGAAGTCTTACGGACAGGAATTAAGTGAGGCAGAGCAGTTTGGCGAGGCCGCAGATGCGTTTGCAGATGTCCAGAGGGGAAATGAGACCTTTTTCGCCATTTTCTTTCCCATATTGAGTTTTCTGCTGGGATTGGGCAGTTATCTGGTGACCTTCTTCGGAGGCCGGGCTACGCTGTTAGGTACGTTGACACCAGGTGAATTGTTGCAGTTTATCACTTATGCCGGAATGCTTTATGGTTATGTGGGACAGCTCAGCAACCTGCCCAGGCATTTGATGAATCTTGTTACCAGCATGGAGCGTATTTCGGACATTATGAATCAGGAACCTGCTATCTTTGACACAGAGGAGTCTGTGGATCTGGATATTCAGGGAGAGATAGAGTTTCATCATGCTTCTTTCGGATATAAGTCCTATCAGCCGGTGCTGGAGGATATCAGCCTGAAGGTAAAGAAGGGTGAGATGATCGGATTGGTGGGAGCTTCCGGGACAGGGAAATCCACATTGATCAACTTGATCATGCATCTCTATGAGGTGGATGACGGAGAGATACTGGTGGATGGTGTGGATATCCGTAAGATCAGACTGGAAAAGTTCCACAGTCAGATCGGCGTGGTATTACAGGAGAATTTCCTCTTTGCGGGAACGATTTACAACAATATCCGTTTTGCCAAACAGGATGCCACACATGAGGAAGTTATCCGGGCTGCCAAGATGGCCAATGCACACGATTTTATCTGTCAGACCCCGGACGGATATAATACTTATGTAGGGGAGCATGGTTATAATCTGTCGGGCGGAGAACGCCAGAGAATTGCCATCGCCAGAGCCATTCTAAGCAATCCAAGGCTGCTGATCCTGGACGAGGCCACGGCGAGTCTGGATACGGAGAGCGAATATTTGATTCAAAAGGCTCTTGAGCGGCTGACGGAAGGAAGGACTACCTTTGCCATTGCCCACCGGCTGTCCACCTTAAAGGATGCCGACCGTCTGGTGGTGATCGACGGTCATCACATCGCCGAGATGGGCAGTCATGATGAGCTGATGCGGAAGAAAGGGATTTATTACGGGCTGGTGAGAGCGCAGCTGGAAATGCAGAAAACAACGGCTTAAGGCGTGTTGTTTCCCTGGAGATGTTCTTTGCGGAATGCGCTTGGGGAAACTCCGAATTTGGCCTTAAAGCGGGAGAGAAAGTAGGTGGGATTTCCGTAGCCTAATATTTCGGAAATCTCAGCTACTTTCATTTTTGGATCCTGTAAAAGGAGCTTTGCGGCTTCCTCAAGCTTTCTTTCGGAAAGATACTCGGAAAAGTTGCAGCCTGTAATTTTTTTAAAGACACGACTTAAATGGCTGTCAGTAATCTGCATTTTGCGCGCAATGGAATTCAGATTTGCGCCGGCAAGGTCTTCCTCTATGAACATGTAGATATTATTCATAAGCTCCTCGTTACGGCTGCTGAGCACATGCTGATTTTCCTGTTGATAGGCCTGAATACAGGAGATCAGATATTCGCAAAAGGCGCCAAATCCGGGGGTGGAGCGCAGGATCGTGATGCAGGAGGTTTGCACCATGGGGTGCGAAAAAGAATTTTCCTGGAAAAACAGCTTTACCACGGAGAAAGCCTCTTCCGCAAAACGATATACCTCCTTAAAGGAATATTTGGGGCTGCTGGAACGGCGATAATGTGTCAGGACATTTTTAAAATGGCCCAGATAGTTATACAAATCGTCATAAGCCCTGGTGCGCAGGTGATTTTGAATTGTGCTTGCAACGTTGGGATCCAATACCTCCGTGCTGGATTCAAATATTTTGATCTGTTCGATGGAGATACGCATTCCATATCCCATAATCAGACTGTAGCGCAGGTGGTGATGGAGGTAAAGCAGCTCGTTTTCCATCTCCTGACAGGTGGGGACAGCGGTGCTGTAAAAAATATTGATGTTGTAATCAGGAGCGGCATTGTAGAGATTCATTTTCAATGAATCACTCAAAACTCTTAGATTGTAATTGGTATAATTCATATAATATTGCAGGCAGTCCGAGTTGTGCTGCGCGGAAACCTGATACAGGATCTTATTGACGGACAGATTCTCGCGAATGATCTGATCAAAAAGCTTCAAGGTTTCGGAGCTGACGGATTTACGGCTCATGCTGAAATAATCTATGATGATTCCGCTGTAATAGGGGAGGGAGCCAAAGGTCTCTTCCGCTTCCTCGTTTGGGGAAGTGATTTCAATTACCCGTTCCTGTGCCTGACCTATTGGGTTGGTGGCGACAAGGAGGCTGAAGGTAAATATTGCGCCCATAAGCAGAAAGATTAACAATAATCCACGGCTTACGGACAGGCTGTTTCGAAACAGACGCCATCCCGTTAAAACAGGTTCATAGTAGCAATAATCCAGTCCGTTGACCTGGGATGTAATTGTGTAAAAATAGTAATCCGGAAGATTCATATCGGTGTAGGTATAAATCGAGAGATCGGATTTGGCAATTTCCACGATGGCTGCGATCAATTTATGAGAAAGCACGTTATGACCTTTGGTAAATATCACTTTTCCGTTTGATAGTACCGCAAAGGCAGCGGTGGGAGAAGTGATAGGAAATTCCATTTCCTGTAAAAAAGAGTCCATGGAGGGCGATTCCAGGGCGGCATCCGAAGTAGGCGAAGGAATCTGCTCATCCATGATCTGTGAGTAGATCAATGCGTTTTCAATTATTGCGTTTTCCTGTGCTTTCTGTGCGCTGGAGAGCATGTGATAACAGGATAATATTAAAACGCACAGACTGCCTGTCAAGAGAAGAAGATACAAGCGTCTCAGATGCGGAAGATTTGCATGCATTGTCTTTTCTTGCATTGCTTTTTTAAACATTTTTTAATACCTTTCTGTAGAACAAGCTTTTTTGGGGGAGTCTAAACAAGATATTATCACATTTATCAAAATTTGAATAGGTCAAAAATGAATTGTTTTTTGTTAGGCGTATTTTTGCGACAACAATTCCCAGGGCCTTTTTGTCAAAGATAACAATAAAAATCAGCCCATGGACTTATTTCAGGGTGACTTTCAGCTGGAAATATGATATTCTGTTATTGTGAAAAACAACGACAGGCCGGCGGTTTCAGGCGGATACAGGAGGCAGGTAGATTGAGACGAAATCAGTATAGTTTTAATTATGGATGGCATTTTTGTCTGGCGGATGCATTTCCGCTGCAAAATGCCATAGATGCGGTAAGGGACGGTGAGGGGAGATTTTTCTACGAGAGAGATTACCGGGAGAATGGCTGGAAGGAGGTAAGCCTTCCCCATACTTATAACGACGCGGACTTGTTTGTGGACAGGATCCAGGACGCCGGGAGCGGACAAAAGCGGACATTCTCCTGTTACAGGAAATGGTTTGAGCTGGAGAAAGACTTTGATATAAATGAAAATAAGGTGTTTTTGGAAATAGAAGGGATTCGGCAGACCTGTTATTTATATGTAAACGGAGTGCTGGCAGGGTATTATGAGGCAGGGGCATTTCCAATCGGATTTGATATCACGGAATTTTTGACGAAAGATTCAAAGCAGCTGATTGCCATTGCCACGGACAGCACATCCTCAAGGAATATGGACGTGATCGGCGCGGAGACGCCGAATCATCCGGATGCCAGACCCGGTGCCTTTGTGGCGGTACTCAATGGGGCGGCGGAGGTTTTGGAGTCCCAAAAGGGCGTGGCATATCAGTGGAATTGCAATGATTTTAATCCTACGGTGGGAGGACTGGCCAGGAATATCAACTTACATATCAAGCCCAAGACCTACCTGACGCTGCCTTTGTACAGTAATCTAAAGACAAAGGGAGTCTATGTGTATGGTTCCGATTTTGATACGAAAGCGGGGCAGGCAGTGATCCATGTGGAGGCGGAAGTACGCAACGAAAGCGGCTGCGAAAGGGAAGCTTCCCTGAAGGTTGAACTGTTTGACGGGGACGGTGTGCCGACGGCAGAGTTTATGGGGGATGTGAAGCACCTGGCTTCCGGAAGCCGCTGCAGCGCTTTTCGAACAATTATTCCTCCCCATGCATATCGCAGGACAGAGCAGGGATTTGAGCCTGTGGAGGAAGAGGCGGCCGGCCAGGTGGAGACGGATTCTTATCAGGTAGAGACGCTCACCGCTTTTGCAACGGTATCTGATATGACTTTCTGGGATATTGACAATCCTTACCTTTACCGCGTGCGTGTGACGCTGTTTTGCGATGGGGAACCGATGGATGTACAGGAGGTGGAAACCGGCTTTCGGAAAGTCACTTATCAGGGTGGAGAAGGGCTGAAGGTCAACGACGTGAAAGTATGGCTTACCGGATATGCCCAGAGAGCTACAAACGAATGGGCTGCTTTGGGATGTGCGCCGGACTGGCTGCGGGACATGGATGCCAAACTGATTCGGGAGAGTAACGCCAATCACATCCGTTTCATGCATGTGGCAGGAGCCCCTGCGGATATCAGGGCATTTGACCGCTTTGGAATAGTGTGTACTCAGCCTGCAGGCGATAAGGAGCGGGAGACCTTTGGCAGGCAGTGGAAGCAGCGTGTGGAGCTTATGCGGGATACCATTATTTACTTCAGGAATCATCCCAGCATTCTGTTTTGGGAGGCTGGGAACAATTCCATCAATCGGGATCATATGAAAGAAATGCGCCTGCTGAAGGAAAAGTTGGATCCTTCGGGCGGCAGATTTATGGGATGCCGCACCATCAATACACAGGAGGTAATAGAACAGGCCGAATATGCGGGTACTATGTTGAACCGACATGCGGCAACCTTTATTTCGGGGCAGATACCAATAACGGAGACGGAATATCTGCGGGAAGAGGCTCCAAGGCGGGTTTGGGACGATTATACGCCGCCCTTCTATGATTACGATAATCTGTGGCTTGGAAAAGGGGGCAGGAAACAGACAGGATATGACTATTACGATTTGACGTCGGAAGAGTTGGCTATCAGGGCTGCCAGCGGTTATCAGGAGTTTTTTCATGACAGAGTTGGCGGTGCGTCCGGCAGGAATCTATACTCTGCCGCCGCTGCCCTGTGCTGGACGGATTCCGCGCAGCATGGCAGGCAGTCTTATAGTGAAAACGGGCGCATGAGCGGCAGGGTGGACCCGGTCAGGGTGAAAAAACAGAATTTCCGTGTGTTTCAGGTTATGCAGTCCCCGGTACCGGATGTGGCAATTTTGGGGCATTGGAATTACCCGGCAGAGAATGGGGCGGACGGTGAGGCATATCGCTATGCTCTGAAAGAATTTAACGGGACCGCATGGGTGAAGACGGGGGAATATGCCCGCCGTGACCCTAAGGACAAAACCGTATATGTGGTGGGAAGTTATGGGATAGCCGCCGTGGAACTGTATGTGAACGGTATTTTGGCAGGCAGCTGCAGGGAACCCATACATACTTTTATCTTTCCCATTCCCCATGTGGACGTGACACGACAGGGTGTGGTCAGTGTCAAGGCATATGATTATCAGGGAAAACTGGCAGCCCAGGACATGATAGAGACGGCAGGCGATCCGGCGGGGCTACGGCTTAGAGCGGTTACAGGAGAGGCCGGGTTTTGGGCGGACGGTGTGGATGTGGCTTATCTGGATGTGGAGGTGGTGGATGCCCGGGGACGTATCTGCCCGCTTTGGGACGGGAAGATCAGCTTTGCCGTGGAGGGGCCTGTGGAATTCCTGGGAGGTTATAACAGTGGAAGGTTCAGGGGACCGGACAGGGACGACAGTGTGATACACAAGGATTATGTGTATGCGGAATGCGGTATCAACAGAGTATTTCTGCGGTCAATGACACAGCCGGGACGAATCACCTTGACGGCTTTCATGGAAGGAAGCTGCGGACGACAGATTCGGGAAAAAGCGGAGCTTGAGACCATATCTTCTGGGACGGGGGCACTGGAGGAGACCATGTCCCAGCGTCTGCGGGGATATGCCAAAAAGGGAGGGATTATAAGAGAAGACGCTTTCCCGGCAATTCTACAGTCGGATAAGGCCAAGTACATTGCGCGGGAAGGAGTGTACTGTAAAGTGCTGGTGAACGGTCAGGAACCGAACACCAACGGCGTCTTAAGCAAAGTGGAACATGGCAGTGTATACGGCCCCATATTATATATTCTGGAATCCATGCACGGGAGGAAACCGGAAGCATTTTCCTATCATTACGAAAATAAGATATTGACGTTGGACAGTGGAACATACCATGTGGAGGCGGAAGCGGGACATACGCATATGTTGGTGAACGGGGAGGAGAATCTGTTGAACGGACAGCCCTTTGTGGATGGGGAGGGTAATTTTATCCTGGAGATCAATGCCTTTATCACCTATATTGAGGGGGTACGGGCCGGATATGACGAGAAAGCTAATTTATTTCGGATAGAGTGGCAGCAGTGAGAAAATATCAAATATAAATAAAAGAAAGAGGCAGAACAAATGGCAGAAGGAAAATTAATTTATGAAAATCCCCTTGGCAGCCAGGAGGACATCAAAGGATTTGTGTTGGAAGGCAGCGCGAATATTTCATTCCCACAGGGGCGGCTCAGGCTGGAGAATGCCTTGAGTGCGGAGGAGGGACAGAAGGCTAATTATGTGTTGTGGTGTCCGGAGGATTTTCCCTCTGACGTGAGAATTGAGTGGAAATTTCGCCCGTTGAAGGAGCCGGGATTGGCAATCCTTTTCTTTTCGGCAAAGGGGCGGGGCGGAGAAGATATCTTTGACAGTTCGCTGGCAAAGCGGACCGGGGAATATGTTCAGTACCATCATGGAGATATCAATGCCTTTCATGTATCCTATTTCAGGAGAAAGGAGCCGGACGAAAGGGCGCTGCACACATGTAATCTGCGCAAGAGCTATGGCTTTTATCTGGTCTCCCAGGGCGGAGATCCCATTCCCGATGCGGATGAATGTAATCAAATGTATCGCATTGCCTTGGAAAAAAAGGAAAATATCGTGCGTTTTCTGGTGGAAGAAGTGGAGGTGTTCCGTTATGTGGATGACGGGCAGACCTATGGCCCTCTTTTGAGCGGAGGAAAGATCGGTTTTCGCCAGTTGGCTCCCATGATAGCAGAATATGCGGATTTGAAAGTATATGCGCTGTAGTGTAAAGCGGCGGAGATTAAATCAAATTTCTACTATACAAAATCAAAATCCATGCTATAATGTATCATATCGGAAGCGAAGTCCGGGTAAAACAGATACCTTGCCTTTATTTTATGGGAAGGTTTTTGTTTTTCCCGTTGGGACAAAGCGCTGCAGAGCATAACGGATTTGGAGGAGAAACCCATGAAACCATATGGTGTAAACGAACTTAGAAAAATGTTCCTCGGTTTTTTTGAGGACAAAGGGCATTTGAAGATGAAGAGCTTTTCGTTGATGCCTCATAACGATAATAGCTTATTGATTATAAATTCGGGAATGGCGCCGTTGAAGCCTTATTTTACGGGGCAGGAGATTCCTCCCAGACGCAGGGTGGCTACCTGCCAGAAGTGTGTGCGTACCGGCGATATTGAAAATGTCGGAAAGACTGCAAGACATTTGACCTTTTTTGAAATGTTGGGGAATTTTTCCTTTGGGGACTATTTTAAGCACGAGGCAATCGCCTGGAGTTGGGAATTCCTGACGGAGGTTGTGGGGATGGAACCGGAGCGGCTCTACCCTTCCATTTACTGTGAGGATGACGAAGCATTTGATATCTGGACGAAAGAGATCGGTGTGCCCGAAGAGAAAATCACCCGTTTTTATCGGGATGAGAACGGTGAATGCGACAATTTCTGGGAACATGGCGCAGGTCCCTGCGGCCCCTGTTCCGAGATCTATTATGACAGAGGAGAAAAGTATGGCTGCGGCAGGCCGGACTGTAAGGTTGGATGCGACTGTGACCGCTTTATGGAAGTCTGGAACAATGTGTTTACCCAGTTTGACAGCGACGGGCATGGCAATTACACGGAGCTGTCTCAGAAAAATATTGATACGGGCATGGGGTTGGAGCGTCTTGCGGTGGTAGTTCAGGATGTGGACAGTGTCTTTGACATTGATACCATGAAAGCGATTCGGGACAGGATTTGTCAGATTGCAGGAGTGGAATACCAGAAGGAAGAGGCGGCCGATGTGTCCATTCGTCTGATTACCGATCATATTCGTTCGGCGACCTTTATGATAAGCGACGGTATCATGCCCTCTAACGAGAAGCAGGGCTATGTGCTTCGGCGCCTGATTCGCCGTGCGGCAAGACATGGCAGGTTGTTGGGCATTGCCGGGAAGTTTATGGCCGATTTAAGTGAAACGGTGATCGGAGAATGTGAAGACGGTTATCCTGAGTTGGCGGAGAAGAAGGCATTTATATTGAATGTGCTCACACAGGAGGAAGATAAATTTGATAAGACCATTGACCAGGGGTTAAACATCCTGGTTCAGATGGAGGAGGAGATGAAGAAAAGCGGCGCCACAAAGCTGGCGGGAGAAAATGCCTTTAAGCTGTATGACACTTATGGTTTTCCCATCGATTTGACGGAAGAGATCTTTGCGGAAAAGGGCTTTACCATAGATCAGGCCGGCTTTGAGGTCTGTATGCAGAAGCAGAGAGAAATGGCCCGGAAGGCGCGTAAAGTTACCAATTACATGGGAGCGGATGTGACGGTTTATGAGTCCATAGATCCGGAAATCACCACTCAATTTGTGGGATATGACCGTTTGCAGCACAATTCCAGGATTACCGTGTTGACTACGGAGGAAGAACTGGTAGAGGCGCTTTCTGACGGTCAGATTGGTACGGTGATTGTGGAAGAGACGCCTTTTTATGCCACTATGGGCGGCCAGAATGGGGATACCGGTATCATTACCACAGCGGAAGGCAGCTTTGAAGTATTGGATACCGTAAAGCTTCTGGGAGGAAAAGTGGCCCATATCGGGAAGGTTACGGAAGGAATGTTAAAGAGAGGCGATATGGCGACCCTTACCGTGGATGCAGTAAAGCGGGGGGATACCTGTAGGAACCACAGCGCTACGCATCTGTTACAGAAGGCATTGCGGGAAGTGCTGGGCACTCATGTGGAACAGGCCGGTTCCTATGTGGACGGCGAAAGGCTTCGATTTGACTTCAGCCATTTTACCTCCATGACAAAGGAAGAGCTGGACAAAGTGGAACGGATTGTCAATGAGAAAATTGGGGAAAACCTGTCCGTTATCACGGAAGTTATGAGTATAGAGGAAGCCAAAAAGACAGGCGCCATGGCTCTGTTTGGCGAGAAGTATGGCGATCACGTCCGTGTGGTCAGAATGGGGGACTTTTCCGTGGAACTCTGCGGCGGTACCCATGTTGCAAACACAGGATCCATTTCCGCCTTTAAGATTTTGTCTGAGAACGGCGTGGCGGCAGGTGTGCGAAGGATTGAGGCCTTGACGGGTAACGGTGTGTTTGCTTATTATAAGGGATTGGAGCGTACTTTGGAAGAAGCCAGCAGGATTTTAAAGACCACACCGGCGGCTTTGACAGAAAAGTGCGGACATGTGATGGCGGAGATGAAGACTCTTGCCTCCCAACTGGAATCTATGAAGAGTAAGGCAGCTAAAGAAGCACTTGGAGACGTGCTGGATAAAACCGTGGAAGTGAAGGGAGTAAAGCTTTTGGCGGCCAGCGTAGACAATGTGGATATGAACGGGCTCAGAGATCTTGGAGATCAGTTAAAGGAAAAGCTGGGCGAAGGAGTAATCGTTCTATTGTCGGATCAAAGCGGTAAGGTAAACATGGTGGCAATGGCTACGGAAGGTGCCCTGGAAAAAGGTGCCCATGCAGGGAATCTGATCAAGGGGATTGCTGGGAAAGTGGGCGGAGGCGGAGGCGGTCGTCCCAATATGGCCCAGGCGGGCGGAAAGAATCCCGGAGGTATTCCGGATTGTATTGCCGAGGCGGCGAAGGTACTGGAAGCACAGCTTTCGTAGAGTTGGTGTTACTAATATTGCATATCCAAGAAGTTTAGTGTTGGATTCCCGTCTGCAACTATTCGGGCGGGGCATGTTTGCACATATGGCTGCTATGGGGATGTTGGTGGAAAGTAATATATTGAGCGGAGAGTCCTGTGCTTCGCCTGATATATTACTTTCTTTATAATGATCAGGGAAGGAAAAGAGATGGACTTAACTACCAAACGGCTGATCCTGCGGCCATGGCTTGCATCGGATGCAGAGAGCTTATATGAATATGCTAAGGATCCGGCAGTGGGACGGGCAGCCGGATGGAAACCGCATACCAGTGTGGAAAACAGTCGGGAGATTATCAGGGATATATTGTCCGAAAAGGAAACTTATGCGGTTTGCCTGAAGGAAGACAAAAGAGCGGTGGGCAGTATCGGGCTGATGGTCGGCGGTGCCAGTAATCTTGGTTTGTCAGATACGGAGGGGGAAATCGGATATTGGATCGGCGTACCGTTTTGGGGACAGGGGCTGATTCCAGAGGCCGTGCGAAGATTGCAGCAATATGGATTTGAGGAATTGAAATTGGAAAAGATCTGGTGCGGATATTTTGAGGGAAACGAAAAGTCCAGGCGAGTGCAGGAAAAGTGCGGATTTGTCTATCATCACACCAACTGGAACAAGTATTGGAATTCTTTGGATGAGATTCTAACAGAGCATGTTTCGTGCATAACAAAAGAAGAATGGCTGAAGAATAGATAAGGCAAAAGGGTATGGGACCTGGAATGAAATTTGTGATATGCGATGATGAAGCACTTTACAGGCAGCTTTTACATGAGAAGATATTACAGGATGCTTTCCGCTATGATTACGAGGCGGAAATAGTTGCTTATGGAAGCGGGAAAGAGTTGGTGGAGGCAGTTTCAAAGGGGGATTCTGCGGATGTATTTTTTCTGGATATTCAGATGGAAGGGGAAAGCGACGATGGGATCAAGGCTGCCAGAGAGCTGCGCAGGATGGGGATAAACGGACTGATTGTCTATATCACAAGCTTTATTGACTATGTGCAGACCGGTTATGAGGTAAAGGCATTCCGTTATCTGTTGAAAAGTCAGATAGCAGAAAAACTTCCGCGAGTACTTGAAGATATCCGGCAGGAACTTACAGATAAGGATTATTTTTTTCACACAGGTGGAGAACGGATCCGTGTGGACAGGAGGCGGATTCTATATCTTGAGAGTGTTCGACGACAGCTGCATTTGATAACGACAGACAAGGAATATTATTATTACGGCGGATTGGATCAGGCGCAAAGAGAGCTGGGGGAAGGGTTTCTGCGCTGCCACAGAAGTTACCTGATCAATATGGAACAAATTCGGAAGGTTTCCGCTGTGGAAATTGTGCTGGAGACCGGCAGCAGGGTTCCAATCAGCAGGTCTTATGCGAAAGAAGTAAAGCGGCGGCTGATCCTGGCGGGCTTTTAAGTCTGCGGAACAGACAAAAGGGGTGGAGGATTTACGGGTGTGGTGCGTTAGTCTGGCTTTGACGGGAATAATGACATTTTTTGTGGTTATGACAAATTTGAAGCAAGATGTGGTGCGGGCTTGTGTAAATGGTCTGTGCCTTTTTGCGCTGTCATGTTATCTGGATATTATCTTTTTATTGATTATGGAGGGTATATGGGAAAACGGTGCCCCAATCCTGTTACAGGGAATGGGGCTTTTGATATCCAAGGGGATTCTGCTGACCTTGCTTTTGACAAGGGCGGTGGCAGGGCAGGATGACAGGAGTATTTTGGGGGAAGATCAAAAGAGAAGCTGGCAGTTTATGGACGGACTGACCATTGGGATCACCGTATTTTTTCTCTTTCTCGCCATTGTGTTTCTCTTCTTTTATACCATGCTGTCAGAATGGGAGAAGGAAGCGGCAGGGGGACTTTTCTTTATGACATGGATTTTCACGCTGCTTCTGGCTGTTTTATCCCTTTACTATATTTCATGTTATTTGTATCGAAGAAAACAGCAGGAATTTAAAAGACAATACGAAAAAGAGGCGGGAAAACAGGAAACGGATTTCTATCTGGAAAGCGTTGAGAATCATTATCAGCGTACAAGAGAGCTTTGGCATGATTTAAAAAATCACCTTACGCTTTTGGATATGCTGTTTAAGGAGGGGAAATTGGATGAGGCACAGGATTACCTGCGCATCTTTGCGGAGGATGTGGATTCTATTACTCTGCCAGTGAAAAGCGGTAATACGGTGGTGGATGCGCTGCTTGCGGATAAATTGGCTAGGGCAAAAAGGGAGGATATCCCTTTCTCGCTGTCCTTATGTGATTTGACGGGGCTTTCCCTGAAGCCCAATGAGATTTGCGGATTGCTTGGCAATTTGTTGGACAATGCCCTGGAGGCCAACGCGCAAGTGGAGGAGGGCAGATTTGTCTCAGTGGAATGTAAGGAGAGAGAAGACTGTTATGTGATAAGGGTGCGAAATGCCGTCAAAACTGTGGAGGACCGGGAGAGCAGTTATAAGGCGCACAGTTCCAAAACCGACAGGCGCAATCAGGTGGGGCATGGACTGGGGCTGCGCAGTGTGGAGCGCCTTGTCCATGGCTGTGGCGGGGAATTTGTCACGGACCACAGTGCCAGGGAATTTACGGCGGCAGTGTGGATACCCAGAAATATGATGTAGCCCATAAAGGAATCTGTAAACTATTCTGTTTCCAAACATGTCAAATATGACAGAAAATCTGTCAAAACATACAATTCGTATGGAATCCCCGATTTTTTTGATAAGATATATTGCAGGACGGGCGGATGTATTCACATTTCATCTCGCTTAGAACTTCAATTTTGTGTGCCGTGGAGCAGCGGCTTTAATAGGAGAAAATTTCCATGAAAGTATTGAGAAACTGTTGTTTTTGTCTCAAAACTGTTTTTTGTTATGCGCCATATAGAACCATGTTTGCCGCCATATGCCTTATGATCCCGGGATGCTTTATGGGGGTACAGGTATTGCTGGTGCAATATATTGTGGACGGTGCCATAGCATATATAAAATTTGCTGCAAAACTGGACGGCGTGATAATATCGGGGGTTATTCTGGTGGTGGTGATGTCATTGGAGTCAACTTTGCAAAGGCTTGGATTATACCAGATGGGGTATACGATGACGATTCTGACAGAAAAGATGACGCCGGACATAGTAAGGCATATGGAAGGTCTTGCATATGAGATGTTTGAAGAAAAGGGTGTTCAGGAAATATTTAAGAAAATGACGGATACGCCGGAAGCTCCCATAGGAAATTGTTACATGCAGATTATGATGACAATACAGTCGTTGGTGGCGCTTATCTTTTCCATGGCAGTGATTTTTTCTGTTTCACCCTGGATTGGGCTTGGGGTGCTGGTAATCGGGATTCCCATGATGGCGTTGGGGTATTATGCGGCGGGATGTCAGGTGAGAGTGACAGAGGAACTGGCGGATACCAGGCGCAGGCTGGATGATTTAAAAAGTCTGCTTACTGATAAACATGCCATGTATGAAATGAAGCTTTTTGGAGCGGAGATCTTATTGACGGAGAAATGGAATTATTACAGCACAAAACAGGCGGATATCACCATGGGGGAGAACAGGAAGGTTATGACGGTGGATGTGGGAAGTAGAATTTTGAATGTGCTGTATCTGCTGTTTGTGATTGGAACGGCAGCCGCAGGGCTTTTAGGAGGGAATATGACTCCGGGGCAGTTTGCGGGAGTCTTAAACTGTGTGAGAGGCGTGGGCGGTATGTTGAATTCTTGCAGTACTTTTATGCTGCGGATGTTGGGAAGCGCTATGGAGATTTCTTTTTTGGAAGAATTCCTACATTTGAAGACCAGGATGGATTCAGGGAATATCCAGGCGCTGTCTTACTATGATATAGCCTTTGAAAACGTCAGTTTTCGCTATCCCGGGACAAAGAGGGATGTGCTCAAAAACGTGACTTTTTATGTGAAGGAAGGGGAGCGGATTGCATTTGTGGGAGAAAATGGCGCCGGAAAGTCTACCATCATCAAACTTTTATGCGGACTTTATGAGCCGGATACGGGAAGTGTGACTGTGGGGGGCGTGGCACAGTTTAAGTTTATGGACGGATTGATGAGGCTTGCCATGCGGATAGCGTTATGCGTGGGTGTGGCCATGGTGGTTGGGAGGTATTCGCCCATTCTCATTTTTGCGGGGCTGATGGAATTGATTCCAGATATTACTACAAAGATTTATTTTGAGAAAAAAGTTGCTGTTTTTAATCGTTCCCAGAGAATTGTAGACCGCAGGTGCGGATATTTTCTTCGGCTTTTTACCAGGAAAGAATCTGTGAAAGAAATGCGTGTCATGGGATTTGACAAATACATGGAAGACAAATGGACGGAGGAGAATGCCCATAAGCTTAAAAGGCTTAGAGTTATCAATATGGATATCTGCAGAAAGCAGGTACTTGGTATCTTTTCCATCAATGCCTGTTATGCGTTAAATATCGGGGTTGCTTTTTATTTGATGATAGGGGGCTTGATATCCCTGGGGGCTTTTGCAGCGTGCTTCTCGGCGTTCTCCACATGGCATTCCAACCTGATGATGGTGGTGGCGGAGCTGGCTGATGTGGCGAAGAAGTATTATGTGAACGAGGAATATTATGATTATTTTTCGGTGCCAACGGAGAAGAATGGTCTGGTCATGTACCAGCCTTTTCGGGACAGGATTGTGGCGGAGCAGGTGTATTTTTGGTATGATGGGAGTGAAAGCCCGGCGATTTCAGGTCTTAACTGCGAGATAAAGAAGGGGGAGCATGTGGTGATTGTGGGAGAAAACGGTTCTGGCAAAACCACTTTTTCCAAGCTGCTGACAGGCGCCTATCTGCCTTCTAAAGGCAGGATCAATTATGACGGACAAAAGACGGAGGATTTAAACCGCAACAGTCTGTATGATCATATTTCCGTGGTATCTCAGGACTTTGTGCGATATCATTTTACCCTTCGGGAGAATGTGGGGATCGGCAATCTGAATCGTATGGAGGATACAAAGGCCATGGAAGCGCTGTTGTGCCAGATTGCGGGGAAGGAATTGATAGATAAGACGGGTGGTCTGGATGTTCAATTAGGAAGGGAGTTTGGCGGAAAGGAACTTTCGGGAGGAGAGTGGCAGAAGGTGGCGATTGCCAGAGGATTGTGGAAGGACAGTGATATGATTATCTTGGACGAGCCTACCAGCGCTTTGGATCCGCTGACAGAATATGATATATTATCTAAATTTTTGGAAATGATCCGCGGCAGAACCTCTGTCATTATTTCTCATCGGGTAGGTATCTGCCGTACTGCGGATAAAATTATTGTCATGAAAGGAGGGCGAATGTTGGAATGCGGGCGGCATCAGGAACTGCTGCAGGCGGGGGGCGAATATGCAAAAATCTGGCAGGAACAGGCCAAGTGGTATCTATGAGGATGTGAATTACCGGCACTTCGTGCTCGGAAAGTAACCGTTCGTGCAAAAATAAATCCTATTAAGAAGTTCTGTGCTAAAATTTTCCGGTATCGTGTAACAAGTCTCTTGGTACGCAGGGACTGAACTTTGAATAGGAGGAGCAGATAAAATGATAGCAGCCAGATTGACTTTTTGGGGGATGTGTGAGGAAGCTTCCCGCTTTTATGTCAGTGCGTTTCGTGGGAGGATTCTGGAGAAGTCCTTATTTGAGGATCATTCGGAACAATTTCCGGCAGGGCTGAGCAAGGAAATGCGAAAGCTGATTTTCTCCGTTACCGTGCAGCTGCCGGATGAAGAAAAAAACAGTATCGTGATCATGGGAGATTCTCCGGTGATGGTGCTGTCCGGAAAACAGGAAAGAGGAGCATGTAAGGATAATGTTGTTTTTGACGTGGCGCTGCGGTCCGTTCCGGAGGTGGAAAGAATTTATAAAGTATTTATGAACAATGGGGCGAAATGTAATATACCCCTTTGCATCAGGGAGCATTATGAGCGATATGGAAGTTTGATAGATCGGTTTGGGGTATGTTGGAATCTGTACAGTCCTTCGGTTGAAGAGTGGCGCAACTGACTCCATTGCCAATAACTCCCTGGCGCTTTCCAGATCTTATGCGGAGGGGAGTTGGCAGAGGAAAGAGTTCATCAGGAACTGATGAGACACAGCGGATTGTACAGCGCCTTTTTTTATGCAGGCACAGTTTTTCGAGGATGATGTGCGCGTGAGAAATTATCTTTGAGAATATGCACTGTCAGGAGGTTTTGTTGACCCTTGCAACCCCCGGCAGTAAATGCTATACTGAAAATGAAACCGGTAGTTGGCATTTGGCATGGAGTAAAGGATATTGGGGCGTAAAGCGTTATGGCGGAGGCAATTTTAAAGACAGGGGAAAATGGGTACAATGAAATGGAATTTCAGGGGCGGCGGATTCCGTTTCGGAGTATATTGGATTTGGAGGAGAGGCCTATGGGGGAGGAAGGCCGTCCCTCTTTTTATCTGGATTTAAATTTGAATCAGGTGATTGACAGGATCTGCCGGGATTGGGGGGCCGATACCGCGTCTTTTTATTATTATTTTCCCGCCAATGCCGCCTGTGAAGATTATCGCAGAGAAATATACGAGGATATTCGGGATGGGGGTTGTTTCAAGGGACTTTGCAGGTTCCTGACGGATATGCAGGCCAGAAGCGAGGCGGCTTGTAAAAAGGAAGAAGTCCGGGAAAAGATGCAGAAGGCGGCATGGCACATGAAGGAGATACTATGTTATTGTGAAGCCGTGGAGAAGCTGTATCAGGAGCTGGACCAATTAACGCTTGGCTCCAAGGGAATGATTGCCTTTCGCGCTTATCTGCAGCAGTATCTCGCCTCGGCGGAATTTAAAGACATGCGGGAGAAGGCCGCGGCGATCAGGGATAGTCTGATGGGCTTTCGATTGAGGGTAGTGTATGAAAATGATAGAATGACGGTGACGCTTGGGGAAACGGAAGGCGCATATGATAAATTTCTCCGGGAAAGCTTTCCGGAACGGAAGCAGGAGATGGAGGAGCTTCTGGGCAACTCGGTGAGTCTGTCAGAGCTGGAATCCGAGCTTGTGCGGATTTTGCAAAAGCAGAGCCCGGCAATTTTTAAGTCCCTTTGGAAGTTTTACAGGTCATATGGGGATTATGCTTCCCAAACACTGCTGCGCTTTGCTTCCGAGATTCGCTTTTATCTGTCTTTTTATCGTTTTGCGGAGCAGATGGGAGAAAAGGGATTTTCGTTCGCCAGACCCTGTTATCACCGGGCAGAAATGTCTGCGGAGGGGCTGTATGACCTGGCGCTTGCCTGTGGGCGGGGGGAAGAACATGAAATTGTCAGCAATGATTTCCGCTATGGGCAGGGGGAAAGGATCTTTGTGCTCACAGGGCCCAATCAGGGAGGAAAGACCACCTTCGCCCGAAGCCTTGGGCAGTTGGTTTATTTTACTAAAATGGGGTTGGATGTTCCTGCGCGTTCCGCCCAAATGTTTCGCTTTACGGAGCTTTTGACACATTTTTCCGTGGAGGAGAGCGTGGAGACAGGGCGTGGAAAGCTTAAGGAGGAATTGGTCAGGCTTGCGCCCATGATGGAATTGGTTCGGAATGCTTCAGGAGCGGCAGGGGAAAGGGAATATTGTGGTTTTGTTATTATCAATGAGCTGTTTACCACTGCTGCCAATTATGACGCCTGTATTATGGGTAAGAGGGTGCTGGAGCATTTTCTTTCGGAGGGCTGTATGGGCATTTATGTTACGCATTTAAAGGAATTGGCAAAGGAGCGGGGTGGGATTGTGAGTTTAAGGGCCATGGTGGATCCGCTGGGCAGACGTAATTTTCACATTGCCAGAGGAGAGGCTTTGGAGTCAGCCGGCGCTGTCAATCAGGTGCGTAAATACCGACTGACTTACGAAGAGCTGAAGAGGAGACTGTCATGAAGGTGTGTTTACTATATGCCGAAAAGGATTGGGACAATACCGGACATTATTTTGAAGAAAATGCGGTGATTCAGGATTTGGGGCTGAAGACCATTTTTCAGGCGGCTTCCAAGGAAATAGAACTGGAGGACGGCAAGGTAAAGCAGGTTCGGGAGGCGGATCCCTATATACAGGAGGTCATGAAAAAGGTGATGATGGTTCCTCTTCATACGAAGGAGGAGATAAGGTATCGCCAGGAGATTTTAAAGGATTGCCTTAAGCGTGAGACGTTTATCTGTCAATTGTACCAGCTTTCTACGGAGATATTGGCAAGGTGGGACAAACTTGGCCGCCGTGGAAACCAGAGGACGTCCGCCGGCAATTCTACAGGGAGTCTGATCACGGAGGCACATGTGCTGAATCTGTTTGTGACGGGATTATCGGAATTAAAAGCGCTTTTTGCAGGGGAAGCGGAGGCCTTTCAGGCGGAAGGCGTTTTGAACTTTTATGAAAGGCTTTGCCAGGAATTTTCCGAGGAATTGGAGACAAACTTAAGGAAGGTATTGAAAGATATCTCCTTTTTTGCCAACGAGAAGGAGCACGGGGAGATTACCACTAAGCTGGTGGAAAAACCCAGGATTGTTTTTGGGTGTAGTATGGGAGACGGCTTGAAACCGGATGCTTTTCGATTGGAGGCGGTTTCCACCCAGCTTAGAAAACATCGGGCTCCCGACAGTACCATCGGCCGGGCGCAAGAGTATTTTAATGCCCTTTCCGGTGATGCTTTTTCGATACGGAAGGAAGAGGCGCTGTCCACACAGGCGGTACGGATGGAGCACAGGGTGGTGCGACATCTGATGCTTTGTTGTACCCCTTTTATGGATGCCTTTCGCAGTTTCTTTGATCAACTGCGTTTTCAGGCTGCTTTTTATCGCGGTGCGATCACATTGAAGCATTACATGGAGCGGTTTCACATTCACGCATGTTTCCCCAAAGTGGGCAAATGCGGCGACCTGCGATTTGCGGAGCTTCGGGAGCTGGTTATGGGCATAGAGCAGCGGATAGAACCAGTGGGCAATACCTGTGTGATTGAGGATAAGATGCTATTGATTGTCACCGGGGCAAACCAGGGAGGTAAGTCCACTTTTTTGAGGAGTATCGGCATAGCGCAGGTTATGCTGCAAAGCGGTCTGATGGTGGCTGCAGAAGAATTTGAGAGCGGTATTTTTCCATCTGTCTTCACGCATTTTACCAGGCGCGAGGACAGTGAGATGAACAGCGGAAGACTGGACGAGGAGCTGGGGCGGATGAGCGGAATTGTGGATCATCTTGACGCGAAATCTCTGGTTTTACTCAATGAGTCGTTTGCTTCCACCACGGAGAAGGAAGGCTCCGTTATCGCTTACGATATCGTCAGAGCGCTGAAAGAGGCCGGTGTGAAAGTACTGACCGTCACGCATCTTTTGTCTTTTGCGCAGAGAATGTATGAGGAATCTGCCAGAGGAGAGTGTTCTGGTGTGGAGTTTCTCACCGCTTTGCGGATGGAGAACGGGAGGCGCACTTTTAAAATGATTCGGCACGCTCCGGAGCTTACCAGCTTCGGGTTGGATTTATACGAGGAACTGATTGGCCACTGAAAAAATTTAGTAAAATTCGGAAAAAACTATTGACGGATTTCAATCTTGTGGTATAATAACAGATGTGTATGTGCAAAGAGCAATACATAATATTAACCCAATCAGTCATGTTGCTTGAGGGACTGAAGGGAGGGTCGGGAAGATATGTCAAACGTAATCGTAAAAGAAAATGAAACATTGGACAGCGCTTTACGTCGTTTTAAAAGAAGCTGTGCAAAGGCTGGAATCCAGCAGGAGATTCGCAAGCGTGAGCATTACGAGAAACCTAGTGTAAGACGCAAGAAAAAGTCTGAAGCAGCTAGGAAGCGTAAATATAACTAAGCGGCAGATCCCCGGTTTGACAGCCGGGGATTCTTCGTGGAAAAGTCCTTTTTGATGAGGTATATATTTGGCTGCATTCTCATATTCTTTAGATAGAGAGAGGAATATGGAGTGTGGCATTTTTATGTTTAGAAAGAAGTCTTTTGTGGCTTTGCTTTTGACGGTTGTGCTATTGTGCACATCGGTACTGCCGGCGAAGGCAAATGTTTCAATTTCTTCCCCGTCGGTGATTTTGGTGGAAAGCTCCACGGGGGAGGTGATCTATGAACTCAATTCCATGGAGCGGAGAAGTCCCGCCAGTATCACAAAGATCATGACGTTGCTTCTTACTTTTGAAGCCATAGAAGCAGGGAAAGTGAGCCTGACGGATCAGGTGACAACCAGCGAATATGCCAGTTCCATGGGTGGGTCGCAGGTCTATCTGGCGGCGGGAGAGACGCAGACGCTGGATACCATGATAAAATGCATTGCGGTATCTTCGGGTAATGACGCAAGTGTGGCGGTGGCGGAGCACATAGCCGGCAGTGAGCAGGCCTTTGTGGAGCTGATGAATGAAAAAGCGGTGGCGCTGGGGATGGTGGACACTCATTTTGAAGATTGCTGCGGGCTGACCGATTCCGACGGCCATTATACTTCCGCCAGAGATGTGGCGATTATGTCCAGGGAACTGACCACCAAACATCCCGATATTTTCAATTATACTATGATCTGGATGGAAGACATCACACATGAAACCAGGCAGGGAACGATAAATTTTACCCTGTCCAGCACCAATAAACTGTTGAAACAGTACCAGTGGACTACCGGGCTGAAGACGGGTTCCACCAGCAAAGCCAAGTATTGTTTCTCCGCAACTGCTTCCAAGGACGGCATCGATTTGATTGCGGTGGTCATGGGCGCGCCGGATTACAAGGCCAGATTTCAGGATGCACAGACGTTATTGTCCTATGGATTCAGCATATGCCGGATTTATGTGGATGAAAATAAGGAGCCCCTGGCACCGCTGACCGTGAAGGGTGGTGTGACGGAGGAGGTTTGTCTGGAATATCAGGGTGAATTCAGATATCTGGATACCACGGGCAGTGATCTGTCCACGGTGGAGAAAGTGCTGGATTTGCCGGAAGCCGTGCAGGCACCGGTGGAGAAGGGCGCGGAAGCGGGAAGAATTCGATATCTTTTAAACGGGGCTGAGATCGGAAGTGTTCCCATATTCTATACGGACAATGTGGAAAAGGCGGGATATCTGGATTACCTGCAGAAAATATTTGACTTTTTTCTACTTTGAACATATTGCATAATGATTTGATACATAGTATGGCCGTGCGGAAAGGTCTCCTGGGAGGCAGAAAATCTCTAGGGACCGGTACACGGGAAAGAGCGGAATTCCCCTGGAGGACAGGAGACTTGGCGGCCTGATGCAAGACGGAAAGGAAAGGCATGATAGATATACTGATAACGGTTGCAGGCTTCTTGGCGGTTGTGTTGCTTTGGGTGATGATCTACGACAGCAACCGCTTTGTGATAAGGGAACATACGGTGATGGACAGGCGAATCAGAAAGTCCTGCAGAGCGGTGGTTTTGTCTGACCTGCATAATAAGCGCTATGGAAAGAATAACGAAAAGCTGCTTGGGGCAATCCGCAGCGCCCGGCCGGATTTTGTGTTGATTGCAGGCGACATTTTGACGGCGAAGCCTAAGGCGTCCATGGAGCCTGCGCTGGAGCTGTTGGGTGAGCTTGCCAAGGATTATCCCGTGTATTACGGAAACGGAAACCATGAGCATCGGTTAAAATTATATCCCCAAAGCTATGGCGATATGGCGGACAGGTACAGGGAGGCGCTGAAACAGATTGGGATTGAGCCTTTGGTGAACAGTCATGCTAATCTGCCCGATTTAGGAATCACAATTTACGGCTGTGAAATTGACAAACTTTTTTTCCGGCATTTCAGGACACAAGATATGAAGCCTGATTATATGCGGGGCCTTCTTGGACAAGCTTCGGACAGAACCTACACGGTGCTTTTGGCGCATAATCCGGATTATTTTCCGCAGTATGCGGATTGGGGCGCGGATATGGTGCTTTCCGGTCATGTCCACGGAGGCGTGGCCCGGGTGCCGTTTTGGGGCAAGGGTGTACTGTCTCCGGCGCTGCGCCTGTTCCCCAAATATGACGGGGGGATTTATCGGGAGGGAAACGCCATTATGATTTTAAGCCGCGGTTTGGGAACGCATACGATTCCAATCAGGGTGTTTAATCCGGCGGAGCTTTGGGTGGTGGATTTTCTGACGGATTGTGACGGAAGCTGTGACAGATAGGATAAGAAAAAAGAATAAAACGAGGATATTATGGCGATACCCGTAAAACTGGAAGTGTTTGAAGGTCCTCTGGACCTGCTGCTTCACCTGATCGACAAAAACAAAATAGATATTTACGATATTCCCATTGTGGAAATTACGGAGCAGTATCTGGATTATATCAAACAGATGGAGAGAAGCGACATGAATGTGATGAGCGAATTTCTTGTCATGGCGGCCACGCTGATTGATATCAAGTGCAGAATGCTTTTGCCCAGAGAAGTGGACGAGACAGGACAGGAGGAGGATCCCAGAACTGAGCTGGTACAGAAACTCCTGGAGTATAAGATGTGCAAGTACATGTCCATGGAGCTGAAGGACCGTCAGGTGGATGCAGCCAGGAATTTGTACCGGGATCAGAAGCTGCCTCCGGAGGTGGCGGCTTACCGCGCGCCCATCAATTATGAGGAACTGTTGGGAGATTTGACTTTGAGCAGGCTCCATGAGATTTTCAAGTCCATAGTCAAAAGGCAGGAGGACAAGATCGATCCAATCAGGAGCCGCTATGGCAATATAGAAAAAGACGAGATTGATATGGATGCAAAGATGCTGTATGTGGAGGCGTATGCCAGGGAACACAGGCAGTTTGGTTTTCGTAAACTTCTGGAAGGCCGGAAGGGCAGGATGGAGATCATTGTCACATTTTTGATTATCCTGGAGATGATGAAAACAGGAAAAATTACCATAAGTCAGGAGAATATCTTTGACGATATTCTCATTACGTCCCTTTCAGCAGCAGAGTGAGCATGCGGCAGGCGATGACCCTCCGGGGCGAAACGAGAGATGCAGGAGATTTTAAGGAGCGGAAAATGGAGAGAGAGAAGGCGGAAGCAGTCATTGAAGCGGTATTGTTTACCATGGGGGAATCCGTGGAGATCAGTCGGCTGGCGGATGTGATAGAGGAAGATGTGAAGACCACCGGAAAAATTCTGGAGGAAATGGTTAAACGATACGAACAGGAGGGCAGGGGAATTACGCTGATTCGGTTTGACAATGCGGTTCAGCTCTGTACCAAGGCGGATATGTACGAATACCTGGTGAAAATTGCCAAGGCGCCCAGGAAGATGACGTTGACGGATACGGTGCTGGAGACGCTTTCCATTATCGCCTACAGGCAGCCGGTGACCAGGCTTGACATTGAGCGGGTGAGAGGGGTGAGCTGCGACCATGCCATTAATAAGCTTCTGGAATACGACCTTATCACGGAGCTGGGACGTCTGGACGCGCCAGGCAGACCTTTGCTTTTCGGTACCACGGAGCAGTTTCTGCGATGCTTCGGTGTGGGCAGCCTGGAAGAACTTCCTTCGCTGAATCCGGTTCAGATGGAGGAATTCAAGCAGCAGGCGGAGGCGGAGGTTTCTCTGCAGCTGGAAGTGTAATAAGGACATGCCGCCAAACATAAAAAGGGGAAACAGCCTCATATATTATTAAAAATCCCGTTTGGAAGTTTCGGATGAAAAAAATGCGAATGTGCAAAATGCGGATGAAAAAAATAATAGGGGGCTTTTTTTGTGCCTGTCTTTTGCTGGCTTCCCCGGCGCCTGCGGCAAAAGGAGACATATTGGATGCGCCTATTGGTGAACAGGCGGCGGATATTGCCCAACTGTCGCTTTACGCCAACTCGGCAGTGCTGATGGACGCCGATTCCGGAAGAGTGTTATATGGGAAAAATGAGAATGAAATAATGGCCATGGCCAGCACTACAAAGATTATGACCTGTATCACGGTGCTGGAGAATGTTTCGCTGGACGATGAGCTTACGGTATCGGCCTATGCGGCCAGCATGCCTAAGGTAAAGCTGTACATACAAAAAGGAGAGCGATATAAGGTCAGGGATCTGTTGTATTCTCTGATGCTGGAATCTCACAATGACTCTGCGGTTGCGCTTGCGGAGTATGTGGGAAGGGGGCAGCTTACCGGTGAGCTGCATGACAAGGATATAGGGGAGTACACCGTTTCGGAGAGCAAGAAGGCTATGGCAGCGTTTGCGGCGCTGATGAATCAAAAAGCACAGGAGCTGGGCTGTGAAAATACTTGGTTTATCACACCAAACGGTTTGGACGCCACGGAGACAATCCAACTCAAGGACGGCAGCAGTCTTGAAAAAGAACATTGTACCACTGCGGCGGAGCTGGCAAGGATACTTGCATATTGCATTAAAGAGTCACCCTGTACCGAAGATTTTTTGAAAATCACCAGGACAAGGGATTATAGCTTTTATACCGGGGGGCGCAGCTTTTCCTGTACGAATCACAATGCGTTTCTGGATATGATGGACGGCGCGCTTACCGGCAAGACCGGTTTTACCAACAAGGCCGGATATTGTTATGTTGGGGCTCTGGAGCGGGATGGAAGAACTTTTGTAGTGGCGTTGCTGGCCTGCGGATGGCCAAACAACAAAACTTATAAGTGGAGCGATACCAGAGAATTGATGCAGTACGGACTGGACAATTATCATTACAGGAGTTTTTCGGAGGAAGGGGTTGCCTTTGACGAAGGGCTGCTGGAAGCTGTTCCCGTGCAAAACGGCAGGACGGATATCCTGGGGAGTACGGCTTACACGAATGTAAGGATCGCGGACAGGATGGGGGAGGGGCAAAACGGAGGAGAATCGCATTCTTTCGGGACGGATAAGTGGGTGGAAGGTCTGCTGATGAGAGCCGACGAACAGATCCGAGTGGAACACAGGGTACAGGATTCATTGACCGCGCCTGTGGAACCGGGGATTGCAGTGGGAGAGATAGACTATATTGTGGGGGATACCGTCTATAAAAGGGAGACCATCGTAACCGCGGATCAGGTGTGGGCCATCGATCTGGAATGGTGCGTGCGTCAGGTGCTGGAGCGGTATTTTTGCTTTTTCTAAAAAGAATTTAGAAAAAATGTTAAAAAAATGCAATTCGTTCTTTGCGAGTTGCTTTTTTTGTGGTATACTGGTACAGACAATAATCATGGGGTACTTTTTGTTTTTGGTCAGTATCCCGATGTTAAGTTGTTTGTATTTCTATATTATAAATGGAGGACTGAAAGCATGAGTACTACTTCTAAAGCGAGCCAAAGAATAGCTGCTTTGCTCGACGACAACAGTTTCGTTGAGATCGGCGCACTTGTAACCGCAAGGGCTACAGATTTCAATATGAAACCTAATGAAACCCCTTCCGACGGCTGTATCACCGGATATGGGGTCATCAATGGTAAGCCGGTGTATGTATATAGTCAGGATGCTTCTGTGATGAACGGAACCATCGGCGAGATGCATGCGAGGAAGATTACCAATCTTTATGATTTAGCAATGAAGACAGGTTCCCCCGTGATAGGTTTGTTGGACTGCGCAGGTCTGAGGCTGCAGGAGGCGACGGATGCGTTGAATGCCTTTGGAGCAATCTATCAAAAGCAGGTGATGGCTTCCGGCGTGATTCCTCAGATTTCTGCTGTTTTGGGTAATTGTGGAGGCGGACTGGCACTGTTCCCCACTTTGACAGATTTTACTTTTATGGAGGAGAAGAGCGCCAGGCTTTTTGTCAATGCGCCCAATGCGCTGGACGGTAATGTAATTACAAAATGTGATTCCTCTTGCGCTGATTTCCAGTCAAAAGAGTGCGGTATTGTGGATGTGGTGGCTGATGAGGCGTCCGTTCTGTCCAAGATCAGGGAGTTGATTGCATTTCTTCCTTCAAATAACAATGACGGAAGTGATCTGGTGGAGTGTACGGATGATTTAAACCGGGTGAACGCCGAACTGGCAAACTGTGTTGGGGATACTTCCGTAGCCCTTTCCATTCTGGCAGATAACAATGACTTTTTTGAGGTAAAGGCTGATTATGCGAAAGATATGGTGACGGGCTTCCTTAAGTTGGACGGAGTGACTGTCGGCGCCGTGGCAAATCGCAGCGAGATCTGCGACGAGGACGGCAAGGTGACGGAGAAGATGGATGCCGTTTTGTCCGTGGAAGGCTGTGAGAAGGCGGCTGATTTTGTGTCGTTCTGCGATGCGTTTAGCATTCCGGTGTTGACTTTGACCAATGTTGGTGGGTATCAGGCAAACTTGAATTCCGAGAAAGGAATTGCGAAAGCTGCTGCGAGGCTTACATATGCCTTCGCAAACGCAAACGTACCCAAAGTGAATGTGGTTATCGGCAAAGCCATCGGCACGGCGGCAGTGGTTATGAATTCCAAGGCCATCGGTGCGGATATTACGATTGCATGGCATGGCGTGCAAATTGGCACGATGGAAGGAAAGCTGGCGGCTAAGATCATGTATGACGGACAGGGTGCCGATGTGATCAATGAAAAGGCAGCCGAATATGAGGCGCTGCAGCTTGGCGCACAGAACGCTGCCCGGAGAGGGTATGTGGATCAGATCATAATGGCAGGTGATACCAGGAAATATGTGATTGGTGCCTTTGAAATGCTCTTTACCAAGAGCGAGGACCGTCCCGCAAAAAAACACGGAACAGTATAGAAAGGGTGATTGTAAAATGAAGAAATTTTGGGCTTTAATCTGTATGATTGCCTGTATCTTCGGACTGACCGCCTGCGGAAGCCAGGAAACACTGACGGAATATGAGCAGTGGAAGATGGACTATGCACAGCAGATTGCAAATTCCATGACGATAAATCTGTTTGCTCAGATGATGGATGACAATAACGCCGCTATGTATGCCGATTATAATGCGGAAGAAATCGAATATATGGTGGGAAACGATTTGGGATTTAATGTGGATGGAAACGCCTTTGCCCAGGCCATCGAATCTTTCCACTCCGCAAAGGATGTCATTGGCATGGTTACCGGGACGACGGGGACCAGCGCCGTGATGAACGGGAACCAGATTGTTGTGGAAGTGCAGGTTACAGGTGAGAAAAAGAATGCCAAGGCAGAAATCATTTTTTCCAATGATTCCTTTTTCAAGCTGGAGTCCGCTTCTCTGAATCCGATTTATTCCATGGGTGAGCTGATGGGCAGGGCGGCGCTGAATACGCTGATTGGCATGGGTACCGTATTTATCGTTCTGATTTTGATCAGCGGCATTATTTCGGGCTTCAGAATCATACCGAAACTGCAGGAAAATGCGGCTAAGAAAAAGGCCGGGGCAGCAGGTAAAGAAGGCGTCGTAGGTGTTGATAACGCAGTGGCGCGCATCATTGAGCAGGAAGTGGCGGAAGAGACGGATGATCTGGAACTGGTAGCCGTGATTGCGGCGGCAATCGCTGCAAGTGAAGGAGCGGCTTCTGCAGACGGATTTGTAGTTCGCTCTATTATAAGAAGATAAAGGATATATTTTAGGAGGAAAATAAAATGAAGAATTATACCATTACCGTAAATGGCAACGTATATGATGTAGTAGTGGAAGAAGGCGCATCCACAGGCGCTGTGGCAGCACAGAAGGCTCCCGCAGCACCCAAGGCTCCCGCAGCAAAGGCAGCACCGGCGCCCAAGGCGGCTCCGGCAGGAGGCGCAGGCAGCATAAAGATTGAAGCCGGCGCAGCAGGTAAGGTGTTTAAGCTTGAGAAAAAAGTTGGCGATGCCGTGAAGAAAGGGGATGCGGTAGTCATTATAGAGGCAATGAAGATGGAAATTCCTGTTGTGGCTCCTGAGGACGGCACGGTTGCAAGCATTGATGTGGCTGTGGGCGATGCGGTGGAGGCAGGCGCGGTGCTGGCGACATTAAATTAAGAGTTGCCGGGCCTGGAAGGCCGCTTCGCAAAATGCCGCTTGGCGAAATGCCGCTTGGCGGCATGATGATATACAATAGAATAAACCCTTCACGGAATATCTATTGTCAAGAACAACAGGAGGTCAACAAATGGAATATATAGCTTCAACGCTAAACAACCTGGTTCATCAGACGGCTTTTTTTAACCTGACCTGGGGTAACTATCTGATGATTGCGGTTGCATGCTTTTTCCTTTATCTGGCTATCCGTCATGAGTTTGAACCATTGCTCCTGACGCCGATAGCGTTTGGCATGTTGTTGGTGAATATTTATCCCGATATCATGCTTCATGCGGAGGACGCCGCAAACGGTGTGGGCGGCTTACTGTATTATTTCTACAAATTGGATGAATGGGCGATTTTGCCCTCCTTGATTTTTATGGGTGTGGGCGCTATGACGGATTTCGGCCCTCTGATTGCAAATCCAAAAAGTTTTCTTTTGGGAGCTGCGGCTCAGTTTGGAATTTTTGCCGCTTACTTTGGTGCGATTGCTCTTGGGTTTAACGATATGGCAGCGGCTGCTGT
>CAJTPN010000001.1:176014-196734 GCA_910578185.1 uncultured Acetatifactor sp.
CCATTATCGGCGGAGCCGACGGACCTACTTCCATCTTTTTGGCAAGCAAGCTGGGACAGACGGCAATTTTGGGTCCGATCGCGGTGGCAGCATACTCCTATATGTCGCTGGTTCCCATTATTCAGCCGCCTATCATGAAACTTATGACCACGGAGAAGGAGAGAAAGATCAAAATGGGACAGCTTCGCCCGGTTTCCAAGCTGGAGAAGATTCTGTTTCCCATCGTGGTTACCATTGTGGTATGCCTGATCCTTCCCACCACGGCGCCTTTGGTAGGTATGCTGATGCTGGGCAACCTGTTCAGAGAGTCCGGTGTTGTGCGTCAGCTGACAGAGACGGCATCCAACGCTATGATGTATATCGTGGTTATTTTGCTTGGAACTTCCGTGGGTGCGACCACCAGTGCCGAGGCGTTCCTGAACTGGGATACTCTGAAGATCGTTGCGTTGGGATTGATTGCGTTTATGTTTGGCACGGCGGCAGGCGTACTCTTTGGTAAGATCATGTGCAAGGCGACCCATGGCAAGATCAATCCTCTGATCGGTTCTGCAGGCGTATCCGCAGTGCCCATGGCAGCCAGAGTATCACAGAAGGTAGGCGCGGAGGCAGATCCCACCAACTTCCTGTTGATGCATGCTATGGGACCTAATGTGGCGGGTGTTATTGGAACTGCTGTTGCGGCGGGCACCTTCATGGCGATCTTCGGCGTATTTTGATAATGAGTATAGATTGGCGGAAGAACGCGGCAACGCCGTTCTTCCTTACATGTAAAAATGGAGGAAATTCGTAAATGTCAGAACAAGCAAAGAAACCGATAAAAATTACGGAAACCATATTGCGTGATGCGCATCAGTCTTTGATTGCAACCAGAATGCCAACCGAATTTATGCTTCCCATTGTGGAGAAAATGGATAAGGTAGGCTATCACTCCGTGGAGTGCTGGGGTGGTGCGACTTTTGACGCATCCCTTCGTTTCCTGAAGGAAGATCCATGGGATAGGCTCCGCAAACTGCGCGACGGCTTTAAAAATACGAAACTGCAGATGCTGTTCCGCGGACAGAATATTTTGGGTTACAGACCATATGCGGATGACGTGGTGGACGCATTTGTGCAGAAGTCCATTGCAAACGGTATTGATATTATTCGTATTTTTGACTGTCTCAACGACCTGAGGAATCTGCAGGAGGCAGTAAATGCCACCAACAGAATGAAGAAACAGGAAGGTAGAGGACATGCGCAGATTGCGCTTTCTTATACCCTGGGCGATGCATATACGCTGGAATATTGGACCGATATGGCGAAAAAGATCGAAGAGATGGGAGCAGATTCCATCTGTATCAAGGATATGGCAGGACTGTTGGTTCCTTACAGGGCAGCCGAGCTGATTTCCGCCATGAAGAGCGCTACCAAGCTTCCCATTCAGCTCCATACACACTATACTTCCGGTGTGGCAAGTATGACATACTTAAAGGCGGTGGAGGCAGGTGTGGATGTGATTGACACTGCCATGAGTCCCTTTGCAATGGGAACTTCACAGCCTGCAACAGAAGTTATGGTCGAGACTTTCCGGGATACGCCTTATGATACGGGCTTTGATCAGAATCTTCTGGCAGAGATCGCCGATTATTTCCGTCCTTACAGGGATGAGTGCTTAAAGAGCGGACTTTTGAACCCGAAGGTGATGGGCGTGGATATTAAGACGCTGCTCTATCAGGTACCCGGCGGTATGCTTTCCAATATGGTGAGCCAGTTGAAGGAACAAAATGCGGAAGACAAATACTATGATGTGCTGAAGGAGATTCCTCAGGTTCGTAAAGATCTGGGTGAGCCCCCCTTGGTTACGCCTTCTTCACAGATCGTCGGAACCCAGGCTGTATTTAACGTACTGATGGGTGAGAGATATAAGATGGCTACCAAGGAGACAAAGGCTGTGCTGCGCGGTGAATATGGCCAGACTGTGAAGCCTATGAATCAGGAAATTATTGATAAGGTTATACCCGGAGAAACCAGGATTACCTGCCGTTACGCTGATATGCTTGATAACGAGATGAGTAAGCTTGAGTCCGAGATGAGCGAGTGGAAACAGCAGGATGAGGATGTTTTGAGCTATGCTTTGTTCCCTCAGGTTGCCACGGACTTTTTCAAGTATCGCCAGGCACAGCAGGACAAGGTGGATATGACCCAGGCAGACACGAAAAACGGAGCATACCCGGTTTAATGAGGTTTGTCAGGGTAGGGTGAGCGATTTTGCGCGGCCTTATTCTCAGCACGGACTGTACACTTGTTGCGCAGTCCGTGTTGTTCCATATCAGTATGTGTCACGGGAGGATGGCTTTTGAGCAGAGTGGTGATTGTGGGCGGCGGTGCTGCGGGTATGATGGCTGCCGTGGCGGCGGCGAGTGCCGGCAACAGCGTATGTCTGGTGGAAAAGAATGAAAAATTAGGGAAAAAGCTGTTTCTGACGGGAAAAGGCCGATGCAATGTAACCAATGCCGGGGATATGGAGACTCTTTTTGCCAATGTCCCCACGAACCCCAAATTTTTATACAGTGCTTTTTATGGTTTTGATAATCAGGCAGTTATGCGTTTCCTGGAACAGGCCGGATGTCCTCTGAAGACGGAGCGGGGCGGAAGAGTATTTCCCGTGTCGGATCACTCCTCAGATATTATAGCTGCCTTTGAACGGGAATTGAGAAAACTCGGTGTGGAGATTCTTCTGAATACGGAAGTAATAGGACTTATGCTGGACGATACTGAGGATGCGGAAGGCGGGAAGTCAGGAGCTGCCTTGGACGTGCAGGGCATAATAGCAGAAGGAGAATACCGTGTGAAAGGTGTCAGGCTGTCCGGCGGGAGGATACTTTCTGGGGATCGCTGTATAATCTGTACGGGAGGGCTTTCCTATCCCTCCACCGGCTCCACAGGGGACGGTTATCGCTTTGCACAGGATACAGGGCATCGGTTGACGGAATGCGTACCTTCGCTGGTTCCCTTTGAGGTGGCGGAGGACTGGTGCGGCAGCCTTATGGGATTGGCGCTCAAAAATGTCTCAGTGCGGCTTCTTTGTGACGGAAGAGAGTTATACCAGGGATTTGGGGAAATGTTGTTCACGCATTTTGGAGTCAGTGGCCCCTTGATTTTATCAGCCAGCAGTTTTTACGGGCGAACGAAAAATAAGAAAAGAGCTAAGAACCAGGCTCCGGACGGTAAAAACATGCTTTATATAGATTTAAAGCCGGCTCTTGATATGGAACAGCTTGACAGGCGTCTCGTGCGAGATTTGGAAGAAAATAAGAACAAACAATTTAAGAACGCTCTGGGGAAATTATTTCCTGCAAAGTTGATTCCTGTGATGATACGATTATCGGGAATTCATCCTGATAAAAAGGTAAACGAGATAACCAGGGAGGAACGCAGAGATTTTGTGGAATTGATCAAGGCATTACCGCTTACTGTGACAGGCTTGCGGGGGTTTCAGGAGGCGGTGATTACCAGGGGCGGTATTGATGTCCGGGATGTAAATCCTTCTACTATGGAATCCAGGAAGGTAAAAGGGTTGTATTTTGCAGGTGAAGTATTGGACCTGGATGCGCTGACAGGAGGCTTTAATCTGCAGATCGCATGGTCTACGGGATATTTGGCCGGCAGAGGATGACGGTGTGTCTAACAAATGTCGGAAGATAATATCGGGAGGATTGGTAAATGGGCTATAACATAGCGGTTGACGGGCCTGCGGGAGCGGGCAAAAGTACGATTGCCAGAGCAGTGGCAAAAAAAAAGGGATTGATCTATGTGGATACGGGAGCCATGTACCGTGCTATGGCATTGTATATGCTGCGTGAGCAGATACCTCTTGACAATATGGAAAGAATTGTGGAGAAGTGTGAGCAGGCAAGTATCACAATTCGATATGAGAACGGCGAACAGGTGGTGCTTTTGAACGGAGAAAACGTGAATCCCTTTCTTAGGACGGAAGAAGTCGGAAATGCGGCATCTGTCATCAGTCCCATTCCGCAGGTGCGCGAAAAGCTGCGGAAACTTCAAAAGGAGCTTGCGGCAATGAGCGATTGCATCATGGACGGGCGGGATATAGGTACCTGTGTGCTGCCGAACGCGCAGCTTAAGATTTATTTGACTGCCAGCAGTCAGGTGCGGGCACAAAGAAGATATGACGAGCTTGCCGCCAAGGGCCAAGAGGGAGAGTTGAACAAGATTCTGCAGGATATTGAAGAACGGGATTACCGGGATATTCACAGAGAGGAATCGCCCTTGAAGCAGGCGGAGGATGCGGTTTTGGTGGATACTTCAGATATGACGGTGGATCAGGTGATCGAGGTTATCTCCGGTTTATGCCAACATGACAGATAGAAAATTTCCACAACTGAGACAGGTAAGAATAAATATATGAAATTGATAAACTTCTTGAAAACGGAATATTTTGTGGAACCGGAAGGCTTCGTTGAGGGAGGAAGCGCCCGGGATTTGAAAGACTCTTTGAAACCAAGAAGCTCCTCGGAAGCGGATGGCCCCGTAGCCAGGGAAGAATCTATGAATTTGGGAAATTCCGTGGAAGTAAGGCTTGCGGAATGCGCCGGGTTTTGTTTTGGTGTAAAACGTGCGGTGGATACCGTGTATGAACAGCTGAAAAACGGGAAAAATATATATACCTATGGCCCCATTGTTCACAATGAGGAAGTAGTGCAGGACTTGGCGAAGATGGGTGTCGGCGTGCTGGAGACCAAAGAGGAGCTGCTAAGGTTGCCGGGAAATTCACCACAGGAGAATTTCTCGGGACAAGCGGATGGGGCGGAAAGAGGGCGGCCACAGGCACACCCCGGAAAGCAGCAGGCCAGTATTGTGATCCGTGCGCATGGAGTTCCCAAAGATATCTATGATATTCTGAAAGAGAAAAGATTGGAGTGTATTGACGCCACCTGTCCGTTTGTTGCCAGGATACAAAAGAAGGTGGAGCAGGAAAGTATAGCTGGAAACCACATTGTCATTGTGGGTAATGCGGGACATCCGGAAGTGGAGGGCATTGTGGGTTGGTGCAAAGGAACGGTTACGGTTCTGGAAAACACCCTGGAAGCCGAAAACTTCATACCTCCACAGGGGAAAAAAATTTGTGTAGTCGCTCAAACGACATTTAACTACAAGAAATTTTATAATATTGTTGAAATTTTAGAAAAAAAAGGTTACAATATTAATGTGGCTAATACTATATGTAACGCAACGGAAGAACGCCAGCGTTCCGCAAGGAAGCTTGCGGCCGAGGCGGACGTTATGATCGTAATAGGAGGAAAGCACAGCTCCAATACCAGAAAGCTCTATGAGATCTGCTGTGAGGAATGTGTGCATACCTATTTTATACAGACACTGGATGACTTGCATTTAGATTTACCTAAAGCTGTTCGACTGGTGGGTATTACTGCAGGGGCTTCCACCCCAAATAAATTAATCGAGGAGGTTCAAAATTATGTCAGAATTAACTTTTGAACAAATGTTGGAAGATCCAAATTCTATTAAGACAATACATTCAGGAGAGGTAGTCGAAGGTACAGTCATCGATGTCAAGCCGGATGAAATCGTATTGAACATCGGGTACAAGTCGGATGGTATTCTTGCCAAGAACGAGTATACCAATGATTCCAGTGTTGACCTTGCATCGGTGGTTAAGCCCGGCGATACCATGGAAGTGAAGGTCTTAAAAGTGAATGATGGCGAAGGACAGGTAGTGTTGACTTACAAGCGTCTGGCAGCTGACAGAGGGAACAAAAGGATCGAAGAGGCGTACAATAATAAGGAAGTGCTTAAGGCAACGGTATCACAGGTGCTGGAAGGCGGTTTGAGCGTTATCGTGGAGGAAGTCCGCGTATTTATTCCTGCCAGCCTGGTTTCGGATACCTATGAGAAAGACCTGAATAAATATGCAGGACAGGAAATTGAGTTTGTGATCAGCGAGTACAATCCCAAGAGGAGAAGGTATATTGGTGATCGCAGACAGCTTATCGCAGCACAGAAAGCGGAAATGCAGAAGGAACTTTTTGCAAGGATTCATGAGGGAGACGTGGTGGAAGGCGTGGTTAAGAACGTCACTGATTTTGGTGCGTTTGTCGATTTGGGCGGCGCCGATGGTCTTCTTCATATTTCAGAAATGTCCTGGGGACGTATTGAGCATCCCAAGAAGGTGTTTAAGGTTGGCGAGAAATTAAAGGTATTGATCAAGGAGATCAACGGAAGCAAGATAGCGCTTTCCTTAAAATTTGAGGATGCTAATCCCTGGAAGGGAGCGGCGGACAAATATGCGGTGGGAAGTATCGTAACGGGAAAAGTTGCAAGAATGACGGACTTTGGCGCGTTTGTGGAGTTGGAGCCCGGAATTGACGCACTGCTTCATGTATCCCAGATTTCCAAGGAACATGTGGAAAAGCCTTCGGATGTATTAAAGACCGGCGAAGAAGTAACTGCAAAGGTAGTGGATTTTAATGAGAATGACAGAAAAATCTCTTTGAGCGTGAAAGCGATGGCTGTGCCGGAAGCAGAGGCAGATGAGGATGAAGTTTCTGTGGATATTGATGCGGTGATCACAGCCCAGGCTGAGGAGGATGCTCAGTAATAAAAACAGGATGGTAACTGCTATGGCATATGATTATGAGTACTTTAAAAAGGAAGTCCTGTCATTGACAGGAATTGATTTAAGCTGCTATAAAGAAAAGCAGATGAAGCGCCGTATTGATACTCTGATTAGCAAGCACAAGATAGAGGGGTATGATAAGTACGTATCCGGATTGAAGAAGGAACCATCCCTGTTTGATGAATTTGTCAACTATATTACCATTAATGTTTCCGAGTTTTACAGGAATCCTGAACAGTGGAAGTTAATGGACGAGCAGATTATTCCGGAGTTGATTCGCAGATTTGGAAAAAGTTTAAAGATATGGAGCGCCGCCTGTTCTACAGGCGATGAACCATATTCTCTGGTAATGGCATTTTCAAAGCATTTGCCCATGGGAAATATCAGAATACACGCTACGGATTTGGATAAACAGGTTATTGAGAAGGCAAAGGCCGGGCTGTACTCCGAAAAGAGTATAGCGGCTGTGCCGGAGGAATTCAAGAAGAAGTTTTTTACCAAAGTAGGGCCTTCCTATAAGATTGCGGATGAAATTAAAGGAAGGGTTGACTTTAAAGAACATAATCTTTTGAAAGATACTTATCCAACAGAATGTCATTTGATAGTCTGTCGTAATGTGCTGATTTATTTCACTGAAGAGGCAAAAGACGAGGTTTTCAAAAAGTATTACAGATCCTTGACAAGCGGTGGAGTGCTTTTTATCGGCAGTACAGAACAAATCATCAATTATAAAGAAATCGGCTATGAGAGGAAGAATTCGTTCTTTTATCAGAAACCATAAGGAACATAAGAAAGGGCTGTTGCAAAATGGAGTGAGATCTGTGGAGCAACAGCTTTCTCTTTTTTGTACACGCTTTCTTAGGAAGGTGTAATGGGCTGAAGTTACATAATGCGCTATCCATATGTTTTTACTGGGGTACAGGCAGAGAGTGTTGTATTTGGTGTCAGGAATAAACGCAGGTTTTGAAAGGAGGTAACAGTTGAAAAAGAAGACAAGTAAGTTTGTATATGTCATTTTGGTTATTTTCATGGTATTGTCCATAGCGCTTATGGCATTTGCAAAAATACGGAGAGGCCAGTTTTTGGCGGAGGGAGATTCTATTATGGCGGATTTCTGTGTGACCATGGGGATCATCGGATTGGGCGCAGTTCTTGCTGTTATAGCCGTGATGGTTTTGCTGCTGCTGAAAGACAGGAGGGCAGGAAAGGCGCAAAAACTTTTGCTGCAGGAACTTGCCAAAACGCCGTTGTATCAACAGTGGTTTCATGGAGAGGAAAAGCGGCTGAAAGACCGATGTCGTGTTTCCAGGATTTTTGCTGCTGTTTTTACGATTCCATTGCTGGCATATATAGGCTTTTCGCTTATTATGCTCCTGGACGGTTTGGAAAGCTTTGGAGTGGTTATGTTTTTGTTCGCCGTTGTTGTCATATGGTTTTTGTGGTGGATATCTGATTACAGGATACAATATTTGAAATCTCTTCTGGATTCCGTTTCGGAACAGCTGCCGCTGCCTTCGGATAAAGAGGATTTTGCAGGCCAATTTTCAGGAGAAGATGCGGGCAGGTTTTCTTATTGGGGGGTCCCTCAGGCATATGCTTCAAAAGCCTGTATAGGAAAGGGATATTCTTACTTCCGCCAAATGAGAAAGTGCCGGATAATCAGAAATACGGATATTGAAAAAGTGGTTATAAAAAGTGAAATGCATCAGGCAGGATTAAAAGCGTATCATTTAAGAGTTTACTATATGATGGAAATTTACATAAATGAAAAGGTATCGTGGTACGGGTATTTTGGTACACAGGAGGAGCTTAACACCGCGGTGGATACATTCAGGAAAAGCGGACTGGCTGGGGAGAAGGTACATTCATTTGTGACTAATTAAAAATAGGGTATGGCCTGTGGTGTTTACCATTGGCTCATTTGTCTTCCGGTGAAGGCGGACAATATGGCGTCCAAAACCGCCCCATGATTGCGGACGGTTTTGGGTGTAACGTGATAAATTGAGTTCCTAATAAGCGCTGATCATATGCAGTACATGTGTGGCATAAGTGGAAAATGCCTGTCGGTTTTTCTTTAGTTCATCTGTCAATTCAAAATAGTATTCGCGGCCTTTATAATCGCGTTTGAAGAAAGGTTCAAATACCACATCCCACTGGGGCAGATAAGCGGACATTTTTCGTGTATAGCAATTTGCGGCGGAAGCAGGGATGCGATAAGCTTTGTCCACAAATCCTGCAACGGATTTATGAAGCGCTACATCTTCTGCAGGAAGATAGTAATAATCGTGATAATTGGAGTAGAAATATTTTAGTTCTTCGTCGTAGATGGGAATTTTCAGGGAGCAATCTGTGCCTGTGCCACGGAAATAGCAGCCGTTGGCATTGGCGGCAATGGATTTGGGCAGGGGCGTATCCAAGCCGAACATGATAAGCAATTCCCGGCGTTTGACACCGTTCACATCCTTGTATGAGTTAGCCTGAACCTTTCTCGCTTTCACAGGTTCGTTGAATAAGTCATAATAGGTCAGTATGGGGAGAATCTCCAACATTCCCTTCAGATCGTCAGCGTTGTGGAGCAGAAGGGCGTTTTCTGAAAACTCCGTTGGATTGCTGATATAATCGTGATAAATACCAATTAGTTCGCTTCCGGAAAAGACATCCTTTCGGTCAACCCCAAGAAAATGCTCCAGGGTTTTCTGCTTACAGTTGGGGAGTTTCAGAAAAGATTTATAGGGGGCTGCTCTCTTGTACAAATCAATTCCCTGAAGGTTGTCAAAATGATAGGGAAGCGACAGCAGCTCGCATTTCTGCAGGATAAATGGCAAGTCAAAATTATTTCCGTTAAAATGGATCAGATAGCGGTACAGTCTTGAAAAGTGAAAGAAGGCCTTTAAAATATCGGCTTCCTGATTATAATTTTCAGCCATCCACTGAATTGTCCGCCATTTTCCCGCAAGGTAATAAGCACATCCGATCAGATATAGATAAGATGATTTTGCGGTAAAGCCAGTGGTCTCAATATCAATAAAAAGGATACGTTCCAAGGGCGCCAGTCTCTCCAGGGGATAAGAGATCGAAAAGTTATCCAATGTTTCCTCAGAAATTCTCATGTCAGCCTCCCAAATGGTATTTTCTGTTTCCATTTTTATCATAGCATAAAATTTAAATTTACAGTAGTATTTTGGTAAAAAAAATAGTATATTTAATTTATGGAGAAAAAAGTGCGAAAGGACTTAAGACAAATATGGCAAAATTGACATTTTTGGGAGGGATACATCCGTATGACGGAAAAGATTTGTCCAAAGATAAGCCTATTTCGGATGTTACGCCGGGAGGGGTGCTGGTATATCCTTTATCACAGCATATTGGAGCGCCGGCGGAAGCCATTGTAGCCAAAGGCGACAGGGTACTTGTGGGGCAGAAGATAGCGGATGCGGGAGGGTTTGTCTCGGTACCCATTCACGCATCCGTATCCGGTACTGTGAAAGGGATTGAACCCAGGCGTGTGGCCACTGGCGATATGGTGACAAGTATTGTGGTGGAAAATGATGGCTTGTATGAAGAGACGGAATTTTGTCCCCCCGGAAAAGGTTTGGATGAGCTTGGCCGTGAAGAAATCATAAATGCGATCAGAGAGGCGGGAATCGTGGGAATGGGTGGAGCCGGTTTTCCAACCCATGTGAAGCTGTCTCCCAAGGAACCTGACAAGATTGAATATGTGATCGCTAACTGTGCGGAGTGTGAGCCCTATCTGACTTCCGACTACCGCAGGATGCTGGAAGACACGGAAAAGCTGGTGGGAGGACTGAAAGTGATCCTGAAGCTGTTTCCAAATGCCAGGGGGATTTTGGCCGTGGAGGACAACAAACCGGATTGTATCGCAAGGTTGCGGCAGGCAACGCAAGAGGATGGTCGGATCAGCGTAAAGGCATTAAAGACCAAATATCCTCAGGGCGGGGAGCGCCAGCTGATTTATGCGGTGACGGACAGAAGGATCAACTCCAAGATGCTTCCGGCGGATGTTGGCTGCGTGGTGAATAATGTGGACACCATTGTGGCTATATACAGGGCTGTTACAGAGGGCAGGCCTTTGATGGAACGGATAGTCACCGTCACAGGAGATGCCGTGGTGAATCCGGCCAATTTCAGGGTGAGAATCGGAACAGGTTATGATGAGATTCTGGCGGCGGCAGGAGGTTTCAAAGGGGAGCCGGAGAAAATCATCTGCGGCGGACCCATGATGGGGTTTGCCATGTTTGGATTGAATGTCCCCTCTACCAAAACGGCTACGGCATTGTTAGCATTATCCAAAGATCAAGTATCCGCCATGGAACCCGGGCCTTGTATCAACTGCGGGCGCTGTGTGGAGGTTTGTCCTGGCAGGATTATCCCCAGCAGACTGGCAGATTATGCGGCGCATTTTGACGAGGATGGGTTTGTGGAGAATTACGGAATGGAGTGTTGCGAGTGCGGTTGCTGCAGTTTCGTATGTCCGGCCAGGAGACCTTTGACACAACAGATAAAGTCCATGCGTAAGCTGCAGCTGGCCAAAAGGAAAAAATGAGCGGCGCATGACGGAACAATAATTTAGGAGAAAAATCTATGAGTGAATTGTATAAAGTATCGTCCAATCCTCATATCCGATCCAAAGTCACTATAAGCGGCCTGATGCTGGCGGTGATCATCGCATTAATGCCTGCCGCTGGCTTCGGAATCTATAATTTTGGATCACGGGCGTTGGTCGTGATTCTGGTGACTGTGGGGAGTACCGTTGCGACGGAGGTTTTATTTGGACTATACAGGAAAAAGATGACGGTTACGGATTTGTCCGCAGTGGTGACAGGGCTGTTGCTTGCTCTGAATCTACCTGTGACAATTCCTCTTTGGATGGCAGTGTTGGGCGGTGTTTTTGCCATTTTGGTGGTTAAACTTTTATTCGGAGGCCTGGGGCAGAATTTTATGAATCCGGCCCTTGGCGCCAGATGTTTTTTACTGCTTTCTTTCCCTGGGGCCATGACCGCCTTTGACTGTGATGCATATTCGGGGGCTACGCCTCTGGCGGCTCTTAAGGCTGGGGAGCAGGTGAATGTTCTGGATATGTTTACAGGGCGTGTGAGTGGCACCATCGGGGAGACCTCCGTGCTGGCATTGTTGGCGGGAGCCTGTCTGTTGCTGGCGCTTGGGGTGATAGACTTAAGGATTCCAGGAAGTTACATAGCAACGTTTACTTTATTTGTGATTCTTTTTGGGGGACGTGGTACGGAGCCGGCGTATCTGGCGGCACAGCTTTCCGGCGGCGGTCTGATGCTAGGAGCATTTTTTATGGCAACCGATTATGTAACCAGACCCATCACGGTCAAGGGGCAATATGTCTTTGGAGTGATATTGGGGTTATTGACAGGAATTTTTCGAATCTTCGGCCCTGGTGCGGAAGGCGTTTCCTATGCGATTATTCTTGGAAATCTGCTGGTGCCCTTAATAGAAAAATATACGAAGCCCAAAGCTTTCGGATACCGGAAGGGAGGGAAACGCCTTGAAAGAGAAAAGTGATGTGAGCGTAATGTTAAAAGAAGCGGGAATTCTTTTTGCCATTACCTTGTTTGCGGGATTACTGCTTGGGGTGGTATATGAGCTGACCAAGGATCCTATCCGAATTCAGCAGGAAAAAGCGGTGCAGGAGGCATGTAAGGCGGTATTCGGCTCTGCGGAATCATTTCAGATGCTGGAATATACTCCGGATGCGGCGTTGGCGGAAGAACTTTCCGGATCGGGAGTCAAAATAGGCAGTGTCTATGAAGCACTTGGAGGTGACGGGAGCCTTCTGGGGTATGTGCTGGAATCCACTTCCACACAGGGGTATTCCGGCAATATTGTGTTGTATCTGGGTGTTGCAAGGGATGGAACACTCAATGATATTTCCATTCTGGAAATATCGGAAACGCCGGGGCTTGGTATGTTGGCTCCTGACTTGCTGGTACCTCAGTTCCATGACAGGCATGTGGAGAGCTTTGTTTATACCAAGACAGGAGCCGCGGCCGAAAATGAGATTGATGCCATATCAGGTGCAACTAAGACCACCAGGGCTATCACAAATGCGGTGAACGGAGGTCTGAAGGTTGCACAGGACTTGCTGAAAGGGGGTGACGGCAATGAATAAAGTGGGAGAAAGACTCTACAACGGAATCGTAAAGGAAAATCCAACCTTTGTGCTGATGTTGGGAATGTGTCCAACACTTGCTGTCACGACTTCAGCGATGAACGGATTGGGGATGGGGTTGACCACTATGGTGGTGCTGGCACTGAGCAATCTGATTATATCCCTTCTTCGGAAAATTATTCCAAACAGGGTGCGAATTCCTGCTTTCATTGTGATTATCGCTTCCTTTGTGACGGCGGTACAACTTTTGCTGGAGGCTTACATCCCGGCATTGAACAAATCACTGGGAGTTTACATTCCCTTGATCGTTGTAAATTGTATCATTCTGGGGCGGGCGGAGAGTTATGCCTACTCAAATTCGCCAATACCCTCTCTTTTTGATGGGCTTGGTATGGGACTGGGATTTACCGTTGCGCTGACCTGTATCGGTGCGGTGCGGGAACTACTGGGCGCAGGAGAGCTCTTTGGATTGGGATTACTGCCGGAATCCTTTGAACCCGTACGTATCTTTGGTCAGGCTCCCGGAGCGTTTTTTGTGCTTGCTGCACTGGTGGCGCTGCAAAATTATGTGAAGGGAATCAGAAAAAAGGCCGGTAAAAGCTATGAAAAGATCGGTTCCGGGTGCGGTGAAGACTGTGCGCATTGTTCAGATACAAGTTGTGGAAAGAGATTTTATGATACAAATGCGCAGACCGGCGGTCAGGAAGCTTTGGGCAAGGAGGGAAAGTAAATGGAAAGTGTGAAAGAATTACTGGTTATATTGATCAGCTCCTCCCTGATCAGCAATGTGGTGCTAAGTCAGTTTTTGGGTTTATGCCCTTTCCTGGGTGTGTCGAAAAAGACAAATACGGCTGCGGGTATGGGGACGGCGGTTATCTTTGTCATTACACTTGCCAGCGCAGTGGCCGGTCTAATTTATAAATTTGTTCTTCAGCCCCTGCATGCGGAGTATCTGAAGACCATTGTGTTTATTCTGGTGATTGCAGCGTTGGTGCAGTTCGTGGAGATGTTTCTGCGCAAGGCGATGCCTGCTTTGTATGAGGCGTTGGGGGTTTATCTGCCTTTGATTACTACAAACTGTGCGGTTTTGGGAGTGGCGATTACAAATGTGCAGAAGGAGTATGGGATTCTGGCAGGTATTGTAAACGGATTTGCCACGGCTGTGGGATTTACCATTGCAATAGTGATTCTGGCAGGTATTCGCGAGAAATTGGAATATAATGATATACCGGGGCCTTTTCGGGGCATGCCCACAGTGCTGTTGACGGCAGGGCTGATGGCCATTGCATTCTGCGGATTTTCCGGATTGCTGTAGAAGGGAGATGGACAAATGAGTATAATGGGTATTTTTGCCGCAGCTGCCATTGTAGGGTCTGTGGGAATCTTTGTAGGTCTCTTTTTAGGGGGTGCCGGTATCAAATTTAAGGTGGAGGTGGACGAAAAGGAAGAGGCCGTGCTGGCCGCGCTGCCGGGCAATAACTGTGGTGGATGTGGATATGCGGGCTGTTCCGGCCTGGCGGCTGCGATCGCTAAGGGTGAGGCGCCTGTTAACTCCTGTCCTGTGGGCGGAGCAGCAGTGGGTGACAAAATAGCAGCCATCATGGGTGTGGCTGCCAAATCTTCCGAGCGAATGGTTGCTTTTGTGGCATGCCAGGGGGACTGTGATAAAGTAAAGCAGGATTATGATTACAGCGGTGTCCGGGATTGCCGTATTATGAGGTTTGTGCCGGGAGGTGGACCAAAGGCATGTGACAGCGGCTGTCTTGGATATGGTACCTGTGTGGAGGTATGCCCTTTTGAAGCCATTCATGTGGAGAACGGAGTGGCTGTCGTGGATAAGGAGGCATGTAAGGCCTGTGGGAAATGTGTGGAAGCGTGTCCCAGGCATTTGATATCGCTGATACCTTATAAGGCAAAGTATGCGGTTGCATGCAGTTCCACCGACAAGGGGCCTGTCACCATGAAAGCATGTGAGACAGGATGTATCGGTTGCGGTATTTGTGCAAAAAATTGCCCTGGTCAGGCGGTGGCTGTTGCGGATTTTCATGCAAAGATAGACCAGGACAAATGCGTGAGCTGCGGTGTCTGTGCCGAGAAATGTCCCAAGAAATCCATCAAGTCTCTTTGAATAATTTAGAATAAGCGACAGCACCCAAAGCCTGGTCGAAGCCTGGTGCCGGGAGAATTTACGAGAGCGAAGCGAACGGAAATTGCTCCGTCGGGAAGGGCACAAGGAGTAGGGTGCGGAACTGGAATAGGAGGCAGATCACATGAGAATGTCTGATGATTATGATGACCGGCCGGGGATGGCTGCAACTGTGGTATCGGCTGTGATTGCGGTAGCCACTTTTGTAGCGGTGATCCTGATTGTGGTGTTATTTATAAATGAAAACGGAAATCCCTTTAAGATTCCTGTACAACAGAATGTTTCGGGGCAGGTGTCGGGAGGTATGTCTCACGGCGGGACAGGTTCGGATGTCGATGAACTGCCGGTGGGCGGTACTTTAAGACCGGAAGATTTTGATTTTTGGGATATGTATCCGTTGCCGACGGAAGAGCCGCTTCCCACGGAAGCACCGGTTGAAGTGGTGGAAGATGATCCGTCCACGGACGGCAAACATACTTTAATACAATATGCGGACGGCAGTGAGGAGTGGGTTCAGATCAGCCCGAGTCTGCCGAAACATGATTTTGATTTCACAAAGCTGGTATGTCAGTCCAATCTGATGAAGTATTATGAAAATGGAAGAAAAACATCCTTTGTGGGCGTGGATATTTCCAAGCTGCAGGATTATGTGGATTTTACAAAAGTGAAAAAAGCGGGAATTGATTTCGTCATGCTGCGGGTGGGGGCCAGAGGTTATGGCACAGGGCAGCTTATGATAGATGAGAACTTTAAGGATAACATAGAGCGCGCCGTGGAAGCAGGGCTGGAAGTGGGAGTATATTTCTTTTCGCAGGCGGTCACGGTGGAGGAAGCTGTAGAAGAAGCCAATATGGTGATTGACAATCTGTGGGATTATCAGATCAGTTATCCGGTAGCTTACGATATGGAATTTATACCCAATGATACGGCCAGGACGGATGGATTGGGAAAGGCGGAGAAGACCGATATTGCCAAAGCCTTTCTGGACACCATTGCCGCAAATGGCTACAAGACAATGATCTATGGCAATAAGGAATGGCTGATCAAAGAGATTGATATGTCAAAGTTGACGGCATATGACGTATGGCTGTCCCAAGCGGCGGATATTCCGGACTATCCATATAAATTTACCATGTGGCAGTACAGCTATGAAGGCTCAGTGGACGGAATTACAGGCTATGTGGATATGAATATCAGTTTTGTAAATTATGCGGATAAATAAATGAAATGGGTCCTGCAGGGTTTGTATAAGTGTGTTGTAATAGACCTTGCGTAACCTATATGGCGCTGTAAAAGCTGTCAGGATGACAGCTTTTACAGTGGGTGAGCAGTAAATGGGCTTTGCTATGAATGATATTCCATGACATGTGGAGAAATATGCAGGCTTGTATAGATTTCGGCATATTTTCTGGGGGAAAGTTCTTCAATATAATTTTGAGGGTAATTTTTTGTGACACCGTTTTTTTTCAAAATATCGGCGGCTTTGTTGTATGCGATGGCGGCTTCTGTTTCGGATGAGTAACGGCCTACCAGATAATTGCCATTGATGTGGATGCGGACAGTATAGTAATACTGTCCGTTTTTGTATTCCAAAGTGACGCCGTAATACCGATTTATAACTTCCAGGTTTTCACGTCGAAAATCATTTGAATCCCCGTTGATAAAGCGGAAATCCCGGCCTTCTACCGCATAGGGTTTGATGCCGTAACGGGTGACAATACTGACCTGAGAGCCGTGGTCCGTCACAAAGTAGTGCTTGCCCCGGCACATAATTTTGTGGGAAGCATAATAGAACAGATCGTCAGGATCAAATTTTAATACATGCGCGGGAGATAGATAATAATAAAATAGTTTCTTGGTAATATAGATGGGATTGCCGCAATAGATACCGTTATCCCGGAAATTTAACAGGGAAACCCATTTGCTAAAGGAGATAGGGGATGATTCCGGATAGGAGTGAAGCGTTACTCCCATGTCTCGAAGGATACGGCAGCCTTCCAGATAAGCTGCTTTGGCCGCTGTGGATGTGGGAAAGCTTCCAAGGCTGATGTGCTTTCGTCTGTAAGTGAGAGAGGCACGATAATAGATCTCTCCGTTTTTCTTTACTGCGGAAAATACCCCTTCTAAATGTTCCGTATTGTCTTTTTTCGTATCGGTTAACTTTTTCATAGACTCCTTTCTCTGCTTATTCCGGCAATTTCTATAAAACAGTATACCTCTATTTTAGGAAAAAATCAAATATCAGATATATTTTGTGGACGAACCTCATATATTGATATATCGGACATGCAATCATCTGGTTTATGGCGGTGGCAGGGAAAGGAAGGGTGAAAATGTATAGAAAAGCGGTATTGTTTTTGGTGTTGATAAGCTTTGTGTTTTTAGCCTGTTTCTGGTGTGTGAAGGGAGTGGATGCCGCCAGACTGTATGCGGAACCGGTACAGGGCATGAAGCTGGGGCTTTTAGAGCTGGAGGAGAAGGCGCGGGAGAAACAGTGGCATATGGAACCGCTGAACGAAAGGGAAGAAGGCGGGCTGGGTATTGTGGATGTGGAGATATCCGGGCAGAGGATTATCGGATTTTCCATTCTGGAACAGAAGCTTGTATATGAACTGACAGAGGAGGAGCTGGAGATTATGCTTCGGATTGTGGAGGCAGAGGCAGGTACTGAGGACGAAGATGGGAAATTGCTGGTGGCTAATGTGGTATTGAATCGAATGGCCAGTGATGAATTCCCTGACACAGTCTCGGAGGTGGTATTTCAAAAGGAAAGCGGGGAAGCGCAGTTTTCTCCCGTGTCCGATGGGGCTTACTATAAGGTGGAGGTCACGGAGGAAACCATTCGGGCGGTAGAGCGTGCTTTGAAGGGAGAGGATATCTCCCAGGGAGCGCTGTATTTTGCTGCCAGGAAATATGCGGACAGTACTAAAATGAAATGGTTTGATGAGAATTTAAAATTCTTATTTGCACATGGAGGGCATGAGTTTTTTAAGTGAAGATTGTAAAAAGATATGTTCGTTTCAAGTTCAGTATGATGTGACTGGTAATATTAGAAAACAAAATTCAAATTTGTGGATGTTGGTCGCTGGCCTTATAAAATAAAATGTTTAAAGGAGCGATTCAAGGATGAAGAAAAAGATTGCAAGCAGTTTTATGGCGCTGGTGGCATGTGAAAAAACATGACATATAGCAAAATCTAAATTTATTGTAATATAGAATCGAAAGGCCATCTTTGTACAGGATGGCTTTTTGCAGCGATATTTCGGGAAGAGATAACATAGGAACAATGCAAGGTTTAGACAGATCATTAAACTGTTGCCAAAGACAGTATTTTACACAGTCTTGCGTGTATCGCTGAATTGTGATATACTTGCCCATAAAGAAGGATACAAAAGGAGATTATTATGGAAATATTATATAAGAGTACCAGAGGAAACGGCATGCCTGTAAAGGCTTCCCAGGCGATTTTAAAAGGACTTTCGGAGGATGGCGGGCTGTTTGTGCCGGAGCGCATACCGATGTTGGACAAGAGCTTGAAGGAATTTGCGCAGATGGATTACCGTCAGGTGGCATATGAGGTGATGAAACTTTATCTCACTGATTTTACAGAGGAAGAACTGAAAAATTGTATTCACAGCGCATATGATTCCAAATTTGACATGGAGGCTGTAGCGCCGCTGGCGGAGGCAGGGGGCGCATATTATTTGGAACTGTTTCACGGCGCGACCATTGCCTTTAAGGATATGGCTTTGTCTGTTTTGCCCCATTTAATGACAACGGCTGCCCGCAAAAATAATGTAAAAAATGAGATTGTTATCCTCACCGCTACCTCAGGCGACACAGGAAAAGCGGCGCTGGCAGGATTTGCGGATGTGGAGGGTACCAGAATCGTCGTGTTCTATCCAAAGGACGGCGTGAGCCCTATTCAGGAGAAACAGATGGTGACACAAAGAGGGGACAATACCCTGGTGGTTGGAATTCACGGGAATTTTGATGACGCTCAGACAGGGGTGAAGAAACTGTTTTCCGATCAGACGCTGGCAAAGGAAATGGAGGAGAAGGGATATCAGTTCTCCTCTGCAAATTCCATCAATATCGGAAGGCTTGTGCCGCAGATATGTTATTATGTGTATGCATATGCAATGCTTTTAAAAGAGGGAAGAATCCAGGAAGGAGATCGGGTGAATGTGGTGGTTCCCACCGGTAATTTCGGTAATATTTTAGCTGCTTTTTATGCGAAAAATATGGGGCTGCCCATTGGTCGGCTGATCTGTGCATCCAATGATAATAAGGTGCTCTATGACTTTTTCCGTACAGGTACCTATGACAGAAACAGGGAGTTTGTGTTGACGACATCTCCTTCCATGGATATCCTGATCTCCAGTAATCTGGAGAGACTGATTTATTGGATTGCCGGAAATGACGCTGAGAAGACCCGGGAATTGATGTCTGCTTTGAGCGGCGAGGGCAAATATGAAATTACGGAGGAGATGGGGGGCAGATTGTCGGATTTCTATGGTGATTTTGCTGCTGAGCAGGAGGCTGCGGAGGAAATTGGCAGACTGTACCGGGACTGCAGTTATGTGATTGACCCTCATACTTCCGTGGCTTCTGCAGTATATCGAAAATATCGGGAAGGGACAAAAGATGCCGCAACGACAATCATTGCATCTACAGCAAGTCCCTATAAGTTTACCAGAAGCGTTATGGAAGCCATTGATGCCAAATATGCCGCCATGGGGGATTTTGAATTGGTGGATGAACTTTCGCGGCTCTCAGGTGTAAAGGTACCCCGGGCCATTGAGGAAATCCGTAACGCGCCGGTACGACACAGGAAACAATGTGATGTGGATGAGATGAAGCTTGTGGTAAAGGAATTTTTGGGTATTTAGCGGATAAAGGGCGTAATAGTGGAGGCAAAGGAACAAGTTCCCGCAGACGGGAATTGAAATAGGAGAAGAGATATGTCAATGAAAGAAGGGCATTCCATGTCCGCCGGAGAATTGTTGGCGAAGGTGGATCACACACAGCTGAAAGCTTATGCTACATGGGAAGATATCCGGAAACTTTGCGATGAGGCGGTGGCATATCATACCGCAAGTGTATGTGTGCCTCCCTCATATGTAAAGCGCATTCGGGAGTCATACGGAGACAAACTGATTATTTGTACGGTGGTTGGGTTTCCGTTGGGGTACAGCGTCACGGAAGCAAAGCTTACGGAGGTGGAACAGGCAATTCGGGACGGTGCCGACGAGATCGATATGGTAGTCAATATCGGGGATGTGAAAGATGGTTTATACGAAAAAGTAGAACAGGAAATCCGTACAATAAAAGTTGCTTGTGGGGAGCACATTTTGAAAGTGATTGTGGAAACCTGTTATTTGACGGAGGAAGAGAAAATTGCCATGTGCAAAGCCGTCACCAATGCAGGTGCGGACTATATCAAGACTTCCACAGGATTTGGCACGGACGGCGCCACCAGGGAGGATGTGGAACTGTTTCGGGAACATATCGGTTTGGGCGTAAAAATTAAGGCGGCGGGCGGAGTGGCTACGCTGGAGGATTTGGAGATGTTTCTGAAACTTGGCTGTGACAGAATTGGAACTTCAAGGGCCGTTGGATTATGTAAAGGTTAAGAGACTATGGTCAAGGAGTGAAGGGACTTGTAAAAAATCATCTATGGAAGGGCTGCGAAATAAATGAAACGAATTAGGACTGCATTGGGAACATTTATTTGTAAATGGTGTCCATGTATGCTTATCCTTGCCGGATTAACGGCTTTT
>CAJTPN010000001.1:196744-323816 GCA_910578185.1 uncultured Acetatifactor sp.
GAATGAGATTGAAATTCCCAGCGGAATCGAGCCGATTGCCACAGTATCCCCTTTACCGGAGGAAAGTAACGTAGGGGGAAGTGATGTGAGAGATGCCGGTGCCGGAGGCAATACCGCAAAATCGGAGAGCCCGGAAGCGGTGGATGATACCGGAAAGTCGGAGAGCGCGGATTCCGGAGACGCTGCCGAAGTTTTGAATTCTGCAAGGGAGAGGGAATATAGAGAAAAATTTGGCGATAACTGCATCGCAGAACAGACTTTTGAGGCTTCACTCAGCGCATATGAAGGAAAAGTATATTTTGTTCCGTTTGCACCAGGGGAAGGTCAGCAGGATTTTGGCATGAAGATTATTCAGGACGGTAAAGTACTTAAGGAAATTTTCGGGTATGTGCCGAAGGGCCTTGAGGGAAAGGGATTTGTCAGCCTGGATGCGGTGTCTTTTTTTGATGTGAATTATGATGGCATTACGGATATTGTTTTAATTGAAACCTATGGCGACACAAGTTTTGCGGCCGTTTATTACGGCAATGAGGACGGAAGTTATTTTTTGGAGGAAATTCTGTCTGAAAATTTGACAAAGCAGGTGGAAGATCTGAGTATTTTTGAAATCCGAGATTACCTGTCGGAAGGCAGGAAGAATGGGGCGTTTCATAGTTACCAGGAAGCCTATGAGGCGGTGGGCAGGCTATGTGCGATGGAAACCGTGGAGAATGTGGAGTTTGACCTAATTTATTTTAATGAGGATGAGACGCCTGAATTGGTGGCAGGTGTCCTGGGCTATTACACAAGCATGTTTACCTACCATGACGGAAAGGTGTATACGCTGATGGACAGATGGGCCTATGGGGCGGGAGGAAACGCGGGATATGAATATTGTCCCGGAAAGAACAGTCTAAGGAATTATGATTCTGATTACGCAGGGGCTATTTTATATACCAGTTATATGTCAATAAGTGATCAATTTACCATGGATTTAGTGGTACAGATAAAAACCTGCAATTTTGATGATTTAAATCAGAATGGTTTTCCCGATGAGGAGGAACAGGATTCTTTGGGAAAATATAGTGTGAGCTATATCAACGGGGAAGTCGCTACAACGGAGGAATGTGCTGCGTGTGAACAGGGTGAATACAAACCGATTGTGGGGACCATGGATTTTGAGACACTGAAGGTCAAATTGTAACAGGATGTGCCGAGGGTACTTCATCCCTTAGTGTGGACGTGTAGCGTTTAATAGGAGGACAGAATGGAACAGGAAAACAGGGTGATCAGGGAGCGTCTGCAGGCGCTCAGAAAAGCAATGAAAGCGGAGGGGATTGACTTTTATATGATGCCCACTGCGGATTTTCACAATTCGGAATACGTAAACGACTATTTTAAAGTACGGGAGTACTTTTGCAATTTTTCCGGTTCCAACGGTACGCTGCTTGTATGGCAGGACGGAGCCGGATTGTGGACGGACGGCAGGTATTTTATTCAGGCGGAGCGTGAACTGGCAGGTACGGGAGTCACTCTGTTTCGCATGTTGGATGAGGGTGTTCCCACAATGAAAGAATTTCTGCAAAAGGAAATGAAAGAGGGACAGACTTTTGGGTTTGACGGTCGGGTCATATCAGCCGGGGACGGAAAGAGGTATGAGAAGGCGCTGACCGATAAAAAGATTAAATTTGTATATGACAAAGATCTGGCGGAGACAATTTGGACAGACAGGCCGGCTTTTCCTGGGGGGAAAGTCATGGTGCTGGATGAAGAGATTGCAGGTATGCGTTTTGAGGATAAATGGAAACGTGTCATGGAAAAGGTGGAAAAGGAGGGAGCGGAGAGCTTCCTGCTGACAAAGCTGGATGATTTGATGTGGCTTTTTAATATCAGGGGTTGTGATGTGGAATGTAATCCGGTGGCCATGTCATATGGTTATTTTACGAATGAAAAGGCCGTGCTGTTTATTCAAAAGTGTGCCCTGGACAGAAAAGTGACGGAATATCTTGAATCAAAGGGGATTTTGGTGGAAGCGTATGCCGATGTGGCGGAGTTTCTGAAAAATATTCCATCCAAAGATAAAATCCTGGTTGACAGTCGTCACTGCAGTTATTATTTATATAAGATTCTGGCTTCAAATCAGACGATTGTGGAGAAGCAGAATCCTACAGAAGAGCTGAAGGCAGTCAAGAATTCTGTGGAACTGGCCAATATGGAAAAAATTTATCTCAAGGATAGTGTGGCAGTTACAAAGTTTATATATTGGCTGAAAAACGCAATGAAAAGTGACAAAGACAAGAGGGTTTTGGACAAAAAACAGCCTTTGGTACGGGAGGCGGCGGAAGAGCAGGGGGCTTTGGCAGGGCAGGAAACCATGGGAGAAATCACAGAAGTTTCCGCAGCGGAATATCTGGAAAAGCTTCGCAGGGCAATCCCTGAATTCTTGGACTTGTCGTTTCCAACCATTGCCGGTTACAAAGAAAATGCCGCCATGATGCACTATGAGGCCACGCCGGAAAATTGTGCGGTGCTTGGGCCTGAGGGATTGTTGTTGGTTGACTCCGGAGGACAATATCTGGGTGGAACTACGGATGTGACAAGAACCATTGTTCTGGGACCGATTTCCGATGAGATCAAGCTGCACTACACCATGGTGGCAGTGGGGATGCTGCGGTTGTCCGCCGCGCGTTGGCTTCACGGATGTACCGGGCGGAATTTGGATATTCTGGCGCGTCAGCCCCTTTGGAATATGGGGCTGGATTATAAGTGCGGTACAGGACATGGTGTGGGATATATCTTAAATGTACACGAAGGTCCTCAGGGGCTGCGGTGGCGTTATATGGAAGGGGCAGCGGAAGCGGTTCTGGAAGCCGGAATGGATGTCACAAACGAACCGGGCGTTTATGTGGAGGGCAGCCATGGGATTCGTATAGAAAATGTGATGGTTGCGGAAAATGATGTGAAAAATGAGTATGGTCAGTTTATGCACTTTAAAACACTGACATGGGTGCCGATTGACATGGAGGCAATTGATGAAAAATATCTGACGCAGACCGACAAAATGCTTTTATATTATTATCAGAAAAAGGTATACAATAAGATTTCGCCCTATTTGACGGAAGAGGAAGCAGCATGGCTGCGGGCGGAAACCAGGGCTGACAATACTGTTATTTTGGGCCAGAGCGAGGCTGTTGATTGTTTTGCATAAGCTGCGGACTGTGCTTTTGCGGAGCTGTCCTGACGGTTATCAGGTTGGTATAATTTGATATAAATTTTATAAGCCGTTTATTGACTTTTCCATGTAGATTTGAGATAATAAATAAAATCTGGAAATTAAGGAGGATGTTGAATAATGTCAACAAAAGCGTATTATCCGATTTCAGAGATCGGCGCAGGTAAGCCTGGTTTCAGCAGGACTCGTTCTATCATTGAGGGAGCTTTCTACGGGAATAACGTAGTAAAGGTAAACACTCTGAAGGAGGCGTATGATCTTGCAAAAAATTCTCCGGGAACCATCGTGACCGACATGCCGGTATACAGGGCTGAAGAGATCGGTCTTGAGAGGGACGCGAAGGTATTGCTTTTTAACGATGGCGCGGTGACCGGCCGTTATGCTCAGGCGCGTCGTATCAAGGGTGAACCCGGCGTAGATGAGACAAAGCTGGACAAGGTGGTTATGGATGCCATCTACAAGACCCGCTGGAATACCATGTATCATGCAGAGTGCTATATCGGGCTGGATCCTGAATTTATGGCGAAGGCACATCTGCTGATTCCGGAAGGGGAAGAGAACCTGCTTTACAACTGGATGCTGAACTTCCAGTATATGTCTGACAAATATGTGCAGATGTACAAGGATTCTCAGCCTATCGGTGGCGGCAAGGAGCCTGATATCTACATTTTCTCCAATCCTCAGTGGGCGCCTACGGAAAGCCCTGATGTGGATTACAGCTGCTTAAGTGATCCTTTGACCTTGTGCTATTTTGATACGGAGCAGAACTGTGCCGCAATCTTGGGCATGAAGTATTTCGGTGAGCACAAGAAGGGTACTTTGACGATGGCATGGGCATTGGCTAACAGAAACGGTTATGCTTCCTGCCACGGCGGTCAGAAAGAGTATCTGCTTGCGGATGGCAGCAAGTTTGTTGCTTCCGTATATGGTCTGTCCGGATCAGGCAAGTCCACATTGACGCATGCAAAGCACGACGGCAAGTATGAGATCAAGGTGCTTCACGACGATGCGTTTATTATCAATACCGATACTTGTGCATCCGTGGCATTGGAGCCTACTTATTTTGATAAGACAGCAGATTATCCTACGGGCTGTCCTGACAACAAGTATCTGCTGACGGCTCAGAACTGTTCTGCAACGCTGGACGAGGACGGAAAGGTACAGCTTGTCACTGAAGATATCAGAAACGGCAACGGACGTGCCATTAAATCAAAACTCTGGTCTCCCAACCGTGTGGATAAGATTGATGCGCCTGTCAACGCTATTTTCTGGATCATGAAGGATCCTACCATTCCGCCTGTGGTGAAACTGAAAGGTGCGGCTCTGGCATCCGTAATGGGCGCTACTCTTGCAACCAAGACTTCCACGGCAGAGCGTGTGGCTGCAGGTACTGATTTGAATGCACTTCGTATTGTTCCTTATGCAAACCCGTTCAGAACTTATCCTCTGGTAAACGACTACGAGAAGTTTAAGAAGCTGGTTGACGAGAAGAATGTGGACTGCTATATTATCAACACCGGCGATTTCATGGGAAAGAAGGTGAAACCTGCAGATACCCTTGGAATTTTAGAGAGTATAGTGGAGAAGAAGGCATCCTTCAAGCAGTGGGGACCTTTCGAGGATATCGAGATCATGGATTGGGAAGGGTTTACGCCTGATCTTTCAGACAAGGATTATGTGAAGGCGCTTCAAGGTGCAATGCAGAACCGTGTGGATGCGGTGGAAGGCTTTGCAACCAAGAAGGAAGGCTATGACAAGCTTCCCCAAGAGGCTCTTGAGGCTTTGAAGAAGATTGTAAATGAGGTGTCAGCCCTGTAATTGCCAGGGGTTGAATGTTGTGTCTGTTTGATTACAGTGTTTGAGATATGTTTTTATTGTTTCTTGAGGACAGCTTAGTGTCTGTTTCAGGAAAGCCAGGAAAAAGGGCTGCCGTATATTGCGGCAGCTTTTTTGCGCGTATTCTTGAGGTGAAAAAGATGTGTATGGAAAGCCGTAAATAGAGGTTTTAGTATAATACAGATAAAAAAGCTGGCATATTTATATAAATATGCCAGCTTTTTGGTATACAGGTTACATGTGAGCCTGTTATATCTTGTAAGTAAAAATGTACTTAATTTGTGTAATCACGGGAATAAATTACAGTTCCGTCTGCGTTTACAAATTTAATACGGATACAGCTGAGATCTACGCCGGTGTCTTCCTTGCATTCTGCGAAGATAGGAACCATGGCGGAAGAGAGCGCATCCAACTGGGTTGCGTATGTGGTATCGATCGTCTCTTGGGTCACGCCGCTGAAATCAAGCTGTTGCTCATAAATGCAGGAGAATACCAGAACGTCATCGCCATCTATGGAAAACTCTGCCCGTATGCCGCTGCCCTGATATAACTCGTTGAGCTGTCTTTCCGTTTCGGTAACCTTATCCCCCTCTACCCATTCTGCCAATGTGGGTTTGGCACCGCAGCTTGCCAGAACCAACATAATGGCGGTTACAAGAATCAATAGTTTCTTTTTCATGTTACTTCCCTCCTGAATATTTTTTAGACAAATTTTATTTTATCACCTTCCAATAATTTGTCAATTTTAAAATATATCAAAAAATATTGGCATATTATTATTTATTACATCAATTTGACTAAAATTCAATTTTGGTAGTTGTGTTCCTCCTTCCTGCTGTGAAACAAAAAGAAGGTTTTTTTATCCGGGAGAATGGGATGTGGGGTTATGGGTGAGTGACATGGTGTACTGCGTTTTGTGCACTGTTGCCTTAAGCGGAGTAAATGGTATGGATTTTGACATTTTTTGCACATTTTTTTACCTTCTGACAAAATTTACTGTTGTAAAATTGCCTAACTTTCGTTATAATAAGAGTAACCTGAAATGTGCGATAACTTCTGTTTATTTTTGAACCTACATTTCTTTCAACGGGATTCCTATATCGCCAGGTGGCTGTCAAGCCCTCACTTCACAGGAGGTAACTCGCTGTGGAGGATTGGAAGGGAAGGCAAAAGCCTTGGTTGCGGTTACCCACCTAGCATTGCTAGGAGTCAAGAGGCAGGAGGCGGCATTTTGGGTATTTATACAGAAGAAGAAAGCAGTCCTGAGGGACTGCTTTTTTGGGATGACAAATATTTTTCAGGAGAGGGAAATTGAATCGGGACAAGTGGGGATTAAGTAAATCACAAAGAATGCAGTTAAAAGTTTTTATTTGTTTTTTAGGTATGCTTTTGCTGCTGATACTGTTGTTAGGTAAATTGCTTTTGTTATTATTACATATGCGGGATGACGAGGATTTTCCGCTGCCGCCGATTCCCATACTCAGAATATTGACGAATGTCTGGGTGATGGAAATGGATGGGGAAGGGCTTACTGTATTTCAGGATGGGGAACGAGAGTACTATCCCTGGGCTGTTATGGGAACAGACGAGGAAGGTCATGAACGCTTATATCAGCCGGAGCCCTCCGCAAGGGAACAGGTAGCTGATGTAATATTGCGGGATGGAAGGGTTTCGGGAGTGGTTCCCAAGCTGGAGAAGATCAATGGGAAAATATTGAGTGCGGATGATTCGGGGGTGGAAGTGGAAGGCTATGGCAGACTGCCTCTGGCCAAGGATTACAAAGGATATCGTCTGTATGACAGTCTGGAAATGTGTACCGTGAGAGATCTTCGATTCGGTTATAATTTTACCGACCTGTGTATGGAGAACGGAGAAATATGTGGTGTTCTTATGGCCAAAGAGGAGGCTATGGAATATATACGTGTGTTGATTCAGGCATCGGACTATGAGAGCAGTTTTCACACTCGCCCCGTGTTTACCTGCGATGTGGGGTATACGGTGATTTATGGTCCCTATGATGATCTGAAAAAGGAGAGCTATTCAGCGGGAGAAGAACTGGCATTTGATATGGACGGCGAGTATTTTGAGGGAGAACGAGTCAGGATTGTCCCCGATGTACTGACAGGAAAAATTTCTCTGGTTAACTGTCATCGCAGTCAGGGGACGCCTGCCTATCGAGGGCAGATGGAGCTTTTGCGGACGGAGAAAGGCATTGTGGTGATCAATGAAGTGCTGTTGGAAGAATACTTATACAGTGTGGTGCCAAGCGAGATGCCCTCCAAGTATCCTTCCGAGGCGCTTAAGACTCAGGCCATCTGCGCCAGGACATATGCTTACGGGCATATGGAACAGGCGGGTTTTCCTCAGTACGGCGCACATGTGGATGACAGCACTACCTATCAGGTATATAATAATATTCTTGAACAGGAAAGTACCACCACTGCCTCTAAGGATACTTATGGACAGCTTTTGTATACGGATTCAGGAGATTTGGCGGGAACATTCTATTATTCTACTTCCTGCGGCGTGGGCAGCGACAGTAACGTTTGGAAGACGAAGATTGCGCCCACACTTACATATCTGAAGGCAAAGGCGCTGAGTGCTCCGGCAATGGAAAAGGGGAATGACGGCGGACTCGGAGAGAAGCTTAAGGATGAGGATGCCTTTAGCGATTATATCCGGACCGTGAGAGAGGATGACTTTGAATCGGAGGAAGGCTGGTATCGTTGGCAGTATCGGGTGGAGGAGTTGGATACGGAGCATCTGCTGACGGTGCTTCGCAGGCGCTATGATGCCAACAGTCAGCTTATACTGACCTGGATAGACGGGGAATATGTCAGCGAGGAGATTCAAAGCCTGGATGAAATCAAGGATATTTATGTGGAGAGCCGTGGCAGCGGCGGTGTGGCAGATGAACTTGTGATTGAAACCGCGACGCAGAAGATAAAAGTTATAACGGAGCATAACATCAGATATGTATTAAACGACGGCAGCACGAAAGTGGAAAGGCAGGATGGCAGCAAGGTTTCCTGTCCCTCCCTGCTTCCCAGTGCATTTTTTATCATTGAGACTGGTAAGGAGAAGGGAAATGTGGTAAGATATGCTTTAATCGGGGGCGGGTATGGTCATGGTGTGGGGATGAGCCAGAACGGCGCCAGAGCAATGGCACAGGCAGGTTATAAGGCGCAGGAGATATTGTTGTATTTTTATGAAGACTGCGTCATCAAAAATATTTATGAATAGGAGCTTTACAAGTGATTCGCAGGATCTTATCGGTTGTGATGGACTTTTCCAAACAGATGAATAAGAAAAATATCAATGATTTTGCGGCCAGTACGGCTTTCTTTTTCTTTTTGTCAGTGGTGCCGCTGTTGATTATGATATGTACCATTATACCGTATACGCCGTTGACGGAAGAAAATCTGGTGGAGGCCGTGACGGATGTGCTTCCGGATTTGGTGGACCCAGTGGCGGAAAGTCTGATTGCAGATATTTACGATCGATCTGCCGGGATACTCTCCATTGCAATAATCGCTACCCTTTGGTCCGCTTCCAAGGGGGTTATGGCATTGATGCGTGGTTTGAACGCTGTAAATGATGTGGAGGAGGAACGGAATTATCTGGTGGTGCGTGTGATAGCCTCATTCTATACAATAGTGATGATGGTTGTAGTAATTCTGTCCCTGTTTGTCATGGTTTTTGGCGATCAGCTGGTTACATTGATTCTGTATCGTGTTCCCAGGCTCAGACGGGTGGTATCCTTTGCTATGAATTTTAGATTTCTGTTGGTGTGGGCGGTGCTGACGCTTCTCTTTGCCGCAGTCTATGCCTATGTGCCCAATAAAAAGCAAAAACTGAAAGGGCAGATTCCAGGGGCGGTTTTTGCCGCCGTTGTATGGAGTATTTTTTCGTGGGGGTTTTCCAGTTATGTGACATACGGTAATTCCTATGGCATTTATGGAAGTCTTGCAGTGATCATCATAGTGCTCTTGTGGATGTATTTTTGTATGTATATTATTATGATCGGAGCGTATTTAAATCAGTATTTCGAGTCCGTAAACAGGATTTTGGAAGAGGGGCACTGAAATGAACAGATAAAATCGGAATAGGAGGGACAAAGAGATGGAATTACCGTTTCAAATTGATTTGACAGGCCAGGTGGCTGTTGTCACAGGAGGCAGCGGCGTGATTGGAGGAATGTTTTCCAGAGCGCTGGCGAAATGCGGAGCGAAAGTGGCCGTATTGGGCAGAAAGGTGGAGAACGGGCTCCCGGTGGTAGAAGACATTGAATCGGAAGGCGGAGAAGCCATTTCAGTGGCGGCCAATGTATTGGACATAGGAAGTCTGGAGGAAGCAAAAAAGGTCATACTGGGTAAATGGGGCAAAATCAATATTCTGGTCAATTGCGCTGGTGGTGCCGTAAAGAGCGCGGAGATACCTCAGGATCAATTTTCCGACACAGAAGGGGATATGCTCAACTTTTTTACAGCGGATATGGAGAATTTGAGAAAGGAACTGGATTTGAATCTGTATGGCACATTGTATCCCACGCAGGTTTTCGGCGCCGCCATGGTTGGTGAGGAAAATGCCAATATTATCAATATCTCCAGCATGGGAGCATACGGCCCGTTAACCAGAATTCCCGGATATTCCGGTGCAAAAGCGGCTATTTCCAATTTTACTGAATGGGCGGCAAATTATTTCGCAAAGAGCGGCATCAGAGTGAATGCGCTTGCACCTGGTTTTTTTCAGACGCCGCAGAATCATGCCCTGCATTTTCATCCAGACGGCACGCCAACTTCCAGAAGCCGTAAGATTATTGAGAGCACGCCTATGGGAAAATATGGGCAGCCGGAGGACTTAATCGGAGCGCTTTTGTTCCTGGTCAGTCCCAAGGGAAGTACTTTTGTCACGGGAGTTATCTTGCCGGTGGATGGAGGATTTCACTGTTACCTGGGAGTATAGGGAAGAATCATCTAAATGGCACTAACCCGTTGGGGGAAAAATATCTCTTAATCTGCGCGTCCCGCTTTGCGGCCAGCTTCGCTTATATTCCGCAAAAGCGGGACGTATGTCTACACCCCTGAGATCTGCCTGATAAACCGGAACTTACTTTCTGTCTTTCATATAATCAAAATAATCGGTGCCGACATAAATTATCTTATTGTTTTCTATGGCGAAACCAATATCATCACCCCATTCTCCTTCCCCTTCAACAACATAGGCAATTTCGTCATCCTTATTCAACATATTTACATATAACGTGGTAAACCAGCAGTAGTTTAAAATATCAATGGCATTTTCAAGCTCAGGTAATTCAAAATCGTTGTCGATGCCGCCTTCTTTTGCACAATTTATGATTCCTTTACAGATTTCGTTGATGTTAGACTCAGTCAGATTTTGAAATGCAGCGACACATTTTTCGGCACATTCGCTCAAGTCAGGGCTTTGCATGGCTATACTCAGCTCGTCACCGTCTTCGTCATGAAATACTTTACTTTCAAAACATCCTTCACAAAAACCTTCTTCTTGATGCAGCCAATTAATCATAAAATGATTCCTCCTTTGAAGTTATTTTCAACTATCCAATAATGATTTGCTGATTTATTTTATCATGGCAGCCTGCAGAGCGCAAGAAATATCTTCCGGAGCCCTGCTGACTGATTTTTTCGGTTTTGCGTGCATTGATATTGACAAATACATTAGTCGGTGTTATGATATGATCAATACAGCGCTGGAATGTCCCTGTGGGCTTGTGGAGGAATGGTAATCGGCTTCTTGCATTGTGTTCTTTGAACGGTTATTGGGGAAGACTGACATATGGCAAAAATGTTACATGGCGGCCATAAGTTGTTATTGATGAAGTGAAAACCGAAAAGCCATCCAAAGTCTGGATGGCTTTTCGATCATTGCCGTTATAGCTGAATAGAAGAGGAATTCATATGGATAAACATTTAAAAATGGGGAAAAAAACAGCAATGTTTTTTTGGATCTTTTTTTTGGTGATTGTTTTTTTGGCGGGCTGCGGAAAAGAGGAAGAAGATGACGATTACTATATCATAGAGATGGAATCGGAGCAGATTTTTAACCGGATAAAAAACGATAGGGAGGGTTATCTTTCCGGAACCAGGTTTTATCATGATGAACCTGTGCAGTTGGTGGGATACCGTGACAAGGATTCGGAGACGGGCGAAAAATATATCAATTTGCATCTTTGTCGTACATCAGGGGAAGAGGAAACTTTATGGGAAAGAATTCCGGAAGAATATGGCCAGGGTGACTGGTATCTGGATGAGGATGGGAACGGATATTGTCTATACTTAAACGAAGTGATTCGTTATGACAGGGAGGGCGGGGAACGGTATCGGAGAACTTGTGAAGAAGTGATGCGTTTTACCGGAGCCTGGGTTAAGGGAACAAAAGATATTCTTCTGCTGGGGAAGACACAGCAGGGGCTTTTGAACCTTATGGCGCTTGATCCTGATCAGGGAGAGTTATCCTGGACGGGCGTGACGCTGGATATGGACAACACCGGAACTTGGGAAATATTTATGGCATCCAACGGAGATTCGTTTATGCTGCTGGATGAGGAGGGAATATGGGAAGGTGACAGGAAAGAGGGCAGGAAAGAATGCATTATGCCTTTCACAGGAAGAACTTATGTTCCGGATGCGGTATCGGATTTCCGGGTTTTAGAAGATGGCACGGCGCAGGTGCTATGCGGCGACAGGATGGAGACATTGCGCCGCGTGAACATCAGTAAGGAACGTAAGGTGTTGGTGCTGAGAACAGCAGCACTGAAGGACAGTATTTTTACCTCCGGCTGGCTGAAGGAAGGGATTGTACGCTTTAACAAAGAAAACGGTGAGTATTATGTGGTGGTGGAGGAACGGGTAGAGGAAAAGTCTTTGGATTTTCAGGAGAGGACAGATATGGAGCTTGTCCTGGGGAAGGGGCCGGATCTTGTGTTGGGGGTAATAAATGATCCGATGGCGCTGATTGCTAAGGGGGCGCTGGAAGATCTGACTCCTTATATGGAGGATTCCGGCGTTTTGGAAGAGGAATATTTCCCTGCGACTTTTGACGGGTGGCGTGGGGAAGATAACGCTGGAATCTATGGGGTTAATATTGTATTGTTTCCCACAGCGGGAATATGGGTTGACGAAGTGCTGCTTTCGGAAGGCTTGGGAGATGTTGTGGGGGCGAAAGAGCTGGTTAGTGCGTTGGAAGCATATGAGGGAAATTCGGTTTATACCAGAACGACTTCTGGGCTGATGAATGACTTGCTGAAATCGTCGGATAGCTTGTGCGGTATGGTGGACTGGGAAAACGGAACCTGTGATTTGAATGGAGGGATTCTAAAGAGGATACTGGAACTGTGTCATCAGTATCAATCCAGAGGCGGGAAAGATACTCCTGTGTTGTCTGGTGCGATGCAGTCCAGTTTATATATTTATGGGAATATCTATGGAAACAGGGAAGAGATGTCGGCAAGAGGGATGACGGCAGTGGGGTGCTTGTTTGACGATGCCTGCCGCGCAGGGGTTGAAGCATATACCCGTATGGCGGTGAGCAGTGCTTCCCAATACAAAGAAGGAGCTTGGGAATTCATACGTTTTTTGCTTGGGGAGGAGGAACAGACAAGGATATCCTGGGCGCAGAATGATTATATATACCCTTCTAACAAGAATGCCTTTGATACCATGGCGGCAAAGGAGATTGCCGAAGGGAAAGTTGTAGCCAGTATAGTGCGGGCGGACGGGAGCATTACCGGAAGAGGCCGGATGGGGATATTTTGGGAAGAGATTCCTGCGAACAAGAGGAATGAGCATTATGCGCTTACGGAGGAAAAGGTGGACAGAGTGCGTAAAATGCTGGAGGAGACCAGGGCGTTTCCATTGCGCACGAAACCAATCAGGGAAATCATAAGCCAGGAGGCAGAGGCTTATTTTGCCGGGGACAAGAGCGTGGATGAAGTTTGTGCGAATATTCAAAACAGGGTGCAGCTTTATCTGAATGAGCATAAGTGAATTTACAATAAAATTTTTCCCTTGACATTTTCAATACAAGAAGGTATTATATAAAATTAATAAGAAATCCAAAGGCAATGAAGGTGTAAAGTAGGGGTTTGTTTTCTTGCAGAGAGAGGAAGTCATCGGCTGAAAGCTTCCTTAAGTTCAGATAAACCGCGAATTTCCCACCGGAGCCGCCTGGGGGAAGGCAGCTTTTTCAGAAAGTGTGTCGGTAGTCCGGGCCGTTGGCGCATGTTACGCGCGTAGGAGAGTCGGCCGTCCTTTTTGGACGGTGGGAAACAGGGTGGTACCGCGGAGTCATTCGTCCCTTGCAGTTTTCAGCAGAGAACTGCAGGGGATTTTTTGTTGCGGGAACCGGAGTTTAAACGGCCTGAAGATGAAAATATCATGCAAGAGCATGACGAAACTGGAAGAGGAGGAAAAAATGAAAACCAGATTGGAACAAATCAGGGAAAAGGCTATTTCACAGATTTCAGGCTGTGATTCTGCCGAGAAATTAAATGAAATCCGAGTGGCAATTCTGGGTAAAAAAGGTGAACTCACCGATTTACTCAAATCCATGAAGGATGTAGCGCCGGAGGACAGGCCAAAGGTTGGGCAGATGGTTAACGAGGCCAGAACCGAGATTGAGAGGGTTTTGGAGGAGCATAAGTCCAGGATAGAAAGGGCCCTCAGGGAGGCCAGAATGAAGGCGGAGGTCATAGATGTAACGCTTCCGGCCGGAAAGGCACAGATAGGGCACAGGCATCCTAACACCATTGCTCTGGAAGAAGTGGAAAGAATTTTCGTAGGCATGGGTTATGAGGTGGTGGAAGGAAGCGAAGTAGAGAAGGATTATTATAACTTTGAAGCGCTTAATATTCCGGCGGACCATCCCGCAAAGGATGAGCAGGATACCTTTTATATCACATGCGAGTCAGGGGATATCCTTCTGCGCACCCAGACTTCCGGTGTACAGGTACACGAGATGGAAAAGGGCAGACTGCCGATCAGAATGCTTGCGCCGGGCAGGGTCTTCCGCTCCGATGAGGTGGATGCGACGCATTCTCCCTGTTTTCATCAGATAGAAGGGTTGGTTGTGGATAAGCATATCACCTTTGCAGATTTAAAGGGAACATTGGCAGAGTTTGCGAAGGAACTATTCGGAAGAGAAACAAGGGTGAAATTCAGGCCCCATCATTTCCCTTTCACGGAACCCAGCGCGGAGATGGATGTAAGCTGCTTTAAATGCGGAGGAAAGGGTTGTCGATTCTGCAAGGGCAGTGGTTGGATCGAAATCCTTGGATGTGGTATGGTGCATCCTCATGTTCTGGAGATGAGCGGTATCGATCCGGAGGAATACACAGGGTTCGCTTTTGGTATCGGACTTGAGAGAATCGCTCTTTTGAAATATGAAATTGATGATATGCGTCTTCTGTATGAAAACGATATCCGTTTTCTCAGACAATTTTAAATATGGTGTGAAAATTGATGCAATCATTTTGACAGAATATTCGGAAAGGAAAATAAACGCATGAATACGGCATTATCATGGATTAAAGCGTATGTACCGGAGCTTTCCTGTACGGATCAGGAATATTGCGATGCGATGACTTTATCTGGCACAAAAGTGGAAGGGTATGAGAGAAAAGACAAAAATCTAGAGAAAATAGTTGTGGGACGGATCGTCTCCATAGAAGGGCATCCCGATGCGGATAAACTGATTGTGTGCCAGGTGGATATCGGTACGGGAACAATCCAGATCGTAACAGGCGCTCACAATGTGCAGGTGGGAGACAAGGTACCTGTGGTACTGGACGGCGGCAAGGTGGCAGGGGGGCATGACGGAGGTCCGCTGCCGGAGGAAGGTATACGGATTAAGGCCGGAAAGCTGAGAGGGGTTCCTTCGGAGGGTATGATGTGTTCCATCGAGGAACTTGGTTCCGATAGAAACATGTATCCGGAGGCGCCTGAGGAGGGAATATATATTCTGGAGAGAGACGGTGTGGATGCTTTCGGAAATAAGGGAACGTGTCCGGAGGAAGGTGCGGACGCAGTGGAATTGCTGGGACTTCATGACACGGTTTTTGAATATGAAATCACCAGCAACCGGGTGGATTGCTACAGTGTGCTTGGAGTGGCAAGGGAGGCGGCTGCAACCTTTCAAAAACCCTTTGTTCCTCCGGCGGTCAGGGAGACAGGCAATGAGGAGGATGTGAGGGATTATATCAGTGTGGAAGTACAGGATCCGGATCTCTGTCCCAGATATTGTGCAAGAGTCTGTAAGAATATTAAAATCGGTCCTTCGCCCGAATGGATGCGGAGGAGGCTTGCGGCCAGCGGCATTCGTCCCATCAATAATCTGGTGGATATTACCAATTATGTGATGGAGGAATATGGTCAGCCCATGCATGCCTTTGACCTGGATACCATCGCAGGAAATAAGATTATAGTGCGCCGCGCCAAGGATGGGGATGAATTTCAGACTTTGGACGGTCAGATGCGCAAATTGGATAAAGATGTTTTGATGATCTGTGACGCAGAGAAAGAGATCGGAATTGCAGGGATTATGGGTGGTGAAAATTCCAAGATTACGGAGGAGGTCCACACCGTATTGTTTGAGGCGGCGACCTTTAACGGTCCCAATATCAGAAAGTCCGCAAAGAGAATCGGACTGCGCACAGACGCGTCCGGAAAGTTTGAAAAGGGGTTGGAGCCTCATAATGCTGAGGAAGCCATTAACCGCGCATGCCAGTTGATCGAAGAACTGGGTTGCGGGGAAGTGGTGGGCGGCATGGTGGATGTGGCTGCACCTCTGGCAGAAAAGAAAGTTCTTGCGTTCAAACCGGAAAAGTATAATGATCTCCTGGGGACAAACATCAGTAGAGATGAGATGCTCGCAATCTTTCGGCGGCTTGAAATAGAGGTTGTGGTTAAGGAAGATTCAAGTACGGAGCTTGTGATTCCCTACCACAGGCAGGATTTAAACTGTGATGCCGACATTGCGGAGGAAGTGGTAAGATTTTACGGATACGATAAAGTTCCGGCCACATTGCCTTCGGGGGAAGCTACGGCGGGCAAACTTTCCTATAAGCTGCGGATTGAGCAGAGGGCAAGGGATATTGCCGAGTACTGTGGATTTTCTCAGGGAATGAGCTATTCATTTGAAAGTCCCAAGGTATTTGATAAACTATTGATGCCCGGGGAGGATGTGCTTCGCCGTACGGTTACCATTTCCAATCCTTTGGGAGAGGATTTCTCCATTATGAGGACATTGCCGCTGAACGGAATGCTTGTCAGCTTGGCGACAAATTATAATCGAAGAAATAAAAATGTCAGACTATATGAGCTGGGGAATGTTTATCTTCCAGGAGAGCAGCCGCTTAAGGAACTTCCCGATGAAAGAATGCAGTTTACTTTGGGATTTTACGGGGAAGGCGATTTCTTTACCATGAAAGGAGTTTTGGAGGCATTCTTTACTGCGGTTGGCATGGGAAGGAAACCGGTTTATGACCCTCAGGCAGGTAAGGTTTTTCTACATCCCGGCCGACAGGCGCTTGTGAAATACGAAGGGACTGTGGTGGGATATCTGGGAGAGGTACATCCGGAAGTTTTGGACAATTATGGGATTGGTACAAAAGCGTATGTGGCGGTTCTGGATATGCCGGCGGTGATTCCCTTTACGACCTTTGACAGGAAATATGAAGGCATTGCGAAATACCCTGCGGTCAGCCGTGACTTAAGTATGGTGGTTCCGAAAAATATTCTTGTAGGCGAGATTGAGCAGATGATTGCTCAGAGGGGAGGCAAGCTTCTGGAATCCTATCAGCTGTTTGACGTCTACGAGGGCGTTCAGATAAAACCGGGTTACAAGTCCGTGGCATATTCCGTTACTTTCAGGGCAAATGACAGGACATTGGAGGAAAACGATGTGAACGGGGCCATGAAAAAAATACTGAATGGTTTGGAACAAATGGGAATTGAGCTGAGACAGTGATTTACACTCATGAAATATTGTGGTACAATGTTGTCACAAAAAGGCTTTGTGTCAATTTCTGATTCCATGTGCGCTAAAGTACACGAATTTATGGTACAATATTCGTTAAAGGAAAATAAGGCGAAGCCAGGCAGGTAAAGTCAAAGCGCAGGATAGAACGTTACGCTGTAGTGCTGTCGCACAGAGACTAAAATAGGAGGAAAAAGAAAATGGAACGAAAAAATGCATGGGAAATCTATCAGGAGGATCAGCTGAACGAAGTGGAGAAGCTCAACCGGGAGTACAGGGATTTCCTGGATCACGGCAAAACGGAGAGAGAGTGTATCGATACGATTGTGGAACTTGCGGAAGCGGAAGGTTATCGTGAACTTGAGGATGTTTTGCGCAAGGGTGAGAAACTGCAAAAGGGCGACAAGGTTTACAGCGTATGGATGAATAAATCTATCGTTATGTTTCAGGTTGGCAGTAAGCCCATGGCGGATGGCATGAATATTCTGGGCGCCCACATCGACAGTCCCAGACTGGATGTAAAGCAGAACCCGCTTTATGAGGATGGCGGTTTTGCTTATCTGGATACCCACTATTATGGCGGGGTGAAGAAATATCAGTGGGTTGCGCTGCCCCTTGCAATTCACGGCGTTGTGGTGAAAAAGGATGGCACTACAATCGAACTGAATGTGGGAGAGGATGAGGACGATCCTGTGTTCTTTGTATCGGATCTGCTGATCCATCTGGCTGGCGAACAGTTAGAGAAGAAAGCTGCAAAGGTAATCGAAGGAGAAGCCCTTGATATTATCATCGGCAGCAAACCGATTGTGATTGCACCAAAGAAAGAAGCCGACGGTGAGCAGCCCTGTGGGGAAGATGAAGGTGAGAATCATAAAGATAGAGCAAAGGAAGCTGTAAAAGCCGGTATTTTGGATATCTTAAAGAAGAGCTATGATATGGAAGAAGAGGATTTTCTTTCTGCGGAGCTGGAGATTGTTCCCGCCGGAAAAGCAAGAGAAGCCGGTTTTGACCGCAGTATGATTCTGGCATACGGACAGGATGACAGAGTCTGTGCGTTTACTTCCCTTCGAGCCATGCTGGATTTGAAGGATACCGAGCGCACGATCTGCTGTATTCTTGTGGATAAGGAAGAAATCGGTTCCGTGGGCGCTACCGGAATGCGCTCTCAATTCTTTGAAAATGCGGTTGCCGAATTGATGAATTTGACAGGTGAGTACAGTGAGTTAAATGTGCGCAGATGTCTGGCGCGCAGTTGTATGCTCTCTTCCGACGTCAGCGCGGGCTATGATCCTTCTTATGCTTCCTGCTTTGAGAAGAAAAATGCAGCGTTTATCGGGAAGGGTATGGTGTTCAATAAGTTTACCGGTTCCAGGGGCAAGTCCGGATCCAATGATGCAAATGCGGAGTATATGGCGCATCTGCGCAAAATTATGGATGAAAAAGGTATTGTGTACCAGACTGCGGAATTGGGGAAGGTAGATGTGGGCGGCGGCGGAACCATCGCATATATCCTGGCACTGTATGGCATGAATGTGATTGACAGCGGCGTGGCGGTGTTAAACATGCACGCGCCTTGGGAGGCTACCAGCAAGGCGGATGTTTATGAGGCATATCGCGGCTATATTGCTTTCGCGGAAGGGGCATCCCTGTAATGGGGGCAATGTCAGGCGGTACAGGGCAAAATAGCCTGAAAAAGCAAGATTTCTATTTTGAATTGCCAAAAGAGTTGATTGCACAGGATCCCCTGGAAGATCGTTCTTCTTCCAGGCTCCTGGTGCTGGACCGACGGACCGGGGGAATTTCTCATCGTGTGTTTCGAGATATCGTTGAGTATTTGCAGCCAGGGGATTGTCTGGTGTTGAACGACACAAAGGTGATTCCGGCAAGACTCCTTGGGGAGCGAAAAGGAACGGGAGCGCATGTGGAAGTGCTTTTATTGAAACGGCGGGCGGGAGATGTGTGGGAAACTCTGGTTAAGCCCGGCAGGAAATGCCGTCCCGGCACCATACTGTCCTTTGGGGAGGGGCTGCTGGAGGCAGAAGTGCTGGAAACGGTGGAAGAGGGAAATCGTTTGATACGATTTTTATATAAAGGAATATTTGAGGAAGTGTTGGACCGGCTGGGGGAAATGCCGCTGCCACCTTACATCACCCATAAGCTGCAGGACAAAAATCGTTATCAGACAATCTATGCCAGACATGAAGGTTCGGCTGCGGCGCCAACGGCAGGTCTTCATTTTACCAAGGAGCTGTTGGAGCAAATTGCCGCAGGAGGGGTACAGATAGCATATGTGACGCTTCATGTGGGACTGGGGACTTTCAGGCCTGTCAAAGAGGAAAATGTGCTGGATCACCATATGCACTCAGAGTCATATCATATTTCTCAAGAAGCCGCCGATACGATCAATGCCGCGAAGGCCAAGGGCGGGCGGATTTATTGTGTGGGTACCACCAGCTGTCGGACCTTGGAAAGCGCTGCGGATGAAAGAGGTATAGTGAATTCGGGACTGGGCAGTACGGATATATTTATCTATCCCGGCTATCGTTTTAAAGTGTTGGATGCCCTGATTACCAATTTTCATTTGCCTGAATCAACTTTGGTTATGCTGGTGTCGGCATTGGCAGGCAGAGAACAGGTATTGGACGCGTATAAGAAAGCTGTGGATGAGGGTTATCGATTTTTCAGCTTTGGGGATGCTATGTTAATCCTTTAGTTTTACCAGCGGAAGGGGAGAGAAGTTATGGAGGAAAGAAGAAAGACTAAGAGGACCAGTATGCCGTCCAAGCTTATGATCAAGAAGGTTGGCGGCGGCAGCAGTGAGGTAACTATTGATATTATCGACGTATCCAAGTCGGGAATCGGTTTTACCTGTTCGGAGCCTCTGCAGATTGGGGAGGTTTATGAAGCGTATCTTACCATTTGGACAAAGGAAGTGATCCATACCCTGCTGCAAATCGTGAGGATTGATCTGCAAACGGATGATTTTGGATATGGAGCGGTTTTTATGGGAATGTCGGCCACGGAGGCGTCCAGAATAGAAGTATATCAAACTGTCAGTGACAGTTTAAGCAGTCTGGAAGGAAAGTAGAACTTTCATTTGGGCTGGCGGGGGAGGACTTTGTGAAAGAAACTGACTATTGGATTGGCAGGGGCAGGAAGTGCAAATGATACGGAAAAGAGATGCAGCGGACAAGACGCGTCGGCGCAGGCTTATCGTCACCGGTATTACAGCAGTTTTGTTGCTGTTATTATATTATATGATTTTTCATTTCTCCGCACAGGACGGAGAGGCATCTTCTTCTCTGAGTCAGAGAATAACGCAGAAGGGCGTGGAGATTGCCAATTCCATCTCAGGGAATAACTGGAGCGAGGCGACGATGGCGGGGCTGGAAGAACATATGGAGCATTATGTGAGAAAGCTGGCTCATTTTGCCGAGTACGCTTACATGGGCGTTCTGGTTTACCTTCTCTTAAGTCAGTGGATAGGGCGGGGAGGGAGATTATATCTGACTGTGATCGGGTGGGTCTTCCTCTCCGCCGCAGGCGATGAGTTTCATCAGTATTTCGTGCCCGGGAGGTATGCAAGTCCTTTGGATGTATTGTTAGACACCTGCGGCGGTGCGTTCGGAATGTTTTTTTGCCTGTGTATTTCGGTTGTTTTGCGAAGGCCCAGGAAGGAACCTTATGGCTTGGAGAAAACAAAAGATTACCTCTCCTGTAAATCCGCAAGAAAAAAGCGTTAAGGGCGGATTGTGACGGGAAAGCCGGATTGGCTCAGAAGACCAGCCGCTGCGGCCATGGCATGTTCGTTGTAAAATTCTAGTTTTAACACACCATATTCCGATTCTCGATTATGCGTGATTCCCAAATTTTTGATATTCAAATTATTTTCTGCCAGAAGGGCGGTGACCCGGGCAAGGGAACCGGCTCTGTCGGCGATGTCCACATAGATGCCATGGGCGTGTTTGATGGGACCGCTGGATGCGTCGATAAAGGAATCCCGATAGACCCGTGCGGATTCAAACTGTTCATAAAGCGCATTCCCATCCCCATGCTCCAAATAGGCCTGAAAAGTTTTCAGTGCGTTGATATAATGGGAAAGGAGAACGGATATATTTTCCCGGTTGGAAAGGCAGATCTGCTGCCACATTGGGGCGGAGGAGGAAGCGATTCTGGTGATGTCCTTAAAGCCTCCTGCTGCGATCATTTTCATGATGCCCTCCCGGGAATCGCTGTCGTGTACCAGGTTTACCAGAGAAGCGGCAATGACATGAGGCAGGTGGCTGACGGCTGCAGTGATATAGTCGTGTTTTTGGTAGTCCATGACAAGCGGAATGGCACCCATGCCGGATACCAGGCTGCGGTATGCTTCCAGTATCCGGGGGGATACGGAGTCCGTGGGCGTCAGGATGTAATAGGCATTCTCCAACAGGGAGGCCTTGGAATTGGCGTAGCCCGTCCGTTCGCTGCCTGCCATGGGGTGTCCGCCGATAAAGCGATGATCCAGTCCGGCATCGTGGACGGCATCGTGGATGGCGGTTTTGACGCTGCCCACATCGGTGAGCAGACAGTCCGAATTTTGAATGATTGTTTTGACCTTAGACAGATTGCCGTCGTTTTTTTGTACCGGGGCGCATAGGAAAAGATAGTCACAATCCGTAAAGCACTCGTCGATTTGATCCGTGATTACATCGGCAATGCCTTCCTTCTGTGCCAGCGACAGCGTGGTTTTACTGATGTCAAAGGCCGTGATCTTCGTGCCGGGGGCGGATTGCTTTATCGCCTTTGCGATGGAGCCGCCGATCAGTCCCAGACCGATAAAGCCGCAATTTAAAAAAGACATGGGGTTAACCTCATTTCTGTATGATTACATGGCCGACAGATATTTTCATGTCGGTCTTTTTGCTACTGTTACACAATAGCACTTCAACGTGTGAAAATCAAGATGTAATGTAAAAAACTTTTCCAGCCAAAAGTTTTACAATAATAGCTTGTAAATTTGGGATTTTTTTAGTAAAATGTTCATATGGGAGTTTAAACATTTGTCCTTGTCAGGTCGAAATGCCCAAATTACATAAAATTGGAGGAACATCATATGAAAGTTTACACAACTGACAAGATACGCAACGTGGTATTGCTGGGACATGGCGGAAGCGGTAAGACCAGTCTTGCGGAAGCGTTTGCGTATTTGTCCGGTATTACGTCACGTATGGGCAGGGTGCCCGATGGCAATACCCTGAGTGATTACAGCAAAGAAGAACAGAAGCGTCATTTTTCCATCAATACCTCCATTATTCCTATTGAGTGGGAAGGCATAAAGATAAATGTGATAGATGCACCCGGTTATTTTGATTTTGTAGGCGAGGCAGAGGAGGCTGTCAGCGCGGCGGGAGCCGCCATTATTGTGGTCAACGGAAAGTCTGGTATTGAAGTTGGGACACAGAAGGCATGGGAGCTTTGTGAAAAATATAAGCTGCCGAGATTTGTATATGTCTCCAATATGGATGTGGACAATGCTTCCTTCCGTCAGGTGGTGGAGGATATGACCAACCTTTACGGCAAGAAGATGGCGCCTTTTAATCTGCCCATCCGTGAAGAAGAAAAATTTGTTGGCTATGTAAATGTGGTTTCCGAGACAGGATATCGCTGGCAGGGCAAGGAAGTAGTGGAGTGTGAGATCCCGGAGTACAATAAGGCCAATTTGGAATTATGCCGCGATACCTTGATGGAAGCCGTGGCAGAGACCAGCGAGGAGATGATGGAGCGGTATTTCGGAGGGGAGACCTTTTCGGAGGCGGAGATCAGAGCGGCGCTGCGCACCAATGTATGCGAGTGCAGTATAATCCCCATGACCATGGGCTCCAATACTCTGTGTCAGGGCGTTTATACTTTGTTGGACGATATTGTAAAATATATGCCAAGCCCGGAGAACCGTACCTGTGCCGGCATCAATATGAAGACCAATGAGATTTATCATGCGGATTACGATTTCTCCAAAGCAAAGTCCGCTTATATCTGGAAGACCATTGTGGATCCCTTTATTGGCAAATATTCCCTGATTAAGGTGAATTCGGGCGTTCTCAAGTCGGATGATATGATATATAATGTGGATCGGGATATTGAGGAGAAGATCGGAAAGCTTTATGTTTTGCAGGGAAATAAACCCATGGAAGTGCAGGAGCTTCATGCAGGAGATATCGGTGCGCTGGCGAAATTGACGGCGGCCCGGACGGGCAATAGTCTTTCCACCAAGGCAACTCCGTTGAAATTCGGCAAATTTGAGATTTCCACGCCCTACACGGTTATGCGCTATAAGCCCAAGAATAAAGGGGATGTGGATAAAATTTCACAGGCTTTGCAGAAGATCACCCATGAAGATTTGACGTTAAAGGTGGTGAATGATGCCGAAAACCGTCAGACATTGCTCTACGGAATGGGCGATCAGCATCTTGAGGTGATTGTCAGCCGACTGTTAAATGAGTACAAGGTGGAGGTAGAGCTGGAGCGCCCCAAGGTTGCCTATCGTGAGACGGTCAAAAAGCAGTCTGATGTGGAATATAAGTATAAGAAACAATCCGGCGGTCACGGACAGTACGGACATGTAAAAATGCGTTTTGGCCCTTCCGGTGATTTGGAGACGCCTTATGTGTTTGAGCAGGAAGTTGTGGGCGGCGCCGTGCCCAAAAATTATTTCCCGGCAGTGGAAAAGGGATTGCAGGAATCGGTTTTGAAGGGACCTATGGCGGCATATCCGGTGGTTGGCGTCAAGGCCGTGTTGTATGACGGATCTTATCATCCGGTGGATTCTTCTGAGCAGGCCTTTAAGATGGCTACCATTCAGGCGTTTAAGAAGGGCTTTATGGAGGCGGGGCCTGTGCTGTTGGAGCCCATTGCATCTCTGAAAGTCACGGTTCCCGACGCTTATACAGGCGATGTGATGGGAGATTTGAACAAGAGGAGAGGACGTGTGTTGGGCATGAATCCGCTTCCGGGAGGCAAGCAGGTGATTGAGGCGGAAATTCCGCAAAGCAGTCTTTTTGGTTACTGCACGGATCTGCGTTCCATGACCGGTGGCAGAGGAGAATATACTTATGAATTTGTCCGTTATGAGCAGGCGCCCTCCGACGTACAGGAGAAGGAGATTGCGGCAAGAGCTGCGAAAGTGGCGGAGAATTCCGGCGACGAATAATAATGGAATTGAGGCAGCCGATGCTTACCAGGGAAGCATCGGCTGCGTAACTGTCACAACCTCATTTATGTTGTCCGTCGGGTTTCTTGGGAATAATTATGCGGTGGGATTGTTGGGGACCGAACCGCCGTTTTGCTTGCTTTTTTCGAGGATTTTATCAATTTGTTTTCTTTCTTCCTCATTGCTGTGCTTTTTGATTGCGGCTATGGCGGCGTTCATCTCCTGGGGGGTAAAGGTCAAGTTTTGCTGTTTTGCTTTTTTCATCATGGGCATTAGATAGGAGAGCATCTCCTTTTGACTTTTGCCATGTCCCTCCGAAAAAATCTGTCCGAGAAAATCCAGTTTTTGTTGGGGAATTTCTTTTACAAGCGGGTCTGCCATCCAGGCAGGTCTGGTATTGTTTTCCATGATAACTCCTTTATATTTTTTATTTAATTAACGTCTTCTTCGGAACTTCCGGCTTCTGCGGCTCCGCCGCCAAACATCTGAAACAGGGAGGAGATGTCCATATTTGCCATATTGGGCATACCGGACATTCCTGACATCCCGGTAAAAAAGTCCATGGGGTTATCCCCGCCGGATCCTTCTGGAAACAGTTCCTGCATCATCTGTATCATTTCCATCATTTCCTGCATTTTTTTCATGTTGGCCATCATATTCTTCATGTTCTCTATTTTCGCCCGTCCTTCCGGACCGCTGAAGGGAAGTAATTCGTCCAGCAGATCCATGGTTCCGGCGTTATCTCCCTGGAAGAAGTCGGCGGACAGCCGTTTGCTGTCTCCAAACAATCGGATTGGGGGCTGGCGGCGCATAAGGTTAAGGGTATATTGCAGCTCCAGCAGCTTTATGTACACTGCGAAGCCGTACTGTTGTTCGGGGGCAAGGCGGGGGAGTAGTATCTTTAATATCTGGATTCGGTTTGTGGTAAAAAGGGAATCAAACGTTGCGATGGTTTTTGAACCCTGTTCCTCCATAGCGCACACTCCTTTCGGGACAAGAATGGATATTTCTATTTTATGTAGGGGTGTTGGCGCTTATGAATGCAAACACGGTACCTGCCTGGGAAGAACACAGGCTCCCAATAGGAAGCAAGTTCCCACGGGAGCCTGTTGCAGAATTAAGAATTAGTTGCAGCCGCATCCACAGCCGCATCCACAGCCGCAGTTATTGCCAAGGCCGAAGCCGGAGCCGTTACCGCAGAAGCAGGAGATCAGCAGGATCCAGATAAGCCATTCGCATCCGCCGCCGTTGCCGCCGAACAGACTTCCGCATCCGTTGTTGCATCCGCATCCATTGTTGCATCCGCAACCGTTGTTTCCGTTGCACATAAACAGCAACAGGATAATCCAAATCCAGCTGTTGCATCCACAGCCGTTGTTCTGGCTGCTTGCGCAGCCGCAGGAATCGTTAGAGCAGCCACAGTTCGTAGCAGTTAAATCACTCATGTTTTTTTCCCTCCAAGGGTTTATTTATGGTTTATTGTATGCATATGGGCATGTCAATGTTTCCGGAAGGAATGTTAGATTTTAAAGTACAATTTGATAAAAATTCCAGTGCCGCATATCCGGTGTAGGCTTGCTATTTTATGGTGGGCGTGATACGATGGTAAGGAGCATTACAAAGGAGTCGGTACCTATAAATTTCTATATGTTGGAAAAAAGCTTGCAATAATTTCAAGATATAGTAAAATAGAATGTAAGAGTGAATACATACAAGGGAAGGTTATGGCACAAAAGGTTTATACGGTGGAGGGCAGGCAGTTCCGGACAGAAGCGGATTATGCGCGTGCCAGACACGATAAGGAAATCATGGATAAGCTCCGTAAGGAGACAAATTTGAAGGACAGGAAGGAACTGGAAGCTTTGCGGAATCAACTGCAGGGCGGTGAATGGAAGTTTATGACGCTTTTGGGTCAGGATTTTCTGGAGGAAGTGGAAGGGCTGTTGAAAACGGCATCCATGGGCAAGGCGTCCAGGCGTGTCAGACGGGACAGCCAGAATTCATCCGCCGCAGGACGGACAGTGCCGGACAAGCAGAGGGTCGCTCCTGCTAAGAAGAGTGACCCGGCCATGGATGCGATTGTGGAAGAAGTGCTGATAGAACAGGAAAGACGCAGGAGAATTATTGTAGGTCTATGCAGTGCGGTGGCAGTGATTTGCCTTGGGTATTTCGGCATATATTCATATTTTCATCACCAGACGGAGAGCGCCTATCAGGAATTGATCAATATGAAGGACAATTTTGCGGTATCTGGTTCCGCTGCTCCAGATTCAGGGGGGCCTCTCTACACTTTGGACGATGCTCCCGAGTCGAAGGAAGTGCTGGAAGAATATAAAAAATTATTAATTAAGAATAAAGGGCTTATTGGATGGATTAAAATTGACGATACAAATATAAACTATCCTGTTTTGCAGGCAGAGGATAATGAGTATTATCTGGATCATAACATTAACCAGGAGTATGATGTAAACGGATCCATATTTATGGATAAGGATTGTGATGTATTAAAACCAAGTACCAATTTTATTCTGTATGGACATCATATGAATAATGGGATGATGTTTGGAAAGCTGGATTCTTATCAGAAAGAATCCTATTTTAAGGAACATCCCTATATCTATTTTGACACTATCTATGAGAAAGGGATCTATGAGGTAATGTATGTGTTCCGGTCCAGAGTGTACAAAGAGACGGAGATTGTTTTCAAATATTATCAGTTTATAGATGCAAACAGTGAGAAGGAGTTTGATTCTTATATGGAAGAAATGGCTGCGCTGTCTCTCTATGATACGGGAGTGACGGCAAAGTACGGAGATCAGCTCCTTACCCTTTCCACCTGTGATTACCAGGAGAAGGACGGGCGGTTTGTGGTAGTGGCTAAAAAGATCGCAAAGGAGTAAAGAAATGGCTGAAACTGTTGTGAAAAATGGCAAAAAGAAAAGAAGAAGACTGAAAAGATCGGTTCGAAAGACACTGGGAGCCTTATTCCTGGCGACGGCGCTTGTTGTGGCGGCGATTCCCGTGGATGGACTGCAGGCGGAAGAGAGCGGTACGCCGTCGGAAGGGGCCAGAGCGGATACCAACTGGACCCGTGCGAATAAAAAAGTTACCCTGAAGCTGAACAAAGAGGGAACCTCGGGGGTTGACGATGTAAAGGTGAGCAATATACCTGACTTTGCTCCGGGGGATATCATTTATACCACCGGTGAGGGCCAGTTTCAGTTTGCATATGATTATTCTGCTACCAGTGGCAACAAAAAGGTTGCGGTGATCCTGGGGTATCAGAAGGGTGGTTCGCTGCCCGGAGGCGCTTTGACCATACCGGAATATGTGGATGCGTACAGGAACTTTTCCACCGATACGTCCAGGGGTAATTATGTGGCGGTGAACGGTAATTCATGGTTCCTGTATTATCTGCGGGAATGGGAAGAAAATAAGCTGGATGCGGACGGAAATATCATATATAAGAAGGATGAGGATGGCAATGATACGGATGTGCCGGAGACGGTGACCAAGTCTGAAATGACGCCCTGTTATTCCACGTCAGTGGAAGTCTGGGCGGATAAGGAGCTGTATTATAATGACGGCGGCCTGGGCTCCAATAAACCTGTAGGACAGGATACGCCTGCGGCACCCACGGATACGAATTATGTCAAGATTCTTGTAAGCGACGGAATGGAGCTGCAGCGGATTCATGATGCTGAGGTTTGGTATATCGGCAATCAGTATGTGACAGCGCAGAACGGCAACTGGGAAGTGGCAGAGGATATCACAAATCCTTCAGATGGCATCTTTGCCGGGGTTACGAACATTGAGACTTTGACCGTAACAGGAGATAAGCTTTGTGGTGTTGGTAATTATGCCTTTTATGATTGTACGAATTTGAAAAGTATTAAGCTAAATAATGGTCTGGATACCCTTGGCAACTTCGCCTTTGCAGAGTGTGCCAATATGCTGGCGGTGGATATTGATCCTTTGGCCAACTTAAAGGTTATCGGTGAACGGGCGTTTTATCATTGTCGAAGTATGCTTTCGTTTACGGCGCCTACGGGCTTGAAAAAGATCGGAGATTCCGCCTTTGAGGGATGCCGTTCCATGACGAGTGTGGAATTGATGCCGGGCGGCGCCAATGTAGTGCTGGATGAGCTGGGATATGATGTCTTTAAGGACTGTGAGGAGCTTAAGAGCGTTACTTTTCCCAGGGATTATGGTGAGACCAAGCTGCCGGTATCCACCTTTGCAGGTTGTTCCAAACTGGAGTTTATCGCTACATCCAACCCGAACTTCAATTTGGTGGACGATACGGAAGTTAATTATACCATACAGGATTTAAAAGCCATATTGCCGGAAGGATTTTATTTGAGAGGTCTGGAGAATTCTCCGCTTCATAAAACCGCCACAGAAAATGCCATTGCGTTTTGTTATTTTGACGGAACAAAGAACGTATATGAATTGACTGTGCTGGACGAGAATAATCAGCCCATAGCTATTTATCGGGTGGATGAGAATAATCAGCTGGTGTACTGCTGGATTAAGCCGGATCTGGAGGAGGTGGTCATTCCGCCTGCTATCGGTCCGTACAATGTTAAGGAGATCGACGAATATACTTTTCAGAACAACTGTTCCTTAAAGGCGATTACAATACCGGCTTCCATTACGACGATTGCGGCAAATGCGTTCAGAGGCTGTCATCATTTGCTGAATGTTACATTTGTGGATCCTTCCGATCTGACCATAGGACAGGGAGCGTTCCAGACCCAGGCTGTATCGGGGCATAGGACGGATTGTACCAATCAGGAGTTGGAGAAGGCGCCGGTTTTGAACTTCGTAGGACCGATTAAAGAGGACTCTGCTCCCTATGTGTATGCAATGGATCCCGGAAACAGGATCAATGTGGGGACACAGGATATTACCTTTATTACCTATTATAGCGGATGGCCCACCAGCTTGAAGGTACAGTATGATCCTTCAACAGATAAGAATACTTTGCTGGATTATCCAACATTGAATGATTTGGCGCAGTACAACGCTTCTTCGTCTGCAAATTGGCCTCCTTATATGACTGCGGATTATGCAAAAGCGGCTTCCAATGCGGTTGCAAAGTATTTTGGAACGTATGTACCAGATGCGACGAATCCCAATGATTCTACGATTATGACGGATTATGAGAAGGAGATTGTCAATGCCGCGCTGAATCTGGTGCTGCCAAAGGGAATCGAAGCCATCGGGACGGCTGCTAACGGTGACGGGCTGTTTAAATATAAGGAAAGCCAGGATGTGTCCACGGGAAGCGTGGATATCACCAAGACGCTGACAGCGGAAGGAATCCAGGAAGTTGCAAAGGAAGCCTTTGCGGACTGTGCCAATATGAGCACAATTATTTTGGGCAGCGAAACTACGGCCATCGGAGATTATGCTTTTAGAAACTGCGATAAACTTACTACGGTAAGTGTTCCTGCCACAGTGGAAAAGTTGGGATTGAGTCCGTTTATCGATTGTGACAATCTGGCAGATGTGAATTTTAATTCCAGTACGCATTTTATATGCACGGATTCCATTATATTTGGACTTGACGAGGACGGCAATAAGGTAAGTCTGGTGGAATATCTCAACGGAAGAACCAGTACCAATGTAAAGGCTTCCGATTTGGAAGGTGTTTTACAGATTTGTGAGGAAGCTTTCCGCGGTACCAATGTACTTATGGTAGATTTAAGCAGTACAAAAGTTGCGGATATACCTGCCAGGGCTTTTAAGGATACCCAGGCCCTTGTGTCCGTTTCACTGCCAAACACCAGTGTCAGTATTGGTGAGGCTGCCTTTGAAAACAGTGGAATCAAGTTCCTGCGGCAGATTCCGGAAGGTCTTACGGTTATTCATACCAATGCTTTTAACGGCGTGAATGCGGTGGAGTTTGAATGTGTGGAGGGCAGTGCTGCGCAGAAGTACGCGGATGTATATAGCAATATCACTTGGAATCCCTATGTACCTCCCATCTATTATAAAATAACTTTTATGATGGAGGATGAAAACGGCAACTGGAAGGTATTGAAGGAAGATAATGTGCTGCAGGGAGAAGACGCTGTCCCGCCCGAAATGGAGCCAAAGGAAGGCTATGAGATTGTGTGGACCGGGCCATATCCTTACACCAATGTAACACATGACGCAACGCTCACCCTGGAATATAGAGAGATTATGTTCACTGTGACGTTTCTGGACTCTTCCAACGAAGAGTATAAGGTGATCAGAGAAGTACCCTACGGCAAGGATGCAGAGCCGCCCCAGGATCCTGTGAGAGACGGATATGTATTTACGGGCTGGTATCCTTCCATTGAGAAGGTGACCAAGAGCTTTGAGACATTTGCACAGTATGATAAGGCAGACGCCACAATTACGGTTCGTTTCCTGGATCATGACGGTACGGTGCTTATCGTCCGCAAGGTAGTGCCGGGCGAGGATGCGGATCCGCCTAAGGATCCTGAGAGAGAAGGCTATACCTTTACGGGATGGAACGGCACTTATACGAAGGTTACCAAGGATATTGATATCTATGCAACTTATGAGAAGATCGATTCTTCCGAAACCAGGCTTAGGGTGCGATTTATAGATTGGGATGAGACGGTTTTGCGCTCTGTTCTGGTATTGCCTGGCGAGGATGCCACACCGCCTGCGGATCCGGAGAGGAGAGGTTATACGTTTACCGGATGGCGGAACAGCTTTACAAATGTCCAGGAAGACGTGGATGTGTATGCGCAGTATGAGAGAATGAGTGATTTTGACTTACAGCACACCGTAACTTTCATTGACTATGATGATAAGGTACTCTATACCCAGAAGGTGTATGACGGGGAAAATGCCATCATTCCTCAAAATCCTACCAGAGAGGGCTACACTTTTACCGGATGGCGGCCTGCACCCGAAAAGGTCTCCAAGGACATGGAGACTTACGCCCAATATGAGCGATCTACCGGTGGGGGCGACGGCAATGGAGGTAATGGCAACGGCAACGGTACGACAGGTTCCGGCAATACTACGGGTTCCGGTAATACCGCAGGTTCCATTCATACTTTGATGGTGCGGAACGGAAGCGGATCAGGAAGCTATGTGACAGGTGCGCAGATCATTGTAAGCGCCAACAATCCTCCCGATGGTCAGGTATTTAACGGATGGACGATCAGTCCTTCCAGTACGGTTGTGACGGATAAGAAGCTTTCCACTATTGTGGTAACTATGCCAAATAACGATGTGGCGCTTGTGGCAAACTATGTGACAGGTTCTGGTAACAGTTCCTCAAATCGTCCCAGTGGAGGCAATCAGGTTTCTAACGGCAACACAACGGTGGTGATTGATAAGAACGGAATTTCCAATACGGGTGTGGTTTCCGGTACCGTTAATGGTTCCTCCGATAATTTTACCATCAAGGTCTCGGAGAATACTGCGGCTACGGAGGCAATTATAAAGGCATTGCTGGCAGAATTCGGCAGTCTTGACAATATAAAATATGTGCCCATGGATATATCTCTGTATGATGTCACGGGAACAAAAAAGATTACAGATACAACAGGCTTGAAGATAACCATCACGCTGCCCATACCGGATTCACTGATTTCCTATGCGGGGAATAATAAAGTGGCAGGTGTAGTGAATGACAGACTGGATAAGATGTCGGTTAAATTTACTACGATCAACGGAGTGTCTTGTGTTACGTTTTCGGCGGAGCATTTTTCGCCTTATGTGATCTATGTAGACACGGGGAATGTATCCTCTTCAGGACCGGTTTCAGACAGCACGCCAAAGACTGGGGACGGTATTCATCCTAAGTGGTTCCTGTCAATCGGATTGGCCAGCTTATCCTTTGTGCTGTTCATGCAGAAGGATAACAGAAAAAACAAAAAGAAACAAAAGGTGGCGGCAAGAGTGTAAAGTGCTTCACGAATTGTATGTGACATGAGGGAGTATAAGTATGAGACAAAATCATAATCCCAAAAGAAAACAGCGTTTTTTGGGTGTCCTGATGATAGTGATGGCACTGGTCATCATGCAGCTTCCGGTATCGGAAGTAGATGCGGCGGCATCTACTTCCGATTTTAGAATCAACGGAAGTACACTGGTCAAATATCGGGGAACAGATAAGAATGTGACGCTCCCCAGTACAATAGAAGTGATCGGCAGGGGCGCTTTTGAAGACAATACAAATATTGAATTGGTGGTGATTCCGAATTCCGTGAAACGCATTGATCCTTATGCCTTCTGGGGATGCAGTAATCTGGATACGGTGGTTCTGGGACAGGGACTGAGTGACGTGGGAGATTATGCTTTTGCAGGGTGTAAGGGACTGGAACAGATGTCGATTCCATCCAACATCACGGCGATAGGTATTGAAGCCTTTGCGGACTGTGTCAATATGGAGGATATCAGCATTCCGGCCGAAACGGTAAGGATACATGAGACAGCTTTTGACGGCTGTTATCATTTAACGATTCATTGTGATGCCGGTAGTGTTGCCGAGGCATTTGCCCGCGATTTTTATGAGCGCAGAAAAGAGTGGGCGGAGTATGAAGATGTGCCCGGAGATTTGCCGTCCGATTCCGAAGGCCCGGATATGGCGACACCAACGCCGTCACCGACGCCTGTGGAGGAATCCATAGTTGGAACTACACATATTGTAGGTAATCAGGCGGTGTTTCTGGTTGATAATCAAAAGATGAAAGTGTATGAAGGGACGCCCGAATCGGAATTGGTAAATCGGCCTCTTGCAGATTTGATGGGAAACGGCGGAATTCCCAAATATGCGGTGGTTGATGGAGAAATAGTGGCGGATCAGGCTTATTACCAGAGCACAGGTGTGGGAAATGTGGTTTTGGCCGACGGAATCAAGGAGATTGGAGAGTTTGCCTTTGCCAGGAGTACGATTGCTTCTCTTGTTTTGCCCGAAGGTACGGAGCGTATTGCTTACGGAGCCTTTTATCACTGCGGCTCTCTGACAAATGTAACGCTTCCTGAAACGATTATGTATGTGGAACCTAAAGCATTTTCATATACCCCGTGGGTAGAAAATTTCCTGAAGGCCGGTGCCGGAGAAGGAGACTTCTTAATAGAAGGCGGTGTGTTAATTGCCTATCGCGGCAGTAAGCAAAGTGTGACGATTCCGGAAGGCGTGCGGGTCATTGCGGCTGAGGCTTTTCGCGGCCATACGGAGATAAGGAGTGTGGCATTGCCGGACAGTTTGCTTGTGATTGGTGAGGGTGCTTTTGAGGGCTGTAATCAGCTGAGACGGATTGTCTTTGGCCGAAATGTGGAAGAAATACTGGACAGAGCTTTTGCGGGAATAAATCCTCTGTTGGTAAGCTTATCCTTGCCGGCGTCGGTAAAGAAACTTGGACTGCAGGCATTTGGCGATATACGAATTCAATACGAAGGGGAGGAACCGGAGCACACATATGAGACGACTGCCACCAGGCTCTCCAATGAGGATTACAGAATATATGACAATACGGAAGGACAGACTCCCGGTGTGACCGTAACAGGATTGGAGGGAGCGTCTGCCGCCATGGAAGAGGCAGACAGGAGTTATACCTTATCTGTTGAGACTTTGGAAAAGAGCGTCCACATGGAGAAGGCTTGTATGCGCATTTTCCAGGTGGAGCTTCCAAAAGATCGAATGATTTACCAGTTGACGCTGACAGACGAAAGTAATATCCCGCTGAAAAAACTGGGAGATCGGATTTTGACAGTAATTCTTCCATTGCCGGACTTTCTTTCAGGTCAAAAACTTAGATTGCTGGCATTAGACAGGAACGGACAAATGGAGAATACTCCTGTGGAACGAGTCACTGTGGATGGTGTGGAAGCGATTCGTTTCCGTACCGGATATCCCACACAGTTTGTTTTGTATGGGACGGGAGCGGCGGACGCCGGGGAGAAGCCTCTTGAAGTAGAAGCACTTGTGCTTTATGGACAGCATCCGGAGGAAAGCGGCCAGAAGCTTCAGGACAGAAATGGGTTTATGCTGTGTGGGACGGAAAGCTCAGAGACTGATGATAAGCTTTTGGAAGGCAGTATGACGGTGGCTCGGCAGGCTGCGGCGCCCGGAAGAGCAGTGGAGGGCGGCAGTTTCAGCCGGCTCGGTGTGAGAGATCTTTTACACAGACCTGGCATATGGGTGGGAAGCGGTTTGCTGATAACTGGCTGTATTCTATTGCTGGCTGGAAACATAAAAAGGAAACTTTAAAGCAGGCCAAGACGTATCCGTTTAAATTTAACATGGCTTATATATTAGAACATCATGAAGTTCCCGGCATACAATAATTAAAAGTATATGCCGGGAACTTTTTTATTATGCAGCGCGTGAGAAAATTGGTAGCCGCAAATATTGAAAACGGAGTGGACGGCAGCGGAGTGGTGGTTGCGGTACTTGATACAGGGATGGGAAGTCATCCTGATCTGCTGAACAGGGCTGTTTGTTTTCGTGATTTTGTGGGCCACAGAAATTTAATGTATGATAATAACGGCCACGGAACGCATGTGTGCGGAATCCTATGCGGCAGTGGAAGGCTTTCTTCGGGTCAGTATCGGGGCTTGGCTCCGGGCGTAAAACTGGTGGTGGGAAAGGTTTTGGATGAAAAAGGGGACGGTTGTGCGGAAACGATGTTGCAAGGCCTGGATTGGATTTTGCATGTCAGGAAAAAATATGGTATCAGAATCTTAAATATTTCCGTAGGAATCGGAAACCTGGATGAATGGGAGAAGGAAAGGGCACTGCAATACAAGATAGAAGAAATATGGGAAAGCGGAATATTGGTGATATGTGCCGCAGGTAACAAGGGGCCGGGCGATGGTACCGTTTCCTCTGTAGGAGGCAGTAACCGGGTAGTGACTGTGGGCTGTCATGACGGGAGCTATGGCAGAGATAATCCGGGGAGATGCGAGTCCTATTCCGGAAGGGGAATACCGGGCAGCCCAATTCGTAAACCGGATCTGGTAGCTCCCGGAACCGATATCGTCTCATGTAATGTACATTATCGCAGGTTTGGCAGTAAGAATGCAAATGCTTATATTGCCAAAAGCGGTACCTCCATGGCGACGCCGATGGTATCTGGGGCGGCTGCCTTACTGTTACAGAAATGTCCGGACTGTACCAATGAAGAATGTAAACAGAAACTGCAGTTTTCTGCCACGGATCTGGGACTTCCTTGGAACAGACAGGGATGGGGAATGCTGCATGTGGGAAGATTGTTGAGTTAATAGGATTCATATCACCTTGTATTCTGACACATTTACTTTTTGAACTGACAGTGCCACGAATATAACTTTACTCTACGAGGCGGAGCAAGGATGCGATGGCATGGCTGATTTCAGGCAACAAAGAAAAACTCTTAACAGATGGAATTTAGACAAGTGAATCATGAATAATGGGCGTGTGTCACACTAAGACATGTTTGAAAATTTATTCCTTGTTTTGCAGCCATACTTTCAGGGAATATAATTTTCAAACACGTTTTAGACAGTCACCCGTATTTTGGCAGGAAGGCAGCCAAACCTCCGGGACTTATAAAAGATTCCTTAAAACCATTGACATTATCCGTATAATTGTATACAATAATACAAAAAGTGGAAGGCAACAGGGTGGTATCAGGGACAGCGTCAAAACCTGGTGCTGTAAAGCCATGCCACAAGGAGGGAGGAGCTATGAGAGACAACGTGACTTTTCAGAATCGCCCGGTCACTATGAACCAGAACAATAACCTGCTTCAAATAGAAGAGCACATGTACATATTGGATGATGTGGAGAAACCAAATGTTTTCCGCAATATGTTTCCATATTCCGAGATACCTAAAATCCCCTTTAATGACAGGATTGTTCCGCACAATATGCCAAGGGAAATCTGGATTACGGATACCACGTTCAGGGACGGACAACAGTCCAGAGCGCCCTATACCACGGAACAGATTGTCACGATTTACGATTATCTGCATAGGCTTGGAGGGCCAAACGGCATGATCCGCGCCAGCGAATTTTTCCTCTACAGCAAAAAGGACAGGGATGCGGTATATAAGTGCATGGAAAGAGGTTATCAATTTCCTGAGGTGACCAGTTGGATCCGTGCCAGTAAGGAGGATTTTAAGCTGGTAAAGGAAATCGGTATGAAAGAAACGGGGATTCTGGTCAGCTGCTCCGATTACCATATCTTTTTGAAACTGAAAATGACAAGAAGACAGGCAATGGATCATTATCTGAGTGTGATCAGAGAGTGTCTGGAGGAAGGTATCAGTCCCAGATGCCACTTGGAGGATATTACCAGGGCGGACATCTATGGCTATGTGGTGCCTTTTTGTCTGGAGCTGATGAAGTTGATGGAGGAATACGGGATCCCCATTAAGGTGCGTGCGTGCGATACCATGGGATATGGCGTCAATTACCCCGGGGCGGTGATTCCAAGGAGTGTGCAGGGAATCATATATGCGATCCATATACATGCCGGTGTACCCCATGAATTAATCGAATGGCATGGGCATAATGATTTCTATAAGGCGGTTTCCAATTCTACTACCGCGTGGTTATATGGCTGTTCCGGCATCAATACATCGCTGTTTGGGATCGGAGAAAGGACGGGAAACACTCCTTTGGAGGCCATGGTATTTGAATATGCTCAGATTAAAGGTGACCTGAACGGCATGGACACCACTGTGATTACGGAGCTGGCGGAGTATTATGAAAATGAGATCGGTTATCGGATTCCTCCCAGGACGCCTTTTGTGGGAAAGAATTTTAACGTGACAAGAGCGGGGATACATGCGGATGGTCTGTTAAAGAACGAAGAAATTTATAATATTTTTGATACGGAAAAATTCTTAAAGAGACCGGTACTCTGTGCGGTGTCCAATACTTCCGGTCTGGCGGGGATTGCGCATTGGATTAATACTTATTATAAGCTCAATGGAGAGGAACAGGTGGAAAAGAACTCGGAGCTTGTGAAGGGAGTGAAGAAGTGGGTGGATGAGGAATATACAGGTGGTCGTGTGACAGTGATGACGGATGAGGAGATTGTGGCCTGTGTACAACAGGTGTGCCGTGAGAAAAATATTTCATTAAGATCATGAGGTGTATGACCTTCAAAAGTGGAGGAGAAATGAGCAAGTATGATGTAAAGCAGGAGGTTACGGATAAGTACTCCCTGCGCGGACGCGTATTTAATAAGCTGCGAGAGGATATTTTAAGCGGCAGATATGCGGAACATGAGGAACTGAAGGAAGTGGCAATCGGCGAGGAGATGGGGGTCAGCCGTACACCTGTGCGTGAGGCGTTTCGGCAGCTGGAACTGGAGGGGCTGATTCAAATCATCCCCAATAAGGGTGCCTATGTCACAGGAATTACGGAGCAGGATGTAAAGGATATCTACATGATTCGTTCTCTTCTGGAAGGACTTTGCGCCAGATGGGCCACGGAACATATCTCGGATGCCCAGATGCGGGAGATGGAAGAGAACGTCTATCTGGCTGAATTTCATGCCCAAAAGGGACAATTGGAGCAGCTTGCGGAGCTGGATAACCGATTTCATGAAATTATGTATGAGGCCTGTGACAGTAAGATTTTGGAGCGCCAGCTGAAGGATCTTCATCAATATGTACTCAGAGTGCGGAAGAAAACGTTGGCAAAGGCGGACAGAGGGATAAAGTCCAATGAAGAGCATAAAAAGATCATGGAGGCGATCAAGGCGGGGAATGGCGAACTGGCGGAAAAGCTTGCAAATGCTCATATGATAAATGCATATCAAAATATGGTTCAAAACGGATTGCAGGAGGCCTATCGGCATAACACGGTAAATGATTGAAGCGTTCGTGGGGCGGCAGATGCAGGGGCGTCTGTATTTTAAAATATAACGAATAAGGAGAAAGCGGATGAATAAGATTAAGATGACAACACCTCTGGTGGAGATGGATGGAGACGAGATGACCAGGGTACTCTGGAAGATGATCAAAGAGGAGCTTCTTCTGCCCTACATAGATCTGAAGACGGAATATTATGATCTTGGGCTGGAAAATCGGAACGCAACGGACGATTCTGTCACGGTGGAATCCGCCAAAGCCACATTAAAGCACAAAGTTGCCGTAAAATGTGCAACGATCACGCCCAATGGGGCCAGAATGAAGGAATATAACCTGAAGGAAATGTGGAAGAGCCCTAACGGAACCATTCGTGCGATTCTGGATGGAACCGTGTTCCGTTCACCCATTTTGGTCAAGGGGATTGTGCCCTATGTGAAAAACTGGACCAAACCAATTACCATTGCACGTCACGCTTACGGCGACGTATATAAGAATGCGGAGATCAAGATTTCAGGACCTGGCAGGGCGGAACTGGTGTTTACTGCCAAGGACGGCACACAGACAAGGGAGCTTATCCATGAATTCAATGGGACCGGAATTTTGCAGGGCATTCATAATACAGAGGACTCCATCCGCAGCTTTGCCAAATCCTGTTTTGCCTATGCGATTGACACAAAACAGGACCTGTGGTTCTCCACTAAGGATACCATATCCAAAAAATATGATCATACCTTTAAGGATATTTTTCAGGAGATCTACGAAAATGAGTATCAGGCAAAATTTGAAGCGCTGGGTATTACCTATTTCTATACCCTGATTGATGATGCGGTGGCCAGGGTGATCCGATCCGAGGGCGGTTTTATCTGGGCATGCAAGAATTATGACGGTGATGTGATGTCAGATATGGTGGCTACGGCTTACGGCGATTTGTCCATGATGACCTCTGTTCTGGTATCTCCCGAAGGCGCATATGAGTATGAGGCTGCCCATGGCACGGTACAGCGACATTATTATAAGCATTTGAAGGGAGAAGAGACTTCCACCAACTCTATTGCGACTATTTTCGCTTGGACCGGCGCCCTGCGAAAGAGAGGGGAGCTGGATGGCAATGGAGAACTGGAAGCATTTGCGGAAAAGCTGGAAAAAGCATGTATCAAAACAGTGGAAGATGGCAAAATGACTAAGAGTTTGTCGCTGATTTCCACCTGTGAGCATCCGGTGATTTTAAACAGTCTGGAATTTATCAGAGCCATTCGAGAGACCTTGGAGGGGTTGCTCGAAAGTGCATGATTAGAGTAAAAAGGAATCTGCCGCTTCATAATTGACAGGAAGCGGCAGATTCCTTTTGCGACTTTTTTATGATTTCCGAAATGAATTGGCGGATATGAAAACGACATATTTTCGCAAGAAAGTCATTTTATTATTGGGCCAAGGTTTCCCACTGTGAATAAAGGGCTTCAAGTTCGGATGTGACCTGTGCCTGTTCTATGGTAAGCGCCTGTAATTTAGCCACTTCCGTGCCCAGAGCAGGATCTGAGAGCATGGTGTCTAATTCTTTTAGCTTCAGCTCTAAAGAAGCAATTTTATCTTCGCATTTTTTCAGATCGTTTTTTTGTTTGCGAAGCTTTGCCTGTTCTTCCTTCTGAGACTTCCAGTCCTGTTTGTTTGCTGAAATTTCATTGGCATTGCCGGGCGCCGCCTGCTGAGAGCCGCCAGCGGCGGCTTTGCCGGATAGTGTTTTTATAGTGCCTTCAAAGAAGGCAGTGGCGGATTCGTGCTTTTCCAGATAATAGTCGTAGTTCCCGATGTAATTTACGAACGTTCGTTCTGTTAAATCCAATATTCTGTGGGCGGTTTTGTTGATGAAATAGCGGTCATGGGACACATAAAGTATGGTGCCCTTGTAGCTGTTCAAAGCGTCCTCAAGTATTTCCTTTGAGACGATATCAAGGTGATTGGTAGGTTCGTCCAGTATCAGAAAGTTGGCGTTGCCAAGCATCAGTTTGGCCAAGGAGACTCTTCCGCGTTCACCGCCGCTGAGTGCGCCGACGCGTTTGAATACGTCCTCTCCGGTAAAAAGGAAGGCAGCCAGTACATTTCTGATCTCCGTATTGTTCAAGGTGGGATATTCGTCGGATATCTCCTCAAACAAAGTTTTTTCATTGTGCAGCACATGGTGTTCCTGATCATAGTAACCGATTTCCACATTGGCACCCAGCCGGATCCTGCCGCTGTCCCCAGGGATAATCCCGTTCAGTATTTTCAGAAGCGTGGTTTTGCCGGTTCCGTTGTCGCCGATGATCGCCACATGTTCCCCGCGTTTGATATCAAAACTGACACGTTCAAATAACAGGTTTTGGCCGTAGGACTTACTGAGGTCTTCCACAATCAGAACGTCATTGCCGCTTTGTCTGCGGGGAGTGAGCTTGAGATGCATGTCCGCCCGAGCTTCCGTGGGCTTTTCCAGAACTTCTATTTTGTCCAGCATTTTTTCACGGCTTTCGGCGCGGCGAATGGATTTTTCACGATTAAAGGAACGCAGCTTTTCGATTACCTCTTCCTGACGACGGATTTCTCTTTGCTGGTTCAGGTATGCATTTCTGGCAGCCGTTCGTAGCTGTTCTTTTTTCACCGCATAATCCGAGTAATTACCCTGGAAAGCGGTAGCCTTTGACTGGTCTATCTCTATGATTTTGGTGGAGATACGATCCAGGAAAAAACGATCATGGGAGACAAGGATGACGGCACCCTTGTAATTTAACAGGTAAGTTTCCAGCCATGAGATTGAATTCATATCCAGATGGTTGGTGGGCTCATCCAGGATGATCAGGTCAGGCTTTTGCAGCAGGAGCCTGCTCAAGGCCACTCTTGTCTTTTGGCCTCCGGAAAGCGTTGAAATGGGTTTCTCAAATTCGGCTTCGGTAAAGCCAAGCCCTTTTAATACGCCAGTGAGCTCACTTTTATAAGTATAACCGCCGCCTGTCTCATAGGCGTGGGTCAGGGAAGTATATTGCGTCATCAAATTTTCCAGCGCCATGCCCTGAGAGGACTGCATGGAAATCTCACACTCTCTGATACGCCGTTCCAGGTTGATCAGTTCGCTTTTTACGGTGAGCAGTTCGCCGTAAATGGTTTTTGACGTGTCCACCGTGTCATTTTGGGCCAGATATCCGAGGGTTTTATTTTTTGAGAGGGTAACGAGTCCGGCGTCAGGGGCCAGACGGCCTGTCAGAATTCGCAGCAGCGTCGTTTTTCCTGCTCCGTTGATGCCTACAATGGCGGCTTTTTCGTGATCTTCAATATGAAAACTGACATTTTCCAGTATCTTTTTTTCTAAAAAGGATTTTGATATGTTTTGACAGGATAGTATCATACTTGTTCTCCGTGTGTTAAGTATAAATTTTATGCCCTGAGGCGGAAGGTTAAAGTTGATGATTAGTGCATCTGAAAACGTGTACCCAAATCGCTATGCGCCAATTTGCTCGGTGTAGGAATACTTTGAACTCTTACCTATTTTATGACGAAAAGAGGAAACTGTCAATGAGAGGCATTGACAAGAATTTAACATTTTGATATGATAAAAGGAGAATGGCATACGGTTTGGAGGAAACAACCTTGGAAGAAAGGGAAATTTCACAGGCAGTCATAGGGCGCCTGCCCAGGTATTTTCGTTATCTGGGAGAGCTGAAGGACGAAGGGGTGGAGCGGATTTCATCGCAGGATTTGAGTCATTTGATGAAGGTGACTGCATCTCAGATTCGTCAGGATTTTAATAATTTCGGCGGTTTTGGACAGCAGGGATATGGTTACAATGTGGAATATCTGTATAATGAAATAGGTAAGATCTTGGGCCTGGATAAACAGCATCGTTTTATCATTGTAGGCGCCGGGAATCTGGGACGGGCGTTGGGAAACTATATTAATTTTGAAAAAAGAGGTTTTATTTTCTGCGGAATTTTCGATGTGGATCCCACGTTGATGGGAAGGGAAGTCCGAGGTATCAAAATAATGCCTGTGGACTGTATGGAACAGTTTATCCGGGAAAATGAGATTGATATCGCAGTGTTGACCATTCCCAAGGCAGGAGCTGTCGCGGTGGCGGAGAAGCTGGTGCAAAACGGTATTCGCGCCATTTGGAATTTTGCCCATGTGGATTTAAACGTACCGGATGGAATACAGGTGGAAAATGTCCATCTCTCGGACAGTCTGATGAAATTGTCCTACAATATCAGCAATAATTCCAACACACAAAAATAACGGGCGTAGGGGATGGGGACTGAAAGAATGAGAGGTAAATGGATTGCCTGACAGGAGAGGCATGGGGGAAATTAAATGAAAAGCAAGGAAGACGAAAATCGACAGGGAATGTTTTTTCAGGCGCTTCAGGGGAAGAAGATTCCTGTTCTGACACTGGATAACAAATGGTATCGGCTTTTGACGGAAGAAAACAGGACGGAGGTTTCTGCTCTGGAGGAAGAGCTGAACGCTTTGCTGAAACGCCAGGGGAAATTAAATGCTGAAATTAAGGACATCAAAAAACTGAAGAAAAAGCTGATGAATGAGATTGTCTCGCTGGCTGATGAGGCGGAACAAACGCCTGGCCAGGATCTGACCGAGAAGATGGAGCAGAATAAAAAGCTGGTGGAGGAATGCAACGAACGTCTTGAGAATTATCAGGATGAGCTTATGGAGCTGCCAAAGGAGATTGGTCAGGTAAATTTTCAACTGATGCTGGATACGATGGGGTGCTGCTATGACACCATGCAGGAAAATACGGCGCAAATAGAGGAAATTGCACAATGGGTCGCTGAGATTCGGGTTGAGCTGAAAAAGCGTTTGATCAGAAAGCAGGAAATGGAACAGCAGAATCATGCAATCTATTCTTATATGCATGATGTGTTTGGCGCAGAGGTAATTGAAATATTTGATATGCAGTATAATCCGGAAGCGTAACAAATAGCAGGCGGATTTGTTTTCCGAGGGGCATTGGGAAGAGAACCCCAAAAGAGGAGATAAGGATTGTCTGGAAGCTTTTTGGGTAAATTTTATGCTGGAGATTGATACATATTGCAACCAGGACAGGATGGGGAGCTGCCGCATGGGCTGATTTTACAGTCGGTGCGGCGGCTCTTATTCATGATGCTTTCATTCGCAGATGTTATTTGAGGTTGGACGACATTTGCTGTCAGGGATTTGTTTTCAGAATGAAGGGAATAACATACACTTTATTAAGAGGATTATGTGAGGGGATCGGATGAAAATGGCGGATGAAGCGGATAAATATGGGAGAGGATATATTAAAATTGATCTGGACGCGGTGGTCGAAAACGTAAATTATCTTAGGACATTTGTGGGTTCGGGGACGGGCATCTTCGGGGTGGTCAAAGCCGATGCCTACGGCCATGGCAGTGTAGGGGTTGCCAGGAAACTGGAACCGTTTGGGTTTATGTATGGTTTTGCGGTGGCAACGCCTGAGGAAGCATTTGAACTGAGAGAAGGAGGGATTACAAAACCGATTCTAGTATTGGGTTTCTCCTTTCCCTATGCATACGAAATAATGGCGCGGCAGGAGATTCGTTCCACAGTGTATTCTCTCGACGCGGCAGGTGCGCTTAAGGAAGCGGCATGCAAAGCAGGAAGACCGTTAAGGGTGCATATCAAAGTGGATACCGGCATGAACAGGATTGGCATCACACCGGATGAACATGGGCTTTCCTTTGTGAAGGCTTTGAAGGAACAGGAGGGAATTTTGATCGAGGGTATTTATACTCATTTTGCCAGGGCGGACGAAATGGATAAATCCAATGCGGAGGCACAGCTGGTAACCTTTCTGAATTTTATCCATATGATAAAGGAGAGACTTGCGCTGGAGATTCCAATCATACATTGTGCGAACAGCGCGGGCATTCTGGAAATGCCCCGGGCAGGGATGAGTGCGGTGCGTGCAGGAATCGCCATGTATGGAATAACGCCTTCTGGAGAGATGGGAAAAGCGGTATTGCCTCTGCGGCCGGCGCTTTCTCTGTACAGTCATATTGTCCGCATTAAAATGATAGAACCCGGACAGTCAGTAAGTTATGGCGGTATTTTTACGGCGGAAAAAAGGACGCGGGTGGCAACAATCCCTGTGGGGTATGGGGACGGGTATCCAAGAAGTTTGTCCGGCAGGGGATATGTTCTGATTCACGGCAAAAAGGCGCCGATTCTGGGCAGGATCTGCATGGATCAATTTATGGTTGATGTGTCTTCCATACCGGAGGTGACAGTTGGAGACAGAGTGGTTTTGATCGGAAGCGACGGAAGGGAGTCTATCGATGCGTACCGGCTGGGAGAATTGTCGGGACGTTTTCACTATGAACTGTTATGCGGTCTGGGGCTGCGGCTCCCCAGAATTTACACGCAAAATGTAACTGCGGAATCAATGAAATAATAGGAATGAAAATGTGGGAATTTCCCGTGGGAAAACTTTTTGAGACAGGTATAAGTCCTGAAAACCCGGCAATACTATCCTTAAAGTAAATGGATTTGGAGGCAAAATGAGACGAGGAGACGTATATTATGCAGATCTAAGGCCGGTGATCGGCTCGGAACAGGGGGGAATCAGGCCGGTATTGATCATCCAGAATGATGTGGGCAACAAGCACAGCCCAACGGTCATCTGCGCTGCGATTACTTCTAAGATGAACAAGGCGAAGCTGCCCACTCATATTGAGCTGAATTCCGCATTGTATGACATGGATAAGGATTCCGTTGTACTGTTGGAACAGCTTCGCACCATAGACAAAAAACGCCTGAAGGATAAAGTATGCCATTTGGATGGGGATATTATGAGGAAAGTTGACAGAGCCCTGATGGTCAGTCTTGAGCTGGATGTTACATAATGTTACACAGTGTTACGGTTCAGCTCAAAGCCGACTGATGCAGTTCTTGACGAACATGGGCAGTTATGGTATATTGTAGGACAGTAAGGAATAACAGGTTGGTCGGAGAACCGACTGTTTTGAAAAAATGGAGGAAAGTATTAAGATGGATGATGATGGGCCTACTGCCAGTATTATTTTTTTTGTGGTATTTCTATTGATTGACGCGTTTTTTTATGGTTTTGGGGCGGCGCTTGGCGCCTTAAATGAGAAGGAAATTGAAAGGAGGGCGGAGGAAGAAAAAGACGGCAGATCAATCAGATTGAAGGCCTTTATCAGTAATCCTGCGGAGTATGAAAATACGGTGCAGTTGATTACTACGTTGATCAATGTGGTCATCGGTGCGGTTCATTTGGGAATATTGCTTCAGAATCTGGAGAGAGGGCTGCAGTTTGTGGCTAAGAACCAATTTCAGTGGGAAGGGATTCCTGCGGGTGTGTTAATAGCGATCGCTGCGGTGCTTTCCACAGGATTGCTGTTGTACATAACGCTTACCCTGGGAGTACTGCTGCCCAAAAAGCTTGCCGCCAGGGTTCCTGAGAAATGGGCATATGCATGCATTAAACCCGTGTATTTTGTCACAAAGTTACTGTCGCCTTTTACGGGACTGGTAACGCTGACGACAAATGGTATACTCAGACTGTTGGGGGCCAACGGAAATGCTGGTGGGATCGATGTGACGGAGGAGATCATCAGCATGGTAAACGAAGGCCATGAACAGGGGCTGATTCAGGCCAGTGAAGCTGAAATGATCTCCAATATTTTTGAATTTGGGGATAAGGAAGCGCAGGACATTATGACCCACAGGAAAAATGTCGTGGCAATAGATGCGGATATGTTATTGAAAGATGCCATTACGTTTATGATGGAGGGAAAGAACAGTCGATATCCCGTCTATGAAGAAAATCTGGATCATATCATCGGTATTCTGCATTTAAAGGATGCCATGCGTTTTCACGCGGGTGAAAATAAGTTAGTCAGCCCGTTAAAAGAACTGGAAGGCTTGATGCGGGAGCCCTGTTTTGTGCCACAGACCAAAAATATTGACGAACTGTTTCGCGAGATGCAGGCTGAGAAGCTCCAGATGGTGATCGTTGTGGATGAGTATGGACAGACAGCCGGCTTGGTGGCAATGGAAGATATTCTGGAAGAAATCGTAGGGAATATCATGGATGAGTACGATGAAGACAGTGAGTATATTGAAGAAAAGAGCAAGGATGAATACATTATAGAAGGAAAAACACCTTTGGAGGAATTGGAGGAGCGATTCCATATTCCCTTTGAGGACGAGGAGTTTGAAACTTTGAACGGTTTTCTTATTTCCAGGCTGGACAAGATCCCGGAGCCGGACGAGCAGTTTAATGTGGATTACAGAGGATTTAATTTTAAGATCCTTTCGGTGGAGAATAAGATGATACAAAGTGTACTGGTGACGCGTCTTCCTGAGGAGGAAGCTGCGCAGGGAGAGAGGGAATAACTGGGTTGACGCCTTTAACTCCAGTTTGGGCGGTTATCCGGCAGTCAGAATAGTTTATGGAAGGGTAGCGCGGAAATCATGGGCAGGATTTGGGACTTCCGCCGCAATACATAGAGAAGAGGAGAAGAAACAGATGTCAGGACATTCAAAATTTGCAAACATTAAACATAAAAAAGAGAGAAACGACGCTGCAAAGGGAAAGATATTTACCATCATAGGAAGAGAGATTGCGGTGGCAGTGAAAGACGGAGGACCAGATCCGAATAATAATTTCAAGCTTGCCGCCATCATAGCCAAGGCCAAAGCAAATAATATGCCCAATGATTCCATTGAGAGAGGCATCAAGAAGGCGGCGGGAGATATCGGAAATGTCAATTACGAATATGTAACGTATGAGGGATATGGGCCAAACGGTATCGCAATTATTGTGGACGCCCTTACCGATAACAAAAATCGTACTGCCGCAAATGTGAGAAGTGCTTTTACAAAGGGGCAGGGAAATATCGGAACCCCCGGATGTGTTTCCTTTATGTTTGACAAGAAGGGACAGATTATCATTGACAGAGAAGAATGCGGCATGGAAGCGGATGATCTGATGATGCAGGCTCTGGACGCGGGAGCAGAGGACTTTAACGAGGAAGAAGAAAGTTTTGAGATATTGACGGATCCTGATAATTTTGATCAGGTAAGGAAGTCGCTGGAGGATGCGGGAATCCCGATGATGAGTGCGGAAGTTACCATGATTCCTCAAAATTATGTGGCACTTAACGATGAAACCGCTCTTAAGAATTTGCAGAGAATATTAGATTTGCTTGAGGATGACGATGATGTTCAGGCTGTGTATCATAATTGGGACGAGTGAGCAGACTTTCATGATGAGAGTTTAAACAACGATTCTTTGGGCAGGATAAGCGGTTCTGCCATGATTTGTCCGCCGGAGGGCTGGCGGAACCGAATGAGGAGGATTTATGGACAAGCTGGCGATTGTGGTTCCCTGTTATAATGAAGAGGAAGTTTTGCACCTTGCATCCGCTGCGCTGAGAGAAGTGCTGGATGATCTGGTTCGCAAGGGTAAAATTGCCGCGGACAGTTTTATTTTGTTTGTAAATGACGGCAGCAGGGATCGCACATGGGAGTTGATTGAGGAGGAACATGCCGCCCATCCTGTTCAGGTAAACGGTGTAAAGCTGGCGGGGAATGTTGGGCATCAGTTTGCGCTTACGGCCGGACTTCTCACCGCCAAGGACATGAGTACCGTAACCATATCCATTGACGCGGATTTGCAGGATGATGTGGCTGTCATTGAAGAAATGATTGATAAATACCATGCCGGAAACGACATTGTTTACGGTGTGAGAAGAGAACGTAAATCGGATACCTTTTTTAAGCGCACCACAGCTCAGGCGTTTTATAAGCTGATGGGAGCCATGGGGGTCAAGACAGTATACAATCATGCAGATTTTCGTCTCATGTCAAAAAGGGCGGTGGAAGAGTTTTCAAAATATAAGGAAACAAATCTTTTTCTGCGGGGTATGATGCCCTTGATTGGTTACCGGACGGACAGCGTTTACTATGATCGCAAGGAGCGAGTGGCAGGAGAGTCCAAATATCCGCTGAAGAAAATGTTGGCGCTTGCGTTTAACGGTATATCATCTTTCAGTGTGAAACCTATCAGCCTGATTCTGGGAGCCGGAATTGTGATTATTCTGATCTCGCTTTTGGCATTTCTATATGCGCTGATTTCTTATTTTACCGGTCATGTGGTGGCTGGCTGGACTTCTCTGATTCTGTCAATCTGGTTTCTGGGCGGAATGGAGTTATTAGCCATCGGCATGGTTGGACAATACATCGGAAAAATTTATATTGAAGTGAAGCAAAGACCCAGATATAATATTGAAAAAGTGCTTTGCAGCGGGCAATCCCATAAGGAAGATGCCCTGTGCATTGAAAACCGGGAAGGTTGAAATGAGCTGGAAAAAAAATGTGCTTAGTTATCTGTTGTGGATTGCATATGTGCTGATAACCTGTAGTGCTTTGGTGGGGTTGGCGAGTCTGTTCTGTGCGGAGAAAGGGTTTGAGACATATTGGGGAACGCTTGCCGCTGTGCTGTATGCCGCCGTTGTGAGTGTTATAGTCTTTTTTATTCACCGCTTGGTAGTACAGGCCTCTGTTTTTGTGGTTAAAAACAGGGGTCTGTTTCTATTGCTGGAAGCGGTGTTTGCGGTTATGCTGCTGGCGGTTGGGCTTGTACTCAGGATTCAGGGAATGGGAGAAGGAGGAGGGACGTCGCTTTATTATGAGACAGCGGAAGTGGTATTGGGGCAGGAAATTCCCCGGATCACCCATGGTGCCGTATTCTTTTATGTTCAGCTGCTTCACGGTGTTCTGGCGTTATTTGGAAATTACGCTGCGGTTGGTATATGGGTTCAGATCGCGCTGCAGTTCACGGCATTTCTGATTCTGTTTTTTACCGTCAGGAAACTGGCAGGTTCGGTTGCCGCGCTGGTTTTTCTGGGAATCTGTATGTGCGCACCGTTCATGGTGCAAAGCGCGCTTTCATTGTCTCCTGAGATGTTGTTTTTTTGCCTGACGACATTGGCGGCTTGGCTGATTGCCATGGGGAGAGGCCGGCTGAGACCGGTATGGTATTTGCCGGTGGGGATATTGACTGCAGTGTGCGGTTACCTGGATGTGACAGGATTTATGCTTTTGATATGGGGCGGCGCCGTTATCTGTTGTCAAAGGGAGGAGGCAAATGTGCCTGTAAGAGAAATTTGGGCGGCGCTTCTGTGCCTGGCGGGAACGGCTTTGGGGTTTGCTGGTTGTATTTTGATTGACGCTTTTTTGAGTGGAAAAACTTTCGTGGAGATCGCAGGAGCCTGGTGGCTTTTGTATAGCCCGGAAGGGTTCCGTTTTCCGGTGGCGGTTGGGAACGGTGAGTCTGAATTGGAAAGTATCGTGCTGATGGGGATTATGGTATTTGGAATTTTCAGCTTTTGGTGCGACCTGCAAAGAGAGCGGGTCAGAGCTGCCATGCTGTCGGTGTGCAGTGTGATTTTGGCTGCATGCTATGGTGTATTTACGTCTGAAATGCCAGGTTTTTTTTATTTATATCTGTTGTTTGCCATACTGGCGGGCGTGGGGGTAGGAGAATGTTTCCGGACAGCGGAAGTGCCGGAAAGAATCAAGGAAGATGACATTATTTTGGAATGGGAGTTGTCCGCTGACCACGGGGAATGGGAAAAAGGGGTGGAGAATTCCGATGAGATCACGGCGACGGGAACGGATATGATATCTGTGGCGCAACAAGCTCCGTCAGGAGAAATCAAGTTTATTGAAAATCCGCTGCCATTGCCTAAGAAGCATGAAAAACGTGTGCTGGATTTCCCGATGAAACAATTTTCTGAAAATGATGATTTTGACTATTCCATTGGGGCGGATGATGATTTTGATATATAAAGATATGAATTTTTTTGTCCGAACGGGCAATGCTAACAGGGAACGGAGCGCTTTTATGCGTATCGTTCCCTGTTAGCATTTATGGGCCGCACCACATTCTGTCATAAATGGCGGTAAAACGGTTGGGCCAAGAAACGGGGGACGATGAAAATTCAGTGTAAATTCCAAATCAAATGGCGATATTTAAATTAGGAGAAGAACATGGCAAAGTCAGAGCAGAAAGACGAAAAAAAGATTGAGAGAGAAGAACATCTGGACGAGAGGATTGAACAGACGGGACAGGCGACTCTGGATGAGAACGGGAAACTGGAAAATATACATCTGATATCTATCATTGGAGAGATTGAGGGACATGATAATCTTTCAAATAATTCCAAAACTACAAAATATGAACATATATTGCCAAGCTTGGCTGCCATTGAGGACAGCAGTGATATAAAGGGAGTGCTGGTTCTTTTAAATACCATGGGAGGAGACGTGGAAGCGGGGCTGGCGATTGCGGAGATGATTGCCTCTCTGAGCAAGCCGACGGTTTCGCTGGTTCTTGGGGGAAGCCATTCTATTGGAGTTCCGATTGCGGTCAGCACAGACTACTCCTATATCGTACCCACAGGTACAATGGTCATCCACCCGGTGCGTATGAACGGCATGGTAATAGGCGTGCCGCAGACTTTTGAATATTTCAAGCTGATTCAGGATCGGATCACAGGCTTTGTGTGCAGTCATTGTAAGATTGACAAGGGAACATTAGAGGATCTAATGACGGAGACGGGAATTCTCACAAAGGATGTTGGGACTATTTTGGTGGGAGAAGAGGCGGTCAATCACGGCATTATTGACGAGGTGGGCGGTATTGATAAAGCCATTGCCAAATTGCATGAGATGATCAGGGAAAGAGAGGAGGCAGGGCCTTTAAATACTTGATGACAAGTTGAATAAAAAATGATATAATACCCGTAAGCGGCTTTTTTTCGGTGGTTTAGAGGGCAGGTTATCTGAAACATGGGGAATGCTGCGAGAATTTCATTGAAAGAGGTTGATAGGATGGCAGCTTCCGGCGGAAGGAAAACATCATCTTCAAATAAAAAAACTGCGCTTGCGGTTTCTAAAGGTACTGGGAAACCAAAAACAACGGCACAGAAGAAAAAAGCGCAGGCCCGACAGACGGCTCAGGACAGTGCTCTTTTCCATGAGATTGGGCTGATTGTGCTGTTTGCGGTGATGGTGCTTTTATTTTGCTGCAATTTTGGGCTGATCGGACCTGTGGGAAATACCGTGAGCGGTTTTTTGTTTGGAGTATTTGGTTTTATGGCTTATGCGGCGCCGCTTGTGTTGTTTCTGGCGGCCGCGTTTTGGTATGCAAACGAGGGCAATCCAAACGCCATGAGAAAGCTTATCGCCGGCATCGTATTGTTCGTAATGCTGGGGGTTATCTGCGGATTGCTTGCGCCTGATGAAAGTGCAATGGAAAATTACAGCATTGGTCTATTGTATGAGATTTGTCGGGATGGTAAGTACGGTGGCGGGATCCTTTCAGGCAGCTTGTGTTTTTTTCTGAAGAAATATCTGGGACTGATCGGCACGGTGCTGGTGGTCATACTTAGTTTCGTCATCTGTCTGATTTTGCTGACGGAAAAGTCGCTGATTGACGGTTTAAAGAAGAGCGGAAGCAAAATTCAGGAATTATCCATGGAGGAGGCCGCCAAACGGAGGGTGAGCGCCGGGCGTCGTCAGGAATACGCAAAGCAAAGGCGTGAGGATATGGAGCGGCGCAGGGAAGAGACAAGAATCAGGCATGAGGAACAGGAACGGATCCGCGCCAGAAAAGAAGAGGAACGCAGACTGCGGGCGGAGGAAAAGGAAAACGAGAAAATATTGCGGATGGAGAAAAAGGTATCCGGCGTGATGCTGGATACTTCGCTGCAAAGACCGGAAGAAACCAGCAGGCGTGATGATATGCATGAAATTATTCTTTCGGAAGACGTCTGTGAAGAGATGCCTTTGCGGCAGCAGCCGGAGACTGTTTCTCATGACGAGGATCCAGAGATTGTGATCGGGCAGGAGGAAACTGCTATTGCTCCTTGGGAAATGCAGGAATCGCCTATCAGGATACATAGGGAAGGACTGGAGGAGACCACGGGCATTGCCGCAGACGCAGCAGACAAAGCTGGGGACGCGGAAATCGTAACCGGTTCTGCTTTGGAGCGGCTTCCAAAACGGGATGAGCCGGCACGGAAGCCAACGGTTGCCGCCTCCCCAAAGGAAACTTGTGAAAGACCGGAATTCACGGAAAATCCTGTGAGCAAGGAGGGGGCAATACCTAAAAAATATATGTTCCCGCCCATAACGCTGTTGCAGAAGGGGGAAGCGGCCACTGGTGACTCCGCACGTGAATTGAAGGAGACGGCGATGCACCTTCAGCAGACACTTGCTACTTTTGGAGTAAGAGTTACGATTACGGATATCAGCCAGGGACCAAGTGTGACCCGGTATGAGCTGCAGCCGGAACAGGGAGTGAAAGTGTCTAAAATTGTGGGACTTGCGGATGATATCAAACTGAATCTGGCAGCCATGGATATCAGAATAGAAGCGCCGATCCCCGGCAAGGCGGCCATTGGAATCGAGGTACCCAACAAGGAGAGTACTTCGGTTGCACTGCGCGATTTGCTTGAAACGGAGGAGTTTTATAAATTTCCCTCCAAGCTTGCTTTTGCGGTGGGAAAAGATATTGCGGGCAAGGTAATTGTGGCAGATATTGCCAAGATGCCTCATATGCTGATTGCGGGAGCTACCGGTTCCGGTAAATCGGTGTGCATCAATACCTTAATAATGGGAATTCTGTACAAAGCGCATCCGGAAGATGTGAAGCTGATCATGGTGGATCCCAAAGTGGTGGAACTGAGTGTGTATAATGGTATTCCCCACCTTTTGATCCCGGTTGTGACGGATCCCAAGAAGGCATCTGCTGCCCTTCATTGGGGAGTGGCGGAAATGGAAGACAGGTATCGGAAATTTGCCGAGCATAATGTAAGAGATCTGAAAGGCTACAATAAAAAAATAGAATCCATGGGAGAAAAGGGCATGCCGGAGGGGCAGGAAATACCCAAAAAGCTTCCTCAGATAGTCATCATTGTGGATGAGCTTGCCGATTTGATGATGGTTTGTCCGGGTGAGGTGGAAGAATCTATCTGCCGCCTTGCACAGCTGGCGCGAGCGGCGGGAATTCACTTGATTATTGCCACCCAGCGTCCCAGTGTGGACGTCATTACCGGTTTGATTAAGGCCAATATGCCCAGCAGAGTGGCATTCTCTGTATCCAGCGGCGTGGATTCCCGCACCATTCTGGATATGGTGGGGGCGGAGAAATTGTTGGGAAAGGGAGATATGCTCTTTTATCCCCAAGGGTACTCAAAGCCTGCTCGGGTTCAGGGGGCGTTTGTATCGGATAAAGAGGTATCCGATGTAGTTGACTTTATGAAAAATCAGATGTTGGGAAATACCTATGCGGAGGATATTGAAGAGAAGATCAGGAATATGGGAAATACCGCAGCGGGGGGAGGAGAGTCCGGCGGCAGCGATGTGGATGAATTGTTTGAAAAGGCAGGCCGTCTTATGATAGACAAGGACAAAGCTTCCATCGGCATGCTGCAGAGGGCTTTACAGATCGGCTTTAACAGGGCGGCCAGGATTATGGATCAGCTTTGCAGCTACGGCGTGGTAGGTGAGGAAGAAGGGACAAAGCCCAGAAAAGTACTAATGAGTCCGGAACAGTTTGAACAACTTTTGGAAGAGATATAACAGGTGTGATTTTGCCACGCTGTCATTGGGCAAGTGGCATGGTAAGAAAGGAGCATCCATGGGAGGAAAAATATCTACGGATATAGAAATTGCGCAGCAGGCGGTAATGGAGCCGATTGGCCGGGTGGCGGAAGCAATAGGTGTTCCGGAAGAAGAATTGGAATACTATGGCAGATACAAGGCCAAGATTTCGGAAACATATCTGGCGGGTCTGAAAGACAGGCCGGACGGCAGGTTGATTTTGGTGACTGCCATCAATCCCACGCCTGCGGGAGAAGGTAAGACCACAATCAGCATAGGCCTGGGGCAGGCGTTTGGCAAATTGGGTAAAAAGGCCGTTGTGGCGCTGCGCGAACCGTCTTTGGGCCCCTGTTTTGGTATCAAGGGGGGCGCTGCGGGAGGCGGTTATTCACAGGTTGTTCCCATGGAGGAGCTGAACCTGCATTTTACGGGGGACTTTCACGCGGTTACATCCGCCAACAATCTGTTGGCCGCGCTGCTGGATAATCATATCCAGCAGGGAAATGAACTGCAGATCGACACCAGGCAGATTGTCTGGAAACGCTGTATGGATATGAACGACAGAGTGCTGCGAAATATAGTGGTGGGCCTTGGCAGCAAACTGGATGGTTTTGTGAGGGAGGATCATTTTGTAATCACTGTGGCCAGTGAGATCATGGCTATTCTCTGTCTTGCAGAAGACATGAAAGATTTAAAAGAACGTCTTGGAAGGATTATCGTTGCCTATAATATGGCAGGGGAGCCGGTGACTGCCGGTGATCTGCAGGCGGTGGGGGCGATGTCAGCACTGCTTAAGGATGCCATTAAGCCCAATTTAATTCAGACCTTAGAACATACGCCGGTTCTTGTCCATGGGGGACCTTTCGCAAATATTGCCCATGGCTGTAATTCTGTCCGCGCTACCCGGGCGGCGTTAAAAATGGCCGATTATTGCGTTACGGAAGCTGGTTTCGGGGCGGATCTTGGGGCTGAGAAATTCTTTGATATCAAATGCCGTATGGCATCGCTTCGGCCGGATGCGGCAGTGCTGGTGGCTACGGTTCGGGCGTTGAAATATAACGGTGGGATTGCTGTGGACAGCCTGGGAGTTGAAAATTTGGACGGACTCAAGAGAGGTATCGTAAATCTTGAGAAGCATATCGAAAATCTGCAAAAATATGGTGTGCCGGTGGTGGTAACACTGAATTCTTTTGTGTCGGATACGGATGCGGAAATAGCGTATGTGAAGACGTTTTGCGAGGCAAAGGGCTGTGCGTTTGCATTGTCAAAGGTATGGGAAAAGGGCGGAGAGGGAGGAATAGAGCTGGCCCAAAAAGTATTGGATACATTGGAGCATAAGGAAAGTCAGTTTCATGTGTTATACCGGGACGAATTGTCTCTGGAAGAGAAGATTCGAACTGTGGCAAAAGAAATTTACGGCGCGGGAGATGTGGATTTTTCTCCGGCGGCTAAAAAGCAGTTGGTGAAACTGACGGAATTAGGATTTGGAACTCTGCCTGTCTGTATGGCCAAGAATCAGTATTCACTTTCGGATGACCCCAAGAGATTGGGACGTCCCCGGGACTTTACGCTTACGGTCAGGGAAGTGTATGTGTCTGCAGGAGCCGGGTTTGTGGTTGCAATGACGGGGGATGTTGTCACAATGCCTGCTTTGTCCAAAAAGCCGGCGGCATACAGAATTGATGTTAATGATGAGGGAGTGATTACCGGATTGTTCTGAACGTAAGGTGAGGTGATACGGGCATGAAATGTCCTAATTGCGGATCGGAAATGACCGAGGGACACTTGTACTGTGAGAAATGCGGTGAGGATATTCACATCGTACCTGACTTTGAACCTGAACTGGAACGCAATATGGAGCAGACCATCCATACGATTCTGGAAGAATTAGGCGAAGAGAAAAGGGATGGACAGCAGAAAAACGGACAGGCAAAGAAGGGGCGTGCGCGTAGGAAAAAGAGCGGTTTCAGGGTATTTATTGTGCTTGGAATCCTGCTTGTCCTGGCGGCCGGCGTCACGGCCGGTGTTGCGTACGGTTATCATTCCGATAAATATCAGGTGTACAGGGCGGCGCAATATGTGGCGGCCGGGAAATATGACAAAGCGATTGCGTGTTATAACAGAGCGTTGGAGCTGGACAATGGCAATATAGAATTGATTTTTGCCCTGGCAGATGTCTATTACCTGAAAAACAATAAAATTGAATATGAATATCTCTTGCGAGAGATTGTAAAAAGCGGGAAGGCCACTGCGGAACAGCTGGAAGGCGCTTATGATAAGTTGATTGCCATTTATCGCGCCAGGGGGGATTATCAAACGATAAATGATCTTTTGTTGGGAAGCGGCAACGAGAGCCTTATGTCCACCTATCAAAACTATATTGCCAAGGCCCCGGAATTCAGTGTAAACGAGGGGTATTATACCAGTATTCAGCCGTTGAAGCTGACGGCCGCAGGTTCCGGCAAAATATATTATACCATGGACGGCAGCGAACCTACACAGAACAGTTTACAGTATACGGCGCCAATTATCCTGGAAAATGGCGATTATGTGGTGAGGGCATATTTTGTCAATGACAATGGAATTTCAAGCGATATCGTATCAAAGGAATACCATGTGGAAAATGACGAAATACCGGCACCCGAACTCAGCGCCATGAGTGGAGAATATTATTTTCCCGTCAATATAGAGGTGACAGGGGATGATGAAGATGTGTACTATACTACGGACGGCACAATTCCTACATATTTTTCAAACGCCTATACAGGTCCAATTCCAATGCCTCTTGGCAAGTCGGTTTTTAAATTTGCAAGGATTGTGGAAGGCGTGACGGGAACGGTTGCCGAGAGATCCTATCGGCTTGTGATGAATACTGATTTTACACCGGAACAGGCGGTGGCTTCTATTTTGGAATATTCTCTGAGCGTTGGGAAAATTTTTGATGAGGACGGACATTTTGATGAGTCTTCCGCTTCATATTGTTATGAGTACCAATATGTGACCAATATTAACAAAGTGGATGACTTTTATGTAATAGCGGAAATTTTCAGAGGAACGGATGGTTCGCTTACAAAGACAGGGAATCTTTTTGCGGTAAATGCTTATACCAGGGAACGTTTTAAGCTGCAGCAGGATAGCCGAAACCAATGGAGTCTGGCTGTGATAGAGGAAGTTAGGATAGAGGAAGAAGAATAGACGTTTATTTTACAAGCGGATTCCGGAAATGAAAAAGATAGAAAGGAAGAGACAGTATGTATCGGATATTGAAAAAATGTGAGCTTACAACCAATATTTACTTAATGGATGTGGAGGCAAAAAGGGTGGCGAAATCCTGCCAGCCGGGACAGTTTGTCATTGTGAGGATGGATGCCGAGGGAGAGAGAATCCCGCTGACTATCTGTGACTATGACAGGGAGCGTGGGAGTGTGACTATCGTATTTCAGTCTGTGGGCGCAGGAACGCAAATGATGGCAGAGCTGAAGGAGGGGGATTCTTTTCAGGATTTTGTCGGACCTTTGGGATGCCCTTCAGAGCTGGTAAAGGAAACTCCGGAAGAACTGAAAGCAAAGAAAATTCTCTTTGTGGCAGGAGGTGTGGGCGCGGCTCCGGTTTATCCGCAGGTAAAATGGCTTCATGAAAGAGGCGTGGAGGCAGACGTAATCGTGGGCAGCAAGACAAAGAGCCTTTTAATTCTGGAAAAGGAGATGGAAGCGGTTGCGGGAAATTTGTATGTCACAACGGATGACGGTTCTTATGGCAGGAGCGGCATGGTGACACAGACCATCAAAGATCTGGTTGCGGAAGGAAAAGAGTATGATGTGTGTATTGCCATAGGCCCCATGATTATGATGAAATTTGTCTGTCTGCTGACAAAGGAACTGAACCTGCCTACCGTTGTGAGTTTGAACCCTATTATGGTTGACGGCACGGGAATGTGCGGTGCTTGCCGTGTGACCGTGGACGGAAAAGTGAAATTTGCCTGTGTGGACGGCCCGGAATTTGATGGACATCTGGTAAACTTTGACGAGGCCATGCGCAGGCAGACCCTTTATAAGACGGAGGAAGGCAGAGCATTGCTGCAGGTTCAGGAGGGGGATACCCATCATGGAGGCTGCGGAAATTGTGGTTGATTTTATCAATAGATATTTAGAGTGAAAAGATTAACGAAAAGTCTGATGTCCGTGAATGGGCAGGGAGGTATAAAATGGACGTATTAAAAAAGGTTCCGGTAAGGGAGCAGGACGCGAAAGAGCGCGCGGCCAATTTTGAGGAAGTGTGCCTTGGATATAATCAGGAAGAAGCTATGTGTGAAGCCGGGAGGTGTATTAATTGCAAGAATGCGCAGTGCGTCAAAGGATGTCCTGTGGCAATCAATATTCCCGGCTTTATTGAGAAGGTTAAGGAAGGAAAGATAGAGGAGGCGTATCAGATTATCAGTCAGGACAGTGCGCTGCCTGCAGTCTGTGGCCGCGTATGCCCTCAGGAAAGCCAGTGTGAAGGAAAATGTATTCGTGGAATCAAGGGAGAACCTATCTCCATCGGAAAACTGGAGCGCTTTGTGGCAGATTGGGCAAGGGAAAATGGAATTAAGCCAGTGGGCGCTGTGGAAAAGAAAGGGAAACGAGTTGCCGTTATCGGTTCCGGCCCTGCGGGGTTGACTTGTGCCGGAGATTTGGCAAAGATGGGGTATGATGTCACTATCTTTGAAGCACTTCATGAGCCGGGGGGTGTGTTGGTATATGGAATTCCTGAATTTCGACTTCCCAAAAAGACGGTGGTTGCGGAGGAGATTGAAAATGTAAAGGCTCTTGGTGTGAAAATTGAGACAAACGTGGTGGTTGGAAAATCTGTTACCATTGATGAACTGATACAAGAAGAGGGCTTTGACGCCGTGTTTATCGGTTCCGGCGCAGGGCTGCCTAAGTTTATGGGTATCCCTGGTGAAAATTCAAACGGTGTGTTTTCTGCAAACGAATACCTTACCAGAAGCAACCTGATGAAGGCATTTGATAAGAATTCCAATACTCCCATTATGCATAGCAGAAAGGTTGCTGTTGTGGGAGGCGGTAATGTGGCAATGGATGCGGCAAGAACTGCGCTTCGTTTGGGAGCAGAGGTACATATTGTCTATCGCCGCAGTGAGGAAGAACTGCCGGCAAGGGTGGAAGAAGTCCATCATGCCAAAGAAGAAGGGATTATTTTTGATCTTCTCACCAATCCCACGGAAATTCTTGCGGATGAGAAGGGCTGGGTCACAGGTATGAAATGTATCAGAATGGAGCTTGGAGAACCGGATGCTTCCGGGCGCAGGCGTCCGGTAGAAATTCCCGGATCCGAGTTTACAATGGAATTGGACACCATCATCATGTCCCTTGGCACTTCACCCAATCCGCTGATCGCTTCCACTACCGAAGGTTTGGAGACAAATAAGTGGAAATGTATAGTGGCACAGGAGGAGAACGGACAGACCAGCAAGGAAGGGGTCTATGCCGGAGGAGATGCCGTCACAGGAGCGGCTACCGTAATACTGGCCATGGGCGCAGGAAAGGCGGCGGCGAAGGGAATAGACGAATATCTGAGTAAATAAAAACACGAAAACTGTACTAAATTTAAGTTGATGGAACATCAGACACTTATAGTATGCGGCGTTGATTTCGCAGGAATGGTTACGAAAGAAGGTAGAAGGTATGCCTTGGTGTCCGGTATGTAAAAGTGAGTATAGAGAAGGGTTCAGCGTATGTGCTGACTGTGGCAGCAGGCTTGTGGATCAGGAGCATGTGGGAACGCCTGATCCAGATCAGCCTGCTGACAAGGATTTTAAGTTTGGAGACGAATCTGCTAAAGTGGCGGAAGCCGGGCAGGGTAAAGTCTTGGAAAGACAACAAAATGATAAAAATGGGGAAGCGGATGGAGAGATAAATCTTTCGGAAGATCAGTCATGTGACAGAATGGATTCCCAGTATAGAGGGGGACTTATGTACCGGGATAACTCGGAACGCGCCAGCGAAAACCGTTCTGCCGCATGGGCTTTGCTCATTATTGGGAGTCTGGGACTTATTGCCATTGTGCTTGGAGTGACAGGTATCCTTCCTTTGAAATTTGGCAATGCTTATTTGATGTACGGTGTAATGGCGGCGGTGTTTATCCTGTTTGTAGTTTCCGGTATTGTATCTATGAAGAATGCCCGCTTTTTTGCCGTTAAAGCGGAATCAGAGAATTCTCTTAAGGATACGATGCTGGCTTGGTGCAGGGGAAACTTTCAGGCGGACGAATTGGACAGGCAGATTGGTGCGGAAGACATTTCCTCGGAGGAGATTCTCTATTTGAGACGTATCGAACATATTCAAATGAAATTAAATCATCAATTTGTAAATCTAGATCAAGGATTTCTGGAGAAGTTTATAGAAGAGAGCGTTTATGACGTTATTTTTGAAGAAAATATTTGATTATTAATGAGGGCTGAGAAGCGTGAAAATAACCGTTATTTGTGTGGGAAAAGTCAAGGAAAAATTTTTTCGCGATGCCGTATCGGAATATGAAAAGCGCATGGGCAGATACTGCAGACTGGAGATCTTGGAAGTGGCGGATGAGAAAACGCCGGATGGTGCGTCAGCACTTATGGAAGAACAAATAAAGGAAAAGGAAGCGAGGCGTATCCTGGAAAAAATCCGGGAGGACGCCTTTGTCTGTACTCTGGAAATTAAAGGGAAACGTTTTTCTTCCGAAAATTTTGCCAAGTGGATGGATGGCCTAACCTTAAATGGAACCAGCCATTTTATATTTATCATCGGAGGTTCTCTTGGGCTGCACGAATCCGTGCAAAAACGTTCTCATATGGCACTAAGCTTTTCTGATATGACTTTTCCGCATCAGCTAATGCGGGTTATCCTTATGGAACAGATTTATCGAGCATTTCGTATTATTCATGGAGAGCCATATCATAAGTGAGGGCGAAAGGCAAGGGAGTGTCAGGAAACAGAACAGGAATAATAATTTGCTGTTTCTATACAAAATGACACATTTGCTTAATAGGAATGTGATTGAATTAGCCGTATATAATCAGATTGGAGAATGTAAATGACAAGGAAAAACAGCTATTGTCTAATGAGGTTGTTACTTCTTTTTGCACTTTTTGCAGCAATACCGATAAGTTCATATACTTATGTGTCAAGCTATGGTTTATTTGGTGAGTTGAAAACTTTGATTGTTGCAAATGAGAACAAGGAAGAAATTGCGGAAGTATCTTCAAAAGTTACGGCACAGAAGAAACAAAAAGGTAAAAATATATTCAATTTATGGTTTTATTTTTTAGTATTAATAACTTGTTTGCGGTTGTTGGCACACCGGATTAAATTACCAAAAGAAGATACCATTGTAGCCAAAAAAGTTAGAATGAATAATTGAAACTTTCTGTATTATAGAATTTATATACAGAAAGGAGCATTTATGTGTTTGAACAGGATTATATAATAAGGCTGATAAAAGAAATGATACGAGCGATATTTAAGTTGCTTTTTAATATTGATACCGACAATCCTATTGAAGATATATTGGAGGACAAAGAAAGCCAAGACGCGTTAGAAATATTATTGGATATGGTTGATAATGGGAACATAAACGAAGCAGAAAATCAGATATACGATATTACATCTGATAACAATATGGCTAATTTGGAGGTGGCACTGCTGTTTTATTCTTATCTCAATGACAAAGATGATGAATTTTTACAGAAACATGGTTTTTGCCGAGATGAGATAAAGTTAGGTGTAAAAGAATTGGCATCCCGATATGGACTAAGGGGAATGGCAGAAATTTTTTTGTCAGAGATATACGAATAAAAACTGGTGCAATCCCAAAATGATTTTTATCCGGATTATCCGCTGATAAAGAGGGGAATCTATTTCTGCAGCCGGAGAATTTCCGGCAAATATGAAACAGCGTTTGCATATTCCCTCTATGAGAATATCAAAAAGGTATACAGCATATGGATTTGTATGAATCCGGCAAAGAACCGTGAAAACAGCATTACCCGTTATTACGCTATGTCGAAACCAGGCGGAGCTTTTGCAAGATTTGCCAATCATCCATATCGGGATAAGGACAATCCGATCCTTTGATCGGAAATTGATAAGCTATATTCCAGGTATTATTATGCCTGCTATGGCAAAGATATTAAAGCTGAAACGGAATATATGAGGAACAAGCCTCCAGAGAGCTTAAACTGCGGAAACGGACTGCCGAAAGCGTATCACCTGTAGACAGACCGCCGAGCGCATGAGGAAAATGCGGGCGAAAAAGCCTTGCTGTATGCGGCTTTCCGGGCGGGAAAATAAGGCGGCAAGGTTTACTCCCGAAAAAGCCGTTCTATTGCGTAACAATTCAATCTCTGCACCCATGAGAAAAACCGAGGCGCGGTGACTATGTGATAGCTGCCGCGTCCCGGTTCTTTTTTGTGCTTTTATCCGCGCGCTGTCTGCCTTTCACGTTCCGGCTGCATCCCTGTCTGTAAAATGCTGTCTATGTTCCGCTTGATAACGTCATACTCCTGTACCTGTTTTTTCAGCTTGCCATAGTCGGCGTAAAGGCTTTCTTTCTGCGCTTGGAGCTTTTCATACTCTGCTTGCAGGGCGGGGACGCTGGGGAGCTTGCCGCCGATCTGCGCCGCCTTTAATGCCTTTGCCGCTTCATGGAGGATAATGCCGCGCTCATTCTCTGCCCGGTATTTTTCCCTGTTCCGGGTTTTTCGGTAGGCTTCATAGAGGGGCTTTGTCTTTTGGTAGGTAGTGACGTTCTTAATGAGCAACGCCATATCCGAAAGACGCTTTTCTACTTCCTTTAAGCCGTCCCACGCCTTTTCGCTTGCCGTGGCGATGGAGCTGACGCTAAATCAGCATTGTAGAAAGAATACCATGCTATCGAGGATGTTTTATGTTATGGTAGGATTCCAACGGAATGGCTGTCTGATGACGGAAGATATAAATTTGGATGATATAGTGGCTATCTGGAGAATAAAAGCATACACATATATAACAAAAAGCGGAAAGAATGTGTCGCAGATTAACTCACAGGGAAATTGGATGGAGCAGTTTGGGGTTGAGATTGGCAGCAGTATTTCTGATGAGTGCTATCAGAATAGGCTGATCATCCTGGAAGATTGAGAGTGAAAATGCCGTGAGACAGGTTCTCGGCTTATTGTAATTAGCCAGAATGCTGTGTATAATGGGATTAGATAGCAAGGTCTGTGGAACATACAGAGTTTTCAGGCAGTGATTTATTGAAAGAAAGCAGGTAGGTAGATAAATGGGAAACATGGACATAAAGCAGACAAAATGGGAAGAATTAAGCATATCCAATGATTTCCTGTTTGGAAAAGGTCATGCAGAATCCCAAGCTGTGTAAAGAGTTACTGCTGAGGATTCTCCCGGATTTGAAGATTGAACGAAGAACTGATGCTTGCGTTCCATATATAAGCGTTTGCTTGTTATAGATTTTATTTCCGTGAACAATGAGTCAAATGGCCATGCTTGCACGGACAGTTGAGGAATGCCACGAGTGTCAAATAAACAAAAGAATCATAAAAGAAGCTAAAGGAGGAAAGGCATAATATGTATATCAGGAAGGCAAAACGTACAGACGCAAATGATCTGAAGGTTTTATATTTTGAATATCTGACACACTTCCCACCCATAGAAGAGCAGGATATGGATTTATGGGAACGTCTTTTGGATAAGCTTGAGAAAGATGAAAATATGTACTTACTGGTGATAGAAGAAGGCGGAAAAGTTGTTTCCTCTGTACAAATGGCTATTATAGAAAGCTTAACACATAATGTCAGACCCTTCGCAGTTATTGAAAATGTTGTGACACATGCAAATTACAGAAATAAGGGATATGCATCGGCATTGTTGGAGAAAGCATCAGAAATAGCCAAGGAACACAGATGCTATAAAGTCTTTCTTGAAACAGGATCGAATAAAGAAGGTACATTGAATTTTTACAGAAAGAACGGGTTTGAAATAGATAAAAAACATTCCTGCCTGAAAAGACTATGACAGAGATGGAGGAACTTATGGGGACTTGCGTAAAACAGATAATAATGTGGGGGATAGGTTAAGAGAATATGGGAATGGAAAGGGTATAGGATAAAGCTATGTTTATAGCAGTTGTGTTTGATATTGGGCAAACAATGGTTGATTACAAAAAACAAATGATAAGGGAGGGTGGCGTGTAAATGGATGAGAAACTGAGGAACATGACTTCTATATATATAACAAAAGGGGAAGAAATGTTGTTGCTTTTCCGGCAGTGCGGAAGCGTTGTGAGCGATACATGGGTTGGAGCTGCGGGAGGCCATTTTGAAGAGAATGAACTAAACGACCCGAAAGCATGTGTATTGAGAGAACTGAAAGAAGAATTAGGAATAAGTGAAAATGGTATTAGGAATTTGTTACTGAGGTATGTTACTTTGCGGAGGATGAAAGGAGAAATCCGTCAGAATTACTATTTTTTTGCGGAACTGGACAATGAGGTGGTGGGTGATCACATTGTATCAACGGAAGGGATAAGCAGGTGGTTTGCACTGTCAGAGCTATCGGCATTGGAGATGCCATATACCGCTAAATTTGTCATGGAGCATTATCTGAAGATTGGACGAAGAACAAATGATATGTATGTAGGCGTGGCTGATGGGAAACGAGTTAATTTTACAAAATTGCCGGAATACTAATAAATACTGGTTAATTCTAAACACATTCCGGATGCTGATGGAGGAGAGGGATAGAAAGAACTGGAGCTTAACAGCGTGGGACTCATTTCCACAAATGTGGCAGAACTGCTGGAAGAAGAAAAGATAAATGAAGTTTTTGAGTATCTGGAAATCTACAGAGACAGCTTGTGGGCTACTTGTACATGCGTCCCAATTTTGCTGATATATTTTTTTTAGGAATCAATCATGGGACTGCTTAGCAAAAAGTTTCTGTGTGATATACTGGTCTTATGAATGACACTGTGCTTATGAGAAAGGAAACATAATGAAAATTATAGGATTACTGATACTTGCTGTGTTTTACGCAGTCTACATTGGAAAGATGATATTGCAAAAAAGAAAAGGCATACAGACAGACCAAATGGCAAAAGGCAAACAGAAAACAAAAATATTTTACATCGAGCTGGCTATGAAAATAGCCACTTATTCCGTGGTGGCAGCAGAAGTCCTTAGCCTGCTTTTTATTCCTCCATTTTTGTCTCAGACGCTTGTTGCTGTCGGTGTGGTTCTTGGCTTTATCGGAGATATTCTTTTTATTGTATCAGTTGTAACAATGAAAGACAGTTGGCGGGCTGGCATAGCAGAAAACGATAAAACGGAAATCATTACCAGCGGGATTTACAGCATTAGCAGAAATCCTGCCTTTTTAGCCTTTGATTGTGTTTATGCAGGTCTGATGCTGATAGCCTTCAACTGGGTTTTGCTGGTAATTTCTGTGTTTGCTATGACAATGCTACATCTGCAAATACTACAGGAAGAAACGTTTTTGTCTAAAACGTTTGGGGCAGAGTACGAGGTCTACAAAAGTAAAGTCCGAAGATATATTGGACGGAAATAATTCTACTTCACGCAGATAATATGTACTTAGGCCGGCTGTGCTTTTCGTGTCCAGTTCTTATGCGGCGTATTTTATACTATATTGTGGTGCGGATCCTTTTCTTTTGGAAGACAGAAAGGACTTCTCATGGCAATGGAGATTAAGGGAAATTATAGTCCGTTCTAAAAACATATTGCTATAATTCTTTTGAGAACGCTAATTGAAGCCCTAAAATTTCATGCATAGGTGCAGTCTTAGTCGAAAAGCCAGTTTTACTTTCCTTTGTCCAAAGCGGCGGGATACAGATAATACATTGTGTAGAAGAAAGCATTGCGGAATCTTTTTCCCAACCATTCCAACGAAATGTTTCGTAATATTTATCCACCCGTTCCTTAATTACTGCCCATTGTATCAACTGACTATACTTTATATCCAGACTTTCCCATTGCAGTGAATCTGGGGCAAAGTAATTGATAATGCCATTGCTGTCTAACGAAAAAAGTCCGCCAACAATATCTTCAGCAATAATCAATGCACCCCATTCTGATAAAGAGGTGTTTTTCTTGCAAAAATCATATTTCCCGGAACCGTATATGCGAATCCAATCGTCAATTACGATTCCACCTGTTTTAGATAAAACAACACCGAAAAGTGTTTCCTCATTAAACAGGTAAACCTCTTTTAGGTGGGCTACAGCCTTTTCATCCGGATCGATTAGAGAAACCTTTGTTGTTGCTCCGTCTAATACTGCTTTCAACTCTTCAAACATTGTCATTTTCTTTTCCTCTTGAAATGGGCGTGAAAGCCACTTTAGGACTTTCCCGCCTTGATTGCCTGTCAGCAAAGGCGGGCGGAGCTGTCAACGGCGGCGATAAGCTGTCTTAACTGCGGGTCGGTCAAGCCGGGATTATGTTGCTCCGCAAGCTGATCCAGCGTCAAGTCACGCTCCACACGCAGGTCTTTTAGGCGTTCTTGTATAGATAGTTGGCTCACAATTTCCGTTCCTGGTGTCCGGGCAAAGCCAAGGTTGCGTATTCTCTATATACTTCTATTATACAGAATGCCTGTAAAAATGCAATTTCCAAAGTGTAAACTTCATACAAATTAAGGGATATACCTATGTGAATGTTCTGCTGTATTTTTATGTCACATAAATGTCCTTTACATCCCAATCATTTTTCTGGTTCTGCTGGTGTTTTTTGTGTGGAAGCGGGCTTGACAGATATGCAAAATCAAAGATGCTGCATAGTATAATAGAAACCTGTCATTTCAAAAAGGGAGAATGATATATGAGACGATGCGTGCCATTGGACCCCGCTGCAGAAGCAGTCTGCAATCAAAGCGCTGTGCCTCCGCTGATTTTTCAGATGCCGCCAAAGCAGGGAAGAAAAGTATTGGAGGAAGCCCAGGATTCACCGGTATATAAATATCCCGCCGATGTATCATCGGAGTGTATCAATACCGGTATGTGGGGCAGTATACCGGTATATTTTATTGTGCCAAAGTGTGAAAAAATAAAAAATGTGATATTCTATATTCATGGCGGAGGCTGGGTATTTGGCAGTTTTCATACACACGAAAAGTTAGTCAGAGAACTTTCGGCAAGGACAAATTCACTGGTGGTATTCCCTGAATACAGTTTATCGCCGGAAGCAAAATACCCAACGGCGATTGAACAGTGTTATTTTATCCTTTCTCATAGCAAGAAAATCATTGAAGACTGCTTTCCCACGATTGAGTATACTGCGCTTACCGTTGCAGGCGACAGTGTTGGCGGGAACATGGCAATTGCTATGGCTCTCATGTCAGCCATGCGGCATGGACCGTGTATTCAGAAGCTGCTGTTATATTACCCGGTAACAAATGCCTGTTTTGACACGCCAAGTTATTGTCAATTTGCAGTGGATTATTATCTGTATCAGGAAGGAATGAAATGGTTTTGGCGGCAGTATACAACTTCTATGGAGGAGCGAAACCAGATAACTGCGTCTCCTCTTCGAGCGGACATAGATAGTTTGAAATGCCTTCCTCCAACTATGATAATAAATGGTCAGGCGGATGTTTTGCGAAGTGAGGGAGAAGCATTTGGTGAAAAGCTTCGATGCGCAGGCGTGGAAGTAACTGCCTTGCGGGTACAGGGCACCATTCATGATTTTGTAATGCTGAATGCGCTGGATCAGACGAATGCCTGCCGTATTGCTATGGATGCGTCAACCGCGTGGATTAACCGTTTCAACAAAGAGCCAGTTGAATGCGTTTAATGCTGCCCCAAAACAGCGCGCATACAGAATTTTGGTACCTTGAGGACCAGGATGACGAGGCTGCATTCTGATGGTCAATGCCTGTAACAATTCCCTGAAACCAAAAAGGGACCTGCATATTGAAATCCCCATATCGGAAATGATGTATTCCGGGAATAACCGGCTGCTCAATTACAGCTACAAATTCCCGGAATCCGTCTACAGCCTTCTTGAAATAGATGCTTTTAAAAAGATTACCAGAAAATACCGGGTTTTGCGGACAGTATTCCCTAAATGAAAACATGCTTAAGGAAAACCTGAATAGCTTCAGGGAGGAATAAGGGATCGGCAGAACCATTGTTGTGGCCGACAAAGGGATGAACTGCTCCTACAACATTGATTTCCTGTGCAGCCAGGGAGACGGCTACGTTCTTTTCAGAAACGGAAAGGCACGAATGGGAAGCGTTGCCACAGGGAGCTTTTTCCCCGGAAGAATGACATGCATCCCCCGACGGCTCTTACAAATGGAAGCTTACGGAGAAGGAATACAGAGGAAATGACATCCGCTTTGAGATACAGGATGGTGAAAGGGTGGAAAAAAGACTTCTGTCACCAGAAAACGGGCTTGACAAAGCGTTGTCGGGTGACTATAATATTGTTCTTATGGATTTGATGCTGCCCTTGAAAACGGGGGAGGAAGTGCTGAAGAAGCTGCGCTCTGTCAAGAGCACACCCGTTATCATCATCTCGGCAAGGCTGGAGGTGTACAACAGAATAGAACCCGTTTGTGGTTCTATCGTTTAAAATGGTAGCTGTATTCAGTTTGTACTGTATCTGGAAAACTGGCGCGTTTGGTTAATACAAAAAGAGGGACGAAGATTGATCACATTGAAATAAACATGAGAAGGGAACTTTGTGACCAGTTAAATGAAAAAAGGTTGAGGCAGGAGCATGCAAAATTGACCTTTGGATTGGACAAAAATGAAAATACAGTTAAGTGACAATTTAATTAAACATTACTTGCAAAATGTCTATTTCATAAATGGGCACAGCTATGCTGGGAAGTCTACGATGGTCAGGATGCTGGCTGAACGTTATGATATGATTCATTGCGGTGAAAATTACCATGATGTATTTCCACGGAATAAACTGTCAAGGTGGAAGCAGCCTGGGCTATGCTATTTTGATACTATGAATGGCTGGAAGGAATGGCTCAATATGACTCCGGAAGAACATTGGAATTGGATGAATCAGGTATCCATGGAATGTATGGAAATAGAGATTCTGGAGTTGCTCAGACTGGCGGCATCCGGGAAAAAGGTTATTGTGGATACTAACATACCACCGAATGCACTGCGGGAGATTTCATCATATAATCGTGTTGCCATTATGCTTTGTGATCCGCCGGATATTTGTGCTACCCGGTTCTTTGACCGAGAAGATCCAGAGAAAAAATTTATAATGGATCAGATTCAGCTCTGCCCGGATCCGGAAGCTACCCTGCGAAATTTTAATTCATGGGCATTATATCATCCTCCGTTGGAGACTGACTGGGCACATACAGGTTTTTTTACTTATGTCCGTTCAGATTTTGAAAATGATACGCGGGAAGAATTGCTGTCGGTTTTGGCAAAGCACTTTGGACTGGAGGAAGAAAAGTGATTTGCAGGAGCTGAAAACTGCCTGGAAGCGATTTTGTATTGGGGTATGCTGCGGAGGTTGAGCCTGAAAGCAAGTTGACATAGAGACGGTGTGTATGTCATAATTGGTATTACTCTACAAGGATTAACTGAATATGAAACATAAAGACCATTATAATGATGACTACATTTTGGGGCTTTCTCAAAAGATATTTTTAGTAATGCCGGACTTTGATGGAAAAACTTTTTGCAATTCCTTAATCGGCAGATTAAATGACAAAGAGTTATTTGCAAGGTTTGACTGCATTGTGGATGCTATGCAAAAAAGCATGACAGACGATTATTCAAATAATATCCAGGCGTTTTTTAATATGTTGGGGCCTGAACTGGATAAACCAGAAGGAATGTTTCAATTTGGATGGTGGCTATGGCCTATTGGCAGATATGTTGAACGATATGGAAATGAAAACTGGAATTTATCGCTTTTATTTCTGAAAGAATTAACGAAAAGATTTACCGGAGAATTTGCTATCCGCCCTTTATTGCAAGAGCATCCCAAAGAAGTAATGGATGAACTGATTAAATGGACAACTGATAAAAATGTTCATGTTAGACGACTTGCCAGTGAGGGAGTTAGAATACGGCTGCCATGGTCGCAAAAATTATTTGTTGCATTAGACGAATTTGAAAGATATACAATCATTCTTACAAGGCTAAAAGATGACCCGGAAAGGTTTGTTCAAAAAAGTGTGGGGAATAATCTAAATGATTTGTATAAAGAAGCTCCTGAGAAAGCAGATTATATTATTTCACAATGGGAGAAAATGGGAAAAAGTAAGGCGCAGGATTGGATTATAAAACACGGAAGAAGAAATCAAAAATAAGAGAGGAATAGCAAATTGCTGAAAAACACTTCGCCTACTTTACTGCTCAAATGCAAAAGCTTTAAATAATACACCCTGGCGTATCTATTTGAAAGATGCGGCAACCGTTTAAAAGAGCATATAGTTGCAGGAGAAGAACATGTAAAGAAAGAAGAAAAACATGTTTGTCAAGGAGGTACACAGATGAATTTTGTGTCAAAAGAATATGTCAGCAAAGGCTGGTCAAGTGATAAAAAATATAGTGTTATGGATGAGAAGGGAACACGGTACCTTTTGCGTGTTTCCGATATTGCACAATACGACGCAAAGCAGTTCGAATTTAACATGATGAAATTAGTCTCCTCCTTTGGCGTTCCTATGTGTCAGCCAATTGAGTTTGGCACTTGTGAGGAGGGCGTTTATTCCATTCAGAGCTGGATTGACGGCGAAGATGCCCAACAGATTATTCCCGGCTGTCCTGATACAGAGCAGTATGCATATGGTCTTGAAGCGGGACGCATTCTTGGCAAAATTCATTCCATACCGGCGCCTGCATCAAAGGAAGCATGGGATATTCGTTTTAATCGAAAGATAGATCATAAGATGCGAAAGTACAGTGAGTGTCCCGTCAAATATGAGAATGGACAGGCATTTATCGAGTATATAAACGAGAACCGCTATTTGCTGAAAAACAGACCGCAGGTATATCAGCATGGTGACTACCATATTGGAAATATGATGATTGACCATAGTGGTCAGCTTTATGTCATTGACTTTGATCGAAACGATTTCGGTGATCCATGGGAGGAATTTAATCGCATCGTATGGTGTGCGCAGAAAGCGCCGCTCTTTGCATCAGGTATGGTGAACGGATATTTTGACGGAGAAGTACCGTTGGAGTTCTGGAAACTGCTTGCACTTTACATTTCGAGCAATACCCTTTCCTCGGTAAGTTGGGCGATACCTTTCGGACAGGAGGAAGTGAACACCATGCTGGGTCAGGCCAAAGAAGTTTTGTCCTGGTATGATAATATGCGAGATCCCGTACCTACATGGTATTTCAAAGGAAATGATCTGCAATAAATTAGATAGGTGCTGGCCTGCCGTGGCATATAAGGTTGATTGAACTTATGTAGAATAGGGAGATTGGCGGCGGATGGCAGCACTAAGATCTATGATATTGACTTCTTCTGCAAGCAGCCGTATACTAACGGTATGGGGCGTGTGTCAGCACGCTAGATATCCCGTTGCTTGCAGCGGGGAGCTTGGGTTATTGAGGTGGAACCGATTTTAAAATACTTCCAAACGGGGATGCAGTGCACAGGAGGAAGAAAGGAGAATATAGTGTTAGAATATGGTTTTTATGAGTTGGTTTTGATTTTTCTATTCTGGGGAATTGTGGGCTGGATAGTTGAAGCGGTTGATATGCGGATAGAGGCGGGGGAATTTCAGAATAGAGGATTCTTACATATGCCATTCTGCCCCATTTATGGTGTGGGGATGGCGGTAGGGTCTGTAGGGTTAAGCAGTGTAAAGGATTCCTATCTGATTCTATTTGTCTTTGGTGTGATCTTCTGCTCTATAGTGGAATATATTGTGGGCGGAATCCTCGAAAGGCTGTTTCATTCAAAGTGGTGGGATTATTCACATATGCGTTTTAATATTAAGGGAAGAGTATGTCTGCGAAATGCGGTGCTGTTTGGATTTGGCGCCATTATAGTGTTTCATTTTGTGGAACCGGCGGTGGAGAAAGTGATTATCCGGATTCCGATGGATATTCGGATTGCAATAACAGTGATATTTGGCATTGCTTTTGCCATTGATTTGGTAGCCTCCGCAAGAAGGGCGTGGGCCTATCGGCAAAATCAGGAGGGCGATGAGCCAGTACTGCTTTTTAAGGCACACAGATAACAATGAGATTTCCTGGTACTTTGAAATGTATTGTATTTTGTAAGAATTGGCAGGAAAGCAAGCCGTGTTCGCCGGTCTGGATAGAGCGGTGAACACGGCTTGTCGTTTAACCGTACTGGAGCAATGCTGGATTTCTTATAAATTATCAGCCATTTGGAGAAAGGCAAGTTTAGTCAAAGGAATCCTTCTGGCTGCTATAGTAAATAATTATTATCTTTATCTGCTACTTGCAGAGCGGCAAGGGTATAGGTCGCATAACCCTCGCATACAAGGGGCTCCAACTTACACAGGGCTTCGGCTTCCTCATAACTCTGGGTTTTGAAAATAACCATCCCGGCGACGCCGGGACAACCTTTGAGCGGTCCGCAGAGTTCTATTTTTCCCTGAGCGTCCAGATTTCTCAAGTTTTCTACATGCCTTGTGATTACGGCTTTTGTTACTTTGTTATAGGTTTTTCCCCTTTTGATCATCATTATGTATAACCATTTTTCCATGTGAGCCTCTCCTTTTCTTTGTTATATCAACTTCGGAGCAGGAATCCGAAGAAATGACCTGAAGTCATTTGCAGATTATGACAATATTGAATTGCTTTCTTGAAACATTATTTTCAATGCTTTCGGCGAAGTGAATGCGGCATTAGCTGTCCCAAGGACAATTCATCTTTACTATAACTTATTTCATATAATTTTTCAAGCATATTCACATGTCAGAGAAAGGTTCCCGGCGTATAGATAATAGTCCGGACATTTGAGTTACTGGAGCAACTCGGGAAATATCCTGATAATAGGATGCTTTGCCGCAGTTATGCGGCGCAGGGTGAGAGAGCGCTTATGTAAGGCCTGAAAGCAAAAGCTTTTGGCCTTTTGTGCCATGCACAACATAGAATGATTAATTTTGGTTACATTTTAAACTGTATTTTTATCTGGTGTTCAATGATCTGAATGGATTTATAGAATCCAAGTGCAATGACGCAGAGTATGATAATGCTGGTGATTACCATATCAAGCTGGAATACCTGGGAACCGTATATGATCAGATATCCAAGACCTCTTCTGGCGGCAAGAAATTCACCGATAATGACTCCCACAAGGGCCAGACCGATATTTACCTTTGCGGTGCTGAGCAAAATGGGCACAGAGCCCGGAAGTACCACTTTAAAAAAAGCATCTCGCCGACTGCCGCCCAGCGTATATACCAAGGTGATTTTTTCCGCATCGACCTGTTGAAAACCTGTGTAGAAACTTATGATGGAGCCAAATACAGCCACGGAGATACCGGCTACGATAATGGTTTTTGTGCCGGTGCCAAGCCATACGATGAACAATGGTGCCAATGCCGATTTCGGCAAGCTGTTTAAGACCACCAGGTAAGGTTCCAGTATTTCCGATAGCTTTGAAGAGTACCAAAGCAGTGTGGATACCAGCAAGCTGAACAGCAATACTAACAGGAAGCTGAAAAGTGTTTCAAAGAGTGTCACACCGATGTGGGACAGCAGGGAGTTATGCTTAAGCTGTTCTACAAAACATCGTGCTACCTGGCTTGGACTTGCGAAGAAAAAGCTGTCAATCCAGTTTAATTTTGCACTGACCTCCCACAGAACCAAAAAAAGGACAAAGATGACAGTTCGCCAGGATGCAATTTCATGATGATGTCTTTTGTGCTTTTTAACGAATTCTTCCTGTTTTGTCAATTCCTTTTTATGCTTAGTTTTCATGTGTCAAATCCTCCCATAACATATTAAAATACTGTTGGAATTCGGGAGCATTTCTGGCGGCCAGAGGTGAGTCGTCCGCAAGCGTCAGATTTATGGTGACCTGTTTTTTGACAACGGCGGGGCGCCCGGACAGGACAATGATTCTGTCTGCCAGGCTGATGGCTTCCGAAAGGTCGTGGGTTATGATAATCATGGTTTTTCCTGTGGCCCGGATCAGGCGGCAAATATCTGCCGACACAAACAGCCTTGTCTGATAGTCCAGGGCACTGAAAGGCTCATCCAGTAAGAGCAGCTGAGGCTCCATTGCAAGCGTGCGTATCAGCGCGGCACGCTGTTTCATTCCTCCCGACAATTCACTGGGACGTTTGTCGCGAAATCTGTCAAGTCCATAATCCTCCAGAAGCCGGTCAACCACATCTAAACGATCTTTAGTCATTTTATGATTTAATTCCAGGCCCAAGGTAACATTGCGGTAGACAGTACGCCACTCAAAAAGATGATCCCTTTGAAGCATATAGCCTATCTTCGGGTAGTGGAGGGATCCGTCGGGATTATTCACCGCGATCGTTCCTTCTTCGGGTGTCAAAAGGCCTGCAATAATGGAGAGAAGAGTGGATTTTCCACAACCGCTGGGACCTACGATAGCGATAAATTCACCTTCGCGGACGCCAAAGGAAATGTCGCTTAGCGCTTTGGTTTCGCCGTGCAGACTGTGGTAGGAATAGCCGATATTTTTCAGCTCCAAGATATTTTGCATATATGCCATTCTATCCTTTTTTTGTTTATAATAATGTATGAAGAGAAGCAAAAAGGGGTTCCAAAGAAAGGAATTTCAAGTTGTTCGGACTTCTTGCAAGAACTTTCGTTTTATGCTATTATGTAAACATTCTGGAAAGTTCAGTCAAAAGAGAAAAGGGTGCGATAGGGGGACGGGATGACCACATCAAGTATTATCAATATGGCAAGGCACTATTTGAAGCTTGGGGTAATTATGGGAGTGATAGTGAGCATTGCCTTTGTACTGGGATATTTTGTCCTGTATAAAAAAGTAATGAAGGGTGAAAAACGGCTGCGGCCATTGCGCTTAATAGGGTTCGGATTATTTGTGTGCTATCTGGCGGTGGTGTGTGGCGCTACGCTGGAAAGAGGAGGAAATTGGAAGGGAATACAGCTGTTGCCTTTTTCCTCTTATCTGGATGCCTGGTACAATTTCTCCATCTTTGCATGGCGTAATCTGATCTTGAATATTTTGTTGTTCATACCATTTGGCTTTTTATTGCCCTTTTTGTTCGAGACATTTCGCAAGCCCTGGAAAACATATCTGGCAGGCGGGCTCTTTTCCCTTATGATAGAGGTGATGCAGTTGCTGTTTCGACTGGGGATCTATGAGACGGATGATATATTGAATAATTTTCTTGGAACGGTGATCGGGTATGGAGGCTATCGTCTGGTGTGTTTTGTTTTGCCTTTTATCGGGAGGGAGCGGGATCGGTTTGTTCGGGTTATGCTGTTCCAGATTCCGTTATGCCTGACAATTTTGGTGTTTGGTGGGATTTCAATGATATATCAATGTATGGAATTGGGTAATTTGAAAAGTATGCACTTTTACAGGGTATCCATGAAGGGGGTGGAGGTTCGGCTGGAAACGGAATTGTCGGGAGAAGAGGAGGAGAAATGGATTTATCGACATGCCAGGGCCTCCAGGCAGGAAACAATGGAAATGGCAAAGGAATTTTTTTCCCAACTGGGTTTTGAGGTGGATATGGATCGGACACTTTATTATGATGATACAGCCATCTATTATAGCAATCATAATCAACACTTATGGATTGATTATGCAGGGGGTGTGGAACTTTATGATTTCTCTGCCGGATGGGAGGGAAATGAAAGAGTGTCGGAAAAAGAAGGTGCGGACAGAGAGGAAGTGGAAGAGGCTCTTGAGGGTCTTGGAATATCTCTGCCCCGGGAGGCAGAGTTTGAGGAACTGGGAAAGGGAAGATATCTGTTTTCGCTGGACAGATATGAGAAGGAAGGGATCATGTACGATGGGAATTTGACATGTGACTACTTTGTCAACGGTAAATTGGACTATATGGATAACAGGATCATTGTGTATGAGCGGTACAGGATGGGGCAGATCAAGACAGAGCGGGAGGCTTATGAGGAGATTATCCAGGGTAAATTTGCCGGGTGGCCACGGGAAGCTCCGGAGGAATTGACAATTTTGAGTGTGGAACCCGGATATGAGATGGATTCAAAGGGGTTCTACCAGCCGATTTATGTATTTGATGTTTTGTGTGATCAAATGGAAGAACGGCTGATAGTTCCGGCATTGAAATAATAGAATCCACGGAATGTCGGTTGGCAGATAAGCACTTACTTGCAATACACAATGATTTATGATAAGATAACTAGAAAAGTTTATTGCATTAAAGTGCAGAATCGCAAAAAGCCATTTTGTACAGCGCTTTTGAGAGAGGTCAGAGAAAATAAAAACGGTTCCGATACAAAAGCACAAGTGAGGGTGCTGTAGTGCAGGAACCAAAACGGGTTCTCGCAGACGAGAACTTTAAATAGGAGGAAACAGATGGCACAATTGTGGGGAGGGCGTTTCACCGGGGAAACGGATCAGCTGGCGTATGAATTTAATGCATCCATATCATTTGACAAGCGCCTGTTTAGCCAGGACATCGAGGGCAGTATAGCGCATGTTACCATGCTGGCAAAGCAGGGGATACTCACTCCGGCGGAAAAAGAACGGATTATAGAAGGGCTTGAGGGAATTCGTGGGGATTTGGACGCAGGCAGATTGGAGATTGACAATAAATGCGAAGACATTCACAGTTTTGTGGAGGCGCATCTGATAGAGCGTATCGGTGATGCGGGAAAGAAACTGCACACCGGAAGAAGCCGCAACGATCAGGTGGCGTTGGATATGCGACTGTACACAAGAGCGCAGGTGCGGGAGACGGATAGGTTACTTCGTGATCTGCTTCAGGTGATTTTGGATGTGATGGAAGAAAACATGGAAACCTATATGCCTGGTTTTACTCATTTACAGAAGGCGCAGCCCATTACGCTTGCCCACCATTACGGCGCTTATTTTGAGATGTTTAAGCGAGACCGGCAGAGGATGTCCGATATTTACAGACGAATGAATTATTGTCCCCTGGGGGCTGGGGCGCTGGCAGGCACCACTTATCCCCTGGACAGGGAGTTTACCGCTTCCATGATGGAGTTTGCCGGACCTACGTTAAACAGTATGGATTCGGTTTCGGACAGGGATTATCTGATAGAATTTCTGGCGGCGCTTTCCACGATTATGATGCATTTGAGCCGTTTTTGTGAGGAGATCATTATCTGGAATTCCAATGAATATCAATTTGTTGAGATTGATGACGCTTATTCCACGGGAAGCAGTATTATGCCGCAGAAGAAAAATCCGGATATTGCGGAGCTGGTGCGGGGGAAGACAGGACGGGTATATGGCGCGCTGATGTCGCTTCTTACGACCATGAAGGGAATACCGCTTGCATATAATAAAGATATGCAGGAGGATAAGGAGGTTGCGTTTGACGCCATGGATACGGTGAGGAACTGCCTGGTTTTGTTTACCGGAATGCTTGGAACGATGAAGTTTAAAAAAGAGCGTATGGCGGAAAGTGCCATGAACGGATTTACCAATGCCACCGATGCGGCGGATTATCTTGTGGGCAAAGGAGTACCGTTTCGAGACGCTCACGGTATCATAGGCAGGCTGGTGTTGTATTGCATAGAAAAGAATACCGCTATTGATAGGCTGTCCATGGAGGAGCTGAAAGCGATCAGCGATAAGTTTGAGTCGGATATTTATGATGCGGTATCGCTGAAGACTTGTGTGGAAAAGCGGTTGACGGCGGGAGCGCCGGGACCGGCTGCAATGGCCAATGTGATTCAGAAGCATAAAGCATATCTGCAAGAATCCCGATAGCTGGCGCCTATTGCGCAAGAAGGGTGGAAAGATGCTGGCGATTTTACTGATAGAGATGACATGGTATAAGAGGGACAAAACGCCGGAAAGGGCTGTTTTGAGGCAGCGATATTACAGGCCGGTAAGAATTGAAAACGGAGTGGAGTTACAAGGCACAGGCGTATTTTACAAACAATGTTTTTATCGGCAGGACGGAGATAGAATTGTGTCAGGAGAAGAGGTTTTCTGGCAGTGGGAACAAAGCAGGCGTGCGGATAATAAGGGAAGCCCTTTTATGGGAAGGGATGAAAGGGAAGAACGGCGTGCAGGCTCTGGGCAAAAGGCGATTCGGAAGGAAAGGGGAGCCTTTTTGAATATGGAAAAGCTGAAGATTCCGTGTGTTTCTGTAAGTGAAGAAGCGGAAGAAGGCTATCGAATAAGATGGTATGACTATGGCTGTGGAATGCCGCGCCGAAGGGGTGGCAATGAAGAATTTTGCAACAAAGGATCTGAGCTTGCAGGAAAACCAAACACATTAAACGAAACCGCTTTTATTCTGCGGGAGGGCGAAGCCGGAATGCTGAGATATAATTATCGATATACGTCATTTGAAGGCCAATGGTACCGATGCTATCACGTTTATGCGGTGAATGCAATTCATTTGACGCAGGATGTATTTTTGCGAAATTATGATTATGAATATAATCAGATGGCACATTTATTTTGAAGCCAGGAGACAGAGAAGTCATCCAGGCTGAGAAATGTCAATAAGTATCCTATTGGATATAAGCCGTAGGATAATCCGGTTTAACACAGTTCCAAAACAAAAAATACAATGTGCGGATGCTGTAGTGTAGGAGCTGAAACAAGTTTTCACATACGGGAATTTAAATCAGGAGGAGAAAAATGAGCGAAAAATTGAAAGTTGGTATTTTAGGCGGTACAGGAATGGTGGGACAGAGGTTTATATCCCTTTTGGACAATCATCCGTGGTTTGAGGTGACAACGATTGCGGCAAGCCCGCGTTCGGCAGGCAAAACTTATGAGGAAGCGGTAGGGGACAGATGGAAGATGGATAATCCCATGCCGGAAGCTGTGAAAAAATTGGTGGTTATGAATGTGAACGAGGTGGAGCAGGTGGCTTCCCAGGTGGATTTTGTTTTCAGTGCAGTGGACATGACTAATGAGGAGATTAAAAAGATTGAAGAAGATTACGCCAGGACGGAAACACCTGTTGTCTCCAACAACAAATCTCACAGATGGACTCCCGATGTGCCCATGGTGGTACCGGAGATTAATCCAGAGCATATGGCAGTGATTGACTTTCAGAAAAAGCGGCTTGGGACCACAAGAGGATTTGTTGCGGTGAAGCCAAACTGTTCGATTCAAAGCTATGCGCCCGTGCTTACCGCCTGGAAAGAGTTTGAACCGGTGGAAGTGGTTGCAACTACGTATCAGGCAATTTCTGGAGCGGGCAAAACTTTCAAGGACTGGCCGGAGATGGAAGGGAATATCATTCCATATATTGGGGGCGAGGAAGAGAAAAGCGAGAAGGAACCTTTGCGGATTTGGGGAAAGATTGAGGACGGTGTCATTGTACCTGCGGCGTCCCCGGTTATTACCTGCCAATGTATCAGAGTTCCGGTATTAAACGGCCATACTGCTGCTGTATTTGTAAGATTTAAAAAGAAACCTTCAAAGGAACAGCTGATTGAGAAACTGATAAGTTTCAGCGGCGAACCCCAGCGTTTACAGCTTCCCAGTGCGCCCAAACAGTTTATCCAGTACCTTGAAGAGGACAACAGACCCCAGGTTGCTCTGGATGTGGACTATGAAAGGGGAATGGGAATCAGTGTGGGACGTCTTCGGGAAGACACAGTATATGATTACAAATTTGTCGGACTGTCACATAACACGGTGAGAGGCGCTGCGGGAGGTGCGATACTTTGCGCGGAACTGCTGAAGGCACAGGGTTACATTTCGGCTAAGAGCTGATGATTCCGGGAAGGCTACGAAAGGAATATATATGAGTGAATTGGACGGTCAGGTGGAGCAATTAGTAGAAAAAAATCAGGAGTTAGCGGACAGGGAAAGAATGTACCAAAAGGTTTTTAAATCGGCAGTGGGTGCATTCCTTTACTGTTCCTTTGAAAAGAGAACAATTTTTATTCTGGGGCAGTGGACGGAGTATTTTGATTTCGATATTCGGGAAATGCAGGGACTCAGCAAGCTTCTTGATACAGTGGACGAAAGCTATGCAATGCGGCTTCGGGAGGTACTTTTCCTGGAGACCACAGGAGAAGAGACTGCCACGGCGGAATGTCTGATGAAGGATAAACGCAGCTGGATGCAGTTTTGTGTGAAAGTATACTATGACGGAGCCGGCCAGCCGGCGGACAAGGTAATTTATATCAATAATATCACCCGACTTCGATCCCAAAATGAAGAATTGACTTATATGGCATATTATGACAGCCTGACCGGGCTTTACAATCGTAATTATTATGTGCGGCTGTTGAGTGAATACATTCGAAATGCCTCCGAATATGGCCATGCTGTCAGTATCATGATAATTGATATTGATGATTTTAAGAATATAAATGACGGACAGGGGATTGTAATCGGAGACGAGCTGGTACAGCAATTTGGCTGTTTTATAAAGGAGCTTTGCGAGGAGAATATCATTGCCTGTCATCTGCACAGTGATGTGTATTGTATGGCAATTTATGATCCCAACGGAAAAGTCTGTATTGATTCCCTACATAAAGCGATTGACAAGAGACTGAAAGAACCGTTTAAATTAAGCGGAGGTCAAGAGATTATGATCACCGTAAGTATTGGCGCAGCGGAATATCCCGATGCTGCCATGTCTGCACTGGAATTGATCAATTGTGCGGAAATAGCGGTGTTTAAGGGAAAGTCCATGGGTAAAGATACCATACACTATTTTGACACATCGGTGAAGGAGGATTTTCTGGGGACTATTGAGCTTGAAGATAAGCTGAAAAAGGCGATTGCAAACAGCAATTTTATTCTTTACTATCAGCCCCAATATTATACGGGCAGCAGACAGTTAAGAGGGGTGGAAGCGCTGATCAGATGGCAGGATGAAGATTCTCATTTTATTCAGCCTTCTGTTTTTATCCCTGCGGCGGAGAGGAATGGAACCATTATCCCCATCGGCAAATGGGTGGTGGAGCAGAGTGTAAAGCAGTATGCGATCTGGCGACAACAGTTTGGTTTTCCTTTTATTATGTCTATCAATATATCGGCACTTCAGTATAAAAAAGATGATTTTGTGGACTCTGTCGTCAATACCCTTAATAAGTATGGCGTATCGCCCAGTGAGATCGAGTTGGAAATTACCGAGAGTGTATTGATAGAAGACTTTGATGCGGTTTATGAAAAGATCAAGCTTCTGAAGGAATACGGTATCAGGATATCACTGGACGATTTCGGTACGGGTTTTTCTTCTCTTGCGTATTTGACCAGGCTTCCCATTGATACCCTGAAGGTTGACAAGACATTTATTGATACCGTATTGACGGATTCTACCACAAGGGTGATTACGGAATCCATTATTCATATGGTGAAGGCGCTGAAATTTGAATCCATTGCCGAGGGTGTGGAAGACGAGGAGCAATATGGATATCTCAAGATTATCGGATGTGATGTAATTCAGGGATATCTGTTCAGTAAGCCACTGTCGCCGGTGGAAATGGAACATGTGCTGAGAAAAGGAAAGTAAAATGAAATGACAGGGATGAAGGGCGGTATTTTGTGGGCAAAAAATTATTTATAGCGGAAAAACCCAGTGTGGCCAGAGAGTTTGCAAATGCGTTAAAGGTCAATGCAGCGTCCAGGGATGGCTTTCTGGAAGGGCCGGATACCGTTATTACCTGGTGCGTGGGACATCTGGTGACAATGAGTTACCCGGAGGCCTATGATGAGAAATATAAGCGCTGGAGTTTTGATACAATTCCTTTTATACCAGAAGATTTTAAATATGAAGTGATCGAAAGTGCAAAGAAGCAATATACTATAGTAAGTTCCCTTATGAAGCGATCTGATGTGGACACGATTTACGTATGTACAGACTCCGGGCGGGAAGGGGAGTATATTTACAGGCTGGTGGAACAGATGGCCGGCGTCCGGAATAAAACGCGTCTGCGTGTTTGGATAGACTCTCAGACGGAGGAAGAAATATTGAGAGGTATTCGGGAGGCAAAAGATCTGAAGGAGTATGACACTCTAAGCGATGCTGCTTATCTGCGTGCCAAAGAAGATTATCTTATGGGAATTAATTTTTCCCGTGCTTTGACGCTTAAGTATGGCAGGGTGGTAAAGGATTACTTGAAGCGGGATCGTGCCGTGATTTCGGTGGGACGCGTGATGACCTGTGTGCTTGGGATTATCGTGAACAGGGAAAGAGAAATACGATCTTTTGTAAAGACACCTTTTTACAGAGTCTTGGGTAACTTTCGCTTAAAGGGCAGGAATATTTCCGGCGAGTGGCGTGGGGTGGAAGGCTCAGCCTGGTTTGCTTCTCCAAAGCTTTATAAGGAGAATGGTTTTAAGAAAAAAGAGGATGCGGAAGCTCTGATTGCATTTCTGAAGCAGGAACCGGTGGGAAATGTAATCGTGGAAAGTATTCAGCGAAAGAGAGAAAATAAAAATCCGCCTCTGCTCTATAATCTGGCGGAACTGCAGAATGATTGCTCCAAACTGTTCAAGATCAGTCCTGACGAGACCTTGCGCATTGTACAGGAACTGTATGAGAAAAAGATGGTGACCTATCCAAGGACGGATGCCAGGGTATTGTCAACGGCGGTGGCAAAGGAGATCGACAAGAATATTTCCGGTTTGAAAGGGTATGGACCGGCAGGAGGGTTTGCGTCGGAGGTTCTTGGGAAGGGAAGTTATAAGGGAATTGCAAAGACAAGGTATGTGAATGATAAACAAATTACGGATCACTATGCCATTATCCCAACCGGTCAGGGATTAAATGATCTTTCAGGGCTTGCGGCGCTGTCGGCAAAGGTTTATGAATTGATTGTAAGAAGATTCCTGAGTATCTTTTATCCGCCGGCAGTATATCAGAAAATCTCTCTTTGTCTGATGGTAAAGGGAGAACGTTTTTTTGCAGGTTTTAAGATCCTTTTGGAAGAGGGTTATCTGAAAGTTGCCGCCGCAGGGCAGAAGAATAAGGAAGCATTGCTTAAGGAATCTGCCCACATGGACGGGGCGTTAAAGGGAAAGGATGGTATACCGGAGGAAAAAAGAGACTCCGGGCAGGGGAGCACAGAAAAAGAACCTGCTGCCGCAGTACCTGCGGCGGAGAAAAACGAGGCCGATGAAGAGACGGAAGTGAAATGTGACGAAAGATTTATGGAATTTTTGAAGGCGCTGAAGAAGGGTGATAAACTTGATGTGGATTCTTACGAGGTAAAGGAAGGGGAGACATCTCCGCCAAAGCGCTATACGTCGGGAAGTATTATACTGACCATGGAAAATGCGGGACAGTTTATCGAGGATGAAGATCTGCGTGCTCAGATAAAGGGCAGCGGTATCGGTACCAGTGCTACCAGGGCGGAAATTCTCAAGAAACTGGTAAATATTGAATATCTGGCGTTGAACAAGAAAACGCAGGCCTTGGCGCCTACGCTTATGGGAGAGATGATATATGATGTGGTAGGAAGTTCTATCAAGGCACTGCTTGACCCATCCTTAACTGCCAGCTGGGAAAAGGGCTTGACCCTGGTAGCCGACGGAAATATTTCTTCGCAGGAATATATGGACAAGCTTGCAGGCTTTGTGGGGCGCCGAACGGAGTATGTAAAGCAACTGAATAATCAGGGAATGCTGTACGCCCGATTTCAGGAGGCTTCAGCTAATTATAAGATGTGAGTGAGGAGATCAGGTAAATGGAAGCGGATTGCAGTGTGGTTACGGTTTCGGAACTTTTTGACTTGAGAGAAACCATTGGGGCGGAATTGTTTGAGGGAGTGGTATACCCATGGGAAGTATTGCCCGAGATAGAGGACTTTATTATTGGTTTAGGGAGCCGGCTTCCCAAGGAACTTTTTGAGGAGAGAGGAGAGCATATCTGGATTGCAAAGAGTGCAAAGATTGCTCCCACAGCGTGTCTGAATGGACCGCTGATCATAGATGAAGACGCCGAGATAAGGCATTGTGCCTTTGTGAGAAGAAGCGCAATTGTGGGAAAAGGAGCAGTGGTAGGAAATTCCACCGAATTGAAAAATGTTGTGTTGTTCAATAAGGTACAGGTACCTCACTATAATTATGTGGGGGACAGTATTCTCGGGTTTAAGGCTCATATGGGAGCAGGATCCATTATTTCCAATGTAAAGAGCGATAAAACGCTTGTGACAGTTAAGGGGGAAGGTTTTTTTCTAGAGACGGGGCTGAAGAAGGTGGGAGCCATGTTGGGAGACCATGTTGAGGTGGGATGTAACAGCGTGTTGAATCCCGGGACCGTTGTTGGGAGGCATTCCAATATTTACCCTACTTCCATGGTGCGGGGTGTGATTCCAGCCGACAGTATATATAAAAAAAGTACGGAAATTGCGGAGAAGAGACAGCTTTGATTGACGGTGCAGGCAGGTTATGGAACTGTTACCATAGTTCTAAGTTCCGAAATCATTTTGAATAAAACACTGGATTTTTTTGTTTAAATATGAGAAAATGAGAGAGAACGATATTATTTTGTCAATTTAAGACAGATTGATGAATAATAACTTATAGAATCGAAAGGAGATTTCACATGATTTATTCAAAGGAAGTTGAAGAAATGTGTACGGTCGCCCAGGGTGTACACCATGGTTGTGCGCCTATCCCGGAAGAAGCAAAATGGGTACAGGCAAAGAAAGTGGAAGATATTTCCGGTTTGACACATGGTGTGGGCTGGTGTGCGCCTCAACAGGGTGCTTGTAAGCTGACATTGAATGTAAAAGAAGGGATTATTCAGGAAGCGCTGGTCGAGACCATCGGTTGTTCCGGGATGACCCATTCCGCAGCGATGGCTGCCGAAATTCTTCCCGGATTGACTGTGATGGAGGCGTTGAATACGGACCTTGTATGTGATGCCATTAATACGGCTATGAGAGAGCTGTTTTTACAGATTGTTTACGGACGTTCTCAGAGTGCGTTTTCGGAGGATGGTCTTCCCATCGGCGCAGGCCTTGAGGATTTGGGCAAGGGATTGAGAAGCCAGGTTGGTACCATGTATGGTACCTTGAAGAAGGGTCCTCGTTATCTGGAGATGGCAGAGGGGTATGTGACCGGTATTGCACTGGACAAGGATGATCAGATTATTGGTTATCAGTTTGTAAATCTGGGCAAGATGACCGATTTCATCAAGAAGGGCGATGATCCTACCACCGCATATGAGAAATCCAAGGGTCAGTATGGCCGCGTGGATGATGCAGTAAAAATCATTGACCCCAGGAAAGAATAAAGCAATAACTGCCAGACAGTTTTGCGCTGCTTCTCAGGGGATGAAGTGAACTGAGAAGTTTCCAGAAAATAAGGAGGACGAAGAAAATGGCTTTATTTGAATCATATGAGAGACGTATTGATAAAATTACGGCTGTGCTGAACAGTTATGGGATCTCCTCTATCGAAGAAGCAGAGAAGATCACCAAGGATGCCGGGCTTGATGTATATGATCAGGTTAAAAAGATTCAGCCGATCTGTTTTGAGAATGCTTGCTGGGCTTATACTGTTGGTGCGGCTATCGCGATTAAGAAAGGATGTCGCAAGGCTTCCGAGGCGGCGGCAGCAATCGGCGAGGGATTGCAGGCATTCTGTATCCCTGGTTCTGTTGCGGATACCCGTAAGGTTGGACTTGGACATGGAAATCTGGGCAAGATGCTCCTGGAAGAAGACACAGACTGCTTCTGCTTTCTTGCAGGACATGAATCCTTTGCAGCGGCTGAGGGTGCAATCGGCATTGCGGAGAAAGCAAACAAAGTTCGTCAGAAACCTTTGCGTGTTATATTAAACGGACTTGGCAAGGATGCGGCAAAGATTATTTCCCGTATCAACGGCTTTACATTTGTGGAGACCGAATATGATCCCTACACCAATGAAGTAAAGGAAATTGAGAGAATCGCATATTCCGAAGGACTGCGCTCCAAGGTAAACTGCTATGGTTCTAACAGCGTACCTGAAGGTGTGGCAATTATGTGGAAGGAGAATGTGGATGTGTCCATTACCGGCAATTCCACTAACCCTACCAGATTCCAGCATCCTGTGGCAGGTACATACAAAAAGGAGAGAACCGAAGCGGGTAAGAAGTACTTCTCTGTTGCCTCTGGCGGCGGTACGGGCCGTACCCTGCATCCTGACAATATGGCAGCAGGTCCTGCGTCCTACGGCTTTACCGATACTCTGGGACGTATGCATTCCGATGCACAGTTCGCAGGTTCTTCTTCCGTTCCTGCGCATGTGGAAATGATGGGCTTGATCGGCATGGGCAACAACCCCATGGTTGGCGCTACTGTGGCTGTGGCGGTGCTCATCGAGGAAGCGGCAAAAGAAGGGAAGTTCTAATAAAACACCGTAAAATGTGGATTTTAAAGGGCAAATCAAGTCGTGGTATGGGTTGATTTGCCCTGAAAACCGTAAAGGCTTTGTGACCTTTACGGCATGGTGAGAAGTAGCGTTGTATAGGGTTTTCTTCCAAACAAACGCTTTCCCGACTTAGTGCTCTGCTTTATTTATTATTGTGAAAAAGAAGTTTCAATCATTCTTTTATCTTTTCGGGCAATCCGCCACACAGCAAACTTTCCTGCCGTTACCGCTACTGGAAGTCCTCCCGGCGCCATAATCCACTGACTTGCAATATACAAGTTTTTTACCCCCTTTATTATTCCTTTTACACGAAAAGACTTTACACCTTTTCTCGTAATGAATCCCATATATGCTCCATGGTATGCGTTACAGTACCGTTCGTAAGTAATCGGTGTCCAGCAATCAAGAAATGCCATATGCCCCTGAAGACTGGGGAACTGCGTCAGCAATCGTTCCTCTATTGCCTTTACTGCCGCCTTTTTCTGGCTCTCATATTCCTCCTTTGTCAGTCCCTTCCAGTATAAGTATTCCTTATCAAATTGTGGGACATTTACTTGAAGTACCACTTTCCCTGCTGGAGCAAATTTAGGTTCATATTCAAAACTTTTCACTGAAATTCTCTCTACTTTCTTTCCGCCTGTTTCAAAAGGAAGGCAGTCGAAGAAAATAGTTCCTTTCCCATTATACGCTTCCTGTTCTGCCACAAATGCTGCTTGAACAGCGCTAAAAAGAGGATATTTTTCATTATCCGCATAACAGGACTGCCATTTAGCGTCCATATACTTTTTACCGATTAAATTACCAAACATCTCCATAGTATCCACTGATGAAATTACATAATCCGCCAACACAGTTTTTTTATCTACTGTTTCAATCCCTATTGCTTTTTTGTTTTTTATTAAAATCCGAAAAACCGGCGCATTGCAGTATAAATTACCGCCCAACTGCTGAAATCGCTTCACCATACGGTTTACCATTGCCAAAGAACCGCCTGTTGGAATTTCACCATTACCAGATACAATACTGGCATAAGAAACGAGAAATGAACTTGCAACATATTCTTTGGGCAAATAATCTGTAAACAGTGCTTTCAATGCAGGATGTTTAAACCTTCCGGACATCTCCGCTAAATCAATGGAGCCATATTCTTTCATCACCTTTGGCATATCTGCCATTGAAGCACCCATATGGATATAATCAGTGATTCTCATAGCATCCATAGGTTTCTCAGCTGGTATTTCACATCCCGTTGCGTATTTCACATGTTCCACCAATTTTTTTATTTCCGTTTCATCTTCAGGGGACAATTCGAGAAGTTCTGCCGTCGTCCTCTCTAAATCCTTCCACAGTGTTACCTGCAAATCCCCCTTGATGCTCGAATAGAAGCTGTCACAGTCTGCAAATTCTGTATGTTCATCTAATGCGCCAACTGTTTCCCATACTTTGCGGAGAGCTGTCCCTTTTTTTGTTCCGGTAAGCCAATGAATGCAATTGTCAATATGGCAGCCTTTCCGGTTCCACCCCATACACTGCCCGCCAGCAATGGGATTTTTTTCATAAATATCCACGTCATAACCTGCCAGCTTTCCATAAATTCCTGCTGACAGTCCGGCGATGCCGCCGCCTACGATCACAATTTTCTTTTTGTTTTCGTCCATAAATGTTTTCCTCCCTAAATAGATTATTTCTAGCACACCAATACATATTTGACAGTGCCATGACATCTCCTTTACGAATGCTTCTATCTTTCTGCCCTGCTTCCACCCAGTTGAAGCTACCAGCTTTGTTCTTTCCTTGTCATACAGCGTCTCCTCCAATGGATAAGTACAACATATGAAGTCTTTTCCTTTGTGATGCAGCAAATCCGATTTATCTGTTTTCCCATTACATCATGATCATACGGCGATCATGGCTTGATGGCCATTGGGCTGCTCTATGCCTTGAATATGGACAAATTATACCACAATTCCATGAGCGTGGAAACAGCGAGATTTCCAGCCGAATTTTAGGCATCTTGGAGATATGGCACAGCATAAAAGCCTATAACATTTCCTGCAATTTGGACAACTATCCAAGGGTGGTATAGGGTTCCTGGAAAAATAGAAATAATGACAAGAAATCAGGGAATGGAAAAAGCTTTTAAGTGTGGCATTTTGGGACAGGGTGGGTTATAATTGATTTGCGAAGAATGATAAATCAGTACATAGGATGTATTTACAGGCTTGCAGCGAGGATTTGCATGAATTGCGGTATAATGTATTAGAGAAAAGAAGGGGCAGGCATTGTAGGATGCAGAGGTATCAATATGGAAACACTTAAATTTGGGTATCAGTTTTTTAAAGAGAAAATTCCCGCAGCAATTTTGGCGCAGGTATTAAGTTTTTTGGGCATTTTTGCGGAACTTCTTCTGCCGCTTTTATCAGGGATTTTGATTGACTTTGTTATTCAAAAGGGAGAGGTGAGGGAGGATAGCGGAGGCTTTTTTCACTTCCTTCTCACAGGGCGTTTTGGAGAACCTCATACCATGCAGTTATTTTTTTCCATTGCGGTTGTTTTTGGTATATTAATGCTGCTTCGGATTGCCTTGATCTATATTCGGGATCTGATGCAGGAGTGGATTGGTTTAAAATTGGAAACGGATCTTCGGTATATGACCTATGGAAAATTGATGGAACTGGATTCGGCTACGATTGCGGAATATAATTCCGGAGAGCTGTTGCAGATTTTAAACAGTGATACGATTATGTTTAAAGAACTGTTTTCTCACAGGATCCCCTACCTGGGAGACTCAATATCCATTCTTGTGATGACTTTGATCTTGATTGCCAGGATTGATATATCCTTTTTGATCATACCGATTTTGCTGATGCCTTTTCTGGTAAAGTCGGTAATGAATTTCAAGCGCAGGGCCAGAGAAAATTTTAGGGCGATTCGTCAGAAAAGTTCGGAGATGAACCTGACAACACAGGAGAATATTGCCGCGGTCCGCATTGTAAGATCATTTAACAATGAGAAATTGGAGAAGGATAAATTTCGCAGGGTAAATATGAATTTTCTGGATGCACGGATGAAGCAGATATGGCTTTCTTCCAAGTTTGACCTGACTTTTAACACCATTCGTCAGATCGCTTATATCAGTACTATTGTGATCGGCGCAATATTGGTCATTGAAGGGCGGTTGACGGTGGGGTATATCTTGGCATCCTCTACATATGTCATGCGATTTATGAACAACATTACCAGCATTAATAATCATGTTTTTAATATGCAGCAACAGACCATAGCGGGGTTGGCTCTAAAGCATTTCATGGAGAAGGAGAGCAAAGTGCCGGAGTCTATGGAAAAGCTGACGCTTCGTTGTGATACACCGGATATTGAATTAAAAGATGTCTCTCTGGATCTGGAGGGACAGGAGATTTTAAAGCATATTAACATCAGTATTCCATATGGGAAGAAGCTTGGGATTGTGGGAGAGACCGGTTCGGGAAAGAGTGTGTTGTTGAAAACTTTGGTTCGGATTTGCGATGTCACGTCTGGACAGATCACCATAAGTGGACACGATATCAAAGAGTTCAGCTTGGAAAACTTACGGAAGATGTACTCCTATGTATTTCAGGATGTATTTTTGTTTTCAAACACCATAGAGTCTAATATAGCCTTCAGCCGGGCGGATATTGATGAACGCATGGTGACAAAAGCGGCCACAAATGCCGAGGCTGCCAAGTTTATTGATGCGCTTCCCGAACGATATAAAACGATTGTGGGTGAGCGGGGGCTGGGAATTTCCGGCGGACAGAAGCAGAGGATTTCCATTGCCAGGGCATTCCTGAAAAATGCGCCGGTCTTTGTGTTGGATGATTCCACATCCGCCTTGGATGTGAATACGGAGCATGTAGTGTTGAAAAATATTCATGAACATTTTACGGAGAAGACGCTGATCATTACGGCACACCGCTTTTCCTCCGTTGTGGACTGCGATGAGATCATCTATATGAAAGACGGTAGGATTGCGGAGAGAGGAACTTTTCGGGAATTGATGGAACTGGGGGGGAGTTTTGCGCATATTTACCGTGTTCAGCAAGAACAGCAGGCGGACGAGGTCAAATTATAACTTTGAAATAATAAAGGAGCGGCAATGGCGAAGCGGAATACTTTTTTTGAAGATGAAAAAATAGAGAAAAAGGTTGATATAAGGCAGTTGGGACGGACACTTTCATATATTCTTCCCTTCAGGAAACTGCTTGTTCTTGTAAGCTGTATGATGTTGGTGGCGGCGGTAGTTTCGCTGCTTCCGCCCCGGCTTTTAAAGCTGATTGTGGATGAGGTAGTGGTTGAGCAGGATTACTATCAGCTTGCCCTGGTGGGGGGAGGATTAGTACTGCTTGCCGCAGTTGAGATATTGTCAGGTTTTGTACAGGCCAGAAGTATGGGAAAGATGGGACTAAGTATCATTACTCAGATTCGCACGGATATATTTGAACGGCTGCAGCTGCTTTCTTTTGATTATTTTGATAATCGGCCGGATGGTAAAATAGTGGTACGGGTGACGGAATATATAAATGGTCTTGCAGATTTTTTTTCAAATTATGTTATGATGTTTGCCATCTATATTGTGAAACTGGTGGTAGTGACAGTGTTTATGCTTTCATTGAGCCCCACGCTGACGTTGATTGTATTTGCTGCTGTGGTGCCGATGATGGTGATTATCTTCTGGCTGCGCGCCTATTTGCGAAAAATGTATACGGCCCATAGGGCCAAGAATTCTAATCGGACAGCATTTCTGGTGGAATCCATAATGGGGGAGCAAATAGTCAAGAATTATAACAGGATTGGAATCAACAAGGATATTTATCGTCAGATTCATGAAGACAGCGTGAATATGTGGTGGGATATTGTGAAGCGTTCCCGATTGAACAGTCCTGTGGTTCAGCTTTTTTGGCATACGGGAACACTGTGTATCTTTGGTGTGGCGCTGGCATTAATTCTGGGTGGAAATGTGGGCATTACTGCCGGTATGGTGATAACCTTTACCAGTTATATGGGCGCTTTTCAGGATCCGCTGGCACAGCTTTCCACTATGATTCAGGAACTGGCACAGGTAAGCTCCAATTTGGAGCAGGTTTTTGATACCATTGATTATCCGGTGGAAATTCGGGATAAAGATAATCCGGTGGTACTTAAAAATGTCAAGGGTAAGGTGGATTTTCAGAACGTTACCTTTTGCTATGAGGAGAACGTGAATATTTTGAAGCATTTTACGCTGCATGTTAAACCTGGGGAAACGATTGCATTGGTGGGACCAACCGGGGCAGGGAAGACCACGGTGATCAGTATGCTGACCCGGTTTTATGATGTAAAGGAAGGCAGTGTCAGCATTGACGATGTGGATGTGCGGGATGCCAGCTTATATTCTCTGCGTTCCGAGGTTGGCGTGCTGATGCAGGATCCATTTATTTTCAAGGGAACCGTTCTCGATAATATCCGATATGGAAGATGGGATGCAACCGATGAGGAGTGCAGGGAGGCCGCCCGGATGATTTTTGCGGATAAATTTATTCAGCGGTTAAGTGGGGGATATGATCATATACTGGAAGAACGGGGCAGTGGCTTGTCCGCCGGAGAGAGACAGCTGATCAGCTTTGCCAGAATTGTCCTGAAGAATCCATCCATCATTATTTTGGATGAAGCTACCAGCGCCATTGACACGGAGACGGAATTGTTGATTCAGGAGGCACTGGAGGTTTTGCTCAAGGGCAAGACCGCGTTTATGGTGGCGCATCGCCTGTCCACTATTCGGAATGCGGACCGCATTCTCTATATCAGCAATCAGGGAATTGCTGAAGAAGGAACCCATGAGGAGCTGATGGCGAAGAAGGGACTTTATTATGAGCTGGCTAGCTGTTCGTAAGGGGGCACATTTTTATGGTGTACTGCTCAAATTTTTGACAGCCGTTGTTCCATGAAGTTGGAGGGGCAGTGATTTTTTACTGATTATTTTCATTCCAGGGCGGGATATCTTGACTCCGAAAATGCAGATAAAGTCGGGAATGTGATTATGGCCGGAAATTGTGTGAAGGTGAGAACGCACAGCAAAGTGAATTCGCTCATATGAAAGAGATTTTCGTCTTTGGACTGTCTCCATATAATAAAAGGACGATACCTTCATATGAGCGGTCTTGGAATAAAGAGGAATATGACAGTATTTTCACATTAAAATGCGATATCTTTATAAGCAATTTCATCAATTTCTTCGTTTATGTAGCAGACGCCGATTCCGTTATCATCCAGATCTTCCCCACCCCATTTTCTTGAGAAAAGCAAATAAATATACCTTCCTTCTTCCATCATGTCATCCCAGGTAATAACGATGGTCTCTAATGTTACAGCCTGCAAAAGGGCTTCTTTTGTCTCGATTTCCGGCCACCATTGTGCCATTTCCTCAGGATCTTCAGGGCCATAGCTAAACCGTTCTTCCTCATTGTAATATTGAATCAGTGCATTGATCAGCTCCAACTGAAGATCGGGCCATTTCTGCATAAAACACTTAAATGCTTTTTTCTGCCTTTTTGATATTTCACCGTTTGCTTCGCATTGTATCAATATATCCACAGAATAGACATTTCCGCCAAAGTCCAGTGTTTTCTTTCCCAGCCAGCCGCCCTCATCTTCTTTTGTTAATTCGCCAAATGTTTGTTCGATCACGGATTTTACCTCTCTGTAAAATTGCAATTTTTATTCTGAGTGTGTATAAAAGTATAACATATCAACAAGAAAAAGTCAATTTGTCGGATAATTATTTCTGACATTGCTGAAGAAACCTTTGTTTTTCAGCCGTGAGTCAGGCTGCCTTTTCAGTTTGTTTTGAGATATTGATTATACTTGTCCCAGGGACTTTCGTATGATACAATATAAAAACCACAGTTCAACAGATCTTTTACTCAGCCGGTCAGGGAATCGTGCGCTCTGTAATACTTGCAAAGAAACTCTATCGGTGCGCCCGGGATGCTTTTCCTTAAAGTGCTGTCGCGCAGCGGCTTTTACGGTTCAATTAAGAAATATCAGGAATAATTTAAAACAGGTTCTGTCAGATTTTTGTAGAACCTTGCGTCTAAAGGCTTATGGCGGAACTGGACAAGGAGGATATTTTATGGATTCCAGGGATGATATAATGAAAATGCTGGATCACATGATAGAAGCGGGGGTCAGCCGCATAAAGGTGGAAGTGTCGGAGGAAATAGAAGGAGGAAAGACAAAGAAAGCGTATCATCATGGAAGATGCGATGTGGGAAGTCCTTTTGCAACCGGGCAGCTTTTTGACTTGGAAGAATGATGTTTTAGCGTGACAGATTTATGTAAAAAATGAATCTTCTGTTGATGTCCTTTGGAGTTTGTGATAGAATGATTGAAAGCAAATATTGATAGAGAATTGGAGCCTGCTCAAATGTTGCTTTTGATGGAAGCCGTTGAGAGCGCGGTCAATGAGTTTTATGAGCATCAGGGAAATATGGAACAATGCATTGAGTGATGGATATACGCTGAGTGCGAAAATGGCGAAAAGCCGTAAGGAGGAACAATATGCATTCACCCTTGGAGATTGCACAAAACTATGTTGAGATCGGGATCCATAAGGTAAGACTTTCAGCATTTAAAATGCTGGTGTTAGGTTTTTTTGCAGGAATTTTTATCGGCTTTGCAGGAATTGCGTCCACCGTGGGAGGCGCATGTGTTGAAAATCCGTCGCTGTCAAGGCTTGTCAGCGCCTGTCTGTTTCCGGCGGGGATGGCAATGGTATTGGTGGCGGGCAGCGAGCTCTTTACAGGGAATAATCTGATTATTATCGCTCTGTTGGAGAAAAAAATAAAGTTGGGTCAGATGTTAAAAAGCTGGGGATTTGTTTTTCTGGGTAATTTTATTGGCGCAGCTTTTGTGGCGTTTATGGTTGTATATGGACATACGCCCGATCTGCTGGGAGGTCGGCTTGCAGAAAGTGTTGTTAATTCCGCTCTGCATCGGGTAAACCTTACTTTTATGGATTCTTTTATCCGGGGAATTCTGTGTAATATACTGGTTTGTATTGCGGTTTGGGCCGCTTTTGCATCCAAAACGGTATCCGGCAAGCTGCTGATGAGCTTTTGGCCGGTGATGTTGTTTGTTCTCTGTGGTTTTGAACACAGTATTGCGGATATTTATTTCTGTCTGGCAGGTATCTTTGCGGCCGGGGAGTATGAAATAGCGGCGGAGGGGCTTACGATGGGCAGCTTTTTGCTCAAGAATCTTCTGCCTGTGACGCTTGGGAATGTTGTGGGGGGCGCGGGGATTGTTGGCGCCGGATATTGGTTGATGTATCTGCGGCACACACCGGGCTTTAAATTTTCTATTGAATCCGAGCAGGAGGAAATGGATATTGCGGAAGAGTATTAGATCTTGGCAGGGACTTTTGTCCTTGATACATACATACTTACGAGACAGTGAGAACTGGCAGCTATTTGTCCTGACAGGAAAATCAGCTGCCTATTTAATTTCCAAAACTATTTTACCAAAGTTGCTAATGTCATCAATTTCTATTATCATCAATCAGTTATTGTTTAGCTAAATTTCATAGGATATTCATATTTTTTCCATTGATAAGAGAAAGGGTTCAAGATATAATCTAACCCAGTTAGTTATTGAAAGGAGGGGCCCATATGGCAAAAGCGTCACAGATTGAAAGCATATTTGAGAGATTGGAAAAAATAAACGCAAAGGCTGCATTCAATTGTGTGGATGAGACAAAAGCGGGAATAGGGGCTGTGCTTCGTCTGTTGAATGACGCCAGGGAGACCGTTACGGCAGGAAGGATCAGTGAAATATTGGGCGTCAGCACTGCAAGGGTTGCGGTTCTGTTAAAGAAAATGGAGGCAAAAGGACTGATCACAAAGGAGCGGGACAGTGCGGACGCCCGTATCACGGTGGTTCGGCTGACCGAACTGGGAGGGGATAAAATTGCGCAGATGCACTCTGAAATGTATCGGCAGATAGGACATATCATTGATGTAGTAGGGGAAGCGCGGCTGATAGAATTCATTGAGATTGCGGGTGAAATTCAAAAGGCGATCATACCTTCCGAGGTGGATTTTTAGTGTCAGATTAAGATGGAGTATTATACGAGGAGAAAAGCAATGTTAAAACTATTTGGAAATTTGAGAAAGACGGAATGGATGCTTGCCATCATTTCCTTTGTATTTATTATCCTGCAGGTATGGCTGGACTTGACGATGCCGGAATATATGGCGGAGATAACAATGTTGGTTCAGACCGAAGGAAGTACTATGTCAGAGATTTTATCTGCAGGAGGAATGATGCTGTTATGTGCTTTGGGGAGTCTTGCGGCTTCTGTGGTGACGGCCATTTGTTCCGCGAAGATCGCGGCGGACTTTGGGGGAACCCTTAGAGGAAAGCTTTTTTCAAAAGTGCAGTCATTTTCCATGGAAGAGATTGGACATTTCTCTACGGCAAGTCTGATCACCCGTTCCACAAATGATATTACACAGGTACAGATGCTGATTGTCATGGGGCTTCAGATGTTGATCAAAGCGCCTGTGACTGCGGTATGGGCAATCTTTAAAATCTACGGTAAAGCAGGGGAATGGACGTTGACCACTGCTGCTGCGGTGGTAATATTACTTGCCGTTGTGCTTTTGACGTTGGTGCTGGTAATGCCTAAATTTAAGAAAATGCAGAAGCTTACGGATGACGTTAATCGTGTGACCAGAGAAAACCTTACGGGACTTCGGGTGGTTCGGGCATATAATGCCGAGGCTTATCAGGAGAATAAGTTTGAAAATGCAAACGAAATGCTGACGTCTACCAATCTCTTTGCACAGCGCACAATGTCCTTTATGATGCCCAGTATACAGCTGATTATGAGCGGTTTGGCTCTTGCAATTTACTGGTTTGGGGCGATTCTGATCAATGAGGCGGGAATGCTGGAAAAAATAAGTCTGTTTTCAGATATGATGGTATTTTCACAATATGCCATTCAGGTGGTAATGTCCTTTATGATGCTTGTGATGATCTTTATGATCCTGCCCAGGGCTTCGGTATCTGCAAAGCGTATCGGAGAGGTTCTTGACACCAAACCCACAATTCTTGACGGAGATAAGGCGGAAGGAGAAAAGGACTGCGTCGGCCGGATCGAATTCAGAAATGTTTCCTTCCGTTATCCTGATGCGGAAGAATATGTATTGCAGGATATCACCTTTACCGCCCAAAAGGGAGAGACCGTTGCACTGATCGGTTCTACAGGCTGCGGAAAGAGTACAGTGATCAATTTGATTCCCAGGTTTTATGATGCCACAGAAGGACAGGTGTTGATTGACGGAGTTGACGTTCGGGAATATTCCCAGAAGGCTCTTCGCAACAAAATCGGCTATGTGTCCCAAAAGGCTACTCTGTTTACCGGAACCATTCGATCCAATGTGGCTTATGGGGACAACGGGAGGGAGCCCATATCGGAGGATGAGGTAAAGAAGGCAGTTGCCACGGCGCAGGCCGCGGACTTTGTAGAACATATGGACGGGACTTATGAGGGATATGTGGCGCAGGGGGGTGCTAATCTGTCGGGAGGGCAGAAGCAGAGGATTTCTATTGCCCGTGCTATCGCCAGAAAGCCGGAAATATTTATTTTTGATGATTCTTTTTCCGCGCTTGATTATAAAACGGATCGCACTCTGCGGAAGGCGCTGGACGAAGAATGTAAGGATGCCACACGTATTATCGTTGCGCAGCGAATCGGAACCATCCGGGATGCGGATAATATCATTGTTTTGGACGAGGGAAGAATTGCGGGCATGGGAAAACACGGGGAATTGATGCAAAACTGTGAAGTTTATCAGCAGATTGCACTTTCACAGCTTTCGAAGGAGGAACTGGAATAATGGAAAATAGAGGAAGAAACAGAGGACCCATGGGAGGGCCTCACGGCGGACCAGGCGGGCCGGGGACAGGAGAAAAGGCAAAAGATCTGATAGGTACCTGGAAAAAGCTGCTGGGTTACTGTCGAAAATATATGGCGGTATTTGTAATTGCCATGATATGTGCTGCGGTTGGAACGGTGCTTATGCTGATTGGGCCAGATAAGCTTTCAGAGATGACAGACACCATTACGGAAGGGATAGCCCCGGATACGGAAACATTATCCCGGATCACGGAGGCAATTTCAGACAACGTTTCCGGTAATATGGAGCTTCTGACGGAGAAGATTGGAGCAGGCGTTGGCGGCACGGCCGAAATGGGGCAGAAAGCGGCATTAATTATGACGTCTCCAGATATCGCCGATGAAGATAAACAAAAATTCCAGGAGATATTCATGGGGATGGGCGAAGGAGAGGAAGAAATGTTCCAAAAGCTTCTGACTTTGCCGGAGAGCGTATTGAATGTCCTGTTTACAAGTGTTGAATTAAACGGTATTGTTATCGAACCCACAGATCAGGTGCGTGCCATAAAGCTTTTTGGCAGTTTGGCTAAACAAGACAAAGACCAAATATCACGTGGAGATTTAAGCCAGCTTCCGGAGACTGTGCTTTCCGCGCTTTGTACAGATGTCTTTATAGACGGTGTCAACATCACAGGTCAGGATCAGATGGAAATGATGGATATATTTGCACATTTCTATGGAGAGAAGACGGAGGCGGCGTTGAAGGCCATGGATCAGCTCCCGGGTTCGGTCTATAGTTTAATCAAATCATCCGTTGATATGGACAGGATTTTTGCCATCGGCACCACATTGATTGCCTTGTATGTGTTGAGTTATATTCTCTCCGCCGTACAGGGGTGGATTATGGCCACAGTTACACAGCGTGTATCCCAGGAAATGCGTTCGGATATTTCCAGGAAGATAAACAGACTGCCCATGTGGTTTTATAATCGTACCACCACCGGCGATGTATTGTCCCGCGTGACCAATGATGTGGATACCATCGGCCAGTCGTTGAATCACAGCATCAGAAATCTGATTTCCTCCTTTATTCTCTTTTTCGGGAGTCTGGGCATGATGCTCATCACGGACGGATGGATGACTTTGACCGCAGTGACCGCCAGTCTTCTGGGATTTGTGGTAATGTTCGCCATTATGGGCAGGAGCCAGAAATACTTTACCCGACAGCAAAAGCACCTTGGTGAGATCAACGGGCACATCGAGGAAATCTATGCCGGGCATACAGTGGTAAAAGCTTATAACGGTGAGGAGGAAGCCCAGAAAATCTTTGACAGGATGAACGGAAATTTGTGCGAAAGCGGTTTTAAGGCCCAGTGTCTGTCGGGACTTATGATGCCCATCATGGGATTTATCGGTAACCTGGGCTATGTGGCGGTGTGTGTTGTTGGCGGAGCAATGGCGCTGAACGGACGAGTCAGTTTTGGCGTTATTGTGGCATTTATGATGTATGTCCGTTATTTTACACAGCCTTTGTCCCAGATCGCACAGGCGGTACAGTCTCTTCAGTCCGCCGCAGCTGCCGGGGAGCGCGTGTTTGAATTTCTGGAAGCGGAGGAAATGGAAGATGAGAGCGGTAAGACGGCTTTGGCCGAAACGATAAAGGGGGATGTGGAATTTGAGCATGTCAGGTTCGGATATGAGGATTCCGATACGATCATCATTCATGATTTTTCCGCCCGGGCAAAAGCCGGTCAGAAAATAGCCATCGTAGGCCCTACAGGTGCGGGGAAAACCACAATGGTGAATTTGCTGATGCGCTTTCATGAAATTCAGGGCGGCAGTATTCGGATTGATGGAATTTCCACAGCACAGATGACCAGGGAGGCAGTGCATGCTCAATTTTGTATGGTATTGCAGGATACCTGGCTGTTCGAGGGGACGGTAAGGGAAAATCTGGTCTATAATAACCGGGATGTCAGTGACGAAAAGATAGAAGAAGCCTGTCGGGCAGTAGGTCTGCATCATTTTATCCGGACCTTACCACACGGATATGATACGGTTTTGAATGATCAGGTGAATCTGTCCCAGGGGCAGAAGCAGCAGCTGACCATTGCGCGTGCCATGATTGCGGATAAACCCATGCTGATCCTGGACGAAGCAACTTCGTCCGTGGATACTCGTACCGAACAGCAGATTCAGGCGGCTATGGATAAATTGATGGAGAACCGCACATCCTTTGTCATTGCCCACCGGCTGTCTACCATCAAAAATGCGGATCTGATTCTTGTGATGAAGGATGGGGATATCATTGAGAGTGGTTGTCATGAAGAACTGCTTCGCCGGGGAGGTTTTTATGCGGATCTATACAACAGCCAGTTTGAGCAGGCGTCTTAAGAAATGGAAGGGAGCGGGAAAGCATGAAGTTTCGATATATTACCATTGAAAGGGAATACGGCAGCGGCGGGACACAGATTGCCCGCCTGCTGGCGGAGCGGACCAAAATCCCCTGTTACGGGAGGGAAATTCTTGAGGAAGTCTCCAGGGAAAATGATATTTCTGTGGAGAAAATTGAGCGTTATGAGGAGTCGGTGACTAATAGTTTTTTATATTCCGTTTATATGATGACGCAGACGGTGTCCGGCAACACAGATATGATGACGGGAAACGGGCATATTTATGTTGCCGAACAGGCTGTCATCAGAAGGCTTGCAGCTGGTGGACCTGCCATATTTCTGGGACACTGTGCTTCTGAGGCGCTGAGGGAACAGGACGGCGTGATCAAAGTGTTCATACGTTGTACCGATGAAGAGGCGAAAAGGCAACGGATCACTGGAGCGTATGGAATCCCGGAGGCACAGGCGGATGTGGTAAGGCGAAAATTTGACAAGAAACGGGCCAACTATTATTATGTAAACACTGTGAAAAAGTGGGACGACTTCAGAAATTATGATCTTGTGCTGGACAGCGGCAGACTGGGTGTGGAGGTCTGTGTGGATATTCTTGGTACAATTCTTTAAGGAAATTGCACAGAAAGTCGGAGGTTGTGTTACAGCTGTGAAAGTTAATTGAAAATAACAAAAAATTCATACGAATTCTAAAAAGATACTATATTCGAACGGATTTTCTGGTATAATATCATACGGATACAGCGTAAAGTGATATGCCGTGGTTTCGGGTGATGCCGATTTAATTCCCCGGGCCAGGATCCAAAGAGGATATTTTCGGAATATCAGTATCCGGAGAGCCGGTTCTTTGGAGGTTTTAAAGGAACAGGGAGTTTTGTATGAAGGAACAGGAGAATATTTATATTGCCATTGATTTGAAGTCTTTTTACGCCTCGGTAGAATGCGTGGAACGACAGCTGAATCCGCTTACCACCAACCTTGTGGTGGCAGATTCCGCAAGAACGGAGAAGACCATTTGTCTTGCGGTGTCGCCATCTCTCAAAGCCTATGGGATTCCCGGGAGAGCCAGATTGTTTGAAGTGGTGCAAAGGGTAAAAGAGGTCAACAGGGAGCGAAGACGTCTTTCGCCCGGTGGAAGATTTGCCGGAGCTTCTTATCAGGACGACGAGTTGAAAGAACATCCGGAGTTGGAACTTGGTTATATTATAGCGCCGCCCCGGATGGCTTTTTATGTGGAATACAGCACACAGATTTACAATATTTATCTTAAATATATTGCTCCGGAAGACATTCATGTTTATTCTATTGATGAGGTATTTATGGATGTGACACATTATCTGGATGCTTATCGGATGAGTGCAAGAGAATTGGCGGCAAGGATATTGCAGGATGTGCTGGACACTACGGGCATGACTGCCACGGCAGGGATCGGTACCAATCTGTACCTGTGTAAGGCGGCGATGGATATTGTTGCAAAGCATGTGACGCCAGATCAAAACGGCGTAAGAATTGCATGCCTGGACGAGATGAGCTATCGGAGACTGCTGTGGAATCATAAACCGCTTACGGATTTTTGGAGAGTGGGACAGGGCTATCGGAAGAAGCTGGAGTCCGTGGGACTTTTTACCATGGGGGATATTGCCCGCTGTTCTCTGGGCGGAGAGGGGGATTATTATAATGAGGAACTTCTATATAGCTTGTTTGGGGTCAATGCGGAGCTGCTGATAGATCACGCATGGGGATGGGAGCCGGTTACAATGGAAATGGTAAAGGCCTATAAGCCGGAGAGCAACAGTATCAGTTCGGGACAGGTGCTGCAGTGTCCCTACGATTTTGAAAAAGGGAAATTGATCGTACAGGAAATGACGGATTTGCTTGTTCTGGATTTGGTGGAAAAGCGGCTGGTGACGGATCAGATGGTGCTTACCGTGGGTTACGATGTGGAAAATCTTACCGCTGTGGAAATCAGGAATGCTTACAGGGGAGAGGTGGTGACGGATCCATATGGGCGAAAGATTCCAAAACATGCGCATGGTACCGTTAACCTGGATACTCCCACGTCTTCCACAGAGATGATTATGGAGGCGGTTATGGGACTGTATGACCGTATTGTGGATTCCAAATTGCTGATACGTCGGGTGACGATAGCTGCCAATCGTCTGACAGAGGAGGAGGCTGTCAGGAAAGGGGAAGCGTTTGAGCAGTTGGATTTCTTTACGGATTATGAGGCATTGGAGAAGGAAAGGGAGGCGAAAGCCGCGAAACTTGCAAGGGAGAGAAAGCTCCAGGAGGTCTTGCTTGACGTAAAGAAAAAATACGGCAAAAATGCGATTTTAAAGGGGATGAACCTGCAGGAAGGGGCCACTACCATGGAACGAAATCATCAGATCGGAGGGCATAAGGCATGAGTTATATAGAGGAACATAACTATGACGATATCATTCATCTGCCTCATCATACGTCCCCAAGACATCCTCAGATGCCGGTTTCGGACCGGGCGGCACAATTCAGCGCGTTTGCAGCGTTGACGGGGTATGATGCGGCCATACGGGAGACGGCAAGGCTGACGGATTCTTTTGTGGAATTGGATGATATCCGAAAGGAGCAGTTAAACGAAAGGCTTTGGATGCTCAAGGAGAATCAGGCAATGGAGCCGAAGGTTCAGATTACTTATTTTCGGCCGGATGTAAGGAAGAGCGGCGGAGCGTATGTTACAGTGCAGGGAAGCGTGCGTAAGATAGACGCGTATCACCGTCAGGTTATTTTAGAAGACGGAACGGTTCTCCCGATGGAAAACTTATATTCCATCGAAGGAGAACTGTTTGAAACATGGAATTAGTGCCTGCTTATAACCTGTTTCGTCCGTCTCGGGAAATGCGCAGAATTGTCATGTCAGGTGTGTATGCGGGAAAGCCTCCATTCATGAGCAAAGTAGTTATACCAGAGTCGAAATTCCTTATAGGTGCCGTAAATGGCAGCTGTGCAGGCGAAGTTTACTCCAACACGGTTTCTGTCCTGATCTTGCGACAATACTTTATCTATGGTAACGGTGACAAGTTCTCCGGTTCTGTCACGAAAACGGAATTTGATGGGTGTGATTTTTCCGTTTGTGTCGGTGCAGGAAATCATTTGTACCGGGATATCAATACATAGAATACTTTCCAAAATTTCTTCCTCCTTCCTACTACATCATAACATGGCGTACATATGTTTGCAAACGGGAATTGCTGGAAGTTCATTGCATAATTCATAAAATCTTAAATCTTTTTTTGGAAAATGATGAGATTTTGTTGGCAGGTCATGTTATTATAAAGTTATAATAGGTTGTCATGAAAAATAAATCGGAAAAGGAGAAGATGATGCGAAGAAAAGTTGCAATATTGGCGGCTCTTTTTTTCATTATGGCCGGTGTGCTTGCGGTTGGATGGGAAAATGTGGCATATGCCGGAGCGGAACAGGTGGGAGATTCTTTTTCCGGCAATGTGGAATTGATTCGACAGGAAAATGACCGCTATGTCATGCAGGTCACGGTGGAGAATAATGGAGTGGACTTTACCGGTACGGTTCAGGTTATTTTTGCAAGTACGCATAAAAATAACTGTGCGTACAATACGGAGATTACTTTGCCTGCCCAGGGAAAAAAGACGTTTATGATTACTGTCACGGAGCGAGCGGTGAATACGGTGCGAGGCGTATGCACGATGAATTTTTTGGACGAGGATGGGAAGCTGATCCAGTCTATTAAAAAAAAGAATGTGTTTGGCAGTGCCGTGTCCGGGGTTTTGGTGGGAATATTGTCGGATAACACCTCTTCTCTGAACTATCTTGACGCGGGAGGCGGGGATTTTACTGTTCGTGATGTGAGATATCCTCTGCAGCTGATTGAGTTGGACGGGGATCAGCTGGAGATGTATCTTGACAGATTATATTTCCTGGTCATTGATCAGTATGACGTTTCTGCTCTTGGGGAGGAGAAAGTGAGAGCGATTCAGGAGTGGGTCAGGAGAGGCGGCTGGCTTCTCATCGGCACAGGCGCATATGCGGAACAGACATTATCAGGCTTTGAACCGGATTTTCTGAAGGTGGATATTTTGAATATCAGTGAACCCGGTGAGGAAAATGAGGTGGTGAAGAATGCCGAAAAGTACTCGTATTATAGTTACTACGGGGGAATAGGGATCGATCTTGCAAAGGTGACGGTTGCGGAGCTGAATTGTGACAGCTCAGACGGGAATTTATATGAAATGAAAGACCATCCTGCTGTCTGCGGCGGTATTGGAGATGGCGCTGTGATGATTTATTTTTGTTCACTGGGGGAAAAGGAACTGCAGAAATTGGACGACTATAAGGTTCAGGATCTGTATCAGGGGATTATGTACAGCTCCAACAACTACCAGGTCAGCGATTCGGACATGGAGTATGTGGGAATGAGGTCCTTTACTCTTATTGACAATAGAAATACAAAGCTGGACTTTACTGTGCTTGAATGGATGATAGTGGGATATGTGATTCTGATCGGGCCGGTTTTGTACCTGATTTTGCGCAGGTGTAAAAAGAGCGAATGGTATTGGGTGGGGGTGCCCATACTTGGCTTTGTCTTTATTGGGGTGGTTTTTGTGTTTGGCCAGAGTGCCAAGGTGAGCGGGACAAAGGTATATTCGGTGACGGCTCAGCAGGCCGACGGAAATCGGAAGGATACTTATTTTTTGGCTTACCATTCCGGTGTGAAGGAATGGGATATGCTCTTAGACGAGAGTTATGATGTGGCAGGTCCGGGATGGGATCGGTATTATTTCAGAAATTCATATGCGACTGCGGAGGATTATTATTTTGTTGTAAACAGCGGTGTTGATGGGTTGTCGGTTGGGCTGAAACCCCGTGAAAATTTTGAGAACGGACTCCTCTATGCAGGAGGAAGGGCAGAGAGAAAAGGTGTCATAAGAGGGGAGAATGTAGAGTTAGACAGAAACGGAAATGTGAGGGGTACGGTTACAAACGATACCGTATGTGATATGGCATATATGGCTGTAGGATTCCCTTCTTATCTTATGGTTTTTTCGGAGGTGAAGGCCGGAGAGACACTGGATTTACAGGAGGCTGAAAGAAGTGGAAGATGTGTATATACGTCATATTCTTTTTCTTGTGACGATCTATTGTATGATATGGTGTTTGGAGGTGGCAATATTTTCTACAGTCAGGATGATATTGCGGCGCTGCTTATAGGCATGGGAATTGCAGGAATAGAGAAGCCTGAGGAGGGAAATTCGGTGGTTATAGGTCTTGTCAAGGATTATGATCGGACGGTTAAGGGGAAATGCGATGAGACTTCCTATGGATGCCTTTATGCTTATATGAAAACGGAAGGAGAAGAAAATGCTCCAGATTAACCATTTATATAAAAATTATGGAAAATTTCAGGCGGTAAAAGATTTGACGCTTCAGATTCCCAAGGGAGATCTGTTTGGATTTGTGGGTCCAAACGGCGCGGGCAAGACTACCACGATCCGTATTGTGTGCGGATTAATGCTGCCCAGTGGGGGAAGTATCATGATCAATGGGATGGATGCGCTCTCCAATCAAAAGGCAATCAAGAAGCAAATAGGTTATGTACCGGATTTTTTTGGTGTATATGACAATTTAAAGGTAAAAGAGTATATGGATTTTTACGGTTCCATGTACGGTATGAATTCCAGGGAAACCCAGCGAATCTCAAATGATCTGCTAGAGCTTGTAAATCTATCCGACAAACAGGAGACTTTTGTGGATACGCTTTCCAGAGGGATGAAGCAGCGCCTCTGCGTGGCACGGGCATTGCTGCACAATCCTGGGTTATTGATCCTGGATGAGCCAAATTCAGGGCTGGATCCCAGGGCGAGAGTGGAGATGAAGGAACTTTTACTGAACCTGAAAAGTATGGGCAAGACCATAGTGATCAGTTCTCATATTCTTTCAGAGCTGTCCGAGATGTGCAGCAGTATTGGGATTATGGATCACGGAAGCCTGGTGGCTTCTGGCCGTATCGAAGATGTCATGGAAGGGGTATTCGGAAATAATCACTTGGTGATTACGTTGGAGGAAGGGCGGGAGAAGGCGGCCCGGATTGCCAGCGAATACGCCGGGGTAAAGGTGGATTCGGTGGGAGAACATGAGATGAAATTGTCCCATACGCTTACCACCCGGGAGATTGCCGGTATGATCGCAACGATGATAACAAACGATGTGGTGGTAACCGGATTCCATAAGCAGGAAGGCAGTCTGGAGACGTTATTTATGCGTGTGACAGGCAGCGGGGAAGAACAGAAGGGGGGAACGGAGAGTGCGCTTGAACCCAATCGTTAAAAAAGATGTCAGGGTACAGTCCCGCAGCATGAAAATCTGTTGGGGGGTGTTTGCCTATGAGTTCATATTGGCTTTTGTTTTTTTTCTTGTGATGATCATAATTCAGCAAAACAGTCGATATGCCACTGATAATATCTATAGTAGGATGGTGTGGCTTTATCCGATTCTTGCAATTACGCAGCTGGTAATTTTGGGCATTGTGGTGCCTGTCCGAAGTGCATCCGCCATCTCTGGGGAAAAGGAACGGCAGACCTTTGACATTATGATGACCACCGGTATGACGCCTTTTTCCATCATAATGGGAAAGGTTATGACGGCAGTCGTGCAGAGTATGCTATATGTTGTGGCCAGCCTTCCGGTTATGGCGCTTCCTTTTATCATCGGGGGAATGCCCTGGAGCAGCCTGTTCTGGTTCCTGGGGATTGCTCTTTTAATGTCTTTTTTTGCGGCAAGCATCGGCATTTTATGTTCCTCCTTCTGTAGAAAGAGCATAGGTGCGGTTATTATGTCCTATGGGTTTTATGGGGTGATTTTTATCGGAACCTTTTTGCCGTTTACTGTGGGACAGATTGCGGTTTCCAGCAGGGGACAAAATAACGGTTTGAGAGAAGCGGAGTTTCTGATTCTGCTTTTGAATCCCATCGTGTATTTGACGGAGTTTTTTTCTTTGATTATGTCGGGAGACTCTGTTGTGAGAGAGAGTGCGAATGCTGCCATATTGGGAGCAAACAGCAAGGGGATTCTCAAATATGCCGTTTCAGAGTATCATTGGCTCATATTATCCACGCTATTGTTTCTGGCGGTATCCTTTTTATTCCTTTGGCTTGCGGCAAGGAAAATTAATCCCATTAAAAAGCATGGTAAGAGGACTTTTGCCAGGAAGAAGGAGCCTGTGGGAGCAGTGGGACAGGAGGGGGCAGAATAATCACGGGTCGTTAAGCTTTTGCCGGGTTCAATGGGCGCCCAAGGACAATCATAAGAGAGACAGTGTATGAATGATAGAGAATATTTGATAAAACAGATAAAAAAATGCAGAAAAAAGATGAATCTTGCAAAACTGATGGATTGTGGAATCAGGTTTTCGGCGGTGGGGGGCATCCTTGGAATTATATGTGAGCTGATTTCCCTGTTTTGGCAGTTTTATTATGCCCATTTGGCGGCGGTGCTGTGTTTTGGGGCCGGATGCCTGGCTGGGGCCGGATATGCCATATGGAAACGGGCAAGTATGGAGCAGGCGGCAAGGCGCCTGGATTCTTATGGTTTGAAGGAACGTATGGTAACGGCGTACGAGCAGTTGGACAGAGATAATGAATTTGCCGGGATGCAGAGAGCGGATGCAATATCCTGTTATGAACAGTTGAAAGACCGGATTCGGATTAAGATTTTTCCGGAAAAGAGACATATTTTTGCACTGCTTTTGTCCTTGGCAGCAGTGGTTTTTATAGGAGCCTTGCCTTCTGCGGTGCGGGAACAGGCCGGACTGCGTCATCGGGTACAGGAACAGGCAAAGGAAGACAGGGAGGTGCTGGAGGCACTGGTAGACGCATTGGAAAATGTAGAGGTAGAGTACCTGACACAGGAGCAAAAAACGGTTCTTCAGGAGTTGACCGAGGCGATGCGCATATCTGGGGAGGAGCTGACGAGAGCGAATTCTTGGGAAAGCCTTTCTTCTGCTTTGTCAAAATTGGATTATAAGTATGGGCAGGCAGCTGCAAAACTGGAAAGTCTTGCAGGGGCGCTTGCTAATCCGAAAGCGCTTGGAATTGCCAGTGCGGAAGAATTGGCGAAAGCTGCCGCAAATAGAAACCGGCAGCTGGCAGCTGCCGGTGGAACGCCCGCCGGTTCCGGGGACGGCAGCGGCGCAGACGCTTTGACCGGGGAAGGAAATGAGGTTGGAAGCGGCAAGGAAAGTGGCAGTGGGAACGGTTCCCAAAGTGGAGAAGGCAATGGAAAGAGTGCCGGAAACGGGGACGGAGATAGCAATGGAGAGGGTGCCGGAAACGGGAGCGGAGATGGAAATGGAGCGGGTTCCGGGGACGGAGATGGCAATGGAGAGGGTGCCGGAAACGGGAGTGGAGATGGAAATGGAGCAGGTTCCGGGGACGGAGGTAATAACGGAGCAGGTGCTGGACGGGGAACGGGTAGCGGCAGTTCAATTCATGATTATGTGAGTATTCCCAACGAGATGGCCCAGGCTCCTGTTCTCACCGGTCATAAAAACGGAGATCAGGATTCTGAGTATTACCGCCAGCAAAACTCTCTTGCGTGGGAGGGGGAACATGTGGATTATAATTCCGTGATCGGCCAATACACGGATAACGCATATGAGGGAATTGCAAACGGCAGGTATCCCAGCGGGATGGAATCGGTTATTCGGGATTATTTTGAAAGCTTGAGCCGTTAGCACAATATAGATTGGAGCGTGCGCTGAAGCGCATATGGTGGTAGGAATATGGAAGAAATCAAAGTTTATCAACAAAAAATCCTGGAATGCGAACGGGAAATTCAAAAGGGGATTATCGGACAAAAGGAAATCATCCGTCAGGTCATGCTGGCGCTGCTTTCAGGAGGAAATGTGCTTCTGGAAGGGATGCCGGGGCTTGGCAAGACCATGCTTGTGCGTGTCATAGGGCAGGTGTTCAGACTTTCTTTCAAGAGGATTCAGTTTACTCCGGATTTGATGCCCAGTGATGTGACGGGAACCAATATTATGGTGCGCGAAGAGGGCAGAAGCAGCTTCCGGTTTGAACAGGGGCCGATCTTTGCTAATTTGGTGCTGGCGGATGAAATCAATCGGGCTACGCCCAAGACGCAGTCCGCGTTGCTGGAGGCCATGCAGGAACATACGGTGACGGTGGGAAATGAAAGCTATAGTCTGGAAGAACCGTTTTTGGTGTTGGCCACACAGAACCCAATCGAACAGGAAGGAACATATCCTTTGCCGGAAGCGCAGTTGGATCGATTTTTGTTTAAAATATTGGTGAGGTTTCCGGGAAAGGAAGAATTGCGGGGAATTGTGGGGCTTACCGAGGGTCAAAAGCAGCCGGAAATCCAAAGCTGCATGAATGGAGAGGAATTGATGGAGGTGCGCAGACTCATATCCGGGATTCCCATTGCGGAGGCTGTAATGGATTATATTTTGGACCTTGTCATGGCGACACATGAAGAGAATCCTTATGTTCGGGAAGGGGCCAGCCCAAGGGCGGCCCAAGCGCTGATTCGGGCTTCCCGTGCCCGTGCTTTTGTAGAAGGGAGGCTGAATGTATCCTTTGAAGACGTGCGGAGCGTGGCATATCCGGTTTTGCGTCATCGTTTGTTGCTTGGATTTGACGCAATTTCGGAAGGTGTGACGGAAGATGTCATTATTCGTCAGATAATTGAGGCCAAGGAAAAGGGATTATATGCTTGACGGAAAATTTTATGAAGCGCTTGCGCGGCTGCAGCTTGGAATGTCCCATAAGAGCAGCAGAAGTATGTCTGGGAACCGCAAGTCGGTGCAGAAGGGAATTTCGGCGGAATTCTCGGACTTCCGGGAATATATGCCAGGAGATGATCTGCGTCGTATGGATTGGAATGTATATGCGCGGCTGGATAAACTGTACATTCGGGAATACATGGAGGAAAAGGAAGCGGTGGTCTCTATACTTGTGGATACCAGTGCCTCCATGGATTACGGCGTTTCCGGCAAGGGGGAGCTGGCAAGGGATCTGGCAGCGGCGACAAGTTTTTTGGCATTAAATCAAATGGACAGAGTTGTGCTTTATGACATGAAAGACATGAGCAGGGGGCTTTCGGTGGGCGGCGGAAGGAAGGCCTTTGCAAAGGTGAGCCTTTGGCTGGGGAATCTGGAATTTTCCGGTCAGGTTGATATGCTTTCCGCAGTGCGGAAGATTCGTTATCAGGGACCGGGAGTAACCGTGCTGATCAGTGATTTTCTACATCCGGACGTGCTGTCGAATGGCTATGAAAAAGTAATGCAGTATTTGCATTATCGTAAGCAGCGTCCCATTGTACTGCATACCATGGCGGCGGAGGAACTTCGGATTACGTTGGAGGGGATATTAAACCTGATAGATATGGAGACGGCTTCCCGCGTCCGGCTGACAATGGATGCAAAGGCAATTGATTATTATGAACAGGAGCTGAATCGTCTGATTGATCATATGAGAAAGGGATGTTTGGAAAGCAAAGGAGTCTATGTGCTCTGTGATGCGGGTAAAGAAAGAAAACAGCTTATGTTTGAGGACTTAAGGGAGATATATGATATTTGAGAGTTTTTGGCCCCTGGCATTGTTATGTGCAGTGCCGGTGGTAATAATCTTATATTTGTTAAAGCCAAAGGGAAAGGATTACAGGATATCTTCCACCTTGCTGTGGAATACCATACTTCGGAACCAACAGTCCAGGACGTTTCTGGAGAAATTTATTCATAATATTCTGATGTATCTTCAGATATTGATTATAGTGCTGCTTGTCTTGGCTCTGATGTCCCCGTATCTGCAGGGGCAGGGACAGGGCGGAGGACATGTGATTCTGGTGCTGGACATCAGCGGCAGCATGCAGCATGATGCCGGAAACGGAAGAACACGGATGCAGGAAGCGGTGGACAGGGCAAAAAGTATCATAGCATCTTCACAGGAAACGGCATTTTCCATTGTGACAAACGATTTACAGGGAACCGATTTGCTTGCTGCCAGGGTAAAAGACAGGGAGAGCCTTTATGAGGTACTGGATCGGATACACTGTCATGACGGCCAGGGAGATCTGCGCTCTGCGGAGAATGTGGTGGAAACACTTCGCAATAGCGTGGGAGAGTCAGGAGATCCGGCAGGGGAAGTTGTGGTGTTGACGGACGGCAATGGTGCCGGGAATGCCGTGGGCTTCTCGGAATATTTTGCTGCCCGTGTGTTTGTCATGGGCGATGCGGTGAACAATGTGGCAAATAATTTTTTGTCATATGCGGTTATAGATGCAGGGAGTGAGAACGAGGCTGACAATGCAGCAGCAGACAGGTATGGATTGGCGGATGGAGAAACAGCGGGTAGGCTCGGCCAAAGTCGGATGATACGATGTGCATCAAGCCTGACCAACTACGGTGATGTGGACGCTGCCATGGAGATTGGTCTGTATGAGGGAGACAAGCTTCTGGAATTGAAACAGATTACGCTTGGACCCGGCGAGAATAGATTGTGTTTTTTTGAGGACTTTGTCTGGCAGGGGAATCCGCTTTACAGCGAAATCAGTGCGGTGAGATTTGCCGGAAGCGACAGGGGCGATTCGCTGGCAGCGGATAATGTGGCTTATGTGGTTCCCGAGGAGACCAGGGAGTTGGATGCCGTTTATGTGGGGAATGGCAATACCTATATTGAGAAGGCTTATCAGGCTGCCGTGGGGAAAAGTCTGACAAAGGTAAAAAATGAGAACACAATGGATATCCGTGAGGGAGAAAATACGGTATTTATCTATGATGCGGGAGAAGAGCACCGTCTGGCAGGACTGGTAAACGGGATGCTGTTTGGGGACGATGAAATGTCTGCGGGCGCTGTGGAGAAGGTGTTGCTCACGGCATCGGAGTGTGATTTGACTGCCGGATTGTCTGCATTTTCCGTGGGCGTAAATAAGACAAAGGTGTATGAAGTCCCGGACTGGGGGATCGGATTTTTATGGGCTGGGGAACAGTGTGCCGGCTATTACGGGGAACATGACGGCGTGAAGAGGGTGGTGGTGGGTTTTGACATTCGAGAGTCTGACTTTCCGCTAAAGGGAGAGTTTCCTGTGTTCATATCCAACGCGATTCATTTCCTGGGAGATACTTCTCTTCTGGCAAAGCATGTCTATGGGGCAGGTGAGCCAGTGGTATTTCATCCCCAGGCGGATTTTGATGTGAGTGGGCTGACTGCGGAGACACAAAAGGCTGGTTTGTATGAGGTGCGGGCGGATGACATAACGGAGTGGTATGTGGTGCGTTTTGCCACAGAAAGCCAATCTGACGGACGGGTTGTGGCAGCGGGTACGGGCGATGAAATTACTTATGGCACAACTTCTGTGAAAAGGTATCTTCGAAACGGGTTATTGATACTGATACTGCTGTTGATGGCGGCGGAATGGATCTTGTATGTGCGCCAGATGCGCTATCGGGGAAGGTTTTATTTTGCGGTGCGCATGACGGGAGTGGTTTTACTGATTCTTGCGCTGGTTGGTGTGGCGGTCAGCAGACGAAACGGTATGAATACGACGATTTTTTTAGTGGATCTGTCCCACAGCAATGAACAAAATCTTTCGGAAATGGAGGAATATCTGGATAAGGCCATCCGTGAAATGCCCGGAAAGAATCAATATGGTATCGTTACTTTTGGAAAAAATTCCATGGTGGAGCAGTTTTTGACTGATGAGAATCATTTCACACAGATTATGTCTCTGCCTGACAAGGAGGCAACAAATTTTGAAGACGCATTGTCAAGGGCCCTGGCCATGATGCCTTCGGATGGAGCCGGACGTGTGGTGATTCTGACGGACGGCAGAGAGACAAAGGGAGATTTTACAAGTATGGCTTCCGCTTTGGCATCCGGCAAGGTGGAGCTTTTGGCGTGTGTCTATGAGACGGAGCAGAAACAGGATGCCTATGTGGAAAAGGTGGAACTGCCAGGATATTTGTATCAGGGGGACGCTTATTCCATGACGGTAACAGTGGAGAGCAATTATGAGACGGACGCACAGATTCAAATATGGTTTGGATCCAGGCAGGCGGAATGCTATGAAGTTCATCTTGGCCGAGGAAGAAATCAATTTCGGTTTCGACAGACGGTGACAGAGGAAACTATGGAAAGCTTTCAGGTTAAAGTGGTTGCAGAAGGGGATGCCTGCGAAGAAAATAACAGTTATTATGCTTATTCCATGGTGCAGTCTCCGCCCAAAATACTTGTGGTGTCCGGCATGGGAGAGGAAAACGGACATTTTGAGGAGTTGCTGCGAAACGCAAACTGCAATTATAATGCGGTATCTGCCATCAACGCGCCCACCTCGCTGAAGGGGTTGCTTGAATATAGAAGTATCGTGCTAAATAATGTGTTTCTAACGGATTTGCCGGAGGGATTTCTTGAAAACGTAGAAAATTATATAAAAAGTTATGGTGGGGGGCTTGTCTGCTGCGGAGGAGATGACAGCTTTGCATTGGGAGGATATCGGTACAGTGTGCTTGAGACTTTGCTTCCGGTGGAGATGGAACTGCGGGGAGTGAATGAAATACCAGCGATGGCCATGATTATGGTAATTGATCACTCCGGCAGCATGAGTACGGATATGGGAAGCAACGTCACAAGCTTGGATTTGGCAATCACTGCGGCCAAAGTAGCCGTGGACGGATTGAGAGAAACGGATTATGTGGGAGTACTTACCTTTGATAATGAATTCAGCTGGGTGGTGGAACCGGTTGTGGCTTCCGACAGAGAGGGGATCAAGGCTCAGATCGAAACGATTGTCGATGGAGGAGGTACTACAATTCAACCTGCGCTGTGGGAAGCGCTGGATAAAGTTTTGAACTGTGACGTGAATATCAGACATGTGATTCTGCTAACGGACGGGCAGGGAGAGAGCAGTGATTATGGAAAGCTTATGAAAGATTTTCAAAATGCGGATGTCACGCTGTCCACGGTGGCTGTTGGAGACGGTTCGGATACAAGGCTTCTGGAACGGCTGGCGGGAAGCTGTGGGGGACGATATTATTATTCGGATATGGCTTTGGATATTCCAAAGATTTTTGCCCAGGAGGTATTCTTGAGAGGGGATACTTATCTGCAAAACGGAGAGTTTGTTCTGGCAGTCAACGGCAGCCATGAGATTACCAGGGGATTATTTGAGAACGGTTGGCCGATGATTTACGGATATGTTGCCGCCACGCCGAAAAATGCTGCCAATGTGTTGATAGCTTCCCAAAAGGATGATCCGGTACTTGCGGTTATGCAGTATGGATTAGGGCATACAGTATCCTGGAATACGGATGTGACGAATCGGTGGACCGCAGAATTTGCGGGTCAGACGGATTATGTACAGCTTTGGAGGCGTATCGTAGATTTCAGTACCGGCAATGACGCCATCGGCGAGGATCTGGTGGAGGTGAAGACATCGGAAGGAAATATCGGTGTTGTGTATAACGCTGCAAATTATGAGGAGCGCACGGAGGTGGAAGCGGTTTATACGGATCCGGACGGCGTCTCCCGGACGAAACCGTTACATGCCACGGCGCCGGGGCGGTATGAGGCAAAGCTGGATACGGACATGACCGGGCTTTATCATTTGAATGTGCGCAGAATGGATGAAGGAATGGTGACCAATGCGGTGAACGCTGCCGCGGCGGTACAATATTCCGAAGAGTACAAATTTGATATCAGTCCGGCTTCTTTTAAGCGATTTGTGGAGAGATATGGCAGAATATTGGGACCGGAAGAGAATTTCTGGCAGCAGAGAAAGAGCCGTGTAAAAGAGCGGTATGAGCTGGCAAAATGGCTGATTTTGGCGGCAACAGTTTGGTTTGTGCTGGATATTGCGCTGCGCCGTTTTCATTTTGTTCCCCGGGAAACAAAGCTGTATCATAAGATAAAACAATGGCAGGAGAGACGGAAAAGGAGTAGATTTTATACTTCATATCAATTATCCGGGGCTGAAACAAAGAAGGCAAATAGGAACCAAGTGCCGGAAAAAACGGATTCTTCTGTAAAGGCGCCCGGGATTGAAGCCGCTAAAAAGAAAAAACGGATGAAAGAGCAGATATCAGAGGAATTGGATACTTCGGCATTGCTCAGGAAAAAAGATCAGAGAAACCGATAAAGGTTTGTTTTCCAGCAGACAGATGTGTTCTACACAGAAAATCCCCCAGCAGACAGATTGGGATCTGCCGCAGGGGGATTTTGTCGTACTTAATTTAAATCCCATTGGCTTTGCAAATTTTGGAAAGCCATTCGTCCACTTCTTCTTTTGACAGTTTACGGATCAGCTTGACACAGGGCCGCAGGCCGCTGTGTGTGGAAGAAACAAATGCGTTTCCCCAGCTTTTTTGAATGGAAGGTTCTTTTAAAAGGATAACGAATCTGCCGTCCAGTTTTGGAACTTCATACAAATTACCTTCTCCCCATACAGAACTCATTTCGTCGTAACTGCCGTCTGCTCTGAGGGCGGGATAGGTATAATAACCAAAGCATCCGCTATCATATACCTGTTCCGGCCATTCGTCCTCATCCACCGGTTCGTGCAAAGCGATTCTTTCTATGATCTCACGGTATTGAAAGGATCGTGCGCCCAGAGGCTCCAACAGATGCTCGTGATACAGCGTAAATTGCAGCAGGGTAAAAAACAGGTTGTTGGAATCGATTTCTTTCAGGGATACTTCAACGCCGTTCCCGGTGGAAGGGGAGATCAGCAATACGTTTTCCTGTTCAACCATATTTAAAATATAAGGAACAAAACCGATGGTGTCTCGATAGCTGCCCCAATACATACAGCGCTCCGCAATGTTGTCTCCGCGCCGCAGTAAGTCGCGAGGCAATCTGTTGTCGGAGATGCGGGACATCAATCCAAGTGAAAGCATGGAGACGCCCATCCAGGCTTTGACGGGATCGGGTGACTGGGCCAGCAATGATTCCGGAGAATATTGAAAGAAACGTTCCATCAGCGCTTGGTTCTCTTCCAGTTCCGATGGGGTGATTCCCAGATGGGTGCAGACAAGAGACATGTACTGTTCACACAATGTCAATATCCGCTGGAAAAAAGCACAGAGGGCGCGATCGGCATTTTCAGAAACGATCCCGCTTTCACCGTACAATCCGATCAGATACCCTGTCAGGCATCCTCTGTAAATATCCATATCATCGATGGCGGAGAAGGTATCCGCGATTTGATCAAGATATTCGTTGTGTTCCGCGCCCATTGCGATCAGATTTTTTACAAAAGGACTTTGAAAAAATATTTTTGCCTCGTCCAATTCTCCCGGCAGCAGATTCTTGTCCTTTGCAAAAGCAAGAAATTCCTGACGGCAGTTGGAAAACTGCCTTTGTAAGTCTTGTTCCGGCATTTGACGACCTCCTTTTTTGACCAGAATAAAAACAGTTTTTATTGTTTCATATGGTGTTGGGAGAGTGTTCCCAATATGTTTTATTGTATCATGTATAAAAAAAATGTACAACTGTTCTTTGCTGTGGCAGCTTCAAACTTCAGGATTATCGGTTGAAATATTACGGTGTAAATGATACAATGATTTCAGTGTAATAAGGAAGCAGTCAGGTTTTTGCCCGGCGAGGTGTATGATGTGAAGCGGACCGGATTTTCTCTGATGGTTATTGAGATTTGGGGAGATGGGTGGTGGCCTGTAAGCGCATACGTAAAATGAAACCAGGAGGTTGTCGAATGAAAAAGGACACAACAAATTTATCGGTGGGAGGCTATCTTTTTTATACGGAGAAAGATGCCCAGATTGCACGTGCCGAGGTACAGAAAATAGAATACCTGGAAGAACGAATAGATTATTCCGCACCGGATACCATACGTTATATCTATGAAAAGGCTATTCACGAACGGATTTTCAAGACGCCGGTGGGCTTGGGATATCTGAAGCAGCTGAGGGATTTTTTGTTGTCCCAGCCGGGAATGGAACCGTCAGGGATCATGGATATCCCGCTTTATATCGCATATGACGGAGAGCTCAGGGAACGCACGGAACCTGCACGCTCAAGGATTGCTCCGTCAAAAAAGAAAGATACAGAAAAAATGCGATTTACGATTTCGGCATTCCTGAACGGCCTTCTGATTTTGGCGGTGATCTGCATGTTTTATATTTCGTACAGGAGTGAACAGCCTAATATTGTAAACTATGAGAGAGCCCTCACGGATAAATATGCTTCCTGGGAGCAGGAACTGACCCAGCGAGAGCAGATGATCAGAGAGAAAGAAAAAGAACTGAAGATTGGAGAATAAAGAAAGGACTTTTTCAATGGACAGAGTGAAGATATTGGTGGTGGATGACGAGAGCAGAATGCGTAAACTGGTGCGGGATTTCCTCGTAAAAAACGGCTATGATGTATTGGAGGCGGGGGATGGGGAAGAAGCGCTTGATATCTTTTACAAACAGAAAGATATCGCATTAATTGTGCTGGATGTCATGATGCCGAAACTTGACGGCCGACAGGTGTGCCGTGAAATCCGTGAAAGCTCCAAGGTGCCGATTATCATGTTGACGGCAAGGGCTGACGAACAGGATGAGCTGCAGGGGTTTGAACTGGGAGTGGATGAGTATATTGCAAAGCCTTTCAGCCCCAAGATACTAATTGCACGTATCGGGGCTATCCTGCGGCGAACAAACAGGGCGGACAGCGAGGAATCTCTAAGCTGCGGTGGTATTTTGCTGGATAAGTCGGCCCATCAGGTTTTGATCGATGGTGAGTCGGTGGAACTGAGTTACAAAGAATTTGAGCTGTTGGCTTACTTTATGGAAAATAAGGGAATCGCTCTATCCAGAGAAAAGATACTTAATCATGTCTGGAATTATGATTATTTTGGAGATGCCCGTACCATTGATACCCATGTAAAAAAGCTTCGAAGCAAAATGGGGGACAAGGGTGAGATGATAAAGACCATCTGGGGTATGGGCTACAAGCTTGAGGTGAACAGTTAGAAACGGTATGCGTAAAAGCCGGTATTTGTGGGCGTTTTGAGGGTTTTTAGGATGCGCAGGGTAGGGTGGTTACTACAAATTTCATAGCAGGTTTTTACCGGGGCTGGTTGATATTGGTTTCAACCAGCCCCCGCTTGTTAAAAGGTGCAGTAAAGCCGTGACGTAACAGCTTTTGCGCATGGTATGAGAGCCTGGGTGACAATATAAATATACATCAGATTACCAACAACAGACAATAGTACTTTAAGATAATGTTGCATCAATCGCAGGTAAGAAAGCAATACAGGAAAAGACAAATTAAGAAATTTGTTATATAACATAATTACCGTACGGACAAAAATGAAGGGAGGAGATCATGAATGATTTTTTAGGCAATGCGGAGAGGTTTATCGCAGGGCATCTGCAGGACGAATTTACTCTTGAAGATATATCCTGTGCCTGCGGCTATTCGCCTTTCTATTTTGCACACAGATTCAAAGAAGAAACACATAAGACCGTAATGGAATATGTTCGCGAAAAACGTATACTTGCAGCGGCTGAAATGATAAAAAACGGCTCCGGAATATGCGCTGCGGCGATGGAGTATGGTTTTGAAACTCACGCAGGCTTTATCAAAGCATTTAAGGTCGCTTTTGGCTGCCGCCCCAGAGACTATGCCGCACATTGCTGCGGTGATTATTGGAAAGGATTTGAAAATATGAATAATTCTAAAATTGTAATCAGACCTGTGACACTTGATGACGTCAACGACCTGTGGGAAAATGTTTATAGCGCGATGACGCCGAAGGAAATTACCGAGGTTAAAATTAAGCCAGCCATGGAGAGAGAAAAAAACCATACGGGCATTGAGCTTGCGGCGGAGGTTGACGGGACCGTTGTCATGACGCTTCCCATGAGTAAGCCCTTTTGGATTCCCCTGGGATTTCTGTGGGACAATAATTATATTGCCAGAGGAGACGGCAGGGACGAGCTGATGAAGGCTCTGCTTGAGGAAATGAAAATCAGGTGCAGGGATATGGGCATTCAGACGCTGGTTTCTCCTCAAAGGATCGGAGACGAAGGTGTCAAAGCGTTTACCGGATTGGGCTTTAAAGAAGCTTGGGTATCTGAGGAGTGGGTCTATCTTGCAATGTCCGTATAACGTTTATAAACAAATATAACAAATAAACATATGAAAAGAAAAGGGGGCTGTCGGAAATGATAGATATGCCCCCTGTCAAGTAGAAAGGTTAAATATCTAAAATGAAGCGGTAATGCCGGAATGATTTACATTGCTTTTATCATATTCTGGATGGAAACATATATTTCATCCAAATCAAACAGGCCGGATACTACGTGAATGTCATGCGCTTCGTTATCAAAACATCCATGCTTCATTTCCGGCATAGTTGCTACGGGGATCGGGAGCATAGATAATGTGTTGGCCGGAAACAGCCTCGTCCAGTTTCTTCTGAAAGAGTTTTTTTGCAGCCGCTTCATTTTTTGCAAGGCGTAAGTAATCTTTTCCTGTGTAAACTTCTGCGTGAAGCAGACATTTTAATTTATCCGCAAGGGTGGTTTTACCCGTGCAGCTTTCACCAATAATTCCAATCACCATTTTATTTCTCCTCACATTCTGTCTTAACACGCCAATATCCTTTTGCATCACGATCCAAAAGCTGTTCGCCGATCATATCCCTGCGGATTGTGCAGAAATCATCATGAAAATCTGCAATCATGATATTTACCTCCCGCTCGGAGTAGATACGGTCAAATTCAAATGCCTGGGCAATGACTTCCAGAACGATACGCTCTTTTTTTTGCTGGGCAGGGATGGCCTTCAGTTTACCGTATTCAAAGAATGTGTCAATTACCCTTTGACGGTATTCTGCATCCCGCCGGGCTTGTACTTCTGCTTCGTCAGACTTCTCTTGCAGAATTTCTAATATGCTTGTTTTGAAAATTTCCTTATTGAGAGAGTACATCATGTAATACTGACTTTTGTAGGAAACAACGGCTCCGGCATCTGCCAGCTTTTTGAGATGGAAAGACACTGTGGGCGCCGTAATATCCAACCTTTCAGCCAGTCGTTCTACATACATATCCTCGATTGCAAGTGACTTTAAAATCTGTAACCGAGACTTATCAGACAAGCACTTAAACAGGCGTATCGCCTCTGCCTCTGTCATTCTTCTTCCTCCCAAATTGCTGTAAATATTTCCTTTATCTCGCTGACAGTGTCAAGTTTGATTTGTTCAATCTGCATTTTGTCCGCATCGTCATGTTTTTTGGCCTGATTGTAAGCAGTTGCCCAATTTGAAGGAATCTGTTGAATTTTAAGGATGAAAAAGCGTCGTACTGCTTCGGAGTCACCCTTGCCGGTCTTAACCGCAACGGAAAATATTGTGCGAAATATATCATAGACGTTTGCTTTTACCTTTTCAAAGACAGCCTCATCCTTACGATCATCGGCAAGCAATTTTTTACTGCACTGCTCACATAATGATATTTGTTTGTCAAAATAACTGTTTAGCTTCGATATTTTTTGTTCAATCATTGGATAACCTCTATGTCTCCGTATCCGACAAAATCAATGTGATCGGATGCTGTATTTGCGCCGCCAAACATATTGTTTGCGCCCACAGCGATATGAAATGTTCCTGCCATTTTTTCGTCCAGCACAGTATATCCGCATAAGGTAGTTATATTAGGGTTCATTCCGATCCCAAGTTCACAGACGACTCGATTTTCCCGTGGCTGCGCTGCAAAGTGCTTTGTGATATCAGGATTACTGCTGCCAGAGACCTCGCCATCCAAAATCTGTAATGTTACATTATTGTATTTTACATCATTCAGATAGAATGTGTCAAAGTACACACGGCCCTGTGTTTTGCTCTCCAAAGGAGCTATGTAGATTTCACCGCAGGGGAGATCTCCTTCGCCAGCATCAATGTGCCAGGTTCGCCCGGTCAATTCAAGGTACAATACACAGTCTCCGCCTGTGTGAACAGCCACCTTTTCAACTCCTGCAAAGCATTCAGCTTTATGCTTACAGGCGGTATTGACCATCTCGTAGTCAATATCATAGGCAAGGTTCATTCGCTGAATGTAATCCTGTGGGTCAAGACCTGACTCAGCAGCATTGGCCTGTGTGGGGATCCTGATTTGCGCAAATCGTTTACACTCCATGAATTTGTAAAAGAGCTGTGAAATATACTTTCGATATAAGTCCATCTGCTCATTTGATATTTGGTAACCAAGTATGATAGGTTGATAAGCAAACACATCCAGCACAGCATCAAATTTTGAGAATAGATCAAAATAGCGATTGCCGAAACAGCTTTCTTTTGCAGAGAGGAAAATATCTCGATTGATTGAGCGGGCTTGCTGCAAGAGAACAGGTGTGGCACCTAAGGCAGCCACAGACGCAACGAAAGTATTCGCAATTTCCTTATCTGTATCTTCTCCCCAAAAGTGAACAAGAACAAGTTCTCCCGCAGAAACACCGCTTGCTTTTACAATTTTATAGATCATCTTTTTGTCCATGATTGATCCTCCAGTTTAATATTGTATTGATTATATGGTTTTCTTTTTGAAATGTCAATATTTATTTTGATGATTATAAAATTAAATTAGCTTTCGCTTCAGTTTCAGCAAAAAGCATTGTTGTGCTATTCCTGACAAGGGTATCCAGTATAGATAAGTCATGTCATTCCTGTAAAAAGAGGGGACGGTAAAGGCGAAAAAGTGATGAGTGGAAATAAATGGCACAAAGCAATAAATATAATAGCGGGAATCATAGATTTAAAGGGGAATTCCGGGTATGGATGGAGTATCCTATTAATTTGTTGGGAATAGGGTAAAAATGGGCGTGACTTTTTATGGGGTTGGCGTTAGAATAGGGATAAGGGGTGAGTATTCAGGCAGTTGCCATCTGTAAATTGAGAAATAGGGTGGTTTTTGCCAAGTTTTTGCCCAACGGTATGATTTTATGGAATTATAGGAAATTATGTAAATTATGTGAAATATGAGGAATAGGTGGAAATAATGAACAATAAGTGGTATAAAAGAATAGAAACCATGACGGGGATGATATAAAAGCTGGAGGCAGACAAATCATAAGATGAGACATTCTATCAGAAGACAGTTTTCATTGATTTTTATCGGATTGATGGCGGGAATGATTCTGTTGTGCTGGCTCATGAATACCTTTTTTCTGGAGCAGTATTACATTGCCAGAAAAACCGGGGTGATTATGGGGGCATATGAGACGATCAGCCAGGCGGCCAACAGCGACACCTACAGCACAGAAGCGTTTCGGGGAAAGCTGAATGATGTCTGCGGTGTCTATAATATCACAATCTATGTTATGGATGCAAATTCCAGGACAAAATACGCATCCATCAATGGGGGAAGTGAATTGGAGATACGGCTGATGGCCTATCTTTTTGGTGTCGATACCGATACCACAAAGGTAATCCGTGAGGGAGAGGATTATGTGGTACAGCGGGTTCGAGTGGGGGAGGACGAATATCTGGAAATGTACGGAAGGCTAAACTCCGGTATTTCCTTTATCATGAGAACACCTGTTGAGAGTATCCGGGAGAGTGTGAAGGACGCAAACCGCTTTCAGATATATGTTGGTGTCTTAGTGACAATGGCGGGAGGGGTTATCATTTGGCTGGTGTCCAGAAAGATAACCAGACCCATTTTGGAATTAAGTCATATTTCGGAAAAAATGGTGCATCTTGACTTTGAGGCAAAATATCAGGGGAAAACACGCAATGAAATTGATTTGTTGGGAGAGAATATCAATAAACTCTCCGCGTCTTTGGAACGATCCATCTCGGAACTGAAGACTGCGAATAACGAATTGCAAAGGGATATAGAGAAGAAGGAACAAATAGATGAAATGCGCAAGGAATTCCTGGCCAATGTTTCTCATGAGTTGAAGACTCCCATTGCGTTGATACAGGGGTATGCGGAAGGGCTTGCAGAAGGAATCAATGACGATCCGGAGAGCAGAAGCTTTTATTGTGAAGTGATTATGGACGAAGCAGGCAAGATGAACGATATGGTCAAGAAATTATTGACCTTAAATCAACTTGAATTCGGCAATGACAGAGTGATAATGGAACGCTTTGATTTGACTGCCTTGGTCAAAAATCAGTTACAGTCAGCGGATATTCTCACAAAGCAAAATGGGATAGAGATTCGTATGGAGGAATGGCCTTCTGTTTTTGTATGGGGCGATGAATATAAAATTGAAGAGGTATTTATGAATTATTTTTCCAACGCGGTGCATTACTGTGGCGGAGCGAAAAAGATTGTCATATCGTTGGAACAGAGAGAGGATAAAGTGCGGGTGGGTGTATTTAATACAGGATCGCCCATTCCGGAAGAGGCCATTCCCAGATTGTGGGAAAAATTTTATAAAGTGGACAAGGCCCGGACAAGGGAATATGGTGGGAGCGGCGTGGGACTTTCCATTGTAAAGGCGATTATGGAGTCCATGAATCAGCTCTATGGTGTGGAAAATCACAGCAATGGGGTGTTGTTCTGGTTTGAGTTGGAGAGAGTGGTATAAGGTCTGGCCAAGGAACCGCTTTCGGAGGATAAGGGGGTTAAAGTGATGCAGGAAATTAAGGAAGAAAAAACAAAAGTACTTCTGGTGGGAGTGGACACGGGGGAAGAAAAGGAATTTGATCATTCCATGGAGGAACTGAAAAGTCTGGCCGAAGCAGCCAATAAACAGGTGGTTGGAATCGTTGTACAGCATATGCAGGCAGTAAACAAAGCCTTCTATATCGGCACGGGCAAGGTGGCGGAGGTTCGGGACTACGCAGTGCAGTGTGAGGCGGAAGAGATCGTGTTTCACAATGCCCTTTCTCCATCTCAGGTGAGGAATTTGGGACGGGAATTGGATAGAACGGTTTTGGACAGGACAAACCTGATTCTTGATATTTTTGCTATCAGGGCAAAGACAAAGGAAGCCAAGCTGCAGGTGGAGACTGCGAGATTACAATATGTGCTGCCAAGATTGGTGGGTATGAGAGAAAATCTGAGCCGCCAGGGCGGTACGGGAGGCAAAGGCGGCGCAGGATCTGCCATGAGTAACAAAGGCGCAGGTGAGACAAAGCTGGAACTGGACAGACGTAAGATAGAGCATCGCATTAATGAGCTGGAAAAGGAACTGGAGGCCATAGCAAGGAACCGAGAGACCATGCGTAAGAAACGAAGCCAGTCCAGGATTCCCAAGGTGGCATTGGTAGGGTATACCAATGCGGGGAAATCAACTATATTGAACCGTCTGGTTGAATTATATGGAGAAAGCAGCGATAAGACCGTGTTGGAACAGGATATGCTTTTTGCCACATTGGATACCAGTGTGCGCTTTATTAATTCCAGAGAGAGAGGAAACACAGAGGAAGAGATACCGTCGGCTATCAGGAACAGGCCGTACTATCTGGTAGATACGGTGGGATTTATTGATGAATTGCCGCACGGGCTGGTGAAGGCGTTCCGCTCCACCTTGGAGGAAGTAAAATATGCGGATCTGCTAGTTCAGGTAGTGGACTTCTCCGATGAACATTATAAGCAGCATATGGAGACCACAGCCAGGACGTTGGAAGAACTGGGGGCTGGCAATATTCCTCAGATTATTGTTTATAACAAAGCGGACAAATGTGGCATGGAGGACCTTCCGAGGAGAAAGGACCGGCAGATTTATATGGCGGCGTCCCTGGGAAAAGGGGTGGAAGAATTGACGGAACTGATTGAAGAATGCGTTTATGCAGAATGTGTTGAGAGAGCATTTCTTTTTCCCTTTGACAAAGGTAATCTGGTGTCTTATTTTATGGAAAATGCCACCGTGCTGAAACAGGAATATCGGGAGGACGGTGTCTGGCTTAACGTGTATTGTCATAAAAGTGACGGGGAAAAATATTCCGAATATGTGGCGGAGTAAAATAATATTTTTTTCTTGCCTGCGGAAAAGATAAGGTGTATGATTTAGGTACATGGAAAAGTACAATCAAGGTGAGGTTTATAATGAGGAGAGATAGGAAAAAGAAGAGAACGGCGCTGGTGGTGGCGGCTTTGACCCTGATGATGGGGATCACGGGATGCGGAAATCAAATTCCGGAGCTTACGGATGAACAGGTACAGATGGTGGGAGAGTTTGTGGCTGCTACCGTCATGAAATATGATAAAAATCACGGAAGCAGACTGGTAGAACTGCCCGAAACCGATTTTCAGACGCCGGCGGAACCAACGCCCACACAAGTGCCGTCGCAGGAGCCGGACGCGTCCGGGCAGGAGCCGTCGGGGGAGGATGTGTCAGGCAGTGGGCCGGAGGAAGTGGTTAATTCATATACATTGGAAGAGGTTTTGGGGCTGGCCCAGGGGGTGACGGTGGTTTTCACAGGACAGCAGGTTTGTGATCGTTATTCGGAAGGGGATATTGAGGGCTTTTGTGTTCCTGCTGCAGATGGAAAGAAGCTTCTGGTACTGAATTTTATCATAAATAACGGTTCAGAGCAGGAGCAGAAAGTGGATATTTTATCATCCGGCGCAATTTTCGGGATTACGGTGAACGGGGAGTATGTGCGCAGGGCGCTCAAGACAATGTTGCCGGAAGATATGTCTACAATCAGAGATCTTACCCTGGGTGCGGGAGAAGGCATGGAAGCGGTGCTGATCATAGAGGTGGATAATGAGACGGCAGAAAACATTTCTACTGCTGTGCTCAATGTAAAAAATGATTCCAAGGCGTATACCATACAGCTGTTTTGATGTGCCTGATAAAAAAAGATGGAAGCATCCGGAAACGGTGGGGCAGAGGTTTTAAAGTGAAGCCCCGGCGGGTTCGGATGTTTTTGATGGAGTATCTTTGTCAAAGCTAAAAAAGCGGATTTGCCGGTGGATGCGGACAGGTATCAAAATGGGTAAAAGAGCCATGGGAGAGGATGGGATAGAATGGTCAGTGTAATCTGCAGGGATGGTAAATTCCTGGTAAAGGGAAGTTTTTTCATGGGAAATGTGGGAACATTTGAAAACAGTGAATATGGGGAGGGAAATATCGCTATTGGCAAAGGGCCGAAAGAACTAATGAATGATTTGGAAAAAGCATATATATGGATGAAACCAATCAGGCAGTTGTTGGAGAGTGGGCCAAAGGATGAGGAATCGGTGGCCAAAATGTACGAGGATTATATAAACGGCTTGGAACAAACGGTTAGGAAGAATGTCAAACAGGTGAACGACTACTTCTGGTATCAGTTGGTCAATGACCTTGTGGATCGGGAATTTTACTTTTGGGAGATTGAGGAGGCGATTTTGCCAGGATTTCGTGGAAAGTGTACGGAAGAGGAGTGCCTGGACGCTTACGGAAATGAAGAATTGCAGGATGTTCGGTCAAAGCTTTATGAAGAATTTGAGGGGACACCCAATGACGGCAGTTTGGAAAAGACGGATGTGGAGGCGCTGATCAAAAAGGTATTTCCAATGTTTAATCTGGATGGGTTGGCCGCGGCCATTGAGCCGGAATATCTTTGTATTGAAGGGGGAATGCTGCAGCTTCAGTTTTCGGATGGTTGGGACAATTCGTTTTTCTGTGCCGCAGCGGTAGAATTTGACGATCACCTGACACCAATGGATTGGAATAATTTTTAACAAAACCAATGCGTCGAAGGCGCTTCATTTTTTAGTGCCGTGGCGCGGCAACAATAACAGGAGGCGATATCATGGATCAGGAGCGCATGATTGAGGACATCTTAAGGCATTTGGACACGGAAACGCAGATGGGAGTGGTCCGAATGAGCGTGGAAATGGATGAGGAAAAATGTGGTGGAAGCGAGCTTTCTCATAAATGCTGCAATATGTACGGACGTCCGGCGAATGAAACGGTGGGCCTTTTGGACTGTTATACGGACATGAACGCGGGAGAGCCGGACAGGATTCCTTCCTGAAAACCAGCCCTGAAATATATTATCATCCTGATAGGATAGGTGAAATTTGCAGTATACGATGGCATTTTAAGTTGAATTGCTGTTTTTGTACAATCAAAATTCGCGGCAGAGTGAAAAGCAAACGGTACTTTGATGATGATTTAGACCTTGTTGTATCACGGTTGTAAAAATTAGAAAAAATTTGAAAAAAGATGTTGACATTTGTAACTTAGAGTGCTATACTGAATTTCGCTGTCAGGGAAATGAAAAAGACAGCAAAAAAGATTTAAAAAAATAAAAAAAGTTGTTGACAAGTTAAAAAAACTATGATATCCTAATCGAGTTGCTGATGAAGACAACAACGAGATGCAAGGCAAGAAAGAAAAGCCTGAATCGGTACAAGCACCTTGACAAATAAACAGTAATGCAGCCCTGAAAATTCCAAAGAGAATTTCAGAGAACAAAGAAGCCGGAAGCAGGATGGAAGTCCTGAAGAAGGCGACCCAAAAAGACAGTAAAGCCAAAAAAGAGAAGCCAGAGGACCTGGCAGGAGAACTTGAACATGAGAGTTTGATCCTGG
>CAJTPN010000002.1:0-89833 GCA_910578185.1 uncultured Acetatifactor sp.
GCCCCTTGCATAAAGGGAGATCACTTTTTCTTCAATGCCGGAGATATCCCTCTGGTATTTTGGGATGAGCTTTGGCTCAAATTCACCCTCACGGTCTCTTGGGACATCGATCTGGAATTCCCCATACTGGCTCTTGAGGGTTTTGGGAGAATGTCCGTTACGTTTGTTGGATGTGGGAGCATCACCTTTCTGGTTTTTTTCGTAGCCAAGGGATGCATCCAGTTCCGCCTCCATAAGCTCCTGAAGGATATCTTTGAAGCTGTCCCTGTTAAGGTTGTTATCTGCAATAATCTGTCGTATTTGCTGTTTTGTTGCTGGCATAAAAATACTCCTTTTCGATAAGAATTGTCATATCTTGATTCTTACCAAAAAAGAGGTATTTTTTTCCAAAGACACAAACTATTTTACACTACCCGCAATAGCAGTTTCCTGTATGCCGGACTGGCGGTTTCCGCCAGCCCGGATATGCGGTTTCACCGCACAAGAATATTCAAATCCTTCAAGACAGGCTTCCCTCATACGGCGGAGCCGGTAATAATAGTTCGCTTTGGTGATGCCGTGGCTGGCACACCACCCCTCAACGCTTATGCCAGCTAGTCGGTCCTGACATTCCCTGATCTGGGTGGTCCATTCCTGTAGATGGAAATTTGTGGCCACCATACTTGTCTCTGAACTCATAGACGTACCTCCCTATAGTAGTATCAAAAGTTAAGTCTAAACTTTTGGTACTTTGATAGAAATATAGTCCATTGTCCCATACTTTGCTTAAACAGTCGAGGTATGTGTTATTTACCGTTTACACTGCTACTTGACATTCAAAGATATTCAAATTTTAAATCACAAAGGGGTTGCATAATTACTTATAAAACTATACAATATGATAGCAGATAAAAAATATATTCGACCAAAATGATGAAGGGAAGAAAATGGAATACGGATTGATAGGTACCGCGTGCATGTGGATTATGGCCGGAAGCTTATGTCAGAGCGGCGTCACGGGACAAGCCGGGGACGCGGCGGGCAGGGCAGACACCGCACTCAGCGCAGGTATTCAGAAGTTTTTTGAAGGGGGCGTGGACTATGCCCGTGAGAGAATGAAAGATTATGGGGTGACACAAGAGGCGCTGGCGATGCTGAAACTGACGCAGAACGATACGGATGAGGTAAGCGAATACGCGGATTTTGCCATTGCCAACGTCACAAATTATGTCAATGTCCGTGAACAGCCCAATACGGACAGTCCGATTGTGGGAAAGATATTTGATGGGGCCGTTGCCCATGTGCTTTCTGTTGCAGGAGAGGAAAATGACTGGTTTCAGGTGATATCCGGAAATGTTGAGGGGTATATCAAGGCGGAATATTTTCTTTACGGCGATGAGGCTGCGGCGGTGATCGACCGCTATGTGACCCGTTATGCCGTGGTTAAGGCGGACAGGCTCAATGTACGGGAGAGCCCATGGATAGAGTCGAAGCGCATTGGTTACATAGACAATGGGGAACGGGTCAAGATCCTGGAGGATCAGGGAGAATGGCTTAGAGTGGGATATACCGACAGTTCCACAGGGTATGTGGCGGCTGAGTATGTTACGATTTCGGAAGAATTTGTGTATGCCAAAACGCTGGAGGAAGAGGCGAAGGAGCTGGCGGAGCAGAGAGCGCTTGAGGAAAGACGGCGGGTATCGGAAAAACAGGCTGCGGAAAATACATATATGAATGTATCGCCGCCGGATACGGTTTATTCTACCAACGAGGAGCTTCGACGTCAGATTGTGGATTATGCCATGCAATATCTGGGCAATAAATATGTACATGGCGGACAGTCACTGGCAAGCGGTACGGACTGTTCCGGTTTCACCAGTCTGATTTATGCAGAGTTTGGGTATTCTTTAAGCCGGACCCCGGCCGGTCAGCTGTCTGATGCGGGAAGGGGTATCGATTATAGTGAAATACAGCCGGGAGATGTGATCTGTTATGGTTCTAATGGGACATGCTCCCATGTGGCGCTTTATATAGGCGACGGACAGATTATTCATGCGGCAAATTCCAGAAAAGGTGTCATTATCAGCAACGCACTTTATGACACCATTCTGGGAATTAAAAATATCGTTGATTAGAGGGAGAAAATAATTAATTTTCTTTGGGCAGAGCATCCGTGCCGGTTGAAGCTGCCTGCCCAAAGATCTCTTCTCTGGTCAGTATCATTTCTCCAAAGGTGGTGGAGCTTTGCTCTTGCAGATCCGAAAGGTGGAGCGGAACGCCGCCGTAGGACCAGATGCCATGCCGAAGCGCCATCTCTTCCGTATAATCTTCCAGAGGATACACACCCTCCAGACGGACAGGACCGCTTTTGTAATGGCAGACCATGGGCACTACGCCGGACTTTTCGTCCGTGATGGATATGCCGTCTTCCGTTACATGGAAGGTGATCCAGGCCATCCCTTCCAACATACATTTTGTCTCCTTCTGGGTGGAAACGTAATTCCCCAGCGAGTAGTAGCACAGAGCCCGATTTCCGTTTTCGGAGGTCACCCATTCTATTGGCTGCGGGACATGGGGGTGGGTTCCGATGATCAAGTCCGCTCCGGCTTCGGCCATTTCTTCTGCAAAAGTTTTCTGATATACGGACGGAACTGTCTGATATTCCGTTCCCCAGTGAGGGAAAACAATGACGATATCTGCGTTTTCTCGGGCTTCCCGGATGTCTTCTGTCACCTCCGGATTCAGGGCGGTGAAATTAATGGCACCGGTATTGGAATCATAATCACAGAGCATGTTCAAGTGGCCTTTCAGGGCGGATGGCAGTGTTGCCAGGTTTGGGCCGTAGGTGTAATTTAGTATCGCAAAGGTAATATCCTTTATCGTAAGATAGGAAATATCGGAAGGGGAATCATCACCGGAGATACCTGTCATCAGGACTTCAGGAAATTGTTCCCAATAGGCCGCACAGTTTTTGATTCCGTCAAGTCCCTGGTCTGCCGCGTGGTTGGTGGCATGGAGAACCACATTAAAACCGGCCTCGGCAATGGCGTCAGCAATCTCGGTGGGGGAATTAAAGTTCGGAAAACCGGAGAATCCCAGTTCATTGCCGGCCAAGATGGTTTCCTGATTAATGGCTTTTATATCCGCAGCATCCAGGAAATCCGAAATGGTCCGAAACAGAAAGGAATAATCGAAAGTTCCGTCGTTCATTTTGCCGGTATACACGATTCCCATATGCATCAGGTTGTCTCCCAGGGCCATCATAGTGATGTCATATTCTTCAAAAACCGGTTCCGGGGTGGGAGACGGGGAAGGAGATGGAGTCAGAATGGGCGGAGCCGTAACGGATGGAATACTTGCGATGGGATCCGTCGCGGGATCGGTTTGAGTAGTATTTTGGGTGATACCGCCCATATTCGTCACGGTATCAAGTTCTCCTGCCATAAGATAAGCCGATGCTGCGGTACATATGGTGAGAAAAACCATTGTAAGCAGCGTCATCAACAATATTTTTTTCCTTTTCATGGGAGCCTCCTTGTGGGTAGAACATAATAAATCCTGTTTCTTGTATCATAGCAATTTTTCCGTATTTGTCAACTTTGATTTGTATGTAAATTCTTAATAAATAGTTACGACAGTCCGGCTAAATGTAACAAATGCCAATGACTGTCAGGATGGAGGAAAAGCGGTGACAAAAAATAACCTGCAGAATAAGCCATATCCCCTGGGAGCTCATATTGAGGAAGGCGGAGTGCGTTTTTCCCTTGTGTCCAAGGCAGCTGCCTGCGGTGTTCTGTTGTACGACAGAGCCACGGGCAGGCAGTTGATGAAACTTCCCTTTACGGCGGAGGAAAGAATTGGCAACATACATTGTAAGCTGGTACGTGATTTGGACGCGGCACGAATCGCATATTTATTTTACGAAGGAGACTGCCTGATCCCAGATGAAAGGGCAAGAGTTTTTATCGGAAAGGCGACTTATGGAAAAGAAAGGACGCCGGAGGATCTGCGCGCGGGATTTCCAACAGGGGAATTTGATTGGGGACAGGACCAATGCCCCAGAGTTCCTTATCGCAGCATGGTTGGCTATTGTATGCATGTGAGAGGATTTACCAGACATACGTCTTCTGGTGTGCGCAACAGGGGGACTTTTGACGGGATTTTGGAAAAGATTCCTTACCTAAAGGAAATCGGCGTTACAACTATTGAGTTACAGCCTGCTTATGAATTTGCGGAAGTGCCAACAAAAGAAGAGCGGCTGAACAGGCTTCCTACAAGCGCAATGCCGGGAGAATTGGATACGGCTGGTCAGAATAAGCTGAATTATTGGGGGTATAAGAAGGGGTATTATTATACGCCCAAGGCGGCTTATGCAGCGACAAAAGATCCTGTGACGGAATTTAAGGCGCTGGTGAAAGCGCTGCATGAAAACAGGATGGAGCTGGTCATGCAGTTTTATTTTCCCCACGAAGTAAAACGCAGTGAAATATCGGAAATTCTGCGTTTTTGGGTGCTTGAGTACCATGTGGACGGTTTTCACTTATTGGGAGACAATTTATTTGCCGATCAGCTGGCAAAGGATGATATGCTGGCAGATACGAAGATATGGTATTATCATTTTGATGTGGACAGTATATATGGGAGAGAGGAACAGCCTTTGTTTCCCCATGTGGCGGAATATAATGACGCATGGTATTATTGTATGCGGGGATATTTAAAGGGAGATGGAAATACGCTGGGCAATGTGCTCTATCAAATGCGGCATCTTCCGGAAAAGGCGGGAAGAATTCATTATCTTACAAATTATTACGGCTTTACGCTTGCGGATCTGGTTTCTTATGATCATAAGCATAATGAGGCAAACGGAGAGGATAACAGGGACGGCAACGATTATAACTGTAGCTGGAATTGCGGAGAGGAGGGAGTGACTCGCAGGCAGAAGGTAAAGAAGCTACGGGAAAAACAGATGAAGAATGCCCTGTCTATGCTGATGCTCTCGCAGTCCGCTCCGCTGATCTTTATGGGGGATGAGTTTGGGAATTCTCAAAGAGGAAATAATAATCCTTATTGTCAGGATAATGCCGTCACATGGCTGGATTGGAGCGGCATAGAAAAGAATCAAACTGTATTTTCCTTTTGGAAAATGCTTGTGGACTTCAGAAAGAAACATCCCATTCTGCGGACGGAGCGGGAAATGCGTTTGATGGATTATATCTCCTGTGGTTATCCTGATCTGTCTTATCATGGACAGAATGCCTGGAGAGCTCAAACGGAAGGAAATTGCAGGCATATCGGCATTATGCTCTGCGGGAAATATGCCTGGTCGGATCAGATGAGGGAGGATGATTTTTTATATCTTGCCTTTAATATGCATTGGGAAAGTCATGAGCTGGCGCTGCCAAAGCTTCCAAAGGGGATGAGATGGGAAATGGTGTTTTCCACGGAGACTCAAAATGTGGAAGCGCAGGCGGGGATGGATGGTAAGAGCAAAGAATTGTCAAGAAAAATACCGCCCAGAAGTATTGCGGTATATATAAGCTCTGTTACCGGCAACGCTGACGGGGAAGAGGAAGCTGTCAAAAGAGAGATTGCCAAGGGCAGGAAGACTGTGTCCTCCAAAAGGGATATGTCCCAAAAGCTTGAGAAGGGCGGTGGAAGGAAAGCGGGGATGGAGTCATGAGGATGGATAAGGCTTGGAGACATTTTAAGACGATCACATATCATAAATATCTGGTGGCGCAGGGATGCTTTCGCGTGGGGCTTTATCGGCAGGGGATTTTTCATGATATGTCCAAATACAGTCCAACGGAATTTCTTGCAGGTGTGAAATATTATCAGGGGAACAGAAGTCCCAACAACGCCCAGAGGGAGGATATTGGCTATTCTGCCGCATGGATGCATCACCAGGGGAGAAATAAGCACCACTATGAGTATTGGCATGACTATGATAAGCAGCACAATATAGTGCCTGTGCCCATGCCGGACAAATATATTGCGGAGATGATTATGGACAGAATTGCCGCGTGTAAGGTGTATCAGGGAAAAAAATACACAGATGCGGCGCCTTATGCCTATTACAGCAAGGGAGGGGCATTGAACCAGCCCATGCATGACGACACCAGAGCTGTTTTGGAGCGGATGCTTAAAATGCTTGCCAAAGAAGGAGAGAAAAAGACCTTTGCCCGTATCCGGCGTGAATTGGTAAAAAAGAAGTGACAGGCACGTATTTTAGGGGAGCGGCATATGATACCGTAAACATATTATATGGAGTGGTTTATGAATTGTATTATTTTGCTGCTTTTACTTAGCTGCTGCGGCGGCTGGGGAAATGGCGCCTGTGGATGTGGCTGCGGCGGAAACGAATGTGGCTGCAAAGATACGGGAAGGGACAGAGACTGCTGCAGAAGAGGACCAGGCTGGGACTCTGACAGGAGAAGGCCGAACAGAAGGCCGGATGACTGCTGCTGCGAAGAAGAAAGAGCGCCTCGCAGGGATAACGATTGCTGCTGCGAACAAAAGGAAAGAGAACACGAACACGAGAGATGTGATGTCTCCGGAATGGTACCGCCTCCTTGGCAGGAATATCCGGGGCTTCCTCGCAGAGACAATATGAATGGGGAAGACTGCGATTGTGAGTCATAAATAGTGAGAATACGGAGGGATATTTTCCCGGAAGATTACAGGCGGTGGTCCCTATAAAGGTTGACCACCGCCTGACATGGTATAGGTTTATGCTTTTTTGACTTTCGCAGGCAATGAGGCTTCCAGCTCTTCCAATTCTGTTTCCGTCTCCAGCATTCGCTCCAAAAGAGTTTCCTGATTGTGCTCCTCCGCGTCGAGCTGTGTCTGTAGCTCCATGAGTTTTTCGTAATTCGTACCCAAATCAGGATCCATGAGACATAGCTTCAGTTCGTTGGCGTGCTGTTCGCTTGCCAACAGTTGTGCCTCATATTTTTCCAGTTGTTTTTTTAATCGCGCTTTTATTTTTCCGGGATTATAATAGGTCTTTTTGTCAAAAACATCCTTCAGAGTGGGAATATCACGGGAAGAATCTGGCTGTGAGGCAGGACTGGTAATATTTATGGATTTCTTTCTCTTTTCTGACAGATATTCTTCATAGGAACCTACATACTGTGTGGCTTCTGCGCCCTCAAACTCCAAAATACCCGTGGCGGTTTGTTGAATAAAATACCGGTCGTGGGATACAAAGAGTACCGTTCCGGAGAAAGAACACAGCATTTGCTCCAGAGCTTCTTTTCCCATAATGTCCATGTGGTTGGTTGGCTCGTCCAGAATCAGGAGATTTGGCTTTGTCTGGAACATTTTACAAAGTGCCAGCCGGACTTTTTCTCCGCCGGAGAGTTGCCCCAGTTTTTTGTCAACTTCCTCCTGGGTGAACAGGAAACTGCCAAGGGCGCTTCGCACCTGTTCCCGTATCAGGTCGGGATAGACTTGCCAAAAATGTTCCAGGATGGTCTGTTCCGGATTCATGTCGTCCGTAATGGCCTGCTGCTGGTCAAAATATCCCCATTCTACGTTCGGCCCGTAGAGAAAGCTGCCGTCTAAAGGTTTTAAGACGCCCACCAGCGTTTTCAGCAGAGTGGATTTCCCTATACCGTTTTCACCGATGATAGCCAGACGTTCGCCCTTGCGCAGAGAGAAGGACAGGCGGCAGAGCACTTTTTCATACCCGATGCAGAGTTTTCTTACGGTTAATACATCTGTATAGCTCTCTATCCGCGGAGTAAAAAGGGCATGGAAGGTCTTGGTGTCGAAACGTCTTGGTTTTTCAATTTTCACCATATGTTCGATTGCCATGCGCTTGGAATGGGTGGCAGATACTTTGGTGGGGGTGTTTTTCCATTTTTCAATCCAATCCGTCAAACGTTTAATTTCCCGTTGCTGTTCTTCGTAGTCTTTTTCCTGTTTGGCCAGAGCTTCTTCTTTTTGCCTCATGAAGGCGGAATAATTGCCGGGATATCGTTTGATCCGATGGTATTCGATTTCGTAGGTCACATCGCTGACTTTGTCCAGAAACATACGGTCGTGGGAGATGATTACCACCGCCCGGTCATATTCTTTCAGATAGTTTTCAAGCCATTCGATTGTGGGCAGATCCAGATGGTTGGTAGGTTCGTCCAACAGCATAATGTCCGGTCTGCTTAAGAGAAGCTTGATAAAGGCAATTCTGGTCTGCTGACCGCCGGAGAAGCTGCCAATGGGACGTTGCAAGTCTTCCAATGGGAAGCCGAATTTTTGAAACATGATCTCCATATCCTGCCGCCAGGTGTATCCTCTGAGTGCTTCCAGCTTTTTTTGTAAATAATCATATTCGTTTAGCAGAAAACCGTCAGAATTTGATTTTAACTGTTCCTCCACCACTTTCATTCTTGTTTCGCATTCAAAGATGGGGGCAAAACATTTTTGAATTTCTTCCTCTGCCGTAATTGTTTTTTCCGTAAAATTGATCTGGCGTAGAAAACCGATCTGCTGATTACCGGCCATGGAAATGCCGCAGTTTTCGTCGCTGTCAGGATTATCCATTTGAATATCTCCGGCGATCAGCTTAAACAATGTGGTTTTACCGCAGCCGTTTCGGCCTACCACGGCAATTTTCTCCCGGTTGTGGATCTCAAAATTTACATCTTCTAATATGGTGTTTGCGCCGTACCGCACCAGCGCGTGTCTGATTTGATATCTCATAATTATCATACCTTCCAATCTGTATTTTTGTACGGGTAAAGCACTGAATTGCTTGAGCGGTTCCGGCGATAAAAAAACCGTGGCAAAATGGCCGCGGCTGAATCAGTTAGGGATATTATCTATGGATTAACTGCCTGTAATCAAAGAAAAAAGTCCTGATGTCAGTCATTGATTCAGGTCACTGAATTGCTGCATACCGTAACAATTTGATCATAACATAGAAGATGGGTAATTGCAATCATAGATTCATTGGTATATAATATGTTACGAATGTTTGAAATTTTGTTTTTGAGAGAGAGGAACCGGAGAAAAAAGAGATGTCAAAACAAAAAGAAGTGAAGACAAATGCTATGCGGATACTGGAGTCAATGAAGATTCCGTTTGCGCATTATACCTATGAGTGTGAGGCGTTTGTAGATGGGCTGCAGATTGCGGATAAGCTTTCGCTGCCGTATGAGAAGGTCTATAAGACATTGGTCACTGTGGGGAACAGTAGAAATTATTTTGTGTTTGTGATTCCTGTGGACAGTGAGTTGGATTTGAAAGCGGCTGCCAGAAGCGTCGGTGAGAAAAATGTGGAGATGCTTCCCGTGAAGGATATCAACAGGGTGACGGGATATATCAGGGGAGGCTGCACCGCCATTGGCATGAAAAAGCAATATGTTACCAGAATTGATTCAGTCGCCGAAAAGCAGGAGAAAATATTTGTCAGCGGAGGGAAGGTGGGATTGCAGTTGGAACTTACGCCAAAGGATCTGGCCAGGGCTTCGGGAGCGGAATTCGACGATATTGTCAGGCACGGCGGAATGTGTTCTTAAATGCGTTGGGAGGATTGGGGGCGCAGGCCGAATCGTAATGATGTACCCGTAAAGTTTTGGAAAAAGTATTTAAAACAGAGTACATTTATGGTACAATATCCTTATTCGGCCAGAAAAGCAGCGGCTGAGTATGATATTTAAATTAAGGTGCGGAAGGGTGGCTTAAAATGGAGAAAGAAAGGTATGTGGCATATATTTCCACTTATACCCATGGGGATAAGCATGGGATAAAGATATACGATGTGGATATGGAGAATGGCCGTTTTGTTGAAAAGGACAAGGTTGAGATTACCAACTCTTCTTATGTGACAATTTCACACAATGGGAGTTATCTCTATTCCATTACGGATTTTGGCGTCGAGTCTTATTTTATTTTGGAGGACGGAAGTCTGAAGTTTATAAATTACGCGCCTATCAACGGTATGCGGGGGTGTTATCTTTCTACCGACTATAAGGATCAATTTTTGTTTGTGGCGGGATATCATGACGGAAAGCTGACGGTACTTCGGCTGAAGCCGGACGGTTCCATCGGGGAAATAACGGATGAGATTTATCATAAAGGACTGGGCAGTATTGCGGAACGGAATTTCAGGCCCCACATCAACTGTGCGAAGATGACCCATGATAACAAGTACCTTATGGTGGCCGATCAGGGAATGGATCATGTGAATGTATATCGGTTCGACAGTGTGAACGGAAAGGTACTGCTGGCGGATGTGATCAGGAGTGCTATGGAATCTGCCCCCAGGCATGTTAAGAGCTCCAAGGACGGTCGTTTTATTTATATTGTACATGAGTGGAAATGCTATATAGACGTATATTCTTACGAAGAGAAAAACAACCAGCCAGTGTTTGAAAAGATTCAGTCGGTGGAGACCTGTAAGCGGGAGAAGGGAAGTTCCAACGCTTCCAGCGCCCTTACTTTTTCAGAGGATTATCAATATCTGCTGAGCACCAATGCGGGTGATAATTCAGCGGTGCTGTTCCAGGTAGATCAGGAGACGGGTATGCTCTCGGAGGTTTTCTGCCTGCCTGTCAGCGGAGAGTATCCCAAGGACGCCGGATTATTCCCCAACAATAAGTATCTGGTGTCGCTGAATCATGAAAGCAACGATGTGACTTTTTTTCATGTGGACATAGAGAGTGGTACGATGGTGATGAACGGACCGCCGATTAAGGTGGATGTGCCGAATTGCCTTGTGTTTCATAAACTGTGACGAAGTGAAAAGGACTCCGGCCTGTTTTGCTGCCGGAGCCCTTTTTCGGAAAGCAAATCTTGGTTCAGGAGGTTTGTACAGGTGTATGAGGCCTGCCGTAATGTGCAGCAATGGAATCCATTTTGGCGGACATGTTTAAGAGCATGGCGTCCAGTACGGTGAGGGCTGTCATGCACTCCATAACCACAACTGCTCTGGGAACGATGACGGGGTCATGGCGGCCTTTGATGTTGATGTCTATTTCCGACAATTCCCTGTTTACCGTGTGTTGGGTGCGGAAGATGGAAGGGGTAGGCTTCACGTAAGCTCTCAGGATCAGAGTGTCGCCGTCGCTGATACCGCCCAGTATTCCGCCGGCATGGTTGGTGACCTTTGTGATTTTTCCGTCTGTCATGCGGAAGCCATCGTTATTTTCGCTGCCATATCGAAGGGACACTTGATGACCGTCGCCGATTTCTACTGCTTTTACGGCGCCGATGGACATGATGGCTTTTGCCAGATTGGCGTCCAACTTTTCAAAGACCGGATCGCCGACACCCGCAGGGAGACCTTCCACAATACATTCCATACAGCCCCCGACGGAATCACAATCCTGCTTTGCCTGTTCCAAGTATCGAAGAGCGGCTTTGTCTGCTTCAGGATCCGGCATGGCGGTGGGGGTATTGAGAATGGCCTGACGTCTGAAGCGGGTCATGTCCGCTTCCACGGGTCCCAAGGATCGGGTATAAGCACAGACTGTGACTCCTAGCTGTGCTAATATTTTGCAGGCCACGGCACCTGCTGCCACACGTCCCAGGGTTTCTCTGCCGGAAGAACGACCGCCGCCGCGATAATCGCGGAAACCGTATTTTTGATCAAAAGTATAATCCGCATGGCCCGGGCGGTAGCAGGAGGCGATTTCACTGTAATCGCTTGAGATTTGGGAGGTGTTTCTAACCATCAGGGAAATGGGGGAACCGGTAGTGCGGCCTTCAAATACGCCGGATAAAATTTCCACGGAATCCGCTTCCTTTCTCTGGGTCGCAATGCTGCTGGTGCCGGGCTTTCGTCTGTCCAGATACTGCTGGATATCTGCCTCATTCAGGGGCAGGCCGGCGGGACACCCGTCGATGACCACACCCAAAGCCTTTCCGTGGGACTCTCCCCAGGTGGTTATTTGAAAGATAGTGCCAAAAGTTGATCCTGCCATATTAACTCCTCTTCCGCCGTGGGAACGGCTTTGTATTCTGTCTCATATCCCGTTGACCTGCGGCAGGGAAGTTTACCGGATTTGCCTTGGCCGGAAAGCGGAATATTTGTATTTATTATACAGAATGGGCATGAAAAAGGCAACAGTGGAAAATGTGATGGAGTCAGAACGGTAATTATAACAGGAGGTTGTAAGAATATGTATCGTATCTTAAAACAGGAAGGCAGGGCAAAGCGGGCGGAATTCAAAACCGTTCACGGTACCATTCAGACCCCTGTCTTCATGAATGTGGGAACCGTGGCGGCGATCAAGGGAGCCGTAAGCACGGCGGACCTGGAACAGATAAGGACACAGGTGGAATTATCCAATACCTATCATCTGCATGTGAGACCGGGAGATCAGGTGGTGAAGCAGCTGGGGGGTCTCCATAAATTTATGTCCTGGGATAAACCTATATTGACGGATTCGGGAGGATTTCAGGTGTTCTCTCTTGCGGGTCTGCGCAGGATCAAGGAGGAGGGCGTGTATTTTCAATCCCATATTGACGGACGCAAGATATTTATGGGACCGGAGGAGAGTATGCGCATTCAGTCCAACCTGGCGTCCACTATTGCCATGGCTTTTGACGAATGCGCTCCCAGCAAGGCGGACAGGGGATATGTGCAGGCATCGGTGGATCGCACGGCGAGATGGCTGGAGCGGTGCAGAAAAGAGATGAGAAGACTGAATGGATTGGATGATACCATCAATCCGCATCAGTTGTTGTTTGGTATTAACCAGGGAGCAGTGTATCCCGAGATCAGGATAGAGCATGCAAAGCGTATTTCGGAGATGGAACTGGATGGTTATGCGGTGGGAGGTCTTGCCGTAGGGGAGACGCATGAGGAAATGTATTATATTTTGGAGGAGGTTGTGCCGTTTTTGCCAAAGGACAAGCCCACCTATTTAATGGGAGTGGGAACACCTGCAAATATATTGGAAGGGGTGGAGAGGGGAATAGACTTTTTTGACTGCGTCTATCCAAGCAGAAACGGTCGCCATGGTCACCTGTACACCAATCAGGGAAAGATCAACCTGTTTAACGCAAAATATGAGCTGGATGACCGGCCTGTGGAAGAGGGCTGTGGATGCCCTGCCTGCAGCCGTTACTCCAGAGCGTATCTACGGCACTTGCTGAAAGCAAAAGAGATGCTGGGGATGCGCCTGTGTGTGCTTCACAATCTGTATTTTTATAATACCATGATGGAAGAGATTCGTAATGCTTTGGATGAAGGACGGTTTGCCGAATATAAGAAACAAAAACTGGCAGGAATGCAGCCCCAGAATACAAACTGACAGGATCAGATTTTTCGGCAGTGTCATGAAGTTAGAACCGAACAAAGTTCTTGACCAAAAAGATTTTTTTGTGTATTATGTCTATGATATGCAGAAAGAAGATATACAGGCGCGGGACGCCGGAATGGAGGAAACATGGGAATTTTATTGACAGAGGATGTGGCGGTAGGGACAGGAGGAATTTTCAGTATTGTGATTATGTACGCTGTCTTGATCGGCGCAATGTGGTTTTTCTTTATGCGGCCTCAGAGTAAGGAAAAGAAGAGACTGGCGGCCATGCTTTCGGCGCTGGAGATCGGAGACTGTGTGCTGACCACATCTGGATTTTACGGCATTGTCATCGACATTACGGACGATTTGGTTATTGTTGAGTTTGGCAGTAATAAAAACTGCCGTATTCCGATGGATAAGTCCGCAATCAGCCGTGTTGAGAAGCCTGATGAGAATTGAGACCTTATGTCATAAATTAAGATTTGGAGTAATTTGGGCGGACCGATACAGGGAGTATTGGTTCGCTTTTTTGACTGTTCTTGATTCTTTATAATATTTTGTTGATATTTTTATCTTTATCAGTTATGATAAAAAGAAAGTTTTATTCCGGTTCGGGAAGGATATCGCATAATTGCCGGTTTGCAGCAGTTATTGGTATGCGGAAAGAAAAGGAAAACGGACAAAAGGTGCTCATAAGCTGCGGAAAGGAAAAGGATTCTATGGAACTACATATCACATGTATTCCCGGGGACGGGATTGGTCCGGAAATTATAGCGGAAGCAAAGAAGGTGTTGGAAAAAACGGCTGTGATTTACGGCCATAAAATGATTTTTGAAGATATTCTCATGGGAGGCGCCTCCATAGACGTACACGGAGTGCCCTTGACTCAGGAGGCCGTTGAGAAAGCAAAAGCGGCGGATGCGGTATTGATGGGATCCATCGGAGGTGACACCACCACTTCGCCCTGGTATAAACTGCCTCCCAATCTGCGGCCTGAGGCGGGACTTCTCGCCATCAGAAAAGCACTGAATCTGTTTGCAAATTTGCGTCCAGCAATCTTGTATGATGAGCTTGCCGGTGCATGTCCTCTGAAAGAGGAAATCAGCAGAGCGGGATTTGACATGATGATCATGCGTGAGCTGACGGGAGGGCTGTATTTTGGTGAGCGTAAGACTATAGAGGAAAACGGCGTGAGAAAGGCGATGGACACGCTGACATATGATGAGAATGAAATTCGACGTATTGCCGTCAAGGGATTTGATATTGCAATGAAACGACGCAGAAAGGTGACAAGCGTGGACAAGGCCAATGTGCTGGATTCCTCAAGATTGTGGAGAAAGGTTGTGGAGGAAGTTGCAAAGGATTATCCTGAGGTAAAGCTTGAGCATATGTTGGTGGATAACTGTGCCATGCAGCTTGTGAAGGATCCTGCGCAATTTGACGTGATACTGACGGAAAACATGTTCGGCGACATCCTTTCCGATGAGGCCAGTATGGTGACAGGATCCATCGGGATGCTGGCAAGCGCAAGCCTAAATGACAGCAAGTTTGGCCTGTACGAGCCAAGTCACGGCTCCGCGCCGGACATTGCGGGACAGGATATTGCCAATCCCATTGCCACTGTACTCAGTGCCGCCATGATGCTGCGTTACAGCTTCGACCTTGACAGGGAAGCGGACGCCATTGAAAAAGCGGTAAAGCAGGTACTGACGGAAGGTTATCGAACGGGTGATATTATGTCCCAGGGATGTACCAGGGTTGGCTGCAGCAAAATGGGAGAACTGTTGGCGGAACGTATTATATAGAAGTGAAGAGCCTAACCAGTTCCGGATTGCCATAAATTGATAGCGAGGCAGGTGAAGTTAGGAAGGCGCATGAAAGCAGTTTTCAGAAGTGCCTCTATAAGTGAAATCTGCTCTCATAACCAGTGCGCCGAGGGCACTTACCTTTAGGGCCGTCGCGCAGCAACTTTAACTAGGAGAATAAAATATGAGAAGTGATTCGGTTAAGACAGGGGCAGCCCAGGCGCCTCACAGAAGCTTATTTAACGCACTTGGATATACGGAGGAAGAGAGAAGACGCCCTCTGATCGGCATTGTCTGTTCCTACAATGAGATCGTACCCGGCCATATGAACCTTGACAAAATTGCTGAGGCCGTAAAGATGGGAGTGGCAATGGCGGGGGGGACTCCGGTGATGTTTCCGGCGATTGCGGTCTGTGATGGGATTGCCATGGGACATGTGGGAATGAAATATTCTCTTGTGACCAGGGATTTGATTGCGGACAGCACCGAATGTATGGCGCTGGCACATGGTTTTGACGGACTGGTGTGTATCCCCAACTGTGACAAAAATGTGCCCGGTTTACTGATGGCTGCGGCGAGAGTTAATATTCCCACGATATTTGTGTCCGGCGGCCCCATGCTGGCGGGGCGGGTTCACGGACAGAAAAAAAGTCTCTCATCCATGTTTGAGGCGGTGGGCAGCGTGGCTGCAGGTACCATGACCATGGAAGAACTGTGCGAATATGAGGAAAAGGTATGTCCAACCTGCGGTTCCTGTTCCGGCATGTATACGGCCAATTCCATGAACTGTCTGACAGAGGCCATCGGGATGGGACTTAAGGGGAACGGCACTGTGCCGGCAGTTTACTCTGAGCGTATTCGACTTGCAAAACATGCTGGCATGAAGATTATGGAATTGGTGGAGAAAGATATTAAGCCCCGGGACATTATGACCGAGGCGGCATTTATGAACGCGCTTACGGTGGATATGGCATTGGGGTGTTCTACAAATACCATGCTGCATATCCCTGCCATAGCAAAGGAAGCAGGAGTGGATTTAAACCTGGACATTGCAAACGAATTGTCTGCAAAGACGCCCAATCTGTGTCATCTGGCACCTGCAGGTCCCACTTATATGGAGGATCTGAACGAGGCAGGAGGCGTATACGCGGTTATGAATGAATTGACAAAGAAGAATTTGTTGAATCTGGATTGTATGACCGTAAACGGCACCACCATAGGCGAGAATATCAAAAATTGCAGGAATCTTGACCCCCAGGTGATTCGGCCTGCGGAGAATCCTTATTCCGAAACAGGCGGTATTGCGATTTTAAAAGGAAATCTGGCGCCGGACAGCGGTGTGGTGAAGCGTTCTGCAGTGGTTCCTGAGATGCTGGTACACCAGGGACCTGCCAGAGTCTTTGACTGTGAGGAGGATGCCATTGACGCAATCAAAGGCGGCAGGATTGTAGCCGGTGATGTGGTGGTGATACGCTATGAAGGCCCTAAAGGCGGTCCCGGCATGCGGGAGATGCTTAATCCAACCTCCGCTATTGCCGGCATGGGATTGGGATCCAGTGTGGCACTGATTACGGACGGACGTTTCTCTGGCGCATCCAGAGGCGCATCCATTGGTCATGTATCTCCGGAAGCAGCAGTGGGCGGGCCGATTGCCCTGGTGGAAGAGGGAGATATCATAAGCATCAATATTCCCGAAAATAAGCTGGAGGTATTGGTATCCGATGAAGAGATGGCAAAAAGGCGTGCAAAATGGCAGCCCAGGGAGCCTAAGGTGACGGGAGGTTATCTGTCCCGGTACCGTGAGCTGGTCACGAGCGGCAATAGAGGCGCGGTATTGGAGTTCCCGACGAAATAAGCTGATATGGGAGGATGAGAAAATGCAGTTGAATGGTTCGGAAATCGTTGTGGAGTGCTTAAAGGAGCAGGGAGTTGACACAGTATTTGGCTATCCGGGCGGTTCCATCTTAAATATCTACGATGCGCTTTATAAACACAGCAATGAAATCAGACATATTTTAACATCCCATGAACAGGGAGCGGCGCATGCGGCGGACGGTTATGCCAGGGCCACGGGAAAGGTGGGAGTGTGTCTGGCAACAAGCGGTCCCGGCGCTACAAATCTTGTAACAGGTATTGCCACAGCGTTTATGGATTCCGTCCCCATGGTGGCCATCACGGCTAACGTTTCGCTGCCCATGCTGGGAAAGGACAGCTTTCAGGAGGTTGACATTGCAGGTGTGACCATGCCGATCACCAAACATGGCTATATAGTGAAAAATGTGGAAGAGCTTGCAGATACCTTGCGGAGGGCGTTTTATATCGCGAAGAGCGGTCGGCCCGGTCCGGTGCTGGTGGATATTACAAAGGATGTAACGGCGGCGGTCTGCGAATTTGAACCTGTGGCTTTGAGGAAAATAGAGCGAACCGTGTCCTATACGGAAGCGGAGATGGAACAGGTGGTAACGTATCTCACGGAAGCTAAGAAACCATTTATCTATCTGGGCGGAGGTGCCATTATTTCGGACGCGTACGACGAAGTGGCGGCTTTTGCGGAGCTGGCGGATGCGCCTGTGTGTGATACGCTTATGGGAAAAGGGGCATTTGACGGCAGGAGCAGCCGTTATACCGGCATGATCGGCATGCACGGCACCAAGGCGTCCAATCTAGGCGTGAGCCAGTGTGATCTGCTGATCGCGTTGGGAGCCCGGTTCTCAGACAGAGTGATCGGAAATCCGAAAAAATTTGCAGAGAATGCCAAAATTATTCATATTGACGTGGACGCTGCGGAAGTGAATAAAAATATTCGTGTGGATGCCAGCCTGGTGGGAGACCTGAAACTGGTTTTGCAGGATTTGAACGGAAGACTGGCCCAACAAGATCATGGTTCATGGATGCGTCAGATTGGCGATTTGAAGGAGAAGTATCCGTTGAAATACGATGATTCCGGTCTTTCCTGTCCCTATATTATGGAGACCATTGACGATATTACAGGTGGAGAGGCGATAATCACTACAGATGTAGGACAGCATCAGATGTGGGCGGCACAGTACTATCGTTATACCAAACCCCGTACCTTCCTTTCCTCCGGAGGTCTGGGAACCATGGGGTACGGTCTGGGGGCATGCATAGGAGCGCAGGCAGGACAGCCGGACAGACTATGTATCAACATTGCAGGCGACGGGTGTTTCCGCATGAATATGAACGAACTTGCTACGGCAAGCCGCTATAATATACCTATTATACAGATAGTTATCAACAATCATGTGCTTGGAATGGTACGGCAGTGGCAGACACTTTTTTATGGCAGGCGTTATTCGCAGACTGTATTGAGCGATAAGGTAGATTTTTGCAAGGTGGCGGAAGGGCTGGGCTGCGCGGCCATCCGGGTGACGAGGAAAGAGGAGATGGCGCCGGCTCTGGAAAAAGCGATTGCAATGAAAGCGCCGGTGCTGATTGAATGTATCATTCCGGAGGATGACAAGGTATTCCCCATGGTTCCGGCGGGGGCGCCGATTGCGGAAGTATTTGATGGGGATGATTTGCGGGAATAATCGGGAAGCGAGTGACGACGGATAAAAAATAGGTATCTGTAATATGAAAAAAATACTTTGGTATCTGGTCGTGTTTCTGTCATGCGGCCTGCTTTTGGGAGGCGTTTGTTTCCTGGTGCTGTCGTTTTATTACAGCAACCGTTTCCCCGTCAACCTATGGGTCAACGGGGTGTATTGTACCGGAAAGAGTGTGGAACAGGTCAATGAAGAACTGGTAAGTCAGACGGAGGCCTCCACAGTGTATGTGGTGGATGCACAGGGGAAATATTGGGAGTTAGACAGGGAAGCGGCGGATATCAGGCCTGATTATACCAGAGCATTGTCGGCCTATATGGGAGGCGACAACCTTTTTTATTGGTGGTCGTATCTGTGGGAGCCTGTGGTAGTTGAGCTTGCAGCGGAAACGTATATGGCAAATGAGGAGGAGCTCCGATCTTGCTTTAACAGTATTTCGTTTGTTTCTAGGGAACGGGAGAGAAATGTGGGGGTATCCTTGCATTACGCAGAAGGAGGCTATTATCTTCGGGATAATAATGCGGAACGCATGGACTGTGAAAAAGCGTTTACATACTTAATGACATGTCTCTTGAACGGAGAAACAGTGGTGGATTTGCGGGAGGCGGAGTGCCTGGTTGATCTTCCTGATAGCGCCGATGATATGCGGCAAAGAAAGCTCTGGATGCAAATATGTGAATTTATGGGCAAAACCGCTGGGATAACATATGATATGGGAGCGGAAAGTATTTCGCTGACACCTGAGATTTTGTCAGGCTTTCTGGAAAAAGACCAGAAGGGTATTCCTTTACTTGACGACCAGGGGGAGTTTATCATCAGCCAGGTTGGCGTTAGGGAATGGGTGGAAGCTCTCGCTCTGGCATATGATACCTGTGATACGGAGAGGGAGTTTGCGGCTACCAGAGGAGATCTGGTGAAGGTAAAATATGTTACTTACGGCACGAAGCTGGATACGGAAGCGGAAGTCGCATTTTTGTTCCAGATATTACAGTCAGAGAAGCCAAAAGACCAGGTTCATATTCCTTCTTATATTCGTCAGGGATATGTGAGGGGGCTGGACGACATTGGCGGTACTTACATTGAGATTGATATGACGCAGCAGAAAATGTATTATTATGCGGATGGGGTTCTGATATTGGAGACGGATGTGGTTACGGGAAATACAGGTAGAAGGATGGGGACGCCGGAAGGCATTAATTTTGTCTACAACAAGGAAAGAGACAGAATTTTGAGAGGTCCTGGATATGCGTCTTTTGTGAAGTACTGGATGCCTGTGAAGGGTGGTGTCGGTATCCATGACGCCAGCTGGCGCTCCAAATTTGGTGGAACAATCTATAAAACCAATGGTTCCCACGGCTGTATCAACACGCCGGAAGATATTATGACCCAGCTCTATGACATGGCTGAGGTGGGAACGCCGGTGATAATGTTCTATTGATAATAAGAGTTTAAGTTTTGGCGTAACTGCTGCAAAAAAATTTAACAATGCAGTTGACTAAAGTGTTCTAAGCGTTTATTCTATGATTATATGTAAAATTTTGCCGGGAAAAATCGGCGGAAGCCAAAATCTGTCTCTTAGCGGAAAGCACAATGAAGTTTTGGTGGCGAAGAGGCGGAACTTGAAAGAGGAGGAATATGAAAATGTCCAGAGTGTATAATTTTTCCGCAGGCCCTGCGGTACTGCCGGAAGAAGTTTTAAGGGAAGCTGCAGAGGAGATGCTTGACTACAGGGGAACAGGGATGTCTGTTATGGAGATGAGCCACCGTTCCAAGGCTTATGATACCATTATCAAGGAAGCGGAAGCGGATTTGAGAGAGTTGATGAATATCCCGGATAATTATAAGGTTTTGTTTCTGCAGGGCGGCGCCAGCCAACAGTTTGCGATGATTCCCATGAACCTGATGAAAAATAAGGTTGCAGATTATATTGTCACAGGTCAGTGGGCAAAGAAAGCATACCAGGAGGCGTGCATCTATGGGAAAGCTAATAAGATAGCATCTTCCGAAGATAAAACTTTTTCTTATATTCCAGACTGTTCCGATTTGCCCATCAGCGAAGATGCGGATTATGTCTATATCTGTGAAAATAATACCATCTACGGAACCAAATTCAAGACACTGCCGAATACCAAAGGTAAGACCTTGGTGGCAGATGTTTCCAGCTGCTTTTTATCCGAGCCTGTGGATGTGTCCAAGTATGGTTTGATCTATGGCGGTGTCCAGAAAAATATCGGGCCTGCAGGTGTGGTAATCGTGATTATTCGAGAAGACCTGATTACCGAGGATGTGCTGCCCGGTACGCCTACCATGCTGCGTTATAAGATCCATGCGGATAACGATTCTCTCTATAATACGCCGCCTGCATATGGTATATATATCTGTGGAAAGGTATTTAAATGGCTGAAAAAGATGGGCGGTTTGTCTGCTATGAAGGAGTACAATGAGAAGAAGGCAAAGATTCTCTATGATTTCCTGGATGAGAGTAAATTGTTTAAGGGAACCGTTCGCAGGGAGGATCGTTCTTTGATGAATGTGCCTTTTGTAACCGGCAGTGAGGAGTTGGATGCGAAATTTGTCAAGGAGGCAAAGGCAGCAGGTTTTGAGAATCTGAAAGGACACAGGACGGTTGGGGGGATGCGCGCAAGCATCTATAACGCTATGCCTTTGGAAGGCGTAGAAAAATTGGTTGCATTTATGAAGAAATTTGAGGCCGAAAACGGTAAATAAGGAGAAGAAGAGAAAATGTTTAAGGTGAATTGTCTGAATCCCATCGCCCAAGTGGGACTTAAGAATTTTACGGATCAGTATGAGATCGTTGGAGATGTAAACGGAGCCGACGGTATTTTGGTGAGGAGCGCTTCCATGCACGATATGGAGCTTCCTGACAGGCTGCTGGCGGTGGCAAGGGCCGGCGCCGGCTATAACAATATTCCCTTGGAAAAATGTGCGGAAAAGGGCGTGGTGGTTTTCAATACCCCCGGCGCAAATGCAAACGGTGTAAAGGAACTGGTGATTGCGGGTATGCTGCTTGCAGCCCGGGATGTGGTGGGCGGCATAGAGTGGGTGAAGGCTTCCGCTGACAATGCAGATATTGCCAAGGCAGCGGAGAAGGAGAAGAAAAATTTTGCCGGAACGGAGATTATGGGGAAAAAGCTGGGGGTCATTGGCCTTGGGGCTGTGGGCGGCAAGGTGGCCAATGCAGCTGTGGCGCTTGGGATGGAAGTCTATGGATATGATCCCTACCTGTCTTTGAATGCGGCATGGAACTTGAGCCGTGCCGTGATCCATGTGACAAATCCTGACGATATATATGCCCAGTGCGACTATATTTCCATTCATGTGCCCCTTTTGGATTCTACGAAGGATACTATCAATGAGGAATCCATTGCCAAGATGAAGAAGGGTGTTACCATTCTCAATTATTCCAGAGATCAGCTGGTGAATGAGAAAGACATTTTGGAGGCCATTGAGAGTGGAAAGGTGGCACATTATGTGACGGATTTCCCCACGCCTGCGGTTGCCGGAAAGAAGGGCTGCATCGTTATTCCCCATCTTGGCGCCAGCACGGAAGAATCTGAGGATAATTGTGCGGTGATGGCCGTGCAGGAGATGATGGATTATCTGGAGAACGGTAATATTAAGAACAGTGTCAATTATCCTGCCTGTGATATGGGTGTATGTACCAAGGCAGGACGTGTGGCAATCTTTCATAAAAATATTGCCAATATGATTACCAAGTTTACCGCTGAATTTGGCGAGAAGGGGATTAATATCAGTGATATGACCAATAAATCCCGTGGCGAGGTTGCTTATACCATGATGGATGTGGAGGAAGCGCCTACAGCGGAGATTATTGAGGCATTGGAGAAGATTCCCGGCGTGTTCAGGGCAAGAATCGTAAAGGGCTAATTTGAGAGAGGTGTGTGTTTGGATAGCTCCCTTCTGGGTTGATAAGCGAAATAAGCAAAGCTTGTCAACCGGGAGGGAGCCTGTTTTATGTCTTTGTTTGGCAATGTCCTGTCAAGGGAACAGACAAATAACGGTGAAACGGTATTGCGTTATATGCAAAAACAATATGTGATTGATGATTTTAAGAATATGAGAGATGAATCCAAACTGAATACTTTTAATGAAAAATGGAGTGGGAAATATCCGAAAACAGTATTAGAATACAGACAAGGGACAAAGCCCGAAAATTGGCTTTGTCCCTTATAAACTGATGATTATTTTATATTAGTTTTTCAATCCCGTTCAGCGAAATAAAAGTGGTGAACCGCCGTCAACGCCGTCGTTGAGATCCTGCAGACTTTCTTTGAGCTTTTCGTTTGTGGCGCAGGAGGCTTCGCTTGCGATATCCATATACAGGATAAACACATCTTCCAAACGCATCCCTTTTTCCGCCGCAATTTCCTCCATGATAGGTTTTAACTTTTCAAGTTGTACGGAGACCTGTACTTTTTGGGGATCAATTTCACCCAACACATTTTCCGCATATTGATTGATTCGATCTAATAATTCTCTTTGTGCTTCCGTCATGACTCCTACCTCACTTTATAAATTGTGTCCGTTTCCTTTGGGCTGTTGTAAATGTCCCAAATGCCCAACTTGCCATACAAAAGGCACATTTCAATACCCTTTAGCAGTGATGGGTGACCGGTAATTTTAAATTTCTTCTTTCAGTTTATCACCAGATGCTTGTTATGTATAGATATTTTTGTTAAAATAGAGGTAAATCCTGTAAGTTACAAAAAATATTAGAAACGAGGGAAGTAATATGGCAGATATCAGACCCTTTGCCGCTTATCGTCCGGCGCCGGGATTGGAAGCCGACATTGCGGCATTGCCCTATGATGTATATAATAGAGAGGAGGCTGTCAGGGTTGTAAAGGAGAATCCAGATTCTTTTCTGGCGATAGACCGGGCGGAAACAGGCTTTGGACCTGAGGTGGATACCTATGCCCCACAGGTCTATCAGCGGGCGGCGGCGCTGCTGCATGACTGGATTGCCGGTGGAAAGTTTGTAAAAGATCCTAATCCCTGTTATTATTTGTATGAGCTGACAATGGACGGCAGGAGTCAGACAGGCATTGTGGCCTGTGCTTCCGTTGACGACTATTGCAATAATGTGATCAAAAAGCATGAAAATACCAGGGCGGACAAGGAGGCTGACAGAATTCGCCATGTGGATATCTGCAATATGCAGACTGGGCCGATCTTTTTGGCTTATCGCACAAATCCGGCGATACAGACTATCACCTATGAGGTGATGCGCGGCAGACCGGTTTATGATTTTGTTTCCGAGGACGGTATTGGCCATCGGGTCTGGGTGATAGGGGAAGCGGACAAGGTCTCTCAAATTCGTCTGGAATTTGAGAAGCTGAAAGCGGTATATATAGCGGACGGGCATCATCGCTGTGCATCTGCGGTCAGAGTGGGGCAGATGCGCAGGGAAGCGAATCCGGGATACACGGGAAAGGAAGCGTTTAATTATTTTCTGTCCGTTCTGTTTCCCGACGAAGAATTGCGCATTATGGATTATAATCGTGTGGTGCGGGATTTAAACGGATATACTACGGAGGAATATTTGAATAAGATATCAAAGGATTTTGTGGTGGAAAAGGGGGGCAGAGAACCTGTTTCACCGGACAGGAAGGGGAAGTTTGGCATGTATCTGGATGAAAGCTGGTATGTGCTGACGGCCAAGCCCCATATTATTTCTACGGATGCGGTGGAGGGACTGGATGTTTCATTGCTGCAAAATCATCTGCTTGGACCAGTTTTGGGAATTCAGGATCCCAAGACGGATAAAAGAACTGATTTTGTGGGAGGTATCAGAGGACTCAAGGAATTGGAACGTCGGGTACATGAGGATATGAAAGTAGCATTTTCCATGTATCCTACTTCCATTTGTGAACTGTTTGCCGTTGCGGATGCAGGTAGATTGATGCCGCCGAAATCCACATGGTTTGAACCAAAACTTAGAAGCGGATTGTTTCTGCATGACTTGGGTGAGTAGCTTTTGTGATGATCAGATAAATTTCGAAAAGCATAATGAAAGGATACCGTTATGACAACAAAACTTTATAAGTTGATGAATTGGCCTAAAATAGAAGAAATCATTTATTCAGAGTGTGACAATCCACATGAAATTTTGGGACCTCACAAAATAGGCGCCCAGACTCTTGTGCAGGCTTTCTTCCCCGGCGCGGAGGCAGTTTCTATTGTATTTCAGGGAACAGAAGAGAGCGTTCTCATGGAACGGTCTGATGACGACGGTTATTTTGCGGCGCTGATATCAAAGAAGGAATTACCGGTTTATCACTATGTGGTTACCATGGGGGACGGAACAGAACATGTGCATGGGGAAGCCTATCGCTATGAACCGCTGATCACCCATGAGGATACGGAAAAGTTCCGCCATGGAATTCACTATACGGTTTATGAGAAGCTGGGAGCGCATCCCATGGTTGTGGAAGGTGTGCAGGGGACTTATTTTGCCGTTTGGGCGCCCTCTGCCATGCGTGTCAGCGTGGTGGGAGATTTTAATCATTGGGACGGAAGAGTCCATCAGATGAGAAAACTCTGGGATTCCGGAATCTTTGAATTGTTTTTACCGGATGCCAGAGAAAATGACAATTATAAGTTTGAGTTAAAGTTAAAGGGAGGATTGACTTATTTAAAGTCTGATCCTTATGGGAACGCAGCGCAACTTCGTCCCGAGACAGCTTCTGTTGTTGCGGACCTGGAAGGCTTTGAATGGGAAGACGATAACTTTCTCCAAAACAGGAAGGCGTTTCAGACAGGGGATGTACCGGTCAGTGTTTATGAATTGTATCTTGGTTCCTTTACGGAAGCTGCGGAGGGCGAACCGTATGCCAATTATCGTGAGATTGCGGACAGGCTGATTCCTTACATTAAGGAAATGGGTTATACTCATGTGGAGCTGATGCCCGTGATGGAGCATCCCTTTGATGCATCCTGGGGATATCAGGTGATTGGGTATTATGCACCCACAGCCAGATACGGGACGCCTAAGGATTTTATGTATTTTGTCAATGCTCTGCACAAGGCGGGGATTGGGGTGATACTGGACTGGGTTCCTGCGCATTTTCCCAGGGATGTGTATGGGCTGTCTAATTTTGATGGCACCTGTCTCTATGAGCATCTGGATCCAAGAAAGGGCAGTCATCCTCACTGGGGAACTTTAATCTATAATTATGGAAGACCTCAGGTATCCAACTATCTGATTGCCAACGCCCTGTTTTGGGTAGAAAAATATCATGCGGACGGTATCAGAATGGATGCCGTAGCAAGCATGCTATATCTTGATTATGGAAAAAGAGACGGGGAATGGGTGGCAAATATGTATGGCGGAAAGGAGAATCTGGAAGCCATTGAAATGATAAAGCATCTCAATTCCATCATGAAAAAGCGCAATCCCGGCGTGCTTACCATTGCGGAAGAGAGTACGGCGTTTCCAAAGATTACGGGAGATTTGGATGATGGAGGGTTGGGTTTTGATCTGAAATGGAATATGGGATTTATGAATGACTATCTGAATTATATAAAATTTGATCCCTATTTCAGAAGTCATCATCACGGGGAATTGATTTTCAGCATGATCTACGCATATAGCGAAAAATTTATGCTGGTGTTTTCTCATGACGAGGTGGTGCATGGGAAGGCTACTCTGTTAGGTAAGATGCCTGGAGAAAGAGAGCAGAAATTTGCCAATTTGCGTTTGAGCTATGCCTATCTGATGACGCATCCAGGTAAAAAACTGCTTTTTATGGGACAGGATCTGGGTGAATTTGACGAGTGGAACGAAAATCGCTGCGTGGAGTGGGAACTTGTGCAGAACCCGGAGCACAGAGGGATTGCTGCGCTGGTAAAAGATCTGAATCACTTATATCGCACCAGAGAGGAACTTTATGCACTGGATGGTACTCCGGAAGGTTTCGAGTGGGTGAATCATATTTCCGCCAATGATTGTTATTTGACTTTTTTGAGAAAAGGGACAAAACCGGATAAAGTGTTATTGGTGGTGGCCAATTTTGCAGGAGTGGAGAGAGAGATTACCACAGGGGTTCCTTTTCCTGGGAAATATAAAGAAATTTTCAATTCCGATGATGTGAGATATGGCGGTACCGGGGTGGTAAACAGCCGAGTGAAGAGAAGCAAGGAAAAGGAGTGGGATGACAGGTCTGACAGTATTACTGTAAAAATGGCGGCCTTGTCCATGAGTATCTTGCAATATATTCCGTTAACGCCGGAAGAATTGGCCAAAGAAACCGCAAAAACGAAGGAGCCGGGAAAATCTCAGGCAGCGACATCAAAGAAGGAGCCAAAGAAATCTCAGGCGACAAAGTCAAAGAAGGAAGCGGAAAAGAGCCAGCCTGCGTCAACAAAGAAGAAAGAGAAAAAGAAAGAACCAGATCAATCCTTGGATGAATCTGTACAGAAGGAAACGGATAACACTTCGCCAGTGACGGTAAAGGAACCGATGGAAAAAGCAGTTTTTGCAGAAACTGAAGTGTCGGAAAATGAAGAGAATGCTGTGACTGAAAAACAAGGTACTAAAGTTCGGAAGTCTGAGCAAAGAAAAGCAAAGAACGGAAAGGGTAAAAAAGCGTGATCATAGCAGGGATGACGACGGGGAACACCGCTGACAGTATCATGGAAAATGTGGAAGAAATCGTCAGGTTTAGCGCTTTAAAAGAATTTTGGGCCAGCCTGCCGGAAAAGGCTTTCAATCTGGGAATAAGGATTTTATTGGCGGTTGTTTTCTTCCTGATCGGTGTGCAGTTGATCAAATTGGTACGCAAGATTATCCGTAAATCCATGAACCGCGCTAATGCGGAGGTGGGAGCCGTTCAGTTTGTTGACTCGTTTGTAAAGGCGGCGCTCTATGTACTGATGGTATTGATGCTGGCGTCCTCTTTTGGGGTGGACGCCGCCAGCATCGTTGCAGTGTTGGGATCCGCAGGTGTGGCGATTGGACTGGCAGTTCAGGGAAGCTTGTCCAATTTGGCAGGGGGCGTATTGATTTTAATACTGAAACCATTTAAAGTGGGAGATTACATCAAAGAAGGTGCCGGTGGAAATGAGGGGACGGTCAGTGAAATACAGATTTTTTATACTAAACTTGTAACCCCGGATAATCAGACCATTATTCTGCCAAACGGAAATTTGGCTAACAGTAGTTTGATAAATGTGACGGCGCAGGAATTCAGGCGGCTGGATATTAAAATAGGAATTTCTTACAAGGCCGATCTGATAAAGGCCAAGACCGTTCTGCGGGAAGTATTGCAGGAGGATGTGGCCGTACAAAAAGACAGGGATATGCTGGTGTTTGTGGATGAATTGGCAGGCTCAAGCGTGATTTTAGGGGTGAGATGCTGGCTTGCTCAGGCGGATTTCTGGGAAGGAAAGTGGCGTATTACAGAGCATTGTAAATTAAAGCTGGACGAGAATGAAATTGAGATTCCATATAATCAGCTGGATGTTCATCTGGACACGGGGGCGCCTTGACAATATGGTATGACTTTTTAGAGAGCGGCATCATAAGCTGATTTCCTTGATATGTTGGCATGGTTGAAATGTTATAGGATAAAAAATTAAAAAAACAGTTGAAAAATTTCCCGAGAGCGTGTATAATAATATTTGCTTGCGTTGGTTCGCTTTCAATAGGGAACCGACAGGTGTGCTTCCGTGGCTCAGCCGGTAGAGCGATTGATTCGTAATCAATAGGTCAGGGGTTCGAATCCCCTCGGAAGCTTTGAGGTTAGATACCGTAGTTTTGGAATTTTTCGTTAGATTCCGGAGCTACGGTATTTTTAGCTTTCGCAGGCAATGGGCCAGGCGAATGTGCATAAAGTGCAGAACTGTGTCAGTTGTCTAAAGGCAAACAGAGCAAAGAAAAATTTCTATGGGAGAAAGGCGGAGAAATGTATGGGGGGAGTTTTTATGGCGTTATCTTTTGGACGAGGAAATCGACATGTCAAAAGCAGCGTATTTGTCAATTCGAAAGAAAGATTTTTACTTGGGAGCTTTGGTGCGAATATATCACAGAAGACATGCCTGCCGATGAAAATATAAGATATTGTTGGGAATTGGGAACAGATCCATGTATGGAAGCATTTCACGGTCTTTGCAGAGGGATATTCTGTGGGCGCTGGAAGACAATGGCGTAGAACTTCCGGAAGGACTGGGCAAAAAGATCATATATGATATGAAGTTCCTGGTCAAATAATTGAAACATGCTTGGCTTCCTCTATCTTGTTTTTTTTATCAGGATGTCTTATAATAAGAATAATGAATCATTACGTGAAACCGTTTATAATGGTAATTATGACAAATAGAAAGAATTTCAGATTTATGATAACATTTTCCAAAAAGGAATAAAAATAGGAGGGCGTATTTAATGGAATTGGAGATCTTAAAAAATGAAGAAAAGAGAATGAATCTGGTGATGTTTCTGTTTTTGGCCATTATTCCCTGTGTGGCGGCAGGGTATGTACTGTTGTTTAATCGCGGGACAGGCAGGGATTGTATTGTGCTTACAATGGTAGTGGCTTCGGTAGTGGTCAAATTATTGGAAAAGATTTTGGGTAAATATGCAAAGTATTGTTACATATCCATTCTTCCCATCTTGGGAATGGTAACCATTATATGCGGTAATCCCGCTTCTTTCGGCGCCATGGCTGAGGCCTATTTTCTTGTATTGTTTCTTGCGGTTCCCTATTATGATGTATCTTTGGTGATAGTGTGTACGGTGGCAACCATAGTGCCTAATCTGGTGGCGATGTTTATTTTTAATGAAGCATATCTGGCAATGTACAGTCTTTCAATTTGGATTTTTATTTGGATGGTGTATATTTTGGCTGTAATGGTAGCAATATTTATCATACGGCGGGCCCGTTCTCTTTTTATGACCGTGGAAAAGAAAGAACAGGAAATGGAAGGCTTGTTGGGGAATGTGCGCAGAGCAGTTGAGGGATTGGAGGATTCTTCCGGAAAAATTTATGATTCCTTACATAATTTTGAGGCGAGTACAACGGAAATCGCCGCGTCCACAAGTCAGATTGCCAATAGTGCGGATCAGCAGATTCAGCAGGTAAAGGGAAGTCTGGACATATTTAATGAACTGAACAATCAGATTGAAAATTCTGAGAAACGGGTATTTCAGACCGTGGAGAATATGAAACAGCTGAAGGGAAAGAACGACGAGGGAATTCAGGCTATAGGAATACTGTCAGATAAATTTGAAGAAAACATTGCTTCCACACGGATTATGTCGGAAGGTGTGGAGTCCCTGGTGCAGAAATCCAATTCCATCGGCCAGATCATAGAGAGCATCAGCCAGATAGCGCAGCAGACAAATCTGCTTGCTTTAAATGCCGCAATAGAGGCGGCAAGAGCCGGCGAAGCGGGAAAGGGCTTTGGGGTTGTGGCGGACGAGATTAATAAACTGTCGGGAGAATCGGCTTCCGCCACACAGAAAATCGATGCGATTTTGAAGGACGTTATCGCTACTGTAAACGATGTGAATGGTGTGATTGATAATAACAATATTATTGTGATAGAGTCAAATGATAAATTAAACGATACAGTTAAAATCTTTGAGAGTATGCTTCATTCTTCCGAAGAAGTGATCGAAGTAACTGATATGTTAAAACAGGAGTTGGCGAATATGATTTCCATTAAGGAAACCCTGCTGAAAGCAATGGAAGAGGTGGAAGAGATTTCACAGAATTCCGTTCTTACCACTGCGGAAATCAGTTCTGCCACGGAAGCACAGGCGGCAGGCGTAGAGGATATTTTAAAATCCATGGAGCGTGTACAGGGTGGAATGGAACAGCTTTCGAGAGTGTTGAATTCGGAGATAAAAGAAGAGGCAAAGTAAATCTGGGTTGTGGATGATTATGTTATTACCATAGTGCTGTATAGAGGGCAAAAATAAGAATGGAGGTAGTAAAATGGATAAACTGTTATTGAAAGCGTGTCAGAACGGACAAAAAGGTGTTGTCATGGCGTTTTTGAAAAAAGACAATATCAATGTAAACGCGGTGGATGAGGTGGGGTGTGCGCCGTTGCACTATGCCTGCCAGAAGGGGTATCGGGACATTGTGAAATTACTTCTTGCCAAGGATGCGGATGTAACCCTGGTTTCAAATGTGAGCATAACACCTCTTCATATGGCGGTATTGTCCGGCAACAAGGAAGTGATCGGCCTTTTGGTGGATGCGGGCGCCGATGTGAACGCTACCGATAAGCAGGGCAAGACCCCTTTGATCTACGCGGTTGAGGCGAAGAAGGCGGAAGCGGCAAGATATCTGCTGGAACTGGGCGCGGACAGCTCGATTATGGACAATGATAACCATACTGCATTCTACTATGCCAATGCGCTGGGACTTGTACAGGTTTTGGAGAAACTGACCGGGGAGGGTACCGGAGATGCGGACGCTTACGGAAATACGCCGCTTCATCAGTCTGTTATGAACGGACAGGGAGAGGTGGTAAAGGCAATGTTAGCAAAGAGTACCGCGGATATCAATGTGCGTAATGATGCCAAGCAGACCCCGCTTTATATGGCCGTGGAGGAGGATAATCTTTTGATCGCCGATTTGCTGCTTGAGGCCGGCGCGGATGTCAATATCAGCGGCTCCAACGGGAACTCGCCGTTACATGTAGCGGCAAGTAATGAAAACGAGCATCTAGTAAAAAATCTCCTTGCTCACAATGCAAAAATTGACGAGCGCAATGAAGACGGCGAGACTGCGCTGATCATTGCCGCACAGCAGGGGAACAACTATATTGTTGGGGTTTTGCTGGAAAATGGCGCAAATGTCACTTATACGGATATGATGGAACATACGGCGTTGTACTATGCCACGGAGGGCGGCTATAATGACATAGTGGAAAAGCTGCTGATTGCCGGGGCGGAAGAATAATGGAATTGATGGAGGTATCAGGGTGGAAGTCAAAGAATTAAAAAGTATGTTGGTACAATCAGGGGAGAGCCAAAGAAGCAAATATATACCTTGGTGGGAGGGAAATATTGATGATTTTACCTATAAATATGAAGTATTTTCTTCTGAGGAAATCAGTGCTGTAGAGGCATGGGCGGAGTCATGCAGTGGGACGGAATTGTCAGAAACGGTGGGAAGCGGCGGTTTTACATTGTTTCATTTTCTGGTGTGGCTAAATTTTTATCATGTGGTGGAAAAGGTATTGGAGGAAGGGAAAGTGGCAGCCGGAGTCAATATGACTGACGGCAAGGGAAAGGGAATCACGGCAGTTATGCTTGCGTGTTGCCGGGGAAACCTGGCCATGGTACAGCTTTTACTTAAGCACGGCGCAGATTCTTCTCTGTGTGACGCAAATGGCAATAACGGATATCATTATCTTGCAAGCGCCCGGGTGGAAGGCTTGATGAACTGGCACAAATGTCTGGTAAACAGCATTTGGCAAAGGGAACCTATTGCACGCATGCTGGAAGGGGATATTAATGCAAAAAATCATGAGGATATGACGCCGTTTCTGATCTTGTTAAACAGGGAGAATTCAAATTGTTCCTGTGTGCTGACAGACGTATATCTGGAAAAAGGGGCCAAAACAGATTACATAGACGATGAAGGAAATACACTTTTATTAATGGCAATCTATAATAATCATATGACGGCTGCACTGAGGCTTATGAAGTGCGGCGATATGGTGAATACCCCCAATAAGCAGAATCTGACGCCTTTTGAGCTTGCAGAGAAATATTACAAAGAGGAACTCTGCATCGCCTTAAGGGATTATGGTGTTGCTTCCGACAGTGCCATGGGCAAAGTGGATATAAATAATTTGAGCAGAATTACCAACAATGCTTTTGCCAGCTGTTCGTCTGAGAATCAGGATTATATAGGAATTGCGCTGTATCTTGCCGGCAAGTTGATTCGGATGGTTGACCCGGACGATGACGATGATTTGAAGCATGTTACAGATATACTGTACAGTGCACTGCTGCATGATGAGAAGTGCCGGATATTGGATTTGTGCCATGATTCTGGAGTAGACTTTATGACGCCGATCCATTGCGGGGGAGGCATCACATGTCTGAGGGATAAGTGCCTGAGCGGCAACAGCGGTGTAAAGGCAATTAAGAAGCTCATAGAATTAGGGGTGGATATGAACAAAGCTGTGGTTCAGGGAGAAACCCCCGCAAATATTGTCGCTTCCATGCAGGATAGGCGAATGATAGGCAGGCAGAAGGACGACTATTTTGAAAATGCGGCGCAGTTCTTTTCAAAGGAGTCCATGGAACAGGTGGATAATTTTGGAACTACGGCAGTGCATGAGGCAGCTAAACACAATCATGTGGATATGCTCAAAGTAATGATTGAAAAAGGTGTTGATGTCAATATAACCCAGGATGAGCCTGCGGAGTCCGGCAATACGCCGCTGCATGTGGCGTGCAGTTACGGAAATGCGGAGGTGGTAAAGCTTTTAATTGCATCCGGAGCCGATGACTCAATTCAAAATATCTTGGGCGAGGTTCCCGCTCATTTTGCTGTTATGAATAAGAAATATGGAGGGGAGTTGACGGAAAAGCAGAGGGAAAAGGTGCTGAGGGAACTGACAAGTCTGGATATCCCTAGAAATGATGGCAAGACGCCGCTCATGCTGCTGCAGGAGCTGGATATTAATACAACCATGACCTTATTGCCTATTTTTCTAAACGGAGGAGCGGATGTCAACCGCAAGGATGAGAAGGGCAATACGGCATTAATTTTGAATGCGGCCAATTTCCATTGTTATAAGGATATTGTGAAGGAGCTGATCAGAGCCGGGGCGGACGTAAACGCTGCGAATAATGACGGAAATACCGCATTGCACTATGCCTTGAGATATGGAAGCCAGGATGCGGCACGTTTCATGATCAAGAAGGGCGCGGACTATAACCATGTAAATAACCAGGGTGTGACACCTGTGCAGCTGGCAGTGGAAAAAGGATATGATACAATATTGGAGTTGATGACAGACATAAAGTAAGGCCGAAAGGCAATATGGAAAACAGGTATCATTGGGGCAGAACAATTGTAATTAACGTTCTGCCCCGATTTATATGCCCTTGCCCTGCAGTAGATTATAGCAGAAGTTGATAATTGTCAATATCCAGATAAGCGCCGTTTTTTAATCCCACTTCTCTTATCGTTCCGCAATAATGAAATCCATATTTTTCATGAAGATGAATGCTTATCCGGTTTGAACTTGTGATAACAGAAATGATAGTATGAATTTGGTTCTCTTTTTTCGCCGCTTGGATAATATAATCCATAAGTTGATTTGCGATGCCCTGTCTGCGATAGCTTGGAGCAATGTAGAGAGATAATTCTGCAGTGTTCTTATAGGCTTCTTTTTCACGATAAGGGGAAAGAGATACATAGCCGCCGATATGGAGGCCAGTTTCAGCCACAAACAAGGGATGGAGAACAGTGCTGTGTCTTTGGAACCATAGATGCCATTCTTCCAATGTTTTTGGTTCAATATCAAAGGTTGCATTTCCGTTTTGTACTTCGTAATTATAGATGGCAAGGAGTTCTTCTAAATCTTTTTCTTCAGCTTTGCGTATAATCATTATAGGCTATCCTTTTTTGAGTGTGATGCAGGGCTGCGTTTTGAGCGCAACCCTGTTATTGTTTGATAAGGCGTGAACACAAAAAGGTTTACAGGTTTGCCGTATCAGAATTCATTACCGGGAAATTTGGGAATGCCGTCAAAGCCCGGTTTTAACTCTTCATCGGTAGGAACGTAATCTTTCATTTCGCCGTTATTGTATTTTTCATAGGCCACCATGTCAAAATATCCTGTTCCTGTAAGGCCGAAAACTATGGTTTTTTCCTCTCCTGTTTCCTTGCATTTCAGGGCCTCGTTGATAGCGACTCGGATTGCATGACTGCTTTCGGGTGCGGGGAGGATTCCTTCCACTTTTGCAAACTGAACGGCTGCGTCAAATACAGCGGTCTGTTCCACGCTGACAGCTTCCATGATTCCGTCGTGGTAGAGTTGGGAGAGTACGGGACTCATGCCATGGTAGCGTAATCCTCCCGCGTGATTGGCGGAGGGAATGAAACCGCTTCCCAGGGTATACATTTTTGCAAGCGGACAGACTTTGCCTGTATCGCAGAAGTCATATGCAAATACGCCCCGGGTGAAGCTGGGGCAGGAGGCGGGTTCTACGGCGATGATGCGGTAATTTTTCTCGCCGCGCAGAATTTCGCCTGCAAATGGGGAGATAAGCCCCCCAAGATTGGATCCGCCGCCGGCGCAGCCTATAATAATGTCGGGCGTAATATTATATTTGTCAAGAGCGGCTTTTGTTTCAAGTCCGATGATTGTTTGATGCAGAAGCACCTGATTTAATACGCTGCCAAGGACATAACGGTAACCTTCCCGCGTACTTTCCGCTTCCACTGCTTCGGAGATGGCGCACCCAAGGCTTCCGCTGGTACCGGGGTGCTCGGCGAGAATTTTTCTCCCCACTTCGGTGGTGCTGCTGGGGGAAGGCGTGACCGTGGCGCCGTAGGTACGCATTACTTCACGTCGAAAAGGTTTCTGTTCATAGGAAACCTTCACCATATATACCAGGCAGTCCAAGTCAAAATAGGAACAGGCCATGGACAGGGCGGTACCCCATTGCCCTGCGCCGGTTTCGGTAGTGACGCCTTTCAGCCCCTGTTTTTTGGCATAATATGCCTGGGCAATGGCGGAATTCAGTTTATGACTTCCGCTGGTATTGTTCCCTTCAAATTTATAGTAGATTTTTGCAGGGGTCTGAAGCTTCTCTTCCAGACAATATGCTCTAACCAGAGGTGAGGGACGGTACATTTTGTAAAAATCCTGGATTTCCCGGGGAATGGGAATATAGGCATTGGTGTCGTCCAATTCCTGCGCTACCAGCTCATCGCAGAAAACGCTCTTAAGCTCCTGGGCTGTCATGGGACGTAACGTTTCCGGATTCAGTAAAGGTGCAGGTTTATTTATCATGTCAGCCCGTAGATTATACCATGCGGTTGGAATTTCATTTTCGGCCAGATAAATTTTATAAGGTATTTTCGTTTTTTCTTCCAATTGTTTTTCCTCCAAATGTTATGTTGGTGTTATCCTAGCACAATTTCCAGAAATTCGCAACAACTAAATTACATAGCGGAGAAAATACTATCATTTTTCGATACATTATCGTGACTGAAACTTGCAGTTGTGGTATAATGTACGTAAAGGGCAGAGTCAAATACTGATATAAGCCTCTGCCAAGCTTGCTTGAGCAGGGGCTTATACCAGTATTTGAGGAGCGAAGCGAACCCGAAAAAACTTTGTTTTTTCGGGCAACAGCCCATGGAAAGCATCAAGGGCAATAGCCCGTGAACGAAAGCATCAAGGGCAACAGCCGCACTAAGTGCATCCCAATAAATGCAAGGATCCAGTAAATTTGGATAAGGAGAACATAAGTATGCAGAGTGAACAGAAGGAATATATTGTGCTGAACCATCGGGAGGAGCCGGAAGAGTCGGAAAATATGCGGCCAGTGTCTGCGGAAAGCGCTGAGTTGGCACAGTATCAATACTTTGATTGTAGGGAAATACAAAAAAATATGCGGTTGACCAATGCCGTTAAATTAAAAGCGCAGAAGCTTTTCCAAGAAAAAAAGGTGGTACTGGATAGTCTGGAGAGCGGATATCTGGAGGGAAAAAATGAAGTTGTGGCAGAGGCGTTTGGAACGGCGGAAGAGGGGAGGAAGGCGTTTCCACTCAAAATGGTTTTTTCCAGAAGCAATTCTCTTTATGCGGACTGCGGGTGTCCTGACTGCAGGCGGCATTATTATTCCAGCAGTTACAGAAGGGAGTATTGCCCTTATCTTGCGGCATTTGTGATGGTGCTGCAGGAGCGGCTGGAAGGAAAAAATTTCGGAGATGCCACGGATGCCGATGCTATGAGATTTTTGGCGGCGTTTTTGGAACAGCGTGTCAATCATATGGTTTCCGGGGTTCTGGGGAAGGGAGAAACGCTTTTGTTGACTCCAAGGGTTATCAACAGGGACGGAGATTTAGCCATATCCTTTAAAGTAGGAGAGAATAAACTGTATGTAGTGAAGGATTTGTTTGAATTCTACAGAAATGTGCAGGAATCAAAAATGTCGTCTTATGGAAGCAGTGCAGTCTTCAACCACAGCATTAGCAGCTTTACGAAAGAATCAAGAAAATGGATCGACTATATAGGCAGGATTGTCAAGGAGGAGTCGGCCTTTGAACAGAGACTGATTGATGCCCGTAGTTACACCAAGAGGGCATTATCAAAAAACAGTGAACTGGCGTTGTTTGGTTGGAGATTGGATGAATTATATGAATTAATGGGGGAGAAAGGCCTGGAATATGAAGAAAAGAGCCAGGGAGACAAACAGAAAGGTATCTTGTACGCTGGGGAAAATAATCCGCATATTTCTTTGACCATTCGAAAAAATAATATCAGCAGCAGAAATAATTTTCACGGTATTACTGTTGAATGTCGCATGCCCAATTTGTTTTACGGTGTTGGGAAGGCATATTATATTTCAGGCGACAGACTATTTCGCCTGGAAGAGGAATTCCAACAGCGCATCCGAACGCTTGCAGCCTTTTGCAGGCACGGTAAATTCAGTTTCCAGGTGGGGAGAAATAAATTGGCGCAGTTTTACTATTCGGTATTACCGCAGCTGGAAGGCGCGGTGGATATTATGGAGGAAAATGCGGACGAGATTTGGGCGTATCTTCCGCCTCAGGTGGAGTTTGTTTTTTATCTGGATGCGGAGGAACATAATATGAGCTGTCGTGTGGCGGCAAGGTATGGGGATCAGGAGATTTCCATCACGAATATTCCAGAAGAAGGGAGAAACACAGGACATTTCAGAGATTACGAGAGGGAGCAGGAGGTCTTGTTTCTGGTGCGTCAGAGTTTTCCATATTTTGATGAGGAGAAAGAAGAGTTTCACTGTGGGCAGGAAGAAGAATTGATGTATCAGGTTTTGGAGAAAGGAGTGGATCTTCTGCTCACTTTAGGCCAGGTGCAGTGTACCAGACGATTCAGCAGCCTGAATATAGGGCGCAGAGTAAGAATGTCCGTAGGCATATCCGTTTCCAAAAATCTGCTGAATTTGAATATTTCTACACAGGATATTCCTCCGGAGGAGTTGCTGGATATTTTAAAGAGTTATCGTCGGAAGAAAAAGTATCACCGACTTCATAACGGCGATTTCATTAACCTGGAAGAGGATAATTCTCTGCTGACGCTGGCGGAGATGATGGATACCCTGAGAATGGCGCCAAAAGAGTTGTTAAAGGGAAATATGAAGATTCCTCTTTATCGGGCGCTTTATCTGGACAGGCTGTTGGAAAAAAACGAAGAGATATACAGCAATAGAGATAGCCATTTTCGTGAAATGGTAAAAAATTTTAAGACGCTGAAGGATGCGGATTATGAGGAACCCATGTCTCTTGCGGGCACAATGCGGGGATATCAGCGAACCGGTTATCGGTGGCTGCGCACTTTGGAAGCGTATGGTCTGGGCGGAATTCTGGCTGACGATATGGGATTGGGAAAAACATTGCAGATATTGGCAGTTTTGCTCTCGGCCAGGGAGGAGGGAAAGGACGAAACCTCTCTTGTGGTTGCGCCTGCATCCCTGGTATTTAATTGGGGGGAGGAGATTCGGAGTTATACGCCGGAGCTCTCCTGCGGATTTATCACCGGAACACAGGAAGAGAGAAGAGAAAAACTGGAGCATTATAGGGAATATGACGTAATCATTACTTCTTATGATCTGTTGAAGCGGGATATAGAAAACTACGAAGACAAGGAATTCTATTACCAGATTATTGATGAGGCGCAATATATCAAAAATCATACCACAGCGGCGGCCAAGGCCGTAAAGGCAATAAAAAGTCATACGCGGTATGCGCTTACGGGAACACCGATAGAAAACCGGTTGAGTGAGTTATGGAGCATCTTTGATTATCTGATTCCGGGATATCTGTATGGATATGATGTGTTTCGGAATGATTTTGAAGCGCCCATTGTAAAGAATGAAGATCAAATGGTATTAGAGCGACTGCAAAGGATGACAGCACCGTTTATATTGCGCAGAATGAAGGAGAACGTACTGAAGGATCTTCCGGAAAAACTGGAGGAGAATTGCTATGTCAGATTTGAGCCGGAGCAGCAAAAACTCTATGACGCACAAGTCCTTTATATGAAACAGCAGATTGCCATGCAGGACGCCCAGGAGTTTCAGAAGAATAAGATACAGATACTGGCAGAATTAATGAAGCTGCGGCAGATTTGCTGCGATCCGGGGCTATGCTTTGAAAATTATAAGGGTGAGTCTTCTAAACTGGAAGCCTGTGTGGAGTTGTTGCAAAGCGCGGTGGAAGGCGGACATAAAATATTGTTGTTTTCACAGTTTACGTCCATGCTGGACCTGATTGCAAGAAGGCTGGAAAAGGATGGCATCAGTTTTTATACGATTACTGGAGCCACGCCAAAGGAAAAGCGCCTGCAGCTTGTAAAGGCGTTTAATACGGATGATACAAAAGTGTTTTTAATTTCCTTGAAAGCCGGAGGGGTTGGATTAAATCTGACGGGAGCGGATGTTGTGATTCATTATGATCCATGGTGGAATCTGGCGGTGCAAAATCAGGCCACGGACAGAGCGCATCGTATTGGACAGACTAAGGTGGTAGTGGTGTACAGGCTGATTGCGAAGGGTACTATTGAAGAAAAGATTCAGGAATTGCAGGAGAGCAAGCGGGCGCTTTCGGAGCAGATTATACAGGGAGATGCAGGGCAGCTTGGGGGGATGAGTAAGGAGGATTTTATTTCATTGTTGGGATAGTCAAGTAAGGGGGAAAAACCTCCTTGGAGAATTTTTATAAACGAAACAACTTGAAAATAGAATACTTTATACATTCAGGTATATTTTTCCAATCTTGTCCATATACTTGTATAAAAAGGAGGAGACGTTTATGGCAAGAGGACAGCGAAAGACGATTGAAGAAAAAATTACTGCGAAGCAAGAGCTGATAGAGGCGCTGATGACTCGTGTGGAATCCGAAAAAAGAGAATTGAATGATCTTTATCAGGAAAAGAGAAAGAAGGAATTGGAGGCAGTCAGTGAACTCATTGAAGAGTCAGGGCTGGAGCCTGAAGAAGTGGCGGCGGTGTTGCAGCAGTATCTGGAAGAACGCGAAGAGGCGGCTTCTTGAGTGGCAATGTTTGTTCTATGTATTATAAAATCCAGGAGATGAAGCTATCTCCTGGATTTTTACTATCAGTTTATTTCTCTTGCTGCAAATTTGAGCTCGTTTTCCAGACTCTCAGGTACCAATACATTGCCGTTGCGGAACTTTTGCACCAGCGCGTTCAAGTGATGTGTGCGCTGTGCCGAGGTGATTTTTTGACGGTGGATCAGTTCCGAGAACATAGGATTTTGTTCCAGCGTGCCGTCCAGGGTGGCGGGAAAAGGACAGTAGGTAAAGAGGATGCGGCGTGCAACCTTGTTCAACCTTGCGGAACCGTTGCTTTCGAATAATACCCATACAATATAGTCCCTGACAAACATTTCTTTAAAGCTGTTTTTTGCTCTCTGCAGACTGATGACAAGCTTTTCTTTTGCGTCCTTGCTCAATTCACTGTTTTTTCTGAAAAACTGTACATAGTCAAAATATTCGCTGGTAAGAGAAGCTTCCGTCACATCGTTCCAGCGTCCGCCCTGTATCCGCTTACACAGCTCCCAGCGGAATTCGCCGGTCAGTCGTACCATGGTTGTGTTTAAGTCCTCCATGTGGAAGATGGAGAAGATCATACGGCAGGGGCTGTTACGTTTTTTCCCTTCGATTTCCTGCCACATGGAGCCTTTGATACCCACATTGGGCATCAGAATGATATCAGGCAAAAATTCCAAATGTATGCTTTCCTTGCCCATGATCTGCGCATTGTCAAAGTCCATACTCTCGCGGTAAAAGGCTGAGTAATCAATGCTTTTTATCATTTCCAGCGCCTTTGATATCTGTTCCGAGGTGATGAAGGAAGCGTTTAAGTCTTTCAATACGTTTTCTGCGGCAAACAGAGGACAGAAGGTAGTGATACGTCCATATGTTATTTTATTTACGGACGGGAACATGTTTTCCAGCTCAAACCGAACCTTTTCCAGAGGATTGTTTTCCAAGTCCGCAATTTGGGTGGCAGATAAATTGCCCTGTCGTTTTTGCTTGTGGACAAAATCCGTGTAATCTTCGTCCAGTTCGCTTCGGCTGGGGCTTTTTTCACCGTTATATATTGCCAGCAGCCAGTCGTAGAAAGTATATATTCCTGACTCTGTTGAAGTTACTATGTGGTGAACCAATCGGTAGAGTGTGACGCTGTTATCCTCTCCGGCAAGCGCTTCGTCCACATAGCCAAAATACAGGAACATGCGAATCTGGACGGGAAGAACCGACGTGGATATGGAGCGCTCAAATATGCTGGTATACAAAACGTAAAAATCTTCTGTCAGTTTCCTGCGCACGCGGCTACAGTTTTCTTCCATGGAACTTTTGTCTTCCATGGCTTTGTATGCGGCCACATTTTGCCGGAAGGAGGTTTCTGTCTCCTGATCCAGGTCGGCATACTCCAAAATAGTGTCCATGGAACCGGCCAATTCCTTTAAGATGTCCGAAGCGGATTCGTCCTCCGAGGAAACTTCTTTCATGGGGGCGGAGAGCTGTTTGATCTTATCCTGGAAAGCGGTCATTCTAGCGGCAACCTGATCTTTGTTTACCTCAGGATATTGTTCCAGCTGTTTGGCCATTCGCTCAATATTGTCATAGAGTCCTTCGGAGTCCAGACTGCTTTGTCCCAGGCGGTAATAAAGCTTTGTCAGCATATCAAACAGATCGTTTCCGGATTCGTTAAAATAACATTTGATGATCTGGGAACGATACCGGTATTGTTCATCCAGTACCGAATAGGTTTTGCGGAAGTCCAGGGAACCTTTGCGGAGAATACCCAGCGACAATCCGGGTTCCTGCAGCATGATGCCGGAGTTTGCTCCCCCGTAAATATGCTGCAGCGCAATATAATAGCTGTTCAGCCATACGTCGGGTGACTCTTCCCCCAGATAGGCATAGACGGAATCAAAATCCTCCGGGGTACGGGGGGTATATTTATGCTTACCGCAAAGCGCATTATACTTTTCGTAATCTTCCGTAAAATTTTGATACAGGCTGATGCTGTTCATCTCTGATACCGAGCTCTGGGCCATTAGAGCATTAAACTGACGGAACAGGGACATAATAAACAGTTTGGCGATATCCGGACGCTTTTGAAGTATATCGTTTAAGGTCTCCATACTGTTTAGGGGAAATGTCATGATGGTGGTTTCCGCAGATGTGACGTATCCGAGGAAATGAACCTCGGAACAGATCTCACAGATACCGATTACATCTCCCGTGGTCAATCGATAGGTTCCTCCGGGATATTCTGCCAAAACGCTTCCCTGGGTAATCAGATGCAGCGCCGTCATGGGCTGTTCGGAGCGATAAATTCTTTTTCCGTTTTCTAAAGTATTTCCTGCCATAGTTTCCTCACAACTTTATTATTTTTTTGTGTAACATTTAATATAACGTTAATTATAAAATGAAAATATAAATAAATATTGAATGAAAATTTATAAGCTTTTAATAAATCATAGCCGAAAAAGCCATGAATGTCAAGCGGGGGCTTTTCAGCCAAAGGGGCCTATCGCCCCTTTAAATTTTTCTGAGCGGTGGACAGCATCAGCTTGATTCGGTTCAACTGATTGACTTCACTTGCGCCGGGATCATAGTCGATGGCCACGATATTGGAATTGGGGTAGGCTTTTCTCAAAGCCTTGATTACACCTTTTCCTACCACATGGTTGGGCAGACAGCCAAAGGGCTGAGTGCATACGATATTTGGTACATCATCATGGATCAGTTCCACCATCTCGCCTGTCAGGAACCAACCTTCGCCTGTCTGGTTGCCAATGGAGACAATGGGTTTTGCGTAGGATGCAATCTCACGGATGGGTGTGGGCGGCGTAAAATGCTTGGACTTTTTAAATTCTTTTACGGCGGTACCGCGCAGAATATGTTCGATTGCCCATATTCCCAGCGCAGAGCTGCGGGCCGCTTTTTTGCTCATGCCCAGGCTGTCGGCCTTATAAATCTGGTTGTAGAAGCAGTAGAGCATAAAATCGATCAGATCCGGTACGACAGGTTCTGCGCCTTCCGCTTCCAGAAGTTCCACCAAACGATTGTTTCCGGCAGGAGAAAATTTTACCAGGATTTCGCCTACTATGCCCACTCTGGGTTTTTTGATTTCCAGAAGCGGAATGGAGTCAAAATCCCGTATAATTTCCTTGCAAAGTCTTTTAAATGCAAAGAAGTTGATATGTTTTGCGGATACAAAGTCCTGGGCTGTTTTCAGCCACTTTTGATGCATTTCGTTTACGCTTCCCGGTACCGCTTCGTACGGGCGCATCCGATAGACGCAGCGCATGAAGATATCGCCGAATTGAGCGGCAAAGGCGGCGCGGATCAACAGATCGGCATTGATATGGAAACCGGGATTGCGCTCAATTCCGCCTAAGTTCAGAGAGATTACAGGAATTTGCTCCATACCTGCCTTTTTGAGTGCGCGACGGATAAAGCCTACGTAATTGGTGGCGCGGCAGCCTCCTCCGGTCTGACTCATGATAATTGCTGTCCGGTTCAAATCGTATTTTCCGGATAACAATGCTTCCATAATCTGTCCAACCACCAACAAGGAGGGATAACAGGCATCGTTGTTCACATATTTCAGTCCAACGTCCACAGAGTGCCTGTTGTCATTGTCCAATACAACGAAACGGTATCCGCAGGCATTGAATGCAGGCTCCACGATTTCAAAGTGGATGGGAGACATCTGAGGACAGATGATGGTATATTCCTTTCTCATTTCTTCGGTGAAAACCACTTTTTCAATGGCCGAAGATTGGAGCGTTCGCTCCTTGTGCAGTTTCTCCTGAACCCGGATTGCCGAGAGCAGGGAACGAATTCGGATTCTGGCCGCACCCAGGTTGTTGACTTCGTCAATCTTTAAACAGGTATAAATCTTACCTGAACCGGACAAAATATCGTTGACCTGATCCGTGGTCACCGCGTCTAAGCCGCAGCCGAAAGAATTCAGCTGTATCAAATCCAGATTTTCCGTTGTCTTTACATAGCTGGCGGCCGCATAAAGGCGGGAATGGTACATCCACTGGTCGGATACGATAAGCGGCCGTTCAGGGTTTCCCAGATGGGAGATGGAGTCCTCCGTCAGTACCGCAATATCGAAGGAGGTGATCAGCTCCGGAATGCCGTGATTGATCTCCGGGTCGATATGGTAGGGCCTGCCTGCCAATACAATTCCCCGCTTTCCGGTTTCCTTCAGATAATTTAAGACTTCTTCGCCTTTCTTGCAAATGTCCTGGCGGGTGTTTGCAAGTTCTTCCCAACCGGCTTTTGCAGCTGCCCGGACTTCTTCTGGGGAAATTTCTCCGAATTCTTTTACAAGCGCCTGGGTTACAGTGTCCAGGTCCCGGAAGGACATAAAGGGATTCCGCAGTTTTACTTGTCCGCTGCTGATTTCTTCCACATTGTTTTTAATGTTTTCCGAGTAGGAAGTAACGATTGGGCAATTATAATGGTTGTTTGCGCCTTTCACCTCGTCTCTTTCGTAAAACAGTGCGGGATAAAACACGAAATCTACTTTGGGACGATCGTCTTCCTTCTGCCGAATCAGCCATGTCACATGTCCATGGGCCAGCTTTGCGGGATAGCATTCGGATTCGCTGGGAATGGACTCAATGCCAAGTTCGTAAAGCTGACGGGTGGAACTGGGAGAGAGGATCACCCGATATCCCAGTCTGGTAAAAAAGATATGCCAGAAGGGATAGTTTTCATACATGTTCAAGACTCTCGGAATTCCCACGGTACCTCTTTTAGCCTTGTCCGGCTCTAAAGAAGGATAGGAAAAAATACGCTGTAGTTTGTATTCAAATAAATTGGGCACATTGTTTGCGTTTTTTTGGCCGCCGATACCACGTTCGCAGCGATTACCGGACACAAACTGACGCCCGCCGGAAAACTTGTTAATGGTCAGCCGGCAACTGTTGTTGCAGCCCCTGCATTTTGCCATGGAAGTATCATATTTTAAAGCGCAGAGCTTTTCATAGGAAAGCATTGCCGTCTCATAGCCTGCTTCGTACCGTTCCCTGGCGATAAGGGCGGCGCCGAAGGCGCCCATGATACCTGCAATATCGGGGCGGATGGCTTCACAGTCAGCAATTTTTTCAAAGCTGCGCAAAACAGCGTCATTATAGAAAGTACCGCCCTGGACCACAATATTTTTACCCAATTCCGAGGCATCGGATACTTTAATTACCTTAAACAATGCATTTTTGATGACGGAATAAGCCAGTCCGGCGGAAATATCGGAGACGCCGGCACCTTCCTTCTGCGCCTGCTTGACTCTGGAATTCATAAATACGGTACAGCGGGTGCCAAGGTCGATGGGATGCTCTGCAAAGATGGCAGCTGCCGCAAAATCCTCCACACTGTAGTTTAAAGATTTCGCAAAAGTTTCAATAAAAGAGCCGCAGCCGGAGGAGCAGGCCTCGTTCAACTGTACGCTGTCAACGGTCTGATCTTTGATTTTAATACATTTCATATCCTGACCGCCGATATCCAGGATGCAATCAACCTTGGGGTTAAAGAAGGCGGCAGCGTAATAATGGGCGACTGTCTCCACTTCGCCGTCGTCCAGCAAAAAGGCGGCTTTCATCAAAGCTTCGCCGTATCCTGTGGAACAGGAGCGGACGATATGTACATCCTCCGGCAGCTGTTCATAGATGTTTTTTAGGGAGCGGATGGCAGTTTTTAAGGGGCTTCCGTCATTGCCTGCGTAAAAGGAATAGAGCAGGGAGCCATCCTCGCCTACCAGGGCGATTTTAGTGGTGGTGGAACCGGCATCGATGCCCAGATAGGCGTTTCCCTTGTAGTCTCCAAGAGGTGTAGCGGCTACATGGGCGCGGCCGTGGCGCTCTTTGAAACGGGCATAATCCTGTTCGTCCACAAACAAAGGTTCCATGCGCTCTACTTCAAATTCCATCTTGATATCCGAGGAAAGCCTGGCGGTCATCTCTTCCATGGTAACGCCTTTGCAGGCGGCCTGGGATGTCTGTTCCCCGGCGTGCAGGGCAGCGCCGATAGCGGCGAAAAGATGCGAGTTATCCGTATCAATAATATGGTCTTTGTCCAACTGTAAGGTGCGGATAAATGCCGTTTTCAGCTCCGAAAGAAAGTGCAGAGGACCGCCTAAAAAGGCCACATGTCCACGAATCGGTTTACCGCACGCCAGGCCGGAGATGGTTTGATTTACCACAGCCTGAAATATGGAGGTGGCAAGATCTTCTTTTGTGGCGCCTTCGTTGATCAGGGGCTGGATATCTGTCTTGGCAAAAACACCGCAGCGGGCCGCAATGGTATAGAGCGACTGATAGTTTTTTGCATATTCGTTTAATCCGGAGGCGTCAGTCTGAATCAGAGAAGCCATCTGGTCGATAAAGGAGCCGGTACCGCCGGCGCAGATTCCGTTCATGCGCTGCTCTACGTTTCCGCCTTCAAAATATATAATTTTGGCATCTTCTCCGCCGAGTTCAATGGCCACGTCGGTTTTGGGCGCCAGCTCTTTTAAGGAGGATGCTACGGCGATCACTTCCTGGGTAAAAGGAACGTCCAGGTGGTTTGCCAGAGTGAGACCGCCCGATCCCGTAATCATGGGATACAGCGTCAGGTTTCCCAGTTGTCTATAAGCTTTTTCCAAAAGTTTGGAAAGAGTTTCCCGAATATTGGCAAAATGGCGTTCGTAATCGGAAAACAGAATATTGTGCGTTTCATCCAGAATTGCGATTTTGACCGTGGTGGAACCGATATCAATGCCAAGAGTCGCAGTTTTGTTTAATGCTTCCATGTAATGCTCCTTCCTGTAGCCGCAGTGGTTTGACAAAAGAAAACCGCTGCCTGAAACGAATCATTTCCGTTCCGGTCAGTTAATGAGATAACAATCAGAACATTGCTGACGCGAAACGACATTCTAAGACATTATAGTACAATGTACTATAAAATGCAAATACTAAGACCTGTGAAAAGTTTATAAAAAAACTGATTTTTAAATTAAAAAGGAAAAGTTTGGTTTACTTATGGAAAAAGGAATGATAAAATGAATATGCGGTTGTGCTTTGGGAAATGCCATAATGAAAAGAGGAAATAGTTGGAGGATCGATTTAGATGAGCAATTTTGAGAAAAAATTCGGGAAGTACGCCATCAGAAATCTGTCGTTGGCGTTGGTTTTATGTTATGTGGTGGGGTATGTAATCGGGATGATCAACGGAAGATTTTTGTCATATCTGACGCTGAATCCCTATGAAATTCTTCACGGACAGATCTGGAGGCTTTTCACTTGGATCATCGTGCCTCCAAGTTCCCTGAATCTCTTTACGATTATTATGCTTATGTTTTATTATAACATAGGCAACAGTCTGGAGCGCACCTGGGGGACATACCGGTATAATGTGTATATTCTGTCTGGAATGTGCTTTATGATTCTGGGCAGTTTCATATGGTTGGCAATTGAGTACTTTCTGATGGGGGGCGCAAAACTGCCTGAAAATCTGGCGCGTGATTTTTTTGCTGCCAGATCCGTGCTTTTTTCCACTTATTATATCAATATGTCTATTTTCCTTGCATTTGCGGCCACGTTTCCCGATATGCAGGTGTTGTTGATGTTTGTGATTCCCGTAAAAGTGAAGTGGATGGGAATTTTGTACGGAGTGTTGCTGTTATATGATTTCTTTATGGGAGGGCTGGTAATTAGAATCGCCATTGGTTCTTCCCTGTTAAATTTTGTGATTTTCTTCCTGACTTCCAGAAATCACATTCATATGTCGCCGCGGCAGATTAAAAGAAGAGTGGAGTTTCGACAGAATATCAAGAGAAATACAAGGGTCACAAAACACAAATGCACCATTTGCGGACAGACGGAGGACGACAATCCTGAACTGGAGTTCCGTTTTTGCTCAAAATGCAATGGCAATTATGAATATTGTCAGCAGCATTTGTTTACGCACACGCATGTAAAATGAGGAGGGAGCAAAGATGAAGGGGGAAGATTCCAAGGAGATAATATTTGTCAAAAGTCTGGAGAAAGTGCGGCAGATTGCCCGGGCTCAGGGAAATTGTATCCGGGGGGAACAGGTTAGAGCAGAACTTTCCGCGCTGAATTTAAATGAAAATCAGATGGAAATGGTATATGATTATCTAACTAAGCATAAAATCATGCTCGGGGAACCGGCGGAAGGGGAATGTATGGCGACGGACGAGTTTTCCGGCCCCATAACGGAGGAAGAAAAGAATTATCTGCAGGATTATCTTGATGAGATTGCCAAACTTCCAGTGTATGACGAAAATGAGATAAAAGCTTATACGATTGGGGCCATGTCGGGGGATGCAAAGGCGTTAAAGTGTCTGGCGGAGAGTTACCTAAAGGATGTGGCAGATATCGCCCGCATGTATACGGGGCAGGGGGTATCGCTGGAAGATTTAATCGGAGAGGGGAATGTTGCGCTTACCATGGGACTGGGGGAGCTGCACAGGTTGGAGCAGGGTTCCGATGCCAGGGAAATGCTGGCAAAGAGGGTGATGGATGCCATGGAGGCGGTTATCGAGGCGACTGCAGAGGGCGAATTGGCGGATAAAAAGGCAGAGGATAGGGTTAACCTGGTAGCGAAAAAGGCGCGGGAACTTGCGGAGGTACTGCACAGAAAGGTAACTGCGCATGAGCTGGCGGAAGAGACGGATTTCTCGGTAGAGGAAATAGAGGATGCCATGCGCATGAGTGGCTATAAGATTGAGGATTTGAGACGCTCCGGGGGTTAAAAGGATGTTGTCTATTGGGAGCATGGAGGATTTGGCAGGATGCAACAGACATTTTATGAAGATTACAAATATAGTATGCAGGATGTGAACCGGATTTATGTGGGCTGTAAATACACCTTTGAGGAATTGCTGGAAGCAGAGGATATTTCCTTTAAATTCAGGATGATTATGCAACGGTATATGCTGCCGGAAGCCAATCCGGAGGACACATTGGAGACACATTTATATTACCTTTTGCCGGAAAGTTTTCTGGTGAAAATATACAAGCAGATGAAGGCAAAGGTGAGGGTAAATTTATTAGAAGAGAAAAGGCGACTTTTTGCGGCAGGACCCGGAGAAGATGAGGGCAAGCCTGCCCAGGGGAAACAGTATGTGACAAGAATGCTTTCGATAGAACAGCTTGCGGCGATTATGCCTTCGGAGAAAGAAAAGAAGGGGATTGTGGTGCAGGAACTGTCTGTCAGTAAACTGGCTTTGACAGGAATGTGAAATGGGCAGAGCATCCCAAAAAGTTTTTACAGGAGACGCCACAGGCAAAAAGAGAGAATTATAAATTCTAGATAAGGAGAGAAGAGATGAAAGTAGAAGAACTGACAAGCTATGAGGTCATTGAGAAAAAAGAGGTCGCAGATATCAACAGTGTGACTTATCTGTGCCGGCACAGGAAAACAGGCGCAAGGGTCGCGTTGATTTCAAATGATGACGACAACAAGGTATTTTACATTGGTTTTCGCACCACGCCGAAAGATTCCACCGGTGTGGCACACATTCTGGAGCATTCCGTGCTGTGCGGATCTAGGGAATTCCCCCTGAAGGATCCCTTTGTGGAATTGGCAAAAGGCTCCTTGAATACCTTTTTAAATGCCATGACATATCCGGACAAGACCGTCTATCCGGTGGCCAGCTGCAATGACAAGGATTTCCAAAACCTGATGCATGTGTATCTGGATGCGGTTTTTTATCCAAACATATACGAGAATGAAGCAATTTTTCGTCAGGAAGGCTGGCATTATGAATTGAACGAGTCAGGTGATCTGATTTATAACGGAGTGGTCTACAATGAGATGAAAGGGGCGTTTTCTTCTCCTGACGGGTTGCTTTACAGAGAAATTTCAACTGCCCTGTATCCTCATACAACCTACGGATGCGAGTCTGGCGGAGACCCTGCGGCGATTCCGGATCTGACATATGAACAGTTCCTGGATTTCCACCGAACCTACTATCATCCTTCCAACAGTTATATTTATCTGTATGGGGATATGGATATGGCGGAAAAGCTGGCGTTTATAGATGAATATTATCTTTCCAAGTTTGACGCGCTGGAAGTGGACTCAGTTGTAGGCGTGGAACCTGCGTTTACGGAGCCTGTGCGCAAGGTGAGAGAATACCCGATCAGTGACAGCGAGAAGGAAGAGGAAAATGCGTATCTGGCCTGGAACGTTTCTCTTGGGGACAGGATTGACAGGGAGCTTTATGTGGCTTTTAAGGTGTTGGATTTCGCACTTTGCACCGTTCCCGGCGCACCGTTAAAGAAAGCGTTGATTGAAAAAGGAATTGGCAAGGATGTGTTCAGCATCTATGACAACGGAATCAGACAGCCTTATTTTAGCGTGGTGGCAAAGGGTACTTCTGTGGGACGGGAGGAGGAATTCAAAAATACCATCCGAGAGGTTTTGGCAGGGATTGTCAAGAATGGTTTTGATGAAAAAGCTTTGCTGGCTGCAATTAATTTCTATGAGTTCAGATACAGAGAGGCAGATTACGGAAGGACGCCCAAGGGCTTGATGTACGGACTTCAGATATTGGACAGCTGGCTTTATGACGACGGAAAGCCGTTTATCCATGTTGAGGCCAATGCTACTTTTGCCGCGCTTCGCGAAAAGGTGGGCAAGAAGTATTTTGAGGGATTGATAGAGAAGTATCTGTTGGATAATGCCCATGGCGCCATGGTGGTTCTGCAGCCTAAGATCGGATACGCAAAGGAACAGGAAGAAGCGCTTAAGTGTAAGCTGGCGGATCTCAAGAGCAAGATGACCCAGGAAGAATTGGCGGGGATACGGGATATGATGGAAGCCCTGACTGTTTTCAGGGAAACGGAGGATTCGCCGGAAAACCTGGCTAAGATTCCGCTGTTGACCAGAGAGGATATCCGCAGGGAAGCAGCACCGTTAATCAATGAGGAAAGGTCATTAGGCAGTGCCAGGACATTGTATCACAATGTTTTCACCAACGGAATCGGTTATCTGACGCTGATGTTTCAGGTACATGACATTCCTGAGGAGTATTATCCTTATATAGGAATACTGAAAAATGTGTTTGGGCATTTGGATACGGAGCATTATACCTATGGAGAGCTGTCCAACGAGATCAATCTGGTTACGGGCGGAATCAATGTAACTCGGGTTATGTATGCGGATATTACAGGCGGGGATAAATTTCAGATGACTTTGGAGGTCAATACCAAGGCGCTGTACGCCAACCTGGCGAAAGCGGTAGAGCTGATGGGCGAACTGATGCTGACCAGCAATATGACGGATACCAAGAGGTTAAAGGAGATTCTGGCGGAAAATATTTCCAGAATGCAGGAATATATGATGGAAAGAGGTCACAGCGTTGCGGTGGAAAGAGCGCTTGCCTATGATAATCCCCAGGAAGCGGCATCGGATCTGCTTGGCGGTATCGGTCAGTACCGACTGATTTCAGGCCTTGAGGCAGACTTTGAGAGCAAAAAAGATCAACTGGTGGAGAAGCTGCAGACCCTCTGCAAGATGATTTTCCGCCCAGAAAATCTTATGGTGGACTTTACCGGAGGCGAGGAAGCACTGGAACTTCTGGAAGCGCCTGTGGCGGCGCTTTGCAAGCGGCTGTATACCTGCGATGTTGAGAAAGAAAATTACATTCCTGTATTGTCCGGAAGAAACGAGGGCTTTATGAATGCTGGACAAGTGCAGTATGTATGCCGCGGGGGGAATTTCCTGCGCAAGGGACTTCCGTATACGGGCGTGCTGAACGTACTACAGGTAATGATGGGATACGAGTATCTGTGGGTTAATATTCGTGTCAAGGGCGGCGCCTATGGTTGTATGAGCGGATTTTCAAGGAACGGTGCCAGCTATTTCGTGTCTTATCGCGATCCTAACTTGGGCCAGACCATAGACGTTTACGAAAAAGCGGAGGAGTTCATTGCGAAATATGAGGCTAATGAGAGAACCATCACCCAATATATCATTGGCACTTTCAGCGAGTTGGATATTCCCCTGACAGCTTCCGCCAAAGGACGTCGTTCCAAGGAAGCATACATGGTGGGAATGACCTATGAGATGCTCCAGAAAGAGAGAGATCAGGTGCGTAACGCCACTCCTGAAGATATCCGTCAGATGGCTAAATATATCAGGGCCTTTATGGAGGATAATTGTCTGTGTGTAGTTGGAAACGAACAGAAGATTAAGTCGGAAGAGGATAAATTTGATAAAATAGAGAACCTTTTCTAAAAGTTCCCGTCTTATATCATAGAAGAGCCGGGGCATTCCTGCCAGGGTGGAATGCCCCGGCCCGATTTTTAACAGACGGAAAGGAGAGGTAATTATGAAAAAGGGAAAAAAGAGAGTATTGGTCGGGATGGGTGGAAAAGTTATGGTCATTGTCATGGCGTGTGTATTGGCTATGGCTTATTGCACCGGCTGTGGGGAGGTCAACAGCCAGGGGATGCCATCGTCACTCTCTGACAGAAACGGATCTATAAAGACTGAAGACGGGACTCTGTCCGCAGGGGGGAGCTTTGCGGATATGGTAAGCGAGAGTACCATGGAAAATATGGAGAAGAGTCAGCTTCAGGAGGCAGGTAAGCTGATCAGATCCGTGGCGCTTGAGCTGGAGACAAAGGCGTTTGAGGAAACCATGGCTGTGCTGGAAACACAGGTTCGCAATGTGGGCGGTTATATTGAGAATATGGAGGCCTATAACGGAAGCAATTATTCCGGCAGCACCCGTTCCAGATATTCCAATATGACAATACGAATTCCAGCAGATGAAATGGAGCGTTTTCTGAGTTCGGTTTCAGATGTGGGAAATGTGATCAGGCGCAATGAGAGTGCAAAGGATGTAACGTTGTCCTATGTGGATATGGAGAGCCGCAGGGATACTCTCAGAACGGAGATTGACAGACTGCTGACATTTCTTGATAAAGCAGATTCCGTTGAGACAATTATTGCGTTGGAAGAACGGCTGTCCCAGGTGAGGTATGAGCTGGAAAGCATGGAATCCAAGCTTCGCACCATTGATAATCTTGTGGAGTATGGTACCGTGAATTTACAGATTACAGAAGTGAAGGAACTGACCCCTGTGGAAGAGAAAAATACGGTAGGAGATAGAATTGTGGACGGCTTTATGAGTAATCTGCGTGAGATATGGGACGGCTTTATGGAGTTTTGTATCTGGATTGTGGTAAATATTCCCTATTTTATCATTTGGATAGTGGTGATTGGGGCTGTGGTGATTTGCTGGAAGGGCTTTCGCCGCAGGCGTCGTCTGGCAAAAGAAAAGAAAAAGGAAGCGGAACAGAATTGATTTTTTTGAAAAAAGTGTTATAATTTTATCTATTCGGTGTAACGGGCGAAACGAAAGGCGGTTTACGGGAGAAGCTTGTCCTATGGCACTGGGAGCGTTTCAAGATAAATTCTGAAAGGATTGTACGGGGGTAAGTATGAAGATAAATGATACACAGATAAAAATGGAAGAGGGTCTTTCCATGGTGGGGAAAAATTCCGGGGAGGAAAGTCATTCTGCGGAAGATAATCCATATAAGGCGGGCTTCGCCACTTTGATCGGCAGGCCCAATGTGGGAAAGTCCACCTTGATGAATCGCCTGATCGGTCAGAAAATAGCAATCACATCCAACAAACCGCAGACCACCCGCAATCGCATTCGGACGGTTTTGACCCGGGAAGAAGGGCAGATTGTATTTCTGGATACGCCGGGTATCCACAAGTCGAAAAACAAGCTGGGAGAGTACATGGTCAATGTGGCGGAGCACACATTGGACGAGGTGGATGTGATTTTGTGGCTTGTGGAGCCAACAGATTATATCGGTGCCGGTGAACGCCATATCATCCAGGAGCTTAAAAAGGTAAAAACGCCGGTTATTCTGGTGATCAACAAGATAGACACGATCAAGAAAGAAGAGCTTCTCCACTTTATTGATACTTACCGAAAAGAACTGGATTTTTGTGAAATTGTCCCCGTATCGGCTTTGAAAGGGCGTAATACAGAGGAACTGCTGAAGTGTATTTTTGCATATCTGCCGGAGGGAACGGCCTTTTATGATGAAGATACCGTCACTGATCAGCCCATGCGCCAGATTGCGGCTGAACTGGTAAGAGAAAAGGCGCTGCGGTTGTTGGAGGAAGAAATTCCTCATGGCGTCGCCGTCAGTATCGAGAGCATGAAAGAGAAGGGCGGTATCTGTCATGTGGATGCCCTCATTGTCTGTGAAAAGGAGTCACATAAGGGGATTATCATAGGAAAAGGCGGACAGATGCTCAAAAGGATCGGTTCCGCAGCAAGGCGGGATCTGGAGGAAGTGATGGAGATGAAGGTCAATCTGAAGCTCTGGGTAAAAGTAAAAAAAGATTGGCGGGACAGCGATTTCCTCTTAAAAAATTTCGGATATGACCGGAAGGACATTTGATTTTGTAACTCTCAAACAGGTAAAAGAAACACGTATAGAAAAACGGAAAATGCAGACCCTATTAATAGTTCTTTACAGATTAAGAGATATGTAAGGGGATGCGAAAATGGATAAAAGGGAAGAAAGATACTGGAAGAAATTTGAAAACAGCGGCAAAATCGAAGATTATTTGTCATTTGTGTCCGGGAATGGGCAAAAAATGACAAATGTGTCGGGATGGGTAAAAGAAGGCAAGAATGCAGGGATATATATGTGTAACGGGAATGATACTGAAACAGTCCCCGGTGGGGGAGTACGACAGGCATATCAGCCTTTTGACTAAGGAGAGAGGCAAAATATCGGCGTTTGCCAGGGGGGCAAGGAAGCCGGGCAGCCGTCTGGCAGCGGCGACCACCCCTTTTTCTTTCGGCAGTTTCAGGCTTTATGAAGGAAAGAGTTCATACACGCTCTCCGAGGCGGACATTCAAAACTATTTTGAAGAGCTTCGGGGGGATTACATCGGCACCTGCTATGGAATGTATTTCGTGGAGGTGACGGATTATTATACCAGGGAAAATAATGATGAGCGGGAAATGATGAAGCTTTTATATCAGTCACTCCGTGCACTCAGCGTGGAGGCGCTGCCAAATCCTTTGGTGCGCTGTATCTTTGAATGCAAGGCCATCGCGGTGAACGGTGAATTTCCGGGGGCACCTTCCGACGAGGGGCTTGAAGAATCCACCATCTATGCATTGCAGTACATAGCGGCAAGTCCCATTGAAAAACTTTATACGTTTACGGTGACGGATAAGGTCCTGGAACAGTTGGAATCCGTGTCTGCACGATATATGAAACGTTTTGTGGACCGTGATTTTAAGAGTCTGGAAGTATTGAAAACTCTATGTTGAAAAAAAGCAATGTTTTTGGTACAATAACAGGGTGGATAGTTTTCCAGAAAGGGATATGTGAATAAAATGGAAAAGTTTGGAAAGATTGCTGTGTTATGCCTGTGTGTGTTCTTTCTGGCGGGCTGCGGCAATACAAAGATGCCGGAAACTATAGAGGATCAGACAATTTTTGTCAGCCGGGAAGGACAGATTACGCTCTGGCTGGTAGATGAGTTTGGCAGAACGGATTACAAGCTTTCGGAGCTTACCGCAGCGGCAGTGGAAGAGGCGGCACAGTTTAATGCGGGCAAAACCCAGGGAGCCGCCGTGGCGGTGGAAAAGGTGGAAGAACTGGCAGACGGCAGCGGCAGGGTGGCGATCACATATAAATTTGGAGATTGGAAGAGTTGCACGGAGTTTATCGGCAACGATTTATTTTATGGAACAGAAGAATTTTTTTACGGAACGGTAAAGGACGCTATGGCCCAGGGATATGGCGGCAGAGTCATTTTAAAGAATATAAAAAACAATACTTTGTACACGGAAGAACAATTAAAACAGGCCCCGGATAAATATTTGATTATCACCGATATGAAGGCTAATATATACTGTCCCGGCATGGTGGCTTATATCAGCGACGGAGCGGTACTTAACGAGGACGGCAGCGTAAATACTTTCGGTGTGGAGGGACTTGCATATATTTTATTAAAATGAGAAAAGGATGGTTGAAAAATGGAAAAGTCGATGGATAAAATCAAGGCATTGGCAAAGGCCAGAGGATTTGTATATCCGGGCTCGGAAATATATGGCGGGCTGGCAAACACTTGGGATTACGGAAATCTTGGTGTGGAATTAAAAAACAACGTGAAAAAAGCCTGGTGGCAGAAATTCATACAGGAGAATCCATATAACGTAGGCGTGGACTGTGCGATTCTTATGAATCCTCAAACGTGGGTGGCAAGCGGACATGTGGGGGGATTTTCGGATCCTTTGATGGACTGCAGAGAATGCCATGAGCGTTTTCGCGCCGATAAACTGATTGAGGACTTCTGCAGGGAGAAAGAGATTGTGCTGTCGGAAAGCATAGATGCCTGGAGTCAGGAACAGATGAAGGATTTTGTGGAAGAACACAACATCCCGTGTCCTGGCTGCGGAAAGCATAATTTTACGGATATCCGTCAGTTTAACCTTATGTTTAAGACATTCCAGGGAGTGACGGAGGATGCCAAAAGTGTGGTGTATCTTCGGCCGGAGACTGCACAGGGAATCTTTGTAAATTTTAAAAATGTACAGAGAACATCCCGCAAGAAGATTCCCTTTGGCATCGGGCAGATAGGTAAGTCATTCCGAAATGAGATCACGCCTGCCAATTTTACGTTCCGCACCCGGGAGTTTGAACAGATGGAGCTGGAATTTTTCTGTGAACCGGGAACGGATCTGGAGTGGTTTGCATATTGGAGAGGTTTTTGCCGGGATTGGCTGCTTTCGCTGGGGATCAAAGAAGATGAGATACGTCTGCGTGACCATAGCCAGAAGGAACTGAGTTTCTACAGCAATGCCACCACGGATATAGAATTCCGTTTTCCTTTCGATTGGGGCGAACTGTGGGGAATTGCGGACAGGACGGATTATGATCTTACCCGGCACGGGGAGACTTCCGGCGAGGATATGTCTTATTTTGATGATGAAAAGAAGGAGAAATACATACCCTATGTTATTGAACCTTCTTTGGGGGCTGACCGTGTGGTGCTTGCCTTCCTGTGTTCGGCGTATGATGAGGAGGAACTGGAGGGCGGTGAAATGCGCACTGTGCTGCGTTTCCATCCGGTTCTTGCCCCGGTGAAGATTGGAATTCTGCCTCTTTCCAAGAAGTTAGGAGAGGGCGCCGAAAAGATTTACGAGCAGCTTTCTAAAAAGTACAATTGCGAGTATGATGACAGGGGAAATATCGGGAAGAGGTACCGTCGTCAGGATGAGATCGGTACACCTTTCTGTGTCACATATGATTTTGACTCCGAGACGGATGGCTGTGTGACGGTTCGTTTCCGGGATTCCATGGATCAGGAGCGTGTTGCAATCAAAGATTTGGACGCTTATTTTGCGGATAAGTTTGTATTTTAGTCAGGAAAAGGGAAGGGCTGTCGCAGTAAGGATAGACATACTTGTCTGCCGCTTATTGTGGCAGCCTGTTTTCCTTATGACCCTGAGCCGTAAAAGAGGATTTGGCTGCTGCAGGGTATTACGAAGGTAGGGATCGTTTGAATTGTGGACAGAGGGTGACACGGAGGAAGATATGAATCGGACGGAAGCGTTCCAGAGACTTGGAATAGATGTGACGAAAGACGAAAAGGCAATCAAAAACGCCTATAGAGAAAAGCTTTTGGTGACAAATCCTGAGGATAATCCGGAGGGATTTAAAATGCTGCGGGCAGCCTATGACGAGGCATGCAGGTATGCGACAGAAGAGGAGACCGATTCGGAGGAGAAAGTACAAGATACCACGCCTTCCGGGCTGTGGCTGGAAAAGGTCGGGGAGATCTATGGAAATATTCGCAGCCGCAGAGAGGTGGCGTGTTGGAAAGAACTTTTTGAGGACGATGTGTTTTTATCTCTGGAAGATGAGGAAAACTGTAGAGATAAGCTACTGCGGTTCCTGATGGATCATTTTAAACTCCCTACACAGGTCTGGAAACTACTTGACAAAAAGCTTTCCATTGTCAGCGGCGCCAAGGAACTGCGGGAAAAATTCCCGGCTCATTTCATGCGCTATATTATTGGCAAGTGTGAGCGTGGCGAAGATGTGGAATTTGACCAGTTTGAAGGACCGGAGGATGGCGACTATGACTTGTTCCTGCAATATTATGACAGGTGCTGGCAGGCGCTGCAGGAGAAAAACATGGAAGAGGCGGAACAATGCCTGCAAAATGCGGACGGGTTGGGGATCAATCATCCCGTGATGGAGATCTGCCGTGCGCAGCTTCTTTTGAACAGAGGCAGCGGGGAGGAGGCAATCGCGCTTGTGGAGCGGCAGCGTGAAAAGTACCCTGATGATTCTCTGATTGGCTACAATACTGCTGAAATACTCTGGACACATGCGGATGCGCTGGAGCAGACCGGTGCGTGGGGGAAGGCGGATGATTTCAGGGAACGGGCAGCCGAAATCTATCAAAAGCTGAAAGAAGAAAATAATTCTCATTACATGGCAAATATACGCCTGACAGAGTGGTATTACAAGAAAGAGCAGTACAGAGAGGCCAAAAAGTGTGCGGAGAAGGTTCTTGCCGTGGGCGGCGACGATGCATTTATGGAGTGTCTAAGTAAGGTCAACGCCGAGATTGAAAAGGAACTGGAAGCAAAATACCATGAAGAAAAGGATTGGGAGTCCGCCCTGGAACTTTGCTGGTGCTATCTGCAAGACGGCAAGATATCCCGTGGAATCAAGCTTGCGGTGGCCATAGAAAAATCTCTTCCTCCTGAGAAGGAGACGGAATATAACGGATTGCTGGCAAAACTATATGTGGAACAGGCGGAATACGAAGACTCCATCACCATGTCAAGATTTTGGCAAGAGGGACTGGAAAAAAGGCTGGCAGATCCGGAACGTGCGGAACCCAGAGATCAGGATCGGGTGAGACAGGCTCATCTGATACGAATGCAGTGTTATCATAACTTGGGCTACGTTGATGCAGATAATTATGCGCTGGCTGTCAAAGAGGGTGAAATCCTTATGCAGGGAGGAATGAAGGATGTTGGGATCCTGCTGGAGCTGTCGCAGATATATATGGAAATGGAGGAGTATGAGCGAAGTCTGGATATTTCCGAAAGATTGGTTGAAGACTATCAGGTATTTGCGGCATATGCTTCCTCTCTGGAAGTATACAGGAGACAGCTTAACGCCAGAGGCGTGGTACAGGCGGCGAACCACTGTCTCCAGTATTTTCCCAATTTTGCCAAGGCATATGAATATCTAGGGAAAGTATACCTGGATCTGGACTACAGGGAAGACTTGGAAAAGGTACTGGAAGATGCGGAAAAAAACGATGTAAAAAGCCCTGTTCTGGATGCTTATCGTTTTCAGATGATACATAAGCCGATTTCCACGGCAGCGCTGAATCAAAATCTGAAAAGATTCCGAGAGGAATTTTACAGGCATGTGGAGGAAGGGGAAAGCGGATTTTATGAGAGCGGACTTCCCATATTGACGGAATATCTGTATCATTATCCCGATGATTTTATGTTGGTGGAACGCGCTATTTTCCACAAGGCAGCCCATCATTACGAGGAAGCCAGAGAGGACTTTGAGAAAGCCCTTTACATAAATCCTTCCAATCCGTATGCGCTCAATGGGTTAAGTTTTGTATATAAATATTTGGGGGACTATGAGAAAGCATTGTTCTTCATTAAAAAAGCCATTTTATATATGGAACCGGAAATGTCCGTTGTGATTTATACCGATATGGGCAATTTGTATTCTCTGCTGGGAGATTATGAGAGGGCGCTTGCGGCGTACCAACAGTATGAGCGTGTTGCTGCAAATAAAAATAAAAACAGCTGGTTTGGGGATAATCTGGCGAAATGTATGGCGCGTACGGGCAGGATAGAAGATGCCGCGGAGATTTATGATAGATATTATCAAAAGGACAGACTGGGTTTTTATGAAAAATCAGTAGATCTTTATCTTGGAGCCGGTCTGGAAGACAAGGCAAGGCAGGTTCTCAGGCAGTGGGGAAACGAGCTGCATATCAATACTGCGGAGCATACGCTGCAAGTAATTTGCAATACCTTTTCTCAGAATTCGAAATCAAAAAAAGAGACAGTCTCCTATGACGCTTATTACAACAACAAGGGATGGGTGGAACTTGTGTTTGGGGAAAAGAATGGGGCAATTAAGGCATTTGAAAAAATCGCTGGAAGCGGATGCGGGGAGGAAAAGCTCTGTAATGCTGTGTTTGCCTGTATTTTATGTGGGGACGACAAGCGGGGGAAAAAATTTGGTAAACGATTGCAGGACCTGCTGACAAAAGAAAAGTTTTCCGGTAAGAGCAGATATTATAATCGACAGAGAGAGCATCTGCATATGGAATTTTTAGCGGCATACTATACGGAGCCGACGGAAAAGCTACAACAGATTCTGGACCGTGAGAGTAAGTGTGAAATCTGCCATTATTGTACCAATCCGCTCTGTAAGGAGATGGAGGGCATGAGGATTCTTTTCTGGCTTAAAACGGGCAGGAGGGAAGAGGCAAGGGCAAGAATCAGACGCAACCTGGAAGTTCAGCCATGGGATGAGTATTTGCTGGCGATCAGGCATATGGCGTTTGACGATCAGGTCTGATTGGAGCAGGCCGCTGCTATCGGTTGGTAGTAGCGGCTGTTTTTTCCATAAGAAATTTTTCCAAAATGAAAAAAACAGTGAATATAATAAATAATTGTGTTATACTTGTATGAATCGGAAGGATGTCTTATATCCGTTGGAACCAAACAGTATTAGAAATACTTTTAAGGATTGGATGGGATTTATGATTGTAGGAATTGATTTGGGCACTACCAACAGTTTGATAGCATATTTTACGGAAGACGGTCCCAGAATCATTCCCAACAGGCTGGGGAAAAATCTGACCCCTTCTGTTGTGAGTGTGGACGAAGAGGGAAATGTGTATGTGGGGGAGACAGCCAGGGAACGGATGAGCCTCTATCCTGATTCTGTGGCCCAGACCTTTAAGAGAAGTATGGGTACGGAACGGGAATACATCTTAAGCGGCAGGCATTTCAAGCCGGAGGAGTTGTCCAGTATTGTGCTCCGATCACTGAAAGAGGATGCGGAGAGCTTCCTTGGGGAAGCGGTTACGGAGGCCGTGATCAGTGTGCCGGCTTACTTTGACGATAAGAGAAGAAAGGCCACGAAACGGGCGGGGGAGCTTGCCGGTCTGAAGGTTGAGCGGATGATCTCGGAACCTACGGCTGCAGCGGTGGCATATGGGCTGTATGACAAGACAAAGGATACCCGCTTTCTGGTATTTGACCTGGGCGGCGGTACTTTTGACGTTTCCATTCTTGAGCTATATCACAATATATTGGAGGTGCGGGCCGTGGCGGGGGATAATTACCTGGGCGGCGAGGACTTTACGGAAGTGATGGCAAAGCTCTTTCTTCAGAAGGCCAAGCTTACCATGCAGGGACTGTCTGAGAAGGAACAGGTGCGGCTCTACCGCGAATCGGAAAAGGCAAAATGCATGATCAGCGATTCGGATAAGGTGACAGTGAGCTTTTTGCATCAGGATGAAATGCTGGAACAACAGATCACTTACCGGGAGTACGAGGAAGCATGCGAAGAACTCTTGATGAAAATCCGGGAGCCGGTGAAAAAAAGTCTTGCGGACGCCGGATTGAAGCTGGGGGATATCGATGAAGTGATTCTGATTGGAGGCGCCACCAGGCTGTCCATTGTCAGGGATTTTTTGATACGGTTGTTTCGGAAATTTCCGGATACCAAATTAAATCCGGATGAGACTGTGGCGTTGGGAGCGGCTGTCCAGGCGGCGATGAAGGAACGCAGGGAAGAGGTTAAGGAAGTGATATTGACGGATGTCTGTTCCTTTACGCTGGGCACGGAAGTGGTGGTGGAATATGAAGAGGGTAAATATGAGGACGGAAGGTTTTGCCCGATTATAGAACGCAATACGGTCATACCTGCCAGTCATACGGAACGCCTGTATACCGTGAGAGATAATCAGGATAAGGTTCGGGTGAGAGTATTGCAGGGAGAAAGCCGGTTTGCCAGGAATAATCTGTTTCTGGGAGAATTGGAGATTGAGATCCCCAAGGGACCCAAGGGCAGGGAATCGGTGGACGTGACGTATACATACGATATTAATTCGCTGCTGGAGGTTCAGGTGACGGTGGTGTCCACCGGAGAGAGCCGTAAAATGATTATTAAGGGACAGGATAATCAGATGACCGAGGAAGAGGTCAGGAAGCGGATGGAGGAACTTGCCTATTTGAAAATTCAGCCCAGGGACTATGAGGAGAACCGTTTGGTACTGCTTCGGGCGGAGCGTATGTATGAAGAGGCTCTGGGGGAACGCAGACGCAGACTGGATCAATATATCACTGTTTTTGAAACCGCGTTGAAACGGGGAGATCACGATGAGATTATGGATACGAGAGCAGCCCTGTGCGAAGTGCTGGAGGATGAGGACGAATAAGGGCAATTTCTTGTTGCAGGGAGGTTTAACGCAGGTGGCATGAAGATTGCGGTGATAGAGGACGAAAAAGTGCATCGGGATTTACTTTTTGCCTATGTTGAGCGATGGGGAACAGAGGCGGGGAAGCCGGTTGTGCTTTATGGTTTTGAGAACGGTGACGCTTTCTGGTTTCAATATGATGGGGAAAGCAATTTTGATATTATTTTTATTGATATTCAGATGCCTGGGATGAACGGAATGGAACTGGCACACAAAATCAGGGAGAAAGATGAAGATATCGTGATTGTGTTTACAACGGGTATGAAGGATTATCTGGAAGAAGGATATGAGGTGGAGGCCCTGTATTATCTTGTGAAACCATTAAAGGAAGAGAAGGTGAGAGAATGCCTTCAAAAGGCCTCTGCCCGCAGGAGGCGGGAACGATTTTTGGTTCTGCATGTGGAGGGGGAAGCTTTGAAGGTCCGTGAAGAATCCGTTAATTATGTGGAAGCCAGGGGACATGGCTGCGTTTTAGGCAGAAGACAGGACACGCCGATAGAGGTGAGGGAAAGTATTTCGGAGATGGAAAAGCTGCTGGAAGGCGATGAGTTCATTAAATGTCATCGTTCTTACCTGTGTCGTATCGGCAATATTTATCGCATTGAGAAATATGATATTATTTTTGATGACGGAAGTCGTATTCCTGTCAGCAGACGACTGCATCAACAGGTGAATCGGAGATTCATCACGTATTTCCGAAAGGGAGAGCAGCCGCTGGATTTATAGATGGAATTTTGCCGGAGACTGGAAGAAAACGGAGATTTTGAGCATTATGGAGGCGTTATTGTTTTGTGCGTCCGGAGTGATGATCATATTGGTGTTTTTACTAATAAGGCATTATATCGCTTCACTTGTGGACAGACGAATTTCACAGTATCAAAACGATTTGATGGAGAGGCATATGGAAGAGGTAGAGCATATGTATCGTCTGACAAGGGGATGGCGTCATGATCTGAAAAGTCATCTTCAGACCATGAAGGCATATATATATTTGAAAGAATATGATAAACTGGATCATTTTTTAAATGAACTGGATACGGATCTTGAGACGCTGGATCATGTCGTTAAGACAGGCAATGTGGCGATGGATACGGTGTTAAACAGTAAGCTGTCGCTTGCTCGTTCTCAAAACATTCATGTGGAGGCAAAGGCAATCATACCTGGAGAACTCAGGATATCGTCCGTGGATTTAAGCGTGATCGTGGGAAATCTGATGGATAACGCCATGGAGGCATGTATGAAAATGGAGGATGAAAGTCAGAGGATCCTTAGAGTTTATATTGATGTGCTGAAGGGGCAGCTGTATATTTATGTAATGAACTCCGTAAACGAAAGACCAAAGAGAATGGGAAGGCTTTATCAGACCACTAAGAACAGCCGGGAACATGGCTTCGGACTGCTGCGTATAGATAAAGTGGTGGAAAAATATCACGGCTATCTGGATCGGCAAAATGAGGAGGGCGTTTTTGTCACGGAGGTAATGCTGCCCTTATAAAAATCAGATGGCAATCCTGGAATCGCCGGGACTGTGTTACCGGTTATTTTATATGGATTTACAGGCACATGGGCGCCCAGAGATGGCATGTGGGCAGAAGCTGACAAGGTCCGGCGAACAGGGAATAAGGTCATTTCCCTGTTTGATTGCAGAGCGCCGCGGCCGGTTGCATGGCAGTCAGCTTAGCTTGTGGAATTCCGGAGTCCTTTGCTCAAAGATGCAATAGTACTTGAAACCGCATTCCATAAGAAGTTCACCTGCTTGCCGAAAGTGTGAACCGATTTCGGAAGAATTATGGGAATCCGAGCCTACCGTGATGATCTCTCCCCCTAATTCCCGATAACGTTTCAGTATATCTTTGCAGGGGTGCATATCGCGCATCCCTTTTTTTATGCCGCCTGTGTTTAATTCGAGACCCTTTCCCTTTTCCAGCAGAAGGGTTAAAATATCATCTATAATATCGCAATATTTTGTATAAGAATAATTCTGATCTTTGTGGGGGGCATAGCGCACGGCATAGTCCAAGTGGCCGTAAACATCGAAATTGGAGAATTTTTTGATGTTTTCCAGTATGGACTGAAAATATTCCCTTAAAGCTTCCTCTTCACTGCGTTTGGCAAAAAAATCGGGATAGTAGGGATCCTTTCCATGGCAGATATGGGAGGAGCCGATGATGAAATCAAACGGATAGGATTTGCAGTAGCCAGCGTTTGCGTGTGCAATTTCCGGCTGTAATCCCAGTTCCACTCCAAAAAAAATCCCAATGCTATCCGCGTATTTTTCTTTTAGCCTGGCCACATCATAGAGATAGGAGTCTGTGTTTAATACAAAAATACTGCCGGGTTCCTCGGCGGAATCAGGGAAATCAAAATCATTGTGTTCCGTAAAGCACAAGGCGGACAGACCTAGGGAAATCCCCTTTAAAATCATCTCTTCCATGGGAGTATCAGAATCTCCGGAGAAATGGGAATGCAGGTGGAAATCGGCTGTAATGGGCATATGAAATCTCCTTTTTTACTTTGTTAAAAAAGTCAGTTATTGTGTTCGAACCGTTTATAGGGCCATTATAACATAAATTTGGGGCAGTTTCTAAACTTTCTGTTAAATTTCCGAAAAAATGGAAATTATTTTTTATTTACATCTTGAATTATGGATGGAAATTGGGTAAAATATCCTTGCTGATAAAATTTTGACAATCTGGCAAGTCCTGTGACGAACCGGTGTTTGACGCCTTGACGCAACTACGCTTCCGCGACACACATGAATGACGGAAAAGGAAGGAAGAGGGTATTTGTTTTGCAGGAGAAGGATTGTCAAAACATATAAAATATTTTTAGGAGGAGACTAAAATGGCAGTAAGAGTAGCAATCAATGGTTTTGGCCGCATCGGTCGTCTGGCATTCAGACAGATGTTTGACGCGGAAGGGTATGAGGTAGTGGCAATCAACGATTTGACCAGCCCTACGATGCTTGCGCATTTGTTAAAGTATGATTCTTCCCAGGGCAAATACAAATATGCTGATTCCGTAGTGGCAGGCGAGGACAATATTACTGTCAACGGCAAGACCATCACGATTTACAAAGAGGCAGACGCTTCCAAGCTTCCCTGGGGTGAGCTGAAGGTGGATGTGGTTTTGGAGTGTACGGGATTCTACACCTCTAAGGATAAGGCATCCGCACACATTACCGCAGGTGCGCGCAAGGTCGTTATTTCTGCTCCTGCAGGAAATGATCTTCCTACCATCGTTTACAACGTAAATCATGAGACATTGAAGCCTGAGGATACCGTAATCTCCGCTGCTTCCTGCACCACCAACTGTCTTGCTCCCATGGCTAAGGCATTGAATGATTTTGCTCCGATCCAGAGCGGTATCATGACCACCGTACATGCATATACGGGTGATCAGATGATCCTTGACGGACCTCAGAGAAAGGGTGATTTGAGAAGAAGCCGTGCGGGCGCATGCAATATTGTTCCTAATTCCACCGGTGCCGCTAAGGCTATCGGCCTTGTCATCCCTGAACTGAATGGCAAGCTGATCGGTTCCGCGCAGCGTGTTCCTACTCCTACCGGTTCTACCACGATTCTGGTGGCAGTCGTAAAGGGTGAGGTTACCAAGGAAGGCGTTAATGCGGCTATGAAGAGTGCAAAGACGGAATCCTTTGATTACAATGAGGACGAGATCGTATCCTCCGATGTGATCGGAAGCACCTATGGTTCTATCTTTGATGCAACACAGACAATGGTTTCCAAGATGGAAGACGGCAATTCTCTGGTACAGGTGGTTTCCTGGTATGACAACGAGAACAGCTATACTTCTCAGATGGTTCGTACCATCAAGTATTTCAGCGAGCTTTCATAAGCGAGGCTAAGGGCAGGCCTACATTCCATGGTTGCGGGTGAGGCAAAAGGCCATAAATAAGAGAACACGGTATCCTGTTTTTAACATGCGGTATCGTGAAAATTAAGGTAGACCTATGGAGGGTCCGGTCTTGTGGGCCGGATCCTCTTTTAAGTGAAGGAGGTAAAAAATGGGCTTAAATAAAAAGTCTGTAGACGACATAAATGCAAAGGGAAAGAGAGTATTGGTGAGGTGCGATTTTAACGTGCCTTTGAAAAACGGTGAGATTACTGATGAGACACGTATTGTTGCTGCGCTGCCCACCATTCAGAAATTGATTAACGACGGCGGCAGGGTAATTCTCTGTTCTCATTTGGGTAAGGTGAAAAACGGACCTAACGAAGGCGAATCGCTGGCGCCCGTAGCAAAGAGACTGTCTGAGAAACTGGGCAAAGAGGTTGTGTTTGTTTCGGATTACAATGTAACCGGCGAAGGGGCTACAAAAGCTGTGGAAGCAATGAAGGAGGGGGATGTGGTTCTGCTTCAGAACACCCGTTTCCGTGGCGCGGAAGAGACAAAGAACGGTGAGGCATTCAGTAAGGAATTGGCTGATCTTGCCGATTTGTATGTTTGCGATGCTTTTGGTTCTTCTCACAGAGCACATGCTTCCGTAGAAGGCGTTACCAAATGCATTACCGCAAAGGGCGGGGAGAATGTGGTAGGCTATCTGATGCAGAAGGAAATTAATTTCCTGGGGAACGCGGTGGAAAATCCGGTTCGTCCTTTCGTGGCTATTTTGGGCGGTGCCAAGGTTGCGGACAAATTAAACGTAATTTCCAATCTGCTGGAAAAATGCGATACGCTGATTATCGGCGGCGGTATGGCGTATACATTCCTGAAGGCCCAGGGACATGAGATCGGAAAGTCTCTGGTTGACAACGAGAAATTGGATTATTGTAAGGAAATGTTGGAAAAGGCAGAGAAGCTGGGAAAGAAGCTGCTGCTTCCCGTTGACTCCGCAACCATTGCGGCATTCCCTAACCCGATTGATGCGCCTGTGGATGTGGAAGTTTATGATTCTTCCGCAATGCCTGCGGACAGAGAAGGCTGCGACATCGGACCTAAGACCGCCCAAATGTACGCAGAGGCTGTAAAGAGCGCAAAGACCGTTGTGTGGAACGGACCTATGGGTGTATTTGAGAATCCTACGCTGGCAAAAGGCACCATTGCAGTGGCAAAGGCTTTGGCTGAGACAGACGCCACCACAATCATCGGCGGAGGAGATTCAGCAGCAGCCGTAAATCAGTTAGGCTTTGGCGATAAGATGAGTCATATTTCTACCGGAGGCGGCGCATCTTTGGAGTTCCTTGAAGGTAAAACCCTCCCCGGCGTTGCGGCGGCAGACGATAAGTAAAAAGGCGTAAAACCAGCAACGCCGTTGGTTGCGGCGGCAGACGATAAGTAGAAAATAACAAAAATTTTGATGAATGACAGAGGAAACAGATATGGCAAGAAGGAAGATTATTGCCGGGAACTGGAAGATGAATATGACTCCCAGTCAGGCGGTTGCATTGATCGAGACATTAAAGCCCCTTGTAAAAAAAGATGATGTGGATGTGGTTTTCTGTGTGCCTGCTATTGATATCATTCCGGCTATAGAGGCTGCGAAGGATACCAATATTCAAATTGGGGCGGAAAATATGTATTTTGAGGAGAAAGGTGCCTATACGGGCGAAATTTCTCCCGAGATGCTTGTGGATGCGGGTGTGAAATATGTAATCATCGGACATTCCGAGAGAAGAGAGTATTTTGCGGAGACGGACGAGACCGTGAATAAGAAGGTTTTGAAGGCTTTTGAGCATGACCTTACTCCCATTATTTGCTGTGGTGAAACCTTGACCCAGAGAGAGCAGGGCGTTACCATTGACTTTATTCGCCAACAAATTAAAATTGCATTTTTGAATGTGACGGCACAGCAGGCGGCTGACGCAGTGATTGCCTATGAGCCCATCTGGGCCATCGGTACCGGCAAGGTAGCCACTACGGAACAGGCACAGGAGGTGTGCAAGGCAATTCGTGACTGCATTGCAGAAATCTATGATGAAGCGACTGCGGCTGCCATCCGTATCCAGTACGGCGGTTCTGTATCTGCGTCCAGCGCGCCTGAACTCTTTGCCCAGGCGGATATTGACGGCGGATTGGTTGGAGGTGCGTCCTTGAAGAAGGATTTTGGACAGATTGTAAATTACAACAAATAAGTTTTCCTCAAAAATCTGAGAGTTTGAAAATGCGGTAAAATAGGGGTATCAAAGGATATAGAATCCTTTGGTATCCCTTTTTAATGTCCTTTGTATTGGCTGAACCATCAGAAATATATCATAATAAAAGAAACGGAAGGATTAAAAAAAGAAACTGTATCAAAGCTTGTATGCGGCGCAAGGTCCTGACCGCCAAGGTGAGACAGTCAATTCCAGGCTGACTGCCTGAAAGGTAAAGTTTGTCCAAGTGGAGGAGGAAATTGGTTGATGGAAGCTGGGGCTATTTATCATTTTCCGTTCGTGCAGAGGAAAAACCGTTCGTGCAAAAAATGCTGCTCCCTAGTTAAAATGTGATATCATGTGTTCATTATTCATGGCGTGAAGGGAAAAATATGCAATATCTCCAAAGAATGTAGAAGGGATGGAGCGGAGTAGGGAGAAATGAAAAGATGACAGGGAAGAAAAGAAAAGAGATCAAAACACATTCGGTATGTTCAAATCTGGTGTTCTGGCTGAAGTATTACTTTAAAAATGCGCCCTTGGTGCTTTTTGTGAAGTTGGTGATTGTAGTGTTTACTCCATGTTTAAATATGGTATCGCTTTATTTTCCGAAGGTGGCAATGGGGTTGGTGGAGCGTCAGGTGACGCTTCGGACTTTAATTCTGGTCTTGGGTGGATATGGTCTGCTGTTTATTTTGATCAAAGGACTGATGCATGGATTGACAAATTATAATAATTTTGTGGCAAGAATGGAAAATCAGAGACTGGTATTTTTGCTGTTTGTAAAAAGTCTAAAGATTGATTATGCGTATACGGAATCTGAGAAAGGGAGAAACGCATATCTCAGGGCATATAATGCGCAGTGCAACGGCCCAAATGAACAAATGATGAGTACGGTAATGAATACGGTGGCGGGGATACTGTCCTTTGTGCTGTATTCCACGGTATTGAGTACACTAAGTGTAGGAATGGTGGGGATACTGCTTTTGTTATCGGCTGTGAGCTATTTTGTGAAAATGAGAGACATTCGATTTTGGAATAGCGTTAGGGGAGAGAGAGCAGAGAACCAAAGACATTATAACTATGTGAGATCAGCGATGGGGAATGTGGACGCAGCAAAGGATATTCGAATATTTAATATGGGAGGCTGGCTGCGTGACAGAATGGAAAGCGTATTGATGGATATCAGGAAACTTTCAAAAAGGGAAAGATTTTGGGCATGGAAAATTTCCAGTTTGAACGGTCTGATCGGAGCGGTTCGGAATATCGGCGCTTATGCATATCTCATATATATGGCTGTGAACAAGGGAATGAGTGCCAGCGATTTTTTCCTGTATTTTTCCGCAATCGGCGGTTTTGCAGGTTTTGTTGAGGGGATCGTAAGCAGCGTAAGCATGCTGCGCAGACTTGCGGATGATACGGATCATGTGCGGAATTATCTTGAGTATCCGGAAGAAGAGATAAACTTGGGCAAGAGGCAGGTATCCGAGCTGTCCAGACCGATATCTATTGAGTTCAGGGATGTGAGTTTTTCTTATCGGAAGGGCAAAGAGGGAGAGGGATCGGTTTTCAGCCATTTTAATTTAAAAATTCATCCGGGAGAAAAGCTGGCACTGGTAGGCGTTAACGGAGCCGGAAAGACCACATTGGTAAAACTTCTCTGTGGCTTTTATGAGCCGGATGAAGGACAGATTTTATTTAATGGTATCGATGTAAAGGAATTTTCAAAAGCGGAATTGTATGGACTCTTTTCTGTTGTATTTCAGGATGTTTTTATGCCGCCGTTTAAGGTGGATGAAAGTATTGTGTTAAAAGAAACGGAAAAGATAGATCAAAATAGGTTTCGAGATGCTTTGGAACGGGCGGGACTGAAAGATATTTTTAAGGAAACAGGAACGGATGGATTATTTGGCAGAGGCGGTATTGAGCTGTCAGGCGGGCAAAGACAAAGGCTTCTTTTGGCAAGGGCGTTGTATAAGGACGGAGAAGTGCTGATATTGGACGAACCTACAGCGGCTCTGGACCCTATTGCCGAGAGTGAGGTTTATGGGGCATATATGGATTGCTGTCAAAATAAAACGTCCATCTTTATCTCTCACAGACTTGCCAGTACCAGCTTTTCAAATCGAATCGTGCTGTTGGAAAAGGGAAAGGTTTTGGAAATGGGTACACATGAAGAATTGATGGCAAAGAATGGTGCCTATGCGGAAATGTATCGGATTCAAAGCAGTTATTACAAAGAAGGGACGGAAGAGAAAAATAATGTCTGTGAGGAGCTTTACACGGAAAAAATCGGGGAAGGGGGGATTTGATATGTCTGAAATAAAAAAAGATAAAAAAGATGTAAAAGAGGACAGCGCAAATAAAACGGAAATAAAAACGGATTTAATTAGTAAGCTGCCATTGAAGAGTCATTTGAGAAATGTAAGGAAAGTGTTAAAAGTTGTACAGGATATGAATCAATATTATATTCCCATGTATTGTGTGGTACATCTTTTGCATGTGATAAATAATTATATGTCTCTAATCTTGTCAGCGTATATCCTCAATGCTCTTGGGAGCGGAAAATTTGCAGGAAGCGACAGCGCGTTTGCGGAGCTTTTCACACAGGTTCTTCTCTATTGTGTGGGAATGTTTATGCTTCGAATTATAGAATACGGTGTGATGGACAGAGTCGGCCTGGAAGAGGATATTCTGTTCAAGCGATTTCAGGCGCTGACGGAGCAGAAGATGCTGGAAATGGATTTCTCACAGATAAGCAGCCCCACATGTGATGCGCTTCGTCACAGAATTCAGGAGGATACCAACTGGGAATCCGGTATCTATCAATTTATCCGGTACTTGAATCACATTATTTTTTGCGGAATGAATCTGGTGGGGGCGATTGTGGTCGGAATTCCTTCCATAAAGCTTCTTGTTGCCTCCGGGCAGTATGTAGTATTTCCGATTGTTTTGGCATTGGCAGTAATCAGTGTTTTTACCACTAAAATGAGCAACAAATATGCGAAGGCATTCACACATGCGCTTGCGACAGGTTATGAAGATGATGGTCTGCCGATTAGAATGGGATGGGACTTTGCAAATAATACAAGTATATATAAGTATCAAAATGGTAAGGATGTGCGTATTTATGGGGGGAGCGGACTGTTGAAACGGTATGTCCTAGACAACTGGGATGCGCCGGAAAACAAAGCGGTTGACAGGAAAATTGCGATCTGTAAAGGTAAGAGCGGATTCTGCTATGTGGTCTCAGGCGAGATTATTGAAAAAGGGGCTTATCTGCTTATGGCGGTTCTTGCTTTGGCCGGGAAAATGCCAATAGGGGATATGGTAAAATATGCCGGTTGCATTATGACATTATTTGGGGATATGGACAGAATGGTTAAGATTATTCCTGACTTTTTTCAGCATGTAAGAAAACACATGAGTACCATGGAACTATTGGAGATGCGCAATGAACAGTACCAGGGGACATTGCCTGTGGAAAAGCGCAGCGACAGGGATTACAGAATTGAATTTAGAAATGTGTCTTTTCGTTATCCGGGAAGTGATAGGTATGCATTGAAGAATTTTTCCATGAAGCTGCAGGTTGGAGAAAAGCTGGCAGTGGTGGGAATGAACGGTTCCGGCAAAACTACTATGATAAAGTTGCTGTGTCGGCTTTATGATCCGGAAGAAGGAGAGATTCTGTTAAATGGGGTGGATATCAGGAAATTTCGTCAGGAAGAATACAGGGAGCTTTTTTCCGTAGTGTTTCAGGACTTTCAGCTATTTTCTTTTACACTTGGGGAAAATGTGGCTTCCGGAAGCGACTTTGACAAGGAAAAGGCGGAAAAGTGCCTGATAGATGTGGGCCTTGGATCACGGATGAAGAAACTGCGAGAAGGTGCGAACACTTATCTCTATAAGGATTATGAAGATGGTGAGGAAATATCGGGAGGAGAAGCACAAAAGATTGCCATTGCCAGAGCTGTATATAAAAATGCACCGTTTATCCTGTTAGATGACGAACCGACGGCGGCATTGGATCCGATTTCGGAGTATGATATTTATACCAGTTTTGATCGCATTATAGGAGATAATACGGCTGTTTATATTTCACACAGACTGTCATCCTGTCGATTTTGTGAGAAAATAGCAGTGTTTCATGAGGGATGTCTGGTGCAGATGGGCAGTCATAAAGAACTTTTGGAGGATATGGACGGCAAATATTATGAGCTGTGGAACGCTCAGGCCCAGTATTACCAATAGCCGGATTCTTAAATTTATATAAATAAATGATTGATATAATGCCGGGACAGTGTTATAATAAGAATGTCTTATAAACTGTTTTGGCATTATTTTATGTCGATAAAGGACATATTTTTCTTGTGTAGTGGTCTTTTTGATGTGGAGACAGGTATCTGCCTGTCGGAAAAAAGGGTGAATTGCGAAAAGCGGGTAGTAAAATGTGAAAAAATGTAGTATACTGATTTCAATCTCTTAAAAGGCGGAATGATATGGAATAGATATTTTTATAGGGGGGAGGTAATCGAATCCTGGTAAATGGAAGAATTTTAGGTATCAAATAGCGTTTTACTAAATCATGCAGGAATAACGAGAGGAGTTAGAGGGATGAAAAGGCAAAAAGCTAGGGGATTGAGAATAAAGTTGCTTCTATTAACATTGGTGCCGGCGGTTGCAGTCGGTTTGACTCTATTTGCAATCAGTGCCACCTCTTTGAGTACAAGCCTGGAAGGGCTTTCGAAGACACGTGTTGTAAATTTATGTAATGCAGTTCTGGAGTCCTATGAAAAGCTATATCCCGGCGACTGGGCATATGACGGGGAGCACTTTTCCAAGGGCGGCAATGATTTATATAATACATATGATTTGATTGATCAGATTCATCTGCAGGATAATGTGCATTTTACCATATTTTGGGGGGATACCCGTGTAATGACCACGGTTCGCGGAGACGACGGAGAACGTTATGTAAATACTCAGGCAGGTGAAGCGGCGATAAACACAGTCTTGCGGGGAGGAGAAGACTATTATAATGCGGGTACTGTCATAAACGACGAGAATTATCATAGTTATTATAGACCCATGTATAATTCGGATGGTTCTATTGTGGGAATGTTTTTTGCAGGAGTTCCCAGTGAAAGCATTTCCAGAGATATCAACAAAGCGTTGGTGGTGATTGCCGTTGCGCTGGTGGTCTTGCTTTTTGTCAGTACTGTGGCCGTACTGATCATGACGCTCAATTTGATTAAAACGATTCAAAGCTGCGTGGACGCGGTTGTTATGATGGAGTCCGGCACATTGAATGTCCATGCGCAGGCTGGCATTTTAAATAAAAAGGATGAACTGGGGCTTTTGGCTGACAGTATTAACAGCATGGCGGAAAGGTTCCGGCATATCACAGGGGAGATCCGAAACAGTTCCGATGTAATGAAGGGCGGCGCCAGCACGTTGGCAAATGTGGCTGAAAATACGCACAATTCCATCAGCGAGGTTTCACGTGCCATTGAGGATGTGGCCAACGGCGCAACCTCCCAGGCCAGCGATACGCAGGATGCTGCGGTCAGCATTGAGGCAATGGGGTCTTCCATTGAAAAAATAGTGGGTGAGATCAATAATCTGGCCTCTGCGGCGGACGATACGCAGGATACAAGTAAAAATGCGCAGAAGGCCATGGAAGAATTGATACGGATTAACATGGAAACCAATGAGTCGGTGGAGAAGATTGTGGGGCAGTCTGCAGTCAATGTAAATGCCGCCACAAGGATTCAGGAAGTTGTCAATGTGATCAGCGATATTGCTTCCCAGACAAATCTCTTGAGCTTGAACGCAAGCATTGAGGCTGCCAGAGCAGGTGAACAGGGAAAGGGCTTTGGTGTGGTGGCGCTGGAGGTAGGCAAGCTTGCGGAAGACAGCTCCAAATCTGCAGCTGAGATTGAGAATATTATAAAGGAACTGGTAGAAAACATTGAAGAAACCTCGGATCTGACCACCCTTTTGAGCAACAATACCAAAAATCAGATTGAAAAGCTCCGCAATACCCAGAAAGACTTTAACAATGTTCTTTCCAATGTCAACATTATGTTTGAGCGTACCATGAACGTGCAGGCAGAAATTGCAAAGATCAATGAAGTGCGGAGAAAGATTGAAGAGGTTGTGGAAAATCTTTCCGCCTTGTCGGAGGAAAATGCGGCCTCCAGCGAAGAAACTACAGCATCTACCAGTATGGTAACACAGTCGGTTGAGCAGCTGAATGCTTCCACACAGGAGATCAGTGCCTTGGCTACAAAATTAGCAGAAATTATTTCTTATTTTCATTGATGTATCCGAAAAAAAATGATACAATGAAATAGATATGAAAAACAGTCTTGAAGTGGAGAGTACCTGAAAAGGATATCTAGGGTGATATCGGGCGAGGAGTCGAACGAAGAGACGAAACTGGAATAGTTAGGAGACTTGAGTATGGATGGAAATAATTTTGACAATAATGGTCAAAACAATATGGGTGCGGGCACAAATGGTAATCCAAATGGTCAATACAGCAATTATCAGGATAATACAGCCAATATACCATATCAGGTGACAGTGGAAAATGTACCCAGTGACAAGGCTAACGGTCTTCAGATTGCAGGGCTGGTATGTGGAATATTAGCGATATGTACCAGCTGTTGTTATGGAATTCCGGGTATTATTTTGGGAATTGTGGGACTTGTATGTTCTATTTTGGGTAATAGGGACAACAAAAACGGATTGGGAATTGCAGCGCTTGTGTGTTCGATTATCGGATTGATTTTAGGTGTCGTAATGCTGATTTATTATGCATGGTTTATTATAAGCATCTTTCAATACACCGACAATGGGTATTTGGACTATTGGTATTAATATCTGGATGAGCGTAGGAAGTTTGTACATAGGCGGCATCGGATGAAGAAAGAGCTTGAGACGGAATTATTCCATATTGGTCTTGTGTTTTTGGCGTTGGGTATCCTGGCAGGAATTTTATATTTTTCGGTATTGCGATATATTCTGCCACAATTTCCCTGCTTCCTTTCTTCCGTAGTGGGAATTTATTGTCCCGGGTGCGGAGGTACCAGAGCGGTAACCGCGTTGTTGCAAGGGCATATTCTACTGTCCATATGGTATCATCCTCTGGTACTATACATGGTAGTTATCGGGGGCGGATTTATGGTAACCCAGGGGTTACACAGGCTTGGTATTAAAAGGATACATGGATGGAAATTTCACCCATGGTATTTATACGGGGCTGTTTTTGTCATAGGTTGCAATTTCCTCATAAAAAATGCTTTGAGGCTTTTATGGGGAGTTACAATACAATAAATGCAATATATTTAATGGTTGGTGATATCTTTATCCGATACTGTTATATATTGTAAAAAGGATTTAGAAAGAAAGGAGGGAGATTATGGATAAAAAGGTAACAGGCATTGTGGCTTATCTCACCATTATTGGATGGCTTGTAGCATTTTTGGCCGGAGATAAAGAGGGTGCGAAATTCCATTTGAATCAGGCACTTGTAATTGTTGTAACACAGATGATTCTTTCCGTGCTGGCAGTTATTCCGATCGTAGGTATTGTAGCAGGAATTGTAAGCCTGGTGGTATTCGTGTTCTGGATCCTGGGGCTCGTTTCCGCAATTAAAGAGGAAGAGAAGGAAGTTCCCTTACTCGGCGCTATTAAGATTTTGAAGTAAGAAAATACCCATCGGCATCAAGCTGGTGGGTGTTTTTTTGATATATGATGTCATTCGGTGCTGTATTCTATGGACAAATCTGCGTCATTCGGCGTTTCTCCATGAAGGAATGTGATAATGATCTGGATTCTCTTATATGCTCGGGAATAATATTGTCTTGCATATTCTGCTGAAGTTGTATCATAAGAATCATTGACATAGGCATCATGAAAGTATTTTACCGCTTCTGTCATGTACTGACTGGATTCATCAGCCAGATTTTCCAGATATTTAAATTCATCCGGAAAATCTAATTGTGCGAAATTGCGAAAAACTAGATCTAATTCGTCCAGATAGGACAAGAGCTCCTGGGCTGAACTATCTGACTGCGCATCAATTTGATTAATTTTTGTATCTATTTCCGAAATCTTTGTACAGAAATCGTCTATATTTTTCCGAAACTGGCTCAATATGGGATCTTCGCCACAGGCCGTGAGCAACATAATGCTAATGATCACGGAGCAGATCATCTTTATTTTTTCCTTTATTTTCAATTTCAGGAACCTCCGATTCATGTTGATTGGCAAAATGGCTAAAAAGTACTATGAAATTTTAACATAATTTGAGGTTTTTCGCAAGAGTTTTGGATAAATACGCACCTTTACTACCAAAACAGGTCTGTGGTATGATATAAAATAGGTTTTTTGAGGATAAGGTGAATATGAGATGACAAGAGAAGAATTTAAAAATATTACAAAGTCGTATGTTTATCTGGATGGGGCTACAGGGTCGAATCTGGTCAGGGCTGGTATGCCCTCAGGTGTCTGTCCTGAAAAATGGATATTGGAGCATTCCGATATTCTATTGGATTTGCAGAAACGGTATGTGGCATCAGGGACGGATATCCTTTACGCGCCGACATTTACCGCAAACAGGATCAAGCTTGCTGAGTATGGATTGGAAGATCAACTGGGTTCCATTGTGAAGAGATTGGTGGGTATTTCCAAGGAGGCTGCCTTGGGTTCTGATCATCCGGTCTATGTGGCAGGGGACTTGACAATGACCGGAGAGCAGCTAAAACCCATGGGTATAATGGGATTGGAGGAATTGATCGAACTATATCGAGAGCAGATTACGGCATTGCAGGAAGCAGGAGTGGATCTGCTGGTGGTAGAAACGATGATGAGTCTGGCTGAGGCAAGAGCAGCATTGATTGCGGCAAAAGAGTCCTGTGATCTTCCGGTTATGGTGACAATGACGTTTGAAGCGGACGGAAGAACTCTTTATGGTACGGACGCCAAGACGGCTGCCGTGGTATTGGAAAGCCTGGGAGCGGCTGCGATAGGTGTGAATTGTTCCACAGGACCGGCAGGAATGCGGCAGCTTGTGGAGGATATGACGGCATATACCAGGGGGCTTCCCATTGTAGCAAAGCCAAATGCGGGAATTCCGTATCTGGATCGGCAGGGGATGACCTGTTACAATATGAATGCAGAAGAATTTGTGGAAGAAATGCGGGTGCTGGTGGAGTCGGGAGCGTCTTTACTGGGAGGGTGCTGCGGAACGACACCGGAATTTATTCGGGCAATGCGTGATGCTTTTGGCGTCGGGCCGGTTCGAGCCGTAACCGGAAGGAAGGAAGGGCTGCGCTGTCTGACTTCGGAGCACGAGACAGTAGAATTTGGCCTGGACGGCAACTTTATGATCGTTGGAGAGCGTATTAATCCTACCGGGAAAAAAGCTTTGCAGGCACAGCTTCGGGAGGGCAGCTTTGAAAAAGTATTGCAGTTTGCAGAAGAGCAGGAATCTTGTGGCGCCAGAATTCTTGATATTAATATGGGGATGAGTGGTATCGACGAGAAAGCCATGATGCTGCAGGCTATAGAAGAAGTGGGAAGTGTGACGAATCTGCCGCTGTCGCTGGATTCCAGCCATGTGGATGTGCTTGAGGCTGCCCTGCGGCATTATCCTGGCAGGGCTTTGGTCAATTCGGTGTCGCTGGAAAAAGAAAAATATGAAAAACTTTTGCCGATTGTAAAAAAGTACGGTGCAATGTTTATTTTGCTTCCACTTTCCGATAGTGGGCTGCCGGAAAATATTGAAGAGAAAAAGCGGATTATTGAAACTGTGCTGGAAAGAGCATACGCTCTTGGAATGACGCAGGATGACGTGGTAGTGGACGGGCTGGTAGCTACCGTTGGCGCAAATAAGCAGGCAGCGCTGGAAACCCTGGAAACTATCCGTTATTGCAGAGAAAAGGGGTTGGCTACGATCTGCGGTTTGTCGAATATCTCTTTTGGAATGCCGGAGAGAAGTTTTGTCAACACGGCTTTTCTGACCCTTGCCATCAGAGAGGGGCTTACAATGGCCATTGCGAATCCTTCTCAGGAGCTGCTTGTGGGATGTGCCCTTGCCACGGATTTGCTGCTTGCGAAGCAGGAAGCGGATATTCGTTATATTGAGTATGCGGGTATTGTGGCACAGAACAGGGAGAAGAAGGGAACGGATACCAAAAGATCGGATGCTGGTTACGTACAGAAGAGCATTCTGGAAGGAAATCCTTCCAAGGAAAGTATCCAAGAACTTAAAGAAGGTGAAATGCAGAAGGACAATATGGATAATTCTGTGAGAGATGCGTTGTATCATGCCGTTATGAAGGGGAACCGAGGCGGGATTGCTTCACAGACCCGCCAGGCGCTGACACAGGGAGAGACCCCTTCGGTATTGTTAAATGAAGTTTTGCTTCCTGCAATTAATCAGGTGGGGGAGTTATTTGACAAGGGGAAATATTTCCTGCCGCAGCTGATAGCCAGTGCGGAGGCAATGAAAAATGCCATAGAGGTATTGGAGCCGCTTTTGCTTCAGGAATGCGATACCAAAGACAGGCCGGTGGTGGTGATTGCCACGGTGGAAGGGGATATTCACGATATCGGTAAAAATCTGGTGGCTTTGATGCTGAAAAATTATGGATTTCAGGTCATAGACCTGGGTAAGGATGTGCCAAAAGAGGAGATTGTCCGAGCAGCCAGAGAAAACCATGCACAGATCATTGCGCTGTCGGCTTTGATGACTACCACCATGCAGCGAATGAGAGAAGTCGTGGATCTGGCAAGAGAAGAGAAAGTGAATGCCAAAATCATGATTGGCGGAGCGGTGGTCACTCAGGAGTATGCGGATGAGATCGGTGCAGACGGCTATTCCGCTGACGCCGCAGAGGCGGTAAAGCTGGCAAAGAGCCTTGTGTAAATGAGTCGGATCGCCCGGAAAAAATATTGCCGTTGTCTTTTTGGCCGTTGAAATTTCTTTTATGTGTGGGGACTGTAGTACACAATGCGCCAAAGGCCCAGGACGGAATTTTAAAGGAGGATAAAAATGATAGGTGCGGATGCGGTTGTCAAGTGTCTGGAAGCGGAGGGAGTTACCACGGTATTTGGATATCCCGGCGTTGCCATTTGCCCGTTTTATAATAGTATTTTAAATTCTGATATTCGAACCATTTTAATCAGAACAGAACAGAATGCGGCCCATGCGGCCAGTGGTGTTTCCAGGATTACAGGAAAGCCGGGAGTCTGCGCGGTTACATCCGGTCCGGGTGCAACCAATGTGATCACCGGAATTGCCACGGCCTTTGCGGACAGCATTCCGCTGATCTGTATTACGGGACAGGTGAACAGCGAGCTTTTGGGAAGCGATGTGTTTCAGGAGGCGGATATCACCGGAGCTGTGGAATCATTTGTGAAATACAGTTATCTGGTCAAGGATGTGAATGAGGTTCCAAAGGTATTTAAGGAAGCCTTTTATATCGCGAATACGGGCCGGAAGGGACCGGTTTTAATCGACATTCCCATTGATATTCAAAATGCGGCTATCAGCAGGTTTAAATATCCGGAAGAGGTATCCCTGCGCACTTATAAGCCGACAGTGAAGGGAAATGTAGTACAGATCAAAAAGGTAATCAGGGAATTGGAAAAGGCAAAAAGGCCTCTTGTCTGTGCGGGCGGAGGGGTCCTTTTAAGCGAAGCGGAAAACGAACTTCAATGCTTTGCGGAAAAGCATGGGATACCGGTAGTTTCTACCATGATGGGAATCGGTGTTATGCCAACGGAGCATCCATTGTATTACGGGATGGTGGGCAACAACGGAAAGGCCTGCGCCAATCGGGCCATGAATGAATCCGATCTGCTCCTCATGGTGGGGGCCAGGGTGGCCGATCGGGCAGTAAATCAGCCGGATTTAATTACAAAGGATAAAGTGCTGGTACACATTGATGTGGATCCTGCGGAGATAGGGAAAAATGCAGGGCCCACCATACCTTTGGTGGGAGATGCAAAACACATTTTTAACGATTTGGAGAAAGAGGAATTCAGCTGCAGCAGCCAGGCATGGATTGAAGTGCTGGAGGAATATCGCAAAACCATGAAGAAAGTGCGCACACCAGATCCGGCGTATGTGGACCCGGCGGAATTTATCTCCAGGCTTTCGGAGAGGATGGAAGAAGATGCCGTCTATGTGGCGGATGTGGGCCAAAATCAAATTTGGTCCTGCGGGTATGCGAAAGTAAGAAAGGGGAAGTTTCTGACATCTGGTGGAATGGGAACCATGGGATATTCCATTCCTGCAGCCATAGGCGCAAAGATTGCCGCACCGGAAAGGCAGGTAGTTGCAGTATGCGGTGACGGCTCATTTCAGATGTCCATGATGGAACTGGCCACCATGCGTCAGCATGATATTCCGGTTAAGATTGTTGTGTTGAAAAATAACTATCTGGGAATGGTTCGACAATATCAGCATTTTACCTATAAGGACCACTATTCCGTGGTTGACTTGACAGGAAGCCCCGATCTGGAAAAGCTTTCCGCCGCATTTGGAATTTCGTTTTTGAGGCTTGCAGATATGAAAAAATGTGACGAGACCATAGAGGCATTTTTGGCAGGAAATACTTCCGTGCTGCTGGAGTGTATCATTGATCCGATGGACTTGGTATAGAAGGGGGTGTGTGATGAAGAAAAGGATTTATTCGGTATTGGTTGAGAACCGCTCCGGTGTACTGTGTAAGGTGGCGGGATTGTTTTCAAGACGATGCTTTAACATAGACAGTCTTGCGGTGGGGGAGACGGATGACCCTGCGGTATCCTGTATGACCATTGTGAGCAGCGGAGATGAGAGGACGATTGAACAGATCGAAAAACAGCTGAATAAAAAGCTTGATGTGATCAAGGTCAGAACATTTGCCCAGCAGCAGTGCATCGCAAGGGAATTGATGTTGATAAAGGTGAAATATAATAAGAACAATCGTCGGGAGATTGTGGAACTGTGCGATATTATGAAGGCACAGATCGTAGATATGTCCAAACACTTTATGATGATACAGATTTGCGATGAGCCGGAAAGGGTGAAAATATTTATAAAGATGCTGCAAAGCATCAGCATTGTGGAGGTTGCAAGAACGGGGACGCTGGCTTTGCCTAAATGCGGCGAAAATGATGAAGGTTAATACATTTTGGTTTTGTTGACAAGTTTGGCAGAACTTGTTATGATTACAAAGGTAATAGTTCGGCTATGAAATTAAAATTGTGTCTCAATGCGATTTTATATAGTTGCCTGCGGTGATTGTGAAATTTCCAAGCGCATGCAAAGAGTTATAAAAGGTCAAGGGAGGAACAAATATGCAAAAAAAGGTCTTTCAGCTTCTTGTAAATAATACATCCGGTGTGCTGAGCCGCATCACAGGGCTCTTTTCCAGAAGAGGTTATAATATTGAAAGTATTACGGCAGGCGTCACGGCGGATCCTCGTTTTACCAGAATTACCATCGTGGCTTCAGGAGATGACGAGATATTGGAACAGATTGAGAAACAGCTTGCCAAGCTTGAGGATGTGCGTGATATCAGAGAATTGCTGCCGGAACAGAGCGTATACCGGGAATTGATAATGATCAAGGTTCGGGCGGCTGCCGAACAGCGGCAGAGCATCATTGCGGTTGCCGATATTTTCCGGGCCAAAATTATTGATGTGGCGCCGGAGAGCTTGATGATTGAACTCACCGGTAACCAGCAGAAGATAGACGCATTTATCGGTCTTCTGGACGGTTACGAGATATTGGAACAGGCCAGGACAGGTATCGCCGGACTTGGAAGAGGTACGGAACATATAGCATTCATAGATTAGCTCCAGGGTTGCCGTCAGGGCGAATGCCCATAACAGGGCAAAACAAAGGGACAATCCTGTCAGTTATAGATTAATGAAGGAAGAAAAGAAAACGGAGGAAAGAAAAATGGCAAAGATTTTTTATCAGGAGGATTGTAACTTATCCTTATTAGAGGGAAAGACCATCGCGATTATCGGCTATGGCAGCCAGGGGCACGCACATGCGCTGAACCTGAAGGAGTCGGGCTGCCATGTAATCATTGGGTTGTATGAGGGTTCCAAATCTTGGGATAAGGCAGTAAAGCAGGGCTTTGAAGTGTTCACAGCAGCTGAGGCGGCAAAGAAGGCTGATATTATCATGATCCTGATCAATGACGAGAAACAGGCGGATCTCTATAAGAAAGACATTGAACCCAACCTGGAAGCAGGCAATATGCTGATGTTTGCACATGGTTTCAACATTCACTTTGGCTGTATTGTACCGCCCGCAGATGTGGATGTCACCATGATTGCTCCCAAGGGACCCGGACATACGGTCAGGAGCGAGTATCAGGAAGGAAAGGGGGTTCCTTGTCTGATAGCCGTTGAGCAGGATGCCACAGGGAAAGCCCAGGATATTGCACTGGCATATGCGCTTGGTATCGGCGGTGCAAGAGCCGGTGTGCTGGAAACCACTTTCCGCACGGAGACAGAGACGGATTTGTTTGGAGAACAGGCAGTACTTTGCGGCGGCGTATGCGCTTTAATGCAGGCCGGATTTGAAACCTTGGTGGAAGCTGGCTATGATGAGAGAAATGCATATTTTGAATGTATCCATGAGATGAAGCTGATTGTGGATCTGATCTATCAGAGCGGTTTTGCAGGAATGCGTTACTCCATTTCCAATACGGCTGAGTATGGTGATTATATTACCGGGCCTAAGTTGATTACCGAAGACACTAAGAAGGCTATGAAAAAAATTCTGAGCGATATCCAGGACGGAAGCTTTGCAAAAGAATTTTTGCTGGATATGTCTCCCGCAGGAAAGCAGGTTCACTTCAAGGCTATGAGAAAGCTGGCATCCGAGCATCCTTCTGAGAAGGTTGGCGAAGAGATCAGGAAGCTCTACAGCTGGAATAATGAAGATGACAAGCTGATCAACAACTAAGTGTGAAATAACGATTTATTCATGGCGGGATGGTATTTTTACATCCTGCCATTTCTTTATTTTCTAATAATATCTTTAGAAATTCTTGTGAATTCTATGTAGTTGCAGTTTACTTTTCCTCCATATACTTAGGATATTCCGATGATATCCGTTTTTGAATTACGGCTATGAGATCATTGACATTTTCCTGCTGCCGTTTTGATACTTACGGGATGTTGCCATCGCGAAGAAATAGTTGCCACAAAGGCGGCGCATCATTATAATGATGTTATGTGGGTTCACGTGATGCAGAAAAGAAGGGGATGCTTCTGAGACAGGCAGACGGCGAGTGACTTCACATAAATCTTATAGGGAGAGGTAAATAGATGGAAGAGAAGTATCATGTTTTGGTTGTGGAGGATGACAAGGATATCAGAGAGGGGATCGAGATTTATTTAAGAAATCAGGGGTATGAAGTTTATCAGGCGGAAAATGGGGCTGAGGGATTAAAGGTAATTGAACAGCAGGAAGTTCATCTGGCCATTGTGGATATTATGATGCCGGTTATGGATGGTGTAACTATGCTGATGAAGCTGCGTTCTATGGAGCATGAGTTCCCAATTATCATGCTTTCCGCCAAATCGGAAGAAGTAGATAAGATTATGGGGTTAAATATGGGGGCGGATGATTATGTGACGAAACCTTTTACTCCGCTGGAACTTTTAGCCAGAGTCAATTCTCATCTGCGCAGGTATTCCAAATATCTGGCTGCAGTGAAAGAGGACGGGGGTAAGGATCATGTTTATTCCATAGGGGGATTGGAACTGAATGAAGACACGGTGGAAGTGACTGTGGACGGCGAACCGGTAAAATTAACGCCCATGGAGTTTAAGATTGTACAACTTCTGATCAAGAATCCCGGGAGAGTGTTTTCGGCGGATGAGATCTATGAGCGGGTGTGGAACGAAAAGGCGGTGAACACGGACACAATCATGGTACATGTCAGGAATATCAGAGAAAAAATTGAAATTGATCCCAAGAATCCCAAGTACCTAAAGGTTGTGTGGGGGGTGGGATACAAGATTGACCGACAGTAACGGAAAATGATAAGGCAAAGTGAGCTTTTGAACTGGCAAAAGCGGCGGCTTTGCGCGAATATTGTCAGGAGGTTGGCATATGGGGCTGTTTGGAAAGAAAAAGAAGAAAAAAGAAGAGATGCTTCTGCACGAGAATGCCGTTTCAAAGAAGACAGGTATGGGGCGGTATCAAGGGATGCAGTGGGCAGTGCAGGGCGGTCTCATTTGCTTTGTCTGTGCAGTGTTTTTTAGTTGTTTTTACAGTTTCTTTCGGACAAATGCGGAAAAAAACATGAGCAGTCCCATAGAGGATGTGAATAATATCTCCTGGCTCTATCAGAGCTGTTATCTGCTCTACCGGGACTTGTATAATTCCCGTTCCGAGGAGACATTGAATTATACGGATCTCTATCTGAATCTGGATGAAGAATATCAGTGGCTTTTAGATGAGGAGCGGCTGAATCGGTATATGAATGAACTGATGATGATGGAAGAAAATGGAGAGACGGAGGCAGGGGAGGAGCAAAAGAGCCTTACTTATGAGGAATGCAGAAGTCTGCTGCGGGAATTGGAGTCGGTGACGGAATATTTTCAACAGTTGGAAAACTTTTTTACTGTTTTAAACAGCAGTTACGATTACATTATCAGGGATCATAATACAGGAAAGTATCTGACCAATATGTCGGCTTCTGACATAGAGCGGGGAAGCGAGGCGCAGTATTTCCTTTTGAGCTTTGTTTTTGACAGTACGGGCAATGTAACCATAGGAGATGCCATCTGTGGCATGAACGAAAACCGGGTGAGAAAATTTGCTAATGAGGCCGTGAGAGAGGATACCGCTCAAAGTCTGGCCTCTGTCATCAATAAATATGGCAGGATGATGACGCCGGTGGATTGTACCGTAATATTTGCGGTTTCCAAGGATACTTGGGAAAAGATGGGAGGTGGGTACGATTCTGACACATGGGGGGGGTATCCCATTACAAATGGATATGAGTTCTCTTACTATCGTTCCTACTCATATGGTGTTGTTGTAAATGCGTACCGGAATTGCGGTGTGAGCGGAATTCTTTTTCTGTGCCTGTTAGGTATGTTCCTGTTGGGATTATTGTTGCCTTTGCCGGAAAAGGCGAAACCTTGGCGGGATAAAAAGGTTTGTGCCATACCACTGGAAGCGCTTTTGACAGGTGTCTTTTTCCTTTATGGGCTGGAAGATACCATCGTCACGATGGTATCCTATGTGGCCGGGGGCAGAGCGTATAAGGCAGTGAGGGATTACCTCCCGCTGTTTGGCGGAGAGGCAGAATTTCTGGTTACTATTTTTAATTTACTGGTGCTTACGTTGTTCTTTTTCTGCGGCTGGTACATTGGGGTTTGTGCAAGAGCGATCAGAGGTATGGGATTGAAAGAATATATTAAACAAAGAAGCTTGATATACCGTTTCTTCCCTTTTGTAAAGCACAAGGCGATCGGTGTCTATGAGGCGTTGGTGCATCTGGATTTGACGCAGGATGCGCACCGGGCCATCCTGAAGCTGCTGCTGGTGAACGCCCTTATCCTGTTTTTCATCGGCAGTCTATGGATCGGCGGATTTGCCATCACTTTGGTTTATTCCGTAGTGCTGTATGTGATTTTGAGAAAGTATGTCAGCGATCTGCAGGAGAAATATAAGGTCCTTTTGAAGGCGGTGGATGAAATTGCCAACGGCAATCTAAACGTTACCATCAACGAAGATCTGGGGGTTTTTGAACCGTTCAGAGAACAGGTATTTCAGATTCAGGACGGGTTGAAAAAGGCAGTGACCATGGAGGTTCGGAGTCAGCGTATCAAGACGGAGCTTGTGACCAATATGTCTCATGATTTAAAGACCCCGCTGACGGCGATCATAACCTATGTGAATCTGCTGAAAAAAGAGGATCTGACAGAGAATCAGCGCAGAGAATATCTGGAGATATTGGAAAGAAAGTCTCTGAGACTGAAGAGCTTGATCGAGGACTTATTTGAGTTCAGCAAGGCAAATTCTCAGAATATCACTTTGAATATCATGGATGTTGATATCATGAATTTGGTAAAGCAGGTAGAATTTGAAATGTCGGACAAAATGAACGAGTCAGGTCTGGACGTGAGGATGAATCTGACGGAGGAAAAAGTAATACTGCCTCTGGACAGCCAGAAAACGTTCCGGATTTACGAGAATCTCTTCGGCAATATTGCAAAGTATGCCTTACAGGGAACCAGAGTGTATGTGAACGGGTTTAGAATTGACGATACGGTTGTGATTACGCTGAAGAATATTTCGGCTCAGGAGATAACGGTAGAAGCGGAAGAACTGACGGAGCGATTTGTCAGGGGAAATACATCCCGCAATACGGAGGGCAGCGGGCTTGGACTGGCGATTGCCAAGAGCTTCATGGAATTACAGGGGGGAACATTGGAGCTGGAAGTGGACGGTGATCTGTTTAAAGTAATCACTACATGGAATATAAAGGGAAAGGGGAAGCTTTCTGAGGACACATGCAATGAGGTTTCCAATCTCTATAAGAAATAAAACGCTTCGGGCGAATAGGTGGAACTCAGTAAGATAAATCAATAACTTGTATTTGAACAATGGCTGCAACTGTGTTATTATCTTGTTTAAGGGCGAATCTGCATTGGTAAATTTTCATGGAAAGGAATGGATAAAGATATGGGAATGACAATGACGCAAAAGATTTTGGCTGCCGCCGCGGGACTGGAGGAGGTACGTCAGGGGCAGTTGATTGAGGCCAGGCTGGATTTGGTGTTGGGCAATGATATTACGAGTCCTGTGGCCATCAAGGAGATGGATAAAATACAGGCCAAAGGCGTTTTTGATAAAGATAAGATTGCACTGGTGCCGGATCATTTTGTGCCGAACAAGGATATCAAGTCCGCGGAACATTGCAAATGTGTAAGGGAATTTGCACGCAGGAACCAAATCACCAATTACTTTGAGGTGGGAGAGATGGGGATTGAACATGCCTTGCTTCCGGAAAAAGGGCTTACGGTGGCTGGGGATGTGATCATCGGAGCTGATTCCCATACTTGTACATATGGTGCGCTGGGAGCATTCTCCACAGGGGTGGGAAGCACTGATATGGCGGCGGGCATGGCTACCGGTAAGGCATGGTTTAAGGTACCTGCGGCAATCCGTTTTACACTCACGGGAAGGCCTGGGAAGTGGGTCAGCGGCAAGGATGTGATCTTACATATCATAGGGATGATCGGCGTGGACGGCGCATTGTATAAATCCATGGAATTTGTGGGGGACGGCATAGCAAATCTTTCCATGGACGATCGTTTTACCATAGCCAATATGGCCATCGAAGCGGGAGGTAAGAACGGCATATTTCCTGTGGATGCCTTGGCGGAGGAATATATTAAGACACATTCTCAAAAATCTTACAGGATTTATGAGGCGGATCAGGACGCGGTTTATGATGCGGAGTATACCATTGACTTGAGCGTTTTGCGGCCTACGGTTGCATTCCCACATCTGCCGGAAAATACACATACCATTGACGAGATAAAGGAGATGGAACCTGTTGCTGTTGACCAGGTCGTCATCGGTTCCTGTACCAACGGACGTCTGGACGACTTGAGGATTGCGGCCAGGGTCCTGGAAAACAGACATGTGGCAAAAGGGATGCGCTGTATTGTGATTCCTGCTACACAGGCGATTTATATGCAGGCCATGGAAGAAGGGCTGTTAAAGATATTCATTGAAGCGGGAGCCATTGTCAGCACGCCTACCTGTGGCCCCTGTCTGGGCGGCTACATGGGTATTCTTGCGGAGGGAGAGAGATGTGTTTCAACCACAAACCGTAATTTTGTGGGACGTATGGGGCATGTTTCTTCTGAGATTTATCTGGCAAGTCCTGCGGTGGCTGCTGCAAGTGCTGTGAAGGGCGTGATTGCGGACCCGGAGGAACTGTAAGAAAAGTTTACTTTGACAAGGCAAGAATATATCATAGGAAGTCGGGTTATAAGGGTGCGTATTACGTCAACCGCTAAGGAAACAGAAACAGAACCGGAGAAAGGAAATAAAACGATGAACGCAAAAGGAACGGTTTTTAAATACGGCGACAATGTGGATACGGATGTAATCATTCCTGCAAGATATCTGAATTCTTCCGATCCTGCGGAGCTGGCATCTCATTGTATGGAAGATATTGATGGGGATTTTGTCAGCAAAGTCCGCAAGGGAGACATTATTGTGGCGCAGAAGAATTTCGGCTGCGGCTCGTCCAGGGAGCATGCGCCGATTGCAATTAAAGCGGCTGGGATCAGCTGTGTGATTGCGGAGACCTTTGCAAGGATTTTTTACAGGAATGCCATTAATATAGGGCTGCCCATTATTGAATGTCCGGAGGCGGCCGGCGGTATTGATGCCGGAGATGAAGTGGAAGTGGATTTTGACTCTGGTATCATTACGGATTTGACTAAGGGAGTCAGTTTCCAGGGGCAGGCATTTCCTGAATTTATGCAGAAGATTATCGCTTCTGAGGGTCTGATCAATTATATCAACAATCAATAGTTTGTTTTGCCACAAAAAGTGTTTCAATGAAGGAAATAAATATGGGTAGATGAAATACAGCGGAGTTTTTACACTCCGCTGTATATTGTGTCGGCAGATTTCGGAAGAGCGTATTCTCCGTATCGGGCCGAGGGAGGTTAGCGTGATCATGGAAAAATCTTCTTCCAAAAAATATGAGATAGATATGTGTAATGGTCCCTTGCTGGGCAAGATCCTTATTTTCTATGTACCGTTGATGCTGTCAGGAATCTTGCAGCTGTTGTTCAATGCAGCGGACATCGTTGTGGTGGGACGCTTTGCCGGAAATGAAGCGCTTGCGGCGGTGGGATCCACAGGTTCACTGACAAATCTTATCGTGAATCTGTTTATCGGGCTGTCGGTGGGAGCAAATGTTTTGGTGGCAAGGTTTTATGGTGCAGGGCAGAAAGACGAGCTGAAGGAAATGGTGCAGACCACTGTGGCGACGGCGGCTATCAGCGGTGTTATCTTGATTTTTGCGGGGTTTTTTGTGTCCCGTCCGGCTCTGCTGTGGATGGGAACCCCGGAAGATGTCATTGCCCATTCCGTACTTTATATGCGGATTTATTTTGGGGGAATGCCTTTTATGATGGTATATAACTTTGGAAGTGCGGTTCTGCGGGCCGTGGGAGATACCAGACGTCCTCTCTATTATCTTTTGATGGCGGGTGTTGTGAATGTAATTTTGA
>CAJTPN010000002.1:89875-212217 GCA_910578185.1 uncultured Acetatifactor sp.
GCTGCCGCCACTGTTATCTCCCAGGCAATTTCGGCCGTGCTGGTAGTTCGGTGTCTGATTCGTTCCGACAGTGTGTATCGCCTGGAATTAAAAGGGATTCGGATTGTGCCGGACAAGCTGTTGAAAATGATACAGATTGGAATTCCGGCAGGAATGCAGGGAGCACTGTTTTCCATATCCAATGTGCTGATCCAGTCCTCCGTAAACAGCTTTGGATCTGTTGCCATGGCAGGAAATACTGCTGGCAGCAATATAGAGGGATTTGTCTATACGGCCATGAATGCTTTTCATCAGGCGACCATCAGCTTCTGCGGGCAAAACTATGGTGCCAGGCAGTATAAGAGGATCGGAAAGGTACTTTTGATCTGCGAAGGGCTGGTGATCTTGGTGGGGTTGGTTATGGGCAACGGTGCGTTTTTTCTTGCCGGAGTTTTGCTGCAGCTTTATTCGCCGGATCCGGAGGTTATTTCCTTTGGCGTATTGCGCATGGGGTATATCTGTGTGACCTATTTTCTGTGTGGTATGATGGATGTGATTGTGGGGGCTCTGCGTGGAATGGGGTATGCGATTATGCCCATGCTGGTATCATTGACAGGAGCATGTCTGTTCCGGGTGGTGTGGATTTATACCGTGTTCCAGAATCATCGCACACTGGCCTGTCTGTATATTTCCTACCCTATCAGCTGGGCGCTGACGTTTCTGGTCCATCTGATTTGTTTTGCCGTGGTATATCGAAAGATTTTAAAAACAGCTTGAAACATATGTTCGTTTGTGCTATACTAGAGAAAGTAAAAAGTGTGCGGTATATCGGTGGCGTTACTGAGTGTTTGTTTGGAAGGCGGTTTTGCAAGAGGAAAGATATGATAGCATATGTAAATGGAACCATAGATGATATTTCGGAAGATAATGTTGTTTTAGATGTTAACGGTTTGGGCTATAATGTGAAGATATCTTCAGCTACGGCTGCGAAGCTTCCGGGAATAGGGAATCGGATTAAATTATATACTTATACAAGCGTCCGGGAAGATGCGGTACAGCTGTATGGTTTTTTGGCCCGGGGTGATCTGGATATATTTAGAAAGTGTATCACAGTAAGCGGAATTGGCCCTAAGGGGGCGCTGGCTATTTTGTCCGTGCTTGACGCAGATTCTCTGCGATATGCAATTATAACCGGGGATGTGAAAGCAATTTCCAAAGCGCCGGGAGTGGGAGCCAGGACGGCGGAGCGGTTGATTCTGGAGCTTAAGGGCAAAGTGCGGATTGAGGACACCGTGATCGGAAGAGAGGTGGAAGGCGTTGAAACGGAGGCAGAAGCCGTGGATAACGCGCAGAAAAAAGAGGCGGTGGAAGCGCTGGTTTCTCTTGGATACGGAAGGGCGGACGCAGTGAAGGCGGTAAATGCCGTTGAGGAAATTGAGACCATGGATTCAGGAGCTGTGCTGAAAGCGGCGTTAAAGAAGATGTTTTGAGAATGCAGTGCAGACCCATTTAAAATAGCTTTGCGGAACGTAAAGTCAGCGCGTAAGGATAATATTGAGACAGATCTGGAGAATAGGTAATCAGTATGCCCAAGAGAATGATTGAGACAAATATTACGGAAGAAGACAGTAAAATAGAAGGCTCTCTGCGCCCGCAGAAGTTGGATGACTATATCGGTCAATCCAAGGTTAAGGAAAATCTGAAGATATATATTGAGGCGGCAAAGCAGCGGAAAGATGCGTTGGATCATGTGCTTTTTTACGGACCGCCGGGGCTTGGCAAGACCACGCTTGCGGGAATTATTGCCAATGAGATGGGAGTTCATTTAAAAGTTACCAGCGGTCCGGCGATTGAGAAGCCGGGCGAAATGGCGGCAATTCTCAATAACCTGGAGGAGGGAGATTTGCTCTTTGTGGATGAAATCCATCGTCTGAATCGTCAGGTGGAGGAGGTACTTTATCCGGCGATGGAGGATTACTGTATTGATATTATGATAGGGAAAGGCTCAACCGCCCGATCCGTTCGACTGGAATTGCCGAGATTTACCCTGGTGGGAGCTACCACCAGAGCAGGATTGTTGACGGCGCCTTTGCGGGACAGGTTTGGTATGATTTACCATATGGAATTTTATACGGTGGAAGAGCTGCAGCTGATCATTCTTCATTCCGCCAGAGTTTTGAACGTGGAGATCGAGCCGGAAGGCGCATTGGAAATGGCCCGAAGAAGCAGAGGAACGCCCCGGCTTGCCAATCGGATTTTGAAACGGGTGCGTGATTTTGCGCAGGTTAAATATGAGGGGATTATAACGGAAGGAGTGGCAAGGACGGCCTTGGACCTTATGGATGTGGATAAGCTGGGGCTTGATCATATAGATCGGAATATTCTTTTGACAATGATTGAAAAGTTTGAGGGAGGGCCGGTGGGATTGGACACATTGGCGGCTGCGATAGGGGAGGATTCCGGCACCATTGAAGATGTCTACGAACCATATTTGATTCAAAACGGGTTTTTAAATCGTACGCCCAGAGGCAGGGTAGCAACGGAGCATGCTTATCAGCATTTGGGGTGCGGTGTATTTGCGCAAGGTCTGGAAAAAGGTTGATTGACAGGCAAAAGGTTGTTTTGAAGGAATATTTTTGATCCTTTGGAATAGTGTTGTTTTACATGGGAGAAAATAAATAACGGTTCGGAGAGGGAAATTATTGGACAGGCACAGTTTGGAAATGCCAGTTATGTCGGATGGTTTCAGGACTGAATTTATTTACCGGACAGGATGTTAAAGTGTATGATGCGGCGAAGGACGCATTGTAAAATCAGAATCAGGAGAGATGAGAATGTGCACAGCAGCAGCTTATACTACAAAAGATTTTTATTTTGGACGTACGTTAGATTATGATTTCTCTTATGGTGAGGTGGTTGCGGTAACGCCCCGTAATTATCCCTTTTGTTTTCGGAATGTGGGAGAGAATATTTCCATGAGAAAGCATTATGCAATGATTGGCGTGGCGCATGTTGAAGAAGGGTGTCCTTTATATTATGATGCGGTGAATGAAAAAGGACTTGGAATGGCAGGCCTTAATTTTGTGGGAAATGCGGTTTACAGAGAGATAGAGGAGGGGAAAGACAATATTGCGGTCTTTGAATTTATTCCCTGGATACTCAGTCAGTGTGGGACTGTCAAGGAAGCAAGGCTGCTTTTGGATCGGATCAATCTTATATCAACGCCCTTTAACGCCCAACTGCCAACTGCCCAGCTCCATTGGATCATTGCGGACCGCTATGAATCCATTACGGTGGAATCAGTGCGGGAAGGATTGAGAATTTATGATAATCCGGTTGGAATCCTGACAAATAATCCGCCCTTTGACGAGCAGATGTTTCAGCTGAATAACTATATGCATTTGTCACCGGAGGAACCGCAGAATCATTTCTCGGAGAGATTAAAGCTGCATGCATATAGCCGTGGTATGGGAGCAATCGGACTTCCGGGGGATTTGTCTTCTCAATCCCGTTTTGTCAGGGCGGCTTTTGTAAAAATGAATTCTCGTTCAGGAGAGTCGGAAGAGGAGAGTGTGAGCCAGTTTTTTCACATCCTTGGTTCCGTGGAACAGCAGAGAGGATGCTGCTGCGTTGGGAAAGAAAAATATGAAATTACCATATATACTTCCTGCTGTAATGGGGAGAAAGGAATATACTATTACACAACTTATGGAAATCATCAAATCTCTGCGGTTGATATGCATAAAGAAGATCTGGAGGGAGAGCTGCCGGTGAACTATCCTTTGGTTCTTGAAGAGAGGATTTACGCGCAAAACTGAAATGACGGCGGAGATAAAAAAGGAAAAGGAAAAGCATTGCCATGAGTAATTTGGTGGGGATTGTGGGTGGCGGAGCCTCTGGAATGATGGCTGCCATCACTGCGGCGAGACATGGTGCGGAAGTCACATTGTTTGAGGGAAATGAAAGGCTTGGAAAGAAGATATTATCCACGGGAAATGGAAAATGTAATCTGGGAAATGAAAAGCTGGATTTGGATGAGTACTTTACCCAATATCCTGATCGGTTGAAGCACTGTCTGGAACGCTTTGACACGGAAGATACCATTACCTTTTTTCAGGGGATCGGATTGTTGGTGAAAAGCAGAAACGGCTATTTATATCCGGCTTGTGAGCAGGCTGCCGCAGTGTTGGACGTACTGCGATATGAGGTGGCTGAACTGAATGTGCATGTAATTACGGGCAAAAAGATTACAGGAATTGAGGCTGGAGGAAAGAAAGGGCGGATACGGGTAACGGGAGATGGGGAGGCGTTTTGGTTTGACCGTGTGATTCTTGCCTGCGGAGGGCGGGCCGCACCGCAGACAGGTTCTGACGGAAGTGGTTACGAATTGGCGGCACAGTTAGGTCATACCATAAATCCTGTTGTTCCCGCATTGGTACAGTTAAAGTGTAGGGAGGACAGCTTTAAGGCGGTGTCCGGTGTCAGATCGGACGCAAGGCTGTCCGTTCAGTGGAAGGGAAGGTGTGTGGCACAGGAGCGTGGAGAACTGCTCTTAACGGACTATGGCATTTCGGGAATTCCTGTGTTTCAGTTGAGCCGAACCGTAAATTATCTGCTGACTTCGGAGGAGGGGCTTATCCGGAAGGAGAAAGTGGGGGGAAGAGATTCCGCCTCCGGAAAGAACAAGCTACGAACCGGAGGAGAAGTGGAAATGGTCATAGATTTTCTGCCTGATTATGCACAGGAGGAATATGAGAGGTTTTGTGCCGGCAGATCACTTTTACAGGGGCGGCGTACCGTGGAAGAATTTTTCACTGGAATACTTAACAAAAAATTGATGATTCTGTTTATCAAGATGGCGGGGCTTCGGCCTTCCGAAAGGATTGGTGAGGCGGATAAAGGGAAAATAGATCAGGTTTATGGGTTTTGCAGGCGTTGGCAGATTCATGTGACAGGGAGCAACTCATTTGATCATGCACAGGTATGTGCGGGAGGAGTTCCTTTGAATGAGGTAACGGATGATCTGGAATCCGTCTATGTGCCAGGAGTATTTTTTGCGGGAGAGCTTTTGGATGTGGATGGCAAATGCGGGGGATATAATCTTCAATGGGCATGGTGCAGCGGCTATCTGGCAGGAATAGCGGCGAGTAATGGGAAGAGAGCTTAAGGAAAATCACGGCGCAAGACAGTAGGATACATCCTGAAGAATCCAAGTAAAAAAGAAGCTCATAAGAAGGAAGAGGAGAACAGGAGTTTATTATGCTTAGACTGAATCAGGTACGACTGCGGCAGGGACATTCGGAGGAGGCTTTAAAGAAAAAGGCGGCCGATATCCTGAGGATTCCGCTGCAGGATATCAAAGAAATTAAAATAATTCGCCGTTCGGTGGATGCCAGGAAAAAGCCGGAGGTTTTTTTCAGCTATATTCTGGAGGTATCTGTCAAAAAGGAAGAAAGCGTATTAAAGCGCTTTAAAGGAAAGGAAGATCAGGTATACAGGGCGCAAGCGATCACCTATCGTTTCCCGAAACCAGGAGTACATACCTTGCACGATCCTGTTGTGATTGTGGGAATGGGGCCTGCAGGACTGTTCTGCGGATATTTTCTGGCGCTTTACGGATATCGTCCGATTCTCTTAGAGAGAGGGAAATGTGTGGAAGAGCGGCAGAGGGATGTGGAAACATTCTGGGAAACAGGAAAATTAAATCCGTCCTCCAATGTGCAGTTTGGTGAAGGCGGTGCGGGCGCTTTTTCCGACGGCAAACTCAACACTCTGGTCAAAGATAAGGATGGCAGAAACGGCATTATCCTTGAGACGCTTGTGAAATTTGGTGCAAGAGAGGACATCTGCTATGATGCAAAGCCCCATATAGGGACGGAAGTACTTTGCAATGTGGTGAAACGAATGCGGGAGGAGATTATCCGGCTGGGAGGAGAGATTCGGTTTGAGAGTCAGGTTACGGAGGTGTGTATTGAACGGGGTCAAGTGATGGGAGTAGTAATTGGCGACAAGGAGAAGCTTCCATGTGAAAAACTTGTTCTGGCCATCGGACACAGTGCCAGAGACACCTTTTCCATGTTATACCAAAAACAGGTTCCAATGGAGGCGAAAGCGTTTGCCGTAGGACTTCGGGTGGAGCATCCTCAGACAATGATAAATGAGAGCCAGTATGGAGTAAGTGAGCCGGGAAATTTGGGAGCTGCACCATATAAAGTGACCGCAAAGACACAAAACGGCAGAGGTGTGTACTCCTTTTGCATGTGTCCGGGAGGATATGTGGTGAATGCTTCCTCCGAAGAAGGGCATACGGCGGTTAACGGCATGAGTTACAGCGGGCGTGACGGATATAATGCTAACAGTGCGGTGGTGGTGACGGTGTCGCCGGAAGATTTTGGCTCCCCGCATCCTCTTGCGGGAATTGAATTCCAGAGAAAGCTGGAGGAAAAAGCATATACCATTGGAAAGGGAAAGATTCCCGTACAAAGATATGACGAATTTAAAAAGTGTGTGACAGAAATATCCCATCCGGAAGAAGTAACCGATCGGAAACCTAAGGAAAAGATAGTGTCAGATGAGAAGGAAGTGACACCGCAATGTAAGGGAAACTATATATGGGCGGATGTTAGCAGTATTTTGCCTTTGGATTGCAATAAGGCTATTGTAGAGGGCATGGAAGCATTTGGAAAACAGATTGCAGGTTTTAACAGACCTGACGCCTGCCTTTCGGGAGTGGAGAGCCGAACTTCATCTCCTGTGAGAATCCCTCGGGATGCTGGTTTACAGTCGGCCATCAGGGGACTGTATCCCTGTGGTGAAGGGGCGGGGTATGCAGGAGGGATTCTTTCCGCCGCTATGGACGGTCTGCGGGTAGCGGAAGCGATTGCGGCGGAATGTTCCAATACCATGAAGGATGCACAGGCGTGAGGTGTTTGGAGAGGATAAATGAGACATGGCTGAAATCCTATCTGGGAAAGGATTGGGTCTCAATATGGAATGATCGAAGAAGCAAAAGAAAAAATATGGAATGCCGCCTATAGGCGGCATTCCGAGAATGAGCTAAAAATAATGAGCTAAAAATAATTTCCGTAAGAAGACAAGATCTTTTTTACCACATCATAAGACAATTTGGAGCGGCGATATTCATCCACAATTCCTTTATTGTTCATGGTTCTTGGCCGACAGCCAAACCACTCTTCCTCGACTCTGATATCGCAGAACTGCCAGATATAGACGCCGCAGCAATTTTCGTTTTCTAACACCCCATGTAATTGATTCTTCAAGGCTTCGGCCTGGTATTCTTCCGTCCATTTGGAATGGTAGGGATTGCGGTAGCCGTAGATGCCTCCTGCCCCAATCTCCGTGATCAGGAAAGGTTTTCCTTTTCCTCCCGTGGTCTGTATCCACTGATACAGATCTTCCAGGTAGGAATCCACAGGCGAATCATGGTACCATTTAGGGTAAATATTGTAGGAAACCACATCGGGCAATCCCAGACACAGATCGGTTTTGAACTTGCAGCTTGCAAAAGAATGAGGCCTGGACTGATCCAGCTCTTTGATCAGAGAAAGCTGCTTTGCGTAGCATTCCTTACCATATTCCGTTTCACTGGCACATTCATTTAAGATTCCCCAGATATAAATACAAGGGTGGTTATAATGGGCAGGAATCATCTCTCGGATTACCTGTTCTGCCTGGGGTTCAAAATGGGGGTTTTGCATATTCTGCAGGCTTAAGCCCCTGGCATGGTTTTCCTCCCACACAAGAATTCCCTGTTCGTCACAGAGATCCAAAAAGAGTTCATCGTTTGGATAATGAGAGGTGCGCACGGAGTTTGCCCCCAAATGTTTGATGATATCCAGGTCCGCAGCCATAGCGGCAAAGGGCAGCGCACAGCCAAATTGTGGATGATCCTCGTGGCGGCAGAAACCTTTGATACGGACGGCTTTTTCATTGATCAGGATATGTTTGTCGTCAATGTCCACTATCCGAAAACCAAATCGGTCAATCATATCATCCACAGCCGCCCCATTTTGCTCCAACACAGCATTTACATAATACAGTCTGGGAGTTTCCATACTCCATTCTTCCACCTGTTCAAATGTTAGAAGACCTGTAAGAAGCCGTTGTTCCTGTGGTGCCAGTTCCAAATCGTTCCATATGATTTCTCTGTCGTGGATGGTCAGTTTGGCGCTGCACTTCTGCGAGGAAGGTGTGATATTTTTAATGATAAGTGAAATTTGGGTGCTCCAAATACCATTTTCATGGAGCGGTGTCACCAGTATCTGCCGGATGTAGAGATTTGAAAGCTGTTCCAAAACTACTGGTCTGCTGATTCCGCCGTATGATTTGTAATCATTGGGAATGTGCAGGGCGCTTTCTTCACTGAATCGGTTATCTGCAGTAATTTCCAGTGTATGTATGCCTTCCGGAACATCTGTCATAATCACATCAAAAATAGTATAGGCATTGTAATGCTTTGCTATTTCCTGTCCGTCCAGTCTGAGCGTAGCCGTGTGACTGATGCCCTTACATTCCAGGCGCAGATTTCCGTTCCCACGGAACGTAGTCCGATAGATGCCTTCTCCGCGATAATTACCGAAATCAGGATAGGTTTCCCAGCAGCTTGGGGTTGCAACGGTGTAACTTTGGCCGGCATGTTCCCCCTGGCATGGCGTAAACTGCCAAAGCTGTCCTGTCAGTTCTTTTACAGTTCTTACCTTGTGTGTATCAAATGCTCTGATCATGATTTAAGCTCCTCCTGTTAAAGGTTTTGTAATGCATATGGGGCGTTGCATGTCTGGTCAAACGGCAACTTACTTTTTCACCGTAAGATATTGGTTGATTTCATTATACATGGCAACGATATCATAGACAATAAAAATATGTGTCATGTTCCAGTCTTTTGCAGGAAAGTCATACAAAAAAATACTTCCGTTTACTTAATCAAAGGCTCTCTGCGTCTGGGGGATATTTGTTATCGTGTAAAAAGCAAATGGTAATCAATGACAAGGGGGTTTGACAATATATTTTTGTTTATAAACAAGATAATTCTTTTACAATGGATAAAGCTTGTGATATAATATTTTATCCTCCGGTAGTTTTCCGGTCAGGAATATGGAGGGGGGTGACAAAGAAGTGGAAATGGATGGAAATGAGATGGAAAGTGTAAGGGAACGGCTTAAGGAAAAAAAGAGGATTGTGGTCAAGATTGGTTCCTCTTCCCTGACTCACAGAGAAACGGGAGATATGGATTATATTCGCATGGAGAAGCTGGTCAGAGAGTTAAGCGATATCAGGAATCAAGGGAAGGAAGTGATTCTGGTGACGTCGGGCGCCATTGCCGCTGGTAAAAATGCCGTAAATTTACGGGATATCAGGGTGGACAGCCAGACGGAATCTCTGGCGGTGAAGCAGGCGTGCGCTGCGGTTGGCCAGGCTAGACTGATGATGACATATCAGAAACTTTTTGCGGAATACAATCAGGTAGCGGCACAGATATTGATGACAAAAAATACCATTGTGGATAATTTGAACCGTTACAATGCACACAATACTTTTTCGGAGCTTCTGAAGATGGGGGCGATTCCTGTGGTGAATGAAAATGATACGGTTGCCACATATGAGATTGGAATAGGGGACAATGACACCTTGTCCGCCATTGTGGCCGCTTTGGTGGAGGCAGATCTGTTGATATTGTTGTCTGATATTGACGGATTGTATACGGATGATCCCAGGACAAATCCGGATGCCCGGTTTATTGAACAGGTAGACCGGCTGACGGAGGAATTTATGGAGATGGGTAAGGCCAGTACCGGAAGCAGCATAGGAACAGGCGGCATGAATACCAAGTTGACTGCGGCAAAAATTGCAACCAGTTCGAATGTGGACATGGTGATTGCAAACAGCAGGGACATTGGCGTACTGCACAGGATTTTGGCGGCAGAAAAAGAAGGAACTTTATTTGTGGCCCATCAGGACGAGAATTTTGACTTGCCGTATTTTGTAGGCAGCTTACATATGTGACGATATTTGGCGTAGGCTGCGGTAAGGGACTGGCTATAAAGCGGAGGCTAGGAACAAATCCATCATGGCGCCGCACAAAAAAGATACAATATCAAAATGGGAATAAAGGATTATCAAATATGGAATACGATAAGCGCAGCGTCAGAAAAACGCTTCTGCAGGCCAGAGACAACTTAAGCCAGGAAGAACGGAATAGAGGAAAAGTGTTACTGACGGAAAAAATCTTGGGGCACCAATGGTTTTATCGTTCGGACATTTTGTTGGGATTTGTGAGTTATGGCAGCGAGATTGAAACCGGGGAGATTCTGAGAGAAGCCCTTGGCAAGGGGAAACAGGTATATGTACCCAAAGTGATACAAGACACGGAAATTTCGGAAATGAGATTTTACAGAATAGGGTCTATGGAAGAACTGCAGGAGGGTTACAGAGGAATTCGGGAGCCGTCGGGAACTTCCCAGGTGTACTGCTATAAAGAGGAAGATGCGGAACGAACGCTGCTGCTGATGCCGGGAGTGGCTTTTGACAGGTTTGGCTGCAGAATCGGATATGGCAAAGGCTTTTATGACAGGTTCCTGGAGGACAAGCCACTGTTGTGCCAGCACAGTATCGGCGTGGGTTTTCGTTGTCAGCTTGTGGATAGGCTGCCCATGGAGGAGCATGACGTGAAGCCATATCAGGTGATTTGTGTTTGATTTTATAAACTGGTAGTGTCGGTGGTGTGGGCATGTCTGAAAGTGTGAAGAAAAGAGGGCAAAAATATGGCAGATTTACGGGAGATGGGAAGACGGGCATCAAAAGAAAAGCAGCTTCTGCAGAGAATGCCTGCGGAGGAAAAAAACAGGGCGCTGTGCTTGGCGGCAGAGAGACTTGAGGATAGGAGCGAAGAGATCTTATGTGCTAATGATAGAGATATGGAGAAGGCCAGGCAAAACGGAATGAGTCAGGGATTGCAGGACAGACTCAAGCTGACCAGGGAACGTATTGGCGCTATGGCGGAAGGGCTTTGTCAGATTGCGGAACTTCCGGATTGTATCGGAGAGATTATGGAGGCCTTTGAACGTCCTAATGGTTTAAAGATAGAAAAGGTCCGTGTTCCTATGGGCGTAATCGGTATTATATACGAAGCCAGGCCCAATGTGACGGCGGATGCCTTTGGACTCTGCTTTAAGACGGGAAACGCCGTGATTTTAAAAGGGGGAAGCGATGCGCTGGAATCCAACAAGGCAGTAGTAAAAGTGATTCGGGATGCTTTGCAGGAATGCGGTATTTCCGGTGACGTGATTCAGTTGATTGAAGACACGGATCGGAAAGTCACCGTGGAGTTTATGAAGCTGAAAGAATATGTGGATTTGTTGATCCCAAGAGGCAGCGCAGGACTGATTCAAAGTGTGATAGAAAACAGTACCATTCCGGTGATAGAGACCGGGACGGGGAATTGCCATGTGTATGTGGACAAAGATGCGGATCTGGATATGGCTGTGGAGATCATATATAATGCAAAGACCCAGCGAATAGGGGTATGTAATGCCTGTGAGTCTCTGGTAATTCATAGGGATGTGAGGGATTCTTTGCTGCCAAGGCTAAAGAAAAGTCTGGATGTCAGGAGAGTAGAGCTTCGTGGGGACGAGAGGGTGAGAGAAATTCTGACCGATATAGCGGCGGCCACGGAAGAGGATTATGGCAGGGAATATTTGGACTATATCCTTTCTCTCAAAACGGTGGATACGGCGGAAGAAGCCATTGACCATATCAATCGTTATAATACGAAGCATTCGGAATGTATTGTAACAAAAAATGTAGAGACTGCGGAAAAGTTTTTAAATGAGGTAGATGCCGCCTGCGTTTATTGGAATGCTTCCACCCGGTTTACGGACGGATTTGAATTTGGGTTTGGCGCTGAGATCGGCATCAGTACGCAGAAGCTTCACGCAAGGGGGCCTATGGGATTAAAGGAATTAACTTCCTATAAATATCTTGTTCGGGGGACCGGGCAGGTGAGAACATAAGTTGATTTATAAGAATTGTGCCGGATGGTCTTTGTTTTTTGTTAAAAATGTGTTATGGTAGGAGTAGGGACATTTGATCGCCGCACTGACGATTGGTACGTCAGTGCGGCGACTTTTAGAAGATGAGAGACAGATGAGGAAGGTTTAATATATGACACTTTATGAGGCGCACAAGGGGAACAGCTACTGCATTATGGGGCTGTATGTGGAACCTGCCATTACCAGGAGGCTGCAGGCTTTGGGATTGAACGACGGAACCATAGTGAATGTGCTGAACAGAAAAAAGCATGGCGCATTGATTATCAGGGTGAGAGGAACACGTCTGGCCCTGGGCAGACATATTTCCTCCAATATTGAGATTGTCGATTGCGGACAGGAGGCGGATTCTGGTTTAGAACGGTCGATCATTCGGGAGAGTGGGGAGGCAGGTCATGAAGAGTGAGGTGCTAAAGGCAGCGAGTCGGCAAAAACACATTCATGTGGCGTGTATCGGCAACCCCAATTGTGGTAAGACAACTTTGTTTAACGCGCTGACGGGATCAAAACTAAAGGTTGCCAACTGGCCGGGCGTTACAGTGGAGCGATTTGAGGGCGAGACATTTTATGAGGATACAAAGATTACTCTGGTGGATACGCCGGGTATTTATTCTCTGACCAGCTACACCATAGAAGAGAAAGTCACAAGGCAGTGTGCCATGGATGACGATATTGATGTTATCATCAATGTGGTGGATGCTTCGTCCCTTGAGCGCAATTTATATCTGACCCTGCAGCTTTTGGAGTTGGGAAAGCCTGTGGTGCTGGCTTTAAATATGATGGATATCGTGAAGGAACGAGGCATGGAGATTGACATGCATCGTCTTCCGGAGATGCTTGGAGATATTCCGGTGGTTCCAGTATCGGCGGCAAAACGCATGGGGCTGAATATCCTTCTCCATGCGGTGATACATCACTATGAGGAGGGGATGGAAGAGTTTATTCTGGATTATCCGGAGAAGATAGAGAATAAAATTGCCAAGCTGGAGGTGATGATGCAGGCGCATTATCCAAGTCATTCTTCTGTGCGCTGGCATGCGATCAAGCTTTTGGAGGATGACGAGGAGGTTAAGACAGAACACCCCATTTCCGTGGTCAACATTGCGGATAAAAGTTATGAAAAAGAGATTATCCAGTGCAAGTATGCTTATATAGAAAAGGTTGTGGGAGAGACGCTTTTCCATAAAAGTGCAAAGGCGGCTTCCACCGACAGAATAGACCGGCTTCTGACCCATCCCATTTGGGGGATTCCTGTGTTTCTTATGGTTATGTGTTTTGTGTTTTTTTTGACTTTTACCGTAGGGGATGCATTAAAGGGTTTCTTTGAGATCGGGCTGGATTTTGTTTCCGACGGGGCCGCCGGCATACTGGAAGGCTTGGGGACAATGGAATGGCTGCAGTCTCTGTTGGTGGATGGCATTATTGCCGGGGTGGGTGGAATTTTAACCTTTCTGCCGAATATTTTTATCCTGTTTCTGGCATTGGCAATTTTGGAAGACAGCGGATATATGGCCAGAGTGGCGTATGTGATGGATTCCGTCATGGGAAAGGTAGGGTTGTCGGGAAAGGCGTTTTTGCCTATGATTTTGGGGTTCGGCTGTACGGTGCCTGCAATTATGGCCACCAGGGCGCTGGAAACGGAACATGACAGGCGAAAGACAATGCTGGTGACGCCGTTTATGTCCTGTTCCGCCAGACTGCCCATCTATGTTTTGTTCTCCGATATGTTTTTCCCGGAGTGTGCGGCGCCCGTGGCATTTTCCATGTATGTCATAGGTATGGTGATTGCCATAGTGGCGGCGTTGGCGGTAAACTGGTTGGAGAACAGTAAAATATTTCATGGGAAAAATGTCAACGATCAGACCAAAGATTCTCTTTTGATAGAACTTCCGGAATATAAAAGGCCAAATGCAAGGACCATACGAATTTATGTCTTTAATAAGTTGAAAGATTATTTATCAAAAGCGGGTACTACTATTTTTGTGGCTTTTATCATTATCTGGTTTGTGTTAAACTTTGGGACGACGGGAAAGGTGGACAGTCCGGCGGATAGCTTTGGAGCTGTGATCGGGCATGTGCTTGTGCCGATTTTGGCACCGGCGGGATTGGGGATGTGGCAGATCGGAGTGGCGTTGCTCTCCGGGATTTCCGCCAAGGAGGTTGTGGTGGCAAGCTTTGCGGTATTGTTTGGGGTGGCAAATGCCAATTCTGACGCCGGGATGGCTGCCATTGTGGAAAATATTCACGGTATGTATCCATGGTTTGGCCCATTGAACGCATATTGCCTGATGCTGTTTTGCCTGTTGTATGTGCCCTGTGTGGCGACGATGGCCACCATTAAGAAAGAGAGCGGATCGTGGAAATTTACTTTGGGTATGTTAACCTTTGAACTGGTATTGGCATGGCTGGTTACAACACTTCTATATCAAGTGGGAAGTCTGTGGATTTGAAGAATCGGAGGAAAAGCCTGTTTTGCCGGGTGGTATCTGGGATTTTGATTCCGTTTCATTATTGTCAAAGCGCTTATAATGCGGTTGGCCTTGAGGTGGGAACTGCGATTGGCAGGTATATGGGCGGACGGCCTTAAAAAGCGCTGAAAATGCAGTGACTTGTAATTGTCAATTACCCTCAGGGAGAGAAAGGAAAAGATATGTACATAGATTTATCGGGAGAATGGAGTATTTCGCTGGAAGCGGATGAGGGGAAACAATCGGGAGTGATTATGCTGCCGGGGATTTTACAGGGATCGGGGTATGGCAATCCCATTACCAGACAGACCCCCTGGGTCAGCAGTCTGCACGACTCTTTATGGTATGAACAGGAAGAATACAAATTTGCCCAGGAAGAAGGGGTGAACGTCCCCTTTTTGTCACAGCCGCCCAGGCATTTTCTCGGGCAGGCAGTATACGAGAGGAAGTTTACCGTGCCGCAAGGGAACGCCATGGAAGAAAGCATGGGAGAATGGCATTTTCATGTGGAGGCGGCAAGGTGGCGCAGTCAGGTATGGTTGGACGGAGAGCTTGTGGGAGAGGATTGTTCTCTCTGTACGCCCCATGATATCAGGGTGGGAAAGCTGGCGCCGGGGGAACATGATCTGCGGGTTGTGATGGATAATTCCATGATCTATCCTTACAGGCCGGATGCACATGGGGTTTCGGATGCATTGGGCGCAACATGGAACGGAATGGTTGGGGAGATCTCGCTGTTTACGGAAGATGTGGCAAGGGAACGGGAAAGCATCAGGCGGGAATATGCCAGGCAGCATCCCAAATCGGTGAAGGTGGAGGACGGACGTTTCCTTATTGATGGAGAACCTTTTTATTTCAGAGCTACCCATTTTGGCGGAGAATACCCGCTGACAGGATATCCCGCAACAGACAAAGCATGGTGGCTTAAAATGATGCGAGTGATTAAGGAATGGGGGCTAAACGGAATCCGTTTCCACTCTTATTGCCCGCCGGACGCGGCGTTTATGGCAGCCGATGAAGAGGGCGTGTATTTGCTGGTGGAATGCGGTATGTGGAATCAATTCGGAGACGACCCGGAAGGGAAAGAGATGAATGAAGTCCTGAAAAAGGAAACCAGGCGGATTCTGGAGTACTTCGGACATCACCCGTCTTTTGCGTTTTTTTCCCCTTCCAATGAACCCAGCGGCCCCTGGGTTTTACCGTTAAAGAGATGGGTGGAAGAGACAAGGGAATATGACGGCGAGCTGGGGTATGAGGGCAGGAGAATTTATACGGCCCAATCGGGATGGCCTTATGAGGTACCTCCGTCAGAAATCCGTGGGACGGACTTTATATATTTTCACCGTTCCGGGAACGGATATCGCAAGGGCGGTACCATACGGGGACATGTGGGCTGGAAAGGCGGCGTATACAGTTCCGTACTGGAAGGTGTCAGACAGCCGGTGGTCTGTCATGAACTGGGACAGATCTGCGCTTATCCGAATTATGCTGTTATTGATAAATATACCGGTTATCTGCAGCCGGGAAACTATAAGGTGTTTCGGGAAAATGCACGGGCAAACGGCGTATTGACCTATGGTGATGTGTTTGTGAAAGGTTCCGGAGAAAACCAGATCAGACTATACAAGGAAGAATTGGAGGCAAATTTCAGAACGCCTGAATTACAGGGCTTTGAGTTGTTGGACCTGCACGATTACCTGGGACAGGGAACCGCTCTGGTGGGGATTCTGGATGCCTTCTGGGAGAACAAGGGATATGGGGATCCGGAAGAATTTAAGAATTTTTGTGGGGATACCGTGCTGCTTGCCAGATGTGGCAAATATGTATGGAAAAATACGGATACTGCGGAAGTTCCTGTTGAAATATGCCATTATGGAAAACAAGACATTTGTAACGGTGTGATTCAGTGGAACGTGTGTCTTGGAAATCAGACCCTTCAGCGGGGAGAATTGAAGGTGGAGCGGATTACAAGGGGCGGTAATACTAAGGCAGGAACGGTGGCGCTTGGCTTTGAAGAGATTATGGAGCGTGCCAGGGAATGTTTGGCCATATATGACGGGAGACAGTTTGCTAAAGATGAAAAAGCTCTATGGGAAGGGCAAATGGTGAGAGCGGCTGTGGAAGCGGGCAATGTGGAATTGATCTTTTCGCTTGAGCTGCCGTTTGTGGATGAGGCCGGCAGGGAAAGAATCGTTCGTAATCATTGGAATTTGTATGTGTTTACCAAACCTTTGGAAGAAGCGTCTGAGAAGACAGATACGTTGCTGTATACAAGGGATTGGACGGAAGCGAAGATGGCTTTGGAGGCGGGAATGGGGGTTGTATATTCGCCTTATCTGTCTGATTTGAATTATGAGTGTCCGCCTCTTTCCGGTGAAAGCGTTGGCTGGAATGCACAAATGGGGCCTACCTGGTGTCGCACTATGGGAATTGTGGCAGCACAGTCCCATCCAATTTTCCGTATGTTTCCAACAGGAAGGTGGGGAGGCTGGCAGTGGGAGAATATACTGAAGCGTGCCAGAGGTTTTCATATGGAGGGGTTGGAGCAGGTAGAGCCCATTGTGCAGCCCATTGATGACTGGAACAGAAATCTGCTTCAGAGCCTTATCTTTGAGGTGAAGGTTTCAAAAGGAAGACTTCTGGTGGTAAGTGCCGGTCTGGAGGGAAGCTTTGAGGAAAGGCCGGAGGCTTTCAGCCTGAAACAGGCGATTTTAAAATACGCGGCTTCGGAAGCCTTTGTGCCTTCCGGGACTCTGGAGCCGGAACAGATAGAGAACAAGCTTTTTCCTATTTTGCGGATGCGGGATATGACCAAAGAGATCCGTTACCAGGTTCAGGGCGCGGATATGGACGAAAATCAGGTGAAAGTCCAATATGGGGAAGCGGTGATAGAAGCGGATGCAAATACTTTTGCCAAGATAATGGCGCCCAGGTTTCCGGTAGAAATTACTGTTTTACTGCAAAGGGACGTTTCGCTGAAAGGAATTTTGTATGTACCGCAGCAGCGGGACAAGGACCACGAAGGGATGATAAAGGAATATCGTATTCAGGTCATACAGGATGGCTCTGACCATTGGGAGACGGTTGCGGAAGGGACGCTTTTAAATACCTGCCGCTCTCAAAGGATCCTTTTTGAAGAAGAGGTATCCGCATGTGCGTTTCGTATGGTGGTATTGTCTGCCTATGGCTGTGAGGACAAGTTCGTTTGGGACCCGGGGAGAGAGGGATGGTTTAGACGGCTAAGACCTGGCAGGGCGCTGGTTCAGATAGCTGGGCTGCATGCCATCTGTGATTTGGAGTCATCACATGACGACGTCTACACAATAAGAAAGAATCAAAAGTCCTTGACCAGGGAAATTGAGCTTTGATCTTTGGCAGCAGTTAAATAAGCGGAATAAAACTGCATTCGACCAAAGGGTTCCCATGTGCCGTATGGGATGGACGGGGCGGAATTGAAGGAGGATATAATGAAACTACATCCATTGAGAACGACGAAAGCATTTGGCTATACCACGTTTGGCTGTATGTGGAAGCAAGGGGAGTGTACTGAGGATACGGAATACGTATGCAGAACCAGCCAGGGAGAGAAAGTGATGCTGCAGTCCAGGATCACTGCCTATTGGCCCGACGGCAGCGTAAAGTGGACGGCTCATACGGCGGACGCAGCGCTTTTGGGAGAAGAAATAGAGGTACTGCCCTGTAAGGCGGCATTAGATTCCGGCGACAGCCAGGACAAAAAAACGGATTTTGAAGGAATGATTTGTGAGGAATCCGATGAAAGGATTATTCTGGAGGCGGGAATTATCAAGATTACCATTGCAAAAGACGGCAGACATTTGTTTACGGCTGCCCAGAGAGAAGACAAGCCTTATCTGTGCGACGGGGAGGCGGTGCTGGTGCTGGAAGAGCCGGTTGTGATTCAGGGAAACGCCGGAAAAATAGAGAAAAATTATGTGAGCCGTATTGATCGTGTATCTGTTGAGGAAAGCGGTAAGTTAAAGACAATTATTCGGTATGACGGCATTCATGTGAGCCGGTCAGGGGAGGAAAAGCTGCCTTTTATCATACGTATGGAAGCGGGATATAATGATCCGAACTTGAAGTTTATTCATACCTTTTTGTATGACGGCGATGAAGATAAGGATTTCCTGAAAGGAATGGGAATTCGTTTTAAAACCCCTATGACAGGTGAATTGTATAACCGCCATGTGAAATTTATGGGGGATCACGGTGTGTTCCATGAGGCTCTGGTGCCGCTTATGGCCTGGAGGCCCAGAATACCGTTGGAGCTTTATACCTGTCAAATGGCGGAAGAAAAGTTGACGCTTACCGATGAGGAGAGAGCGCCGGTTTACAAAATGTTAGAGGATGTTCCCTTTTGGAGCGAGTATGATCTTTGCCAGGACAGTGTGAGTCATTTTGGCATCAGGAAAAAGCTGAGAGAAGATAACCTTTGTTACATAGACTGCCTTCATGGCGTTCGCACTGTGGGCGGGGGCGCCTTTGGCTCAGAATATGGCAGTGTGACCGTAGCAATCAGAGATTTCTGGGAAAAATACCCTTCAGGACTTACGTTTAAGGGGCTGGAAGGAGAGCTGGCGGAGTGTACCGCCTGGTTTTGGTCGCCCGGCGCGCCTGCCATGGATTTTAGACATTATGCCTCCAGGGGCTATAATCAGGTTTGTTATGAGGGGTACGATTATAAGGGAGCCACGCCGGACGGTATTGCATGTACCAATGAATGTGCTATTACTTTTTCTAATCAATTGATTCCTACGGATGCGGAAGTGGAAGAATTTGCCGTTTTGATAAATGATCCTGCAATTTATGTGGGGACACCGGAATTTTATCACGATATGAAAGCGTTTGGTTACTGGTCGCTGCCCCTTAAGCCCCAAGAGGCCACGGAGACGGAGAAGTGGCTGGAAACGCAGCTGGAAAAAATATTTGCATTTTACAAAGGGGAGATTGAACAGAGGAACTGGTACGGCATGTTTAACTATGGCGATGTGATGCATTCTTACGATTCCGTGCGCCATCAGTGGAAATATGACATCGGAGGTTATGCCTGGGATAACACGGAACTGGTGCCTACGTTGTGGCTGTGGCTGTATTTTATGCGAACCGGAAGGGAGGACGTTTACCGCGTGGCTGAGAAGCTTTCACGGCATGCTTCCGAAGTGGATGTCTATCATATGGGCAAGTATAAGGGGCTTGGCTCAAGGCATAATGTGCGCCATTGGGGGTGTCCTTGCAAAGAAGCCCGTATAGCCATGGCAGGGCATCACAGATTTTTGTATTATCTAACAGGAGATAGACGCCTGGAAGATATTTTTGAGGAATTGAAAGATAATGAGATGAGCTTCCTCAACAAAGATCCTCTTGGAGATTTCTATGACAAAAAGGATATGGTTTATCCCAGCCATGCAAGGAGCGGGCCGGACTGGTCTTCACTCTGTTCCAATTGGATGACCAGATGGGAGCGATTTGACGACAAAAAATACAGGGATAAGATTATGACGGGTGTGGAAGATATCAAAAAGACACCGTTAAAGCTGGTGTCGGGTCCTGATTTTGAGTTTGATCCTGCCACCTGCCATTTGCGTTATATTGGTGAGCGCGTATCGGGTTCTTGTCATTTGCAGATATGCATGGGGGCGCCGCAGATATGGACCGAGCTTGGAGATCTGCTTGGAGATGAGGAGTGGAAGCAAATGGTTGCCCATTTGGGCAGGGTTTATTTCATGACCGGAAAGGAAAGGCATCAAGTTACGAACGGTCTCATCGGCAGGAGGCAGTTTTCCTATCCGATTATGGCCACAGGATTGGGCGCGTATGGGGCCGCTTACTTTCAGGATCAGGAATTGGCGCTGCGTGTCTGGAAAGAATTGCTGGGGGCCGTTATAAGTAAGGAAAATCGAAGCGGATTTGAACCCAAATGGATTGCGGATCAGGGGAATCAGGAAAATTTGAGAGAGATTTCCTGGATCAGCACAAACTTTGTGGCACAATTCTGTCTGAATGTAATCATGGCGCTGAATTTTATCAGGGACAGTATACCAAAGACCATGGAAGAGGCGCTGGCGTTGGTGGGAGAAGAGGAAGATCGTCTGCACAAGGCCTGAGAAGGTTGAACTTTCTTCCTGATATGGGGGTTGAAGTGGAGAGAAGGAACTGGAATAAAGAAAATTTAAGAGGCGGACTGTATGGATTGTTGGTGGGAGATGCACTTGGCGTCCCATATGAATTTCACTTGTCGGCAGAAATACCAGATTATGAAAAAATTGAAATGACGCCCCCGCTGGGTTTTGTTCGGGCCCATGGCAGTGTGGCGCCGGGGACATGGTCGGATGACGGCGCCCAGGCGCTTTGTCTGTTAGACAGTCTGGTTTCCTGCGGCAGGTTTTGTCTGGAGGATTTCTCGGATAAACTGTTGGAATGGTATCAAAACGGCAGGTGGGCTGTGGAGGGAAATGTTTTCGATGTGGGGATACAGACAGGGGAAGCGCTGTGTGCATATGCAGCCGGCAAAAGTCCGGAGGAATGCGGAATGCTGCGGCCAAACGGCAAGGGAAACGGCGCGTTGATGAGAACCCTTCCACTGGCGCTTTGGCATCGGGGATCGGATGAGGAACTAGTGACGGATGCCCACAGCCAATGTCTGATTACCCATGGAAATAGAAGCAATCAGGTCTGCTGCGCCCTATACTGCATGACGGCACGTTATCTGCTTTCAGGGATGGATTTCACACAGGCTTCCTGTCATGGAGTAAAAACGCTGCGGGAACTTTACCGTAAAATGCCGGAATATGAGCAGGAGCTGGAGTGGGGCGTGCGGCCGGAGGAACCCTGGGAGGGCCAGGGATCGGGATATGTGGTGGACTGCCTGCGCAGTGCGTTTATGATCATGGGACGGGCGTCTGGCTATGAAGATGCCGTAAAACAGGCTGTACTGCTTGGGGACGACACGGATACCACAGCATGCGTCACAGGTGGACTTGCAGGGATTTTATATGGATTTGGAGACATTCCGGTCCGCTGGTATCAGGCGCTTAGAGCCAGGGAGGATGTCGAGGCACTGTTGCAGGCCGCAGAAAGATCTTGAGGACTGCTTGGAGCGGTCAGACTTTTAAAACAGTTCCAAAGGGGATTGCCATTTAGGGGGCAGAGCAGGAGCTGGAACAAATGCCGTCAAGCGAAAACTTGAATGAGGAGACAACGTATGAGATATGAAATTGGTGAAAGTGAGTTAAAATGGGCCCGGGAGATTTTCGACCTGATAGAAAGAAAAATATCCGCAGAATGCGACCGGATTGGTTCCCAAATGCCCTATATTCCTGTGGAAGGCCATTATCATGATATGGGAGAGGAACATTTGACCTGGTGGACCAACAGCTTCTGGGCGGGAATGTTGTGGCAGATGTATCATGCGACCGGGGAAGCAAAATATGCGGACAGCGCCATTGGCCTGGAAAAGCGCCTGGATAAAGCATTGGAAGATTACAGGCATCTGGATCATGACCTTGGTTTTATGTGGCTTCATACGGCAGTAGCCCACTTTAGATTGATGAAGGATGAGAATGCACAGAAAAGAGGACTTCATGCAGCGGCGATTCTGGCAAGCCGTTTCCAGCCTGCGGGAAATTATTTCCGGGCATGGAATACACAGGGGGAAAGCGTTGCCATTGTGGACTGTCTGATGAATCTTCCGCTGCTCTATTGGGGCAGCGAGACAAGCGGAATCGCAGCCTGGAAGCAGCTGGCCATGGCCCATGCGGATATGGCGTTGGAGAATATCTTAAGGCCGGACGGCTCCAGTAATCATATTGTGGAATTTGATCAGGAGACAGGACAGATTCTTGGAAAGCCCGGCGGGCAGGGATATGGGGAGGGCTCCTCCTGGACCAGAGGACTTGCGTGGGCGATTTACGGCATGGGACTTTCTTATCGTCATACGGGTAAACAAGAATATCTGGATGCGGCAAAACGCACAGCCCATTATTTTATTGCCAATGCTGCTGCGGATGATTACCAGGTGGTCATCGATTTTCGTGCCCCCAGGGAACCTGTCTATTATGACAATACGGCGGCTGTCTGTGCGGCCTGTGGCCTGCTGGAGTTATCAGAGCATGTGGGTGAATATGAGAAGCGGTTATATATTGCGCCTGCCCTGAAACTGCTGCACAGGATCACAGAGCGCTTCTGTAACTGGAATTTGGAAGAAGATGGTATTACCACATCGGGATCCGCCAGATACCACAGAGCAGAGGACAGAGAAGTCCCCATTATTTACGGCGATTATTTTCTGATGGAAGCCATATTGCGTTTGCTGGATAGGGATTTTATGATATGGTAGAAAGACGGATATTGACATTGCTCCGTTTCCTCTGCTATACTGTGGAAGTCCTGAAGCTTGGCTTCGTCCTGCCGTCAGGGCGGGAAGACGGATAAGATGGCCGTATGGCCGGAAGAACAAGGAGGATATGGCAGTGGATAAAAAGAAAAGATTGGAACATGTCTGCTGGGGGCCTTCCGTATTTTTGCTTGTTCTGGGTATTTGTTTGTGGTTTCATCCCATGGCGTACAGTAAGACCTATGTAGGTGGCTTTCCCTATGCCCAGTATGCCTTTTTACAGGCAGGCGATTATGTGCTGGAGATCACATATACGGATGTGCCGGCAAACGGTCGGGTGATTGTGTCGTCCCAGGCGCTTGTGGATGAACAGAACAGACAGGGGGTTGTTTTTGCGGAGGCAGAATTCCCCGAAGAAGAAGGAAACATGTCGGTTTCGTTTCATCTGGAGGAGGGGACGGAATCTGTAATGGTTTCCTCAGATGTGGGAGAGGGAGCCGCCGTATTTGATCAGATTACATTGCAAAGCGTTGGCCTGTTAGACCGAGATAACTATTTTCTGGGCGGCGTTTTCATTCTGTTGGCGGTGATATTGTTTTTCTGTGGGCAGAAGCTTTTATGCGCAGGATCTCGGATACCGCTTCTTTTGCTGGGGATTGGAATAGCGGCATCGTGGCCCTTAATGAATGATTCCCTGAAATGGGGGCATGATATCTCATTTCATCTGGCGCGGATAGAAGGGCTGTATCAGGGGATGAAAGCGGGTGCTTTTCCCGTGAGAATTAATCCGATTCAACTGGAAGGTTTCGGATATTTAAGCGCCGCCATGTATCCACAGCTGTTTTTGTATCCGGTGGCAATGCTGCGCTTCTTTGGGGTATCTGCCATGCTCTGCTATAAGATTCTGTTATTTTGTATCAGTATCGCCACGGCGTATTTAAGCTTTTATTCCGTTAAGGGTATTACAAAGTCCGAAAAAACAGGATTATTGGCCGCAGTTTTGTACACGTTTGCCACATACCGACTGAATGATCTCTATACCCGTGCCGCCGTGGGGGAAGCCTTGGCTATGGTGTTCTTCCCGCTGATTGCATGGGGGATTTATGAGGTGCTTTGGGGAGAATGGAAACGCTGGTATCTTCTGGCGCTTGGAATGACGGGAGTCCTGCAGAGCCATATTCTTTCTACAGAGATGTGTCTTTTTTTCCTGATTTTGGTATGCCTGTTCCGGCTGTTTGCAGGAGAGAAAACAGGATTGTTAAAACGTATTGTGGGCGGTTTGCTGGCAGCGGGCATGGTGGTGGTTTGGAATATCGGTCTTTGGCTGCCGATTCTGTTTTACAGCGGGGAGGGTCTGCAGGTCTATGGCAGCAATAACGATCTGTCTCTGTCAACGGCGTATTTTTCCCAGATGTTTACATTTTTTTCCGAGGCAATAGGGCCCAATAAAGTATCCGGCTATACCCAGGGAGAAATGCCCCTTTCCGTTGGAGGTATCTTTTTAGTGTGCAGCGCACTGTTGATTGCAGCATTGCATGGCAGAAAAAAGGCTGAATTTTCTCCAGCGGAAAAAGCAGGATATTTTAGCCTGTGGATGGGGGGCTTGGCGCTTGTATTATCTTCTTTTGTATTCCCGTGGCAGCAACTGCAGAAAATAGAAGTGCTGAATCAAATGATAACGCCTGTGGAATTTGTATGGCGATTCCTGGCAATAGCAAGTTTTTTGCTGTGTCTGTCGGGAAGTGTTGGAATCACGGCTTTTCAGGAACGTATGGGAAATGTGAAGTGGCCCGTACCGGTGGTGGTTGCCATATTATTGTGCAGCACAGCATATTATTTTGACAGGATTTCCTATACGGTTGAGGATATGGCGGATAAGATGGCCATAGCCGGAATTGACGATTCCAGCACTTCGGAATATTTGTATGAGGAATCTGATCTGAGCGATTTTCATCGGGAGGACGCAACCATACGATGCAGTAATGGCAGCCAGGTGGCATATACGGATTACCATAAAAGAGGCACATCTGTTTCTGTATGCGTTTTGCCGGGAAAGGTGGAAGCGGGCGCTAAATTAATTTTTCCCCTTTATGGATATACGGGGTATGGGGTGTGGGTGAACGGCAATCAGGTGGATTGGGAGCGGCTTGATTCCAGGGTTGCATGCGATCTGCCCTTGGTGAAGTCGGTGATTGAAATCCGATATCTGGGGCCTTCGGCTTTTGCCGTGGCGGATGTGATTGGATGGATCGGGGTGGTAGGAAGTATCGCTTTTGTTGTGGTGAGAAAAGTTTATGGCAGGAAGGGCAGATCGTTATGAGCAGTATGAGAGGGATTGATACACCGGTCAGGCAGCGCAGGAGAAGAGTGTTTAAGGAGGTTGCGGATCTGGCGTATCATTCGTCAAACTTAAAGGATGATATGGAGGCGCTGCCGTATCAGATTGTGGACTATGAAGAGCCATTGTATTGGGAGAGTGTTTATCGGGACCGTGCCATTATACGGGAGCGCATCCGTCTTGCCATGGGCATGAGTCTGCGGCCCGAGAACCGGGAACATCCGGGGCATTTGACCCAAGGGCTTGAGGAGAGTAATATAGACGAGAAATATTATGAGCCGCCTCTGATGCAGGTGATCCCTTCCGCGTGCAACGCCTGTCCCGAAAACCGCTATGAGGTTACCAGCTCCTGTATGGGATGTGTGGCGCATCCCTGTCAAAGCGTATGTCCTAAGGGTGCAATCTCCATGGTGAACGGCAAGTCTGTGATCGACCAGGATAAGTGTATACAATGCGGAAAGTGCAGGGATGTGTGTCCTTACGATGCAATCTGCCATAAACATCGTCCGTGCAAATCAGTTTGCGGCGTCAACGCCATTAAATCGGACCGGTTTGGGAGAGCTACTATTGACAGCGAGATATGTGTTTCCTGTGGACAATGTATGGTCAGCTGTCCCTTTGGCGCAATCGCGGATAAGTCTCAGATATTTCAACTGATTCGGGCCATGCAGTCCGGGCGTAGAATCATTGCACAGGTGGCGCCTGCCTTTGTGGGACAGTTCGGCCCTAAGGTGACGCCGGATAGGTTTAAGGCAGCGCTTAAGGAGTTGGGATTTGAGGAGATATATGAGACGGCACTGGGAGCGGATATGGGATGTATGGCGGAAGCGGAGCATTATGTGAAGGAGGTAGCCTCCGGAAATCAGTCCTTTGCGCTGACTTCCTGCTGTCCGTCGTGGATTATGATGGCAAAGAATCTGTTCCCGGAAACCATTGATAAAATCAGCAATGAATTGACGCCTATGGTGGCAACCGCCAGGATGATAAAAAAGAAGCATCCGGATGCGTCGGTGGTTTTTATCGGCCCATGTGCCTCCAAAAAGTTGGAGGCAAGCAGGAAAACAGTGAGATCGGACGTGGATTTTGTCATTACCTTTGAAGAATTGACGGGAATGTTTGAGGCAAAGGGTATATTTCTGGAAGAGATCGAAGCCATGGATGCCATGCAGGACGCCACTGGCGCAGGCCGGGGATACGGGGTGGCAGGCGGTGTGGCCAGCGCCATTGAAGACTGTATAAGAACCTATTATCCCGGCACGGAAATGAAGATAGAGCATGCGGAAGGGCTGGCGGAGTGCAGGAAAATGTTGTTGCTGGCAAAGGCCGGCAAGAAAGAGGGTTGTCTGATAGAGGGAATGGCCTGTCCGGGGGGATGTGTTGCCGGTGCAGGCACGAATATTGCGGTGGCCCAGGCGGTAAAGGAAGTGGCCAAGTTTAAGGAAGCGGCTTTGAGATCGGTTCCGAAGGCAAATGACTGCGGCTGTTGCGATATTTCGTGATATTGCAGTGGTTGAAAGGTATATATAAGGAGTTTTATGGATATGGCAAATAAGGATAATTATAGTGCCTCCAGTATAACGGTGCTCGAGGGCCTGGAAGCGGTTCGGAAACGTCCCGGAATGTATATCGGCAGCGTTTCCACAAAAGGACTGAATCATCTGATCTACGAGATTGTGGACAATGCGGTGGATGAGCATCTGGCGGGTGTCTGTGATATGATTAAAGTCATTTTGGAGGCCGACGGTTCCGCCACTGTCATTGACAACGGAAGGGGCATTCCGGTGGGAATGCACGAGAAAGGCATAAGTGCGGAGCGTCTGGTTTTTACAACGCTTCACGCAGGTGGAAAATTCGACAATTCTGCGTATAAGACCAGTGGAGGACTGCATGGTGTGGGATCTTCCGTGGTCAATGCACTTTCCACGAGGTTGACTGTTACGGTCAAAACGGGCGGATATATTTATGAGGATCAATATGAGCGGGGAAATCCCATAACACCCCTGGAAAACGGGCTGCTTCCCGTAAAGGGGCGGACGAAAGAGACGGGTACCACAATCAATTTCCTGCCGGACGACACCATATTTGATAAGACACGTTTTAAAGAAGATGATGTGAAAAGCCGTCTTCATGAGACTGCTTATCTGAATCCGGAGCTGACGATCTGCTTTGAGGACAGGCGGCGGGAAGAGCCGGAAGTGATCACTTTTCATGAGCCGGAGGGAATTACCGGCTTTATCAAGGATATGAATAAAACACAGGATCCCATTCATGAAGTGATTTATTTTAAGGGAGAAAGCGAAGGCATTTCCGTGGAGGTGGCGTTTCAATACATTAACGAATTCCATGAAAATGTGCTGGGATTTTGTAATAATATATATAATTCTGAGGGTGGAACCCACCTGACCGGATTTAAGACCATGTTTACCAATATAATCAATACTTATGCCAGAGAGCTTGGAATTTTAAAGGAAAAGGATGCGAATTTTACCGGGGCGGACGTGAGAAACGGTATGACGGCGGTGGTGTCCATCAAACATCCGGATCCCAGGTTTGAGGGACAGACCAAGACAAAGCTGGATAATCAGGACGCGGCCAAGGTGGTATCCAAGGTGACCGGTGAGGAGATGGGGCGTTTCTTTGACAGGAATATTGAGACATTAAAAAATATCATTTCCTGTGCGGAGAAGGCGGCCAAGATCCGGAAAACGGAGGAACGGGCAAGGACCAATATGTTGACCAAACAGAAGTTTTCTTTTGATTCCAACGGGAAACTGGCTAACTGTGAGTCAAAGGATCCTTCCGTCTGTGAGATATTTATCGTGGAGGGCGATTCTGCGGGGGGCAGCGCCAAGATGGCAAGGAACCGGATGTTTCAGGCGATTCTCCCCATTCGTGGCAAGATATTAAATGTGGAAAAAGCCAGCATTGACAAGGTATTGGCTAACGCGGAGATCAAGACCATGATCAATGCCTTCGGCTGCGGATTTTCGGAGGGGTATGGGAACGACTTTGATATCCGCAAACTGCGCTATGACAAAATCATTATTATGGCCGATGCGGATGTGGACGGATCCCATATTTCCAATCTGCTTCTGACGCTGTTTTACAGGTTCATGCCGGAACTGATTTTTGAAGGACATGTCTATATCGCCATGCCACCGTTGTATAAAGTAATGCCCTCCAAAGGGGAAGAGCAATATCTTTATGATGACAAGGCGCTGGAAAAATACCGCAAAACCCATAAGAGCCCGTTTACGTTACAGCGTTACAAAGGTCTGGGAGAGATGGATGCGGATCAGCTGTGGGATACAACCCTGAACCCGGATACCAGGAGAATGAAGCTGGTGGAGATCGAGGACGCCAGGATGGCGTCTGAAGTGACGGAATTGCTTATGGGGACGGAGGTACCTCCCAGAAAGACTTTTATCTATGAACATGCGGCAGATGCGGCATTGGATGTGTAAAGTTTTACAAAGGTTCCAATATATGATATACTGTAACAATTCAGGAAGGTTACTGAACTGATTTGATTTCCCCATGATATGCAGGAGGTATGATATAACCAATGGACGACAGCAGAATCATCAAAACGGAATATTCCGAGGAAATGCGGAAATCTTTCATAGATTATGCAATGAGCGTTATCATTGCCAGGGCGCTGCCTGATATCCGGGACGGACTCAAGCCCGTGCAACGCCGAACCTTGTACGATATGTATGAGCTTGGAATCCGATATGACAGGCCTTATCGAAAGAGCGCGCGTATCGTGGGGGATACCATGGGTAAATATCATCCCCACGGAGACAGTTCCATCTATGACTCCCTTGTGGTTATGGCGCAGGATTTTAAGAAAAGCATGCCCCTTGTGGACGGACATGGGAATTTCGGCAATATTGAAGGGGACGGGTCCGCTGCCATGCGATATACTGAGGCCAGGCTGCAGAAGGTGACACAGGAGGCCTTTCTGGGAGATCTGGACAAGGATGTGGTAGATTTTGTCCCCAATTTTGACGAAACGGAAAAAGAACCTTCCGTGCTGCCGGTGAAAATTCCGAATTTTCTTGTGAATGGCTCCGAAGGAATTGCGGTGGGCATGACCACCAGCACGCCGCCTCATAACCTGGGTGAAGTGATAGATGCCATGAAGGCTTATATGCAGGACGAGAATATTTCCACCCAAGGGCTGATGCGATATCTGAAAGGGCCTGACTTTCCTACGGGGGGAATTGTCACCAATAAGGATGAGCTTTTAAACATTTACGAGACAGGCGTGGGGAAAATCAAAATCCGTGGCAGAGTGGATTTTGAACAGGTAAAGGGCGGGAAGACAAATGTGGTCATCACCCAGATCCCATACACTATGATCGGTGTGAACATATCAAAATTTCTTTCCGATGTGGCGGCGCTGGCAGAGACGAAGAAGACATCGGATATTGTGGATATCTCCAATCAGTCCTCAAAGGAAGGCATCCGCATTGTGATAGAACTCAGAAAAGATGCGGATCCGGAAAACTTTGTAAATCTTCTTTATAAAAAAACCAGGCTGGAGGATACTTTCGGGGTCAACATGCTTGCCATCAGTGACGGCAGACCGGAAACCATGGGCTTAAAGGCGATCCTTAAGGCAAATGTTGATTTCCAGTTCCAGATTGCCACCAGGAAATATAACAATCTTCTGGCGAAAGAAATGGAGCGCAAGGAAGTTCAGGAAGGACTGATCAAGGCGTGCAATGTCATTGATCTGATCATAGAGATCTTGAGAGGGTCCAAGGACAGGGCCATGGCAAAGGCTTGTCTGGTGGAGGGAAAAATCACCGGAATAAAATTTAAATCCAAGGAATCCAAGATCATGGCTGCACAGTTAGCATTCACGGAGAGACAGGCCAATGCCATACTGGAAATGCGGCTGTACAAACTGATCGGACTGGAAATAGAGGCGCTGATCAAAGATCATGAGGAAACCATGGCAAATATCTATCGCTATGAGGATATCTTAGAGCGCAGGGATTCTATGGCCCAGGTTATCATCAATGAATTGGATGGCTACAAAAAAGAATATGCCAGAAAGAGAAGAACCTCCATTGAAAATGCTCAGGAGGCAGTCTATAGGGAGAAGGAACAGGAGGAGATGGAGGTTGTATTCCTCATGGACCGTTTCGGATATGCCAAGACCATAGACATGGCTGTGTACGAAAGAAATAAAGAGGCCGCAGATGCGGAAAACAAATATATCTTTACCTGTATGAATACCGGGAAAGTGTGTCTGTTTACTTCTGCGGGACAGCTGCACACCATCAAGGTGATGGATATCCCCTTTGGAAAATTTCGTGATAAGGGGATTCCCATAGATAATATCAGCAATTATAATTCCGAAAAAGAGGAAATTATCTATATTACAAATCAGACGGAGCTGAACTTAAGACAAGTTATCTTTGTGACGGCCCAGTCCATGTGTAAACTGGTAAATGGAGGGGAGTTTGACGTCTCAAAACGTACCGTTGCGGCCACAAAGCTGGCGGAAGGGGATCTTGTGGTCAGCGTGATGCCGCTTTTGGAACAAAGCAATATTGTGATGCAGACCAAAGGGGGATATTTCCTGAAATTTCCCATAGGTGAAATACCGGAGAAGAAAAAAGGAGCCATCGGTGTAAGGGGAATGAAGCTGGGTGAAAAAGATCTGGTGGAAAATGTCTATTATGTTCAAAATGCGGTTGAAACTACGGTTACGTATAATGGTAAGGATATTGCTCTTAATCATTTGAAAACCGGAAGCAGGGACAGCAAGGGAACAAAGAAATGAGGAGGGATACATGAGAGTAATCGCGGGGACAGCCAGGAGCCTGCCGTTAAAGGCGCCAGAGGGGACGGATACCAGGCCTACCACGGACAGGATCAAGGAAACCTTGTTTAACATTTTGCAGCCATATTTGCCTGGCAGTGTATTTATGGATTTGTTCAGCGGCAGCGGCGGCATTGGCATTGAGGCGTTAAGCCGCGGTGCCGGAAAGGCGTATTTTGTGGAGAATGCCTCCAAGGCAATTTCCTGTATTCAGCAGAATCTTTTATTTACGAAAATGCAGGATCGTGCTATAGTATTAAAGCAGGAGGTCTGCAGTGCATTATGTGCAATCAGGGACAGAAGGCTTGAGGAAAGGGTGGATATTATTTTTATGGATCCCCCTTATAACGGCGGATATGAAACAACGGTGCTGGCGGCCTTGGGAGAGATGCCCTATGTTACGGGGGAAACCATGATAATCATAGAGACATCCATAAACGCGGAACTTGCGGAACTTTCCCAATTTGGCTTTGCATTGACAAGGGAAAAATGTTATAAGACAAATAAACATATTTTTTTGAAAAGGATATCAATATGAAACGTGCGGTTTATCCTGGAAGTTTTGATCCTGTCACATTTGGACATCTGGATGTGATCAGGCGTGCTTCCCAAGTTTTTGACGTGCTGGTAGTCAGCGTTTTAAACAACAAAGTAAAGACACCGTTGTTTTCTGTGGAGGAACGTGTTAAGATATTAGAAGAAGCCACAAAAGATATTCCCAATGTAGAGGTGGATAGCTTCAGCGGCCTGCTGATTAATTATGCGGCAGAGAAGAATATCCATGTGGCTGTCCGGGGGCTGCGTGCCATCACTGACTTTGAATATGAGCTGCAGATTGCCCAGACAAACAGAAAGCTTTCTGAGGGCAGGCTGGATACCATCTTCCTCACTACAAGTCTGGAGTACGCATATTTAAGTTCCTCCAGCGTTAAGGAAATAGCCAGTTTTGGCGGGGATATCAGTCAGTGTGTGCCGGAGTTTGTGGCAGAGTTGATCTACGAGAAATACCGTATCCAGAAATAGAGTGGAATAGGAGCGACGTTTATGAGTAGCAGGATAGAGCAACTGATAGATGAATTAGAGGAGTATATAGAAAGCTGTAAGCCAAAACTCTGGTCCAGTTCGGAAATCATCGTCAACAAGGATGACATTGATGATTTGCTTCGTGAACTGCGCATGAAAACTCCGGATGAGATTAAGCGCTATCAGAAAATTATCAGCAATAAGGAAGCAATCCTAAACGATGCCCGTGCCAAGGCCCAGGCGCTGATAGATGAAGCGACTGTCCATACTACCGAACTGCTCAGTGAGCATGAGATCATGCAGCAGGCTCATGCCCAGGCAAACGGAATTGTGACAACTGCTGCCCGGCAGGCACAAGAGATTTTGGACAAAGCCACCATTGAAGCAAATAATTTAAAGATGCAGGCATCAAAATATACGGAAGACAGACTGGCGGAGTTGAATGTCATTGTTCAGTCCGCAATTCAGACCACAGCCGCTAATTATGAGAAAACCATGGGGGCGTTGATACAGTATCGGGATTTGATACAATCCAATATCCGTGCGCTTCGTCCGGTGGAGGATTTGGAGGAACTCCCTTTGGATGAGCATGAAGATGACAAGGATATTGACGAGATGTAGATGAGGAGCAATTTACTTCAGTGATATAGAGGACAATTTTGTTACAGTTTGGCCTTATGCTGCGGGTACGGCATAAGACTGAACTGTAACTTGGTTTTATAAGAAAGTTGTTTTTGATCTTTTGAAAGGGGATTTTATGCGCAGATTTTTGGCGGCATTGGCGACCGTATTTTTGATGTTCCTATTGATTCCGGATGTTGCTGTGTATGCGGCGCCCCGTCTGCAGGATGTGGAGCGGACTGAGGATAAAGTAGTGATTGTCATAGATCCAGGACATGGTGGGAAGAATCTGGGAACCACTCAAAACAGCCATGTGGAAAAGCAGATGACCTTGATTACCGCAATGGCCATGTATGAGGAACTTCTGTTGTATGACAATGTGGATGTCTATCTGACCCGAACCGAGGACAAGGACGTGACCATCAAGGCAAGAGCGGAGTATGCCGCACAGGTGGATGCTGATTTTTTGTTCAGCATTCACTATAATGCATCAGAAACACACACTGCTTATGGCGCCGAGGTATGGGTGTCTGCATTTGCACCATATAACGGATATGGATATCAATTTGGATATGAAATTCTGTCCGATATGAGGGAGAAGGGGCTGCTGGTAAGAGGCGTCAAGACGCGTCTTGGAGATAAAGGCCTGGATTACTATGGCATTATAAGGGAGTCAGTTGCCTTGCAGATCCCTTCCGTTATCATTGAACACTGCCATGTGGATGAGGAACATGATACAGGTTACTGTGATGACGAGGAGAAGCTTAAGGAATTCGGGAGGATGGACGCCACTGCGGTGGCCAGATATTTTGGATTAAAAAGCAAGGTACTGCAGGCGGATTATTCCGATTATGCACTTGCGGAGTCAAGTGGAACCCAAAAGGTTGGAATAACAATTCAGGACACTACAAAGCCGGATGTATGTCAGATTTCACTGTCGGATTTTGATTCGGAAAAAGGAAGGCTTATTTTTTCTGTCACCGCTTCGGATCAGGATTCCGGGCTTTTATATTACAGTTATAGTTTGGATGGGGGAAAGAATTTCAGTGCCAGGGAGGTCTGGCCGGACAGCGATACCTTGACGGGCAGGTATCAAGAAACATTTCTCCTGGATTTGGACTACTCTCCTGGGACGCAGCCGAAGGTGGTGGTGCGCGCCTATAACCCATATGATTTGTATACGGAAAGTAATTGCTTTGCGGTGAATGACAAGGAGATCGGAAATCTGGTTGACAAGGTGGTAAAACCGGGGGAGGAAGTATCCGGGGGTCAGTCAGACGCTTCCGGTGCGGCGGCAAAAACGGAAGATACCCCAGGAATGGATCAAACCGGAAAGTCAGGTGCAACGGGAAGCCAGGAGAATGGGATGGATGTGGGGCAGCCAGAGAATCATGACGTCGGGGACGGACATACAAGTATAGAGGTGCTGCCTGTGAACGGAGGATTGGCAGAGTCGTTTTTTGAACATGGCAAAGCCCAAGGACGTCTGTTGGATATCATCCCGGTTGTACTCGGTCTTATCGGGCTGTTGCTGCTTCTGCTGACGGCGTTGCAATGGGGCTTATACCGCAGCCGTAAGAAGCGCAGAATTCAGGAAAGAAAGAATGATGGCAGGGACACGAACCATAAAATATAGAACAAGCCGTTCAGCAGGGTAAGTATGATCTTGTGAAAGATATAGCGTCCGATGGATAAATCGGAATCTCGAATGCAACTATATGTCTGGGCAATGCATGAGAGTCCGCCAAAGGACAGTGCCAGCAGGCTGTAGAGGGGAGCGGATGCCTGCAGCAGGCCAAGTCCGCCTGTGATTTCCAAAAGTGGGGAGAGGAGTTTCACAGGGCGTCCGTACAGGATATGGGGTATCAGATTCAGCAGGTTAAAAAGTATCATGTAACCGCCCAGAGTGAAAATACTTTGCAGGGAGGCATTTATAGAGTCATTGAGTTCTTCCAGCAATCTTTCCAATAATTGAGGTTGTTTTTGGGGTACTTCACAGCATACAAGATCCGCTGAAGGAATAGCCGTTATCTGAGAAACGGACAGATCTTTAAATGCGGTGTAGCGCAGGAGGAGTCCATAAAGGAGCGGAATACCGTACATGCCGAAGAGGTATGGAAAGATAAGCTTTCTCTGAAGGAGGGGAAGGGCAAAGCTGCAGAAATAGACCGGGCCTATGTTATTACAGAAGGCCAGCAGGTATTCGGCTTCCCTTTTGGTAATCATCTGACGTTTGTAGAGATCGTCAACCACTCTTGCGCCCATGGGAAAACCGCAGAGAAATCCCATCAGCATGGCATAGCATACATTTTTACGCACCTTATAGAGGGGCTTTATGACAGGATAGGCGATCATGGATATTTTTTCGGTAAGCTTCATCCTGACCATGACACCTGACAGGATCATAAAGGGCAGGAGAGAAGGGATCATTTTCTGAAACCAGAGTTCAAGTCCAATAGTTGCGTAGGACAGGCTGATTTGGGGATTGGTCAGGATGCAGATGCACAATAATAGAAAGAACAAGGTTAACAGGATCATCAGTTGTCGCTCCGTCAGGTATTGTTTTGAAATGATGGCGTGTGATGTCAATTTACTGGAAACATTGGGATGACACGATAAAATATATGAATGAGTAAGGGCTGGATATGCGTCTGGATAAATTTTTGTGCGAAATGGAGCTGGGGAGCCGGAGTCAGGTAAAAGCCTTGATAAGGCAGGGAGCCGTCACGGTAAACGGTATGTCTGTGGGCAAGGCTGATATACAGATCGACGAGTTTTCTGACAGTGTGTGCTGCGGAGGACGGCTTTTGATATATCAAAAATATGTGTATTATATGTTGAATAAACCAAAGGGGGTTATTTCTGCCACGGAAGATCCTGCAGCGCAAACAGTGATTTCGCTGCTTGGCGGTGACGGCAGAAAAGGGATATTTCCTGTGGGGAGGCTGGATAAGGATACGACGGGGCTATTGGTGCTCACGGATGACGGGGAATTGGCACACAGGCTTTTGTCGCCGAAAAATCATGTGGATAAGACATATCGGTTGAAAATTTCCAAGCCTTTGACAGAGGAGAATATAAGCCGGCTGGAACAGGGGGTTGATATCGGGGAAAAAAGGCCTACACTGCCGGCTGGGGTAGCGCTGCTTGGAGAGAGGGAGCTTTTGCTGACGATCCGGGAAGGAAAATACCATCAGGTAAAAAGAATGCTGCATGCGGTGGGCAGTGAGGTATTGGATTTGGAAAGAATCTCTTTTGGCGGCATTAACCTGGACGAGAGGCTAGGACCGGGAGAATACAGGAAACTGACAACGGAAGAGATACGCCGTCTGCAAAATGAGGGAATCTGATAAAAAGCGTCCGGCACATACGGATGTGGATGGGAGACAGGATGAGTGATGCGATAAAACGGGAAATGATGCGGGATATTGATGCGGTTATTTTTGATTTGGATGGTTCTCTGGTTGACTCTATGTGGATCTGGAAATCCATTGATGTGGAATACTTGGGACGTTTTGGTATCGCTCTGCCGGAGGGGCTGCAGTCCGAGATACAGGGTATGAGCTTTACGGAGACTGCGGACTATTTCAAGAGTCATTTTCCCATTCCGGATACTGTGGAACAGATCAAAGAGGACTGGAATCGGATGGCGTGGGATAAATATACCCTGGAGGTTCCTTTGAAAGATGGCATACCGGAATTTTTGAACGCCTGCCGTGAGAAGGGGATTCTGCTTGGCATTGCAAGCAGCAACTCAAGGCAGCTTGTGGAAAATATTATTGGTGTACATAAGCTGAAGGATTATTTTTCCTGTATTATGACAGGATGTGATGTGACCTGCGGCAAGCCGTCTCCGGAAATATATTTGACAGTGGCAAAGCGTTTGGCGGTCTCACCCTCCCGCTGTCTTGTATTTGAAGATATCGTACAGGGAATCATGGCAGGTAAGAATGCGGGTATGCGGGTATGCGCAGTGGAGGATGCCTATTCCGTCAATGAGAGAGAGGAAAAGCGGCGTCTTGCGGATTATTATATTGAGGATTACAGGGAAATCCTGTGAGAAAGGAAGCCAAGGCAAAAAAGCGGACATGCCTAAGCGGCGGCATTATATCATATGAGAAAGGGTTTTTTGCCCATATCCAGGGAGGATATGGAAAGAGAAGGGATAGAGCAGCTGGATTTTGTATATATTATAGGGGACGCCTATGTGGATCATCCTTCCTTTGGACATGCCATAATCAGCCGGGTGCTCCAGGCCCATGGATATACGGTGGGAATTATTTCCCAGCCGGATTGGCGGAACGATAAGAGTATTGGCATATTGGGAAAGCCCAAACTGGCATTCCTGATATCGGGCGGGAACATGGACAGCTGCGTGAATCATTACTCTGTTTCAAAAAAGAGACGAACTACGGATGCTTATACCCCAGGAGGAGAGATCGGTAAGAGACCGGATCATGCAACGGTGGTATATGGAAATCTGATACGGAGAACTTATAAGGAGATTCCTATTATTATCGGCGGCATTGAGGCAAGTCTGCGGCGTCTTGCCCATTACGACTATTGGTCGGATTCCTTCAAACGCTCCATTCTTCTGGATAGTCAGGCGGATCTGATTTCTTATGGTATGGGTGAGAAATCTATTGTGGAGATCGCCCACGCGCTCTCAAGCGGAATTTCGGTACGGGATATTACTTTTATACAGGGAACTGTCTACCGCACAAGGGAAATCACACCCTGTCTTTTGGAGAAGTCCGACCGTTTTGATCCGATAGTCTTGCCTTCCTATGATGCCATGCAAATGGATAAAACGCTGTATGCCAAAAGCTTTGCCATACAGAATGAAAACACGGATTTTTGTACAGGAAGGCCGTTAGTGGAAGCATATCCCAACGGCATTTATGTGGTGCAGAATCCGCCCCAGCCGCCTTTGAGCATGGAAGAGATGGACGATATTTACGCTTTGCCTTATATGCGGACATATCATCCTTCCTATGAGGAAAAAGGCGGGGTGCCGGCCATTGCTGAGATTAAATTTTCATTGATCAGCAACAGGGGATGTTTTGGGGGGTGCAGTTTTTGTGCCTTGACCTTTCATCAGGGACGTACGGTTCAGGTCAGGAGTCATGATTCCATTGTGGAAGAGGCAAAGCTTATCATTCAGGATCCGGACTTTAAAGGGTATATTCATGATGTGGGAGGCCCCACTGCCAATTTCAGATATCCTTCCTGCGCAAAACAGCTGCGTCAGGGTGTCTGCAAAAACAGACAATGCCTGTTTCCGTCTCCATGCGGCAATCTGAAAGTGGATCACCGAGATTATCTGGAATTGCTTCGAAAACTGCGAGGACTTCCAGGAGTGAAAAAGGTCTTTGTGCGCTCGGGCATTCGTTTTGACTATCTGTTGGCAGATGGGGACGATACCTTTTTTCGGGAATTGGTGCAGCATCATGTCAGCGGTCAGTTGAAAGTGGCGCCGGAGCATATCTCGGATTCGGTTCTGAGATATATGGGGAAACCCACAAATGACATCTATGAGAGGTTTACGGCTAAATACAGGAAATTAAACGAAGAACTGGGGAAAAATCAGTTTCTGGTGCCTTATCTGATGTCTTCTCATCCCGGTTCCACCTTGAAAGAGGCGGTGGAGTTGGCGGAATATTTAAGGGATCTGGGATATATGCCGGAACAGGTGCAGGACTTTTATCCCACGCCGTCCACGGCATCTACCGTGATGTATTATACGGGAATAGATCCCAGGGATGGGAAATCCGTGTATGTCTGCAGGAATCCCCATGAAAAAGCCATGCAGAGAGCCTTGATTCAATACCGTAATCTTAAAAATTATGAACTGGTTTACGAGGCGCTGATGAAAGCGGGCAGGAAAGATTTGATCGGATATGATAAAAAATGTCTGATACGGCCGCGAAATATGGCAGGTGCCAGGAGAGAAGACGGCGTATTACGGAAGGGAGAAAATAAAAAGGCGCCGAAAGTTAACGAAGGAAAACGGCATGGAAAGGGAGACGGCGCTTACCGGCAAAGGGATGGCGTTTCGTCAAATCAAGGGAAAACAGATAAGAAGAAAAAGAAAACAATCCGTAACGTCCATGCACGGAAGGGTGGAAAGCCATAAATCTAACGGATATCTGGGAGGTTATAAAAATATGAACATCATTGTCATAACAGGCGCGTCTTCAGGCATCGGCATGGAATTTGCGCTGCAGCTGGACAGCCATTTTGAACATATTGACGAATTCTGGCTGATCGCAAGAAACCGGGACAAAATGGAAGAAATTGCAAAGGGCCTTAGGCATGCCTCAAGGATTTTCTCTATGGATATTACCCACAAGGATAAGCTGGATGTTCTGGAAAATGCCATAGTTCAGGAGAAGGCTGTGGTCAGGATGCTGGTTAACTGTGCAGGATATGGTTTGATGGGCAGCTTTGCCGAGCAGGAAGCGGAGGCGGCTTTGGGCATGATCCGTTTAAATTGTGAGGCGCTGACGGATCTGACTCATCGCATGATTCCTCATATGAGACGCGGGAGCCGTATTATTCAGATGGCGTCCAGCGCGGCATTTATGCCCCAGCCGTATTTTGCGGTATATGCGGCCACAAAATCATATGTACTCAGTTTTTCCAGAGCGCTTGGAGAAGAACTGAAAAGTGCGGGAATCTATGTTACCAATGTCTGTCCGGGGCCTGTGGAAACGCCGTTTTTTGATATAGCGGAGTCAACCGGTTCCACGCTGATCGTGAAAAAGTATACCATAGTCAGTGCGGACAGAGTGGTGGCGTTAGCGTTGCGGGATTCTTATTATAGGCGTTCTTTGTCGGTGTGCAGTTTTCCTATTAAGGCGTTTGGATTGCTTGCAAAAGAATTGCCCCATGATCTGTTGTTAAAGATCATCGTGTGGATGAAGCGAAAGGGATTGTAGGATATTATGTGGCTGAGAAGATTATTTTTTACGGAAAGTTTGAAAGGAACCAGGAATTATCTGGACACCCAGAAAAAATATGAGATCATTCGCACGTTGATCTATTTTGCGGTTTCTCTTTCTCTCTTTGCGGCAGGTTATATTCAGACAAAGACAAAAGTCAATCTTTTAACGATTGTAGCGGTGCTGGGATGCCTGCCCGCCAGCAAAAGCGCCATCAGCGTCATCATGTTTCTGCGATTTAGAAGTTTTGGCGGACAGGCTGCGGAAGAAGCCGCCCGTAAGGGAGAAGGACTAAGTTGTCTGTTTGACATGGTTTTTACTTCTTACAAAAAGAATTATATCATTGGGCATCTGGCGGTAAGGGGAAGTACGGTATGTGGCTTTTCCGAGGACGGAAAATTTGAGGAAAACGATTTTTATAAGCATATCGGAGACCTTTTAAAATTGGACGGACACCAGAATGTGACCGTAAAAATATTTACGGATCAGGCAAAATACATGGAAAGGCTGGGGCAGATGAAGCTGCTGGAAGCAGAGGAGGCCAAAACGCAGGCGATAATTGCTACGCTGAAAAGTGTGGCATTGTGATTATGCGGGAAAAAAGGGAGTATTATGCAATCGGTTCAAATTGGAAAGAATCAGGCGGGACAGCGGCTGGATAAATTTTTACATAAGTATCTGCCCAATGCGGGCAAAAGCTTTTTATATAAGATGCTCCGCAAGAAAAATATCACTTTAAACGGAAAAAAGGCGGAAGGCTCGGAAATCCTGATGGTTGGAGATGAGGTCAGGGTATTTTTTTCGGAGGAAACCTTTGCAAAATTTTCCGGCGGGAGTTTCGCCGGAGCATGTCTTGATGCTGCAGCTATGGAAGACGGACGGCTAAAGGGTGGAGAGCGAACGGGGAAAGGTGCGGAAACGGCAGATCTGGCGGAGGAATGTTTGACGGCCTATGAACGGCTGAGGGGAATTTCCGTTGTGTATGAAGATGCGGATTGTCTGATTCTGGATAAGCCCGCCGGTATTCTGACGCAGAAAGCGGAAAAGGCGGACTTAAGCCTCAATGAATGGATGATTGGCTATCTTCTGGTACGGAATCCGGCTTTTCGGAAAGAACTTTCCACTTTTCATCCCTCAGTATGCAACCGATTGGACCGGAATACCAGCGGTATCGTCCTATGTGGGAAAAGTCTTGCAGGATCCCAATACTTAAGTCAGTGTATCAGGGAGAGAAAGGTTCATAAGTTTTATATGGCTATCTGTGCAGGGGAATTTTTAAAAGAGCAAAGGGTGGACGGCTATCTTGTAAAAGATTTGGTAAACAATGTTGTAAAGGTTACGAAGATACCATCCGGGGGAGAGTCTGAGGAAAAATCTCTGCGGATCAGCACGGTGTACAGACCTGTGGAAGCTGTGGCAGGTTATACCCTGCTGGAAGTGGAGCTGATCACAGGGAAGACACATCAAATACGCGGACAGCTGGCAAGTATGGGATTTCCGCTGGTTGGCGACAGAAAGTATGGCAGTGCATCAGAAAACAGCAAATTAAGAAGAAAATATGGTCTGGAATATCATCTGTTGCACGCGGGACGCGTTGTATTTGAGACGGATGCCTATGGTATTCCAGGGCAAACGCTGCCGGGTAAGCGCTTTTGTGCCCCATGTCCGGAAACTTTTATACGGATTGGGCGGGAATTGGGGTTTGAGAAGCTTTGGAATAATCAAAACACAGATATGTGAGGAGTCAAGTTATGGCTACATGGAATTCCCGGGGGCTTAGGGGATCCGCCCTGGAAGACATGATTAACAGAACAAATGAAAAATATGCCGAGGCAGGTCTGGCTCTGATTCAAAAGATCCCAACCCCCATCACTCCCATTAAAATCGACAAGGAGCATCGCCAGATTACATTGGCATACTTTGAACAGAAAAGTACGGTGGATTATATCGGCGCTGTGCAGGGGATTCCGGTATGCTTTGATGCAAAAGAGTGTGCGACGGATACCTTTGCTCTTCAGAATATTCATGAACATCAGGTAAATTTCATGGAGAGGTTTGAAAGCCAGGGCGGAATTTCCTTTTTCCTGATTTATTATACACATAAAGATGTTATGTATTATCTGCCTTTGGAAATGCTTTTGTTTTTCTGGAATCGGGCCAAAGATGGAGGCAGGAAAAGTTTCCGCTTCGAAGAATTGAATCCGGAATATATTTTGCCGCGAAAACATGGGGTTTTAGTACCATATCTGGATGCTTTGCAGAAAGATTTAGATGATAGGGCTTGACAGCATGTCAGGCTTACTATATACTACTGATAGTTTAATACGCTGCTATGCTAATACATTAGCGTGCTAAAGTTCTTTTTGTGTGGATATGACCGGGAAGTGTGAGGTTCTCCCTATTTATCAGGAAGGGACTGCTTGGGTACGAGTATGCTGAAATCGTAAGAGTTTTGTATGGAAAGGCATGGTTGTCCTTATGGAACAGAATTTATTACATACCCCAGAGGGGGTCAGAGATATTTACGGAAAAGAATATGGCAGGAAGCTGTTTGTGGAGAAGAAGCTAAGGGAGAGTATCCGGCTGTACGGTTACGAGGATATTCAGACGCCTACCTTTGAATTTTTTGATGTATTTTCCAGGGAGATCGGTACCACGCCCAGCAAAGAGTTATATAAATTCTTTGATAAAGAGGGAAATACGCTGGTGCTGCGTCCGGATTTTACGCCTTCCATCGCCCGCTGTGCTGCGAAGTATTTTTGTGAAGAAGAGGCGACGCTGCGGTTTGGATATATGGGCAATGCATTTACAAATACATCCAATCTTCAGGGAAAACTGAAGGAAGTGACACAGATGGGAGTGGAACTGATAGGGGATACTTCCGTGGAAGCAGATGCGGAGATGATTAGTCTTGTGGTGAGGTCTTTGCTGAATGTGGGTCTGGAGCGTTTTCAGGTTACAATAGGAGAGGTGGAATATTTTAAGGGACTGTGTGAGGAAGCCGGGCTGGATGAAGAGACGGAACTTGATTTGCGCGATTGCATCTCGGGAAAAAATTATTTTGCGGCACAGGAACTTTTATTGGAGCGGGGAGTAGCGGAAATTTACCAGGAAAAGCTTTTAAAGGTGGCAGATTGGTTCGGTGATCTGGGCTCCCTAACGGAGGCAAGACAGATGGCGAAAAACTCCCGTTCGCTGGCTGCTCTTGACAGGCTTGAAAAACTTCACGAAATATTGAAGCTGTATGAGGTGGCGGACTATGTTTCGTTTGATCTTGGAATGTTAAGCAAATACCGCTACTATACAGGCATGATTTTTAAGGCTTATACATACGGAGTGGGGGAAGCAGTTGTAAAGGGAGGACGGTATGACAGATTGCTGCAGCAATTCGGGAAAGACGCCCCGGCCGTTGGATTTGTGATAGTGATTGACAGTATTTTGGAAGCACTTTCCAGGCAGGGGGTACCGCTTCCGGTTTGCAGTGAGACGAGAAAAATATTCTACACGGAAGAGAATTTCCGGGAAAAGCTTGCAGAGGTACAAAAACTGCGCAGCCAGGGAATTCAGGCGGCCTTTAGCCCAGTTAAGCGGGAAAGAACAGAAACGGAAGGCTGCTCTCATAACCATTGCGCCGAGAGTGATTTATCCTTTTAGTGCCGTGGCGCATCGACTTTAATAGGAGAAACGGGATGTTGAATGAGGATCGATATTTGACGTTTGCATTGGGCAAGGGCAGACTTGCAAATAAAACATTGGAACTGTTTGAGCGAATGGGCATCACCTGCGAAGAAATGAAGGACAAAAACTCCAGAAAGCTGATCTTTGTAAACGAGGAGCTGAAGTTAAAATTTTTCCTGGCAAAGGGTCCCGATGTGCCCACTTATGTGGAATACGGCGCCGCAGATATCGGCGTGGTGGGACGGGATACGGTTATGGAAGAAAACAGGAACGTATATGAAGTGCTGGATTTAGGCTTTGGCAAATGCAGGATGTGTGTCTGTGGGCCTGTATCGGCAAAGGAACTGCTTCTGCATCACGAACGCATTCGGGTAGCCAGCAAATATCCCAATATTGCAAGGGACTACTTCTATGATAAGAAACATCAGACAGTGGATATTATCAAGTTAAACGGTTCCGTGGAGCTTGGACCGTTGGTAGACTTGTCCGAAGTGATTGTGGACATTGTGGAAACCGGTTCCACTTTGCGTGAGAACGGATTGGAAGTATTGGAGGAAATATGTCCGCTTTCTGCCAGAATGATCGTAAATCCGGTCAGTATGCAAATGGACAGGCGGCGTATTCAGGATTTGGTGGGAAGGATTCGTGCAATGTTGGGATCTTGATAGAAAATAGTTGGTAAATCGTTATATTGTTATGATGAGAAAGAGGCGTATATGAGAATCGTAGAATTATCACATGAGACAAAGGCAAGTATTCTGAATGATCTGTTGAAAAGAAGTCCCAATAACTACACACAGTATGAGGAAACCGTAAACGAAATCATAGGCAAGGTGAGGACACAGAGGGACAGCGCATTATTTGACTATACGTTAAAATTTGACGGCTTTGCATTAAATGCGGGTAATATCAAAGTGACGAAGGAGGAGATCGCAGAGGCATATGAAAGGCTGGATGAAGACCTGATCAAAGTAATCCGCAAGTCTGGGGAGAACATCCGCATCTTTCATACCAAACAGCTTCGCAACAGTTGGTTTGACGCAAGGGAAGACGGAAGTATCTTGGGTATGAAGTTTACGCCTATTGCAAGTGCCGGAGTCTATGTACCCGGAGGAAAGGCCGCATATCCGTCCAGCGTGCTTATGAATGTGATCCCGGCCAAGGTGGCAGGGGTTTCAAAACTGATAATGACCACGCCGCCCGGAGCGGACGGGAAAGTAAATCCCGGAACATTGGTGGCTGCGGATATAGCGGGCGTGGATGATATCTATAAGGTGGGGGGAGCCCAGGCGATTGCGGCGATGGCCTTTGGAACGGAATCCATTCCAAAAGTGGATAAAATTACCGGTCCGGGCAATATTTTTGTGGCCTTGGCAAAAAAGGCAGTGTACGGACATGTGAGTATTGATTCCGTAGCCGGTCCAAGCGAGATTTTGGTGTTGGCGGACGAGACGGCAAATCCTAAATATGTGGCGGCGGATCTGCTTTCCCAGGCAGAGCATGACGAACTGGCAAGCGCCATACTGATTACCACTTCCAGAGAGCTTGCACAAAAGGTTTCTAAATGGGTGGAAGAATTTTTAGAAAAGCTGTCCAGGAAAGATATCATGCGCAAATCTTTGGACAATTACGGTTATATATTGCTGGCGGAAAGCTTGCAGGACGCCGTTGATGCGGCCAACGAGATTGCTTCCGAGCATCTTGAGATACTGACGGCAAATCCCTTTGAGGTGATGACCAAAATTCGCAACGCCGGCGCAATCTTTCTCGGAGAATATGCCTCGGAACCTTTGGGAGATTATTTTGCGGGCCCGAACCATATTCTTCCCACCAATGGTACGGCAAAGTTTTTTTCTCCGGTAAATGTGGATGATTTTATCAAAAAGACAAGTATTATTTCCTATTCCAGAGAAGCATTGGAAAGAGTTCACAGAGAGGTTGAAATCTTTGCGGAAAGCGAAGGATTGACTGCCCATGCAAACAGTATAAAGGTCAGATTTGAGGAATGAGACAGGGGAGGGCGGCGCAGGTATATGAGAGCAGCGGCGGTAGACAGAAAAACAAAAGAGACGGATATCTCCGTCACATTCAATCTGGATGGAACTGGCCAGGCTGAAATCTCCACCGGCATCGGTTTTTTTGATCATATGCTGGAGGCGTTTGCAAGGCATGGTTTCTTTGATTTGATATGCAAAGTGGAAGGGGATTTGCAGGTGGATGGTCATCATACTGTGGAGGATACCGGAATTGTAATCGGTCAGGCAATCCAACAGGCCGTGGGGGAGAAAAAAGGGATTTGCCGTTATGGTTCTTTTATCCTTCCCATGGACGATGCACTGGTGCTTTGCGCCGTTGATCTGTGTGGCAGACCATACTTAAACTTTCAATGTACATTCCCTGGAGAGCGGGTGGGCGGACTGGATACGGAGCTGGTAAGAGAATTTTTCTATGCGGTATCTTACAGCGCAGGTATGAATCTGCACTTAAAAATGTTGGATGGACACAATTCCCACCATATCATCGAGGCTATGTTTAAGGCGTTCGCGAAGGCCCTGGATCAGGCGGTAAGTGCGGAGTCCCGTGTCAGCGGTGTGCTGAGCACAAAGGGAAGTCTGGGATAATTTTGGGAAATCGTGCAACAAGGTTATGGACTTTCACAGTATTTGTTACGAAAGGATGACTAGGATGATAAAGAAATTTGTTCCCTGTATTTATCTGTATCGGGGGCATGCGGTAAAAGGGTTAACGGATACTGCCGTGGTGGAAGTGGACCCACTGCGGCTGGTGCAGATATATAACAAGAATAACGCCGACGGGCTCATTGTGTTTGATATGTCCGAGAGGGAGGACGGAGATGAGGCGCATGAGGCAGCATTGGATCGGATCAAGGATATCTGTGCCGTTGCGGAAATGGATGTAATAGGCGCAGGAAACATAAAGCGCATGGAGGATGTTAAAAAATTACTCTATGCGGGATGCAGGCGTGCGGTGCTGGATTACCGCAGGGAAGATAATATTGTTGTCACAGAAGAAGTTTCCCTGAAATTTGGCAGGGATAAGATTCTTGCCTCCTACGAAGATGCGGACACTGTGGCTCAGCACAGAGAATTGCTGGAACGGTATGTATCGGAACTTATCCTGCTGAATCCCCATCAGATCAGAGAAACAGAGAGTGCCATAGGACTGCCCTTTTTGGTACAGGTAAACCAGATTGCCTTGAATAAACTCATGGAGATATTTGCCTACAAACAGGTAAGTGGTGTCACCGGTAATACCATTAACGATAACTGTTTTGAGATCATGGCTCTGAAAGGGCTCTGCAGGGAAAACGGAATCAAGGTGGAGACATTTGAGGCAGCTTATCAGTGGGAGGATTTTAAAAAGAACAACGACGGGCTGGTTCCGGTCATTGTCCAGGATTACCGTACACAGGAAGTGTTGATGATGGCGTACATGAATCAGGAGGCGTATCAGCAGACATTGCGTACAGGCCAGATGACATATTTCAGCAGGAGCCGCAGTGAACTCTGGCTGAAAGGAGAGACCAGCGGTCATTATCAGTATGTAAAGAGTCTGGCTGCAGATTGTGATATGGATACGATTCTGGCGAAAGTATCCCAAGTGGGAGTTGCATGCCATACCGGGGCAAGGAGCTGTTTTTTTAACAAGATTGCCAGAAAGGAATATGAGGTTATAGAGAATCCCCTGCAGGTTTTCGAAGAGGTGTTGGCAGTGATCAGGGACAGAAAAATACATCCCAAGGAAGGGTCTTATACCAATTATCTTTTTGATAAGGGAATTGATAAGATATTGAAGAAGCTGGGGGAAGAGGCGACGGAGATCGTCATTGCCGCCAAAAATCCCAATGCCAATGAAATAAAGTATGAAATCAGCGATTTTCTTTATCATATGATGGTACTTATGGTGGAGAAGGACGTTAGCTGGGAGGAAATTACAACAGAACTTGCCAACAGGTGAATGGATTCTGGCTGGCTATGTTATTGAGCGTAAGGAAGAGATTTCTTACGCTTTTTTCGTCCAGAGAAAGTAATCAGCTCAACAGATAAGGAATACAAATGTTTTTTACAAATAAACAGCATAAAACAGTTGACAACAGTTAATAACTGTTATATACTGTTTACAAGAAAGGGGGGAAGAAAGTGAAATTAATTATCAGTAATTCTTCCATGCAGCCTATCTATGAACAGATTTTGTACCAGGTAAAGGCAAAGATTATGAGGGGAGAGCTAAAGGAAGGTGAAATGCTTCCCTCGGTTCGCACCTTGGCAAAAGAGATTAAGGTTAGCGCCTTAACCGTGAAAAAAGCATACGATGCACTGGAAGAGGAGGGCTTTACTGTCACAATACATGGAAAGGGAAGTTTTGTGACTCATGCAAATCAGGCGATCATGTTGGAGGAGAAAAAGAAAGAAGTGGAGACCGATTTGGAAACTGCGATTCAAAAAGGCAGAAGCTGTGGAATGAGCGATCAGGAATTGACGGAATTATTTCAGCTTGTATTGGAGGATTAGGAAATGCTTAAACTGGAAAAGGTAAAAAAACGCTACGGAGAATTTGAGTTGGAATGCACAATGGAAGTAAAGACGGGCAGTGTCACCGGTATCATCGGCGTAAACGGAGCGGGAAAGAGTACTACGTTTAAGGCAATTCTGGGACTGATCCGGTATGATGAAGGGAAAATAGAAATTATGGGAAAGTCCCCGGAAAAATTAGGGAGCAGGGACAAGGAAGAAATCGGAGTCGTTCTGTCGGAGGCAGGTTTCAGCGACTACCTCACCGTCCGGGATTTGGTGCCTATATTGAAAAGCATGTATACAAAATTTGATACGGCGGAATTTCTGGAAAGATGCAAAGACCTTTGTCTGCCGGAAAATAAGTGTATCAAGGAATTTTCAACAGGCATGAAACGGAAATTACAGGTTCTGGCAGCTATTTCCCATAATGCCAAATTCCTGCTTTTGGACGAACCTACGGCGGGGCTTGATGTGATTGCCAGAGATGATCTTTTGGGGATGTTGAGAGAGTATATGGAGCCGGGAGACAGATCTATCCTGATCAGTTCCCATATATCAGGAGATTTGGAGGGGTTCTGTGACGATGTCTATCTGATTGACAACGGTAAAATTCTTCTTCATGAAGAAACGGATCTGCTGTTGAGCGACTACGCGCTTTTAAAGGCCACAGAAGATCAATTTCAGAAACTGGATAAAAAATATATTCTGCGGTACAGAAAAGAGGGATATGGATATGGCTGTCTGACCAACCAGAAACAATTTTTTCTGGAAAATTATCCGGAGATTGCCATGGAAAAGGGCAGTATTGATGAAGTGATAATGATGATGAGTAGAGGTGAAAAGAAATGAAGGGATTATTATTAAAGGATTTTTGTTTATTGAAGGGGCAGAAAAGTTTTTGGGTGGGGATAGTAATTATCAGTATTGTATTTTTGGGCATCTTTGAAAATCCTGCTTTTGTAATTTGTTATATAACGCTTATGGCGGCCATGTTTACATCCAGTACCTTAAATTATGATGAATTTCAAAATGGTATGAGCTATTTGCTTACTTTGCCGGTGAGCAGGAGAGGATATGTGGAGGAGAAATATGTGTTCGGATTGTCAATTTCTGCCTGTGCCACGATTCTGGGGGTTGTGTTTACACTGGCCGCCGGTATTGTTAAGGGGGAACAGTATGAAAAAGGAGAACTGATTTCCGCTGCAGTGGCAGGGATGATGATTGCCATGGTTTTGATGGCGGTTATGATTCCGCTCCAGCTGAAGTTCGGTGCGGAAAAAGGAAGATGGGCATTGTTCGGAGTATACGGTATGACTTTAGTAGTTGGATATTTAGCAATAAAAGTATTTCATATACCTTTTATAACCATTATGAATAAATTGGACTGGATTCTGGAGGATGATTTTGCCATGACAGCACTTTGTATGGTCATGGGACTTGTGATGTTGTCGATATCATATTTTATTTCCATAGAAATCTTAAAGAAAAAACAATATTAGCATATAAAAACAGTTCCTTGCCCTGTTTAAACCGTTCAAAATATGATGCGGAAGAAAGATGTGGATTGATTAAATGGTATTGACATATCAGTTTGAATTTGTTATGATAAACACCTCACCGGGGAAATTGATTTCAATGGTGAGGTGTTGTGTTCTATAGGATGTTTTTTCAATATTTTCTGTTTTATCAGCCGGGCTATCGGCAATTTTCAGCATTTAAAAACGTTCCGTATTCGGAGACAGTCTGTTTATGTACCTTGACAATTAAATATCTCGCAGAAGGCCACAGGAGTTTCCTGGCTGTAAATTAACGCGTATGACAGGTGTTTGAATGAGGTGTGTAAAGAGGATAACAAATCATTTATACGCATTTACAATGATATTTATCAAGTAGGCGGGAGGTATATAAATGGCTAAAAGAAAGAGAATAGCAGGAATGGCAGCAACTTTATTTGTGGCAGTTATATTGCTGGTAATCTATCTGCTGCAGCACGACAGTCAGACATTGACGGAATATGTCCGCAGTCTGGAGGAATCGGGTCGCAGCAGACAAAATGTAGTGGTGGCGGTAATTGATTCAGGGTATACCGGGTGGGGAGAATATGAAGACAGAATATTGGAGGGGTATGATTTTGTGCATGAAGATATGGAACCGGAAGATGAATATGGACATGGGACACGGATTGCGTCTTTGATTTTGGACAATACGCCGGAACAGGTCAAGGTTCTGCCGCTTAAAGTAGCTGATAGGAGCGGTTCTGCAGACGTGGCCGATGTGTGCAGGGCGCTGGAATATGCGGCTGACAAAAAAGCGGATATGATTAATTTGTCCTTGAATGTAATCATGGAGACAAGGGAAGCGGATACTTTAAATGCAACCATAAGGGAACTGACCCAAAAGGGAATCACGGTGATTGTATCTGCAGGAAATAATAACCTTGATGTGGAAGATCTAAGTCCTGCGGGAGTGGAGGGGGTTATTTCCGTGGGGGCGGTGGACGAATTGAAAAAACCGTATTTTTTTTCCGGATACGGAGAAAATGTCAGTTTTTGTTCGTTGGGGAAATATGAGGAGGAATTGGGAAGCTCATATTCCGCCGCGTATGTGACGTCTGCGGCTTCAATATTAAAAATGTATGGCGTTGACTCCGTGGAGGAAGTACTGTTGCGGTATGGGGAAAGCTATTTGAACAGTGAAAAGTGCTGCGGAAAAAGATATGTATGGCTGGAAACTTTTCATGCCAAAGGAAACGGAGCGAAAGATAGAGAAAAAGGTTTTGAACTGGCGGCGTTTTCTTCTGTAAAGGCGGGGGAGCTTGGGGCAGATATTTTGGAGTTGGATTGGAAGGATTTGGATCCCAAAATATTGGAAGCATATTTACTTGGCACGGACAAGGGATATGTGGGTATGTTTTTAAAGTCTCTATCCAAAGAGGATCTGGCGCTGCTTAAAGAGAAATGCCCTGTACTTTGCTCTGAAGTGTCCGTTACTTCCTGTAATTGGGATCAGACAACGGAAAGCTTCAGAGCAAGTAAACGAACGCAATGTGATTTTATTCAGTACTGCATCTGGCAATATGAAGAGAAAGCGGGCAGGATGACGGTTTCTGATTGGTTGATTCGCAATACAACGATGGTGTTTTACATTTCCAATGAAGACAGGAGCGTAAAATATCGATATGAGATACATGGGAACATTCATGACAAAGCGGCTGGCATTAAGGAAGAAAATGTCTTGGGAATGGATGGTTCACTGACACTTGTGGCATTTGGAGAAGAGGATCCTTACTTTAAGAAGCCGCGGCTTGGAGATGCGGGAATCAGGACTTATGCAACTGGTTTTTCGTCTAGGTGGGTGGCTTATGAAGGCGTGGAAGTCGAGAACGGCACAATAACTGCAAAAGACTTTAATGAACAGTTTAACACAGTCAACGGTTCGGATAACGGAAATATTTTCTATGGTATCTCCATTCCCTTTACCGGAGTGACATTAAGCACAAGATCGGGATTTCATTATGATCCGGATAATATCAAAGCTTATAAATATAATACCAATGAGGATGCACAGGTTCGCCGATATGCACATCTGTCCTATGAGGGCTGGGTTTACGATGACCTGCCGGAAATTGCACGATTGGAGGCGGGCTTTCGAAAGTTAAGCGGAATACTTTCAGCGGTTAAATACACTGCAAAAAGAAATCAGGACGGCAGCTTCGTATACGGTGAGAATACATATCAGTATTGTCCGGATCCGACAATGATATCAAAAGAAGAGGCGCAAAAATTTTATGATATCGAAGAACACCAGGTGTACAGATTGACGAATCTGACCTCTTTTGATGTGGAGAGAGGGGAGATGACACTTAACACGGACATTTTTTCTGCCAGCAGTCTTGATTTTTACGATACTTACAACAATAAGATTATTTATGCCAATGATATTGCGGAGTATGTCATTGCGCAGGAACCCAATGATTATCAGGTATGTCTGGACGCAAATTTCGGAACGATGCCCCATGTGGAAACAGGAGAAAGCGTGCCAATGACGGAAGTGACGGTTTGTTATGGATGCGAGAATTATAATGATATTGGGTGGGCAGAACCATATCGGGAAGGATTTCTCTTTCAGGGATGGTATACGGACAGGGATTACGGAGAAGAAATTTGGGATGTGAGTGGCAAAGCAAAAGAGAGCGTTTATTGGAATCATGGTATTTGGAATTACACGGACGCCTGGTCTGCGGATAATAATCATTTGGTTTTTTATGCAAGATGGAATCCGGTCCGATATTCGATCCACTTCGACGCAAACGGTGGAAGCGGCAGCACCATGGATATGGAAGAACTTTTGTATGGCAGGGAGTATATACTTTCGGACGGGGATGGGTTATGGCGGGAAAGCTTTGGGTTCCTTGGCTGGAATACGATGCCGGACGGAAGCGGTATCGGTTATAAAGGTTCGGACATATATCGCAGGGATTATGGCAATCATGGGGATATTGTGACACTTTATGCCCAATGGCAGTTTATCGATACAATACCTCCGGAAATTACGGTTGGGCCTCCGGAAGGACTCTCGCCGGAATCCACATGGGATCATTTAATCTACGGCTGGACAAACCATGACATTCAATTAGACTTTTCTGCCGAAGATCTGGAAATGCAATCCATTATTCTGTATGAGGAGGAAACCGGAAATATATTGGCCCAGGGGATAAGCCAGATATCCCATACCGTATCGGATAGCGGGATTTTTCATTTTTCCCTGGTGGCGACAGACCGTTCAGGAAATACAGCATCCAGACGAATCACTACCAAAATTGATCGTGTGGCGCCAAAGGGAGAATTGGAGATATCTTATGATGGACGTGTCCTGGATATTATGCTGCATCATATTGTGGAGGAGAATCAGGAACATCCCGATAATGAGGCTTCCGGTTGCAGGAGCGCATGGGTCTGTCTGCGTGGACTGGATGGACAGGGAAATGAGATATGCCGTGAGGAACGGCAGCTGATGCTGGCCACACCGGACAATATCTATACGGGAGCGGTTTATGAGGGCAGCTTTCGGCTTGGAAACGAACTTAATTATAGCTCCGAATATATTGGTATTACGGCATATATCGTTGATCATGCAGGCAACTATCTTCCGGAGGCGGGCGCGAAGACCATACCGGCATTTGTGCTATGGGCAGATATGGAGAGATGTCTGGGAGAGGCCGTCAGCTGGAAGGCGGGAGAGGCTGGTATCATAGAAATCAAGGCAGCCGCATATGTGGACAGTATCAAAGTCTTTTTCCCTGCGGAATGGACAGAATCGGATGCTGAACTGGAGAATCCTGTCTTTGAATATCCTGTTAGTGAGCGGGCATTTGAAAAGAAGGAAGAGATCATATTTTATATTCCTTTGCGCGCGGATGACGGAACGTATAAAATTAAGGTATCTGCGTATAAAGACGGATATGAAAAATTTGTGGAGTTTTCGCTGAATACATCGGGTTCCATACTGGATGAACTCAGGACAAGGCTTCGATGACCTATGCCTTGCTGCCTGTGAGAGAAAGGTACGGTGTGAATATTGACAGCATGTCTTCCAAAATATAAAATAGAGACAAACATAGTAATATCTTTTGTCAGCAGGGACCGTTATGAGAAGAGATACAAGTAAGATACATCTTAAGTGTAACTTGAATAGGGAAAAAGGACTTTTCAGGACAAAAAGAGATTGACAAGCATTTTGGAAATGAGGGAGAGTATGCTGAAAATATTGATTGCTGAAGATGAGGAGCCCATTGCAAATTTGATTAAAATGAATCTGCGGAGGGCCGGATATCAGTGTGAGTGGGCGCCGGATGGGGAACAGGCGGCGGATATGATGGATCATGAAAAATTTGACCTTTTGCTGCTGGATATTATGCTGCCAGGAATCAATGGGTATGAATTGATGGATTATGCCAAGACCTTGGAACTGCCGGTTATCTTTTTGACGGCACTTGGCAGTGTGGATAATAAAGTGAAGGGTTTGAAAATGGGGGCGGACGATTATCTGACCAAGCCTTTTGAAATTGTGGAGCTGCTGGCAAGGGTGGAGGCTGTGCTGCGCAGGTATCATAAATCAGAGACAATTATAAATGTGTTTGATGTGGTGATTGATACGGCATCCCGTTCCGTAACCAGGGGCGGGGAGCAGGTGGCGCTTACTATGAAAGAATTTGAACTTTTGCTTTTGCTGGCCCGTAATCGCAATATAGCGTTGTATCGGGAAACCATGTATGAGACGGTGTGGGGCGGAGAATATATGGGACAAAGCAGGACTGTGGATTTGCATATTCAAAGATTAAAAAAGAAACTGAATTGGGACAGTGAAATTACGGCTGTCTACAAGGTGGGATACCGGTTGGAGGGAGAAGACGCCGCGAGGCATGACGGTCCGGAAATGAGGAAATAGATGAAATTTGCTGATAAACTGTTCCTTTCAATGACTGTGCTTCTGGCGTTGATGTTTGCGCTTTTCGGGATCTGGATGCTGGCATCGGATTTCTCCTATTTGCTGAATAAAGAGATTGAACAGGGAAATGACGAAAGCCGTATGTTTCAGTTTTTGTTTGAAATGGGTTACCAGTCCACAGAGGAATACGGGGAGGATTATGCTATAAACAGGACTCTGAATAGTATTACGGGCAGTGTAGAGCGGGAAGGGAGTCATGTTTTTGTGGCGCTGCAGGACGGGACATATGTGTACGGTGGAGAGTATCTGAACCAGATGCAATTTGTTGAGGAAGTAGGCGGCTTGACAAGGGCTTTGGGGCATACGGACAATTATGGTTACAGTATCCGGCAGATCGGCGGCGGTTATTATATGTTTACGGTTGCGATGACAGAGATAGCCACGGGAGATATCTATCTTGGAACTTGCAGAGATTTGACAAACATATATAATAACAGGCAAAATCTTCTCTATAGATATCGTATTGCGCTGATATGTCTGCTATTTGTGGGCGGAATTTTTGCTTTTATGCTGTCGCGATACATTACAAAGCCCATACGCCGTCTGGATATGCTGGCGGGAAGAATCGCCGACGGTGATTACAATCTGCGTTCTCACAATAAAAGTTATGATGAGATCGGAGAGCTGGCGCGTAATTTTAACAGAATGGCAGATCAGTTGGTGGAGCAGATGCAGAAAAAGATGTTGGAGGCAAAGCAGAAAGAAGATTTTACTGCGGCGTTTGCACATGAATTGAAAACGCCCTTGACATCCATTATAGGGTATGCGGATATGCTTAACTCTATGAAGCTTACCGATGAGGAGGCGCATGACGCTTATTTCTATATTTATAATCAGGGGAAACGTCTGGAAAGCCTTTCGCATAAACTGTTGGAGCTGGTGAGTATGGACAAAACGGCGCTGGCGTACAGACCGATTTCCACAAAAGCTTTGGAGGAAAATATTCGCATTACCATGCGTCCTGTTTGGAGACAGCGCGGCATTAGGGGAAAAGTGGAGCTGGAGCGGTCAACATTATATGGTGACGGTGAATTGTTATTATCGCTGTTTTACAATCTGTTAGATAATGCGGTAAAGGCAATGGATAAAGAAGAGAGCTGCTTTATCCTTATGAAAGGCGTGGTCTTAAGCGATTGTTATGAATTCAAGGTGGTTGATAACGGCAGAGGAATTCCGAAAGAAGAGATCAGCCGTATTACGGAAGCCTTTTATATGGTGGACAAGTCCCGTTCCAGAAAGGAAGGGGGCGCAGGGATTGGGATGGCGCTGTGCCAGAAGATTATTCAGCTGCACAAAGGCGTGTTGCAGATCGACAGTAAACTGGGCGAGGGGACGGTAATAAAGGTGGCATTTCCACTTAAATGGATGCCGGAAGATAGCAGGGCTGACACATGATGAAAAAAACGAAATATGGAAGAAAGACAGTGCTCCAGGAAGGGCATGAAAAAGGGAAAAAAATATATGCTGCTACAAGGAGGGGATCCGGGAATAAAAATATTCCCGTAAAAAGAAATCCTTTTCTGTTTATATTGGAGATATTTGGACTCTGCATATTACTTTTGACCGTTTCTTATGCGCCCCAGTTGATTTTTGCAGTACAGGACGGTATTTTGTGGGGACAGCCATCGCTTAGTCAGCGGGAAAGCATGGATGTGGAAACCTTGAGCACTACTTATGAAAGTTCACTTGCGCGAAGAATGATGAACTATGCGGAAGGACTGGCAGCAGGTGATCGTTTTTACGTGACTTCCCGCAGTCTTACCCCTGGTGAAAATTTATATCAATATATTAATTCTGAACAGGGTCTGTATCAGGACATGATATTTTCACTGGCCGATAATAGTTTGCTGGATTATTTGTTCTTGGATGAACTGGCCAGCTTGGAGAACTGTATGCGCTGCCAGTGGAAGCAATATGTTATTTACAGTGAGGATTATACAAAAGGGGTTAATTTTATTCTCTGGTACATTGAATATAAGAACAGTAAAAATGAAGTGATAAAAATATTGACGGATGCGGAATCGGGAGTTCTTTATGCACTAAAGACGGAGGGGAGTGTACGCTTGTCAAAGCCACAAATTGGAATGTGGAGTGTACAGGATCCCATGGCAATATGGTCGTATTTTGCCTCATTTTACGAGGCTACGGCTGCAAGTGAAGTATTAGAAATGGAAAATAAATTGTGGGAACAGGCGGGCTATGTTATGGAATATTATGAGATGGCCGTAAAGGAGGGAAGTGATTTGACAACAAAGGAAGATATCCAGACCGGAAGTAACTTTGTACAGAGTAACGCAGGATATGAGATGAGTGAAAATGCGTTATACTGTCGGCTTCCCTATGGGGAAAATTCCATGGATGTGGAAATTATCATCAGTAAAGAAAATGCTTTTTACAGTGATAAATTTGGAATCAGTTATTATCTGCTTCCTGATATGGTGATTGGTGTGCGTCAAATTTATGAAATGATTCCGGAATTTGCATAAAAGACTCTTTGTACCAATATATTTTATAAAACGGTAAGGGTTATGATATCGGGGACAATGGTATCGTAATTGTGGAGCTTTTGTGAAATTAGAAAATTGGGTCCAATGGCTTGATAATTTGGTGTGGGGACCATGGCTGTTGATTTTATTGCTGGGGACGGGCTGCTATTTGATGCTGAAATTACGTTTTATGCCTCTGAAAAATCTGAAATTTGCATTGAAATGTGCATTTGGCGGCGGAAATACAGATGGAGGCGGAAAGGAAGGAGGGATTTCCTCATTTGCATCTCTTGCCACGGAGCTTGCAACCACACTGGGCACGGGCAATATTGTTGGGGTTGCCACAGCTATGGTGCTGGGGGGACCCGGGGCGCTGTTTTGGATGGTGGCCACAAGCGTAATCGGGATGGCTACAAAGCTGGTGGAAAGCATGTTGTCGGTAAAATACAGAGGGACAAACGAAAAGGGTGAGATTGCGGGAGGTCCCATGTATACCGCGTTACATGTTTTTGCCGGAAAAGAAACCGGAAGAAAGCTGGGGGTGATCTTTGCTTTCTTTGCAGTGATGGCTTCCTTTGGAATGGGAAATATGACACAATCCAATTCCATCGCGGATGCGTTATGGGTTTCTTTTCAAATTCCCAAAGCCAAGACAGGGCTGATCTTAACGATTATTACCATATTGGTAGTACTGGGTGGAATCAGTGTGATCGGAAAGGTGGCGCAGATCCTGGTTCCGTTTATGGGAATCTTTTATCTGTTGGGGACGTTTGCAGTTATTTGCGTACACTGGCGAAATCTGCCGGAAGCGGTGACGGGAATTATGACTGCGGCTTTTCATCCTCAGGCGGTGTCAGGGGGGCTGTTTGGAAGCGTGACTGTGACGGCGTTTCAGTCCCTGCGCTGGGGGGTGTCAAGAGGAATCTTTTCCAATGAGGCTGGGCTTGGAGCCGCAGGTATCACCGCCGCGGCGGCAAATACGGAGGATTGTGTCAGACAGGGGTATATCAGCATGACGGGAGTATTCCTGGATACCGTGGTAATCTGTACAATTACGGGGCTTGCCTTTGGGGTTTCCGGTGTCATTGGCAGTACGGATGCTTACGGAGAGCCTTTGACAGGCACGGCGTTGACGCTGGCTGCTTTTTCCACTGCTTTGGGAGAACGTGGAAGCGGATTTGTGAGTGTCTGCATTACGCTTTTTGCGTTTGCCACAGTGATCGGCTGGGCGTACCAGGGAGAGAGAGCGTTTGAATTTCTCATGGGAGGCAGGACAAAATATAATCTTGCATATCGCTTTACATATGGGCTGACAGCCTTTTTGGGGTGTATTTGTTCATTGGAGATGGTATGGAACTTTTCGGATATCTGTAACGGATTGATGGCGGTTCCCAATTTGATTTGTGTTTTGACCTTATCGGGCAGGGCGTGTAAAGAGATAACGTCGTATGTAGTTCCCGGCAAGGCTTCTTTGGGCGGCAGAAAACATTGATGTCATTCTTTTTCATATCCCTGGTCGGGGTTGTGGGTTTGTGCCCACTGTCATGAGGCGGGCATAAACAGTAAGCATTAGGCTTTCCTGGCGCCTTATTGCGGGAAAGCTTGGTGCGATCGCAAACATTTTAGGAGTAAGTTTACGGCCGGGCCGACACTTACTCTTTTTTTGCTGTAGAAGTAGTTGAAATTATTTTCTATAATGTGTATACTGGAAAATGAGTTTATGTATGTACAAAGGTGCGGGGGAGAAAGATTTCAGGTTCCGGGGTCATTTTCATTTGGGAAGGAATGGCAGCCGTGATCTTTTGAACCTAAATAGATCAGGAGGGAAACCAATATGAAAATCAACAGCGTATGCGTACAGGGCGGTTATACGCCTGGAAACGGGGAACCCCGTCAAATACCCATTGTCCAGAGCACTACTTTTAAATATGATTCCAGTGAAGATATGGGAAAACTTTTTGACCTGGAGGCAAGCGGGTATTTTTACACAAGACTTCAAAACCCTACCAATGATTATGTGGCTGCAAAAATAACGCAGTTGGAGGGAGGTACGGCGGGAATGCTGACTTCCAGCGGACAGGCTGCAAATTTTTACGCACTGTTTAATATTTGTGAATGTGGGGATCATATTGTGGCGTCCAGCACGATTTACGGAGGGACGTTTAATCTGATCTCCGTTACCATGAAAAAGATGGGAATTGATGTCACGTTTGTAAGTCCCGATGCCTCCGAGTCGGAACTGGATGCGGCCTTTCAGGGAAATACAAAAGTCATGTTTGGGGAGACCATTGCGAATCCTGCGCTGACCGTATTGGATATCGAGAAATTTGCCAAGTGTGCTCACGCTCACGGCGTTCCACTGATTATTGACAATACCTTTGCAACGCCGATCAACTGTCGGCCGTTTGAATGGGGAGCGGATATCGTAACCCATTCCACAACAAAATATATGGATGGTCACGGCGCAGCGGTGGGCGGTGCCATAGTGGACAGCGGCAGATTTGACTGGATGGCGCATGCGGATAAGTATCCCGGTCTCTGTACGCCGGATGAAAGTTATCATGGAATCATTTATGCGGAAAGATTTGGCAGGGAGGGGGCTTTTATCACGAAATGTACGGCGCAGCTTATGAGAGATTTCGGTTCCATTCCAAGTCCACAAAATGCGTTCCTTCTGAATCTTGGTTTGGAAAGTCTTCATGTGCGCATGAAACGTCATTGTGAAAACGGTCTTGCGGTGGCGAAATTTTTGTCAGCACATCCCAAGGTTGCATATGTTAATTATTGTGATCTGCCCGGGGATAAGTATTATCCATTGGCGCAGAAATATCTTCCAAATGGCAGCTGCGGTGTGGTATCGTTTGGTTTAAAGGGGGGCAGGGAAGCGGCAGGTCTCTTTATGAAAAATTTAAAACTTGCCGCCATAGAGACGCATGTGGCGGATGCGCGTACCTGCTGCCTGAATCCGGCATCCAGCACACACAGACAGCTGACGGATGAACAGCTGAAGGAGGCGGGAGTTCCTGCAGAATTAATTCGAATCAGCTGCGGTATCGAGGATGGGGAAGACTTGCTGGCGGATCTTGCACAGGCTTTGGAAAAATGTTAATGTCGGAAAGGATCATATGGACTGCAAAGAATTTGAGAAGCATATTCCTGATTATATCGCACGCAAACTGGATTACCCGACGCTGAAGCGTTTCAGCGAGCATATAGATAAGTGTGAGGACTGTAAAGAGGAGCTGGTGATTCGATTCCTTGTAGCGGAAGGAATTCAACGCCTGGAAGACGGTAATGCGTTTGATCTGCAATCCGAACTTGACACAAGGCTGGAGGAGACAAGACGTAAGATCCGGTTTCATAATTGTTTCCTGTATTTTGGATTTGCTCTGGAGGTTGTGGCGGTTGGATTGCTGGCGGGTATTGTCATCTGGGTCCTGCTCTGATTTTGGCACCTTATCAGGCAGGCGTCTGTGAAGCGGAGGTATAATTCCATGTATGAAAATAAGAAACTGGTACTGATAGACGGACACAGTATTTTGAATCGTGCTTTTTACGGCGTTCCTGATTTAAGTAATTCTAAGGGACTGCATACTAATGCCGTTTACGGCTTTCTGAATATTCTCTTTAAAATTCTGGAGGAAGAAAAACCGGATTTCCTTTCGGTGGCGTTTGATGTGCATGCGCCAACGTTCCGGCATCAAATGTATGAGGCCTATAAGGGGACAAGGAAGCCAATGCCGGAGGAATTGCGTCAGCAAGTTCCGGTGATGAAGGATGTGCTGAAGGCAATGAATGTGGTCATTGTGGAACAGGAAGGTTTGGAGGCGGACGATATTTTGGGGACGCTTGCCAAGAAGGCCGCATCGGAAGGAATTGAGGTATCGCTGGTATCCGGCGACAGGGATTTATTGCAAATTGCAGATACGCATATCAAAATACGGATTCCAAAGACAAAAATGGGGCGGACGGAGATTGAGGACTACTATCCCAAAGACGTGGAAGCCGTTTATAAGGTGACGCCACAGCAATTTATAGACTTGAAAGCTTTGATGGGAGACACTTCGGATAATATTCCCGGAGTACCCAAGGTAGGCGAGAAGACCGCCACGGAATTAATGATACAATACGGCTCTCTGGAAAATATATATGACCATGTGGATGAAATCTCCAAGAAAAGTATCCGGGAATCCCTGAAGGCAAACCGTGATTTGGCAGATTTAAGTAAGGCTCTCGCCACAATTCGGATTGACAGCGAGGTATCGTTGGACTATGAAGCAGCCAGGGCAGAGGGCTTTTATACGCAGGAAGCCTATCTTCTGTTTAAGGAGTTGGAGTTTCGGAATCTTTTAAGCCGTTTTGATTTGGAGCAACATGAGGGTGGGGAGGATATTACAAAAACGTTCCGAAAACTCGGCAGTCAAAGAGAGCTTTTAAACAGATTGGATAAGATAAAATCGGGACAGCATATCGGGCTATATCTTCCCATGGAGTGCGGAAGACTTTTGGCAGTGGCGGTTGCGCTGGATAGGGAGGTTTTTGCGTATGTGATACCGGCAAGGGAGGAAGTGCAGCTGTCTTTTATGGGGATGATTTCCAGCGAAGAAGATCAGGAACGTGCTTCATATCCGGAAGAGGGGGATGGTGAAATTTATGAACTGGGCTGTGCGTTACGGGCCCTATCAAAAAAGGCAGCCATATCCGCTTTTGATATCAAGGCGTATTACCGTTTCCTGGAGAGAGATACTACTGAGCGATATTTTGACATACTCATCGGGGCATATCTTCTAAACCCCCTTAAAAGCGACTATGATCTGGAATTGATTGCACAGGAACACCTTGAGCTGACGATTCCCGGACGTGCAAAGCTTTTCGGAAAAATGAAGCTGGGGGAGGCGGCCGCGTCGCTTTCGGACCAGTTTGCGGAATTTTGCTGCTTTGGCGCTTATGTATCGGCAAAGGCGGAGAATGTCCTGATTCAAAAACTCAAGGAGACGGGCATGGAACGGCTGATGCGGGAAGTGGAAATGCCATTGTCGCTGGTTCTGTACGATATGGAACGAGAGGGAGTGGAGGTGCGCAGGGAGGAGTTAAAGGCGTATGGAGACGCTCTGGTAGCCAGAATTCAGGAGCTGGAAGGGTCAATCCATGAAAAAGCCGGTGTGCAATTTAATATTAACTCACCCAAGCAGCTGGGAGAAATACTGTTTGAAAAAATGCATCTTCCCGGAGGGAAAAAAACAAAGACGGGATATTCTACGGCTGCGGATGTATTGGAGAAGCTTTCCGAGGAGCATCCCATTGTGGAAGAGATTTTGGAGTACAGGCAGCTTACCAAGCTAAAATCCACTTATGCGGACGGGTTGGCGGTGTATATCGGTGAAGATCAGCGTATCCATACGAATTTTAATCAGACCATAACGGCAACCGGACGAATCAGTTCAACGGAACCCAATCTGCAGAATATTCCCATGCGCATGGAGCTTGGAAGGCGTATCCGCAAGGTGTTTGTGCCAAAGAATGGTTATGAGTTTATGGATGCCGACTATTCGCAGATCGAACTACGGGTACTTGCGCATATGTCAGGAGACGAGCAGTTGATAGAGGCATATCGTATGGATCAGGATATTCACCGTATCACTGCTGCCAAAGTATTTCATACGCCCTTTGATCAGGTGACGGATTTGCAGCGCAGAAATGCAAAGGCGGTGAACTTTGGCATTGTCTATGGCATCAGTTCCTTTGGATTAAGTCAGGATTTAAGTATCAGCCGCAAGGAAGCATCCGAATATATTGAGCAATATTTTGAAACATATCCCAAGGTAAAGGCGTTTTTAGACGGTCTGGTATCGGACGCAAAAAGAGACGGGTATATTACGACCATGTTTGGCAGGAGAAGGCCGGTACCTGAGCTTTCGTCTTCTAATTTTATGCAGCGTTCTTTTGGAGAGCGTGTTGCCATGAATTCTCCTATTCAGGGAACTGCAGCGGATATTATAAAGATTGCCATGATCAGGGTATGGCATGCACTGCGGGATCAGGGCCTGAAGTCAAAACTTATACTGCAGGTTCACGATGAGCTTGTCATTGAAACGCTGCGGGAGGAGGAAGCCATGGTGCGGAAACTGTTGGAGGAAAATATGAAGGCTGCCGCGGATCTGGCGGTCACATTGGAGGTGGACCTGCATACCGGTGATAACTGGTATGAGGCAAAATAAGCGCCGTCAAGGGATCGGATGATTGGGACGGGACGGAGCGGGAAGAAAGACTTCGTAAATGGGTGAGGACAATGAAATTTATCGGGATCACAGGCGGGGTTGGGGCTGGAAAGTCCAAGATACTTGGCTATATACAAAAGCACTATAAATGTGAGATTTATCTTGCGGATGAAGTGGCACATCTGGTAAAGCAGCCGGGAACGGAATGCTATGTAAAGCTTCTTGGAATATTGGGGGAGGATGTGGCAGGTGCGGAAGGATTGATCGACAGACAGGCAATGGCGGAAAAGATTTTTGCCAATCCCGCTCTCTTGGGACAGGTTAATGATATCATTCACCCTGCCGTAAAAAAAATCCTGATGGAGCGATTAGATGCCGCAAAAAGCGCAGGGGAAGTAGAACTGTTTTTTGTCGAGGCGGCTCTGTTAATAGAAACCGGATACCGTTCTCTGGTAGATGAGATGTGGTATGTTTATTCGGATGAGGAAATCCGCAGAAAACGACTGCGGAAGTTAAGGGGGTATTCTGATGAAAAGATATCGCGTATCATGTCTCATCAGCTGACGGAAGAGCGGTTTCGGGAAAGCTGTGACTTTGTCATCGATAACAGCGGCCTGTTTGAAGACAGCTGCAGGCAAATAGATAAAAAACTGGAGGCTTTTACATGGCAGGAGTAAGAGAAGGGCAGGGACAGCTGGTGTTTGGATTGGATATTGGCACCAGAAGTATCGTTGGAACCGTCGGATATTTAAACGGCAGTAAATTTCATGTGCTTGCACAGCGCTCCAAGGAACATGAGACACGTTCCATGCTAGACGGCCAGATTCACGATATCGGCAAGGTGGGGCAGACGATCAGGCAGGTGAAGGAGCAGCTGGAGGAGGATCTGAACCGAAGGCTGACAGAGGTATGTATCGCTGCGGCAGGACGTGTACTGCGCACAGTCACTACTCATGTGGAACAGGACTTTGAGGAGGAACACGAAGTAGTTCAGGAGGATATTTATTCGCTCTCAACCCTTGGCGTTGAACAGGCATACGAGGAATTCATACGGACAAACGACACGGAAATGAAATTTTACTGTGTTGGATATACTCCAATGCGTTATTATATGAACGGATATCAGATTGGCAACCTGGAGGGACACAAAGTAAGAAACATAGCTCTGGATATGATCGCCACATTTCTGCCAGACGATGTGGTTGACGGGCTGTATAAGGCCGTGGAGTTTGCGGGATTGCATGTTGCGAATCTGACTTTGGAACCCATTGCGGCAATCCAGGTGGCAATACCGGAGAAATTCCGCATGCTGAATCTTGCCCTGGTGGATGTGGGGGCGGGAACCAGTGATATTTCCATCACAAAAGACGGAACGATCACGGCTTACGGCATGATACCGGTAGCGGGGGACAGCCTGACAGATGTACTGGTGCAGCACTGTCTGGTGGACTTTGACACGGCGGAACGCATTAAGCGTCAGTCAGGTACCCAGGAGTCGGTGGAATATCAGGATATCATGGGGTTGACACAGGTGATCAGCGCAGGCGAGGTGGAAGCGATTCTGTCGGAGCATGTACAGCAGATGGCGGAGATGGTGGCTTCCTGCATCAGGGAGTTAAACGGAGAAAAATCTGTCAGCGCGGTTTTTGTGGTTGGCGGCGGAGGGATTGTTCCCGGTTATACCAAACGACTTGCGGAGGCGCTTGACATTGTAAAAGAGAGGGTTGCGATTCGAGGGCAGGAAGTCTTACAGGGAGTTGCCTTTGAAATGGATAATCCCCGGAAGGATTCCATGATGGTAACACCCGTCGGCATTTGTTTAAGCTATTATGAACAAAGCAATAATTTTATTTTTGTAGATTTTAACGGAAGACATGTAAAACTTTATGATAATGGAAAACTGACTGTGGCTGACGCGGCGGTACAATGTGAATTTTCCAACGAGAATCTCTTCCCAAAACGCGGCAAAGCTTTGACTTTTGTAGTCAACGGAAAAAGCCGGATGGCTCGGGGAGGCCAGGGTGAGGCGGCGGTTATCAAAGTAAACGGTGAGCCGGCGGATATTTATACTCAGGTACATAATGGCGCCTTTATCGAAGTGACTCCGTCCACATTGGGGGAAGATGCGGCAGTGGAGCTGAGGCGTCTTCCGGAACTTTCCGAGAGCCTGCATGTATATGTTAACGGCACAAGGATAGACTTGCCCAGAACTGCATTGGTAAACGGAAAGTTGGAAAACGAATATTATCAGATTCGGGAGGGGGACAACATACAGGTACAAAATTCCTACAGTGTTCGGGAAGTTGCGGCCTTTATGGATGTACCTGTAGGAGGCGGCATATTGGTGAATGATACTCCTGCAAAGCCGGAGACAAGGGTTTATGAGAATTTTACCTTAAAGTGGGATGTGACGGCCGAGATCACTTATGCGGATTTGGAGGAGGAAACAGAGGAAGATGCCGCAAGAAGGACTGCGGCAAAAGAAGCTGCCGCAAGAGAAGCGGAAGAGGCCAAGAGAGCCGCCAAGGAGCTTGTGAGAAAGATTGAGTCCGGAAATGTGGAAGGCACGCTGTTTGAGGGAATGTTTGGAAGTGCCCAAACGGAGAAGGGAAGGGAAAATATTGTCTATGGACAAGTTTCCGGCGATACGGCAGGAAGTGGTTTTGACGGCGGCAAGACCACTGGGACGGACGCCAAGGCAAAAGGTCCGGTCAGTTTGTCGGTACTGGTAAACAAGCGACCGGTCACATTGTCAGGTAAGAGCAGTTATGTGTTTGTAGATGTTTTTTTCTTTATTGATTTTGACTTAAAGGCTTCCGGAGGACGTTCCATCGTCACGAATTTGAACGGTAGGAGAGCCGACTATATGGAACCGTTGAAAAACGGTGATGTAATAGATATTTATTGGGAAGAGGGCGGTTTTACATCGCCTGGCAGAGAAATCAGAAGATGAGATTGTGCAGTATTGCAAGCGGCAGCAGTGGAAATTGTATTTATGTCGGGTCTGAGGCTACCCATCTGCTTGTGGATGTAGGGATCAGCGGCAAAAAGACGGAGAACGGATTAAAAGAGCTGGGGCTGACGGGAAGGGACATTGACGGTATTTTGATCACTCATGAGCATATGGATCATATTCAGGGACTTGGGGTGCTAGCGCGGAAGTATGAAATTCCGATTTACGCCACGGCAGGGACAATCAGGGAAATAAAGGTCTGCGATGGAATTGGCAATGTTGACGAGGGACTTTTTCATGAAGTGAAAGAAGACGCAAAGTTTACATTAAAGGATTTAACCGTAAATCCCATGCGCATTTCACACGATGCTGCGCAGCCGGTGGCATACAGAATTTCCTACGGCAAAAAAAAGGTGGCTGTCTGTACGGACTTGGGCGTTTACAATGATTATACAGTGGAATGTCTGAAAGGAATGGACGCCCTGCTTTTGGAGGCTAATCACGATGTGAACATGCTTCAGGTTGGCCCTTATCCCTATTATCTGAAACAGAGAATTTTAGGTGACAGAGGGCATTTGTCCAATGAAAATACGGGAAGGCTGTTGTGCAAAATTTTACATGACAATCTGCGAACGGTTTTGTTGGGACATCTGAGTAAAGAGAATAATTTACCGGAGCTTGCCTATGAGTCGGTACGAATAGAGATCAATATGGGTGAAAACCCATATAAGGCCGGTGATTTTGATATTCAGGTGGCAAAGCGCAGCGAGGTGACGCAGGTTGTAAATATACCTTAAGTTGTATCTTAAAGGAGTTCCATGACCATACAGTGTGTCAAAACATGTTTGTACCTATAATGGGTACATTGAATCAAAACGGGCAGAAAAGGAAATCAAGATCAGGGGAGGACATTCCTATGAAGAAAACAATAATAACAGTGGTGGGAAAGGATACGGTGGGCATCATCGCGAAAGTATGCGCTTATCTGGCAGAGAACGGCATTAACATTCTGGATATTTCTCAGACCATTGTACAGGGATATTTTAATATGATGATGATTGTGGATACCGGGGATATGGCAAAACCTTTCGGGGATATGGCCGATGAAATGACTGCGTTGGGAGAGAAGATTGGTGTTGTGATCAAATGCCAGAAGGAAGAGATTTTTGACAAAATGCACAGAATATAGAGCAGGCTTGATTAGTGCCTGAATAACGCTGCCTCGGCGGCAGGGAGGTTGTATGATCAATTTATATGAAGTGACGGAAACCAATAAAATGATCGCGGAGGAGAACCTGGATGTGCGTACGATCACATTAGGAATCAGTCTTCTGGATTGTATCGATTCAAATCTTGAAAAATTGAATGAGAAAATATACCGGAAAATATATGACGCCGCCAAGGATCTGGTAAAGACCGGGGAAGAGATTTCCAGGGAATTCGGCGTACCTATTGTCAATAAGAGAATTTCCGTGACGCCCATAGCATTGATTGGCAGCGCCGCATGTAAAACGGAGGAAGATTTTGCCTGTGTGGCCAAGACTTTGGATAAAGTGGCAAAAGATGTGGGTGTGAATTTCATTGGCGGCTATTCCGCATTGGTGAGTAAGGGCATGACACCTGCGGATGAATTACTGATTCGCTCCATTCCGCTGGCGCTTTCCGTCACGGAGCGCGTGTGCAGTTCTGTCAATCTGGGTTCCACTAAGACGGGGATCAACATGGATGCGGTAAAGCTGATGGGCCAGGTGATTCTTTCCACAGCACAAGCAACAAAGGCAAACGATTCTCTGGGCTGTGCGAAGCTGGTGGTATTCTGCAATGCCCCCGATGACAATCCTTTTATGGCAGGGGCATTTCATGGCGTTACGGAGGCGGATCGCATCATCAATGTTGGGGTCAGCGGGCCGGGTGTGGTAAAGACTGCCTTGGAAAAGGTGCGTGGAAAGAATTTTGAAGTGCTGTGTGAGACCATAAAGAAAACGGCTTTTAAGGTAACAAGAGTAGGACAGCTGGTAGCCCAGGAGGCATCTGCCAGATTAAAGGTGCCGTTTGGCATAGTGGATTTATCTCTGGCGCCAACCCCGGCCATCGGTGATAGTGTGGCGGATATTTTGTGTGAAATCGGATTGGAGTATGCAGGTGCACCGGGTACCACGGCGGCATTGGCGCTTTTGAACGATCAGGTAAAAAAAGGCGGCGTTATGGCGTCTTCTTATGTGGGAGGTTTAAGCGGTGCGTTTATTCCGGTCAGCGAAGACCAGGGAATGATTGATGCGGTGCAGGCAGGAGCGTTGACCTTGGAAAAGCTGGAAGCTATGACTTGTGTCTGTTCCGTTGGACTGGATATGATTGCAATCCCAGGAGATACCAAGGCAAGCACCATTTCCGGAATCATTGCGGACGAGATGGCGATTGGCATGGTGAATCAGAAAACCACAGCAGTGCGCATTATTCCTGTGATTGGAAAAGGTGTTGGGGAGACCGTAGAATTCGGCGGACTCCTTGGGTATGCACCGATTATGCCGGTAAATTCTTTTTCCTGTGAAAACTTTATAAACAGGGGAGGTCGTATTCCGGCGCCCATCCATAGTTTTAAAAATTGATGACTTGAAGTGAGCGGCACATGAATTGACGTGTGATAAACTGAAAATGAAAAGTAAACTGAAATAGGAGAACTTTCATAATGGAGCAGGAAGCGGTGGAGTTATGCTTTGGCAGAGTGGATGAGGCGCTTGCAATTATGCAGGAGGTATCGGAGTGGGGAAAACAAATGGGGCTGCGGATTTGGCCAAAGGAATGGCTCACAAGAGAAGCGCTGCTTGGAATGGATGTGAAAGAAGAGAATTTTTGTGTGGCGCTATATGGCAAAAGTGCTGTGGGAGCCTTTATTCTGCAGGAACAGGATCAGCAATATTGGCCAAACGCCCGTCAGGGAGAAGCCTTATATTTGCATAAACTCTGTGTGGGCCGCAAGTTTGCACATCAGAATATGGCCTGCAGGATTGTTGGGGCCATTGCAGAAAAGTGCAAAGAAGAAGGAATTTCCCGTATTCGTCTGGACACGTCGTTGGATGAGCAGAAAGTGAGAAAAATTTACCTCGGGATGGGATTTAAAATAGTGGATATTATTGATTACAATAACGGACGTTCCATGGCTTTATATGAATATGAGATATGAGATTAGTGTACTGAAAATGTACTTGTAGATCTCGTTTTATCCGGCGGCGAAATGGCCGCCGAATGGAAGGTTGTCAGGCCGCTATATGATTACCAAGGGGACGGAATATTCGCTTAAGGCTGTCGTGTCGGACTGCGCGGCGGTGGTTCCACGATAGAGTTCGCTGCAGAAAATATCCTGCTGTAAAAGCCTGAGGGCATTTCCCTCCAGGCTTTTTTGTGCATCTGCCAATTTGGTTATGATAGGAACAGAGGTGTGCGTTTTAATGGCTCCAAAAAGTGAAACGGCGGATTTTCGGAAACCAAGCACTCTGATATAAGGCGCATAATCCATTTCCTTTCCCAGAATCATATGCTCCTGTGTAATGTTGAGGAGAATATGAAGCAGACATCTGCTGATTCTTGTGTATGTCATATCCTTTGTCTTCAGTATCTCACAGAATTTCGTATAACTTGTATAGCTGCCAAGCAATTTAACGATGCGATTGGACAGATCTGTTGTCACATCAGAATATTTTTCGTAACCGACGCTTTTCTCTGCAAGAAGCTTATAGAAAAGCGCAGAGGAAAAAATATCCGGGTGCATGGGAAAATAACGGGACAGATATTGGGTCAACGGGCGTGCGGCATCTGGGGGAAGATTTCGCAATAATTGACTTATATCCGCTCCGGCATAAAGCGCCTGACGGATGGCAAAGGCGGAGCAGAATCGAGAGGAAGTCAGACTGTCGTGGTATCCTGCGCCACGGCGCTTGACGGCCAGGGGCAGGATGGCGCTGCGGCGTCTGATAAGTGCCTTGCAGTATTCGATGCCCAGAATATTGTTTGGGGAGGCAAGGATATCCCTGTGCTTTGCCAAAAAGGGATAACACTGCGTCAGAGCTTCCACTCGGGCCGCCGGATAAGTGTACCCGCAGTGTAAAAAGGATTTTAAAGCACTTTGGTATCGGGGCTGTTCGTTGGATAACAAAAGCGCCATCTCTTTAAGCAGTTCCACATTTCCATGCTCACTGCCAAAGCATAGATGTGTCACCACGCCCAGCCTGTCTAAAAGTGCCACTGCACCTGCGGCAAAGGTTTCCGCGCTGGATGTGGCATACTGGACGGGGAGCTCCAGCACCATATCCGCGCCGCAGCGAAGTGCCATCTCCGCGCGGATATATTTGTCCACTGCCGCAGGTGTGCCTCGCTGAACAAAATCGCCGCTCATGAGGACGATCGTATAATCTGCTTCCGAGAGACGCAGAGATTCTTCCAGCTGATATTGATGCCCGTTATGAAAGGGGTTATATTCCGCAATGATTCCATTTACACGCATATTCCGTTTCCATTCAATTTGATCTTGTTTATTTTTACCATTTTTAGTATAATATAGTTATCGCGGTTTGTTAAGTAAAAAATGGGTTCCAAGCCTTGTTACCGCGAAAAACCGATTTGCATTTTAATGAACGGCACATGAAGATAGCGGGGAAACCGCCGGAAAGGAGAATGGATATGTCATATATTGACACAATTAAGGAGAGAGCCCGACTGGACAAAAAGACGATTGTATTGCCGGAGTCAAATGACAAGAGGACTCTGCTTGCGGCTGCGAAAATTGTGGAGGAGGGCATTGCCGATATTATCATGGTTGGCAATGAAGAGAAAATTATGGATGGTGCCGGATGGCTGGAGGTTGATCTGTCCGGAATCACCGTGGTTGATCCCGCCAATACGCCGAAGCTGGACGCGTATGTAAATCTTTTATACGAGACCAGAAAGGCAAAAGGCATGACGGAGGAGCTGGCAAGAGAAATCCTGTTAAAAGATTATCTGACTTTCGGCATTGTTATGGTAAAGGCAAATGACGCGGACGGTATGGTTGCCGGGGCATGCCATTCTACGGCGGATACGCTGCGTCCTGCATTGCAGATTTTAAAAACTGCACCCGGGATTAAGCTGGTTTCCGCATTTTTTGTTATGGATACGCAGTTTAAAGATCAAGGTGAGAACGGTGCGTTTCTGTTTGCAGATTGTGGCTTGAATCAGGATCCTACGGCGGAGGAACTGGCGGCCATTGCGGAGGCGTCATACAGAAGCTTTAAGGCGCTGGTTGGGCCAAAGCCTGTTATTGCCATGTTGAGCCATTCCACAAAGGGAAGTGCAAAGCATGCATTGGTGGACAAGATGGTAGAGGCGACCAAAATAGCAAAAGAACAATATCCTCATTTGACACTGGACGGTGAGCTGCAGCTGGACGCAGCGCTGGTTCCCAGCGTTGCCAAGCTGAAATCTCCAGGAAGTCCTGTGGCGGGTCGGGCAAATATATTGATTTTCCCCAATTTGGACGCAGGGAACATTGGATACAAGCTGGTGCAGAGATTGGGCGGTGCGGAAGCATACGGACCTATGCTTCAGGGAATTGCAAAGCCTGTTAACGATTTGTCACGTGGATGTTCCTGGCAGGATATCGTAGGTGTGGTGGCTCTGACAGCCGTGCAGGCACAGCTGGTTTAATTGTAAGCCAAAGCGTTTTTTCTATGGGGAATATCCGCAAGACCAAAGCGCATATTTCCCATATATGAAAATGGAAAGGATGAGTATATAATGAAAGTTTTAGTAATTAACTGTGGAAGTTCCTCTCTGAAGTTCCAGCTGATTGATTCGGATTCCGAACAATGTCTTGCCAAAGGACTCTGTGAGAGAATCGGCATTGAGGGAAGTATGATTACCTATGCGCCTGAGGGTGGCGAGAAAGAGAAAACAGTGACTCCCATGCCGGACCACACGGAGGCAATTCGTCTGGTTTTGGACGCGCTGACCAACCCTGCGACGGGAGTTGTGAAGAGCCTTGATGAAATCGGCGCCGTAGGGCATCGGGTGGTACATGGAGGAGAAAAATTTGCACAGTCCGTACTGTTAAATGACGAAGTAATGGCTGTTGTGGAAGAATGCAATGATCTTGCGCCCCTGCATAATCCGGCAAATTTGATCGGAATCAACGCATGCAAGAAGCTGATGCCAAATACACCGATGGTTGGTGTATTTGACACTGCCTTTCATCAGACAATGCCGGAAGAGGCGTATATGTATGGCCTTCCCTATGAATATTATCAGAAATACAAAATCAGAAGATATGGTTTTCATGGTACAAGTCATTCTTATGTATCCCAAAAGGCGGCGGAAGTCCTTGGAAAAAGATTTGAAGACTTGAAAATAATCGTATGTCATCTGGGCAATGGGGCCAGCATTTCGGCTGTGAAGAACGGTAAGTGTGTGGACACATCCATGGGACTTACCCCTCTGGAAGGTTTGATTATGGGAACACGCTCCGGCGATATTGATCCGGCAATTATTGAATTCCTTGCACATAAGGAAAATAAGAGCATTGATGAGATCATGTCGGTTTTAAATAAGAAATCCGGTGTGCTTGGTCTGTCCGATAACCTTTCCTCTGATTTCCGTGACTTGGAGGACGGCTACAACAAGGGAGACGCCAACGCGGTTCGTACTCTGAAAACCTATTGCTACAGAGTTGCAAAATATATTGGTTCCTATGTGGCTGCCATGAATGGCGTGGATGTGATCTGCTTTACCGCAGGCGTGGGTGAGAATGCGGCTATAGTGCGCACTTTTGTGTGTGAGTACCTGGGGTATCTGGGAGTGAAACTTGATCAGGAGGCAAATGGGAAGCGGGGCGAGGATATTGCAATTACCACTCCGGACAGCAAAACCACTGTGATGGTGATTCCTACCAACGAAGAGCTTGCCATTGCCAGAGAGACGGTGCGTCTGGTAAAATAAGAATTGGAATTATAACATGATAAAACCCCTGGAGGTGTTTCTTCCGGGGGTTTATCTGTGGTGAGACAGGAAAAGTGTTTGTCAGGGCATTATATAATTTATATATTGGAATCTTACAATTATGATACAGTTATGTACAAAAGATGAAACAAACCGGGATTATTATGTCACATAGAAGTGATATGGGTATATAAACAGAAAAGATACCGGGAGGACAAAGCTACAATGAGGAATAATAACAGAAAGATAACGCCGGGGACAAAAATAAAGTATGTCGGAAGGAAACAGTTAATAGGAGCTTATATTCTGGCCATTCTTTTGGTGGTCAATGTTGTGTTTCTCTTAAAAACACAGACGGAAATTGACAATATCCATCAATCACTGGCCAAAGTGGTTAACGTGCTGTCAACGGAGCGAGAGGAACCACAAACAAAAGATATCATTTCGGACAGGCTGCCCGACAATTATGTGCAGGCCAGTTCCTTAGATTATCCCAGCCTGTGTGTTCTGCCCAAAGTGGACAAACCTGTCAGGAGATCCAGGGGAGAAGCTTTGGCGAAGCTGGAAGAATTGGCAAAGGACAGCCAGATCATAGACAACATTTACCGCAATCGTTCCGATTATTCAGATGATATGCTTGAGGCGCTTGCCAATAATCCGGAAATGGCGGATTTTGTGGCAGGCTACCTGAAGGCGGATGCCAAACAGGGAAAGGTGGAATTGACGGAAGCAGAAAAAACGCAGAATTACCCTCTTTTCCTGCAATGGGATCCCAGGTGGGGATATGAGGAATATGGCGACGACAGCAATATTGGTCTGGCGGGCTGCGGACCCACCTGTATTTCCATGGCGATGTATTATCTTTTGGGAGACGAAACGCTTACGCCGGATACCATAGCAGCTTACGGTATGAAAAATGGATATTATGTCGCGGGCACCGGTACGGCCTGGTCATTGTTGTCAGATGTACCCGGCTTGCATGGTCTCTCTGTGAGTGAACCTGAAATTGCGGAAAAGACCATGAAAAGGGCATTGGATAAAGGCGGAATCCTTATCTGTTCCATGAGACCCGGAGACTTTACGGCGGGGGGACACTTTGTTGTAATATATGGTTATGACGACAAAGGCTTTTTGATCAATGATCCCAACTGTGTGGCGCGCAGCAGGGAACACTGGAGCTATGAAAAAATCGGGAAACAGATTAAACATTTATGGTGTTATTCAATATAACCAGTTCGGGAGCAGGGGGAATTGACTATGACCATTGGTGAAAAAATTGCAATGTTGCGGAAAGAGAAGAATATTACACAGACAGAATTGGCAGAGTATTTATTTTTAGTACCACAGACAGTTTCAAAGTGGGAGGTGGGAAACGGCACGCCGGAGATCTCGCTTCTGCCTAAGATAGCAGCATTTTTTGGCGTGAGTATTGATGATTTGTTCGGCGTATCCACACTGGAGCACGCTAAAGATGTGGTAATGAAATATTCTGTTTTGCGTGACGAACAATCATTTCGGGAAGCCATGGAGTGCCTGAATTCCCAGATGCAGACAATTGATTCCGCCATAGCAAAGAAGATTGGCAATCTTGTGGAAATGGAAGAGGAAAAAATACAACTGGAGGCTCTGAAAATGCATTTGTTTTTGCAGCAGAGCTGGGAATCTGCTCAAAATGCGTTGGAAATTGCAGATGAACTTGTAAGAAAGACCAATAGGATGCCATATAAACTGCAAAGGCTTCAGCTGCGCTTTATGTTAGGTAAAAGCCGTCATGATCTGCAAAAATGTGAACAGGATTTTCGTGATCATTCCGACATCGAAACATTGCAGATTTATTTTGAACTTTTGATCATGGTGGAGCAATATGAAAAAATATTGGAGTTACAGGCATCTGACAATTCTGTAAAGATGCTGATGATGCCTCCGGCCAGTGAAAATGTAGTCTTGTGGGAGCAGTGTGTGCTTGCGGCTGCAAAAACAGAGAACTGTGAGTTTGTGGACAAAAACGTGAATTTGATTCTGCAGGAAGGAACGCCTGAGGAGAAATTTGATATTCTATGGGAGATTGCACGTTTATATAAAAGAAAAAATTTCCCCGTAAAGTGTGAAGAAGCCAAAAGGCAGCTTCGCTCTCTGCTGAATGAACTGACTTTTTCTGCATATTCCTATGAAAAAACCAGAAAAGCCATTGAGAATCTTTAAAACATTTTATAATTATTTTTTGATGATACATTTTGGAAAGCTATCCTAACGACTGCCGTTCCACAATCTTGCGATGCCGTTGTAATTATTGCAACGGCGGGTTGTTTGGCAGATCACGGTTGATGTCATATCATGTAAATACAGGATAAAGGTCATATACCTGGCAGGGCCTGTGGGAGTGTTGACTCTTGCAGGTTAGAAATCTGTGTGAAATACTTTTGTTTTGAAGTATCATAACATGGTAAAACGGAAACCGAAATAAGGAGGGGCGGGAATGTATCGTTACATGATGAAGAAACGGGGACTTTTTTGCTTGACGGTGGTATTGCTGGCAGTATCCGGCGTGACCGGAACTTTGTTTTCCATTGTCATGAGCCGTCTGGTAGACTGTGCCGGAAAAAGCGTTGAGGAACTGCTTGGGACGCTATTGGTAAGTGTCGGCTATGTAGTGGTTTATATTCTGTTGAATATAGCGTTTAATTGTTCTAAGGCGGCAGTTTTGACGAATGCCAGATATTATTTGAAAAAAGATGTCTTTGCAGGCATCATGAATCAGGAGGCTGGGAAGTTTGACATTAAAAACAGCGCCGAATATATCAACGAGCTTGGCAATAATATAAATATGCTTGAATCGTTGTATTTTAATAACATTTTAGGAGCCTTGCAATGCCTTGTTTCCTTTACTGCGGCGGCTGCAATCTGCATCGCTGTACAGCCGTTGATGCTGGTGTTGATGATGGTTCTGGCATTTATCACAATGTGGATTACAAAGATGACTGCGGAACCCTTGAAGAGAAGTACTGAAAACTTTGCGGACAGCACAGGAAAATATGTGGCGGAAATTCAGGATGATTTCGGCGGATTCCATCTGATTCGCACCTCGGGAATCCTGCCCTATATTATTCAAAAGCATGATGGGGTGAACAGGGAAGCGGAAACTGCGAAAAGAAGGAATTCAAATTGCAGGATCCTGTGTTCCTGTACGGGACAATTTGTTGGAGTGCTTTCAACGGTGCTTGTCATGGCGCTGGCCGCAGGATTTGCTTTAAGGGGAATGATTTCTGTTGGGATGGTGATCGCATTCGGACATTTGATTGGTCAGATTGTCTCGCCCATCACACAGATTCCATCCGTCATAGCTAATTTTAACGCATCCAAGCCACTGATGGAGCGTTTCAGGGCGTTAATGTCAATAGAGGCGGAAGAAGGAACGGAATCAATCCCTTCTCTTTTGGATGGTATTGAAATGGAAGACCTTTCCTTTCGGTATCAAAACGAAAGGGAGATATTGCACAGGCTTTCCTATCGCTTCCCGGCAAATGGGCGTTATGCGATTACAGGAAGCAGCGGCAGCGGGAAAAGTACTTTGCTCGCGCTGCTTCAGGGGTATGATTCCAATTATGAGGGAAACATCTGCTTTGACGGCATAGAGCTCAGGAAACTGACGAGGCAATGTCTTGGAGAATTAATGGGAGTGGTGTCCCAGGATACCTTTCTGTTTAATGATACGCTCATAAATAATATTACATTGTACCGCGAAGGATATACGCCGGAGCAAATAGAAGACGCTGTGGAGCGGGCGGGATTAAGAGCACTTGTGGAAACGCTTCCCGATGGAATGCAGACGGTGGTGAGCGAAAACGGTAAGAACTTTTCGGGCGGTGAGAAGCAGCGAATTAGCCTTGCAAGGGTACTTCTGCGGAAAAACAGGATATTACTGCTGGATGAATTTACCGCGCATCTGGACCAGCAGACGGCCTGTGAGATAGAAAAGCGAGTGCTGGGATGCGGAGATTGTACATTGATTGCCGTCACTCACAGGCTTTCTCCGGAAACCTTTAAGCAATATGACCAGGTCCTTGTACTTTCTCATGGAGAACTTTCCCGTTTGGAAAATCCTTGAAATTTCTGTTGACAAACATAGAGCTTACAGGTATAATGAAAAAGTATGTGGATGAAGGTGTTTCAAAGGAGCCATTATGTTAGTGAACTTATCCGATGTTTTGACATCCGAAGGCAGACAGATGACAAGAGAAGTTCCGCTTGAAATGACCCGTTTTGAAATTGGGCGGGAAAGTTTTGAGATCATCGAGAAGTCTCCTGTATCTTTTGTCTTTACTAATGTGAAGGAGGGCAAGGCAAAGATCAGCGGCAGGGTGGAGATTACATTTCAGACAAGTTGTGCCCGCTGTCTGACGGGGGTAAGAACGACATTAAAGCTGGAATTTGAGCATTTTGTAGTTTCTCCGGGAATTGAGGATACAGATGTGGATGATTTAAGCTATATGGAGGGCTTCCAGTTAGATGTTGATGCCTTTGTACACAATGAAATTTTGGTAAACTGGCCTGTTAAGATTCTATGCAGAGAGGACTGTAAGGGAATATGTCCTGTGTGCGGTCAGAATCTGAATATGGGGGAGTGTGGATGCGATACCTTCGTACCCGACCCGCGTATGGCGGTCATACAAGATATTTTTAATGCGGATAAGGAGGTGTAACAATGTCTATTTGTCCTAAGAATAAATCTTCTAAGAGCAGAAGGGATAAGAGGAGAGCAAACTGGAAGATGAGTGCTCCCACTCTGGTAAAGTGCAGCAAGTGCGGCGCCCTTATGGTGCCTCATAGAGTATGTAAAGCCTGCGGATCTTATAACAAGAAGCAGGTTGTCAGTGTTGACGCATGAGATACACGGCAGATGGGGGCGTTCTTAAGAGCGCCCTTTTCTTATGCCATAACAAGTGGTGTTTTTGCGAAAAAATCCTTGATTTTTGCTTGGGGTTACATTATAGTAAAATGAGGAAGCGGGGAACGGACAATGTCGGATTTTGTGAATGTGGCTGTGGATGCAATGGGCGGGGACAATGCGCCTGTGGAAACCGTGAAGGGAGCGGTGGAGGCTATAACCGCAGATAAGCGTGTAAAAGTATTCCTTGTGGGCAGGGAGCCCGTCATAAAAGAGGAATTGAAAAAATATAATTATGATTCTGCACAGTTGGAGATTGTTCATGCGGAGGAAGTCATTGAGACAGGAGAACCACCTGTGATGGCCATCCGCCAAAAAAAGGAGTCCTCCATCGTGAAGGGCATGCAAATGGTCAGGGACGGAGCGTGCGATGCGCTTGTATCTGCCGGAAGCACCGGAGCGGTTCTTGTGGGAGGACAGGTGATCGTCGGACGCGTCAAGGGTGTGGAAAGACCGCCTCTGGCGCCCATCATACCCAACATAAATGGCGTCAGCCTTCTGCTTGACTGTGGCGCCAATGTGGATGCAAAGCCCTCGCAGCTGTTGCAGTTTGCAAAAATGGGAAGCATCTATATGGAGAAAGTTATCGGCATCTGTAATCCCAGGGTGGGTCTGGTGAATATTGGTGTGGAAGAGGAAAAAGGCAATGCCCTGACAAAGGAAACGTACCCCTTGCTGCGGGATTGCAGGGATATTAATTTTATCGGCAATGTGGAGGCAAGGGATATTCCCTTGGGAACGGCTGACGTATTGGTCTGTGAGGCGTTTGCCGGAAATATTGTGTTGAAGATGTTGGAAGGCGTCAGCGATGCCTTGATTCACAAGATCAAGGCAGGGATGATGAGCAGCCTGAAGAGCAAAATCGGTGCGCTTCTGGTGAAACCGGCCTTAAAGAAAACGTTAAAAAGTTTCAGTACCGAAGAATACGGCGGTGCGCCTTTGCTGGGCCTGAACGGTCTGGTGGTAAAGACACATGGGAGCAGCAAGGCGGTGGAGATCAGGAATTCTATTCTGCAATGCATTGCATTTAAAGAACAGAAAATAAATGAAAAGATCAGGGAACAGATGGTTCTCGACGATTGAGGAAAGGAGGAAGCAGCATGGAATTTGAAAAGCTGAAAAAAGTAATTGCGGAAGTCCTGAATGTGGATCCGGATGAGATTACCATGGAGTCCACTTTTTTAGATGACCTGGGCGCCGATTCGCTGGATGTATTCCAGATTATTATGGGTATCGAAGAAGTATTTGATATTGAGATTCCGGCTGATAAGGCAGAAAAAATTTCTACCGTGGAGGAAGCCGTAGAATTGATCAAGGGCGCGTTAGGATAAATAAACGGTATTTCATAAGAGCAGTCCGCTATGTGGCTGCTCGTTTGCATTAAGCGGGTAAGGAGAAGAAAAAATGACAGAGGAAGGTTATACTCTGGAAATGTTGGAAAAGCGCATCGGTTATCGATTTTCTAATCCGGCATTATTACAGCAGGCAATGACCCATAGCTCTTTTACCAATGAACAGAGGATATGTAAACTGGAAAATTACGAGCGATTGGAATTCTTGGGGGATGCAGTGCTGGAGCTGGTATCCAGCGAATTTTTGTTTCGGGAGCATGCCGCCATGCCGGAAGGGGAGCTGACCAAAATGAGGGCCTCCATGGTATGTGAACCGTCTCTCGCCTTCTGCGCCAAAGATTTGGAGCTTGGAAAATTCATACTGTTGGGAAAGGGAGAGGAGAATACCGGCGGACGTAACCGTGACAGCATTACAAGCGATGTCATGGAGGCGGTGATCGGCGCGATTTACCTGGATGGGGGCATGGAGGCAGCCAAAGCATTCATTAATCGTTTTGTCCTGTCCGATTTGGAGGACAAACAGCTTTTTTATGACAGCAAGAGCAATTTGCAGGAATTGATCCAGGGAAAACTGAAAAAGGAGTACAGCTATGAATTGCTTGAGGTGACAGGCCCGGAGCATGATAAGGTATTCCGAGTTTCCGTGCGGATGGAAGGAAAAATTCTGGGAGACGGCGAGGGAAAAACAAAAAAAGCGGCGGAACAGCAGGCTGCCTATCAGGCGCTGCTATTTCTGAGGGATAGAGGCTATGTATTTAAAAAGTATTGAGGTGCAGGGATTTAAGTCCTTTGCCAACAAAATAAATTTTCAGTTCCATAACGGCATTACGGGAATTGTGGGACCTAATGGGAGCGGCAAAAGTAATGTGGCGGACGCCGTCCGCTGGGTTTTGGGAGAACAGCGCGTCAAGCAGCTGCGCGGTGCAAGCATGCAGGATGTCATTTTCTCGGGCACGGAGAATAGAAAGCCTTTGAGCTATGCTTATGTGGCCATCACTTTGGACAATGCCGATCGTCAGTTGGCGATTGACTTCCCCGAAGTGACGGTGGCAAGGCGTATTTACCGTTCCGGAGAAAGCGAATATCTGATGAATGGGAGTCCCTGCAGATTAAAGGACGTAAATGAATTATTTTATGATACCGGTATTGGCAAGGAAGGATATTCCATTATCGGACAGGGTCAGATTGATAAAATATTGAGCGGAAAACCCGAGGAGCGCAGGGAACTTTTTGATGAGGCTGCCGGAATCGTTAAATTTAAGAGAAGGAAGGCCGCGGCCCAGACCAAACTGGAAAATGAAAAACAGAATCTGGTTCGAGTCAATGACATATTGTCCGAACTGGAAAAGCAGATGGGCCCTTTGGAGCGTCAGTCTGAGACGGCTAAGAACTATCTGCGCAAGCGGGAATCGTTGAAAACATTGGACGTGAATGTATTCCTGCTGGAAAACACACGTATCAGGGAGCAGCTGCAGACGGTTGAAAGACAATATGATATTTCCAACGGCGAATTATCGGAGGCAAGAACCGATTACGAACAGATAAAGGACGAGTACGATCGTATTCAGGGAGAGCTTGAAGCGCTGGAGGAGGCCATTGATCAGGCCAGAAGTACCGTCACTGACGCAGGGTTGATGAGGGGAAAGCTTGAGGGTGAAAGAAATGTCTTAAAAGAACAGATCAATTCCGCCAAGGGCAGCGAGACGCATTTGAACAGCCGGAAAAGTGCATTGGAAGAGGAAATTGCCAGAAGGGAACAGGATAAGGAGAATATTGTAAGCGAGAAGACCCAGGCGGATACTCAGGTACAGGAAATTCTCGGCGCGGCAGAGGCTGCGAGATCCCGGCTGGAGAAGATTCAAAACAAAATTGCTTTGCTGAATGGCGAGATCGAAACAGGGAAAAATACCATCATTGGCGAATTGAACCAGAGAGCAACCATAAAGTCTAAGATGGGACGCTTTGATACCATGATGGAGCAGATTAATATCAGAAGAGCAGAGTTGAATTCCAGATTGTTACGCGCCAAATCTGATGAGGCTGCAAGAGAAGAAACCATCAAAAAACTGGAAAATGTCTTTGAGACTGTCACGGAGGAGATTCGTGTTCTGAATGAACGACAGGCATCTGCAGAGAAAGCCCTGGGAGAGATCAGAGAAGAACTTACTCAAAAAGATGCCCGGCTGCGGGAAAATCAGAGCGCTTTCCACATGGAGAAGTCCAAGTTAGAAGCGCTGTCTAATTTGACCGAACGCTATGAGGGGTACGGCGGCAGCGTTAAAAAGGTGATGGAGCAGAAGGAGAAGACAAAGGGCATCATCGGCGTTGTGGCGGATATTATTAAGGTGGGGAAAGATTACGAGGTTGCCATAGAGACTGCTCTGGGGGGGAATATTCAGAATATAGTTACCGATAATGAAGAAACGGCCAAGAAAATGATCGCATATCTGAAAGCCGGGAAGCTGGGAAGGGCAACTTTTCTTCCGTTGACAAGCCTGAAGGAGCCTCAAAAGTTCAAGAATCCGGAAGTTCTCTCCGAGCCGGGGGTTATCGGCATGGCGGACGAATTGGTACAGATTGAGGATGCGTACAAAGATGTGGCAAGATCTTTGTTGGGGCGGATTGTGGTGGTGGATCATGTGGATCATGCCGTTTGTATCGCCAGAAAATATAAATATGGTGTCCGCATTGTGACCCTGGAAGGGGAGCAGCTGGTTCCGGGCGGTGCCATCAGCGGAGGTGCTTTTAAGAACAGCAGCAATCTTCTGGGCAGGAGGCGTGAACTGGACGAGCTGGAGGTCAATGTCCGGAAACTGCAGGAAGCAATTTCTAAAATCAATAAAGAGATTGAAGATACAAAGGCAAGAAGAAACAGACTGCGTGTGGACGTAGAGGCGCTGAAGAATGATATCCAGAGAAAATCCATAGAACAGAATGCGGCAAGACTGAATATCAGTCAGACCAGAGAACGGATGGAAGAGGAAGTGGAGGGAGCGGCTTCTCTGCGGCTGGAAGAAAAAGAGATAGAAGACAAGATACTGGAAATCAGGAAAGAAAAGGAAATCATTGTAGAGGAGCTTTCCGCCAGCGAGGAATTGGAACGACATACACAGGAACAAATCGCCCTGTTTCAGGAAGAATTGACAAAGCAGCGGCTGGAAGAGACAAGCGCTGCCGCGCACGTGTCCGAATGGGATGTTAAAGTTGAAAAGATACGTCAGGCCCAGGACTTTAAGCAGGCAAATATAGAGCGTATCGATGGGGAAATCGCCCGTGCGCAGGCGGAACTGTCAGAAGTTTTGCAGGCATTGACGGATACCCGCCGGGAAGCGGAACGCAAAGAAGAAAGCATTATAGAAATAGAAAAGACAATCGCAGCATCCTTTGACGCCCAGAATGCATCACAAGAAAAGCTGAAAAAAGACATGGAACGGAAGGAGGTGTTATCGGCAAGCCAAAAGAACTTTTTCAAAAGACGGGAGGAACTGTCCGATAAACTGTCGGCGTTGGATAAAGAAGTTTACCGCCTGAACGCGCAGAAGGAGAAATTGGAAGAATCCATGGAGGCACAGATCAATTATATGTGGGATGAATATGAAATCACATTGAGCGCTGCTGCTTCCGCACGGGATGAAAGTATGACGGATCTCTCCGCAATGAAGAAAGAAATTGCTTCGTTAAAGGAGCAGATCAAGAAGCTTGGAGACGTCAATGTAAACGCCATCGAAGATTATAAGAATTTAATGGAGCGCTTTACCTTTATGAAAACCCAACACGACGACCTTGTGGAGGCCCAAAAAGCGCTGGAGGGAATCATTCAGGAATTGGACAGCGCCATGAGGAAGCAGTTTGCAGAGAAATTTGAGGAGATTGGGCGGGAATTTGACAAGGTATTTAAGGAACTGTTTGGGGGCGGCAAGGGAACGCTGGAGCTGATAGAAGAAGAGGATATTCTGGAGGCAGGTATTCGCATTATCGCACAGCCCCCCGGCAAGAAGCTGCAGAATATGATGCAGCTGTCCGGCGGCGAAAAGGCGCTGACGGCGATTTCTCTGTTGTTTGCCATACAGAACCTGAAGCCATCCCCGTTCTGTCTGCTGGATGAGATCGAGGCGGCTTTGGATGACTCCAATGTGGGCAGATTTGCAAAATATCTACATAAGCTGACAAAGAATACCCAGTTTATTGTCATCACACACCGAAGAGGAACCATGGAACAGGTAGACAGGCTCTATGGTATTACCATGCAGGAAAAGGGCGTTTCCACACTGGTGAGCGTCAACTTAATTGACAAGGAGCTTGATGATTAGAGTCGGTTCGGTTACGAAACCGGGATGGGGAGTGATTATGTTATTTGGTAAAAAGAGAATCAAAAAGAAGAAATTATCTGCGGAAGAGGAATTCTTTACAGAAGGCAGGGATTCCGATGAAAAGGCGGAGGCTTCCACGGAAAGTCCATTCGGCAAAACGGTATCTCCCAATGCCTCCAACATGGGTGAAAAAGAGTGTAACTCAGAGGACACTGGGGCTGCTTTGAGCAGGGACAAATCGTTTGACAGAGGAGCCACAGAGGAATCATATACAAAAGAGGATTGGGTGGGAAAAAGAGAATGCAATCTGCCGGATTCCGCAGAAAAACAGGAAATTGAGCCAAAACCTCAAGGGGATGGGGCTTCTTCGGAGGGAAGCGTTTCAGAAGGAGATACTCCAGTGGCAGAAAGCGGCTCCGGGGTTGCAGATGCCGATATGCACGGGGAGGACGCCGAGGAAGAAAACACGCTGCAAAACGATTCTTTCCAGGAGAAAAAGTATAAAGAAAAAAAAGGCTTTTTTGCCAGATTGAAAGAGGGACTGGCAAAGACGAGAAATAATATTGTCAGGGGAATCGATTCCCTGTTTAACGGTTTCTCTGCCATTGATGATGACTTTTATGAAGAGCTGGAAGAGATTCTCATCATGGGCGATATCGGTGTCAATGCCACCACAGAGATTGTCGCAAGGCTCAAAGCGCAGATAAAAGAACAGAGAATTAAAGAACCCAGAGAATGCAAACAGTTGTTGATTGAAGGGATAAAGGAACAGATGCGTGTAGACGCCACGGCGTACGACTTTGAAAAGCGTCAGTCCGTGATCATGGTGATCGGCGTCAACGGTGTGGGAAAAACCACATCAGTGGGCAAACTGGCGGGCAAACTAAAGGATCAGGGCCGAAGGGTGCTGATCGCGGCAGCCGATACTTTCCGGGCAGCTGCGGGAGATCAGCTTGCAGAATGGGCGAGACGTGCGGACGTTCCCATGGTGGGCGGCAATGAGGGCGCAGACCCTGCCAGCGTAGTCTTTGACGCAGTCAACGCGGCTAAGGCAAGAGGAGTGGATGTACTGCTGATTGACACCGCCGGACGACTGCATAACAAGAAGAATCTGATGGAAGAGCTTCGAAAGATGAATCGGATTATCGACAGAGAATTCCCGGATGCACATCGTGAGAATCTGATTGTGCTGGATGGCACCACAGGTCAGAATGCCCTGGTGCAGGCGAGAGAGTTTGGCACTGTAGCAGATCTGACAGGTATTATACTGACAAAGATGGACGGTACGGCCAAGGGGGGAATTGCGGTTGCGATTCAGTCGGAGCTGCATGTTCCGGTAAAATATATCGGTGTCGGAGAAACCATTGAGGATCTGCAGAAATTTGACTCGGATGAGTTTGTGAACGCCTTGTTTGATGTAAAGACGGATGAGGACTGAAGACCGTATATGCAATGCAGCTAATGTCCTATAGACTAAGATTAGGGAGGATGAGTATTGTACAAATGGAAGAAGAAATGCTGACATTAAAAAAATTTGAGGAAGCGTCCGAAGTGGTAAAGCGGGTAACGCTGGAGACCAAACTGATATTCAGCGATTATCTGAGCGGTCAGACCGGAAATAAAGTATATTTAAAACCGGAAAATATGCAGTTTACAGGTGCATATAAGCTTCGGGGCGCTTATTATAAGATCAGCACGCTTTCGGAGGAAGAGCGGGGAAAGGGACTGATCACTGCTTCTGCAGGCAATCATGCACAGGGAGTGGCATACGCGGCAAAATGTTACGGCGCGAAAGCTATCATTGTGATGCCGACTACTACGCCGTTGATCAAGGTAAACCGCACTAAGAGCTATGGAGCCGAAGTCATGCTGTACGGCAATGTATATGACGAAGCATGTACAAAAGCCTATGAGCTGGCTGAAGAACACGGTTATACTTTTATTCATCCCTTTGATGATCTGGCGGTTGCAACCGGACAGGGTACCATTGCAATGGAGATTGTAAAAGAACTGCCCCTGGTGGATTATATTCTGGTTCCCATAGGAGGCGGAGGCCTTGCCACTGGGGTTTCCGTTTTGGCGAAATTGTTAAATCCAAAGATTCAAGTGATCGGCGTGGAACCTGCAGGCGCAAATTGTATGCAGGCTTCCCTTGCAGAGGGCAAGGTGGTTACGCTGCCAGGCGTCAGCACCATTGCAGACGGTACGGCGGTCAAGACGCCCGGCAACCGGCTCTTTCCCTATATCCGTGAAAATCTGGACCATATTATCACGGTGGAGGATGAAGAGTTGGTAGTAGCATTCCTGGATATGGTGGAAAATCACAAGATGGTGGTGGAAAATTCAGGACTTTTGACGGTGGCGGCACTAAAGCATTTGAATATAAAGGACAAGAAGGTGGTTTCCATCTTAAGCGGAGGAAACATGGATGTGATTACCATGTCGTCCGTTGTGCAGCAGGGCCTGATTATGAGGGACAGAATTTTTACCGTTTCCGTGCTTTTGCCCGATAAGCCAGGAGAATTGTGCAGAGTATCCGGTATCATTGCAAATGCCAGCGGCAATGTAATCAAGCTGGAGCACAATCAATTTGTTTCCATCAATAGGAATGCGGCTGTGGAGCTGCGAATCACTATGGAGGCATTTGGCACCGAACATAAAAAACAGATTATGGAATCGCTTGAAACAGAAGGATATCGCCCCAAATTGGTTCGCACTAACATTTAACTTTTTTTGGAAAGTGTCTTCTGGGCCAAAACCGCATATGATATGATGGATGAAATCGTATCATATGCGGTTTTTTATCTGTTACCAAATGCGTTTTGAAAGTGTGGGAATGATTTATGAAAGTAAAGCGGGATGTAAAAGAAAATTTGGAAAATTCTGAAACCGTAGTTTGGCAGGAAAAAAAGACGATTAAAAAACGGATTATGGAATATCTGGCGATCACGGTGGGGGCGTTGATATACGCCGTTGCCGTCAGTCAGTTTCTTGATCCCAATTCTCTGGCGCCTGGCGGCGTCACCGGTATTGCCATCATTTTAAACAGATTGACCGGGTTGGAAACCGGTACATGGACCTTGTTGGTCAACATACCTATTTTGATTATTGGTACATGGAAGTTCGGCGTAAAGTTTATCTGTTCCACTCTTTATTTCACGGTGGTCAATTCTTTTGCCATCAATCTGTTATCTGCGCTTGGAGCAGTCACCAAGGATCCTCTGCTGGCGGCACTTGGCGGAGGCGTTTTGATCGCGTTGGCTTTGGGAATCGTATTTAAGTCCGGAGCGACCTCAGGAGGTACGGATATTATCGTAAAATTACTGCGTTTGAAATTTCCTCACTTGAGGACAGGTTTTCTTTTCCTGGTGACCGATGCTGCTATTGTGACGATATCTGCATTGGTATTTCGAAATATAGACACTGCCATGTATGCCGGGCTGGTGGTATTTGTCAACTCTGTTCTGCTGGATGTAGTGCTCTATGGAAGGGACAGTGCAAAGATGATATTTATCATCAGTGATCATCATGAGAAAATAACAGATCGAATTCTAAAGGAACTGGACGTGGGTGTCACTTATATCACGGGAAGCGGCGCCTACAGCGGTAAGGATAAAAAGGTGATATTATGTGTCATGAGAAAGCAGCTTTCTCCTAAGGCAGAAGAAATCGTCCGCCAGGAGGATCCGCTGGCATTTATGATTGTCGCCAGCGCCATGGAGATTTATGGGGAGGGTTATAAAAATATTTTCAGCCAGAAATTATAAGGTATGTATCTAAAGAGCTGTCATTTCCGAGAAGGAAACAGCGTTTTCAATAGTGGTTGGCAGTATGCCGCGACAGAATGCAAGTCAGTTAGATTCGTCACTCAGATCCGAAGTGCCGTAATTTGACAAAGGAAAAAGAAAATAGTATAATTTAACAGAAATTGTAAAATGAAACAGAATCGGGGTATTGTATCAAAGACCTGTATTGAAACGGATATGGAGTCGTAAGTTCGGACACACTTTGTTGAGGAGGAAAAACAATTTATGCGCAAGAATAACAGCAAGAATAATCCCTGCAAGCTGCCAGAAAATTTTCTGGCAATTCTCAATTACGGAGATTCTGATGCAATAAAAGACGTTTTTAAGACCTGCAGCTTAGATGCCACCTTTGGTCATGATGAACAAAGCGCAATTTTTTATTCATATAGAATGCAGAAAGAGATTGTACATTGGCTGGTAGAACAGGGAGCCGATATCAATGCGAGAAATAAATGGGGAGAAACGCCCCTTCATGAGATTATAACCCATACCCAATATGAACTCCATACACAACTCTATACGGTAGATTTACTGATAAGCCTAGGCGCCGATATTCATGCCGTTACACCGCGCGGTGCAACACCTCTTCATTATGCGGCAGAGTGGGGAGAACTTGCGATCGTTGAAAGATTAATCAATAACCATGCGGATATTTATGCTAAAACGAAAAAAGGTGAAAATCCATTGGAATATATGATGGTGAACTCCAATAACAGCAGGATCCGTAATATTCTTCCGGTTGCGGAGTACTTTCTTTCGATAGGGGTTCCTGTTACGGATATTGTCATCCGCTCCGTTGAAAAGCTTGCAAAGAGTTTTACGTTTCACCGCGAAGTGTTCAATCGAAAGCATCTGGAAGAAACAGAGGAAGCCCTGGGGCGTCTGCTTAAACTGTTTGGTGTTCCGGCGCCGCCTCCCAAGCGTATCTATGATGGAAAGGCAAAAATAATCCCATCTCCTGGAAGCTGGCAGGAGCAGTTTGAAGAACTATATCTATGGATACTTACTCCGTCGCTGGTGGTGAGTAAGGAAGGCACCGTACAGGGAGAATTGCTTCGTTTGTCAGGAGGCATTTGCCGCCTTATTCTGGACGGTTTTACAACAAGTTACGGGGAATTTAACACAAGGGTTAAGTTTTATTCGTACCTTCGCTATTTACATATGGGAAATTCACTTTCCAGAGAAGAAATTCGGGAGGCAAAGCTTGTCATAAAGGAAATCATTCATGAGGAGAAAATTGTGCGTCCAGAAAAATTATGCGAATTATCACTTCGCTGGATTCAAAAGAATCCGGACCCAATCCCACTTGGAATAACATTTTATAAAGGCTGACGGGCTTGGCGTAGGGCTTCCTATGTTAACGTATCCATAACTCTGTAGGATCGGCACTTGGATGTTGAAACTACACGAACAAAGGGCTGTAAAGAAAAAATACTTGACACCGCTGGTTTTCTGTAGTAAGATACGGAAGGCTGGTAAAATTATGGATAAGATTTATGAACAGACAATGTTATTTGACTTTTATGGGGAATTGCTGACAGAGCATCAGCGGTGTATTTACGCTGATGCGGTATATAACGATCTCTCTCTTGGAGAGATCGCTGAAGAGTATGGTATCACCAGACAGGGCGTGCATGACCTGATCAGACGCTGCGACAGGATTCTGCGGGGATATGAGGACAGGCTTCATCTGGTGGAAAGGTTTGCCAAAGCCAAGAAGACTTTGGAGGAGATCGAGCAGCTGACGATTTTGCCGGAGAATACAAATGCGCTTCCGGCCGGGGAGAAGCTTGACAGTGAGGGAATTCGGTCTCGGCTGTCGGCTATCCGGGAGCTCTCCCATACTTTAAGGAATGAATTATAAAAAATATATTTGACCGTGAAGTTCTGCTTCACGTTGATGTAAGGAGACGCAGGTGGCATTTGAAAGCTTAACGGATAAACTGCAGAACGTATTTAAAAATTTGAGAAGTAAGGGCCGTTTGACGGAAGATGATGTGAAGTCTGCCCTGAAGGAAGTGAAAATGGCACTTCTGGAGGCCGATGTAAACTTTAAAGTGGTCAAACAGTTTGTGAAAGCGGTGGAGGAGAGGGCAATCGGCCAGGACGTGATGAACGGGCTGAATCCGGGCCAGATGGTGATCAAGATCGTGAATGAGGAAATGATAGCCCTCATGGGAAGCGAGACCACCGAGATTGCCATGCAGCCAGGCAAATCCATCACCGTGATTATGATGGCGGGACTTCAAGGCGCCGGAAAAACGACGGCGACGGCAAAGATTGCCGGGAAGCTGAAATTAAAAGGCAAAAAATCATTGCTGGTAGCCTGTGATGTCTATAGACCCGCTGCGGTGGAACAGCTGCAGATTAACGGCAAAAAGCAGGAAGTAGACGTCTTTTCCATGGGAACGGATCACAAACCGGTGGAGATCGCCGGGGAAGCGGTTAAATATGCGGAGAAAAACGGACATAATGTGGTGATTCTGGATACGGCAGGACGACTTCATGTTGACGAAGAAATGATGGAGGAGCTGCAGGAAATCAAGGAGAAAGTTGCCGTACATCAAACACTTCTGGTGGTGGATGCCATGACCGGACAGGACGCGGTGAATGTGGCAAAGCTTTTTGATGAAAAAGTAGGCATTGACGGTGTGGTACTCACTAAGATGGACGGAGATACCAGGGGCGGTGCGGCGCTTTCCATCAAGGCCGTTACCGGTAAACCGATTTTGTATGTGGGTATGGGTGAGAAGCTTTCCGACATGGAACAGTTCCATCCTGACCGGATGGCAAACAGGATCCTTGGGATGGGCGATGTGCTTTCTCTGATTGAAAAGGCACAGGAAAGCATTGACATAGATGAAGAAAAAGGCCGCGAAATGGCTGGCCGCATGAAGAAGGGAAAGTTTGACTTTGAAGACTACCTGGAGAGTATGAAGCAGATGAAGAATATGGGCGGTCTGACCAGCATTTTAAGTATGCTGCCCGGCATGGGGATCAAAGGGGCCGACATAGAGTCCATGGTGGACGATAAACAGTTAAGGCAGACGGAAGCAATCGTATTGTCCATGACCAGAGAGGAACGGAGGAATCCGAAAATTCTCAATCCCCATAGGAAGCACAGGATTGCCAAGGGCGCCGGTGTGGATATTGCGGTGGTAAACCGTTTTATCAAACAGTTTGAGCAAAGCCAGAAAATGATGAAGCAGTTTGGCGGAGGCGGTAAAAAGGGCAGAGGAATGTTCGGCGGTTTTCCGGGTATGGGCGGCGGGAAATTTCCCTTTTAATCAGTGTGACGGAAGAGGACATGGTCCTTTCCTATATAAAAGACAAAATTTATTGAATCACAAAAGCCGTAGATCGGCAGAAAGAGGTAACGAAATGGCAGTAAAGATCAGATTGAGAAGAATGGGACAGAAGAAGGCTCCTTTTTATAGAATCATTGTAGCTGATTCCCGTTCTCCCAGAGATGGAAAATTTATTGAGGAAATCGGAACTTATGATCCTACCACGGATCCCAGCACCTTTAAAATCAATGAAGAATTGGCTAAGAAATGGCTGGCAAACGGCGCACAGCCCACGGAAGTGGTTGGCAGACTTTTTAAGGCGGCCGGCATTGCAAAATAAATTCTGATTCTTTGGAGGTGGCTTATGAAGGAACTAGTGGAAGTAATCGCGAAAGCGCTTGTGGACAATCCGGACGAGGTTGTCGTAACTGAAAAAACAGAGGGAAAGGGCATAATCCTTGAACTTCATGTAGCTGCGTCCGATATGGGTAAGGTTATCGGTAAACAAGGCAGGATTGCGAAGGCGATTCGCTCAGTGGTGAAAGCAGCATCATCCAAAGACAAAATAAATGTGGATGTGGAGATCGTTTAAAAGGTATGGAGGAATATTTTCAGGTAGGGATTATTACTTCCACGCATGGTTTGCGCGGAGAGGTTAAGGTTTATCCTACCACAGATGATGCGAGAAGGTTCAAGCGTCTGAAGGAAGTGATTCTTATGCCGCCGGGAGACGGACAGGATTATACGGCTGACCGGATTTCGGCGGCATACTGTTTGAAGGTTGAAAGCGTCAGATTTTTCAAGCAGTTTGTTATCTTGAAATTTGAAGAGCTGGGACGTATAGAGGATGTGGAAAAGTATTGCAGGTACTCATTGCTGGTAAACAGAAAGGATGCAGTACGCCTGAGCAAAGACGAGTATTATGTGGCCGATTTGATCGGGCTTGTCGTGAGAGATGAGGATGGCACGGAAATTGGCACCTTGCGGGATGTGATGGAAACAGGTGCAAATGATGTGTATGTGATCTCGTTAAACACCGGGAAAGAGTTGCTTTTGCCTGCAATAAAACAATGCGTTCTTGAGGTAAATATAGCGGAAGGATTCATCAGAATACACATTTTGGACGGTTTATTGGATTCGGATGTGTGAAGGGAAGTTTCATGAAGTTTCATGTACTGACACTGTTTCCTGAAATGGTAATGCTGGGGCTTGCACCCAGCATTATTGGCAGAGCCGCCCAGCGGGACAGGATATCCATAAATGCGGTAAATATCAGGGATTATTCCTTGGACAGGCATAAAAAGGTGGATGATTATCCCTATGGCGGAGGGGCTGGGATGCTGATGCAGGCGCAGCCTGTTTATGATGCTCATAAAGCGGTAACGAAAGGTCGGCGTATCAGGACGATCTATGTGACACCACAGGGAATGCCTTTTTCTCAAAAAATTGCACAAGAACTTGCGCAAGAGGAAGAATTGATATTTCTTTGTGGTCATTATGAGGGAATTGATGAACGCGTATTGGAGGAGGTGGTCACGGACTACCTTTCCATCGGTGATTATGTGTTGACGGGCGGGGAGCTTCCAGCCATGGTGATCATGGACGCCGTAGCCAGATTGATTCCTGGTGTATTGGGCAATGATATGTCCGCAGAGGAAGAAAGTTTTTATAACGATTTGCTGGAATATCCACAATATTCCCGACCGGAGGTCTGGCATGGGAAGAGAGTGCCCCAAGTACTCTTATCCGGAAATCATCGTAAAGTGTCACAGTGGCGGCTGGAACAGTCAATTTTGCGCACGGAAGAAAGACGCCCTGATTTGGCGGAAATATATCGCCGGAAACAACGTTTGACGGCGCAGCTAGCCAAGAATAAACGAAATAATATCCACATGATAGAAAGCATTGCCCGTGGCTGCGGCGAAATTTTGTATGAGGAACTGGAATCAGGGGGCGGTAATCTCTTAGTGTATGACAGGCTTTGTAAGATATGCATGATATTGGCGGAAGATGTTGATTCAGGTGAGCGGCTTGTAGGACTCATTCCGGATGAAACTGTGAAGATATGGGTTGTACAGCCGTTTATGAGTGAGGTTCTTTGGAAAATGCGGTTTCAAAAGCTCCATGCATATATTCAGGTACTATACCCACAGAAAGTGGCTCTGCCCGTGAGGCATAAGGATATTCATCTGTTGTCCAAAGAGGACTTGGAGGCCATAAATTTAAATGCCTTTGCGGAGATGTTGTCTGCGGAGATTTCGAATGCGGATTGTCAAAAAGACCTTCCGGACAGTGCGGACGGTTATGATTGGGAACATAAAAGGAATGCTGGCTTAGTGCAATGGGAGGAGATTTTGGCAGACGCTGCAAACGGTTTGGTATATGGTGCGTTTCAGGAAGGGATCCCAGTCGGAATGATTGTCACAGACAGGAACGGCCGTTTGGGACTGCCCATTGTTGCAGAGAGATTTGCTGCTTGGGAAATTGCAAAATCGCTGATCGCCGGGAGCGCAAATCATATTTTGGAGAAGGGCCGGATTCCCTATGCCCATGTGGACACAAGGAATCAAAAGGCTGTGGAACTGTTTGAAGAGTTGGGCTTTTACAAAGCAACGGCAGTGGTTATGGAATATGGAAATTTAGGATAACAGTTCAATGTTTTGTGTGAATTGTCACAATATCAGCAAGCAGTCAGGAGTATTTTATAAAAAATACTTGCAAACAAGAATGGAATATGTTAGAATTTTAATGTTGTGGAAACAAGATGGTCCTCTGTTACAATGGGCAATATCCTATAGTCCCTAATTTTGTATTAAGAACATCCAATTTTATGGAGGAGGCTCATAATGAGTGATATTATCAGAGAAATTGAACAGGAACAGTTAAAGGCAAGTGTTGACGATTTCAACGTCGGCGATACCGTAAAGGTTTACGGAAAGATCAAGGAAGGCAACCGGGAAAGAATCCAGATATTTGAAGGGATTGTGTTGAAGAGACAGGGCGGAAGCAACAGGGAGACGTTTACCGTGAGAAAAATTTCCAACGGAATTGGCGTTGAGAAGACTTGGCCCCTGCATTCCCCTAATGTTGAGAAAATTGAAGTTGTCAGAAGGGGTAAAGTAAGGCGTGCAAAGCTGAACTATTTGAGAAACAGGGTTGGTAAGAAGGCCAAAGTGAAAGAGGCCATAAAGTAAGTAGAGGGCGGTAGTCTGCCAATGTGGGTCTGACCGTTCGTGAAAGGGCAATTACTTGTGTAGTTGTCCTTTTGTTCTATTTATAAGACGGCAGGGTCAAAAGCTTATAATATTTAAGGTGAAGGTTCAGATGACGAAAATAAAAGGTCTCAGCTTTTACAAGAGAAAAAAGAAGATAAACAAGTCCCATGTGCGGGAAGTGCTGAGTTGGATAACGGGGATGTTGATTGCGGTATTTATCGCGGTGGTTTTGAATATTTTTATGGGAACCATGACCAGTGTTGTCGGCGTATCCATGGAACCTACCTTGTATAACGGACAGCATATATTTATCAACACATTTCTTTATTTGATCTCAGCGCCTAAAAGCGGGGATGTGATTGTATTTTTGCCAAACGGAAACGAACATGCGCATTACTATGTCAAAAGAGTTGTGGCAGTTCCGGGAGACAGCGTGTTGATTCAAAATGGCGTCCTGTATGTAAATGGCCAGGAAAGTCCGTGGGTAACGGAGAAGCTGATGGACGAAGGGATTGCCGCAAATGAATTTACGCTTGGAAATACAGAATTTTTCTGTATCGGAGATAATCCTGACAGCAGTGAGGACAGCAGATCGGCAAATATCGGTCCCGTGAAAGAAAAAGATATTATAGGAAAGGTATGGTTTCGTGCTCCCTGTGAAAAGCAGGGCATGGGATTTGTAAAATAGAGATGAATTATCAATGGTACCCCGGTCATATGTCTAAGGCGAAACGTATGATGCAGGAGAATATGAAACTTATAGATCTGGTGATCGAGTTGGTGGATGCGAGAGTGCCTTCCGCCAGCCGCAATCCGGATATTGATGAGCTTGCCAAAGGGAAATCCAGAATTTTGTTGTTGAATAAATCCGATTTGGCCAATGCAGCCTGCAATAAAGCATGGCTTCAATTTTACAGGCAGAAGGGACTTCATGTTCTGGAGATCAATTCTAAAACGGGAGCGGGTATCCGATTGATCAATCAGCTGGTGCAGGAAGCCTGCGCAGAAAAGATCGCCAGGGACAAAAAACGGGGGATTGTTAATCGTCCGGTGAGAGCAATGGTGGTTGGAATCCCCAATGTGGGTAAGTCCACTTTCATCAATTCATTTTCAGGAAAGGCCTGTACCAAGACCGGAAACAAACCCGGGGTCACAAAGGGACAGCAGTGGATTCGATTGAGTAAGACGCTGGAATTGCTGGATACGCCCGGTATTCTCTGGCCTAAATTTGAGGACCAGCGCGCAGGGATGCGGCTTGCCTTTATCGGTTCCATCAATGACGAAATCATAATTATGGAAGATTTGGCATGCGATCTGTTGGACTGTCTGAAAGACGTGTGTCCAAGTGCAGTGGAAAAGCGTTATCAAATTCAATGGAAAGACACGGCGGCGGAGACGTTGCAGGAAATAGCGCGCTGCAGGGGATGTATGTTAAAAAATGAAGGCCTTGATATGAAAAAGGCGGCGGATATACTGACCGATGACTTCAGAAGCGGACGCTTGGGCAGAATATCATTGGAAGTAGCAAAACAGGAGAACGAATGATGAATAAAGTGATGAAAGAGATCATAAACACACTGCTTTATCTGTTGGGGGTTCTGTGTCTGACTTGGCTTTTGATCACCTTTGTGGGGCAGAGAACGGAAGTGGATGGTTCTTCCATGGAACCTACACTCTCAAATGGAGATAACCTTTTGGTGGATAAGATCAGCTATCGTTTCAGAGAACCGGAACGGTTCGATATCATTGTGTTTTCCTTTAAGTATAAGGAAGATACTTATTTTATTAAAAGAATTATTGGACTTCCGGGCGAAACCGTGTGGATAGATGAAAAAGGAAACATCTATATCGACGGTGAACTTCTGGAAGAAAGCTACGGTAAAGAGATCATCAGCGCCGATAAGATTGGAATTGCCGGGGAGCCAATCGTAGTGGGAGAAGATGAGTATTTTGTTTTGGGTGACAACCGAAATAACAGTAAGGACAGTCGTACAACGATTGTGGGAAATGTAAAAAAGAAGGACATTATCGGCAGAGCATTTGTCCGGCTGTGGCCCTTAGACAAGATGAAGACCCTGTAAGTAACGTTGAAATTGTCAGTGGAAGCAGCGCCGCAAAAGAAGCGTCTGCGGAATGCCAGGGGATGAATATGGAAAGTATCAAAGAGATAAAAAAGATTCTTCAGGCAGCGTCTATCGAGGAGCTGCCTGAATTTATAAAAGCCTATTCTGCGGATGAGAGAGCGGGTGTATGCAAGTTAGTGGAAACGGCGGCAAAGCGCCTGGAAGCCCTGCAGAAAGAAATACTCCGGACTGAGGCCCTGTGTTTCTACGAAAAGAAATATGAAGAATACGCCTGTATCTGCGGCATTGACGAAGTGGGAAGAGGACCACTTGCGGGGCCGGTGGTCGCGGGAGCGGTAATTCTTCCAAAAGATTGTCACATTTTATATATAAATGATTCCAAGCAGCTCTCCGAAAAAAAAAGAGAGGAGCTTTATGAGGTGATTAAAGAACAGGCTGTGGCCTGGGCTGTGGGATATGCTTCGCCCAGGCGGATCGACGAGATCAATATTCTTCAGGCTACCTACGAGGCGATGCGCCAAGCCGTGAACTGCCTCATTCCTGAACCGGATTTGCTGTTAAACGATGCCGTGACGATTCCTCATATCACGATTCCGCAAGTGCCCATCATCAAAGGGGATGCAAAAAGCATCTCCATTGGTGCCGCCAGCATTATGGCAAAGGTTACAAGGGACAGACTGATGGTGGAATACCACAAAGCATATCCGGAGTATGATTTTGCGGGCAATAAGGGCTATGGAAGCGCAGGGCATATGGAGGCACTGAAAAAATACGGCCCTACACCGATACATAGAAAAAGCTTTCTCAAGAATCTAAACGACATGCCGGAGCAACCTTAATATTTGAATTCGCAGGATTTCCTTTTTTGGTGGCACAGCCGCATGGATGCATTTTAAGGGATGATGGAGCGTTTGACGCGCAAGGGAGGAAGATATGAAGCTGACACAATTGTTTTCGGGAGATACACATACGGAAGACAGACGTCCGGTGGAGAACCAGGGCCGTTTACAGTCGGTTTCGGCGCAGACAGCGGCACAGATTGGCAGACAGATTCGCTCCCTTGTACCAGGACAGACCATCACCGGAGAAATCGTGTCCAGAAACGGCAGCGAGGTACAGATTAAAGTCGCGGAAGATGTGATATTAAATGCCAAAGTGGATAGGAACATGAATCTGGAAGTCGGTAAAAACATGACTTTTGAGGTTAAAAACAACGGTACAGCGTTGACGCTAAGTCCTTTGTTTACAAATGTTTCCACGGACGTTAATGTTTTGAAAGCGCTGAATATGGCCGGATTACAGGTAAATCAGACTAACGTACAAATGACAGAACAGCTGATGGCCGCCGGCCTATCCGTCAACAAAAATGCGCTTCAGCAAATGTTTAGGGAGATGAATAGTTTTCCACAGGGGGAAATATCCGATTTTATATATCTTCACAAGCTGCAGATGCCTGTAAATGAACTGACCGTAAACCAAATGATTTCATACCGGAATTTGACGCATCAGTTGGGGGAAGGAATGGATACCATTATGGGGGCGCTGCCGGAGGTTTTTGACGCCATGGTGGCGGATGGAGATGTGGACGGCGCGGTAAAATTATACCAGGAAATTATGAAGTTGGCACAGGAGGGTTTGGACGAAGGACAGACGGAAACACCCATGCTGCCCACACAGGGCTCCGTTGCTTCTCAGGAAGGCGGCACCCTGATACAATTCCAGGGCAATGCTTTCTTGCAGGAAGAGGGGATTGGAGTGGAAGGAAACGGAGTGGTAAAACCGGGAACTGCAGTCACATCTCCGGACGGTACCATCCCAGAGCAGCCGCCCCAATCTCCTGAGGGGTTACGCCCCAATTTCTCTGCAGTTGATATTCAAAAAACAATGGTTGAGGGAATGGTTCGAGGTGTGATACCGGATATGACGTCCGGAGAGACGATATCCGGGAATGGTTCTGATACAGCGGCAGAGATACCGGAAGGCGCAAGGGAGGTGCCTTCCGACAACGTGTCAGGCCAGACTATGAATCAAAGGCAAAATGAAATACCGGATAGCCTGCGCAGAGACCTGGCACAGGAGGCGTTGAAACTTCTTGATAGTGCGAGGCTTCCTGGGGAACAGGCCGCTGATCTACGTTCACAGATTATTCGCTTCGCACAGGGGCAGACGGATAGCGGACAATTTTTTTCTACAGTGAATCTTCTGGCAGATCTGTGTAAAAATGATTCCGGATCTGCGCAGGAACTGCTAAAACTTTTTTCGGGACATAATTTTCGAAAACTGATGGGGACACATTTAAAAAAAATCTGGACGATTACACCTGAAGAGTTAGAAACACCGGGAAAGGTGGATGAATTGTATCGCAGGCTTGACAGACAGCTTAAGGGTCTGGCGCAGGCTTTGGAACATAGTGGGCAAAATAATAGCACGGCTTTTAAAGCGACATCATCTCTTTCTCAGAATATAGACTTTCTACAGCAGATTAACCAGATGTACGCCTATGTGCAACTGCCGCTTCGGCTACAGCAGGGAAAAGCCCATGGAGAATTGTATGTCTATTCCAACAAAAAGAAGCTTTCTCAAAAAGACGGAACGGTAAGCGCTTTGCTGCATTTGGATATGGAACATCTGGGCCCGGTTGACGTATATGTGGCCATGCAGAACAATAAAGTCAACACCAAGTTTTATGTATGCGACGATTCCATGATCGATTTTCTCTCCGGACATATGGACATTCTCACAAAACGCCTTCAGACAAGAGGGTATGACTGCAGTTTTGCCATGACTGTCCGAGGGTTGGAGGAAAATGAGGCTAAGGGAGGGCTGGATCCAATTTTGGAGCGTGAAAAAGGAATTGTCCTTTCCCAATATGCTTTTGATGTGCGCACTTAACCGGGGGATTGGCACTTGGCAGAAAGCTGGTGGAAACAGAGCCGGACATGATTGGTGATATGTTTTCGGCAATCGAACAGAAGCGTTCGGATGGGGGCTGGAGTGAAAATGGGAAAAAAAACAGAAACGGGCCATTCCAAAGAAAATGGCGGTAAATTAAAACAGGCGGTTGCGCTGGAATATAATCCTTCCGAGGACGCTCCCCGCGTGATTGCAAGCGGGCGTGGAATTCTGGCGGAAAAAATAATTGAAAAAGCCCAGGATTGCGATGTGCCCATCCATCGGGACGACAAGCTGGCGGATACCTTATCACGGCTGGACATCGGAGATATGATACCTCCGGAATTATACGAGGTAGTGGCGGAAATATTGGTGTTTGTGGATTCCATGGATAAGCTGAAAGGGAAAGTCAGGGGAAAAGGAGTTTGAACAGGAGAAAAACAGGGACGGAATGGGAGCAGACGGCATCGGCTTATCTGGCAAGAAAGGGGATGCGGATTGTAACCGTCAATTTTCGCTGCAGGCAGGGTGAGATTGATCTGATCGGATATCATAATGGGTATCTTGTCTTTGTGGAGGTAAAATACCGTACCGGCACGGAAAAAGGATATGCGCTGGAGGCTGTGGATCGTCGAAAGCAGCGGAAGATATGCAGGGTTGCGGATTACTATAGATATCTGCATGGTCTGGGAGACGGGGTTGGCGTGCGGTACGATGTGGTTGGAATTCAGGGCGGAGATATTCAGTGGATACAGAATGCATTTCAGCATATATACGCAAATTAGTTTGTTTTCGGCTTTTCCAATTCTGAAGGCGTAAGGAAGGATATGAGAATGATATGTATCAAATAGTTCGGGCAGTAAACGGAAGCGGCGTACCTTGCCAAAATCGGATTCAGGTCGGAGAGGAAGGCGCCGAAATAGAGTATTTGACATTTCCGGGGCTGGATCGTTCCGGAATCGTGAAGCACCTTTTTACGACCCGTATGGGCGGCGTCAGTGGGGGAGAATTCTCCACTATGAATCTGAGTTTTACCAGAGGCGATGAGACGGAGGCCGTAAAGGCCAATTACAGGAGAATAGCAGAGACCCTGGGATGCAGCGTCTCAGATATGGTGGCGTCCCATCAGACACATACCACCAATATTCGCAGAGTTACAGCGGAGGATAAAGGAAAAGGGATTACCCGGGACAGGGGTTATGAGGACGTGGACGGACTTATGACAGATGTTCCGGGCATTGTGCTTGTGACCTATTATGCAGATTGTGTTCCGTTATTTTTTGTAGATCCGATACACAGATGTATCGGTCTGGCGCATTCCGGCTGGCGGGGAACTTTGGGCAGGATGGGGGCTTGCATGGTGAAGGCAATGGGAGCGGCATTTGGAAGCAGGCCGGAGGATTTATGTACCGCAATCGGACCCTCTATCTGCCGGGACTGCTATGAGGTCAGTCAGGATGTGGCCTTGCAGTTTAGGGACGAGTTGGGCGTAAAGGTGGTTTCTTCGGGGAGAGCGCCCGGAAAATACCAGCTTGATTTGTGGCTGGCCAATCAGGAAATTCTGCTACAGGCAGGTGTTTTGCCACAAAATATAGAGGTTACGGATATTTGTACTTGTCATAACAGCAAGTATCTTTTTTCTCATCGTGCCAGCGGTGGAAAAAGAGGCAATATGGGAGCGTTTTTAATGCTGAAATGCGACGAGCAGGAAAGGAATCTATAATATGGCAAATATACTTGTATGTGACGATGATAAAGAAATTGTGGACGCGATTGAAATTTATTTGAGCCAGGACGGATATCAGATATTCAAGGCATACGATGGAGCTCAGGCAATCGAGCTTCTAAAAAAAGAGGATATCCATCTGCTGATCATGGATGTGATGATGCCAAAGCTGGACGGAATCCGTGCCACATTAAAGATTCGGGAGTACAGCAGTATACCGATCATTATGCTCTCTGCAAAGTCAGAGGATACGGACAAAATACTGGGATTGAATATCGGAGCCGACGACTATATTACCAAGCCCTTTAATCCGCTGGAGCTTGCAGCAAGAGTGAAATCCAACCTGAGAAGATACACCTCCCTGGGAAGTCTGAGCGTGGAAAATAAAGCGATATATCAGGCCGGAGGGCTTGTCATCAACGATGATACCAAACAGGTAACAGTGGATGGAGAACCGGTAAAGATGACGCCTATCGAATATAACATTCTGTTGCTGTTGATGAAAAACCAGGGCAGGGTCTTTTCCATTGATCAAATTTATGAAAGTATCTGGAATGAAAACGCCATTGGTGCGGACAATACGGTGGCGGTTCATATCCGCCATATTCGTGAGAAAATAGAAATCAACCCTAAGGAACCCACTTACCTGAAGGTAGTGTGGGGGGTCGGTTATAAGATCGACAAACAATAATTTCGCAAGGACAGACATCGAGGTGCGTTATGATGAAAAAGTCAAATTGGAAGCGGTTTGGAGCCGTATTGCTTCAGCATATTCTGGCTGCCTGCATGATGATGCTGGCAGGAGGACTTTTGCTCAATTCCAATATTGTGGTGGAATCCATAGACGGAACGCAGGTTTACAGAATCTTTCCTATCGAGTCGGATCAGGAATTTGAAGATTCGGAAATATACCATAACCTTTTCCAGAACGCCGTTTCCGATATTACTCAGCTGGTAATGGTTAAAAACCGTTTGGAGACAAACGATGTCTTTGATCCTTCAAAGAAAATAGACGTGACGGAATATGCCAGATCCATCGGCGTGGATCTGGGCTGTGACATTTCTGTTGTCTATGAGCTGGACGATCTGATTAAATGGGGAAAATACGGTGTGGAATATACCAACCGTATGATGAGTATGTCGGAGTTTGTCAACTATTTCGGCAACTGTATTTATCCGGAAAACTTTACTTTGGATGAATATGGTCAGTTGTGCTTTGATCATTTTTATCGGGTTGACGACGGCAGTGAAAACGATTTGGAGAAAGAAGGCTCCTTGGGCAGGGAACAGCTTAACAACGGCACAAAGAATCCTTCCGGAAAAAGCGATCAGGAAATTGCCGAACTGACGGAAAAGCTGAAAAAATATAGTCAAGGCCAGCTGGAAGATCTGGTATACACATATATCATGACCCAGAATCTGAATAATGTAAGAGGTGCCAGGGAGGATGACGGCATCATCATGGTGCATGTTCCCATGTTAAACTGCCGTTACAGCACAGTGGACGGAAAGAGACAGCTGACCAATTATGTGAATAACTGGGTGGATTATATCCGTCTGCAGGATAATGTAAAGGAAGCCATCGACAGTCTTACCATGTCATACCAGCAGTATCTATTGTGTAACGATACTTATAAAGAGGGAAACAGCAATGTGAAATACATGGTACGTATGATGACTGACAACGGCATGCGCACTTTTACCAATATATCAGAGATAAAGGGGATGCCTGACAGCGAAGTCACGGAGTATTTCTCTGAATATCGAAGATATCTGATTTATTATCCGGATAGTCTTGTGTTTATGGGAAACACCATTTTAAGCGAGGAAGAGATTGACGGCTATATCAGTTTATATAATTACGCATATCCGGATACCACGCATATCTGGCTTTGTGTGGATACCAATTATTCTGTTGTTGGGGATGCCTTTCACACCGCTTATTCTGTCTATCAGAAAATCGTTCCAAACGCCGACAGAATTCTGAATTCTCTTGCATTGTTGGTCATCATGTGGCTTGGACTTGGCATTTATCTCACTGTCACTTCAGGCGTTGTTAACGGCGAAAATGGAGAACGGACATGGTATTTGAACCGATTTGACAAAATTTGGCTGGAAATTATTATTTTGCTTGGTGGACTCTTTGGCTACGGCGCTTTTGTCGGGTACCGGATGATGATGGAGATTGCCAAGACTGCGGGTGTTTTGTCCATAGAAATGCTGGGAATCCAGCTGAAAGGACTCTATCACTACGGGACATTTGCGCTGTATGGCGCATATTTAAGTATTGCCTTTCAGATTATCTGGTATAGTATGGTCCGCAGGCTCAAGGCAGACCGTCTTTGGAAGGGAAGCTTTTTATACTATATCACTCATGTGGTAAGAAATTCCGTTTACTATGTTTTGCGCCATAAGAATTCTGTAGTCAGTATGCTGCTGCCCTACAATATGTTCCTGTTTTCCAATCTGGTAGGAATTGTCGCCGCTTATCAACTGTTGGAACAGAAAAATATGTACAGCATTTTAATACTGACCATCATGGTGATACTGGATGTGATTGTGGGGATGTTTCTGTTTCGACGGAATGCGGAGCAGATTGAAATCGTGGAAGGAATCAAAAGAATCCGGGACGGGGAAGTGGAATTTAAGCTTGAGACGGAGAACCTTCACGGTGCCAGCAGGGAAATGGCAGATGCGGTGAATAACATTGGGGAAGGAATCCGAAAAGCGGTAAAGACCAGTATGAAGGATGAACAGATGAAAACGGATCTGATCACAAATGTATCCCACGATATTAAGACTCCGCTGACTTCCATCATAAACTATGTGGATCTGCTGAAACGCCTGAAAATTGAAGAGGAGCCTGCCAGGGGATATATTGCAATTCTTGACGGTAAGGCCCAGAGGCTGAAACAGCTTACGGATGATCTGGTGGAGGCGTCCAAAATCTCTTCCGGCAATATCGTATTAAATTTGGAAAAGCTGAATCTGACGGAACTGTTAAATCAAAGTATCGGGGAATTTTCCGAAAAGCTGGAAGAGTGCAGGCTGCAGCTTGTGTTCGAGGATAACGACAGACCTGCTTATATCTATGCCGACAGCCGCAGAATGTGGCGTGTTGTGGAAAATTTGTTTAACAATATCTGTAAGTATGCTTTGGAGGGAACCAGAGTCTATATTGAAGTCATAAAAAAGGACGGGCGGATAGAAGCCTCTGTTAAAAATATTTCCAGACAGCAGATGTCAATCCGCCCCGATGACCTTACAGAGCGTTTTATCCGGGGAGATTCCGCCAGGACCACGGAAGGAAGTGGCCTGGGGCTGTCCATTGCCAAGAGCCTTGTGCAGGTTCAGGGGGGCAGTTTTGAAATCCTTCTGGACGGAGATCTCTTCAAGATTGTAATTTCGTTCCCGGAATATTCAGCTTAGATCAATCTCAATGCGATTATTGTAAGCTTCCAGGATGCTGTGGATTTTTTCCGTTGTGGCAAGTGTGTTGGTGAGGGAAGCATCATGATTCATAAAATCAATCAGGGATGCCACAAATTTGCTCATATCGGTCTCAATAAAATAAGGTTTTTGGTAAAGCTCGGGAGGGAGATAAGTGAGGTTGGTGGTCACAACCTTGTCAAAATAACCTTTGTCAAAGGCCTTGTCAAAGGCCTCCAGACCATCGGTAAAAAGTCCGAAAGTACAGCAGATAAATACCCGGCGGGCATTCTTTTCCTTCAGCTGCATGGCCGTATCCAACATACTCTGACCGGAGGAAATGATATCGTCAATGATTATGATATCCTTGCCGTCAATATTGTCTCCCAGGAATTCATGGGCCACGATAGGATTCTTGCCATTTACTATGGTGGAATAATCCCGGCGTTTGTAAAACATTCCGGTATCCACCCCAAGAACGCTGGCAAAATAGATCGCCCTGTCCAGCGCGCCCTCATCAGGGCTGATGACAATGAGATGATCCTTGTCCACCAAAAGATCGTCCTCCGAGTTGAGCAGTGCTTTGATAAATTGATAGGGAGGGGTGAAATTGTCAAATCCGTTTAGCGGGATGGCATTTTGTACTCTGGGATCATGTGCGTCAAACGTGATAAAGTTGCCGATGCCCATATCCCTTAATTCCGCCAAGGCATATGCGCAGTCCAGCGATTCCCTATGGTTTCTCTTGTGCTGCCTCCCTTCGTAGAGAAACGGCATAATCACATTGATTCTGTGCGCCTTACCGTTACATGCTGCGATGACACGCTTTAGATCCTGGTAGTGATCATCGGGTGACATATGGTTGACATAACCGTTTATGTTATAGGTAATACTGTGATTACAGACATCCACTAACAAAAAGAGGTCTTTACCCCGAATGGACTCGCCGAAGCTGGCCTTACCTTCCCCGCTTCCAAAACGTGGCGTCTGAACATCCACCAGATAATTGTCTACAATATAATCGTGGAAGGCAGGATCCTTTTTTACTTTGTCGTTGTTTATGCTTTTGCGGAATTGAACCATATATTCGTTGATGCGTTGTCCCATTTTCATTGCCGAGGGTAGGGCGACAATTTTCAGGGGAGCTACGGGCATGGCGTTTTCCAGTTCATGTAAGTTTGGCATGATAACCTCCATTTGTGTTTTGATTATGCAATTTTGCCCAAGGCGTTATAATTATTTTATATCATTATGTTAGTGACACGTCAAGGAATTTCTTGTATGATAGGAGAGGAGATACAGATGAACGGTCATATTATAAAGGAAGTACTGCCGGAGAGCATCGCGCAGGAACTGGGAATTGAGCAGGGGGACAGGCTGATTGCCATAGACGGTAAAGAGATAGAGGATGTGTTTGACTATCAGTTCCTGGTTCAGGAAGCCTACATTGAAGTCCTGATAGAGAAAGCTGACGGGGAACAGTGGCTGTTGGAAGTGGATAAGGATCCAGAGGAAGATCTGGGGATCGAATTTGAGAACGGACTGATGGATCAGTACAGACATTGCAGGAATCAATGCGTATTTTGTTTTATTGATCAGATGCCGCCTGGAATGCGTGAAACTCTTTATTTTAAGGATGATGACGCAAGACTTTCCTTTCTGCAGGGAAATTATGTGACGCTGACCAATATGTCGGATCATGATATCGACCGAATCTGCAGATATCACCTGTCACCCATTAATATTTCCTTTCACACCATGAACCCCAAACTTCGTTGTAAAATGTTGAACAATCGATTTGCGGGGGAGGCTCTTTTAAAAGTCGATACGTTGTTCAGGGCGGGAATACAGATGAACGGGCAGATTGTGCTCTGTAAGGGTCTAAACGATGGCAAGGAACTGGCGTACAGTATTGAATGTCTGATGAAATATCTTCCAAATCTGGAGAGTGTTTCGGTGGTGCCGGTGGGACTTACCAGGTTTCGTCAGGGATTGTATCCTCTGGAGCCTTTTTCAAGGGAGGATGCCGTGGAAGTCATAGGCATGATCGAGAAATATCAGGAGAAATGTTTTGCGGAATATGGCGTACACTTCGTACACGCCAGCGACGAATGGTATATCCTGGCAGGCATGGAAATGCCGGAAGAAGCGCGTTATGACGGGTATTTGCAGTTGGAAAACGGCGTGGGAATGCTGCGGCTACTGGAAGAAGAATTTGAGGACGCCATGACGGGAAACACAAAGTCCGGAGGAAGGGGAACTGTGTCGGTTGCCACCGGGCATCTGGCGTATCCTTATATTCGGAAAATGGCGGATCGTCTGACGGATGTTTATCCAGAGCTTTCAATCTATGTCTATCCGATTACAAACCACTTTTTTGGAGAGAGGATTACAGTTTCTGGGCTGCTCACAGGGCAGGACATAAAAAAACAGCTTATGGGTAAGCCCTTGGGAAGTTGTCTGTTTTTGCCGGAAAATATTTTGCGCAGCGGCGAGGACGTCTTTTTGGACGATATGACCTGGGGAGAACTGGAAAATGCTTTACAAGTGCCGATTAATATTGTAAAATCAAGCGGGTATGATTTTGTCGATAGCATATTAAAGGCGACGGAAGATATGAGAACATAAAAAATTCCGGCGCCAATAAAAAACACAAAAGTGAGAGAGGTGAATTATGGCGAGAAAAGATAAGCCGATCGTAGCGGTGGTAGGCAGACCCAATGTGGGGAAGTCTACTCTGTTTAATGTTCTGGCAGGAGAAAACATTTCCATTGTGAAAGATACACCCGGTATTACCCGGGACAGGATTTATGCGGATGTCACATGGCTGGACAAGACTTTTACATTGATTGATACGGGCGGTATCGAACCGGAGAGCAAGGATGTGATCCTTTCTCAGATGCGTTCTCAGGCACAGATTGCCATAGATACTGCGGACGTCATTATCTTCTTGGTGGATGTAAAACAGGGGCTGGTGGATTCGGACGCAAAAGTGGCCGATATGCTGCGGCGATCCCGCAAGCCGGTGGTCCTGGTAGTCAATAAGGTGGACAGCTTTCAAAAGTACATGTCGGACGTTTATGAATTTTATAATCTGGGTATCGGCGATCCTCATGCCATCTCCGCCGTGAATAAGCTGGGGCTTGGAGATATGCTGGAGGAGGTGGTTGCCCATTTCGAGGAAGGCGGACCGGAAGAGGATGAAGAAGATGAAAGACCCAAGGTGGCCATCGTTGGGAAGCCTAACGTGGGGAAATCATCTCTGATCAATAAGCTTTTGGGAGAAGACCGTCTGATTGTCTCGGATATTGCCGGCACCACTAGGGACGCTGTGGATACGGAGATTCTTCATAACGGCAAGGAGTATGTATTTATTGACACGGCAGGTCTACGCCGCAAAAACAAAGTAAAGGAAGATTTGGAACAGTTTATGGTGGCGCGAACGGTGAGGGCGGTAAACAGGGCGGATCTGGTAGTAATGCTGATAGACGCAGTGGAAGGCGTGACAGAACAGGATGCCAAGATCGCCGGAATCGCTCATGAGCGGGGAAAAGCGGTCATTATAGCAGTAAACAAATGGGACGCCGTGGAAAAAGACGACAAAACCATATACAAGGTTACGGAGAAGATACGTGAAACTCTTTCTTTTATGCCCTATGCGGAAATTGTTTTTGTGTCGGCCAAGACAGGGCAGAGATTGTATAAGCTGTTTGAGGTGATTGATGTTGTCAGCGAAAATCACGCCATGAGAGTTTCCACAGGCGTGTTGAATGAGATTATGGCGGAAGCGGTAGCCCTGCAACAGCCGCCATCCGATAAGGGCAAAAGACTTAAACTGTACTATATCACCCAGGTATCCGTAAAACCGCCTACTTTTGTCATTTTTGTAAACAGCAAGGAGCTGATGCATTTTTCCTACACCAGATATATTGAAAACCAGATTCGGGAGACCTTCGGCTTCAGAGGAACTCCCTTGCGGTTTATCATTCGGGAACGGAGCGAGAAGGAGTAATATGGAAAGAGTTATCTGTTTAGTCATTGGCTATGTATTTGGCTTATTTCAGACAGCCTATTTTTACGGCAAGGCTCATGGAATCGATATCAGACAGCATGGAAGCGGAAATGCCGGAACCACAAATACCCTAAGGGTGCTGGGGACCAAAGCGGGGCTGATTGTATTGGCAGGAGACTGTCTGAAATGTATGGCGGCGGTATGGATCGTGCGTCTTACTTTCGGAAGGACGCATCCGGAAATCATTTACCTGCTATGCCTTTATACAGGTGCCGGAGCCATTCTGGGGCATAATTATCCCTTCTACATGAACTTCCGGGGCGGTAAGGGGATTGCAGCCACTGCAGGACTGATTTTGTCATTTCATCCCTATTTTATCGTGATGGGAGTGGTATTGTTTTTCGGTACTTTTTTTACGACCCATTTGGTTTCTCTTGGCTCGTTGCTTGTATATGCAGGATTTGTGATTCAGATGATTGTCTGCGGTCAGAGCGGTTTGTTTGGCGGCCTGAGTCAGGCGCAGCTTATTGAACTGTATGTGCTATCCATATTGCTGGCAGGATTGGCTTACTGGAAACACAGAGAAAATATTGTTCGTCTGCTGCAGGGCAATGAGAGGAAGACATATTTGTCAAAGAAAAACAAGAAGGAAGAGGAAACCTAATAGATAGTCAGGGTGGAAGCGTAACAAAATAACAATAACAGATTTATAAATCTGCGGAAAAGAGGAATTATGGCAAAGATAGGTATTATCGGAGGCGGCAGCTGGGGAATCGCTCTGGCGGCATTATTGGAGAAAAACGGTCATCAGATCACGGTTTGGTCCGCATTGGAGCAGGAGATTGCCATGCTTCAGGAAAAGCACGAACACAAAATGCTTCCGGGAGTAAAGTTGGGAGAGCAGGTGGTATTCACTGCAGACGACCAAATTGCCGTGGAAGGTCAGGAGCTTCTGGTCATGTCGGTGGCAAGCTCTTTTACCAGAAAGACGGCCTGTCGTTTAAGCGCTCTGGTTCCGCCGAATCAGAAGATTCTCAATGTGGCGAAGGGCATAGAGGAACACACTCTGATGACCCTTTCAGAAATTATTGAACAGGAAATTCCCCAGGCTGACGTGGCGGTTATGTCCGGTCCTTCCCATGCAGAGGAAGTGGGACGCGGCGTTCCCACCACCATAGTGGTAGGTGCAAAGACGAAAAAAACGGCGGAATCTATCCGTAATCTGTTTATGAACGAAGTTTTCCGCGTCTATATCAGCCCGGATATCCTGGGAATGGAATTGGGCGGTTCCCTGAAAAATGTGGTGGCTCTGGCAGCCGGGATCGCAGACGGTCTGGGATATGGGGATAATACAAAGGCTGCTTTGATCACCAGGGGCATTACGGAAATTGCAAGACTTGGCACCGCCATGGGGGGCAAATTTGAGACATTCTGCGGTCTGACGGGAATTGGCGACCTGATTGTGACCTGTGCCAGCATGCATTCCAGGAATCGTCGTGCCGGCATCCTGATCGGACAGGGCAGAACTTATGAGGAAGCCATGGCGGAAGTGGGTATGGCAGTGGAAGGCGTTCATTCAGCCAAAGCTGCAATGGCGCTTGCCCTGAAATATCAGGTACAGCTGCCTATAATCGAACAGGTGAACCAGATTCTCTTTGCGGGGAAAAGCGCGGATCAGGCCGTAAAGGAGCTGATGCTGCGGGACAGAAAGCTGGAAGTGTCAGATTTGCCCTGGCCGGAGGCTTGATGACGAAATGATGTAGCAAACTGAAAATTCGCTCTGTGTCATTTAGCTGAAAGTAAATGTGTCAGCTCACTTGTAAAATAGAAGAAGGACATTCCAATGAAATAGGATTTCCCTATAAGAAATGTCGCTATCCTCCCGTAAAGGGAAAGGTAGCGACGTTTTTTACTGATTGTAATTTAGCTTGGTATCAGCGATAGATTGCCGCTGTAATCTCTGCAGCCATCTTGGGCTTATTCATTGTGTAGAGATGGATATCGTTCACACCGTTTTCCTGCAGATCCCTTATCTGTCGGATGGCATAATCAATCCCTGCCTTTCTCATATCTTCCGGGTTGTCGCCGTGAGCGGCGATTAAGTCCGTCAATGCCTTTGGCACGCTGGAGCCGGACAGGGTGATGGTGGTGCCGATCTGTTTGGCGGAGGTAATGGGCATGATCCCCGCACAGATCGGTAGGGTAATCCCCTTTCTTTGGGCCTTTTCCAGAAATGAATAATAAAAATCATTATCAAAAAACAGTTGGCTGATAAAGAATTCTGCTCCGGCTTCCTGCTTTTTTTTCAGATTGTTCAAATCGGATTCCAGGCTGAAACATTCAAAATGCTTCTCTGGATAACATGCCCCCGCCATATGCAGCGCAGTGTTTTCTTTTAAGAAGGTCATCAGATCACTGGCATGGACAAAGTCTCTTGACGCAAACTGTTCGTCGCTCATATCTCTGGGACGGTCGCCTCGCAGCGCAAGCACATGGTCTATTCCGTTTTCTTGCAGAAGCTTTGCAACACGCAGCAGATCATCCCGCTTGCTGCCCACACAGGTCATATGGGCCACTGCGTCGATTCCCAGACGATTCTTGATGTAGGAGGCAATTTCTACGGTCTGGCCCGAACGGCTTCCTCCGGCTCCGTAGGTGACACTGATAAAATCCGGTTCCAATTTTCCCATAGCATCCAATATTTCAAAAGCCGCCTCAAATTCCCCGTCCTTTTTGGGCGGAAACACTTCAAATGAAAGTGTGCGTTTGTGTTCAAACATATCTTTTAACATAATTTCGGTCCTTGTTCCTTTCCTTTCGGCAGTTTGGGCTTGATTTTAAGCCAAGAATATCGTAACATGAAAGGGAAGCGATTTCAAGGGAAAGGTGAGTGAAAGATATGGAACGGCAGGATTTTCAGGAAGAAAAAGTCATCCGGGGAACGGAAGATTTCAAGGGAACAGGGGAATATGTGGCCAGCGAAGAGCTGATGGCCAGCGTGAATATCGCCATTGCTTTAAAGAAACCCCTGCTGATCAAAGGAGAGCCCGGTACGGGCAAAACGATGCTGGCGGAAGCCGTTGCGAAGGCTTTGGGAAAGAGGCTGATTATTTGGAATATCAAATCTACCACAAAGGCTCAGGAAGGGTTGTATGTATATGATACGATTCAGCGTCTCTATGACGGACAGTTTGGAGAGGAAGGTGTAAACGATATCGCCCGGTATATTAAACTTGGTAAATTGGGGGAAGCGTTTGACAGTCAGGAGCAGGTTGTATTGCTGATCGACGAGATTGACAAAGCGGACCTGGAATTCCCCAACGACCTTCTGTGGGAACTGGATCAAATGGAATTTTATATCAATGAGACAAAACGGACCGTGAAGGCAAAGCAGCGTCCCATTGTGATTATTACTTCCAATGCGGAAAAGGAATTGCCCGACGCATTTCTGCGCCGTTGCATTTTTCATTATATAGATTTCCCTTCCAGAGAATTGATGGAGGAGATTGTTAAGGTACATTTTCCGGAAGTAGAGGAAAATTTGCTGAAAAATGCCATGGAAGTCTTCTATAATATCCGGGCCATTCGTGATATTCGTAAAAAACCCAGTACTTCGGAATTGATTGACTGGGTCAATGCTCTGCAGATCGGCGGAATTCCGGCAGAGGAAATCCGCAGGAAGCTGCCTTTTGTTGGCGTTGTGGTAAAGAAGGATGAGGATTTGCAGTTAGTGCGGCAGGAGCCGAATCTGTGACGCAGACGAAAGTCGGAATCCCTATCAGGAGAAGAAGCTATGTTTATAAAATTTTTTGAGACTTTACGGGAAAAGGGGCTGCGGGTAACGCTTGGGGAATGGCTTACCTTGCAGGAAGCTCTGGACAAAGGACTATGCGGCAGCTCACTGACACAATTTTATTATGTGGCCCGAATGATATTGGTGAAAAGCGAGACGGACTTTGACAAATTTGACATGGCCTTTGAGGAGTGTTTTAAGGCGGCGCAGAAAGAAACCGAAGTTGGAAAGGAAATGCTTCGCTGGCTGGATAAATCCGATATGATGGAACTTGCCCATGAGGAGGCTAGAAATCATTTGAATCAGGTGGAGGAAATCCAGATAGACAAAGAGGATGTGGAGGAAACCTTTAAGCAGCGCCTCAGGGACCAGGATAGCGAACACAATGGCGGAAGCTTTTGGATCGGCACCATGGGAAAGACTTCTTTTGGAAACATGGGCGGAAATGTGGGCGGTGTGAGAGTGGGCGGCAAAACGGGTTATCAGTCTGCATTTGCCGTAGTGGGGGCCAGAAAGTACCGGGATTTCAGGGATGATAGAGTACTGGATAACCGGCAGTTTCAGATGGCTTTTAGAAAGCTGCGGCAGTTTTCCAGCAGACTTGACATTCCCGAAACGGAGCTGGATATAAACGGCACGGTGGATAAAACCTGCAACCATGGCGGTTGCCTGCAGATCGTGATGCAAAAGCCGCGGAGAAACGCGGTGAAGCTTTTGCTTTTAATGGATTCCGGCGGCACTATGATTCCTTTCAGCAGTCTATTAAACGATCTTTTTCAGGCGGTGCACAAATCCAATCATTATAAGGATGTGAAAACTTATTATTTTCACAACTGTATCTACAGCAAGATGTATAAGACGCCGGAATGTGAAAACGGAGATTGGGTGGACACGGAATGGATGTTTCGTAATGTGGACAGTGATTACAAGGTGATTATTGTTGGAGATGCCGCCATGGCGCCGGAAGAGTTGTATTCCGACACAGGCAATTACAGAGGGCCAAACGGCGGATTGTCCGGATATGAATGGCTGCAATTATTAAAGAAAAAATATAAGAAAATTGTCTGGCTGAATCCCAAAATGGCCCCTGGCAGAGCGCCCTGGAGGGAGGCGGAGACGGCGGTGAAAGAGTTGTTTCCCATGTACAAGCTGACTGTGGACGGACTAAATCAGGCTATGGTAAAGTTGATGGCCAATCGGTGAAAATCTGTCCTTTGCATAATTTTTGGGAGGATTTCTGTAAAAATACCCCTACGACTATGATCATGGCATAAGTCGCAGGGGCTTTTTTTATCCCATATTCAGTTGTTTAATGCCTGTGCAATTCTATTGCGGCCGATGTAAATAGCCTTCATATGTTGCATAGGTCTTATTTTCTTTCCTGTTATACAGGTAGCTGGTTAAATACAAGGTACCTTCAGTTGGAACATAACCGATTGCTTCCTGCCAGAAAAGTTCGCGTTCCGGTGTAACTTTTCCGTCAAAGATAACTTCTCTGACTACATAGGTTCCGCCAGTGGCAAGTGGCTGTATGGATGGCTGTTCTCCATATACCTCATAATAAATGCCGTCTTCCGTATAGCCGCTTGTAATCATGCCGCTTTCCGCGAAAGCGGATATGGGAAAGGCAATCAGCAAAATCATGGAGAGCAAAAAGGCAGTACATTTTTTCATAGATGAATTCCTCCTTTTCATTTTATTTCCTTATAGGCCTGACTGCTTACATAAATAGATTTCATGCGAACCGGTTCCATGTCACCGGTCATTTCAACGCACATTTCGCAGCTGCCGCAGGTTTTTGTTTATAATAAGCCTTATCAAAACTCAATATTCGAGTTTTAGACAAAAGGCAAACTATATAATGATAATCAAATCACAGATTAATCCCTAAATATGTCATGTAATGAAAAAATTCGCGAAGCAGTTCCTACTAGGTATTTGTGATGAAAAGGGTTCGCGAAACGGTTCCTATAATAGGTATTTGTGATGAAAGGATTCACGAAGTGGTTTCTATAATAGTGATTTGTGATAAAAGAGTTCGCGAAGCGATTTCTATATTAGTGATTTGTAAATAAAGGGGTTTAACGCCCAAATCAATACTTCTAAATATTAGTGCTGTTATTCTGCAGAATTAAACGGATGTTGAAAAAACACAAACTCATAATCCATAGTATAACAGGAATCTTTTGCAGGATTATAGCTTCTGTAAAATAAGATAGTCATGGTATCAGTATTTTCATTTAAATTATCCAGGTATTTCTCTTTTAGACTATCGCAATGTTTTATGATCATATCATTATCTACCCAGCCATGATAATCTACAATTATGTAAAAGGCATTTTCACTCCACATCGCGTCTTCAGAACCCCCATAAAAGGTATTCTTTACCTGAAAGGAGGGAATGCACAGGATACCAAAGACAGCCAGTGACAACGTTACAAAAATTAATGCCGTCAATCCAATCCCTTTTACTATGCGCAAATTTGCAGAATGCTCCAGCGCTGGAGTAGATGTGGACTCGGTCTGAATCCCTTCGTCTTCTGGAACCAGAGTTTGGGGCGGCATGGCCACAGGAAAACTGTCCTGAGAGATATCCTCTCCGGCCTGATCAGTTGTCTTGGTATTCTCTGAGGGGCGGCGTTCCCCGGCCAACAGTTCATCGACCGTACAATCCAATATTTTAGAGATTTCGACTAACTTGGCCAAATCGGGAAGGTTTTTCCCGTTTTCCCATTTGGATACTGCGGAAGGCGCCAAATAAAGCAGTTGGGCAAATTTCTCTTGGGTCAGATTTTTTTTGATGCGCTCTTCTTTTATAAATTGTCCTATTTTGTAGAGCTCTTTTGTAGATGTCATATAGTGACTCCGTTGTCTTTAAAATGTTATAGCTATTGTATCATAAATGGAAAATGTTTGCAATTAAAATTATGTGATCAGGGTGTAAAGAAGTTGTGAAGAAACATTTGTTCTTTACCAGGATTTCATTTAAAAAGGATTGTATCTTATCATATTTTGACTCTTCTTAAGACAAATTATGATAAGATAACGCAATTTGATTATATTGGAGATTGCATTTGACTCATGTAATCAAACCAAAAAACTTCGCAAAGCCCTGTAAATATCAGTAAATTACAACTTGAGAATTGCTCAAGTGACGGTTTAATGGTTGGAGATATATAATTGTAAGCAAAGGGGACTTGCATCAGATGCCGCAGTTTTAGTAGTGTTTTTTCTGATGAAGAAAGGATGGAGATAAAATGAAAATAAGAAAACTGTTAGTTTCCGCTCTTTGTGCGGTATCTCTTATGGGAATACCAGTACATGCGGCAAGTATTTGTACGCATCCAATGTTAGAAGAACAAATACATCATGGATATGATAGGAACGATAAGCAGCATTGTGAGTGGTTATCTCGAGTATTCATATGTACTAAATGTCATGCGGAGGCTCGGGTAGACACAGAATATGAAAATTGGGAAGATCATAACTGGTGGATTGATTATGATAATCCAGATTATCGTGACTACGGAATACAATATGACATGTACTGTACAGAATGTGGTTACGATGATTATATAATTGAATACTATAAGTAATCATTTGAAATAATTGGCTGCATGATGGTAGTCCTCTTTTTTTTAAATGCTGCATATTATTTAGTAACTTTTTCAAATTTTTTCAAATAAATATAGTAAAAGTGGGAGGGGATAAATGAAAAGGATATTATATGTTTTTCTTCTCTGTTGCATTATCCTTTCCGGCTGTGGAAGGGAAGACCAACAACAGATAGGAAATACTTGGGACAGCATGGAACAGACCCGCCAGCAGAGTACTGTTCCAGAAACGCCTAGGACAACTGTACCGCCGGAGCAGGCAGGCGCCAGCCTTATGTTGGACAGAAACCAGATTTTTGATATTGATTTATGTGATGATTCCGAGAGCGGAAATCATTATGTCGGAATGCAGTTTTACAAGGGGGAACCTGTAATGCTGTATTTAAAGACTTATTTGCCAGTACAAATTCGTTTGGTTGACGGAGAATATCGGCGGGATCCACTTGTACTTTACCAAGACAGCGGACTGTATATACAACGTCAGGATGGAAGTCGGGAACAGCTGGCACCGGGGGCCTCCCTATTGGATAATCTACTGGTGGATGAGGAAGAGAAAGCCAATAGTGTCCATTATGGTTATAGCTGGTATGTGGATGAAGAAGGAAACTGTTATTGTTATCCAAGATTATCTACGATAGCTTATAATTCCGGTGAAGGTTATTTCATGAAAATTAATTCTTCCGGTGAGCTGCTTTATAAAACCAGTTTGGAAGCTGGTTTTGAAGCAGAGGACTTTGTATGTATTGACGGCACTATGTACGTGGTAATAAGCAAAAAGGAACAAAATATCACGACAAAAAAAGTGGTGGCGTTTGATAGAGACAACGGGATGCTCTCAGAAGAGGATGCCTTTGTACTGTCACTGGACCGCACCAGCGGTTATTTTGGAGAAGGGCCGGACGGACTTTATGTGTTTCTTGCAAACGAAATCAAGAGGATCGATTTGGAAGCCGGAAATTCTTCAGATTTCCTTTCTCTTAAGGGAAGTTCCTATTCCAATCTGGATTTTAAGTGGAAATTTGGGGACTTTCGGGTATTAGACGACGGGAGCGCGGAAGCGCTATATTATTGCGATGAAGAAGACGGCCGTTTGGATGTGATTGCCAAGGGAATACAGGAAAATCTGTCGCTGTTGGAGAAAGATAGAATTGTGATCACACTTAGGGCTGCGTCTATTTCCAACTGGCTTAAGGATCAGGCAACAAAGTATAATAAATCCAATGATATTTATTGGGTGCGGCTGGAGGAACTATCCACTGGCAAAGCGGCGGATCGGGCTGATTATGCAAGGCTGACCAATGTAGAGCTTTCCACTGGAAAAGGTCCTGATATCATTTGTGGCGATTTGATGGAATCCTATATCCGGGGGCTGCTTCAAAAAGGTGTGCTTCTTAATCTGAAGGGATTAATGGAATCGACAGGAATTCGAGAGGAAGAATATCTGGCGGCAGCCTTTGACAGTTGGCAAAGTACGGGAAAGGAGCAGGAGATTTACGGTATTAATATTTCCATAAGCCCAAGGGGATATCAAATGCGCAGGGAAGTATTACCGGATGGAGGAACTGTTGATATTTACAAATTAATGGACGCCCTTTCCGAACGTGATGGGGAGGCTACCTATTATGATATGACAGGTGCCCAGGGGCTTCTCAAGATGTTTCTGGAAGGCTCTGAGGATCTGTGGGGAATGCTTGACTGGGAGACAGGCAGCTGTGATTTCAACGTCCCGTTATTTACGCAGATTTTGGAAAATGCCAAACGATACGACGCCGGCAGCGCCAAAAATCAAAAAGTACTTTTGGCGTTTCCTCTAAATTACAAAAGTATATATCATTATGACAGCCATGAGGAGATGGAAGGGGAAGGAACAATAGTTGCGGGCGCGCTGTTTGACGACGGATGCCATGGGGCGGTTGACAGCCGGTATACTTTGGCAATCAACGCCAATTCCCCCAGGAAAGAAGGGGCGTGGGAATTTATCTGTTATTTGCTGACGGAAGAAGCCCAGTCGGAAATAACAAAAGATGTTCCTGTGAAGAAAGTGGCACTTCAAACATGGCTGGGGTTGCAGCTGACTGAGGTGTCTGGAAATAATGAGAAAATTGTTAACGTAAAGTACATGGAGGAAGGGGAAATCATCAGTTACCGGAAAATCTATACAAAAGAGGACATAACAGATGAACGAATAGCGGAATATCTTGGTGCACTGGAAGATGTCAGAGTCCTGCCATTTCGGACCGGACCGATTTTGGAGATTATTTATGAGGAAGCAGAAGCATATTTTAGTGGCAGCAAGAGTGCTAAGGACGTGAGTAAAATCATTCAAAACCGTGTACAGCTGTATTTGGATGAACAGTGACATTAACCTGCTCAAAGCGATTCCTTCCATTTGAAATGAGTAATTATAAGTCATACTTTTTCCTTACACTTTTCCTATCTGATTTTATTTATCCCTCTCTTGTCATTGGAACCCCCCAAAAGTGATAGCGCTAATAGATCATTGTGATAATAAATAATGCGCTTTGAAAAGACGGGTTCCAACGCAACGCTAAAACCAGCAATCGGGCTTGAAAAAGCGCAGGAATCTGTTATAATGGGAAAGAAAGTGTGATTGGGATATGATCAAATGTTTATGGAAAGGTGTTGGATAATAATATGACGGTATTTGAAGAATTAAGGGCGAGAGGGCTGCTGGCCCAGCTCACCGACGAACAGGAAATCAGAGAACTGATTGACAATGGAAAAGCAACTTTTTACATTGGTTTCGACCCTACCGCAGACAGCCTTCATGTGGGGCACTTTATGGCGCTGTGTCTGATGAAACGTCTGCAGATGGCAGGAAACAAACCCATAGCGCTGATTGGCGGCGGAACGGGGATGATAGGAGATCCTTCCGGCAGGAGCGATCTGCGAACCATGATGACCCGTGAAACCATAGCCCATAATTGTGAATGCTTCCGAAAGCAGATGAGCCGTTTTATAGAATTTGGGGAAGACGCATCCTCCGAAAATGGCAGCTTAGATCATTCCAAGGCATTGATGGTAAATAACGCGGACTGGCTGATGGACTTAAATTATATTGAATTTATTCGGGACATCGGAGTGCATTTTTCCGTCAACAGGATGCTGACAGCGGAATGTTACAAACAGCGCATGGAGAAAGGTCTCAGTTTCCTGGAATTCAATTACATGATCATGCAGAGCTATGACTTTCTGAAGCTGTATGAAAAATATGGCTGCAATATGCAGTTTGGCGGCGATGATCAGTGGAGTAATATGTTGGGCGGTACAGAGCTGATTCGCCGGAAGCTGGGTAAAGATGCATATGCCATGACCATTACCCTTCTCTTGAACTCTGAGGGAAAAAAGATGGGAAAGACTCAGAAGGGTGCCGTGTGGCTTGATCCGAACAAGACATCACCCTTTGAATTTTATCAATATTGGAGAAACGTGGCAGATGCAGATGTGCTTAAATGCCTGAGAATGCTTACCTTCCTGCCCATAGAACAGATAGATGAAATGGACGGCTGGGAGGGCAGCCAATTAAATCGGGCCAAAGAGATTCTTGCCTACGAATTGACAATGCTTGTACATGGTGAGGAAGAAGCGACGGCAGCGCAGGAAAGCGCCCGCAGGATTTTTTCCGGCAATCTTTTTGCGGAGGAAGGCAGCGGCGCAGAAATTCCCACCGCCGTATTGACGCAGGAAGATCTGGTAGAAGGTAAAATAGATATTCTCGGAATATTGGTAAAGGCAGGTCTGACCACGTCCCGCTCCGAAGCAAGGCGAGCGGTGGAACAGGGCGGCGTAACCGTGGACAATGAAAAAATCAGCGATACCAAGACAAATTATCTGCCGGAACAGCTGGAAGGTAACGGTATTGTAGTGCGGCGCGGCAAAAAGAATTATAAGAGAGTGACAATGAAATAAATGGCAGAATACCGGAAAGTGACATGATCAAATGCAATCCACTGCAGATCGTGATATATTCCGGCAATTCAGGAACGGTAGAAGGGAACTGTTACACAATTTTGCCAATTTTGTCAATATTTTATTGCGGTAATATATTATCTATGATATACTCAATTTATTAAAAAAATTTACGGAGGAAAGAATTATGCCGCAATTTATCAATTCCATTATTTCCGTCATAGGCCCAGGCGTCTGGTCTGTGATCAGCGCAGCATTGATTTTGGTGATTGCCTTTGTCGTTGCCAGCATCGTAAAGTCTTTGGTTTTAAAGTTGTTGGGAAAGGGAAAATTAAACGATTTCTTTTCAAAGCTGGATTCCGCCGAGGGAGAGGAGAACAAATCGGGGAACACAAAAGAATTTATAGGGAAATTGATTTACCTGTTAGTGTTTCTGCTTTTTGTGCCGGGAATCTTTTCCGCGCTGGGAATGCGCGAAGTATCCACCCCGATTACGAACCTGCTCAACATCGTATGGGGATATGTTCCCAATGTAGTGGCAGCTGTTATCGTGTTGGTGATAGGGTTCTTTATTGCCAGACTGGTACGCCAACTCCTTGTACATGTATTTGACAAGCTGAGTATCAACAAACTGCAGGAAAAGGCAGGCATTGAAGTGAAGAATGCCGACAAACTTTCCAATACGCTTGCATATATTGTATATGTGTTGATACTGATCCCCATGGTCGTAATGGCTCTGGACGTGCTGAATATCAGTGTAATTTCCGCACCGGCAGTTCGTATGCTGAACCTGATATTCGAGTTTATTCCCAACATTTTTGTAGGACTTGTGATCATTGTCATAGGTTGCATGATCGGTAAGTTTGTAGGACAGATTGTCACCCGCCTGATTGCTTCTGCAGGGCTGGACGCCAAGCTTACAAAGCTGATCGACAATGGGAAATACAATTTCAGCCTGTCTAAATTTGCCGGCAATATTGTGTATGCCGTTGTAATCATCTTCTTTGTGGTGGAAGGTGTCAATGTACTTAAGCTTGACGTGTTGACGGATATCGGTTCCGCAATTATAGGCTATATGCCTGCTGTTTTGAGTGCGATTCTTATTTTTGCAGTTTGTTTCTTTGCCAGCTCTATTGCAGAGAAGGCGCTGCGCAAGAATGGCTTTACGGCTTATGCTGTCGTCGCAAAATGTGCTATTCTCACTGTTGGCGCATTTATGGTATTGAGTCAGCTGGGCATTGCGGAATCCATTGTGAATACCGCATTTAAGCTGATTATGGCCGCAGTTGCCATCGCATTTGCGATTGCCTTTGGTGTCGGCGGCAAGACCTTTGCCACCAATGCGCTGAGTAAGCTGGAAAACAATTTGGAAAAAAAGAATGAGAAACAGGAATAGAATTGAAAGGTTTCTGAAATCATAACATAAAAATCTCCTGCATATACATATAGCAGTATATGCAGGAGGTTTTTTTATGGAAAATTATGCTATAAACACCTATGACCTTTACAGCGATATCAAAAACCGTACAGGGGGCGAGATTTACATAGGGGTGTTAGGACCGGTTCGCACCGGAAAATCTACTTTTATCAAGCGCTTTATGGAGGAAATGGTACTCCCTTTTATGGAGGATGAGCACGCAAAAAACAGGGCTCAGGATGAACTGCCCCAGAGTGCGGGCGGCAAGACCATTACAACCACGGAGCCGAAATTTATTCCCAATGAAGCTGCCAGCGTAGTGTTGAACGGAGATATTCCTGTGTCGGTGCGCCTGATTGACTGTGTGGGATACATGGTGGACGGCGCCGCCGGACACATGGAGGAAGATGTGGAACGGATGGTGAAGACACCCTGGTTTGACTATGAAATTCCTTTCACCCAGGCTGCAGAAATCGGAACAGATAAGGTGATGAACGATCACTCCACCATAGGGCTTGTTGTGACTACGGACGGTAGCTTTGGCGAGATTCCAAGAAGCAATTACCTAGAGGCGGAGGAAAAGACGATCATGGCGCTGAAAAAGCTTCGGAAACCCTTCCTGGTGCTGGTAAACAGCCAGAAGCCTTACTCGGAAGACGCAAAACGTGTGGCAGGCGAAATTTCAGACAAATATGGCGTTTCAGCCGTGACCGTAAATTGTGAGCAGCTCAAAAAAGAAGATATTCATATGCTGCTTGAGAATGTACTTTATGAGTTTCCAATTTCTTCCATTGAGTTTTATATGCCCAAATGGGTGGAAATGTTGTCTTTGGATAATCGTATGAAGATTGATATGATCAATCAGATAAAACTTTTGATGAAAGATTACGGAACCATTCGGGATATATTGAAAAATCCCGTAACACTGGAAAGCGAGTACATAAAGCGCTGTAAGACGGATACTGTAAGCCTGTCGGACGGCGTTATACGCATTACGTTGGATGTGGAAGAATCTTATTACTATGAAATGCTGACGGAAATGGTTGGAGAATCCATATCGGATGAATATCAGCTCATCAGTAAGCTGAAGGATTTTGCCATTATGAAGCATGAATACGCAAAGGTGCTGGATGCAGTGAATATGGTGCGAATCAAAGGTTATGGGGTGGTGACGCCCGATAAGGATGAGATAACGCTTGATAAACCGGAGATCATTAAACACGGTAATAAATTCGGTGTAAAAATTAAGGCATCCAGTCCTTCCATTCACATGATCCGCGCAAATATCGAGACAGAGATCGCGCCAATCGTTGGTACCCAGGAACAGGCAAATGATCTGATCAACTTTATCGGTCAGGCGGACATGGAAAAAGGAATTTGGGATACCAATATTTTCGGGAAAACGGTAGAGCAGCTGGTCAATGACGGCATAACAGCCAAGGTTGCCGCAGTGGGAGAGGAAAGTCAAATTAAGCTCCAGGATACCATGCAAAAAATTGTAAACGACAGCAACGGCGGAATGGTATGTATTATCATTTAAATACCGATTGGGTTTGCTGG
>CAJTPN010000002.1:212244-319834 GCA_910578185.1 uncultured Acetatifactor sp.
CCGATACGGCAGCCTCTTAACTTCAATATTCAATCCACATCAGGGGGCAATGGGGTTTGCCTCGTAATAGGGAAAGGCATATCCGTATACCGTCACCATAAGCAGTCCCATTATAATCATGCAAAGAAGAATTACGCTTATCGTGAGCACCTGGTTTTTTCGTTTTGGCTTATTTATGAATTTCAAGTTTATGAATTTCAAATTCCAGGCTTTTTCCAGACCGTGAATGGTATAATAACAGACAGGAAGCAAAGCCGGCAGGAGATAACGTCCCTGGGGCTGATAATCCGTGGAATAAGAGTAGTAAAGACTTAATAACAGCGGCATGATAATACAAAATAACATATTGGCGTGATAAAAGAGCCTGAATACCTTCCGCTCCTGATAGAAACCTCTGATGCCTTCCGCCTTGGAGATGGGGATTGCCGCACTGAGCAGCGCTCCCATCAAAAACAAAGCTTTGTAAAAACGATACACCCACAAAGAGGTGGTGATGGTCATAGGGCCGTACACGCCAATAAAGCTCAGGATGGAAAGCGTCCAGAAATCGGACCCCGTTGCCATATCCCAAAAGGAATAACCCTGGCTTTTCCATGTTACCCGCGTATCTGGATGAAATTCTGGTATGGCATGAAGCATGGCGCATTCGTGTCTGGTACGCAGGCCCAGGAAATCCCCGTCATAAAGTATTGCGCTGCGAATAAACCACCAGCCGATTCCAAGCAATACGATCGCGGAAATAAAACCTCCCTTTTTCAGGAAGCCTTTGATGTCAAATTGAATTTTATCCGAGGACTTCCTCAGAAAATATGCCGTAAATAGCAAAATACAGCTTAAAATATATCCATATGCATTGTAATAGGAGAGGGCACAGAGGATGATTCCGGCTGCCAGGATACCAGAAGAACCCACGGAAAAGCCGTTTTCCAGCCCAAGGGTCAGACCGTACAGCATAATTGCAATGGACAACATACAGCAGGAGTCTGTGTTCACATAAGTATGGACAAAAATACTCTGGGGTAGAAATGTTGCCAAAAATGCAAAAAACCAGCCGAAACGACGATTTGAAAACCATTTTCCTGACAATCGCAGAACAATCCAGGCTGTACAGAAACCAAAGAAAAGATTTACGCTGCGGGCGGTATAGAGAAGAATCTCTTCTGAATCCGTAAATACGCTCACAAGTCTCATGGCATAACCCTGAAACATATATGGAAGAATCGGCTGGAACGCATAGGAAAATCCATAGCCTCCAATGCGGATGGCTTCCTCGTAACCATTTGGCAAGGTACCATTTTGGGCAATATACTGTGGTATGAGAAAGCGGTTATATTCGTCCGGCGGATTCCCAAAAGGCTGTTTGATAAGCATGGAAATTCCAATCACAAGATAGAACCCATAGTAACATATTGAAATAAAAGTACGGGAATCAAATATTTTTTTCATCAGAGATTCTTCTTCCATTTTATCTATTCTTGTCTGCACGATACAATATTCCTGTCCCCAAAGCGAGCTGCTAATACAAAAACACTGGTATCAAACTGCTATCAATACTATCATAGTATCCTTTATAAAACAATTGCTTTTTATTTTAAACTTTTGTATAATAAGATTAAGATTTATTAATTTTTGCGAAAGGAACGCAAATTGTGAAAAAATATTCGGTAACATACCGGTTCCATATATTTTTTATTGGGCTGATCGTATTCCTGCTCCATGGAGCAAAACTGAATTCCGGTATCATAGGAATTGATACAGAAGACTTGATCCATCTGCAGGATGGTTTTTATGGCGGATGGCTGCAGACGGGACGGCAAGGGCTGGTATTTTTAAAATACCTGTTGGGAAATGTACAATATAATCCCTATTATACAGGAGGTATGACCCTGCTTTTCTTTACGGCGGCGGTGGCGGCTTTTTTGTTATTGTGGGACAGCGTCGGTATGATTTCCAAAAAAGAGGTCTGGAACAAAGACAAATCTTTTGGTTTCATGGCCTGGGGGCTTTGCGGGCTGCTTTGGATATCCCATCCCATACTTGCGGAACAGTTTTACTTTACGCTGCAAAGCATGGAAATCGGCATCTGTATTTTCTTGACGGCAGTGTCTCTGTACCTGTCCTTCCGATGGACGATGGAGCGGCGGCCTGTATGGCTGATCGGCAGTATCATACCGCTTCTGATTGCTTTTTCAGGATACCAGATTTTTGTGGTGTTATATATTTTTGGCAGTGTTTCCCTGTTGCTCCTGCAGGCATTAGGAGAGATTGACGCAAAAGACACCTATTTGACAGCGTTGACGGCAAAGGGTCTGTTAAAAAGAATCCTTTCCTATGTGATCATATTTCTGACGGCTTTTTTGTTAAACATGCTGATTACCGGATTGTTTTTCGGAGCTTCCGGTTATCTGCAAAATCAGTTTTTCTGGGGACAGGCTTCCGTAAAAGACTGTATTTATGCCATTGCATCCCACTGCGTTAAAGTGTTTACCGGGATCAATTCCGTTTTTTATCATTGGGGTTTCGGTATCCTGGCATTGCTTGGCTTAGGATTGCTGATACGGTTTATATACAAATCGGGATGCGGTAATAAAAGTGTGGCGGTAATGCTGGTATTTTTTTATCTGGCAATATTGATAACCCCTTTTATGATGACCTTATTGCTGGGAGGTTCCCCGGCTGCCCGGTCTCAGCTGGTGCTTCCTGTTGTGACCGGCTATCTGGGATATTTGTGCATATGGCTGTTTTCCCGTGCGGACTCCAAAGGCAGATTTTGGCGGATTGCTTTTTCCATAACTTTTGCCGTCTGTCTCATTAGCGGGCTGGAACAGGCAAAGGTGACGGAAAGTCTCTACTACACGGATCGCTGCCGATATGAACAGGATGTGGCGATGGGACGGGATATTATTCAAAGGATAAGGGATGTGAATCTTGGAAACGATAATCTTCCTGTGATTTTTGTTGGCGGAAGGGAATTTCACGGCAACCATTCCTGCGTCATGGGGGAAGTGATCGGATGTTCCTTTTTCAACTATGATACGGATATTGAACCTGTCTGCTTCTGGAGTTCAAGAAGGATATTGGGTTTTCTGCACACCTTGGGAGCTGATTTTAATCAGGCTCCGGAGAGCAGAATAAAAGAAGCTTTGGAATACAGTATCTACATGCCAAACTGGCCCTACGAATACTGTGTACAGGAAAAAGACGATATGATTATCATAAAGTTAAGTCATTACGAATAGAAAGGAGCTTCCAATGAATGAGGTGTACAAAAAACTCACAGGCTGTCTTGCGTATGTCAGGTCAAAAACAGATTTTAAACCTAAGATAGCCATTGTGCTGGGATCCGGACTGGGAGATTACGCCGACGGCATCCGGGTGGAATATGAACTTTCTTATAATGAGATAGAAGGTTTTCCCGTATCAACGGTGCCTGGTCATGCCGGAAAATTTATTTTCGGATATTTAGACAATATTCCAGTGGTATGTATGAAGGGCAGGGTACATTATTATGAAGGGTATCCTGTCAGCGATGTAGTTCTTCCCATTCGGCTGATGAAACTGTTGGGAGCAGGCGTCCTAATCCTAACCAACGCCGCCGGCGGTGTAAATACTTCATTTCACCCGGGAGATCTGATGATGATCAAAGATCACCTCTCCATGTTTGCGCCCAATCCCCTGATTGGCCCCAATATAGAGGAGCTGGGAACCCGCTTCCCGGATATGACAGCCGTATACGACGGGGAGTTACAGGCGCAGATTATAAGTGCGGCAAACGAAAATCGGATTTTCCTGCAGGAAGGTGTATATGCCCAGTTGACAGGTCCTTCTTTTGAATCTCCCGCAGAGATCAGGATGCTCAGAAGCTGCGGGTGCGATGCGGTCGGTATGAGTACCGTGGCGGAAGCCATAGCCGCCAGACATATGGGGATGAAAGTATGTGGTATTTCCTGTATCTGTAATCTCGCCGCAGGCATGACCCCTCAGGCTCTGAGCCATGCGGAAGTACAGGCGGCAGCCGATAAGGCGGCTCCGGCCTTTAAGAAATTGGTGACGGAAACGGTAAAGCGGATATACAGTAACCTACACGTATAACCTTTTCACAAGATCAGTACCGCAACGCCAGGAGGCGTAACATTATGAGGGAAAATTTAATACGGGCGGCATTGGATGCCAGAAATACTGCGTATGCGCCTTACTCTCACTATACTGTGGGCGCGGCGCTGCTCACATCGGAAGGGATGATTTACACAGGCAGCAACATAGAAAACGCTTCTTACGGCGCTTCTAATTGTGCGGAGAGAACCGCTATTTTCAAAGCTGTCAGCCAGGGACATAAATTGTTTCGCGCCATTGCCATAACGGGAGGCATGGAGGGCGCCGAACCGGTGGATTATGCCTGGCCATGCGGCATTTGCAGGCAGGTGATGCAGGAATTTGCAGAAAAAGATTTTGTTGTGATCGTAGCCAAAAACGTAGCCGACTTCCGGGAATGTTTTTTGGAAGATCTGCTCCCCCATGGATTTGGAGGTGAGTCTATCAAGTGAATATCAGGCTTTATAATGCACGTATTTTGACAATGGAATGGAATCAACCGGTTTTTCAAGGTGAAATATGGGTAAAAGACAATAAAATTGCACATATTATCCATGAAGAGGACCGGACACAGGAACAGAAATGCCCTCCTTCTGATGGCGATCATCGGATTTCATGTGATGGTTTGTCTACAGGTGATTGTAACAAAGCATATGATGGGGATTACGATAATCGTGAGATAACATGGAATCGTAAGATAACATGGGATCATAAGATAACATGGGATCGTGAGATTGACTGTAAAGGAAATCTGCTGATGCCGGGATTTAAGGATGCACATACACATTCAGCCATGACCTTTCTGCGCTCCTATGCGGACGATGTTCCCCTGCAGCAATGGTTGGAAAATCAGGTATTTCCCATGGAAAAAAAGCTTTCCGGAGAAGATATCTATTATCTGACCAAACTGGCCGTTCTGGAATACCTGACCTCCGGTATCACTGCTATTTTTGAAATGTACCTCACTCCGGAAACTATCGCCAGGGCCTGCATGGATATGGGAATGCGATGCGTCCTTACAAGCGGCTTAAATAATTTCACCTCCTCCATTGACCAACAGGAGGAGGAATACCTGAAATGGAACAGCGCCCATCCCTTAATCAGCTATCAGCTGGGATTTCATGCGGAATATACCTGCAGCAAGGAATTGATTCGCCGCGTTGCCCGCCTGGCTCATAAGTACCGGGCGCCCGTCTACACACATCTGGCCGAAACCGCCCGGGAGGTACAGGACTGCAAGGCGCGATATGGCATGACGCCGGCATTGTTTTTATATGATATGGGCATATTTGCCTATGGAGGCGGCGGCTATCACTGCGTACATATGTCCGTAAGCGATATGGAGATTTTTAAGCTGCTGCGCTTGCACGTCATAACCAATCCGGCTTCCAATTTAAAGCTTGCCAGTGGCATTGCCCCGATCTGTGAGTTTGTGCGCAAGGAAATTCCCGTCGCAATCGGGACGGACGGACCAGCCAGCAATAACTGCCTGGACATGTTTCGGGAGATGTTCTTAGTGTCCGGATTAAGCAAAGTCCGTGAGGGCGATCCAGCCAGCTTGGATGCTGTAAAAGTCTTGCGTATGGCCACGGTGGAAGGCGCCAGAGCGATGCAGCTTTCTCAGGCGGATATTCTTGCGGAAGGAAAATTGGCCGATATGATTATGATCGACCTGCACCAGCCCAATATGCAGCCCCTTCACAACATCCCTAAAAACCTTGTCTACAGCGGCAGTAAGTCAAACGTATGTATGACCATGGTTAACGGCAGGATACTCTATCAAGACGGAAATTATTTTGTAGAGGAAAGTCCGGAAGAAATTTATACCCAATGCAACCGAATCGTAAAACGCATTTTGCACGATTCGCAATAATCTAAGCATCAAAGCGCAGAGATGGGACTGGAATAACAGTCTTGAAGCACAGAGACGGAATTGGAATAACGAAAGGAGAAATATGTTAGAAAAATTATTTAAATTAAAAGGAAACAAAACTTCAGTCAAAACAGAAATCATTGCAGGACTTACTACATTTATGACCATGGCTTACATTATTGCCCTGAATCCCAATCTGTTGGTAGGATTTGATCAACAGGGGACGGCCCTGTGGAACGGCGTGTTTCTTGCCACCTGTATTGCGTCCGCAATAGGAATGTTTGTGATGGCCTTTGTGGCCAATAAGCCTTTTGCGATGGCGCCGGGCATGGGACTGAACAGCTTTTTTGCCGTGGTGGTGGCTAATATTGTAAATATTACCGGAATGAGCTATCTGGCATCCTTTCAGGCGGCCCTTTGCATCATTCTTGTGGAAGGAATTGTGTTTATTCTTCTGTCCGTTTTGAACGTCAGAGAAAAGATAGTGGACGCTATCCCTCTTGGCGTTCGGCTGGGCATTGCGCCCGCCATAGGCATGATGCTGATGAATATTGGCTTGGGTTCCAATGCGGGTATCTATAAATCCAGCAGTCCCAATCCTTTTTATGTAATGCGGGATTTCTTTGGCGCATTGACCCCAGGACTGGCAAAGCATAACATGGAAGACGGTTACGCTAACATGGTTCTGACGGTCTGCACCATGTTTATCGGTCTGTTTATCATAGTGATCCTTGCCCAAAAAGGGGTAAAGGCAGCGGTCATTTTGGGAATGCTGGCTTCCAGTGTGGTCTATTGGGCAGGATCGGCACTTTTCTTGGGAAACAATCCTTTTGCCACTCTTGAAAGCGCTAAATTCCTGCCTCCTTTTAAAGACATGGCGGAGACAACCTTGTTTAAATTTAATTTCAGCGGATTTGCTCAGATTGGCTGGTTTACCGTGATAACTTTGATTGTAACATTCTGTATTATTGATATGTTTGACACGATTGGTACGCTGGTTGGTACGGCCAGCCGGGCGGGAATGCTGGATAAAAACGGCAAAATGCCCCAAATGAAGGAAGCGCTTCTGGCAGATGCGGTAGGTACCGTAGTAGGGTCCGCCACAGGCACATCCACTGTCACTACCTTCGTGGAATCCGCTTCCGGTGTGGAGGCAGGCGGAAGGACAGGGCTTACGGCGCTGACCACAGGTATCATATTCCTTGCATGTATGTTTATCTCACCCATTGCGGCCATCATTCCCGCCGCAGCCACTTCGTCCGCGCTGATCTATGTGGGAGTGCTCATGTTAACCGGACTTAAGAACGTGCGCTTTGACGATATGGCAGAGACGGTACCGGTTGCTCTGATGCTGATTGCCATGCCGATATCCGGTTCCATCGGACATGCCATTGGCATTGGATTGATCGCATATACAGTGATCAAATTGTTTACAGGAAAAGCAAAGGACATATCCATATTGACTTATGTGCTTTCCGTTGTTTTCCTGCTTAAGTTTTTCCTTGCGGCGTAAGCGGAGAAACGAGACTATGATTGACATGTACAAAGAGGGTGGCGTACACCCTCTTAAAGTTCAGAAAGGTTAAAAATGGAGTATCTTGTATTTGCTTTGGCAATGGCCGGTTTTGTGGTTGTTATTTTCGTAATGGAAATCTTCCGTGCACAAAAAAAGAAAAAAGAGTTTATCCGTTATCTCTATGAGGATTATGAGCGTATTATCGAGAAAGAATATGCCTTGGAACGATTTGAGCGAATGGGAAGCTTTTATAAGAAACATCCTTTGGAAGGGCAGCTGGACGATATTACATGGAATGATCTGGGAATGAATGAGCTTTTCAAGCGGATGAATTATACCTTGTCCGCATCAGGTGAAGAATATTTATATTATGTTCTGCGAACCTTACGGCAGGACGCAGGTGAACTGGAACATCTGGAGGAAGTGATAGGCTTTATCGCAGAACATCCCGATGAGAGAGTAAACATTCAATTTGCCATAAGCAAGCTTGGATATACCGGAAAATATTCACTTTATGATTATCTGGATAACCTTGAACTTCTGGGAGATCGATCCAGCAGAAGGCATATTCTGCAGGATCTGCTTTTTCTGCCGTTAATAGGGCTTTTATGGGTGGAGTTTTCCTTGGGGATTCTGGGAATCGTTATTTTGATTATCTATAATATTTTCACTTATTTCAGAGAAAAAGGAGAGATTGATCCATATATTACAAGTTTTTCGTATATTATGCGGTTGATGCATACCTGCGGTGAACTGGAAAAATGCGGAGTACCGGTGTGCGGGGAAGAATGGAAAACATTGCGCAATGCCAGAAAGCAGCTGCATGGCATGAAGCAGAATTCCTATTGGGTCATGTCGCCGCAGCGCGGTAACTCCTCGGGAGACATTTTGTCCGTATTTTTGGATTATATTCGTATGGTTTTTCATGCGGACCTGATCAAGTTCAACAGTATGCTGAAGGTACTGCGGGGACATATAAAAGATGTGGACGACATGATCGGCGTGGTAGGTTACCTGGAAACTGCGATTTCCATTTGGGCTTTTCGGGAATCACTGACCGCTGCCGATTCTCAATCTGAGGAAAGCTCTGACGATAAGGTATCCGACAAAAAAACATCGTCTGCCGGTGAGATCGGCGCATGGTGTGTTCCTGAATTCCTCCTATGTAAAGAAGGCTTGTCTCTTACGATAGAAGAGGGTTATCACCCAATCCTTACCCATCCGGTAAAAAACGGGATTGCCGTTCACAGGGGCGTATTGCTGACGGGTTCCAACGCTTCCGGAAAATCTACCTTTCTGAAGACGGTAGCGATCAACACCATCTTGGCACAGACAATTCATACCTGTGCCGCAGGTTCATACAGGGCGCCTTTTTTCCATGTATATTCTTCCATGGCGCTGCGGGATGATATTTCCTCTGGAGAGAGCTATTATATTGTGGAAATCAAAGCTTTAAAGCGTATCCTGGACGCTGCTGCCGGAGTCAAAGTTCCCGTGTTATGCTTTGTGGATGAAGTACTCAGGGGAACCAATACCGTAGAACGAATTGCTGCTTCGACCCAGATCTTAAAATCATTGAGCCAAACGGGTATCCTTTGTTTTGCGGCAACCCATGATATCGAATTGACTGAATTGCTGCAAGAGGACTATGATAATTATCATTTCGAGGAAGATGTCAGGGATGGGGACGTATTCTTTAACTATAAGCTTAAGCAGGGAAAGGCGTCCACCAGAAACGCAATTAAGCTGTTGGAGTTAATGGGATATGACAGAGATATTATAGAAAAAGCTTCCAGACAGGCAGAGCGCTTTGTAACAGAGGGAACATGGTCATAAAAATCCTCATTCTTAAGTAAAAATTTTACCTTATTGGCTTTGACAATCAAAAACCCCGTTGCCTTGCAGCGGGATTTTTGATTGTTGGACAAAATTAACGTTTTCCTTCACTTGAACGCAGGATGCCTGTACGAGGAAAAGCTGATCCGTATGTCTCTAAGGCACTTTGCAGGGAAAGGAACAACATCAGAAATACGCCCATAAAGGTTGCAGTGAAAAACAGATGCCTGGAACGGCCAACCAGCATACACCAGTAGCATATTCCCGATAACAGCTGCCCCGAAACCTGCTGATTTCCCATTGTGATACTTCCGTATTCTGACAGCGGCATTTGTCCGTCGTTGGTAACCCACAAATAAACCTGTCCGTCATTGCCTACGGGTTCCAGCGACAGGAGATAGGAATTTCCTTTTTTCAACTCCCATTCCACATCTATGGAATGAAAATTTCCTTCATAATAAGATGCGATAGGGAAGGTCATCTGTTCCGCCAGGGTATTTTGATCCCACAATGTGATTTTAATCAGACCTTCGGAGCCGTTTTCAAATGAAAGTCCTAACGTGAGAGAAATCACATCCGAATAGGAAGGCGTAAAGAGCATGGACACAGGGGCGGTCATTTCTACTTTCTGAAACTCATGCGTGCCGTTGTGCAGATAATACTCATCCCTTATTTGAAGCATCAGTACAAATGAAAGAATTCCTGTTCCCGCCAGGAAGGCTGCACGGGGAATCAAACGCGTTTTTTCCGTCCCATGCGCCGCTTTTCCTTCCGTGCTAAGTAGGATCATACCCAAAAAGGCGGCGATACTCACAGCATAGATTCTGTGAGTAAAAATGTGATGCATCGTGGTGTGTCCCGCCAATACCGTGTACCATACAATACTGGAGCAGGCAATCAGCAGTAGCGCCGGCAGCTTTGCGCTTTTCTCATATCCTGTTAGAACTCCGCGAAGCACCCAGTATACAAGCCATATAAGCAGCAAAATAAAATATAATTTGTACTGATAAGTATTCCAGTTCAAATAAACCGCGTTGAGGCGGTCTTGCAGGGTAATGGAGGCTTCTCCCTCGTTTACGGTCCAGAGCAGGGCTTCCGAGACCGCCTTCTCAAACAGATTTTCTCTAAGGATCACGGACCCCAGTGCCAGTTTACCGATCCACATCCCCCCATAGCCTATAATCCAGAACACACCGGAACAGACCACTTTCTTCAGATATGATAAAATTCCGTTATCCTCCCAATTCCCTCCGTTTTTATCCTGCAGCAATATCCACCAAATGATTAAAAGGCCCCATGTGAGAAGCGGATAGGTTAATAAATCCAAATAGATTGTGGCCGCCCCCACCAACATGAAAAGACAAAGATACCGATTTCCGGTTTCCCAGTATGTTTGAAATTTCAGGTAGATCAACAATGCGCCAAGGGCAACATAAAACACCCAACTGTATTGCAGGCATTGTGCCAGCGCAAGAGGCATCAGCAAAACATAAGAAGTGACCAGCGCAAGCGCATATTTCCAACCTTTACGTCTAAAAATGCTGACCGCCGCCATAACCAGGAGAAAAGTCTGGCATAAACCATTGATAATGCGCAGTTCATAATAGTCAAAAAAGTAGAGCAACACCCGCAAAATAACCACATAGCCATGCCAGTACCGACTGTACTCCGATTCCACCTGTGTGCTGTAGCACCGAAATGCCTGTGTGATGCCCTCGCCATCCCCTTCATACAGCGCCATTTTCAGCATCAGACCGTCCGTGGCAAGCTCCAGGGCGGTGGGATTCATAGATTGAAAACTGCCATATCCCCCCTGCATGGAAGGGACTTCCGGAAAAAGTCCTTCCTCCTGTATATATTCTAAAGTGGTTTTTTTCGTATTTTCATTTATGGGGAGGTAATTGGCGACGGTGATCAGTATCCCTCCGCCGATAACGCACAGAAAAAGAAGCAGAAAGCAATGCAGCAATATTTTCTTATTTGCCATTCCATTATCCTCCAGTTTGAGATAAAGTTAGGATAACATAAGCATCCTTATCCGTCAAGGCAGTACCACCATGGTATTTATGACGATACAGTTCCTTGCTCTTTCGGATTGCCCCAAGACCACTTGCAGACTGCGGATCAACACAACATTCAACGGCCTGCAAGGCTGTTAACGGTATTTTACAGATGCGGCACGTGACACTTGACGAAAGTGTGTTTGTCTGCTATACTTGAAAATAGAACGATACGGATTTTGACAAGAACAAATCAGTGAAAAAGAGGGAGTAACCATGATCAACATTTTGAATTCCTTAATGTCTTATTTGCTATTGTTAGTTATTATAGTTGCAGTTGCCGGTGTGGCCATGACGATAGGTATTACCATGGCGAAAAAGAAACAGGCGAAAGGTGCAGCAAATCATGACGACGGCAAAGCATAACAGATTCACTACGATTCTGTGGGATGTGGACGGAACGCTTCTGGATTTTATCTATTCCCAGCGATACGCCCTTACGGAATGTTTTCGTGCCATCGGAAGAGATATTACTGAAGAGGAGTTGGGGTTATATGCCCGGATTAACGACGATTATTGGAAACGCCTGGAGCTGGGCGAAATTACCAAGGATGAGCTGTTGCCGGGCCGTTTTATTGCACTGTTTTCCGCTCTTGGCATGGATGGGGTCAATGTAGCGGCATTTCAACAAAATTATCAGGACCTGCTTGGAAACGTTTACTCTATTTTGGACGACTCACTGTCAATATGCAAATCTCTGCAGGGTCATGTAAAGCAGTATGTGATCACCAACGGAGTCACGACTACCCAGAAAAGTAAACTGCGCCTTTCCGGTTTTACGGATATCATGGATGGAATTTTTATCTCGGAAGAGGTCGGAGCCCCCAAACCAGAGCGCTTTTTTTTCGATTATTGTCTGGAACACATAACGGAAAAAAATAAATCCTGTATTCTGGTGGTGGGGGATTCTCTTACCAGCGATATGAAAGGCGGGATACAGGCAGGGCTACCTACCTGCTGGTACAACAATTCGGGCGCGGTAAACGATACCCCTTACCAACCGGATTATGAGATCCAAAGCCTACATAAGATCTATGATATTTTAGGCCGGTCCGTGCCGGATTTGGGATGACAAGGGCAGTGTTTCTCATGGAGACTTGAAATATGGCAAAGTCAGCGGGACAAAAATTGAAGCTGTTGTATATTATAAAGCTTCTATCTGAAAATACGGATGAAAATCATCCTGTCAGCACAGCGGATATTATTGCCTATCTGAGTGCAAACGATATTCATTCCGAGCGAAAAAGTATATATGATGACATTGAGAAACTCTGCGATTTCGGGTTTGATATCATTCAGGTACACAGCAGGCTTGGAGGCGGCTATTACATGGCGGGCAGGGAGTTTGAGCTTGCCGAGCTGAAGCTTTTGGTGGATGCGGTACAGTCTTCCCGCTTCATAACCACCAGAAAATCCCGCAGTCTGATTCGGAAGCTGGAACGGATGGCAGGGAAATACGATGCCGGAAAACTGCAGCGTCAAGTGTATGTGGCGGGACGTATCAAGACGGAAAATGAGAGTATTTATTACAGTATAGACAATATACATCGGGCAATCCAGGAAAACCGCCAAATCTCATTCCAGTATCTTGACTGGAACCTGAAGAAGGAATTGGTACCCAGGAAAAACGGTGACAAGAGGGTCAGTCCTTGGGCGCTGATCTGGCAGGATGAAAATTATTACCTGGCCGCATTTGACTCAGGCGATGGCATCATGAAACATTACCGTGTGGACAAGATGGGAAAGGTCAAACTGTTGAACGAACCCAGGGAAGGTATGGAACAATTCTCCAAAGTGGATCTGGCGGATTATACCAACAGAACTTTCGGCATGTATGGGGGAGAAGAAGAAATTGTGACCATGCAATTTCCCAATCGGCTGATTGGTGTGGTGCTGGATCGCTTTGGTCGGGAAGCGGATATCCGTCCCGTCACAGACAGAGTATTTCGCGTCCGTGCCAAGGTTGCCGTAAGCGGACAATTCTTCGGATGGCTCGCAGGAATCGGACGGGAGGCTGTGATTGTTGGACCTTCCTCCGTAAAACTTCAATATAGGCAATGGCTGTCGGACATTGTGGCCACAATGAAACTTATGGAGGGTCTGCCCGGAATGACGGAAGATGAGACACTGTCATAGTTATATAAGGATTTGTCCGCCGGAATACAATCGCCTGCAGGCATTATCTTTGTGTCTGCAAAGAGTTGGACAAAATCTTTAACGCCAGGAAATAATGCAATCGTTTTTTGACACATGTGGTGGGAGTCATATGTTCGTTTGGTAAAAATTTGAAAGGGATGGGGACATGAGCAGTAATTTTGAACAGGCAGTTACCGAAAACGTCAATTATGGGGAGGAGTTTCTCCCTGCGGTAGATGTGTGCGTCGTCAAAAAGGACGGCAGCAGGGAAACCTTTAACGTGCAGAAAGTGATCAATGCGGTAGGAAAAAGCGCATACAGAGCATTGACGAAATTTACCGCCGAAGAAGAACGCCTGATTTGCCAATATGTAATTGATAAGGTAAACGAACTGGACACAACCGAAATTCCCATTCCTATCATGCATAATATTGTGGAGAGCGCTTTGGAACAGGTGAAGCCCGTAGTGGCGAAAAGCTACAGGGATTATCGTAATTACAAACAAGACTTTGTGCGGATGTTGGATGATGTGTATAAAAAAAGTCAGTCCATCATGTATATCGGCGACAAGGAAAATGCCAACACAGATTCCGCGCTGGTTGCCACAAAGAGAAGCTTGGTATTTAACCAGCTGAACAAGGAGCTTTATCAAAAATTTTTCATGACCACGGAAGAAATTCAGGCATGCCGCGATGGGTATATTTATGTTCATGATATGTGTGCAAGAAGAGACACCATGAACTGTTGTCTCTTTGACGTGCAAAATGTGTTAAGCGGCGGCTTTGAAATGGGCAATGTCTGGTATAATGAGCCCAAATCGCTGGATGTGGCCTTTGATGTTATCGGGGATATCGTTCTCAGTGCGGCAAGCCAGCAATATGGCGGGTTTACCGTTCCCAGCGTGGATCTGATTCTGGAACCCTATGCGGAAAAGTCCTATGAGCGTTATATCAAAAAATACCTGCGCCTTGGCATTGAGGAAGAAACAGCAAAATCAGAAGCCTATTCGGATGTGGTGAGAGAGTTTGAACAGGGTTTCCAGGGGTGGGAATATAAATTTAACACCGTGGGCAGCAGCAGGGGAGATTATCCTTTCATTACAGTTACAGCCGGCACAGGCATGGGAAAATTTGCCCGACTGGCAACCATAACCATGTTGGATGTACGACGCAAAGGACAGGGAAAAAAGGATTGTAAAAAGCCTGTTCTGTTTCCTAAAATCGTATTTTTATATGACGAAAATCTGCATGGTCCCGGCAAGCCTCTGGAAGATGTGTTTGAAGCGGGGGTAAGATGTTCCGCCAAAACCATGTATCCAGACTGGCTGAGCCTGACAGGGAAAGGTTATGTGGCCAGCATATATAAACAGTATGGCAGAATTATATCCCCCATGGGTTGCAGAGCTTTCCTTTCGCCCTGGTATGAGAAAGGCGGTATCCATCCCGCCGACGAGAAGGACATGCCCGTATTTGTAGGACGCTTTAACATCGGCGCGGTATCCCTTCACCTTCCCATGATTTTGGCCAGAGCCCGTAAGGAGAGCCGGGATTTCTATGAGGTCCTGGACTATTATCTGAATTTAATTCGACAGCTTCATATACGGACTTATGCTTATCTAGGTGAAATGCGTGCCTCCACCAATCCGCTGGCTTATTGTGAAGGCGGTTTCCTGGGGGGAAATTTAAAACTTACCGATAAAATTAAGCCCCTGTTAAAATCCGCTACCGCCAGCTTCGGAATCACGGCGCTAAATGAACTGCAGGAATTGTATAACGGGAAATCTCTGGTGGAAGACGGTGAATTTGCCATTGAGGTATTGGAATATATCAATAGCAGGGTGAATGAATTTAAAGAGGCGGACGGCAACCTTTACGCAATCTACGGAACGCCCGCCGAGAATCTTTGCGGGTTGCAGGTAAAACAGTTCCGCAACAAATACGGTATCATAGAAGGTGTTTCCGACAGAGAGTATGTGAGCAACAGTTTTCATTGTCATGTGTCGGAAGATATCACACCGATTCAAAAGCAAAACCTGGAAGACCGCTTCTGGGATCTAAGCAACGGCGGAAAAATTCAGTATGTGAAATATCCAATCAGCTACAACCTGGAAGCAATCAAGTCCCTGATTCGCCGCGCTATGGAAATGGGGTTCTATGAGGGAGTGAATTTGTCCCTGGCTTATTGTGACGATTGTGGGCACCAGGAACTTGAGATGGATGTCTGTCCCAAATGCGGAAGCCGGAATCTGACCAAGATCGACCGTATGAACGGGTATCTGTCTTATTCCCGCGTACATGGGGATACCAGACTCAACGATGCCAAAATGGCGGAAATAGCAGAAAGGAAAAGCATGTGAAATGCCCGGCTTGTGAGAGGGAAAAGCATAGCGTTCACATGTGCAAAAGTCAGTATGAGGTATCACAATATAACAAAGGACGACATGTTAAATGGAGACGGGCTGCGGGTGGTTTTGTGGGTTGCCGGCTGTAATCACTGCTGCAAAGGCTGTCAGAATCCAGTCACATGGGATCCTGACGGAGGCCTGGTCTTCGACCAAAGGGCAAAAGAAGAACTTTTCGAGCAGATAGAAAAAGATTATATTTCGGGAATTACCTTTTCGGGAGGAGATCCCCTGCATCCTGCCAACAGACTTCAGGTGCGGGAATTAATGGCGGAAATCAAAGAAAAATATCCTTTCAAGACGATCTGGCTTTACACCGGTGACATCTGGGAAAATATCCTGCATTATCCCATGATGAAATATGTGGATGTACTGGTAGACGGCGAATATGTTGCAGAACAAAGGGACACGAAACTATTGTGGAAAGGCAGCGCTAACCAGAGAGTGATTGATGTGCCTAAAACGCTTGCCCAGTCCGATCCTTCCATGCCCATACTTCACTGCGGCAATTATGAGGAGGAATATGTGGAGACCTGCAAACCATTTCACATAAGCGGATGCTGTGATTAGAGATAGTTATGTAGTCAAAGGGGGTATTGGCGTGAAAAAAATCGCTCAATTTTATAAGGTAAGTCTTGAGACATTTACGGCCGCTATTCAGAAAGATTTTCCACAATATAATTTAGACGAGATTCTTGAATTATATAATACCATACAGCTGCCCAGACGGGCCACACAGGGAAGTGCGGGTTATGACTTTTACGCCCCGTTTTCTTTTGCCCTGCTCCCAGGAAGAACAATTAAAATTCCCACCGGGATTCGAGCCTGGATGGAAGACGGATGGGTGTTAAAGCTTTATCCCAGAAGCGGTCTTGGATTTAAATACCGCCTGCAGATGGATAATACAGTTGGCATAATTGACAGCGACTATTATTACTCAGATAACGAAGGTCATATTTTCATAAAAATGACCAACGAAACCAGGGAGGACAAAACCGTGGAAATCCAACAGGGAATTGGCTTTGCACAGGGTATCTTTCTGGAATACGGAATCACATTGGACGACTGTACGGACGGAATCAGAAATGGCGGCCTTGGCAGTACCACAAGATAAATGTAGCATAAAAAAACTCTTTTTGGTCATACTAACCAAATCAAACAGTATGGCGAAAGGGAGTTTTTTTATGGACGCATGGAAGATGACAGGTACCTTGCAGACTGATATGACCCATTTGAATCATATCCTGGATGTGGACACAAATTTTGATATTATTTATCGTGTCATTGAATTTGGCGGCAGGGAAGCATGCATGTACCTGGTAGACGGCTTCTGCAAGGATGACCTGGTGCAGAAGCTATTGCAGTATTTTATGGATTTGACTCCAGAAGACATGCCGGAGGACATGCATGGTTTGTCCAAAAAATTTACGCCCTATGTTGAAGTTGATTTGGACGATCAAAGTGACTCACTGATTCATTCCCTCCTTTCGGGAATGTTTTTATTATTGATAGACGGCTATGACAAAGCATTGATACTGGATACCAGAACCTATCCTTCCAGAGGTGTGGAAGAACCGGAAAAAGACAAGGTGCTCAGGGGTTCAAAGGACGGCTTTGTGGAAACCGTAGTCTCAAATACCGCATTGATACGACGCAGAATCCGAAGCACTGACTTACACATGGAAATGATGAGCGCCGGGGAAAGTTCCCACACGGATATTGTACTTTGTTATATGAGCGGACGTGCGGATCAGGTTTTTCTTGAGGAAATCAAAGAAAAAATCCGTAATATCCAGGTGGATTCCCTTACCATGAATCAGGAATCCCTGGCAGAATGTCTCTACCAGAGAAAATGGTTTAACCCTTTTCCGAAATTTAAGTATACAGAGCGTCCGGATACGGCCGCAGCTCAAGTGCTGGAAGGAAATATAGTGATTCTGGTTGACAATTCTCCTTCTGCCATGATTCTTCCCGCCACAATCTTTGACGTGGTGGAAGAGGCGGACGATTATTATTTCCCTCCGATCACAGGCACATATCTGCGGATTACCAGATTTTTGATTTCTCTGCTCACTTATCTGATGACACCGACCTTTTTGCTGCTTGTAAATAACAGTCAGTGGATTCCGGAAAGCTTTTCCTTTATCATGCTGAAAGAAGAACAAAATATCCCCGTTATCTGGCAGTTTTTGATATTGGAGCTTGCCATTGATGGCCTGAAGCTTGCCGCAATCAGTACCCCGAATATGTTGAGCACACCTTTAAGTGTCATGGCGGCGCTGGTCTTGGGCGAATTTTCCGTAAAAAGCGGATGGTTTTCCTCGGAGGTAATGCTCTATATGGCTTTTGTGGCGATTGCCAACTATACCCAGGCCAACTATGAGCTGGGATATGCCTTAAAGTTTCTGCGAATCATCAATCTGTTTTTGACACAATGGTTTGGACTTATTGGATATTTGACAGGGCTGTTAATCGCCGGGGCAGCCATCTGCTGCAACAAAACCGTTTCGCATCAAAGCTATATTTATCCTCTGATCCCTTTTGACTGGAAAAATCTAAAAAACCGCTTGATCAGAAGACGTTTACCGGGCGCTTTACAACCGGATAACCAAAAGAAGCGCCATAAATAATGATTTCCGCCGTAATTTCCGGCAAATTAAGCCTGCCGCCGTCACTTGCATCCCAAATAACACTGCTCCAAATAACACTGCTAAGACGCAACAGATAATTTTCCCTTTCGGAAATGGAATAGGTACCCATTGAAAATTGACTTATAAAATATACATTGCAAACAGAAGACGACTATTTTATAATCAAAGAGCTAATTCAGTATTGAACTTTTGATATAGAAAGGATACAAGGTAGATTTTTCCCAAAGGAAGACAATTTACTAAGTTTAGCATTTATGATATAATGTCCTTATTCAAGAAAGGAAGTGGCCGAATGGCCATCCATACTATGATCGAATTGTGATCATAGTATAATGTCCTTATTCAAGAAGGGATGCGGCCGTATGGCCCTTTTGTTTAAAACCGCTTTACACGAAAAGGAGAATGGTCATGTTTAAAATTATTACTGACAGTACTGCGGATTTGCCAGTGGAATATCTGGAAAAGCATCAGGTGGGATGTATGCCCATCAGCTATATTCTGGACGGTGTCACCTATGGCCGGGATCGGGAAATGGATTGGAAGAAATTTTATACAATGATGCGGGAAGAAGGCAAAATGCCCACAACATCGCAAATTAATCCTGCGGAGGCCAAGGAATATTTTGAAGAGTATATAAGCGACCACAAGGAAATCCTGCATCTTGCATTTTCCTCCGGTCTAAGCGGAACCTGCAACAACCTTCGCATGGCGGCGGAGGAAATCATGGCGGAACATCCTGAGGTAAAGATCATTGTTGTGGACAGCTTGTGCGCATCCATGGGAGAAGGATTGTTCGTACATAAAGCGGTACAGATGCGGGACGCGGGCAAAAGTATGGAAGAAACCGCTCAATGGATGCAGGAACATGTACAGAACTTTGTTCACGCTTTTACAGTGAACGACCTGTTCCATCTCTATAGGGGCGGACGCGTCAGCAAGACAACCGCAGTACTGGGCACTCTGGCGTCCATAAAGCCCACTCTGCATGTGGATGAGGAAGGTCATTTGATTGTCATCGGGAAGGTCCGGGGCAGGAAAAAGTCTCTTCATGCGTTAGTAAATTATATGGAAGAGAAAATGGGTTCCTGGGAGCAGATTAACAGAGATGACTATGTGTTTATCAGCCACGGTGATGCCATTGAAGACGCAGAGTATGTCCGGGATCTGATCAGGGAACGCTTTGGAATGGAACATTTCCTGATCAGTCATATAGGTCCTACCATAGGCGCTCATTCCGGTCCCGGAACGATAGCACTGTTTTTTATGGGTGAATCGCGTTAACCAAACGGATTCGATTATCGATGGCTTTGCGGTTTGATTTTTGATCACAATGCGGCTTATGCACAGATTTTTCCTTTTTTCATATCATGATACTAATAAAACACATAGATAGGAAGGAATTCAATATGCCCCAGGAGCAAATGAAGGATAACAATATTGATAAATTCCCGGTTGCAATGGCCTATGTGCCATGGCAGAAATTTGACAAAATGTATGATGATTTGGAGAAAGCTTATTGTGTCGGAACCATATTTCCGGAGCTGAATAAGCCTTTCACGGGAAGGAGATGCGTATAATGGGAGACAGAGAACAGCTTTTGAGAGATATCGGTATTGCGGATTTTGTGCTGACAGAGCTGACTATGTACCTGGACACACATCCTTACGACCGCAAGGCAATGGAATATTTCAATCATTACAACAGGATAAAGCTGCAGATGGAAAGAGAATTTTCTCAGAAATATTACCCCCTGAATACCAGATGGGCGGAGAGTAGCAAAGAGTGGAGATGGGGGGCTGCGCCCCTGCCTTGGGAAGGAGAGTGTGTGTAAAATGTGGAGTTATGAAAGACGGTTGGAGTTTCCTGTAAACATCAAAGAACCTAATGCAAAGCTGGCACAGGTCATCATCTCCCAATATGGCGGGCCGGACGGCGAAATGGGAGCCAGCCTGCGCTATCTCTCCCAGCGTTATTCCATGCCATACCGTGAAGTGGCAGGGGTATTAACCGATATCGGTACCTGCGTTGTAAAATGACTCCTTTCTCATTTATGGTCAACAATCCGCAAAACAGTATTTTTTTTAATGATTTATAAATTTTTAATGACATATGGTTTGTTTTATGGTAAAATCTGTGTCAGGGAATAAATATATCAATTTAACAGTGTCTGCGGTTCATCCCCGCAGGTTACGAAAGGGTATGGAAATGAATATGAAAGAACAAAAAATGGATCAAAATATTATTGAATGTATGCTTACATTGCTTAAGCATCCGGAAAACAATAATATTTCACTGGAGCATCCGGCGGATGGGGCGCATGAGGACGTGACGCCCGAAATGCAGAATTCTTTCGATATCCGTACAGTACGGGGACTTATCAAGTTAATGGATGAGATGCCCGGCGGCTTTTTGATTTATCATGCGGATGCGGAGGAAGAGATCATATATGCCAACAAGGCATTGTTACGGATCTTTCAGTGTGATACCTATGAAGAGTTTAAGACACTTACCGGAAATACCTTTAAGGGACTGGTATATTCCGAGGATCGGGATGCGGTAGAGGAAAGTATCAGGGAACAGATCGCAAACAGCCAGTATGATCTGGATTACGTTGAATACCGCATTGTCCGCAAAGACGGAGAGATGCGTTTAATTGAAGATTATGGTCATTTCGTTCACACGGATTCGGTGGGCGACATTTTCTATGTATTTCTGGGCGACGCCACGGAAAAGAGAGCGCGTCTTCAGACGGAGTCAACCAAGAAAGAACAGAAACTGCAGAGTATGCTTGATGAGTATGCCAAAGAGCAGATGCTTACCAAGCAGGAATATCAGCGCCGAATGGAAGTAATCGAAGGCCTGAGCGCAAACTATGAGACTATTTTATATGCAGATATCGACCTGGATCAGATTCTGCCCTATCGGTTGAGCAGCCGGACGGAAGTACAATTTGAAAAGGTTTTTCAGCCGCGTTCGTACAGCTGGTTTACCACGGACTATTTAAATATGTGGGTTCATCCCGAAGACCGTGAACATTTTACCGAAGTCACTTCTCCGGCATATATCCGTGAAAAATTGGCGGAGAGCAAAACATTTTACATCAATTATCGTGTTTTAGAAAACAATGAAGTACAATATTTGCAGCTTCGCATTGCGAATGTTGGAAATAAAGAAAATATTTCGCAGATCGTCATGGGATATCGGCGGGTTGACGAAGAGATTATGAAGGAAATGGAACAGCAGCAGGAGCTGGAGAAAGCTTTGGAAAACGTAAAGCTGGCAATCATGGCCAAAAACTCGTTCCTCTCCAATATGTCCCATGACATGCGTACTCCTTTGAATGCCATCTTTGGTTATACGGCTCTGGCGCAGAAAAATGCCGGAGATTGCGATGCCATGCTGAATTATCTGGATAAAATTGAAGTCTCCGGCAGACAGCTTCTGGATCTCATTGACAAGGTACTGGAAATTGCCTGGTCCGAGTCCAATAGTGTTCAACTTGTGGAAGACGAGTGTAATCTTTGCGATATTCTGGAAGATGTACATAATGATCTTTTAAATAAGGTTACCGAGAAAAATATTTCGTTCTACTTGAGTCTGGCAGGCCTGGAGCATTGTGACATCTACAGCGATAGGGAAAAGCTCAAGCAGCTCTTACTCTACCTGACCAACAATGCAGTTACTTACACACAGAATAACGGCAGAGTGGACTTGATTGTGATGGAATTGTCCCATTTGCCCAATGATTATACGGTTTATCAGTTTATTGTCAGAGATACAGGTATCGGAATCAGTGAAGAATTTATAAAGCGTATTTTTGAACCTTTTGAACGTGAAAACAATACCACACTCAGCGGTATACACGGTGCAGGTCTGGGACTTACAATCGCCAAAAACATTGTGGACATGATGGGCGGAGAGATTGAAGTCGAAAGTTTTAAGGGAGTTGGCAGTACCTTTACCGTCACCCTGAAATTCCGTCTGCAGGAACAGCAGTTCCACTCATCCGAAAGCCCTGTGGAGGATGTTGTGGCACAGCTGTTGGATCAAAAGATTCTGCTGGTGGACGACAATGAAATCAACTTGGAAATTGAAAGCGAAATCTTGAAAGGGTTAGGATTTTCCACGGATACGGCACTGGACGGCAGCATCGCCATAGAGATGGTTCGGAACTCCAAGCCGGGTGAATACGGCTTGATTCTGATGGATATCCAGATGCCCGGAGTGGATGGCTGGCAGGCGACAAAGGCAATTCGTAAACTTGAGAATCCAAGGCTGGCAAGTATCCCTATTATTGCGCTTTCTGCCAATGCGTTTGAAAGCGATAAACGGGAGTCCATAGAGAGCGGAATGGACGCTCATCTGGCAAAACCCATAGACATTCCTTTGTTGGTGGAGACACTGGAAAAGACAGTTGCCCGTAAAATGAACGGTTAATCTTAATTATACAGTGTGCATTTTGTTACGGATACAGGTACCGAAGAACTGGCACATTTGGAAATTGTGGCTACCATCGTCCATCAGCTTACAAGAAATCTGTCCATGGATGAGATTGTAAAGAGCGGTTTTGATCAGTACTATGTGGACCATACCATAGGCGTATGGCCTCAGGCTGCCAGTGGTATGCCTTTCAGCGCGTCCCAGTTTCAGGTTACGGGAGATGCCATCACGGATCTTACGGAAGACATGGCTGCAGAGCAAAAAGCTCGTACCACTTATGACAATATCCTGCGTCTGATCAAAGAACCTGATGTCTGCGAACCCATCAAATTCCTGAGAGCGCGCGAAATAGTTCATTTCCAGCGTTTCGGTGAAGCGTTGAGAATCACTCAGGACAAATTGGACAGCAAGAATTTCTATGCATTTAATCCAGGCTTTGACAGATGTAAGGATTAATTAAAAATGTAGTGGCAAATCAGTAATGAAATGGCGATTTATCCCTTTGAGAGATAAATCGCCATTCTCTTTTGATAAGTATTGTATTATAGATTTTATTTGCCCAAGGATGTCTTTCTGGATACTTCCGTTTTCTTTTCATAACATGCAAACGCCTCTTCCACAAGTTTGGGGTCAGGTTTAGGCGAAACGAGACTTACTATGGGTACAATCGCCAGCCCCACCAGCATGGCGATGGCTCCGCAGTTAATGGGAGAGCGCATAATTTCCGGGAAGGAATCCTGAAAGAAAATATTTGCCACCATCAAAATCGAACTGAACAGGAAGCACACCCAACAGGATACCTTGGTAACCTTTTTGGAGTACAGAGAATACATAAAAGGCGCAAGAAACGAGCCTGCAAGCGCTCCCCAGGACACTCCCATCAGCTGTGCGATAAAAGTCACGGCGCTTTTATATTGAATCAGAGCCAACACGGAAGATATGGCAATAAATATCACAATAAGGATCCGAATGCTTAGAACCTGTTTTTTCTCTGACATTTTAGGAAAGAAAAGCTCTTTTATAAAGTCTATGGTCAAGGTAGAACTGGAGGCCATAACCAGGGAAGACAGAGTGGACATGGATGCCGACAGGACCAATATAACCACCAATGAAATCAATATGGGCGACAGCCCCGACAGCATCGCAGGAATAATGGAGTCGTACCCGTTGACCTTTACATCCACCTGTTCTGAAAATAATCTGCCAAATCCTCCCAGAAAATAACTTCCTCCGGCCACAACCAGGGCAAAGAGCGTTGAGATAATCGTCCCTTTTTTTATGGAACCTTCATTTTTGATTGCATAGAATTTTTGTACCATCTGGGGAAGTCCCCAGGTTCCAAGAGAGGTGAGTATTACCACAAACAACAGATTCAAAGGGTCAGGTCCGAAAAAGGAGGCAAAGATTCCAGGTGTATCCGATACGGCCGCATCTGTGACTCTTGCCAGTCCGTCCAGCGCCTCCATAAAGCCGCCTTTGCTTTTTAACACTGCAACAATAATGACAGAAATACCTGCAAGCATAATAATTCCCTGAATGAAATCATTTATCGCCGTGGCCATATATCCTCCGGCGATGACATAGATGGCGGTCAGCACTGCCATCAGGATAATACACACAGAATAATCAATGTCGAACGCCATCCCAAACAGTCTTGAAAGTCCGTTATAGAGGGATGCGGTGTAGGGGATCAGAAAGATAAAAATAATTACCGATGCTCCAAGCTTAAGACTTCTGCTGCCAAAGCGTTCACCAAAGAACTGCGGCATAGTAGCGGAATCCAAATGCTGTGTCATAATGCGAGTTCTGCGTCCCAGCACCACCCATGCCAACAGCGAGCCGATCACTGCATTGCCGATTCCCGCCCAAGTGGCGGCAAGCCCATACTTCCATCCAAATTGTCCCGCATATCCCACGAACACAACAGCCGAAAAATAGGATGTGCCATAGGCAAATGCGGTCAGCCAGGGGCCTACGGATCGTCCGCCCAGCACAAAACCGTTTACATCCGTGGCATGCTTGCGGCAGTAAATTCCGATACCAATTAAAACCGCAAAATAAAGAATCAATAACAGTAGTTTCATGTTTTCATACTACCTCCCATGTAAATTTAAGTACTGTCAACACCGTGGAATGCCCACAACCAGGCAACTCTCTTGTTTTCCCACCGGTTTGACGCTATAATAGTTTAAAGCGTTAAAGCAATGATATCACAGAAGTGGTCAATATGTAAATCTTTTTATTATAAAAATAAAAGATAATTGCAAGATAATCCTTATCTGTCACTGTCTAATGTTTGAAAGGAGGAACAAAGCAATGTACCAAAACAGTAGAAACGGAGGAATGGTATGGGGCAAAGTCAAAGCATAACATTGCCATTTGAGGAATCCAGAGTATCTCAGGTTTTGACGGAAGATACAATGGAGCTGCTGATCCGTAAATATGGCGATTCTCTGCTGCGCTTATGTACCCTTTATCTGCGGGATCCTTATCTGGCAGAAGACGCGGTGCAGGACACTTATTTGAAGGTATGGAAAAATTACCGGAAGTTTGAGGGACGAGCGGCGGAAAAGACGTGGATTACCAGAATAGCCATCAATACCTGTAAGGACTACCTTGCTGCTGCCTGGCGAAAACGGGTAGACACAACGGAAGTAACTCAGATATTGGAGGAGGGACTACAGGCAGAACGCAGAGTGCCGGATGTGTACGAACAACTGAATAACACACTTGATCTGATGAATGAGATCATGAAACTAAAGGACAAATACAGATTGGTGATTTTGTTGTATTATTACCAGGAAATGACAGTACCTGAAATAGCAAAAGTAATTCAGCGTCAGGAGAGCACGGTATTTTCCTTGCTAAGGCGGGGCAGAATTCAACTGCAAAAGAACTTGCCCCGGGAAATATGGGAGGTGTTATAGATGAAAAACGAGCATTCTATGGAATTTAAAAGAAATGCGGACCAGCTTATGTCACAGATACGGATTAACGATGCTATGCACAGGACAATTATGGAGGGAAACGCTATGAAAAAGAAAAATGGTTTTACATGGAAACGGACAGTAGCTTCTGCAGCAGCTTTGGCAGTAATGGTAAGCAGCACCATGTATGTGGCTGCAGCATATATGGAGGGAAACACATCTTTGCGGGAACTGTTTATGGCCAGAGAAGATTCCGCGCTGAAGGTGCCCGAGGCACAACAGATGCCGGATCTTTATGGACAAATTGTCGATTCCAGGCTTCCGGATTCGGAAGATAGCAGTTCAAAGGAGGATGGTACGGTTACAACGCCCATCAACTTGGACAATTATGGAGAGATGATCATAGACAACGAACTTTTTTCTATTGAACTGTTGGAAACCACATGCGCTGGCAGAGAGTTGGTGGTCAGCTATATTCTTACTCAGAAAACCGAAAACCTCAGCGTTTCCGTTGCAATCGAAAGCGCGGAATATGCGCAGTGGCTGGACGGAACAATGGACTATGAGACCTATAAAGAAATCTCAACACTTGCTCTTGGCTTTGAAGATTCCTATGAATGGAATCGCCTTCCGGAAAACTGTGGCTATGAATTGTCAGAGAATCAGCAGTTAAGAATGTATACACAGCTTGGAAACAGAGAGTATGCGTCCGGTACCTATACTATGTATGTGAACTATCACACATGGGAATCTCCGCAAAGCTCGGAATCCTCGGAATCTTTTGTTATGAGCGTCTCAGAAGAGGATGCGCTGCATTACTTTTCGGCGCCTATTGAAATCGTGGGTAATGAGAACTATGGTCTCGCCTTAAGCGGAGCCATTGACAAGCAGGAACGAAATGTTCACTTTGACAAATATGATATTTATGTATCTCCATTAAATGTATACCTGACTCTGGACGGGACATACCAGGGAGAAATGTCTTCTATCTGGGGAGCACAGAGCAGCCACGATATCACCGTTACCTTCCGGGACGGCAGCAGCACAACGGCTACGGTGCTGTTAAGCGGTATGGGCTATGGTTCCAATACGATAGATGTGGATATGCATACTGCTTTTGACGTTCCCATCGATCCGAATGCAATCGTCATCGTTTCTATAGATGGTGTGGTAATTATGGATCTTTCCAATTCATAATCATATTTATAAACAAATTTTCTAAATAAATTCTGCTGAAAAAAACGCTGTGCAAGAGGTCAACCGATTGTACGGCGTTTTTAAGGTCGGTTCGTTGACACCGTTACTAAACAAGAGAATAAACAGCTCCTTTTTGTTTTGGAGCCGGGCTTTCAATGGAATAAAATACAAAAAATCGGGCAAACTTTTCATAAGATTGTAATGTAGAAAGTTAACAGGCCCCAAAAGGATAGTTTTTTAGCCCTTTGGGGAATACAAACAAATGGAGTGTAATCATGATAGAACAAGATACCATACGGCTTTTACGGGAATGTGACGCTGGGATTAAGATGGGTGTGGATGCAATAGACGATGTCCTGGATTACGTCCACAGCGATGAACTTCACAAATGTCTCACAAAGTGCAAAGACGCCCATATCAAATTAAAGAAAGAAATTCAGGATCTTTTGGAATCGTACCACGATGAAGGAAAAGAACCCAATCTTATGGCAAAGGGAATGTCCTGGATAAAGACCAATGTGAAACTGGTAATGAAAGAATCCGATGAGACAATAGCAGATTTGATCACTGACGGCTGTAATATGGGAGTAAAATCACTCAATAAGTTTTTAAACCAGTACAAAGCTGCCGATGAACAATCCAAAGGTATCACAAAACGGCTGGCAAAATTAGAGGAAGCGTTGACCGTTGACCTCCGCCCCTTTTTGTAATAGCATGGCTTTTGTGATATCATTTAAATCTATTCTTGACAAAGGCATTACACATCTGTATAATTTACTATACAGATGTGTAATGCCTTTTTATGATATAAAAGTGCAATTAATTCATACAAGATAGATAGGAGAGATTCGGCATGAACAAAGTACTTAGGAAACTGGGAGAAGCGGAATTGGAAATCATGCAGGTGATATGGAGCGGCGCACCTCCTGTCACGTCCAATTATATTTTAAAAGAACTGCAGGGAAGACGTAAATGGCAGCTTTCCACGTTGATGACATCACTGTCCCGATTAGTGGAAAAAGGCTTTGTTGCCTGCGACCGCTCCACCGGCACCAATCTGTATGCGCCCCTGGTTACGGAAAATGATTACAAAGCAAGAGAAGGCAAAAATTTCCTTGAAAAGCTGTACAATAATTCCATACAAAATCTGGTGGCTACGCTTTACAGTAATAAAATGATTCAAGATTCGGATGTGGAAGAACTGAGGAGCTTTCTGGATGAAATGGAGGAAAAATACGCGGCACAGGAAGAATATGACCGGGAGGAGAACAGATGATAAAAGATATCTTTTTTTCGTTTGTGGAAATTTCGGCTGCTGCCAGTCTGCTGATTCTTGCGCTTATCCTGTTTTCGCCGCTGATCAACAGAAGATATGCAGCCAAGTGGAAGTATTGGATCTGGTTGTTCCTGACAATTCGCCTGTTGATTCCTTACAACGAAATCTCAATACCAATATTTTCTTGGGACATTTTGAGCCGCGTACATTTCTCTGCCTCCACCAAGGAAATTAAAAGCGCCCTTGTACAAGATCCCACAACCCAATCTTTTTCATCCCAAACGGACAGTACTGCGCCTTTTGCAGAATTGATATCGTCAGGCGGCGTGGTTGTGGAAATTCCCAGACAGATAACAGCTCCCATCATGGATCACAAGGGCAACCACTTAGGTGTAACATGGATGGACATCATTGTTTCAATTTGGCTTCTGGGCGCAGCCAGTGTTATAGCCGTGTATCTGTTCAGCTATATCCGTTACCGAAGAATCCTTATGAGAGAAGGCCATCCATGGAAGGAAACTTTGTTATGGAAGGAGAAACTTCCGTGGAAAAAGAATTCTCCGCAAAAGGAGCGTTCTCATCCCAACAGTATCGTTACGCTGCTGACAAAGTTGAAAGCGGAATTACATATGAGACGCAATGTGACCGTAGTGGAATATGTGGGGGCAAAAAGCCCCATGATAGTGGGATTTTTGCGACCGGTTTTGGTACTGCCGGAAGATATGTGGAATCTGGAGGCAGACATTTCCGAAAAAGAAGAAACTGCCTTCATTTTAAAGCATGAACTGATTCATTTGAAACGTCATGATGCCTTCGTCAAATGGATGTTGGCCATTACATGCGCGCTGCATTGGTTCAATCCAATTATCTGGATCATGCAAAAAAATGCTGCCATCGACATGGAATTATCCTGTGATGAGCTTGTAGTTCAAGGGAAAGCATTTTCCGTGAGAAAGGCATATACGGAAACCTTATTGTCTACACTGCATAAAAACCAAAGTCCAAAAGTACTTTTGACCACACAGTTTTACGGTGGTAAGGAGGTAATGAAAAAGCGTTTTCTTAATATTTTAAAAGGCTCCGGCAGAAAAAAAGGGATACTTTCCCAGATCGTTATAATACTTTTGACATTCTCCATGAGTACTTTGATCAGTTGTACATTGGCAGCAGCCACCCTTCCGGTGGATTATGGAATCGATCTGAAAGCGGATTTTGACGGCGACGGAAAAGAAGACCGGATTGTAGTGATTGATTCCATGATGGGAGACTACTTTCACACACAGTTGAACACATGGTTTTCCAACGGGACATGGAATCAGAAGGTTTATGAAGGTGCCTTTTCTTCTTATGCAGTGGTGGGCGATCTGTCGGGAAACGGGCAGGCAGATGTTCTCCTTTTGAGATATGACACCGATAATCCATTCGGTGCGGTGAACATTTCTGTTCTGAGGTACGAAGAAGGAAATCTGGCGGAATATCCTTCTCAGATAGCAGAAAGTCAGGACATTTCCGATTTTGCAGAATCGTTTTTGATCGGCGCAACCATTGTGGAAAAACAGAATAAAAATTATCTTCGCTTGATTATACCAGTAGATATCATCAATGAAGAGACCGTAAAGTGTATGGATCTGTCCTGGCAGAAAGACGGATGGCGCGTGGAACAGTCCCGGCTCATCACAAACTATTATACGGATGGCTATCACCACAGCCTGTTGGAAAATACCTATGAGGAGCTGCGGAGCCTAAATACCGCTTCCGCCCAGTCTGGGATCAACCCTCTTTAAGTAAACTAAATAGAAATCTGTTTTATGATATAGAACGCAGATATTGGAAAGGAGTAGTTAGTATGAGAGCATATAAAATGACATATTTCAAAATTTCGCTGATCGCAGTAAGCCTTATGGGATTATCCGGCTGCAAGGCAAATTCGGTCCATAGCATTCCCATCAGCTCAGGGCAGGAACTTCGGGTGGATCTGGATCAGGACGGAACGCCGGATCGGGTTTATGTAAAAGATATAAGGAATGACGAAAACGGATACACACGTGTCACTGGGCTCTTAAGCAGTGACGGCATGGAACATTCCATTGACTTTGAAGGATATTTTTCCTCTGCGTTAACCTGCGGTGATTTGTCGGGAAATGGGAAGGCAGATATATTGGTTTCCAAATATGATACCGGAAGCACCTTCGGATCCGTAGATGTGTCAATCCTTCATTTTGATAACGGCGAATGGAAGACCTATCCCACTGTCTTAATCCCCAATACGGATATTAATCTCTTCCAACCCCTCTACTTCGGTGGGGAGTATTATTGGGAGGAGGGGTACAGTCCATGTATCGAAGCAGGGATCATCGCTGACAAAAACCGCACCTTTTTGCGTTTGATCATGTTGTTTCCTGATACAATGGATCAGGAGACAGTGGAATGCATTGACGCTTCATGGACGGAAGACGGCTGGCAAATAGATGACGCACGGGTAATAGAAAATTATTATGAACAAATTGACACCTTATTACCCGGTGGAGACCTGTGAAAATGTTCCTTCTGCGCTAACAGCGCAGGGCAATTTCACCAAAACTACAAAGGAATAGGAGTGTATAAATATGGCAGTATATAATATTATGGACTTTGGCGCGGTTCCTGACAGCGGAAACGTCTGCACCAAAGAAATTCAGATGGCAATCGACAAATGTCACCGGGGCGGAACGGTTTACATTCCGCAAGGCACCTTCGTTTCCGGTACCTTATTTTTAAAAAGTGATATGACCCTGTTTCTTGCCAAAGGCGCAAAACTTTTGGGAAGTGACAAAATCAGTGACTTCCCCCTGATGGGGTATTCTTTTGAGGGACGGGAACAGCTTTGTTACGGCAGTTTGCTCTGCACGGAAGGCGCCCCTCACAGCAATATTACCATTGACGGAGAAGGCGGTGTTATCGACGCAAACGGCAAGCTGTTATCCCGTGCGGAAATGGATGAAAACAAAGGCAGAAGAGGTCGGGCAGTTTGCATACGCAATACCGATCACGTAACCATCAAAAACGTGACGATCAGGCAATCTCCCGCATGGTGTCTGCATTTGCTCTACTGCAGCAACGTACGGATTGATCACATTGAAATATATACCAAATATGACGAGGAAGGAAATAAATACGGCATTGTCAACGGAGACGGTATTGATATCGACGCTTGCCGCAATGTGAGCGTTACAAATTCGCTTATCGCAAGCCAGGATGATTGTATTGCAATTAAATCCGGCAGGGACGAGGAGGGACGTCGGGCAGGGATTCCGTCGGAACAGATAACGATAGAAAACTGCGTTTTTAAAAGCGGCTTTGGTGTTGCCGTAGGCAGCGAAATGTCAGGAGGCGTCAGCGATGTCTTTGTGCGTAACTGCAGTTTTGAAAATGTACACAGCATTGCCAGTATCAAGGCAATCAGGGGCAGAGGAGCCTATGTCAAAAACATACATTACGAAAACTGTACGCTTGTAAACCACAGTAAAGAACATATGGATACAAAATGGTTCCGAGGCGCTATTTATGCCGACGGCTTCTATGGAGCCGCAGAGTTTGATGCCGATACTCCCATGGAAATAGACAGCGGTACGCCCGTTGTTGACGGAATTTACCTAAAAGATATTACCCTTGAAACAGTGGCAGGAAACGCCATTTACCTGTGCGGATTGCCGGAGATGCCATTCCGCAACATATACATGGAAAATATCAGAGCACATGGGAAATATGGAATGAAAGTAAAAAATATTGCCAATCTGCAGCAGAAGAATGTTTCGGTCAGCAGCGAAGACGATAGGGTGAATGAAGAAAAACAAGAGAAAAAGGAAGTATAATAAATACACGCAATAATATTAAAAAGCTGTCGCAAAACGACAGCTTTTTTTAGGCATGACTCTATAAAACATCATATCAAATATTAGAAAAAAAGTCTAGTATTTTTTTTATTTTTTAATATACTTTTTATACAGGAATTTACAGTTCAAAAAACAGCGGCAGCCTGACAGCCCTAATACAGGAGAAGGGAGACAACCATGCGTGAAAAAGCACAAAATACTAGTAAAGGATCTCAAAAGGAAACAGATGAATCCGAGCGTTCCGGGAAGTCTGAGATTTCCCGGGAATATCCAAATACATCCAGGCAGGCGGAAGAAGCTTTTTTGGCACAAACCCTGGCTGTGATTGAGAAGAATCTGGAAAACTATGGTTCCCAGGTCCGCAAGATGAGGGCGGCTATTGATGAGATGCTGGAGCATTACCATGACGATAATCCTGAATTGGATACTTTACTGAACAATACCATCACCCTGCACGATCATATGAAGAGAGCCTTGGAACGAAATGAAAAAGCGAAAAGCAAACCCTATTTTGGCAGGATACTGTTTCATGATGAAATTCTGGGTACAGACGAATCCCTGTATATTGGCAAGGGGGGAATTTCCAGTGACACCACCCACCAGACGGTAGTGGACTGGCGTGCGCCTGTAGCTAACGCTTACTATGAAAACGGTCTTGGCAAGTGCGGTTATACAGCGCCCGACGGCAGGCAGATTCCCATTGAATTGAAATTAAAGCGTACCTATGAAATAGAGAATGGAACACTCCTGGATTATTTTGAGAGTGAAGTGATTGCCAACGATGATCTGCTGACCAAATATCTGTCCAAAAATAAACAGGCCGTATTGGGCGAAATTGTTGCGACTATTCAAAAAGAGCAGAATGAAATTATCCGTAAATCTCCTTATCACAATATCATTGTACAGGGTGTGGCAGGTTCCGGCAAAACCACAGTTGCCATGCATAGAATTTCTTTCATCCTATACAACTATGCGGAACGCTTTAGACCCGATGATTTTTATATTGTGGGAAGCAACCGAATTTTATTGAATTATATCACAGGGGTATTGCCGGATCTGGATGTACATGGCGTTCGTCAAATGACCATGGAACAGCTTTTCGTCAGGCTTTTATACGAGGATTGGGATGACAAAAAATATCGTATCCGAAAAAGCGAAGCCACCGGAAACAAAGGCAGTATCAAGGGAACGCTATCATGGTTTGAAGATTTGAAGGCATATTGTGATCGGTTGGAATGGGAGAGCATCCTGCGGGATTCCATTTATTTGAATCCAAGACAATTTGTGGAGGGATGCAAAAACGGAAAGACAGGCGTATATGACGAAACGCTGAAGTTTGGAGAAAATGCTTCCTCTAAAGTACTAACGCCAAACGCTTCCAAGGATCACCTGGTACTTCTGGTGAACGGAGAAGCGGTAGAGCGTTACATCCTACAAACGCCAAATGTATCCATGCAAAATAAAATTAATATGTTGAATGAACGCCTCATGCGGAAGATCAGTGAAGAATTTCTCGGCAAGGGCGTAAAGTATACAGAATCAGAGCGCAAGGCCATCAAAAAAGCCTATCGCAACAGATATGGTCAAAAAGAGTGGAAAGGCTCCATATACCAACTTTATCGGGATTTCCTTGCAAAGCAGAACGCGGAAGGAAAATGCGTGGAGATACCTGACAAAGAATTTGATGTGTATGATCTGGCTGCACTGGCTTATATCTATAAACGCATTAAAGAAACGGAAGTCATCAGCGAAGCACATCATATCGTCATTGACGAAGCCCAGGATTTTGGTATGATGGCATACTCCGTCCTGCATTTCTGCATCCATGCATGTACCTATACCATCATGGGCGATGTCTCACAAAATATTCACTTTGGATTTGGGCTGAATGACTGGGAAGAATTAAAGAACCTTATGCTCCCTGATCCCATGGACAGCTTCTGTATATTAAAGAAAAGCTACCGCAACACCGTTGAAATTTCAAATTTTGCCATTGACATACTTCATCATGGTCAATTTTCCAGTTATCCGGTAGAACCCATCATTCGCCACGGCAGCCAGGTGGAAATATGGCAGGGCAACGATACGGAATTGTTCCCAAAAGCTGCAGAGACCTGTCAAATCTGGCAGGAAAAAGGTTATGGCACAATCGCTGTTATCTGTCGAAATCAATCCCAAGCATCCCTGGCCACAAAACAGCTTGCCCGCTTTGTGAATGTAATTGAAAACGATCCGGAAAAAGCCAATTTCGGAAACGGTATTATGGTTCTACCGGTAGAATATACTAAGGGATTGGAATTTGACGCAGTTTTAATCCTAAATCCTGACAGAGACGATTATCCGTCGGATGACGGTCACGCCAAGCTGCTCTATGTAGCTGCTACCCGGGCGCTTCACGAGCTCAGTATTCTTCATACGGGAAATTTGACCGGGCTGATAGTGGACCCTTTGCCTGTAAGCCAAAAAGTTAATATTATAGCTCCCACAAAGACAGACGTATCGGTATCCTCTTCGGAACCGTCACCAGACAACAAAACATTATTCTTCGAACAGGGAAAGGAAAGGGCAGTAGCCGATTCCAAAAATCAGCCCAAAGCAAGGGCAGCGGTGGCTTTTTCCAATCAGCCAAAGACCAGCACAGCAGTCGCTCCCTCCGGTCAGCCAAAGACCAGACCAACAGTCATTATCCCCGGTCAGCCAAAGGCCAGACCCACAGCAGCCTTTCCCAATCAGCCTAAAACTGAGGCGGCCCCTTCCAACAATCAGAAGTTACAGGACCAGGCGCAGCCGGCAGCCTCCAGCCGTTCAGCCTTGGGACAAAGCGCTTTGCAGCCGACGGAAGCAATGCCCAAAAGTCGCCGTCCTGCTTTTGGAGATATCCCCGCCACGGAAATGCTGCGGCCCACAGGGCATTCCAAACCGGATCTTTCTATACGATGGATTACGAAGCAAAACGACGGCCTCTATCTGCAGAGCAAATATGGAATCCTGCGGCTTAGTCCCATCGGAAGCGCCATCCTTCGTGTAAGTTTTGTCAGGAACGGACAACCTGACACCAAAGCTCCCTGGGGCATCGACGTGAATCGCACGGAAAGATTTTGGATGTATAGGGAAATGGGCAATCTGGTAGAGCTGAGCATGGACGAGCTGATCCTGCAAGTGTCGAAATCTACCGGAGCCATTCGCTATTTTACAGGTGATAAAAAGCTGTTGTTGGCAGAGCACGACAAAGAATGTCGTCTGCTGGAAAATCCTCATGGAAACAGTGCAAGTGAGACCTATGGAAAAGGGATGCCATGCTGGCTCTTCCTGGACTGGGCAAAAGGCGAACAGCTTTACAGCTTCGGCAACATGGAAAATGAAAAAACGCCAACGGTTTCGAGAAAAAGCGTGACCGAATCGGTCAGTCGAACAGCAGCCCCCGGTCAATCCTGTTTAAACCTTCGTGGTCAATCCCGTTTTATCTCCCACAAGGATTCGGGAAAAAGACTGCCTTTTCTTCTTTCCGACAAAGGCTACGGGCTCTTATTTGCCACCAAAGAACCTGCCTTTTGCTGTGATATCCCAGCTTACGGATCTTATATTTACACGCAGACAGAAAGGCAAATGGATTATTATATAATTGTCGGAAAACGGCAGGATACCATATTAAATGCCTGTTCTTACCTCTGCGGTACATTGTAGGAAATTGCTTCCAACCATTCTTCAATTTTTTCATCGTAATCGGCCGAAATTGCCTGGAATATTTTTTCTGTGGTAATTCCGGCCACATTGATGTTATTTTTATCCATGAAAATGACTGCTGCAAACAAAAAAGCCGCAAGGAAAAAACGCATTTTAAGGAAAGATACCGCGCCCTCTCCAGGTATTGCGTCTTCCATATACATATCTCGATACGTCATACCCCGCCGTTCCTCCGGTGGCAGGCTGGTCTTTCCATACAGGATTCTTTCCCTGTTGAACATATCATATTGATTCTCTTGGTATCTGGATCTTACCTGCTGTACCAGCTGCAGTTTCTGCTCCAACGACACGTTGCTTATAATGATCACCTCATAACAAAGAAGCTTATTTAAAGTTATGGCAGTCATGTCTATTTTATGCTCATAACGGTAATTTTTCACGGTCTCGGCAACATTTACAACCAAAAAAACACTGCCGATACACGCTTTTTCACAAAGGTTAATCGGCGCAGCCGGGGTTGACAGTAAATCTTTTCTGGTGATATAGTATTAGTAGGGTTCACTCAGAACCGAAGCTTGGCAAAAATAATGAAAAATCTGAATTGGAGCAGGTTTCCACAAGGAATTTTCTATGAGAAAAGGAGTCGGAATGAAGGTAAAAGAGAGTGCATTTATCAAACATAATAAGCCCGTCTTAAAGAAATTACTGGAGCGGTTGCTGAAACAGTATCCCTATGTATCCATATTGGCAACGGATTCCACCGCAAAATCTTACAGCGTTTCCCGTTGTAATACAATGATCAGCGAAAACGGTATGCTTTCGGAACGGGGGTTTGCAGTCAAAATTTCCGATGGCAAACACTATGCGGAATATTCCTTTAATCGTATCGCGGAGGAGCTTCTTGACGAAATCTGTGAGAATATCAGGCAAATCGCCGCATCCTCCAAACAGGCTGTTCCAGAAGGCATTTCAGAAAACGAATATCCCATTCCGGAGGAAACCCAGACCATATTTTCGGCCAGCACCGAATATGAGATTGATCCTGAAGAGCTGGGCGATGATGTCATTATAGAAAAGCTGGCACGAATCAAAGATCGCGGGCTGGCTTCCAGCGATAAAATTCTGGATTGTACCGTGCGCTGTAACTATCAGAAATATTCAAAACTTTTTCTTTCCGGCCACAAGGATCTGGAACAGAACGTTATGTGGATGACGGGCGGAATCTCATTGGCAGCGCCAAGAGGGGAGGAAATCAAAAGTTATTATAAATCTTACTCCAATCTGGGCGGCGCGGAAGTTTTGGAACAGATGCAGCACGATGTGGAACAATGCTCCCAAATTACACTGGAGCTTTTGAACAGCGAACCCATGATACCGGGAGAATACGACTGTATCTGTGCGCCGGATGTGACGGGAATGATTGTTCACGAAGCTTTTGGACATGGAGTAGAAATGGACATGTTCGTCAAGAAACGGGCATTGGCAGAAAAATATGTGGGAGGATATGTGGCCTCTGAATTGGTGACCATGCACGACGGCGCGTCGGCAGCCAGTCAAACCGCCACCTATTTCTTTGACGACGAAGGTACTATGGCTCATGATACCATCGTTATTGAAAAAGGAATTTTGAAGCAAGGAATCAGCGATCTGCAGTCCGCGATTGTCCTGGGTACCGTTCCCACAGGAAACGGCAGAAGACAGGGGTACGACAGGAAAGCCTACACCCGCATGACCAATACTTATTTTGAAGGAGGCACGCACACAAAAGAGGAGATGATCGCATCCGTTTCCTATGGTTTTCTGTTGGAGAACGCAAGCAGCGGTATGGAAGATCCTAAAAATTGGGGCATACAATGCATGGTCAATATTGCACGTGAAATTCGGGACGGCAAACTGACAGGCAAAATATTTTCACCAATCGTCCTGACAGGATATGTTCCCGATTTGCTGAAATCCATTTCCATGATGTCGGAAGAAGTTATTCTGGGTGGAGGCGGATTCTGCGGCAAAGGTTATAAGGAATGGGTCAAGGTATCAGACGGCGGGCCTTATATCAAGGCAAAAATCCGTTTAGGCTAAATACCTCTGCCAATCAGTCTTGACTCGCAACAGCACAAAGCGTATTGCAATTCCCGGAAGGGAACCGGAATCATAAACAGTCTCAATGCATGAAGCCCATGCACTGAAGAATACGAACCGGAACCAAAATTAGGAGGTCAGCATTTTGATAAATCAAATTATAGAAATATTAGGCCAATTAGGGATCAGTGATTATAGCATTACTGAGAAAACGACTCAGTCGATGGAATGCTTTTTCATCCGCAGAAACCTGGATTTAAAGCGGAGTACAAATTTATTGGTATACATGGTAACTGTTTTCCATCCTTTTGAAACAAAAGAGAAAGATTCTCACGAAACAAAGAAACTGCTGGGATCTTCTTTCGTACAGCTCTATCCGGGTATGGAGGCTGCGGAGATCAAAAAAGCACTTCTGTCCGCATACAATGCGGCGTCCTTTGTGGCAAATCCCTGGTATGAAATGGTTTCCGGCACAAAGCAGGAATGCGTTTTGTCCTCAAGCGATCTGGCCAAAAAAGATTTGAAAGATACTATGAAAGAAATGGCGGATGCGCTGTTTGCTTCAGATATCCATTCCGATGTATTTATAAATTCTGCGGAAGTTTTTGCTGCCCGCACCATGAGACACATCGTAAATTCCCGTGGGGTGGATGTGTGTTATGAAACTGTTGAAGTCAACGGCGAATATGTAGTACAGTGTATTTCGCCACAGGACGTAGAGACCTATCATCATTTTTCTTACCGTGACCTGGATACGGACGCCCTTCGGCGTGATGTGGAGGAAGCCCTGGATATGACCAGCGCCAGGGCCAAAGCCACTGATGCGCCCAAAGCCGGTACTTACCGGGTGATCTTATCTGGAGAACAGATGTATACCTTTCTTCAGTATTACATGGACCGCTCCGATTCTTCCCTGATATATCAGAAGTATTCCGGATATCAGACAGGGATGCAGGTTCAGGGCGATAGGATTCAGGGCGATCTGTTGACAATGGTTTTAAAGGCAAGGGACCCTTACAGCGGGGAGGGAATCCCCATGAAGGATCGTGTCCTTCTGGAAAACGGCACCCTTCGCACTATCCATGGCGGCAGTCGTTTCGCCTATTATCTTGGAATTGAACCCACCGGCGGGTATGATTGTATCTCAGTACCTGTGGGAAACCTGGAATTATCAGAGATGAAGAAAAGTCCGTATCTGCATATTGTAAGCTTTTCCGATTTTCAAATGAACTCTTTTTCAGGGCATTTCGGCGGAGAAATCCGGCTTGCATACCTGTGGGACGGAACTGCCTTGACGCCTGTGACAGGCGGCTCCATAAACGGCAGTATTATGAAAGTGCAGGAGAATATGATCTGTTCAAAAGAGAGGTACAAAAGTGGAAAATACGAAGGCCCTTTTGCCGTAAGCTTGGAAGGAATCCAGGTTGCCGGCGTATAAGTATATGATTTCTTAACCATTCCATAGCGGCTTCTTAGTCGCTGCGGGATGCGTCTTCGCAGCGCCATATGGACAAATATGCCGGACAAATATAAATTCTATACGGGGGATACTATGAATCAAAACGGAAAGCAGTTGGGCGAACGAATTCTCGCCAATATCGAAAAAGTTATCGTTGGAAAAGAGCAGACTGTCAGATTACTGCTTACAGCCCTGCTGGCAGACGGGCATGTACTCCTGGAAGACGTGCCTGGAACCGGTAAGACAAAACTGGCAAAGACACTGGCAAAAAGCATTCAGGGCGCCTTTACCAGAATACAGTTTACTCCTGACCTGCTCCCCACCGATATTACAGGATTAAATGTATATGATATGCAGAAAAATCAATTTGTTCTGCGAAGGGGCCCCGTATTTACCAATATTCTTCTGGCCGACGAGATCAATCGTGCCACGCCCAGAACACAGGCCGGTCTGCTCGAATGTATGGAAGAGCGGCAGGTGACTATAGACGGAGAAACCTATACCCCCGGGAAACCTTTCTTTGTTATTGCCACACAAAATCCAGTGGAAACCACAGGGACTTTTCCCTTGCCGGAGGCACAGACGGATCGCTTCATGATGCGGTTGTCCATGGGACTGCCCGAAAAGACGGAAGAAATTGCCATTCTGGACAGATACATGGATAAGGAACCCCTATCAGAGTTAAGCAGCGTTATCACACTGGAGGAACTGGCAAATGCCCGGGCAGAAGCTGTAAAAGTGTTCGTACACAGGTGTATACTGGAATATATGGTGGATCTTGTGGCGGCCACCCGAAAGGGAGAGCAGGTTACAATGGGGGTAAGCCCACGGGGCTCTCTGGCTCTGCTGCGCTGTGCCAAGGCCTATGCTTATCTGGATGGCAGGGACTATGTATCCCCAGACGACATTAAGGCGTTGGCGGTGCCTGTTCTTGCGCATCGCATCATACTGGGGTATGGCATGGGCGGTGCGGACAGCGCCATAAAAATGGTAGAAAAAATCGTTTTATCCACTCCAGTCCCCACCGAGGAATTTAAAAAATGAAGATACTGGGAATCGGTCTAATCGGCTTTTTTCTTCTGGTATTTCAGAAGTTTGTCTATGAAAAATTATGGTACCGACACTTAAGCGTTCATATCGGTTTTGCCCAGGATCATATCTTTGAAGGAGAGCAGGGAGAGCTGAAAGAACGGATCGAAAACAGGAAATGGCTTCCTCTCGCCATGCTCAAGGTGAAATTCAAGACGGACAAGCGGCTTCATTTTGACAATCATAAAGGTTCCCGCACCACCGATCAGTATTACAGAAACGATGTGTTTCGCATAGGGGGCGGAGAAAAAGTGACTCGAACGCTTAAATTCATTGGAGTCAGAAGGGGATATTACACTATAAATGAAATTGATCTGGTGGCCTCCGACTTGTTTTTCTTAGACCAGATGATTTCGGAACAGCAAATCAGTGCGGAAATTTACGTGTATCCCCGTCCATATGACAGCAATAAGCTATATCAGTCCCTGATACAACTTAACGGGGAGATTTTGTCCAAACGTCATCTGCTGGAAGATCCTTTTGAATACAGGGGCATCCGCGAATATCAGCCCTATGACGACATGCGCCGCATCAATTGGAAGGCAACGGCCAAAACAGGTGCCTTGAAGGTCAATGAGAAGAATTACACCTCTTTGAAAAACGTTCGGATCTTTTTTAATATACAGGATGACAATATCTTAAAAAAAGAGGATTGTGTGGAAATATCTCTGCGCATTGTGGCGTCTTTGTGCGCTTTTTTTCTGCGACAGGGAATTCAGGTCTCCTGTTATGGAAATGGGGTTGATATTGTAACTCATCAACCTGTCTCCATAGGTTCAAAAGGCGGTCAGGGACAAATGGATGCCATTTACAGGGCACTGGCAAGAGTTGACATCGAACAGCCAGCGGCGGATTTTGCTAAAATTTATGAAGAAAAGCTGTTTTGTGGAGACTCAGGGGTCTTTTCTTGCTTTGTGGCTCCAAATCAATACGACGATTTTGTGAACTTATTGGAGCGGTACCGGGACACCAGGAGACCTTTTATATGGTTTTATCCAGTTTCCCAACACCGTCAACCAAAACTCCCTCCTGCTCTGGCAAAATTTATCACTGTAGTGTATCCGGAAGTATAGCGTCCTATGGAAAGGGGCTCCCAAATGAATATAAAACGAATTGAATATCTAAAAGAATTCTTGACGGAACAAATGAATCATTGGATGCTTTTTCCCTTGGCACTGACTTTTATGGGTCTCGATCGGGAGCTGACCGGAATGCACAAACCTGATTTGCCCTTTTGGTTCTTTTTAAGCGTTATCCCCCTGATTTTCTTTGTGTTCAGATGTATGTTTAAACGATTTTATCTTTTTGCCCTTCAACATATAGCAGTTATGGGCATAGTGATTTTTATCTCAAAACCTGGTTCCATGCATGGAATTATCAGTGTGAGTTTTACATTCCTATATGCGCTTTTGTCACTCTTTTTACTGTTGAAGAAAAAGACGGTCTATTGTGATCCCATACAGCTGCCTGTGGGAGTGATCATATCCGCAGTGGCAATGGCGCTGCAATGGTGGCATTATGAGGGCCAGGACAGTTGGGATACCTATTATTTCATGGCTTTAATTGCATCCATCGCCCTGTTTTTTATTATCTTTTATCTACAGCGATACCTGGATTTTTTGGTGGTAAACAGAAGCAGTACCGGTTATCTGCCAGCCTCTGAAATGCTTCGGTCAGGTTTGGGGCTTGCCGTGGGTTACACCTTGTTTGGAACAGCTATTTTGATTGTCAGTACACATTTTGGATGGTTTTCCAAAATTGCGCAGTACATTGCAAATGTTATACTTGGCATTTTCAAATGGATCTTTTCCGGACTTCCGAAAGTGGAGTCGGAAGTAATCCCAGAAGTGACGGACCGGTATGGGGATGTTATAACCCCGGAACTTCCGCAGAATGAAACGTTTTGGCTGTGGAATATCATAGGAAAGATTGTAGGATACATTTTTTTGCTGGCCATTGCCTATGTGACTGTAAAATTTCTGATCAGGTTCCTCAAGTGGCTGCAAAATTTCATGTTCTACCACAAGCCTTCTGAAGATCTTCAGGAAGACGAGGTCTATGATGAGCGAGAGCCATGTGATGTAGAAAAAGAGTTTGGAAAAAAGAAGCTAAGCTTCTTTACAGCTCTGTCCCCTCGGGAAAAGATTCGAAAGTTATATAAAAAGAGACTGCTTTCCGCCGCTATCGTGATGCCGGAACGTGAAAGCGCCCGTCTGGAATATGAGACCGCAAGAGAGTGGGAGAGAAAACTTGAGACGGAAGGAATGGCGGATATCTACGAACAGGCCCGATACTCCCGCCGGGAGGTGACTGCGGCGGATGTAAAAAAAATGAGATATGCCTGTCGAAACAGATAGACAAACATGCTTACATCAACTCAATGAAGGTAGGTTGTATATGATAGAACATATTTTTGAAGAAAAGCTTGCGCTGTCCGATGATATATTGATGCGGATCGAAAAGCCTGAGCGCTATATTGGTCATGAGGTAAATGCTGTAATAAAAGACAAATCCCGGGTAGCAGTGCGCTTTGCAATGTGCTTTCCGGATGTCTACGAAATCGGTATGTCACATCTTGGTATTCAGATTTTGTACGATATGTTCAATTCCATGGAAGATGTGTGGTGTGAAAGGGTCTATTCCCCCTGGGTGGACTTGGATGCACTGATGCGCAGAGAAAAAATCCCGTTATTTGCTCTGGAATCACAGGATCCCATAAAAGAGTTTGACTTCCTTGGAATCACCATTCAATATGAGATGTGCTATACTAATATCCTTCAAATATTGGATTTGGCACAGCTTCCGTTACTTGCTTCCCAGCGGGGGGAAGATTGTCCCATTGTCATAGGAGGTGGTCCCTGCACCTATAATCCGGAACCATTGGCGGACTTTTTTGACATTTTCTATATTGGTGAAGGAGAAACGCGATATGAGGAATTATTATCCCTCTATAAAAATTGTCGGCAGCAGGGTTTTGATCGAGTGGAATTTCTACGGCGTGCCGCTAAAATTCCTGGGATGTATGTACCTCGGTTCTATGATGTGGAATATAACAAAGACGGTACCATAAAGCGCTTTTTTCCTTTGGAAGACGACATTCCCAAAACCGTGATAAAAGAAGTTGTTATGGATGTGACCAATACTTATTATCCCACCAAACCCGTGGTTCCCTTTATCAAGGTGATACAGGACCGAGTGGTGTTGGAAATACAACGCGGTTGCATCAGGGGCTGTCGTTTCTGCCAGGCTGGGCAGTTGTATCGGCCGGTGAGAGAGCGGGATGTGGAAATGCTAAAAAAATATGCTCTTGAAATGCTGGCAAATACTGGATATGAAGAGATCTCTTTAAGTTCTCTAAGTTCCAGCGATTACTCTAAACTGCCTGAACTGATAGATTTTCTGATAGACGCATGCGGCAGACAACACACCAATATCTCCCTGCCTTCCCTGAGAATAGACGCTTTTTCCCTTGATGTAATGCGTAAAGTCCAGGATATAAAAAAGTCCAGTTTAACTTTTGCTCCGGAGGCAGGAAGCCAAAGGCTTCGAAACGTTATTAACAAGGGACTTACGGAAGAGGAAATTTTAAAAGGCGCCTCACTTGCCTTTGAAGGCGGCTGGACAAGGGTAAAACTTTATTTTATGCTGGGACTGCCTACAGAAACCTTGGAAGACATCAGAGGAATTGCAGAACTATCCAACAAAATTGCAGCCACCTATTTTGAAACTGTTCCCAAAGAACAGCGAGGCGGAAACAGGTGCCAGATCATAACCAGTACATCCTTTTTTGTTCCAAAACCCTTTACACCTTTTCAGTGGGTACGCCAATGCACCAAGGAAGAATTTCTGGATAAAGCCTACCAGACAAGGACAGCAATTTCAGAACAGCTAAATCAGAAGAGCATCAAATACAACTGGCATGAAGCGGATGCCAGCGTATTGGAAGGCGTATTGGCAAGAGGAGACAGACGGCTTGGACAGGTCATTCGGAAAGTATATGAAAAGGGATGTTTTTACGATGCCTGGGGAGAGTACTACAAAAATGATGTCTGGCTTCAAACCATTGAGGAATGCGGTCTTACGGTTGATTTTTACACACATAGAGAACGTTCCTTGGACGAAATTCTGCCTTGGGATTTTATTGACTGTGGTGTAACTAAAGAATTTTTAATCAGAGAATGGGAAAAGGCAAAGAAGGAAGAGACTTCCGAAAACTGCAGGCAAAAATGCCAGGGCTGCGGTGTGGCACGATTTGGCGGAGGAATCTGTGTAGAACCACAAAAGCGCCAAAGAAAGGATTGATTATGAGGATTCGTATTAAATTCAGGAAATATGGATCTGTTCGATATATCGGACATTTGGATCTGATGCGCTTTTTTCAAAAGGCAATACGCAGAGCACAGATTGATGTCGCATATACCAGCGGATTCAGCCCACATCAGATTATGGCTTTTGCGGCGCCTTTGGGTGTCGGTATGACAAGCAACGGTGAATATATGGACATTGAGGTTCACTCCATTGTATCATGTGAAAATTTGATGGATAAGCTCAACCACGCCAGTGTTCCCGGGATTGAAGTGATATCGGTCAAGATACTGCCTGAACATACGCCTAATGCCATGGCAAGCGTCGCCGCAGCCTCTTATACAGTGCGCTTCCGGGAAGGTCGGGCCCCGCAGGCAGAGCTTGTCGGTTTATTGCCATCATTTCTATCCAGAGAGCAAATCCTAATCACCAAAAAGACCAAGAAAGGCTCCCGTGAATTAGATCTGAAAAAAGGGATTTTTCACCTGGAAATCCCCTCACCCGGTGTATTGTCCATGCTTGTGGACGCCTCCAGCGGGGGAAATATCAAGCCCATACATGTAGTCGAAGCAATTCTTGCCCAAAACGGAGAAACACTGCAGGAGAACGCTTTATTGATCACCAGGGAGGATGTCTACACCAATCTTGGAAGCGAAGATCATCCCCGTTTCATTTCCTTGGGAGAGATCGGCAGTGATATGTAACTTATCCCTTCCCTGATGACCGGGCAGGATGTTGACCAATATGGTCAATGTATACTTTTGATAGATTGATTCGGCTGGTCAGCCGATAACTAATTGACCAAAAAAGTACCTTTCCAGGAGGATAAGTCCATGAGCAGAACTATTTTGCCAAAAACATCCGTTAAAATAACAGCCAAAGAAGCTGCCCTGTGTAAGGCCACTGACGCAAAACTTTTGTTCACCACATACAAGGGCAGAAACTGTGCTCTGACGATACAAAATGACCGGCTTTTGGCAGCATCCTTTTTTCCGCAAGTTCCCAGTAAAATCGGAGCTATTTATATTGGCAAGGTAAAAAATGTGGTCCAAAACCTTAATGCCTATTTTGTGGAAATTGCTAATGGCGAGATCTGTTTCCTGTCCCTGAAAAATGCAGCCGCTCCTTATCTTCTGAACCGCCGCTTTGACGGTCGCATATTGGAGGGCGACGAACTTCTGGTACAGGTGATATGCGATGCCCAAAAGACAAAGCGTGCTTCCGTAACTGCGGAAGTCACTTTGTCAAACGATTACTTTGCTCTGTTCCTGGGCTCCGCAAAGATTAATTATTCCCATAAGCTCAGCCCCGATACCAAAAAAGCTGTCAACAGACTTTTCACAGAATTGGCGCTTCAAAAAAATGGCTGTTTACTGCAAGGCTGTGATTATTTATTATCCATAAGCCAATCTGAAAAACTGCGTTCGGAAGGAATTCAATATGAAAAACTGATTTTGCCGCCCATAGGAATGATCGTGAGAACAAAAGCGGAAGAATGGAAGAGTCTTCCAGAGAAAAAAGACAGTCCAATACCGGTTGGTCTGGGGAACAGCAGCGAATTGATGAAATCTTTCTTTGATCTCACCGCACAATTTATTAAACTGTTGTATTTTGCCTCCCATAGAAGTTGTTTCTCTTGCCTGAAAGAAGCGCCCTTGCCATTTCAAGCAGCCATACAGCAATATATCACAGATGGAGAATATCCCTGGAACCCTTATACACAAATAGATCCGCCAGCTTCCCTGAAAGAAGAGCATTCCAAGCAGGAGCAATCCTCCATGGAGAAAGAACTTTCCTTGGACGGGCAGTTTTCAATGACAGAAGAGTGCGCCATGACAAACTGTTCCACAGATATGGAAGAAAATCATTCCATGGAACAAAAGCTTTCCATGGAAGAAGGACTTTCCAGGAAAGAACCATATTCCACAGCAGAAAAACGTTTTCAAGAAAAGAAGTCCAATGAACATTTCTTGGAAATTATTACGGATCAGAAATCCCTATATCATCAATTAGAACAATATGTAAACTCGGAATGTTTTCCTGCAGAACGTAATATCAAAGTACGTCTGTATCAGGACGATTTGTTATCCCTGTCCAAATTATATTCCATTGAGCGAAAATTAGAAACTGCTCTTGGAAACCGCGTTTGGCTTAAATCAGGCGGCTATCTGGTCATAGAACATACGGAAGCCTTAACTGTGATCGACGTTAATTCAGGCAAATTCGAATCTAAAAAAGACGCTGAAAACGCTTATCGCAAAATTAATCTGGAAGCGGCTTGGGAAATTGCATTCCAGTTACGTCTGCGGAACCTTTCCGGAATCATTATTGTAGATTTTATCAACATGGAGTCGGCCAAGGCCAACAAAGAGCTTTTGGAATACTTGAGAGCCGCCGTAAAATACGATAAGGTCAAGACCGGCATAGTGGATATGACCCCTCTTGGGTTGGTGGAAATCACCCGCAAAAAGGGAAATAAACCTTTAAGAGAACAATTTGAAAATAATAAGGAGTAAAACAAGTGATGGAATTTCTCAGATTTGAAAAAGTAAAAGACGGAAAATATTTGAAAAACTATGAAATCACTTATCTGAATAAAGCAGGAAAAGAGAAGAAATACGAAATCGTCAGCCGAAGGGAATTAAGTGGAATAGAGGATGTGGGCGGACAGCCCAGCGGCGTTTCCATTGTGGCCACATGTAAGAACAGACTCCTTTTGCTCCATGAATTCAGGATGGGAGTCAACCGCACTGTCTATAATTTATGTGCCGGAATGATAAATCCAAATGAAACCATTGAAGACTGCATTGCAAGAGAATTATATGAAGAAACCGGCTTAAAGATCAAGGAAATCAAAAAAATCCTTCCTCCGTCTTTTGCCGCTGTAGCCATATCGGACACTACTACATATATTGCATTTGTGGAAGTCGAAGGCAACTTTGAAGATCACACATCCGAAAATGAGCAAATTGATGCAAATTTTTACGACAAAGATGAAGTACAAAAGCTATTGGAAACAGAACCCTTTAGTTCCAGAGCTCAAATGGCTGCATATTATTTTTCGCTGTATTCCTAAATACTTACAGCAAAATGTAATGATCTACTAAGCTAATGATCGCAGGAGCGTAAAAAGGTACCTTGGGGAACAGGTATCTAACTATTCGCAAAAGACAACTTTAACGAATAATTGGTTGTGCTAATGGCTTTTTCATGTAGCCGCCATACAGCCAATTATTCGTTAAAGCTTCTTAAACTGTAATCCAATATCCTTTTATCTTGCACCCGTTACATCTATGGTCTTATCATAAATGCCGCCATTAGCAAGTATCGTTTTTTCACTGGCTTCATTTTTAACATCACAAAGAAGTTTTCTATTCCCATTGCTTTTGCATTCTGCATATTTAGATGAAGCGCTTCATTTTCAATGGATACACAATTCCGAAAAGGGAGTTATTTATTCAAAGCAATAAATGTCCCAGTTTGCTACTGTGTGAATCTTTTTTAATTTGTAACCAGCTATTTCCATAGAATCCCCAAACAAATATTGTGCCTCATTTACAGCCACTAACGCATTTTCAGTCTGCATGGGAACGTCGTTATATTTATTATAATAATCATAAGCATACGTAACGCCTTCTTCCAATAGACACAGGCATTCCATATCATTCCCCTCCGTGGAAACGCCATCCTTCATAAAGTACGGTTCTTCCAAGATTAATCTACAAATTTCAGAGCTTCCAATGTCATTATACATATAAATATAATCCACATCAAATTCTTTGACATATGCACAGAGTTCTTTTAAATCAGGATTCAGTTCGCCCTGGGAATATAGATTCTTATAGGATGTAACACATAAGAAAAGAATCGCCATTAAGCCTGCTGCATACAGACAATTTTGCTGTCTCCTATGAAGCTTACGGATACCTTCAATCCATAGGCTGCAGGCTGCACAAATCAAAGGCACTATTCCGATAAGGTGATAGCGATATTCATATGTCATGGAACCGGCACGAGGAAAGGAAGTATTTAAGACAAAATAATTCCAAAGAAACACCGCGAGCAATAACAATGATCTTAAATTCCCCTTTTTCCTAATTTGTCTGGCTATAGAAATAATACCGGAAATCAGAATTGTCAAAACCAGACAGCTTTTTGCCACAATCTGTATGCCGGCAATGGATAAAACCGGAATTTCAAAACTCTCCGTTGCACCTCCAAACAATTCAAAAATGCCGAAGAAGCAGGAAGATATACTGTCAAGCAGCTGATGTACACTGCAAAGCTTCATGCTGTTCCCCAGGGCTCCTCCCATTAATTTTACATTAATCCTCCACCCTGCCAATGCAAGAATACCGGAACAGATCATCAATAAAACGGCACTGTTTGAAATTTTCTCCCACTTGAAAAATTTGTACCCAATATAGACCATAAAAACCGGGAAGATGCCGCAAACCGTCACATAGACGCCGCTGGACATTGCCGACAGGAATAAAAGCCCCAAGAACACTGCCATCAATATCCAAATAACTATGTCACTGCGCCTCTGTTGTTTATCATTGGATTTTGCTTCCATGTATAAAATAATTCCAATTAACAAGAGGGGAAGGAATACTTTTATAATATACTGTCCACCTCCAAAAAAGAGCATATTATAGTAATCCAGCATCCCGGTTCTATAAGGAATCATCAATAAATTAATGCAGAGCAACGGACAAATGGAATCCTCGCCCCGATGCAAGAAAAAAATCAACCACAAAAAGCATCCCATCTGTATAATGTTGGCAAGACCAAAAGAAAGCGTAATGCTATGAGTAACTCCATAAAAAGGAATTGCCAGTAAGCTGCTGCAATCCCATTCCAATGTTGTCAGATAATCCCATCCCTCTAACAGCAGGGTTTTCTGCTTACAGACTTCAGCTATATGGACAAACAGTTTTGCCAGGTCACAATCAATACTTTTCCAAATCAAAGTTAAATTGCTGTGGGCCATTAAGCCAAATTGAAAAACCAGCAAAATCAACAGTGCCAGTTTAACAGGTTCTGTTTTGACAGATTTTAATATTGCTGGAATAAAATTTTGTCTGCCATGACTTTTTTTGTTTGTATTACGCTCTTTTCTTGAACCATTCATATTTCTTCTAGTACCTTTCATGAAACTTAACCCGCAAGGCCACCGTTCATAGACCTTGCGGGTTAGATTTTTATGTCATATTTTATTCCTGATGATTCTCCGTTATTGCCTTATCCACAGATGCTACTTTTCCGGCAAGAAACCCGGACAACACCGCCTGCAGGTCAACGCCTGTGGCTTCCTTCAGGCCATCCGTAATCTGCACAACAGTTCCCATCACATCCTTCATAAGCTTAGAAGAATTCCCCTCCCCATACATTGTGATCTTATCCACACTGGAAAGAGGTTCTGCCGCATTCTTAACCACTTCGGGCAATGCCTTAAAATACATCTCCAGCACTGCTGCCTCACCCATTTTAGCCATAGCCTCAGCTTTCTTCTCGATACCTTCCGCCTCGGCCACAGCTTTTGCACGGATTGCCTCCGCCTCCGCAAGACCTTTCGTACGAATACCGTCTGCTTCCTGCTCCATGGTGTAACGCTTTGCTTCCGCCTGGGCTTTCATGGCTTCCGCATCTTTTTCCGTCTCAAATTTCTTTGCTTCCGCCTCCCGCTGCCGCTCATAGAGCACTGCATCGGCCAACTGCTGTTTTGCAAATTTATCCGCCTCGGCTTTTTTCTTTACCTGAGCATCCAAAGCCTGCTCCATAACCTCGGCCTCGCGCTGCTTCAGCAGTATTTCCTTCTCCTGCTTTGCTATGTTGGCGTTTGCGGTTGAAATCTCAATTGTTTTTCTCTGCTCTTCTTCCTGAATGCGATAAGCCGCATCCGCCTCGGCGCGCTTAATATCCGCCTCCCGTTTTAGCTGTGCTTTCTGAATGTCAAGTTCATTCTGTTTTTTGGCAATTTCAGACGCGGCGTTCACTTCCGCCTCATTTGATTCCCTTTTTGCATTGGCCTGTGCCTTTGCAATTTCCTTTTCACTTTCCGCACGGGATATGGCTGCATTTTTTTGAATTTTTACTATATTGTCCACACCCAGATTCTCAATGACACCATTGCCGTCCACAAAATTCTGAACATTAAAGCTGATGATATCCAATCCCATGGCAGCCAGATCTGGTTCTGCGTTTTCCTTGACCAGTACGGCAAACTTCTGGCGGTCGGAAACCATCTCTTCCAATGCCATTTTACCTACAATTTCACGTACATTGCCCTCCAGTACCTCTCTTGCCACACGGCCGATATATTCCGCCTTTTTATTCAGAAAATTCTGTGCGGCCAGCTTTAAACGCTCCTCGTTATCGCTTATCTTTACGTTTACGGTTGCGTCCACATTGATGTTTATGTAATCCGCCGTAGGAACGGCATTGGAAGTTTTCACATCAATTGGAATCAGTTGTAGATTTAATTCGTCCTTTCTCTCAAGAAAAGGAATCTTAACTCCCGCCTTGCCGATCAAAACCTTGGGCCTTTTTCTCAATCCGGAAATAATAATTGCAGTATCCGGTGAAGCCTTCACATAACCTGTCAAAAATATGACAAGAAGAATGATCAAGACCAGGCCAACAATAATCAAACCACCCATATTATTTTACCCTCCTATTATTTTTTGAATCCCCGTTTTTTACTATTTTCATCTGGTAGGAAAGCCGTTTTCAGACACAGCTTGATTTAGAAAACTTTACAGACAGAAAATATATTTTGCTGTATACAATCTGATTATATCATATCAGGTCTCAAAATAGAAGGCTCAAAATTTACAAATTTCAGCAGAATCCAACATAATTGTAAAGGGACCGTCATTGACTAAATTTACCTGCATGTTGGCTCCGAATCTGCCCTCTTCCACTCTGACGGACTCCTGTCTGCACTTATCTGCCAGATAACAGTATAACTGATATGCGCCTTCCGGCTCCCCTGCATTGGTAAAAGAAGGTCTGTTTCCTTTCCGGCATTCGGCATACAAAGTAAACTGGGATATCAAAAGCAGTTCGCCCCCAATGGTTTTCATGTCCAAATTGGTCTTTCCATTTTCATCTTCAAAAATTCTAAGCCCGACCAATTTTTTCACCATTTTATCCGCAATCTCGAGCTGTCTTTGCTTTTCGCACTCAAGATCCACACTGCCGATACCCACAAGGACCAGCAAGCCCCTTCCTATTTTCCCAATAATCTGTCCCTCAACGGAAACACTTGCCTCCGTTACTCTCTGTATTAATAATTTCATTAAAATATCCTCCACCTATGGAAGTTCTTCCATAGACTTCTTTTGTTCCACGGCAGACGCCGCTTTCATGTATTTCCTCTTTGGCGCTCAATAAGGGAATCGTCCCTTCCTGTGGAAATTACTTATTCATCAGAATGTTTTTTTTCCTCTCTGGATTTTTCCCCTTCCTTGGAATAAACGCCATCCCCACTGTCATCCTGAAAAAAGAAACGCCGTCCTGGAAGTTTTAATGAAAAAGTATGTTCTTTCCTGACCGGAGTTCCCTCTTCCACAATTGTCTGATGAACTCCCTCTTCATCGATGTAATCCACCTTTTCATACTCCGCTGTCTCTTTTGGCAGCTTTTTCTGTTCCAGCATGGTATTGATAATAGATTTGGCCGCCGCATAGATCACTGCAAAAATCGGCACACCCACGATCATTCCCAAAATGCCAAAGAGGCCGCCAAATAAAGTGATGGCAAAAATAACCCAGAATCCTGTCAGTCCTGTAGAGCTTCCCAATATTTTCGGCCCTAGGATATTTCCGTCAAACTGCTGTAAAATCAAAATAAATATAAGAAAATACACACAGTTTAGCGGATGCATCGGATCCACCACAAAAATCAGGATTGCACTGGGAATTGCCCCCAGATAGGGGCCAAAAAAAGGAATGACATTCGTTACTCCAATGATAACACTGACTAACACTGCATAAGGCGTTTTCAGAACAGAAGTCCCAATAAAGCACAATATGCCAATAATTATGGAATCAACGATCTTTCCGCCGATAAAACCGATAAAGGTCTGATGGGTAAATCGAAAATTCCTGACCACAGTATTTGCAGTATCTTTTTCGAAAACAGCATAAGTAAATTTCTTAGCCTGCGCCGCAAAAAGCTCCTTGCTTGCAAGCACATAGATGGAAATAACAAATCCGATAATAAAATCCCACAAAACGTCCAATACGTTTATCACACTGCTGGAAACCGTGCGGATCAGGGCGGCCGTGCTTGGTATCAGTTCCGTAAGCCACTCCTCAAACTGCTCGGAAAACTTATCCAGCGTTTTAATAATGTAATCGCTGATCTCGGGATTGTCCTGAAGTGTCTGATCAATCCATTTGATGACATTGTTTGTATAGGAGTCAAAATTTACGATAAGTCCCTCAACACTGGGTACAATCTGCGAAATCAACATGAAAAACAGCATATAGATCAATGCCACGAATAAAAATGCCGTGATCAATATACCGATTCCCCTGATTATTTTTTTTCGCTTTATCGTCTCCTTAATCCTGCACTTATTGCAAAGTGGGACTAACATTTTATCCTCCACAAAATTTAAGACAGGCGTCAGCAGATAGGCAATGACAAGACCAAACACCACAGGCATCAGGATGTTCATAACCGTTCCCAAGCCAGCCTTAATATTGGAGCTATGGAATATGAAATAGTAAAAAGTAATGGCTGCCGCAAAAACCAGAAAAGCTGTTAAACCCCAACGGAAATACTTATTATTTATCTTAAATTTCATAACAAATACCCTTCCTTGCCATATATTTTCTTCGGAATTGCCCCTTTACAAGAAATACCTCTGTCTGGTTTTGGATTTCCCTGAAGCCATTGGCTCTCTCTTTCCATCATACTATTAAAACTTTCACATAACAAGTAGGCTATTTATAAATTTTTTCTTTAGAAGGGCCTTGAAATCATGACCACTCCGGTCATGGTACCAAGACCCCTTAAATTTCTTATTTTCGTTTCATTTCATATGGCGCCAATTCAAACCTGATAAAATATCCTCTGTCACTGTGACATACCGGACACTGCTGAGGGGCATTTTTCCCTTTAAATACATAACCGCAGTGAAGGCACATCCACTCCTCTTCCACTTCAGAGACAAATAATTTCCCCTCCCGAAGCAGTTGGGCGTATCTTCCGAATCTGTCCCCATGTATCTTTTCTATCTCGGCAATCTGGAGAAAGGAAGCGGCAATCCGATCAAATCCCTCCTCTTTTGCCTTTGCGCCAAATGCCTGGTAAACAGAATCGTGTTCTTCATATTCATTATGCTGTGCCATGGAAAGCAAGTCCGCCACATTATCCGAGATATCCACCGGATAACCTCCGTCAATAAAAATGTTACTTCCGGCCATTTCCTTGAGATGTCCGTAAAAAACTTCCGCGTGTTCCTTTTCCTGATCCGCCGTAAATCCAAAAACCGCACTGATCACATATAACCCGTTCTTTTTCGCCTGCGAAGCTGCAAAAGTATATCTGTTCCTTGCCTGGCTCTCCCCTGCAAAGGCCCGCATTAAATTATCCTTAGTGACACTGTTTGAAAATTCCACCATGTTTCCTCCTTCTCAACATCCTATTTTTGAATATCAAAAGTATACCCATTCTCACCGAAAAATATAATTTGCTATTGTTTTTGGTTTGGAAAGATTATAAAATATAATAACGGACAACTAAATAGTTGTTCCAAAACCCTAAGCCAAACGACAATGTTCACGAAAATAACCCCATGAAAGGTATTGACCTATATGAGATTGCAACAGGTATTAAGCTATGTGAGAAAAGCTGTAGATGATTACCATATGATTGAAGCAGGCGACAAGATCGCCGTTGGAATTTCAGGCGGCAAGGACAGTCTCACGCTTCTCTACGCTCTTCATGGACTAAAACGCTTTTATCCGAATCCTTTTGATATCCATGCAGTCACGGTGGATCTCGGCTTTCAAAATCTGGCTCTTGACAAAATCAAAGCTTTGTGCGGAGCGTTAAATGTTGAATACACGATTGTAAAAACTGATATCGCCCAGATTATCTTCGAGGAACGAAGGGAAGAAAATCCTTGCTCCCTCTGTGCAAAAATGCGAAAAGGCGCGTTAAACCAAGCCATTCAAGCTGTGGGATGCAATAAAGTGGCCTATGCCCATCATAAGGACGACGTAGTGGAAACCATGTTGATGTCCCTTATCTTTGAAGGACGCTTTCACACCTTTTCCCCTGTCACCTATCTGGACAGAACCGGTTTGACTGTCATCCGGCCGCTGATCTATATGCGTGAAGCGGATGTCATTGGATTTGTCCATAAATACAATGTGCCGGTGGTGAAAAGCCCATGTCCTGCAGATGGACACACAAAACGCGAATATGTGAAACAGCTTCTTCGACAGTTGAGTCGTGAAAATCCCGGCGTAAGAGAACGAATGTTTACGGCAATCCAAAGCGGAAATTTGAAAGGTTGGGAAATCGAAAATGGCAGTAAAGAATCAAAATAACTATCACGATGAACAGAACAAACAAAATATTTTAAAAATGAGGGCCGTTTTGGATACATTACCCGCTTTTTGCAAGACATTCTTCCGTGGAATTGAAGAATATACCTCTTCTCGCACCAGATTGGCCTACGCTTATGACCTGCGGCTCTTTTTTGAATTTCTGCACGAAAAAAACGCCGTCTGTGCCAAAGACGATATTACAAAGCTGCCCCTCTCCCTTCTAAATGAGCTTACCAGGCAGGATATTGAAGAATACTTAGAGTACATGTCTCTATACCAAAAAGACGGTCGGGACATCGTTAATGCGGAGCGCGGTAAATCCAGAAAGCTTGCCACGCTGCGCAGCTTTTATAATTACTTTTATCAATCGGAACTGATTCAGAATAATCCTGCCGCCCTGGTCCCCCTTCCCAAGCTTCATGATAAGGAGATCATTCGGCTGGAACCGAATGAGGTTGCCATATTGCTCGACCAGGTGGAAGATGGTACAAAACTTACCAAAAAAGAACTTGAATATCACAAAAAAACAAAGCTTCGTGATGTGGCGTTGCTGACGCTCCTTCTGGGCACGGGCATCCGCGTATCAGAATGTGTGGGGCTTGATATTCAAGATGTAAATTTTGATGTCTGCGGAATCAAAATACGCCGAAAAGGCGGTTATGAAGCCGTGATTTACTTTGGTGAAGAAGTGGAAACAGCATTGCTGGATTACCTGGAACAAAGAGATTGTATCATTCCCATGGAAGGGCATGAAAATGCTCTGTTTCTCTCCTTGCAAAACCGCCGGATGACCGTGCGGGCAGTGGAAAATCTGGTAAAAAAATATGCTTCCCGGGTCACAACGCTTAAAAAGATAACCCCCCATAAGCTCAGAAGCACCTACGGAACCACCCTGTATCAGGAATCAGGTGATATTTACCTGGTTGCAGACGTGCTTGGCCACAAAGATGTCAATACCACCAGAAAGCACTATGCGGCTCAGCAGGATGAACGGCGGCGTAAGGCAGCCCAATATGTACGGCTCCGGGAGAAGTGACCGCTCCTCCCGGCAAAGACCAAGTATAAGTAACCAGTGTTGCTGAACATTATTTTTTAAACAAACTGGGCCGAATATAAAGTGAGTCTGCAAGGCGAAAGAGGAAAACAAATCCGTGACATCATAGATTGACGACATCAAAACGCTAAAACTCTCAGCAGATGGAAATTAAGACAAGTGTTACCGTCTAATTCGACGGCGAACATATTTTTAGAATATATGTTTGCTTTTTGGCTTTTTATGTGTTATAATATACATATTAATCAAGGCAGCGATAAATCTGTTGACAATATAAGGAGGTTAAGCATGGCTTTTGAAAAGGCAACTGCAAAACAGCAGGAAATTCTTGCGTATATTAAAAATGAAATATTAAAAAAGGGATATCCTCCCACCGTTCGCGAAATCTGTGAAACCGTTGGATTGAAATCCACATCCTCCGTCCACTCTCATTTGGAGACGCTGGAACGCAACGGCTATATACGCAGAGATCCTACCAAGCCAAGAGCAATAGAAATCTGCGATGAAGGCTTCCAGATGCTTCGCACGGAAATGGTCAGTATTCCAATCATTGGCAATGTGGCCGCAGGCATTCCGATCCTGGCGGAGGAAAATATTGAAGATTATTTTCCCGTCCCGGCACATATCGTACCCAAAGGGGACTCTTTCATCTTAAACGTACATGGCGATTCCATGATCAACAAAGGGATTCTAAATGGTGACCGCATTTTTGTCAACGCCTGCAGCACTGCGCAAAACGGTGATATGGTGGTGGCTTTGATCGATGATTCCGCTACGGTAAAGACCTTTTACAAAGAAAACGGCCATATCCGTCTGCAGCCGGAAAATGATACCATGGAACCCATCATTGTAAATGACTGCCAAATTTTGGGAAAGGTTTTTGGCATTCTTCGTATTTTCCGTTAATATAAGGCTTTGATCTCCATTCCTTGTTAAAAAATTTATGAATGTATAAATCTACAAATTTTGCAAACATTAATACAGCAGGAAATTAAACTGCTGTTGCTAAGACAAGGTAAATATGGAGGTATTATCATGGGTAATAAATTTTTAGACGGTACTGCCCTTACCATTGCCATAATCGGTGCTATCAACTGGGCTTTGATTGGTTTGTTCCGCTTTGACCTGGTTGCCTTTATATTCGGCAACATGTCATGGCTGTCCAGAATTGTATATGCCATCGTAGGGCTTTGTGGGCTCTATCTTATCAGCTTCTTTATGCATTTGGGCGACAGAACGGAAGCATAAGAAAAATAGTAAAAAGGAAGCCTTTTTCGGAGTAATTCCGAATGATAGGCTTCCTTTTCTCTTGGAAAATCTTTTAACTCTTAAAATTCTCTGTTCCAATCATTTTACCGTCACGCCAAATGCGCTCCAAATCATAAAGCAATCTATTTTCTTTGTCAAAAATATGCACGATAACATCATTGAAATCCATTAGAATCCAATTTGCCGAGTGATACCCTTCCGTCTGTCTTTCCGGATATCCTGCACGTCCAAGCTTCTCCAAAACATTATCACACAATGCCTGAATCTGCGCTTTATTTGAGCCACCTGCAATGATAAAATAATCAGCCATTACGGAAACGTCACTTATATCAATGATTCGGATGTCCTCCGCCTTTTTATCCTCCAACGCCTCAATCGCCAATCGTACCATTTCTTTTGCATTTTTATGTTCCATCTCATTCCTCCTTTTCCAGTATCCTGCCATCACTGTCACTATCCATACCAATCTAACAGTTTCATATATAAAATCCCTCAGCGCACCGGTTCTGAAAGCGGATTCCTCACACTGAATTAATCTTAACATCTTCTGAAACCAGGCTTTGTTCATAATAATACCGCCAGGTTTCTTCCGTTGTGGGATCAATATCACTTCCTGAGGTCTTTAGATAAGTCAACGTATCTTCCAAAATAATCAGCAGAGCCTCGTCAAGATTGGTAAAGGCAAGTTTCCTGATCTCTTCCAGATTAGGCGCCTGTTTCCTTCCAGGCTCAATATAATCCGCCACAAAAATAATTTTTTCCAAGAGACTCATTTCCGGCCTGCCCGTGGTATGGTTTCGAATAGCATTTAGTATATCCTGATTTTTTATGCCATATTTCTTACCAGCTAAATAAGCTCCCACCTTTGCATGTAACAAAAATGGACTGCGTTTTTCAGAAGCTGTCATCGAAATTTTATACCGCTCACAGATAGCAAGACGTTTTTCATCCGAGAGACATTTGGCGCAGTCATGAAGCAGCCCCGCAGCCTGGGCATGAACAAGATCGCAACCGTAACACATGGCCAATGCCGCCGCCGTATATTCCACTCCCAGCGTATGCTCAAATCGCCTGGCATCCTGCACCTTTTTCATTGCTTTTGTCAATTTTTTCAAAGAAATATTTTTCAAAGAAATACCTCCTTCGAAAAAAGAATTTTAAAAGAATTATTATTGATAGAAACCTTTTTGCATCATATACTCCAACACATTGTCCGGCACCAGATATTTTACGCTCTTACCGTCACGAATCCTCTCTCGAATCAGTGTGGATGATACGGACATATTCATAAAGGGAAGCAATAAAATTTTATCCCGTTCATTGGGCATAAATTTCATCTCTAACTGTCGTTTTTTCTCCTTCATTGCCTCCAGCGTCGTATCGCCTCGCACTGCGGCCGCCAAGGTACAACAATTAAATATCCTTTCTGGAAACTTCCAATTTTCTATAGAAAACAGACAATCGGAACCTACGATAAAGAAAAAGTCATTCTTTGGATACATTCCTTTCAGCTGCTCCAACGTCTCGTAGCTGTAGGTATAACCTTCCCGTCTAACTTCCATGTCAAGACATCGAAATCGTTCATTCCCTTGGATTGCCAGTTTCACCATATGCAGTCGTTCCTGTCCCGATACAAGCTCATCGGAAAGCTTTCTATAGGAAATTCCTGTGGGGATCAGCCAGATTTCATCCAATGGAACCTCTTCCAACACCCATTGGGCTAAGATTAAATGTCCTATATGAATGGGGTTAAAAGTCCCCCCCATGATGCCGATTTTATTCATGGCAGTACAATTTTAGGTTGATCCCTGTCCGGCTTATAAAGCACAAACTTTTTGCCAATAACCTGAACCAACTGAGAATGGGTTCTTTCCGCTACCATCTGCGCAATCTCATAAGGATCATCCATACAGTTTTTCAGAACCGCTATTTTAATCAGTTCGTTTGTGTTAAAAGCTTCTCCAATCGCCTCTGTTATTTCCGGCGTCAGGCTGGCCTTACCGACATGAAAAATCGGATCCAGCTTCACCGCAAGGCTTTTCAGATATGCCCTTTGTTTACTTGTCATAACATTTTCCTCTTTATATTACAAATCACCTATAATAGTTAAACCCATGTCCATACATGCGAACCGTATCACCATCTTCAATTCCCAGGTCTTCCAATTCTTTTAAGATACCGCTGGACTTTAAAAAATTTTGGAAAAAAGTGAACCCTTTTTCACTATCCAAATTGGTATAACCCAACATCTTCTCCACCCTGGGACCACTTATCACATACTCATCGTTCTCTTCATCATAAGCTACGGTATACGGCTCGTCCGAAGCGCCATAAATATCTGTTTCCGGAAAAAATTCCTGCGCAAACATGGTGGTTTCTTCCCCAATTTCCTTCAACATCTCATTTACACGGTAGAGCAGTTCTTTCATTCCCTCGCCGCTGACCGCAGAAATAGGATAGACGGAGATCCCTTTGGGCTCAAATTCCGCTTTAATGGCTTCTACGGGGCTGTTTTCCCTGTCAAAAATCACATCTATTTTATTTGCCGCAATCACCTGTGGACGCCTGGCAATATCGGGATTATATGCTTCCAGCTCTCTATTGATAGCATAAATATCTGCCACGGGATCTCTTCCTTCTGTACCGGCAGCATCCACAATATGAATAATCACTTTAGTGCGTTCAATATGGCGCAAAAACTCATGCCCCAATCCCACACCTTCTGACGCGCCTTCAATAAGCCCTGGAATATCGGCAATGACAAAGCCGTTGGAGCCATCTAAATCAACCACGCCCAGATTTGGATTTAATGTGGTAAAATGGTAATTTGCTATCTTGGGCTTTGCATTAGTAACACGCGACAAAAATGTGGATTTTCCCACATTTGGCAGTCCCACAAGGCCCACATCTGCAATTACCTTCAGTTCCAGCAAAAGATTTAATTCTTTCGCAGGCTGGCCCGGCTGTGCATATTTTGGAGCCTGCATAGTGCTGGTTGCATAGTGCTGATTTCCGCTGCCGCCTCTGCCGCCCTTAAGCAATATATATCTGCGGTTATCGCCCGACATATCGGTTATCACTTTTCCGCTCTCGGCCTCTTTGATCACAGTGCCGGGCGGTACCTTTAATACAATATCACCGCCATCCTTGCCCCTGCAATTCTTTTTTCCGCCTGGCTCACCGTCTTCCGCCTTATACTTGCGAATATTCCGGTAATCCACCAAGGTATTCAGCCCCTCATCCACTTCAAAAATGACATCTCCCCCACGGCCGCCGTCGCCGCCGTCAGGTCCCCCTGCAGGCACATACTTTTCACGTCGAAAGGACACATGGCCATCACCGCCTTTCCCGCTCTTCACATATATCCTGGCTCTGTCTGCAAACATAATTCTCTCTCTTTCTAAACATCTGCGGAACTTATTTCCAAAAACCTTTGATATGAATAAGGACTCCAAACGATAAGGTTTGAAGTCCTAAAGATATCTCGGCAAAGCCTATTACTGCTCTACAGGATAGACAGACGCCTGCTTTCTATCTCTGCCTTTTCTCTCGAAGCGAAGGACACCATCCACCTTTGCATACAAGGTATCGTCTCCCCCTCTTCCCACGTTCACACCGGGATGAATCTTGGTTCCGCGCTGCTTATAAAGAATATTTCCAGCCTTTACAAACTGCCCGTCAGCCCTCTTTGCACCTAATCTCTTGGCCTCGGAATCTCTACCGTTCTTGGTAGAACCAACACCCTTTTTATGAGCAAAAAATTGAAGGTTCATATTCAACATGGCTTACACCTCCTCGAATTTAACTTGTAAATACTTCTCACCATATTCCCTGCTCAGATTCTCCAACGTAAAAACCATAGAATCCATCAGGAAACTTGACTTTTCCTGTAAATCATTTTCAAAATCGCACCTGAGATAACCCGTATCTTCCTCCGCCGTGACCACAACACGTTCACCGGCAAGCGTCTCTAAGGAATTAATTGTGCCGATGGTCAGCGCTGATATAGCCGCACATAGTATATCCGGCTTACCGGGCCGTGCGTATTCCGCATGTCCCATACAATAAAATCCCCTGTAGGAACGATTTCGACTTTTACAAATAACAATGGTAGTCATAATAACAGATTACAAAATCAAGCATTGATCTTATCGATCTTGACCTGAGTATATGCCTGTCTGTGACCGTTTTTCTTGTGGTAGCCGGTTTTTCTCTTGTATTTATATACAATAACCTTCTTACCTTTCCCCTGCTCCATTACGGTTGCGGATACGGTTGCGTTCTCCACATCACCGCCCACCTTCAGGGTTTCGTCACTTACTGCAAGCACCTGGTCAAAAGTAACAGTATTTCCGGCTTCCACATCCAACTTCTCAACCTTGATCACATCACCTTCAGAAACCTTATACTGCTTTCCGCCCGTTGCAATAATTGCGTACATAATTAGGCACCTCCTATTCATGGACATCAAATCCATTTACTCGCTGGCCTTGGTGGCATTCCAAATGGAATACACTTCTACCGAACCATGCGGCACATACGCTCCGATCCGCTCAAAAACAACCAGAACATACCATAAGATAATAGCATGAGGTGCCTTAAAATGTCAATAGTTTTTACTATTTTCTTTTTCAAAATCTTCTATATACTGGGCAACCAATTTAACGGTTCCCTCTTCGCCAAGGATACTGCTGTTAATGCACAGATCATAGCTGTCCGCGCGTCCCCACTTCTTTGAGGAATAATAATTATAATAACTCTGACGCTGTTTATCCTTTTTAATGATCATATCCCTGGCCTTGTTTTCGGAAAGGCTGTACCTCTCCATAATGCGTTTCACTTTTGTCTCCTCATCTGCGTAGATAAACAGTTTCACCACATTTTTTCTATCGGCAAGCGCATAGTCGGCGCACCTCCCCACAATGACACAGGGCCCTTCCTCCGCAATCTTTTTAATGGTGTCAAACTGCGCCAGAAACACCTTATGGCTGATGGGCATATCTACAAAGGACGACGCATTATAGCCAAAAGAATAGGTGTCCATCACCAGGTTATAAAGGAAGGAATTGGTGGGGCGTTCGTCATGATTTTGAATCATTTCCTCACAAAATCCACTTTCCTGCGCCGCCCTGGTCAGCAGCTCCTTGTCGTAACACTTGATGCCAAAATAATCCGCTACCATTTCACCGATTTCACGGCCTGCAGAACCAAACTGTCTTCCTATTGTGATAACCGTATTCATAAATCATGCCCCTTTCCTTTTATGACATATCTGTTTACTTCCATCGTTGCTTACACTCTGCAGCATATATTATATCCATTCTATTGGAAAAGTCTGACAAATCCCCAAGGCTTCCTGACAGATTTCAGAGTGCGGGCATTTTTGTAAACGCTTTAATTGTAATATTATTATATCATAAACAGACTTTTTCGACAACAAGAAAATCCAAGGAGCACGAAATGATACCGTAAATGTGAAGACTTCCGCTTTCAGGATAATATCTGCAGCAAATGGGTAAAATATTCCGGCATCGGCGCATCCACTTCCATGTATTCATCCGTGGAAGGATGACGAAAGCCGAGAATTTTTGCGTGAAGCGTCTGTCCCTGTAAGGAAAAAGGTAGTTTTCTGCCAGGGCCGTAGAGTGCGTCTCCCAACAGAGGATGCCCCATATTGGCCAGGTGAACCCTGATTTGATGGGTGCGGCCTGTTTCCAGCTCACACTCCAGATAGGTATAATTTCGAAACTGTTCCAGCACATGATAATGGGTCACAGCGCGTTTTCCGTTTTTTTCATTGACAGCCATTTTTTTTCTATCCGCAGGATGTCTTCCAACCGGCTGGTCGATTACCCCATCTTCTTTTATGATACCACAACAAATTGCACGATATCGCCTTGTGATAGAATGCTCTTTTAGCTGTTCGGCTATACGATTATGCGCCCTGTCATTTTTACAGGCGATAACAGATCCAGTAGTATCCATATCGATACGATGTACAATGCCCGGACGCATACAGCCTCCGATTCCAGACAGACTGTCTCCGCAGTGGTACAAAAGCGCATTGACCAACGTACCGCTGTAATGCCCTGCCGCAGGATGCACTACCATTCCCTTGGGTTTATTGACTATAATAATATCGCTGTCCTCATACAGAATGTCCAACGGGATATTTTCAGGTTCGATATCCGGCTCCACCGGCGGAGGAAGGAAAAAGGATATGTAATCCTCCGCTTTTACACGATATGAGCCTTTTACAGGGACTCCGTTCACCATGACCCCGTTTTCTTTGATCATTTTCTGAATATAAGAGCGCGACAAAGAATCGATAAGCAGCGTCAGACACTTATCGATTCTCTCTTCTTCCAGTTCTTCTGTTATCTCAAAACAGTATTCATTCATAATCTGTAAAATATACCGCTTTCTGAAACAATTTCAACTCGTCCCCTTTATCATTGTCGCAAATTACCTTATTCCTTGTCCTTTTCTTTGTCCTGTTTTGTCAAACGCCCTTTCTTTGTCTGCAGAAACTCCAAATCTTCTTCTTTGTATACAAACATAAACAGCAAAAACAGCAATAGGGTACAAACCACAACAAAACAATCCGCCACATTAAACACCGGAAAATGAATCAAAACAAAAGATATAAAATCCACCACAAAACCAAATCTGATTCTGTCCGTCAGATTTCCCACCGCTCCGGCAATCAACATTGCCAACAGTAAATGCGCAATGCGAAATCTGCGATCCTGGGGCAGTTTACATATAATAAAAATAAGAATGGCCAAGACCATGAAACCCAGAAGCAAAATAAAAACCGTCTTGTTTTGAAACAAGCTAAACGCAGACCCCGTGTTCTCCAGGTATTCCAGTTCCAGCACTCCCTCAATCAGTACAATGGCCTGTTGATTCTTCAAACGGGAAATAGCAAGATATTTGGTAAATTGATCTAAAATAAACGCTGCAAAAAAAGCAACCAGATCCGGCAACAGCATTTTCCCGATCACAAATTTATTTTTACGCATTTGCATCCTCATCGCTAAAATATATTTCATTGATTGCCGCAAGAATTTCATCATCTGTTACCGTATGATCAATAACGGCTTTGCCGATGGCCTTCAGCAATACAAATTTAATCCTGCCGGACTCCATTTTTTTATCGGATTTGGTCAGACGCAGCACTTCCTGGGGATTAATGTCGTCTACGGATATGGGCAAATAAAAAGGGACAAACATATCCCTGATCTCATAATACTCTTCCATGGTAAGCAACTCCCGCTTCCATGAAATAAATGCGGCGGCAACCGCTCCCAGTGCCACGCACTCCCCATGATAAAGCGAAAATCCCTTTGCCTTCTCGATGGCATGGCCGATGGTATGCCCAAAATTTAATAAGGCGCGATCCCCCTGCTCCGTTGGATCTTTTTCTACCACCAGCTTTTTAATCATACAACTGTGATGGAGCATTTCCTGCAGTACTGCCAGATCACGCTCACAAATCTCATACATATTTTCAATCAGCCATTCATAGTATGCGCAATCCTTAATTAAGCCATGCTTCATTATCTCTGCAAACCCGGAAAAATACTGCCGGTCCTCCAAAGTCAACAATACCGCCAGGTTCATATATACCAGACGGGGCATCTTAAAAGCGCCCACCATATTCTTATAGCCGTCAAAATCAACGCCCGTCTTGCCGCCAATACTACTGTCTGCCTGTGCCAGCAGTGTGGTCGGAATCTGAACAAAATCAATACCTCGCAGATAGGTTGCCGCTACATAGCCTGTGGTATCGCCTACCACTCCGCCTCCCAGGGCCAGAAGAATATCCTTGCGATCAAATTCTTCCTCAATCAAAAATTTATAAATATCTCTGACCGTATCAAGGGTCTTATGTTCCTCACCGTTTGGAAACGCGTACTTTACCGCCTTACGGCATTTCCCTTCCAATATCGACAGTACTTCTTCTCCATACAGAGAGTCAACCTTGGTGTCCGTAATTATACAGACTCTTTTCCTGTCACAATTTAGCAGTTCCAGTTCCTCCCAAAGCATATCAAAGGAACGGGTAAAGACAATGTCATAACACGGTTTCTTATTATATAAAATCGGTAATCTCTCAGCCATATTTTAAGTATCCCTTCTTATTCCTATGTATTTAAGGGCATTTCAAAAGAATCTCCGAAAATATCCTGAAAATCTCCCGAAACATCCACACTGGAAGGAGTGATAATGAAAATATAATGAGATATTTTCTGTAAATTTCCCGAAATAGCAAAGCAGGAACCACTTGTAAAATCAATAATCCTCTGGGCAATATCCACATCCAGCCCCTCCAGATTTAACACAACAGTGCGATTTGCCAAAAGGGTCTCCGTAATTTCCCTTGCATCCTCCACAGATGTCGGTTTGATCACACAAACCTCCATACCGTTGCTGGAAACCCTCCTGGAAGACTGTTTATTAATTGGTGTGATTTTACTAGCAGCAGAAGACTGTCTCTTTGGAGTCACGGGACGCTCTTCATAGTCATCTGTCTCTACAGCCCTGGGAGCAGACCTTCTGGGCATAGGAGCAGGTTCCATGTCCTCATCGTCCAGATAATCGTCATCGTAGTACTCTTCTTCGTCATCTTCACCGTTTAACTTCATATAATTCAAAAACTTGTCCATTACACCCATCGTTTTAATATCACCTTTCACTGTCACACCAAATATCCCAAATTTTATTGCTGGATATCTGTACCTGGCGGCCTTCACAGCCACATGGCCATTTGCGCGCAAGAATCAAACCGAAACTTCATGCGGTTGTTACTTTACGGTTCCTCTCTCCAAAAATACCCGTGCCAACCCTGATATATACGGCCCCTTCTTCGATTGCCACGGCATAATCTCCCGTCATCCCCATTGATAAAAGATGCATATCAACATTATCAATGTTTTTCTCTTGTATGTCAACAGCCAATCGGGATAATTTACGAAAAATGCAACGATTATCCTCCTGTTGTTCCGTATAAGGAGCTATGGTCATCAAGCCCTTTAAACATATGCCGGGAAGCCTGGAAATACTTTCCGCCAATTCAGGGGCTTCTTCTACGGACACGCCAAACTTACTGGCTTCCTCCGCAACGTTAACCTCCATCAAAATATCCACACAGACTCCCTTCTTAACGGCCTCACGACTGATCTCCTCCGCCAGAGCCAGAGAATCCACACTGTGAATCATTGCCACCTTATCCACTATGTACTTTACTTTGTTTCTCTGCAGATGCCCTATCATATGCCATCGGATATCTGAAGGAAGCTGCGGAATCTTTTCCAGCAGTTCCTGTACCTTGTTCTCTCCGAAGTCCCTGATTCCCGCCCTATAAACTTCCTGCAGCATGGAGACCGGTTTGGTTTTGCTGACGGCAATCAGTCGAACCTCTTCCCTGCTTCTTCCGGCTCTTTCGCAGGCAGCCCGAATCTTTTCTTCCACCTCTTCCAGATTCTCCCAAAGCAGCATCTCCGTACTATTTATTCTGGTTGATAAACTGGTCATCTCTCACACTCTCCGCATTCAGTACAATATAATCATAGACGTTGAGCCCATATTTTGTATTTGGCTTAACAATGGCATACTCATCGTTCTGATACAGGATACTGATCTGTTTAAAATCCGCATATCCCTTATTCATATTATATACGCCGATTAAAGTAGCTCGCCTGCTCACCGTGTAGGTTTCTTCTCCCTCCGGCTGATAAAGAATATCTCCCGCATTCAAAACGGAGCTGTCCAGATAATATTCCTTCTCGTCACTGTCATAATAGTACACGTCAATTTCTACTGTTTCACTGGAAATCGTGCCGTCCTCCTGATAGCACTGACGACGAATGCTATCCCCCCCGTTATTTCCTCCGGGAATAACATATGTGTCCGGCACCAGGAAAAACTCTTTCTGAACAATGGAAGATACCGGTATTTTCAGTCCTCTCTCATCCTCCACAATCAACTCTATATCAAGGAACCTGTCCGACATAAAGGTTAGCATGGAATTGGTAAAGGTCAGCTGAAGATAAGTTTCTCCGTCCGCATTGGATAAGAGTTTTGTAGCGCCCCAGGACTCATATTGATTCTTCAAAAATCGAACCTTGATATACCCCTCTTCCTGCAGCTCAGCCCCCCGCTGGGGGTCAATGGGAATAACTACGGACCAGGTTTCGTTGGTGGACAGCTTATAAACCGCATCGCCCGCAGCCATCAGGGTATTCCCCATAATATTATTTTTCTTGTACTCCTTTCCTTCCAGGATATCTATTGTAATATCCTGAGGGGTAAGATTTTCATAGCCATCCGTCCAGTAGGCCACAATCCCCGTAACAGGCGCATAGGCGTAATTGATAACCCCTATGCCGGAAGCACTGCCCAAATCACTGATTCCCTGCAGCATATTTAAATTGGCCAGCTTTAACACCGTATTTTTCAGAGAAAATTTAAAATCATATGTATTGTCAAAACGTGAAGTATCAAAACCATGCATGAAATTGACAATTTCACTTCTGAATTCCGCAAGTTCCTTTGCCGAGAGCGAATTTGCTCCCAGATTCATACTTGCCAGGCTGTCACTCAAACGTCCGGTTTCATCCACCACATAGACAAGGTCATTTTTGGCCACACGCGCCCCCTCCCGGGCATAATAATTTACATACCCTGCAGACTGTGCATAAATCACCGTTTCATCCCGCAGTGCGATGCCACGATAAATAGTATCCGTTGCCAGAGAACCTTCCTTAACCTCATATCGCACTATATGGCTTGTCTGAAAATACATAAGTACATAGATAGAAACATAAACAAAGATGACGCCAAAAATAAGCATGCCAATATTCAAGTTAAGAGGTTTTCTGTATTTTTTAATCTTTCCCTTGGCCAATTTATGTTGCCTCCATACAAAAGCCCCGGTAATTGTTCCGAGGCTTTCGTGTGTAATCGTTGCTGTTCATTCCCTGAAGTCATTTACATATCATTCAAATGTTCGGACAACCTGCCGAACCATTACAGCACATCTACAGATCATAATGAGACAATGATTTTATCCTTTAAACTTTCCGGAAGTTCCGATTCATCCATTGAGACGCTTAAAATAAAATCTACTTCGAATTTTTGGCTGAGTTTTTCCAATTTTTCCACGGTAGCCGTAATGTCAATACCTTCCAAACACGCAATTTTCAAAAAGCTGTCAAAATACATCTGTTGCAAATCATGATCCTGGGAAATAATACCGCTTACAAACCCGAGGAATTCACTTCCACCCTCAATCATAAATTGAGATACATCAATCAGGCGCACCTTATTATTTAATTCATACATATGTTTGGCACTTTTGTCAAGGTATACAATATTACCCGATATTTCTTTAATCTCCTGATTTACTTTATCCAATAACTGCTTTGTCTTTCCCTTGCCTTTTTTGCCTACAATTAACTGGACCATTGGAAACCCTCCTGTTGTAATAAGTTATAGTAATACAAATTGCATCGACCAGAGACTTCACGGAATGCTCTCCTTATATTATAAGGGAAAAGGGCTTAAAAAACAACCTCTATTTGTGAATCTCCTCAAGTAAATCTATCATTTGACCGTAAAGCGTATCCGGCGACTCGGCCCGCAAAATAACAGAAATATAGGGATCGCCGTTTTCATCCCGCGAAAACAATATCAGACAGTTTCCGGCAGCCATGGTAGTTCCGGTTTTGCCTCCTATCACCGTCACATTGGCCGGCGCCTGATAATTTCCCCTAAGGAACAGGTTGGAGGTGGATTTGTTAAATTCCTTTGCCTTGCCGTCCGCATCATAATATACGGTTTGATAATTTGACATATGTATAATCTCATTAAAAGTATCAAATTTGATCGCCGCATTGAAGATCAAATAAAGGTCATATGCCGTGGTATAATGGTTTAAGTCCGTGAGCCCGTGGGGATTCATAAAATTGGTATTGGTAGCGCCCAATAAACGAGCCTTTTCGTTCATCATCTCCACGAAATGCTCTACGCTTCCCCCAATATTTTCCGCAATCAGCATGGCCACATCATTGGAAGAATACACAAGCAAAATGCGGAGTGCCTGGTCAAGTGTCATGGTGTCTCCACTCTTCAAACCGCATAAAACCGCTCCTGATTCCGTGATATTAACCGCGCTGGTAGCCGTCAATGTCTGATTCAGCTTTCCGTTTTCCAACGCCACAAGCGCCGTCATGACTTTTGTCAAGCTGGCCGGATACAATCTTTCATGAATATTTTTCGCATAGAGCACCTCCCGGCTGTCAAGTGCAAACAGCGCGGCTGCCTCCGCTCTCGTCATATCCACTTCGGTGCCTTCCGTCACATCCCCTGCCGCAACACACAGCCCTGCCGCAAACGGAACTGTGGTTCTCCTCTCCTGCCTGGACACCACATTAAAGCTGCTGACGTCATAGTCCATGTGATAGGGCATGTCATATGTCAGCTGGCCGCATCCTCCCAGACATAGACATGTACACAAAGCCAATGCACAGACACCTGTGAAGGATTTCTTCTTTTTAGTTTTATCGTTATTTGTACATCTCACGCCACTCTAAATCTCCTCTGTCCAGAGACTTGATCAACAGTTCCGCACTTGCCAGATTGGTCGCCAGCGGAATATTGTGCATATCGCAGAGGCGAACAACATTATTCACATCCGGCTCATGTATCTTTGGGGTAAGCGGATCCCGAAGGAAAATGACAAGATCCATCTGATTGTGCTCAATTTGAGCGCCAATCTGCTGTTCCCCGCCCAAGTGCCCCGCCAGAAACTTGTGGATACTCAAATTGGTAACCTCCTCTATCAAGCGTCCGGTAGTACCTGTCGCAAACAAATCGTTTTTGCTTAAAATTCCCCTGTAAGCAATGCAGAAATTCTGCATCAGCTTTTTCTTTGCATCATGTGCAATCAGCGCAATATTCATGGTGCAATACCCCCTTTTCATTATGTCATAACTTAAATGCTCTACTATTTTGCTTTTTTTGCCTGAAGCCTCACATTCAAAACAAACCCCATTCCAATATACAGGCTCATTAGGGACGTAAGTCCATAACTGACAAATGGCAGCGGCAGCCCCGTATTGGGAAGAATAAACGTAGCCACACCAATATTGAAAAATCCCTGAACGGCGACCAATCCCCCCATACCTGCGCCGATAATCATCCCGGCCACATCCTTCGCCTTTCGCGCAACCGAGATACATTCCAGGGAAATAACAAACAAAAGTCCTATTACCAGACAGCTTCCCTTAAAACCAAACTCTTCACCAATCACGGAAAAGATAAAATCTGTCTCCGCCTCGGAAATAAAATTACCGTTTTTGACCGAAGTAATCTCATTATTTTTATATCCTTTTCCCTCCAGCTGTCCCGAAGCAATGGCTTTTACAGAATTCAACTGCTGATAAGCAAATGTTGTGGAATATTCTTCCGGATTAACAAAGGCAAGGATACGATTTCTCTGATTGGTTGTAAGGAATTCATTATCCGGCTGCAGCGCAAGCGAGATCACCAGCGCCACCGCAGGTATCGCTACCGCCAGCACTCCAAACACCAGCTTCAGGCTGATACCTCCGGCAAACATAATAACGCAAAACAAAGCCAGAAGCACAATACTTGTGGAAAGATCCGGCTGTTTATATACAAGCGCCCACGGAAGCGCAATCATTACAATACAGCAGCCTATAATTCCCACCGTGTTCAAATTCTTCTTATGTTTCATAATAAACTGTGCAAAGAATAAAATCAATATAATTTTTGCAGTTTCCGAGGGTTGGAAGCGAAAACTCCCAATCTGCAGCCAGCGCTGGGCGCCATGGGAATCCGATCCAAATTGCCAGACGGCAACCAGAAGCGCCAGATTTCCCACATACATCAGCCAATATAATTTTAAAATAAAACTGTAGTCGATGAAAGAAATAATCGCCATAATAACCACTCCGGCAATTACCCCATAAAACTGTTTTTTCTGGAGTGATTGCTCGGCACTTCCGATTGCCATAATACCCACTATCGAAAGTGCAATCACCATCAGCGCCAGTTTAAAATCATAGTCTCGAATTCTGTATCTCTTAAACATAATCTCCTCTGTGAAATCTTAGATTTCTGAAAGTGGCTCCTTTACGTTTCCACCGCGTTCGTTCCCTACGCCAGCTCATGAGCCTAATGCAGTTACTTTGAAACTACATCCTGATTGGCCGCCACATCCACGATAGGAATATGGGCATACAGGGAAGGCATTTTCCCCCCTCTCCCCAATTTATTTCCTTTGGTATTGATCTGAATCTCCATATTATCTGCATCTATCTTCATGTACTTGGATATCACCTTGGCAATATCCATTTTAATCAGCTCCATCATTTCCGGCGAACAATTTACTCTGTCCGAAATCAATAAAATCTTTAATCTGTCTTTCGCTATCTGGCAGGAGCTCTTTCTGCGAAAAAAATGTCTCATTTTCACTCCTCCTATGCCTTATGAAAAATGCCCGTAACCCTGGTCCAGAAAGAAATACTTTTATCAAAGTTCAGAAAAGGAACTTCTTTTCCGTCTACCCGGTGTACTACATTTGCATATGCCTGTCCCGCAGGGGAACTGCTTCCCACCAAAGGCTCCCCCTGGTTGGTTGCCACAACTACATTCTCATCATCCGGAATAATACCGATCATGGGAATGGCCAGAATATCCACCACATCCTGCGCGGACATCATATCTCCCCGCCTGACCATATCCATCCGCAGCCTGTTGATGATCAAGTCCATCTGTTGAAAGCCGTTAGCCTCCAGCAGGCCGATAATTCGATCTGCGTCCCGAATCGCCGACACTTCCGGCGTTGTCACCACCAAAGCCCTGTTTGCCCCGGCAATGGCATTTTGGAACCCCTGCTCAATCCCTGCAGGACAGTCCAAGATAATGTAATCAAACTGTTCCTTTAAATGATCAATCACCTTAACCATCTGTCCTGGCGATACCGCAGTCTTGTCCCTTGTCTGAGCAGATGGCATCAGATACAGTCCGGGATGTCGTTTATCGCGTATCAGCGCCTGCTTTACTCTGCAATTTCCCTCCACCACGTCAACCAGATTATATACGATCCGATTTTCCAGTCCCATGACCACATCCAGATTGCGCAAACCTATGTCCGTATCGATCAGACAGACCTTTTTCCCAAGCTTAGCCAGACCTGTTCCTACGTTTGCAGTTGTGGTGGTCTTGCCCACACCGCCTTTTCCTGAAGTGACGACAATGACTTCGGAGCCTTTCTGCTCCATGGAATGCCTTTCTTCCATCTTCCAATCCTCCATTAAAAAATTATGTCGTCCTCCAAACACTTTTCTGAAAAGATATACACCACTTTCAGAATGTGCTCAGCAAATCTTTGGTGAGCGTATCCAAAATAATTCTCTCGTTTTTCACATATGCAATTTTCGGCCGTACTTTGGGCTGCAATACCTTTTTTGCCTGTTTAGAATTTGGTCTATATTTGAAATCGCCGATTTTAATTCTTTCCGGCAACATTTCAAGCGCTGCTACAAAGGCCCCTTCGCGTCCGTTGCCGCCGGCATATGCCTCGCCGTAGAGCCCGCCTAAAACTATAATATTTTTTGCGCTTATGACAGCGCTTCCCGGATGAACATCCCCCAGCATTATAATACTGTTTTCCGTCTCAAGCACATCTCTGTTCTTCAGACTTCCCCGATAAAACTGCCCATCCTTTTCTTCCTCCGCAAATTTATTTTCCATATGGGATATTGCCTTGACAAATTTTTTCTCGGTTTCCCCGTCCTGTCCCACAAGGCAGATAATATGCAAATCACTGTTTTCACTGATGGCATCCAAGATACATAATTCCTCCGCATCCGACACCCTTCTCCCCTCTATGGACAATGCCATTGTGGCATTTCCAAAAAACCCCCGTGCCTCGGAAAACTTATATCCGATTACCTCCAAAAGTTTATCAAAGGGCAGCTCCGCATCCAGGCGCAATGCAATGCCATTGGGAAAGCTCTTTATGACAACAGCCTCTTTCATTTCGCCACCTCCGATTTCGGTTTTATCCCCACACTTTTATGGTTCTGATTCCATCCCCTTCTCAGCTTACATTTCATTTGAAATTCCGCCGTCTGGAGTATCCGCAACGCCTGTAATCAGCTTATCCTCCTCCGCCAGTCCGTAATAATACTTGATGATATCCCTTGTGGCCTGTGCCGCATAATCGGAAGAATATCCGAAGGGAATCCTGGTGGCGATGGCTATCTCCGGCTGCTCATAAGGCGCATAACACACAAAGTTCGCATGGTTTGGCCTTGTCCTGAGCTGTTCCGCTGTACCTGTCTTTCCTGCCACATTGACGGCCAAGTCACTGAAATAGCTCTTATTTTCAATTACCTGGCGCATTCCTGCATGAATGGCGTCCCAATAAGCCTCCGGCATTTCGATGGTATTGCGTATTTTCGGTGTAAATTCCCGAATGGTATTTCCGTCAGAATCCGTAATCTTGTCAAGTAAGGTCAAATCAAAACAGGTCCCCCCGTTTGCCACCGTTCCCACATATCTTGCCAGTCCCGCCGTAGTGTAACTGCTGTTGCCCTGCCCGATGGCAGATCTCACAGGATCCTCCGTCGATACACTGGGTGCGGTCTCGGAGATCTCCACTCCGGATTTCTCGGTAAGGCCGTACATATCCGCATACTTTTTGAGAATATCCAACCCTTCCGTCTCATTATAGACCCCTGACATGGAGGAAAGCATATACCCCACATCGTAGAAATAATAATTACAGGAATCCCTGATTGCAGTGATCAGGCTCTCATTGCCATGTCCATAGGTTCTCCAGCATCTTGGCGAGGACGGAATCTCCGTAAACGTACCAGTACAGTTAATACTGTCTTCCAGGCGGATGACTTCCTCCAACAAACCTGCCGTTGAAGACACCATTTTAAACGTGGAACCGGGTGCGGCCGCATACTGTGTGGCATAATTATATTGAGGATTTGCCTTGTCCGTATTCAACTTCGCATAATACTCCGCGTCGATGGAATTAGCCATTTTATTGTTGTCATATCCCGGATAAGACACCATGGCAAGCACATCCCCCGTATTTACATCCGTGATCACCACTGAGGCGTTACAGGGATCTAACGCCAGCTGTGCAGGCGTGATATCCAGATTGTCAATGCGGTTTTTCATAAATTCATACGCGGTAATCTTACCTTCAAAAATCGCCACCCTGTCCGTCTCGGACACTTCCACCAAGTTCTGTTCACATAGGACTTTACACACCTGACTGCCATCTATCACATCTTCCAGAAGCATATATTTAAATAAACGCTTTTGAAACTCGGAATTCTTATCTATCATGGCAATGATGTATTCGCCGATTTTAGAATAGATTTCTGTCGAATCCGAGTACTTATCGTCCAGATCCAGTTTGTTCACATCTATCCAGTTCTTTGAAATACAATACTTTAAGTATTCGCTCAGGCTGATCACTTCCTCCTGGGCCCAGGCAATTTGAACGGCATCTGTAGAATCTACCGCCTCCTCCATAATAACGCCGTTTTTTCTCAGCAGACTCACAATATTACTCTGGTAGACCTGATATTCTTTTCCAAGCTGATTATAAGGCGTCATTCCCTGTGTCAGCTCATGGACAAGCCTATCATAAACCGACTGTTTGTACGAGATGTACGCATCATAAACCGCTTTTTCCGTCTCCTGGGCATTCTCTTCTCCCATCCGCTTCATGTCAATGACGGCATTGCTGAACATGGTATAATAGACGTCATAAATCGGTATCTTAATATCGGAACTCTTGGCGTTTTCCGCCGCCTTATACTCTTTCGCATTGATAATCTTACTGGATACAAGTCCCGCCAGCTTCTGTTCCAAAATATTATAGACAGCCTTTGTCAAATCCTTGTCAATCGTCAAATATACATCCTGGCCTGCGGTAGGCTCCTTGCGTTCTTCAATGGAGATCACCCTTCCCATAACATCCACGACTACCTTTTCATACCCTTTTTCACCCTGCAGTGTGGTCTCCAGATAAGATTCTATTCCACCCTTTCCCACCACGTCATTGATGCTGTAAGTATCTCCGCTTTTGCCCTCTTCCTCCATCCGCCCATTCAACTCTGTCAGCTCATCGGAAGAAATCTTTCCCGTATAGCCCAATACATGTGCAAAATATTTACTGTCCACATATCTGCGAACGGTATCCTCCACAATGGTGACTCCCGGCAGCGACTGTGAATTTTCCATAAGCACCGCAACCGTTTTGGGACTGATATTGGTGGCAACAGTAGTGCCGATATATTTCCGGTAAGAGGTCAGGTACATGGCATAGCGGATCGTGACCAGCTTAAGCCATTCCTCCTTTGTATATCCTTTTCCCGCAAGAAATTTGCTGTTTCTCTTGTCTTCCGTATTTTCGTATTCCCCTATGGCAAAGCCACCGGTACGGCTTAAATATTCCATAACCTCCTGAGCCGTAGCCGTCCTCTGCACATCACTCAGTTCACCAATCGTCTTCTTGCCGTATATATCCGCCAGGAACCGCAGCAGACTGTTGCCGCCCACGGTAAACGAAAAATCGCCGTCCTCATTTATATAGATCTTAAAATCCGTGATACATTTGTCGCCGTTTTTTTCTATCATCTGAATCAGGTCTAAGATAACCGCATTCATTTTTGTGTTTTTCTGACTGCCTGACTCTATCACATCCTCTATTTTCACGGAATAGGCAAGCTCGTTGTAGGCGAGAACATTACCGTTTCTGTCGTATATATCCCCCCTGATACTGGCTATATCCCGGGTCTTCTCGATCTCCAGAACAAATTCTTCCAAATACCGCGCGCCGTTGACGATCTGCAGATTAAAACAGCGATAAACAAGGATAGCGCTCAGTACCCCAAACACCAGCGTAAAAACAGTCAGCCTGCTTGTCACAATAGCGATCAGTTTATCTTTAAATTCATCAAACAAATTTCTGCGCTCTCCTTTTCTCCCAATCTTCCAATTTTGTATTTACCTTCAAAATAATCGGATATATAAATATTGTAGCCAAGATTGTGTATAATGTCTCCGGCAGAATCACATGCATAAAATAAAACGGAAACTGAAACCTGCCGCGAAGCATAAATAACAATACATAGCATATAATGCCATATGACAAATCACTGATAATAATCAACGCAATGGGCAGCTTGATATCCTCCGGATAAAAAATCCCGCTGAACTTACCGTTTAAATAGCCTATGTACATCAAAAGCAGCGCGTAAAACCCAAGAAACCCGCCAAAAAAGATATCGCTTAAAAGCCCACAGAAAAATCCGATCAGAAGCCCTTCCCTTTCCCCACGCATAAAGCCAAAGGAAGATGTGAGGATAATCATCAGATTGGGAATGATTCCCGCCAGCGCCAGGACACTGAATACGCTGCACTGTAAAATAAAACATATGATGATAAACAAAAATACCGTGATCTTCCTAAGCATCCTGCCTCCTGTTTTTCGTTTTCCAATAAGCTCTGACGCGATTTACTTAGCGCTCTGCTTCCGATCCGTAATCACCAGCACTTCACCCAAGTGCTCAAAGTCTACCGCAGGTACCAGCAATCCCGATTTAGTCAAATTATTGGCGTCTTTTTCTATGGAACCGATATATCCGATTAAAATATTGGGCAGATATTTGTCGCTGATATTGGATGTAACCACCTTATCCCATTCCTTTACCCGGTCCTGACTGTCCACAAGCTGACTGAAAGTAATGTACCCTTCCGCCATCCGTTTTAAATCTCCCGACACCATAAGATTATCTTCCGTAGAAAGCGTCATGCCGCTTACATTGTGGTTATCCGAAATAATGGCCGTCACCCTGGACCAGTTTGGCCCCACGGATGTAATCCGCCCCACCAGGCCGCCTCCTGCAATTACATTCATATCCACCGCAAAGCCATCTTCCTCCCCCTTATCAATCAGGAACGAAGAATACCAGTTTCCAGAATCCCTTCCGATAACCCTTGCGCCAACCTTATTATATTCGCTGTACTGTCTGTCCAGCTCATAGAGCTCCCGAAGATTGTTCAGCTCGTATTTATCCTGCTGGAGCAAAGTATTTTCCTCTGTCAGCACCGCAATCTCTTCTTTCAATCGGATATTTTCCTCCAACAGCATCCGAATCTGCACCAGCTCGTCGGAACGGTTTGACAGCCATTCTCCGACCTTTCCGATCCCCTGCTGGAAGGGCACAATCACATATCCAACCGCCGTATTAAAAGGCCTGTTAAACACATCCGACCCGAATGTGACCAACATCAAAGCAACACAGAGTGCTGTTAAAATAAAGAGGAGATATTTACTCGGTAGCGTAAACCTCTCCCCTTTTCTTTTTATCACTGGGCTCATTTACTCATCCCTTCAATCGCATATGCTACGGATTTATAATTGTCGTCCTTGATAATCTTGGCAAGTCCCATGACTACGCTGGTCAAAGGCACGTCCGATACATTCACCTTCAGCCCCGTACCGGAAGCCAGACGTTCCTCCAAGTGGCTGATCTGAGAGGCCCCGCCCGTAAGATAAATACCGTGGCGGTAAATATCCGCAGCCAACTCCGGCGGCGTCCGCTCTAAGATCACCTTTACATTGTCCACAATGGAATTAAAATGCTCTTCCAGACACTCGTTCACCAGCTTGGTGGGGATTTCTCTTTCCACGGGAAGTCCCGTGACGATATCTCTTCCGTATACAATGGCACCCTTTCCCGCCTGTTCCAGTTCCTTTAAGGAAATCTTTACCATTTCGGACGTCTTACCGCCGATGATCAGGCTGAATTCTTTTCTCACAGCGGCGCGAATTGCCTCATCAAATTTCAGTCCTCCGGTCTTGATCAGGCGGCTGAGTACAATTCCCCCCAGGGAAAGAATGGATATTTCCGTGGTCTCATAGCCCACATTGACCACCAGAACCCCCTGTGAGTTCTTCACGTCAATATCCAGGCCAAGACCATCCGCCACGGCCTTCTCCACCACCATAATCTTCTTTGCCTTCACATTGGCGTCTTTTACCAGATCATAAAACGCTCTCTTTTCAACCTCCGTCACATCCCACGGAACTGCAATATAAAAATCTGCGGGTTTTGTTGTACCCTTCTGCAGATCCGTCACAAAATACCGAACCAAAGTCTCCATGTTTTTGATATCCGCAATCACACCATTGGATAACGGATAAGAAATATGAATATTGCTAGGCGCTTTCTCATACATTTCATAAGCGGAATTACCGTATGCAAAAAGAATATTCTTATTCTCAATAGCAATCATGTTTTTCTCCACTAGAACATGATCGTCGCCCTTACTGTAAATTTTAATGTTGTTTGTTCCTAAATCGATACCAAATGCGTTGTTTGCCAAAATGACAACCCCTTTCTTATTTGTATATTCATGGTTCTATTCCGGTGTCGAAAACCATGCCGACTCCTTAAAGCTGACATAGTTATTATCTCCTATGACAATATGATCCAGCAACGGCAGTCCCATCTGTTCGCCCGCTATCTTCAAATTGACCGTGAGCAGCTTGTCCGAACTGCTGGGAGTCGGATCGCCGCTGGGGTGATTGTGTATCAGCAGGATATTCACCGCCCGATTCTTCAGAGCCGTCAGGAATATCTCTCTTGGCGAAATAAGCGACATCGTGGCGCTCCCCTCGGAAAGCATCTTTTCACAGATCACCTGACACTTGGCGTCAAGACACACCAGTATCACGCATTCCGTACTGCGGTGCCGCAGCTCTTCCATAAAGTAATTGGCAACCTGTCCGGAGCTGTGGAAGCTTATCCCCTTCTTTGCCCTGGCCTTACTCATTCTCATGGAAAGTTCTGTCAGACATTTCAGTTTTACCGCCTTGACTTCACCGATGCCCTTTATGTCCTGTAGCTCTTCCAACGTCACATCATACAGGCCAAGCAGCCCCTCTTTGGGATATCTGGCAAGCGCCAATACTTCCCAGGCAATCTGCAACGCGCTTTTCGCTCGGGTTCCCGTGCGTATAATAATTGCCAATAGTTCTGCTTCCGTGAGATTTTCGGGTCCAAATCTCATAAATCTTTCGTAGGGAAGCTCCGATTGTACTCTCTCCGGCTGTAGAACCTGCTCTCCCCTCTCGTCCTCTCTGAACACCCCGGACGATTTTGTCTGTCTGCTGTTCATGCGTCTCCTCTTCCCAACCTTCTCCGACGCATCCATAAGCGGAACAGAGTCATTGCACAACAAGGAACTCACAAATTATCTCATTGCCGGGCTGCCCTGACCCAGTCAATGTCACAAATCCCTGTTTTCCTTTTTTAAACAGTTTGTCCCTTTTGTTCCAATTCTTACAGACCTCTATATAGTACCACAAAATGTAAAAACTGTACACAAAAATCATAGAATTTATTTTGCGGTTTTTCTACAGAATGCTACAGTTCAGATCTTTCCTGTCCACCACCCCGCTGTCCACCAGCGCCTGCAGAGATTTTAAAATACCGAATTTTGCATGCTGCCAGGTAAGCCCTCCTTGAAAATAAACCGCATAGGGAGGTCGTATGGGCGCGTCTGCGGAAAGTTCTATGGAGGAACCGGAGACAAAAGCCCCCGCCGCCATGATCACTTTCGCGTCATACCCGGGCATATCCGCCGCCTGAGGCTTTACATGACTGTCCACAGGCGCCGCCGCCTGAATCCCTTCACAGAACGCCGTGACTCCCTCCGGCGTGCCGAAAGTGATTGCCTGAATAATGTCATGCCGACTCTCGCTCCCGTCTGGAATTACCGCAAAACCCAGCTTTTCATAGAGATTTGCCGCAAATACCGCCCCTTTCAGCGCGGACGCCGTTACCGAAGGAGCCAGAAACAACCCCTGATAGAAATCCTTCAATATGCCAAGGGACGCCCCCACCTCTTTGCCAAGTCCCGGAGACGTCAACCGAAACGCCGCGTTTTCCACACAACTCCTCTTACCGGCAATATATCCGCCTATCGGCGCCAATCCGCCCCCCGGATTCTTGATCAGAGACCCCACCACCATATCAGCGCCAACATCGCCGGGTTCCCTGATCTCCACAAATTCCCCGTAACAGTTGTCCACCATGCAGATCACATCCGGCTTAATTCCCTTGACAAATGAAATCAATTCTCCGATCCGTTCCACGGACAGCGTAGGCCTGGTCTGATATCCCTTGGAGCGCTGAATCGTCACCAGACGAGTCCTCTCACGCAAAGCCGCTCTGATTCCCTCATAGTCAAATCCGCCGTCTGCAAGCAGATCCACCTGTCCGTAAGTGACCCCATACTCCGCCAGAGAACCTTTTGAGGGCCGGATCCCAATCACTTCCTCCAATGTATCGTAAGGTTTTCCAACCGGTGAAAGCAGCTCGTCCCCAGGCCTGAGATTACTCATCAGCGCAAGCGCAAGCGCATGTGTGCCACAGGTAATCTGCGGCCTTACCAGTGCGTCTTCCGTATGAAACACTTTTGCATAAACCGCTTCCAGCGTGTCACGGCCCAGATCATCATATCCGTAACCGGTAGTTCCGAGCAGACACGCGTCACTTACCCTGCACTCCTGCATCGCTCCAACCACTTTCATCTGATTATATTCGGAAATTTCATCAATCTCCTGGAAACGATCTCTCAATTCTTTCAACACCGCATTTCCAAATTCGTAAACAGCATTTTCTATTCCCAAACCGGCATACATTTCCCGGATGCCTCCGGTATTCGATTCTTTCATATTCCACCTGCAGCGCCGTCTCCGACAGCCCTGTTCCTCCTTATCCGCCTGCATTTTCCTTACCACCTGAAGCCCACTGTGCGAGGTCAGCATCTCACCGTCATTTTATTCCGTATATCTTCCAGCAAAAACTCCAAGATACGTTCTTCCTCATATCCAAACGATTCCTTATTCACCCAAATTACATCCTGTTCTCTGCTGAACCAGGTTAGCTGTCTTTTTGCAAAATGCCTTGTGCTGCGCTTGATCTGTTCCACCGCCTGTTCCAGAGACATCTCTCCCTCCAGATATGCCAGTATTTCCTTATAACCCAGCCCCTGCATGGAAACCATTCCTCTGTGGCAGCCCATATGGCGCAGCTCCTTCACTTCCTCCACAAGGCCTTCCGCAAGCATTGCGTCCACCCGCCTCTCAATGCCTGCATACAGACGTTCTCTGATGTCGTTTAGAACAAAATAACAAGACCGATAGGCGGAAGCTTTGCCTCGCTCTCTTTCATTATGGAGTGAAATAGGTTCTCCTGTCAAATAGAAATATTCCAGCGCTCTGATAACACGTTTCCTGTTGTTTACATGAATCGCCTCCGCAGACGCAGGATCAACCTTTCTCAACATATCATGCAGATACGCCGCTCCCTTTTTTGCGGCCACCGCTTCCAGCGTCTCCCGATACTTTGTGTTATCGCCGTTCTCACCAAAGGAGATATCCCGCAGCAAGGCCTGAATATAAAATCCCGTTCCCCCTGTAATGATGGGAATATGTTTCCTTTCATAGATACCCGGCAAACATTTTTCACACCTTTCTTTGAATACGGCCACATTAAATTCTTCCCACGGATCCAATATGTCGATCATATGATGCGGAATCCCCTGCATTTCTTCCTGGGTAATCTTGGCAGAACCGATATCCATATGCCTATATACCTGCATGGAATCCGCCGACACAATCTCTCCCCCCACCGCTTTTGCCAAAGCTATAGAAAGCTTTGTCTTTCCCACTGCCGTGGGCCCCGCCAACACGATCATGGGGAGTTTCTCCAAATCCTCACCGCACATTCCTTCCACCTGCCGCCTGATGCAATCCCCAGCCGTCCCTTTCAGTTCAGTCCTCTTAATTAACGATTCGCTTAAATTTCCTGTCCATTTCCGCTTTTGTCATTGTGACAATGATTGGCCTGCCGTGGGGACAATTATAGGGATTGTCCAATGTGAGCAATTCATCTATCAGGGCTTCCGCTTCCGCATTGCTCAGGGTACTGTTTCCCTTTATCGCTGCCTTACAGGACATGGATGCAATTTTTTCTTCAATCACACGGATATTTCCATACCCGGCAGCGCCCTCTGCCAGCTCGTCCAATACCTCCAGAAACATCTCCTGTTCATTACAGCCATATAAATCCATGGGTACTCCCCTCAGGGCATATTCGCTGCCTCCAAAGCTCTCTATCTCAAACCCCAGAGACACGAAAACATCATAATGCTCCTTTAAAACTGCCTCTTCCTGCCCAGTCAAACTGACAATTACAGGCGGCATTAACCCCTGGGACACAATCCTTTTTTCACGGTACTGTTTTATCAGGCGCTCATAATTGACTTTCTCATGGGCCGCATGCTGATCCATCATCAATAACTTTTCCTCAAATTCAATCAGCCAATAAGTTCCGAACACTTGCCCAATCACACGAAATCGCGCCCGATTATCTTCTGTCAGAATCTTGTCCTCAAAAAGGTTCATCTGTACGCCCCCGTCCACATAAGGCTCACACTTCTCTTCCTTTTTCAAGTCTGCTTGCGAATCTTTTTCCGACAGCTGGCCGCTCTCCCCCTCAAATTCGGTAGTTTCCGAGTAAAAGGGTTCTTCCCGCTCCGCCAAGATATCCGATAATCCTTGCTCTCCCTGCATTCCAACAGGATCCTCATTATTTTTTACACGGCTCCAAACGGGATTTTGTGCAAAATCCTGTTTGGGTGGATTTTCTTTTACATATTTTGCCTCCTCCATCACCATATATGCATTGCCGCGCACACTTTCAAAAGGTTCCGGTACGATTTTGGACTCTTGTTCTTTCCTTTCCTGAAACCGTGCCTCCCGCAACTCCTGCTGTGTAGACAACAGAGCCTCCGGTATCATCTCATGATTCCGCAGAGCCTGCCTCACCGCATCCGCAAGAAATCCACAGACCTCCTGAGTATCGCTGAAACGCACATCCATCTTGGTGGGATGAACATTTACGTCCACCCTGTTGGTATCCATGGTGATATGAAGCACACAATAGGGAAACTTATGCTGCATCAAATATTCCCTGTAACCCTCTTCCACCGCCTTTGCCACAACATGACTGCGGATAAATCTGCCGTTGATAAAGTATATCTCATGATTCCGGTTGGAGCGGACCAGCGTCGGCTTTCCCAGATATCCTTCAACACACATGTCCCCCCGTCTTGCCTGAATGGGAACCAGTGCCGCCGCCACGTCCCGCCCGTGTATCCGGTATATCACTTGTCTCAAATCTCCGTTTCCGGAAGTATGGAATTTAAGCTGCCCTCCCAGAAGAAATTTGAAGGAGACATCCGGCCTTGACATAGCAAGCTGTTCCATCAACGCCGTGACATATCCGCCCTCCGTAGCAGGCTGCTTTAGAAATTTCAGCCTTACCGGCGTGTTAAAGAACAGGTTTCTGACCACAAACGTCGTCCCCTGAGGCGCTCCGACTTCATCAAATCCAACCTCCTTGGCCCCCTCCAACAAAATACGGCTTCCCGTCATCTGATCTGCCACTTTTGTGATAACCTCCACCTTTGCCACCGCAGCAATACTTGACAGTGCCTCGCCGCGAAAGCCAAGGCTGGAAATGTGAGCAAGATCTTCTGCATCTTCGATCTTGCTGGTGGCATGACGCAAAAAGGCTGTTCGAAGCTGTCCCCGCTCCATTCCGCATCCGTTATCTGTCACACGAATCAGCTCAATTCCCCCATCCTTCACCTCCACAGTGAGGTTGGATGCCCCGGCATCAATGGCATTTTCCACCAGCTCCTTCACCACACTGGACGGCCGCTCCACCACTTCCCCGGCCGCAATTTTATCTATTGTCTCCGCATCCAGAATATGTATCTGTACCATATCTTACCTCGTATTTTCTCAAGGCGTGTCCAAAAACTGCTATCCCTGAGATGTGCGACACAATTTGCGGAAGTTTACTTCAAACTTACTTCAAACGTAGGAAGCATAGCGGGCTACGTTGACTGAATTTGAAGCCATAATCACGCAAATTGGGACGTGCAGATCGGGAAAACGAGTTTTCAGTACACTAGCACTGCCACCTGTTCTTCAATTTATTCTGCAGCCTGTACAACACGTTCAGGGCATCGATTGGCGCCAGCGTATTCAGCTCAATCTCCTTCAATTCCCTCAGCACGTCCTCATCCGTCACCGTGTCAAACAATGAAATCTGCGCCAGTTCCACTTCGTCGGGCGGAGGCTGCTTTTTGCCGGAAAACACCTTATCGCCCTTTACTTCCACGGCAATATTCTGGATTTTTTCAATAATGTCGTTATCTGTAAGCTGCTCTACAATCTCTTTTGCCCTGCCAATCACCATGTCCGGTACACCGGCTAATTTCGCCACCTGTATTCCATAACTTTTGTCTGCGCCGCCCTTGATTATCTTGCGCAGGAATACAATATCGTCCCCGCATTCCTTCACGGCGATGCAGTAATTGTTGACATTACTCATCTTACCCTCCAGCTCCGTGAGTTCATGATAGTGGGTTGCAAACAGTGTCTTAGCTCCAAGAAGCTTCCGATTGCTGATATGTTCTATAACTGCCCATGCAATGCTGAGACCGTCAAAGGTGGAGGTTCCTCTCCCGATCTCATCCAGGATCAGCAGGCTGTCCGCCGTGGCATTGCGCAAAATATTGGCCACCTCATTCATTTCCACCATAAAAGTAGATTGACCGCTGGCAAGATCGTCCGAGGCCCCCACACGGGTGAAAATCCTGTCCACAATGCCGATATTTGCACTTTTGGCAGGTACAAAGCATCCGACCTGGGCCAGCAATACAATTAATGCCGTCTGCCGCATATAGGTAGATTTTCCCGCCATATTAGGCCCCGTAATAATACTGATACAATGACTGCCGTTATCCAAATGTGTATCATTGGAGATAAACATATCGTTAGAAATCATCTGTTCCACCACTGGATGCCTGCCGTCTTTAATATCAATAACCCCTTTGTCGTTCAACTTGGGCCTCACATAATGATTCCTTTCGGAGACCAGGGACAGAGACGCATATACATCCAACCTTGCCACCGCCTTTGCCGTCTTCTGGATTCGCTCAAGCTCAGCGGCAATAGAATCCCGTATTTTACAAAACAAATCATATTCCAGTGTGGTCAGCTTCTCCTCAGCATTTAAAATGGTATCTTCCAACTCCTTCAGCTTGGGTGTTGTATACCGCTCCGCATTGGCCAGCGTCTGTTTTCTGACATAGTCCTCCGGAACCATATTCCTGTATGAATTGGTCACTTCAAAATAATATCCGAAAACTTTATTGTATCTTATCTTGAGATTTTTAATTCCGGTCCGCTCCCTGTCCTGCTCTTCCAGTTGGGCAAGCCACTGCTTCCCGTCTCTCTTTGCACTGCGCAGTTTATCCACCGTCTCGTTGAAACCATCCCGAATCATACCACCCTCCCGGATCGTGATAGGTGGATCGTCTTCAATAGCCGCACGAATCAACTGAAAAATGTCTTCCAGGCCATCCATTTCACTTTCGATTTCTTTAAGCTCCCTAACAGTGAATCCCTTGAGAACGGCTTTGATTGCCGGGAGCATTTCCAGTGAATTGCGAAAAGCAATAAAATCCCTTGGATTTGCCGTCTTATAAGTCACTTTGCTCAACAGCCGCTCCAGATCATAAACCGGATTCAAATATTCCCTGATTTCATCTCTGGACACACTGTCCCTGCTTAAATCCTCTACCGCATCCAGACGTTTTTCCATTTCTTCCCTGTCAATCAGAGGCTGTTCCAGCATACTTCGCAGCAGCCTCCCACCCATGGCGGTCCTGGTCTTATCCAAAACCCACAAAAGAGAACCTCTCTTCTGCTTTTCACGAATGGTTTCCGTCAACTCAAGATTTCTTCTGGTGGAACTGTCAAGCAGCATATACTTGCTTGTCAAATAAGGATACAAATGTGTAAAATGAGAAAGCTCCGTCTTTTGTGTGTCATAAAGATATTGCAGCAGCGCTCCCGCCGCCGTCAACCCCGTAGGAAATTCCATCACGCCCAGACCTATCAGCGTGTTTACCTTAAAATGACGCAGCAGCAGACGTTTGCAGCCCTCATCATCAAACATATGCGCCTCCAGCGCATTGACGGATATGTGATACCTGGCGCGCAGTTCTTCCACATCAAATCCGCTCACCAGAAACGCTTCATTGCAGATAATCTCAGAAGGTTCATACTTCATCAGCTCATCCCGAAGTTTTCTCAAGTCCTCCACTTCCGTCAGGTAATAATCTCCTGTGGTAACATCAGCGACGGAGATTCCAATCTTTGTGGGCGTGTAGGAGATACACATAAGATAATTATTTTTTGACTCCTCAAGAGCCTGTACATTCAAGTTTGTCCCGGGCGTCACAATACGGGTCACATCCCGTTTTACCAATCCTTTGGCAAGTTTCGGATCTTCTATCTGTTCACAGATTGCAACCTTATATCCTTTACTGACCAGTTTAGTCAAGTATCCCTCCACCGCATGATACGGAACGCCGCACATGGGAGCACGCTCTTCCAGCCCGCAGGCCTTCCCTGTCAACGTCAGCTCCAATTCTTTGGACACTGTCAGAGCATCCTCAAAAAACATCTCATAAAAATCGCCCAGACGATAAAAGAGAATACAGTCACGATATTGATTTTTCGTCTCCATATACTGCTGCATCATCGGTGTAAGTTCTTCAACGGGTATCTTTTCCGTCATGGATATTTGCTCCTGTTCTGTAACTTTTGGGATCCGCTTCACATATCGCCTGACGGCCTGGCCCATGGGGTACAGGCTGTCTTTCCGGGCATAAATCAACGGCACGGCATTGGTATTTGTCCTGGGCGAGGGAATGAACGGCATTCTTTTGTATTCTGTTATGTGACATTGGTAAAATCAAAGACGAAAGCACAAGAATTTGTGCTTTCGTCTTTGATTTTACCACAAAATGCTGTAATTGTAAATGAATTCCGTTTTTTACTTTCCGGGGAAGGATAAGGATATCACTCTGCCCTATGGTACAATAATCATTTGGCCCGGATAAATTTCGTCCGCATCCGAAAGCTGAGGATTTTTCTTCAGCAATGCTTTTAATGAAATACCGGAGCTTTCCGCTATTTTGCCAAGAATATCCCCCTCCTGCACAAAGTATGCTCTCCCATATGGAACCACCGCAAGATATTCGTCTCCGTGATCAAGCCCAAACATGGCATAACCTGAACTTGACACTCTGCCGATTCCCGTAAGTCTCATGATATCATTAGCTTCATCATAATAATACAAGATAACCGGCTTACCTGCATTCTCCTGCCCCATATTCAGGTGTACATTGCAGCGCATGGGCAAAGGCACTTTTTCCGCCATGGCAAACTCTCGGTAATACGAAGCCGCAGCCGTTATCTGATGACTGACTTCCTCTGGAATCATTATTTCGGTTGATAATTCCATCCGAACCGACTTGTCCGCCGACTTTACATCCCTGCCGCTGATACTGACCGCAAGGCCGTCCCCGGTCTGCATGGCAAGCGTAACAGGCTTTCCCGCTAACTGCTTCAGTATGAGAACGGGAACCTCCATCTCATATCCCGTAAAAACATCCACATTCCATTTATCACCGCTTTGTACCGCCACATTGATACGTTCCGGTGCGGAATTCCAATCCATAAGCTCCACATCGGACTGGCCGGAGATAATATTATCCATACCGGCGGCGTTTGCCTTCACGGAAAATTGTCCGGGTACCAGAATCAATATAAATGCCAAAAATAAAGCAGCAACTATTTTATTCTTCATCTTCCATTCCTCCTGGCTCCGCATCCGTCCGGACAAAATCCTGTCCTATCCGGACGGATGCTATCTTAAATTTCCACTTGTTATTTTCCGGTGCTTCTTCACATTTCGTACTGTAAAACCGGCAAATATCTTTTATCAAATAACGATTTTGTCATTCCTATTATAACCCTGTGAAATATTTTAAGTCTCTGTTTCATGAATTGGCAAAATATAAAAATACCGGTGAGACCTTCCAATTCAAAAGTCTTACCGATATTTTCATTTTTTTATGACATTAGCATTTGGATTAAATGCCCTCAAATCGGATGTCCCATATAATAAAATCCATGGCATTCATCCAGAGACACCTGTACCACTTTTCCCACCATAGATGCATTGCCCGGCAAATGTACCAGAGTGTTATTGGATAGCCTGCCCGTAACCATGGTGTCGTCATTTGCGTTCACTTCCTCTATCAGCGCCTCCATTACACTGCCCTGATACTTTGCCACCTGCCCACGCGCCGTTTCCTGTACCAGTTTCAAAAGTCTGTCAAACCGCTCTTTCACCTCTTCCTCCGGAATCTGATCCTCCATGGCAGCGGCTGGCGTTCCGGTTCTCTTGGAGTAAATAAACGTAAAGGCATTATCAAACTTTACTTTTTTTACCACATCCAGGGTCTCTTCCAAATCCTCCTTTGTTTCCCCCGGAAATCCAACAATAATATCCGTAGTGATGGCGATATCCGGAATTTCCCTGCGAATCCGTCCGGCCAGTTCCAAATACTGTTCTTTACTGTAACGCCTGTTCATTTGATTCAAAATCCGCGTGGAACCTGACTGCAGCGGTAAATGCAGATGCCTGCAAATCTTTTTTGATTCCTTCATAACCTTTATCAAATCATCTGACAAGTCCTTTGGATGAGAAGTCATAAACCGGATCCTTTTTAAGCCTTCCACCTTTTCCGCTTCCCGAAGAAGCTCCGCAAAGGAAATGGGCTGTTCCAATGTCTTTCCATAGGAATTCACATTCTGACCCAGCAGCATGATTTCCACCACACCATCGTCCACCAACCTGCGAACTTCCCTGAGGATATCTTCCGGTTTCCTGCTGCGTTCCCGCCCCCTAACATAAGGAACAATACAGTAACTGCAGAAATTATTGCACCCAAACATAATATTGACGCCGGATTTGAAGGAATACTTGCGCTCTACGGGCAATTCTTCCACAATTTTATCCGTATCCTCCCAGATGTCGATGACCATTCCTTTTGCGTCAAGGGTCATATATAAGAGTTCCGCAAATTTAAAAATATTATGGGTACCGAAAATCAAGTTCACAAAAGAGTAACTCTTCTTAAGCCTTTCTATCACGGAAGGCTCCTGCATCATGCAGCCGCAGAGCGCTATCTTCATATGGGGGTTGCGCCGCCTGCACCCGTTCAGTTCCCCAAGCCTTCCATAGACTTTCTGATTTGCATTATCCCGCACGGTGCACGTATTCAGTATCACAAAATCCGCTTCGTCTTCTCCGTCTGTTATTTCATATCCAATATTTGACAATATACCGGTCAGCTTCTCTGAATCACGGGCATTCATTTGACAACCCATATTGAGTACAAAAGATTTGGGCAAACGCCCATTCCTTTGTTTAAAATCTTTCACCCACTCCCGGCATTTTGCCATATAGAAATACTGCCTGAATGGTTCTTCTGTCGGTGGTTCTGATTTTATATCTATTTTATCAAAATCAATTTCATTGGAAATGTTTTCCTCCATATACATTTTCCCTTGACTTTTGCCCTTTCTATCATATAGATACAATTTTTTATTTTCCGCATGTCTTAAACAAGCTCCACATGGAACACATTATATCGCAAATATTTAAAGTCTTTACCCACTGCAGATACTTTGTCTCTTACTTTTCCCTTATTTATCATTTAATCAAAGCCTACAGCCTTACAGCTCTTTCCTTCGCCATTAAAATCGAAAGTACCAACTGAGAATCACATCCAAGTTGGCCATATCTGACATTTCTGTCACAAGCCTCCCGTTAGTCCTGTGCAACTATCTCCTTGTAAAATTCCGTATAGTCCGTCCTGTTTTCCTTTGTAAATTGAATGGCCGCTCTGGGATGCTGATTTAGCAGACCTGTCATAAGATACTGCAGATCGTATCCCCAGACAATTCCCTCGCTTTTCAGCCTATTCATATAAGTATCCACAAATTGAATGGCAGGAAAAACGTTATATTTAGGATTTCTCAGGAAACCAAGCAAGAGTTCCATGGCACAATTTCCCGCACCTCTTCCCATGGACGAATATGTGGCGTCAAGCCAGTCCACCCCATCCCCCACAGCTTCAATGGTATTGGCAAAGGCAAGCTGTTGATTATTATGAGCATGGATACCGACTTTTTTCTTATATTTAACGGCAAATTCCATATAAGTATCTGCCAGGCGTGCAATCTGTTCTGGGTACATGGAACCATAACTGTCCACGATATAAAGAACTTCCACCGGAGTCCTTCCCAATATGTCCAGTGCCGCTTTCAGCTCTCCGTCCTGTGTATGCGAAACAGCCATGATATTACAACTGGTCTCATATCCTTTATGAACCGCATCCTCTATCATATCCACCGCTCCCGGGATAGTGTTGACATAGGTAGCAACGCGAATCAGATCCACAGGGCTGTCGGCACGATCAATAATATCCGATTTATCGCACCTTCCCACATCTGCCATAACCGCAATCTTCAGATCCGTGGCATTTTCTCCCACAATTTGCCGAATATCTTCGTCCTTACAAAATTTCCACTTTCCGAACTTATCCACATCAAACATTTCTTTTGACGCTTTATAGCCGAATTCCATATAATCCACACCTGCGCGCAAATTTGCAAGATACAATTCCTTAACAAAATCGTCCGTAAAATAAAAGTCATTTACCAATCCCCCATCCCGCAAAGTAGCATCAACCACTTTCACGTCCGGACGATATGCAATTAAATTTGATATTTCTTTCATTTCTTTCTCCTATTCAAGTCGTTGCATAATGACACTATAGTGTCAAGTATTCTCAGCGCACTGGTTTTAAACGCAGTATACCACACTTGATTTTAACACTTTAAAGTGTCATAGTCAAGAAATAATTACGGAAAGCCCTGTTTCATTCCCGCAGCCAGCTTCTAATAGGATTAATTTCCTTGGCCTGAGCCAGAATTTCCTCCTTGTGTACCCGAATAAACTTCTCCAGCTTAAGGATTTCCTCCCCATTGAATCCCTCTGACCGCTCAATGATTCCATCCGGTACTATCCCTTCTGCATATGCTTTCCCACGCGTAAATGATATCCTTACAAATCTTTTCTTGTCTTTCACTACAAATCCGGATATCAGCATCCTGACTTCTTCGTCCATTGATATACCTCTTTCCCCTTCCAATATCCTGTCTTTATTAAGATACACCCCATTGACAGCCATGTCAATCCGTACTTGATTGAAATAAAGTACATTAAATTTTTTTCGCTGCGAAACTTATTGTATGTAGACTTATTGTATTCAATTTGATAAATTTAAAACGGAGGTATTAGGATGGATATTGTAAAAGTATTCGGAACAAATTTAAAAAAATATCGTATGTCCTGCGGACTTTCTCAGGAAGCATTTGCAGAAAAATGCGGAATGCATCGAACTTACATAAGCGCCATAGAATGCTTTCGCCGAAGTATTTCACTTGAAAACATTCAGCGGATTGCAGATGCATTGGAAATAGAACCCTATAAATTGTTAATGGAGGAGGCAATACATGCTTAGAGTCAAAAAACCTAAACTGCCCACTTTACTTGAGCGAAAACTAAGTAAAACAGGACAAACAAGAGGCGCAGATGATGATGTCATATATCAAAATCGTGTTTCGCGCAATAATACTGTATTAATATGAAATGCGCGCTCAAAAAGTTAATCTTGGTTATGCAACACAATCTCCCAAAGGAGCCGGTATTCGCTTGTATGAATACGCCTCTAAAAATACTATAAAAGAATGCAGACTGCAATTAGAAGCTATTTTCTGGTTATGTATGGACTCCCTAGATGCCATGATTAATAACGGCATGACAAAGAGCAACGCCAAATTAAGAAAAGAATTGGTTTTAGAAGAAAGCAGACAGCATGACTTGCTTGATTTCACTAAATTACACAATAAAAGAATCCTTAATTTGCAGGGACATACCATATGCCCTCTCTGTCTAAGAGAACTGATATGGGGGATCTGTCAAGATCAATGCAATGCAGTGATCCGGTATATTCATTAGCAATTCCAATGAATTTCCGTTAACCAAAAGTGCTCCATCCGTATCGTAATATTTATCAGTGAAGGCATTTCTTACCTCTTTAAAAATACTCTCTGTATTCATTATTGACCTTCCTCCTCAGCAAAGTGGATACGAGTATTTATACTGCCAATCATGGATTATCTGTCATTTCATTTTTCATGAAATACCTTTTTACGGTTTCCCACACGAATCTATTCTCAACGAGAAAAAGCGGTAGTATCACTCACGATACCACCGCTTTTTCTTGCACTTAGCACATCCATAATCTAAATTGTTCCCGATAGAACACGAATTCAGATTACTATAATCCAGTGCCGGCAGCGGGACTTGAACCCGCACGTGGTTGCCCACAACAGATTTTGAGTCTGCCTCGTCTGCCATTCCGACACGCCGGCCCTTCACCTCACGAGAAAACTTAATTCTCACAACAGAATTTATTTTAGCATATAATGTCATTCTTGGCAAGCTCTTTTTTTATTTTAGTAGAAATTTTTAATAATAATTTTACCGCCATGGACTGTTTGGGCTTCCTATACCATGCATTATATGTAATTCATCCGCATTTCGATTTTGTTTCCTTCTGTCTTCACTTCCGCCATGCTGCCCACTACCAACGGCATCATGGGTGGCAAATGTCCCAGATCCACATCCATCACCACCGGAACCCCCTTCCGGCCAGCCACCTCCAATATGGCATCATAAGCGTCCAATCCCATCATGGATGCTCCCATATAAGGTCTTCCAATCAAAAATCCCTTCACATACTGAAACCACCCTGCTTCTTCCATCTGCCACATGGCTCGACGCATGGAAAATACATTCAATTCAGCCGCTTCCAGAAACCAAATAATGCCGTCTTCCCGATAACGTTCTACAAACTCCACTGTCCTGTCATACCTTGTGCCGGTCAAATTCACCAGGCAATCCATACAGCCCCCCAACAGCCTTCCCTGAAAGCACAACTCACCTTCTACCTGTTTCCTGCCAAGAAATTGCCGAAACTCACAGGGTTCCGTCACATGGTATGGCTCCAATGGATTTTCCGCACTCTTCAGGGACTCTTTTTCCCACATTTCATAACCTTGCACCACTGTCTGTTTCCCTGATAAAATACCAAGCGCATCCCAAAGAGACTGATGCCAAGGTTCCATGCCAAAGGCCGCGGCACAGGGACCATAGACGGAGGCCGTATCCGTCAATGTAGCCAACAGATAGGTCAGGTTGGTGTTGTCGGAATAACCCATAAACCAAATCGGATCTGCCTCTGCCAGTCTCTTAAAATCCACATAGGGCAGAATTTCACACATCAACTCACCGCCGCCGCATGAAATCAGAATATCCGCTTTGTCAGAAAGAAACATATCCATGACTTCCTCTGCGCATTTTTCCGGAGTATTACTGATACCGACGCCTTCCCCCGCAAAGCAGTTAGGGCCAAACACCTGCTCATACCCCATCTCACGCCATTTAATCACCGCATTTTCAAACGCCGATCGGTATGGCTCTATGGCACATCCATAAGATGGTGCCAGATAACCTATCCTGCCGCCTTTATGCAAAAATTTGGGATACCTCATTTTTTTCGCCCCTCTCACGCTTTTCTAACGTCAATGATATATCTGATCCTGCAAAAAAACAATATACCCTCCGTCCACTCTATCCGTAAAAAATACAGTCGTAGGAATTATTTTCCCCATAAATCATTTTGAACATTATGACGAAAACAGCCTGTCATAGATGTCAAAACCATCAAAGGTAGCAAAGTAATCCCGCGGCGTCTCCGCCCGCCGAATCAGCTCCACACTTCCATCCTCACGAAGCAGAAGTTCAGCAGAACGCAGTTTTCCATTATAATTATACCCCATGGAAAAGCCGTGGGCTCCGGTATCATGGATGGCCATATAATCACCTATTTCCACCTTGGGCAGCATTCTGTCAATGGCAAATTTATCATTGTTCTCACACAAAGATCCTGTCACATCATACATATGATCACAGGGTATATTTTCCTTGCCCAGCACGGTAATGTGATGGTATGCGCCATACATAGCAGGGCGCATCAGATTCACGGCACAGGCATCCACTCCCAAATACTCTTTATGTGTATGTTTCTGATGAATCACTTTTGTGACAAGGTGTCCATAGGGTCCCATCATAAATCTTCCCAGTTCCGTATAGATCGCAACATCCCCCATTCCCGCAGGTTCCAGAATCTCTTCGTAAACCTTTCTGACATTGTCTCCAATCACTCTGATGTCATTGGGCTCCTGTTCAGGTCGATAAGGAATTCCAATCCCCCCTGACAAATTGATGAAGGCAATCTTTGCTCCTGTTTCCTTCTCAAGCCGTACCGCCAGCTCGAAAAGCTGTCTGGCCAGTACCGGGTAATATTCGTTTGTCACCGTATTGCTGGCCAGAAAGGCGTGGATACCAAATTGTTCCACCCCTTTTGCCTTCAATATCCGGAATCCATCAAATATCTGTTCTGTTGTGAAACCATATTTGGCATCCCCGGGATGATCCATGATATCCGTTCCCAGCGCAAAATGGCCTCCCGGATTATAACGACAGCTCAATGTCTTGGGTAAATATCCCAATGTCTTTTCCAAAAAGTCAATATGCGTAATATCATCCAGATTAATAATGGCACCAAGCTTCGCCGCCAAAGCAAACTCTTCCGCAGGAGTATCATTGGAGGAAAACATAATATCCGCTCCTTTCACCCCCGCCGCATCACTAAGCATCAACTCCGTATATGAGGAACAATCACAGCCGCAGCCATACTCTTTTAAAATCCCCATCAAAAAAGGATTTGGCGTAGCTTTCACCGCAAAAAATTCCTTATATCCCTGATTCCAGGAAAAAGCTTCTTTTAATGCTTTTGCATTCTCACGAATCCCCCTTTCATCATAAATATGAAAGGGTGTCGGATAAATTTTTGCAATTTCTTCAATCATTTCCCTGGTGACGAACGCTTTTTTTTCCATTCTGTTCTTCCTCGTTTCATTCTGCTGTATTTCATATTCTGCTATTTATTCTCTATCTGCCAGTCAATAGGATCCAATCCATTATCCTGCAGAAATTGATTGGTCTTGCTGAAGGGTTTGCTTCCGAAAAATCCGTTATGAGCAGACAACGGACTTGGATGCGCCGCCTCCAGAATCAAATGTTTCGGATTGTTCAGCATTTTCTTCTTGGTCTGCGCAGGGCGTCCCCAGAGAATAAATACTATGGGGCGATCCTGTTTGTTTAACGCGCCGATTGCGGCATCCGTAAACTTTTCCCAACCCTTGCCACGATGAGAGTTTGCCTGATGCGCCCGTACTGTCAAGACGGTATTCAGCATCAAGATTCCCTGGTTTGCCCACTTTTCCAAATAACCGTTGTTTGGAATATAGCAGCCAAGATCATCGTGAAGCTCCTTATAGATATTTACCAGAGACGGAGGAACCTTCACATCCGGCTTTACTGAAAAACATAAACCATGTGCCTGTCCCACATCATGATAAGGATCCTGCCCTAAAATAACCACCTTTACCTTGCCAAGAGGCGTCAGATGAAACGCATTAAAGATATCATCCGCCGGCGGAAATACCTGTGTTGTATTATACTCCTCTTTTACAAATCCATACAATTCCTTGTAATATGGCTTATGGAATTCCTCTTCCAGCTCATCCAGCCAATCGTTCTCAATCATGCTCATAGCAGTTCCATCCTTTCTTCTTATGTTTTTATAAAATGTTCCTTTTCAAAGCCGCACGCTGACACCTTTGCCTCGCAAATACTCCTTTACCTGCCCAATCTCCATCTCTTTGTAATGAAATAGAGACGCCGCCAATACTGCTTCTGCTTTGGCATCCACCAAAGCTTCATAGAAATGCTCCAATTTTCCTGCTCCGCCGGATGCTATCACCGGTATCTCCACCGCTTCGGCCACAGCTTTGGTCAGCCCAAGATCATAACCTTCCTTTGTACCATCGCAGTCCATGCTGGTCAACAGAATTTCTCCTGCACCTAGCCGCTGTGCTTTCACCGCCCACTCCACGGCATCCATCTCCATGTCCACACGACCGCCGTTTTTAAAGATATTCCAGCCGCTCCCATCGGGTCTCTTCTTTGCATCAATGGCCACCACCACACACTGACTGCCAAACTTGTCCGCCGCCTCCGATACCAACCGTGGATTCATGATGGCTGCAGAATTGACGGCCACCTTGTCCGCACCTTCACGCAGAATCGCCTTAAAGTCCTCCACGCTCCGAATACCGCCTCCCACTGTAAAGGGAATAAACAGTCTGGCAGCCACCTGACGCACCCATTCCAACTGTGTGGCACGACTGTCCGCAGAAGCCATGATATCTAAAAATACCACTTCGTCGGCTCCTGCCCTGTCATAGGCCGTAGCCACATCCACAGGATCACCTGCGTCTCTCAAATTAACAAATTTTACACATTTTACGACTCTTCCGTCCTTTATGTCCAGACAGGGAATAATTCTCTTGGTATGCATTTTGTTTTCTCTGCCTTTCCGTTTATGAAAGCTTGTTTTCCAAACAAATATTCACGAAATTCTGTAATATTTTTCTTCCCGCACCGGAGCTCTTCTCTGGATGAAACTGGCAGGCAAACACATTATCCTTTTCCACAGATGCATGAATATTAACTCCGTATTCCGTAGTGGCCGTGATAATACTTTCTTCCTCCGCCTGCAGGTAATAGGAATGTACAAAATAAACATACACCCCCGGATCAATTCCTGCAAACAGACGTCCCTTTCCGGGAAGCTGCAGATCATTCCATCCGATATGGGGAACCTTCAACCCCATATCCGAAGGAATTCTCACAACGCTTCCCCTCAAAATCCCAAGCCCTTCCACGCCGGGACTCTCTTCACTGCGCTCAAACAAAAGCTGCAGTCCCAGGCAAATCCCCAGAAAAGGCGTTCCCCTGCCAATGATCTCTTTGATAATCTCAGTCAGCCCGTAACTGTGAAGTTTTGCCATGGCGTCCCCAAAAGATCCCACTCCCGGCAAGATCAAGCCATCCGCCTCAAACAGACTTCCCTTCTCTCTGGTAACGCATACATCCTGCCCAAGAGAAATTAACGCCTTTTCCACACTCTTAATATTTCCCGCATCATAGTCAATCACCGCGATCATTGCTTTTCATCCATCCTTCTTTATTGGTCCCGGTCCTACTGATTATCGACAAAATTACCGCCTCCCATGTTGGATTCCTCCGGAAGCTCATTGGGAAGTCCCGGATCCGACGGCTGTTGCGGTACATTCCAGGAACCATAGGGTAATCCTTTGGCCAGCGCGGTAACAATCCTGGTATATTCCAGATCATCCTCTTCCGCCGCAATTTCAAGTGCCTGCAGTTCAGTGATTCCATATCTGTCATTCAATATATTCAGAATATTGGAATACACCGCATTGACCTCCGCCACCGCATTCCATCCATATGCGTACTCATAAAGCGCGGGATATTTGGTGACGGTCTGTATCAGGCTGTCCAGCGCTTCCACTTCGCTTCCCGCCGTTGCCAGTATCTCATATTCCCGATACCAACGTCTGATATACAAAATACTCTCCGACTTGCCGAACATCAGAGCTTCCTCTTCGTTCCTTTTCTTCCCGAACAAGTTCTGATAGCAAACTTCATAATTTCCTTCCCGGTAAGCTCTTCTTGCTATTTGCTTATCCGCATAATCCACCGATACATTCACAAAGATAAAGATCACTGCACCTACTGTAACGCCCAACAAGATTATTGGAAGTGCTTTTTTCAATGTAAGCCTGCTTCCTGGCGCGACAGGTTCTTCCTCTTTGGGCGGTTTCTCCTTCTTCGGCTTCGGTGGCTTTTTGGGCTTCGGTTCTTTTTTGGGCTTTTCTTTTTTCTTTTTCTTATCCTTCCCTTTTGCGCTCCCCCCTGCCTTCTCCCTGTCTAATTCATCAATAATATCCTGGTTTTCCTTGGAAAGTCGAATATCTTCGTTCTCGGGCTCCTCGTCCTCCTCCATTATAAATGCCATAAATTTGGCAAAAAGCCCCTGGGGTTTCTCCTCCTTCTCACCTTCCTCATCATCCTCAGACACGGAAATATCAGGGAGCAAATCATCTGCTTCTTCTGTTTCCAACGTCACAATAGCATCCTCCGCAGACATTTGAAACCGATTCTCCCCCTTTTCGGTTTGCGGAGCGGTCTCCTTACCGATCTGACCGGCTCCGGAAACGATACTATCCAGAATATCCTTGTCGAAGGGCATTTCGTCCTGCCCAGCCTTTGAGGCCTTTTTACCAGATTTTCCCTTGGCAGATTTGGCCGCTTCCTTCTTGGCTTTTTTTTCAGCCTTTCTTGCAAGTTTTTCTTCTTTTCTGCGCTGCTTCTCCATAGCACGCTGCTGCTTGGGATCCGATACATCCACCGGATTTCCTGCCCTCTCAATATCTGCCATCAGCTTATCCGCTGGATTCTCCTCCTCATCCAATAACTCCTGCGGATCCACCATCTCATTGCGATCCGATTTCTGCAATAAATCCTGAATTTCCTGCAGATCACTGTCTGAAGTGCCTTCCAGCATATTCAACACATCATCCATAGAATCCGATATGTCTCCGCCGGAATCCTCACCGATATCCGTTTGATTTGCCGTCTCACCGACCCCTGCTTCCAATAACCTGGCAATATCCTCCTCCGTCATTGCCGTCACGGCATCTAAATCCAGGCTGTCAAGCTCCTGCATGATATCCTCTTCGGATTTCTTTGTCCCCTTATTATTTTCCTCTTCGGACATTCCCTTTAGCAGATCGTCCAGGTAATCATCTTGTGAAGGCATATTGTCTCCTCCGCTTTCTCTTTTATCTAAATTATTTCATTTTCCGTCATATCCAGTTTATCACAACTGGTTCAACCAATCAATCGCATTCATGGAAATTCCGCAGCCTTTCCCTGACAATTCTTCCGTTAATTGATACAATTTTTCATTCACCCTGTACAGGTAAGCCTTTTTGTTAAAATAAACAATTTTTTCAAAGGGCCATCGAATCACGGTAGGATGCTGCATCCCAACCCCCAATTCCAATACCAGGCAGGAACGGTTCAAGGTTCCCTGCAGCCATTTGGTATAAGAATTCCATTGCTCCAGGTATCCACTCTCCTGATAATTGGGAGCATGGATGTTGTTCAACACAAAATTTTCCCCGCAATCAGGACATTTTCCAAGTCGAAGCAATCCTTGAACGCTTCCCTCCAACACTTCCTCACATCCCTGCAGAAGCAATTCCAGCTCCTCGTCCGTCACTGTTTGCAGCACTTCCTTACAACCTCCGCAACACTGCTTTTTCAAACTGGAGCCACAGGGCATCACCACTCTCCCGCTATCATGGACTATGCTCCTGTCCAGGGCGGTAGACACCACAAAATAATCTCCTCTGAAGGATCTCTTTTCCCCTTCCAAAATCTCAAACAGGCTCCTCAACGCCGAACGAACCGGTTCCCCCAAATCGCCCATTTTTTTGTTCCAAAATAAATTCCAAACCGGGATGGCCCAACTACAATTTTCTTTCTCTAAAAGTCTGCAGCCTTTTATATATTCCGGTATCCCCCTGAGTCTTCCGAGATTGTCAAATTCCTCCCCAAGCCCCACCAGAATCTTATCTGCCCGGCCGACCCTTTCCCAAAAATCTTCTTTACTCATCGGAATGCCCCTCTTCCATGCCATGCCGTTCTCAAGCATCCTTATCTAAAAGAAAAAATTATTCACACAAAAGGCCGGGACACATCCCAGCCTTTCCCTAATCTACTCATCCAAGTGATTCTGATCCACAAGCTGATCCACTATTCTCACCAGATTACCTATTTCCGGTTTAGATAACTGTGCATCCGCTCCCAGAGCACTTCCCTTTTTCTTCATCTCATCGTTGACCAGAGATGAGAAAATTACAACCGGAATGCTGGCAGTGGCTTCATCCGTCTTAATCAGCTTGGTCAGTCTGTGTCCGTCCATTTCAGGCATCTCAATATCGGTGATCACCACACGCACATGATCCCTTAAGGATCCCTCTTTCTTGCATTGGCAAATGATATCATATGCCTGCTGACCATTTTCTGTATGTATCAGATTGTCGTATCCCGCTTTCTTCAGGCAATCAACGATCAGTTTATTCAAAAGAGGAGAGTCCTCTGCGATCAAAATCGGAACATTGCTTCTCTTCCTGTCGCCCAACTCGCTGATCTCGGAAACTTTCAATCCCGTCTCTGGATTGATATCCGTGACAATCTTTTCAAAATCCAGAATGATAATCAACTTGCCATCTTGTTTGATAATACCGGTGGAGACGCTGTCCTCCGTGGTGGAAATAGTTGCATCCGGCTTAATAATATCCCTCCAGGAGATTCTGTGAATTCCCAGCACATTCTCCACATGAAACGCTATGTCAAGTTTGTTGAAATTCGTTACAATAAAGAGTCCTTTGGGCTCCGATACTCCCCGTCCAAGGCAGTTTTTCAGGTCAATCGCCGTGATCATAATATCTCTTGGCATAAAAATCCCCTCAATACTGGGATGGGAATTAGGAACAGGCGTGACTGCCTCATATTGAATAATTTCTCTGATCTTTGCCACATTGATGCCATAAGAATGCTGATCCAATGTGAACTCCAAAATCTCCAATTCGTTGGTTCCGTTTTCCAGTAATATTTTTGTCTCCATCTTTCCACCCGTGCCTTTCCAATCCATTGTGGGCAAACCGATAAAACGCTGCCTCTGTTATTCATTGTATCACACTTGATAAAAAAATGAAACAATTATCTTTCATATTCTGATATTTTTTTCTGGCAATTTGTTACTGTAATGTCACAACTTGCTTTCCGTATCAGTATGATTTACACAATATTATATATTTTCATTTCGGATTGTATCCATGATGTTTTTTCGGTTTATCTTGGCCATGGAATAGTGCATGATCAAATAAAGCAGCACCGCTACCGCTGCACAGGAAGCTGTCACCCCCATCCATGGAAAACGAAATTCCGTTACAATCCCCTCTCCCAGCGCCCTGTGAAAACCCAAGGAAATCAACAGCCCCAGCGGAATTCCTATCAGAAGCGCCTTCCCTCCATAAAACAGGCCCTCCAGCCAGATCATCCGCCTAAATTCCCTGTTTGTCATACCCACGGATTTCAACATGGCAAATTCCGGCGCTCGCAGTTCCATATTGGTAGTGATAGTATTAAAGATATTTGTGATACCTATCAGCGCAACAACAGTAATAAAGCCATACAGAAAGATAGATACCAACAGGCTTAAGCTTCTGCTTGACCGGTATTGCTCCTCATAATTGGTAATGCTGTAGTTAATCAACGGCATTTCGGTGCGGATCATTTTTTCCAGACTTCCCGAATCTTCGCATAGAATATAAATATGAATCATATTCCCATCGTCCGGGAAAATGCATTTGTCAAGCCACTGGTCATTCACAATAAGATTGATACTGTTTTCAACAATACCTGACATGGGTATTTCATCTGTCTGTAAATATACCTCCAGGGCACACTCATTTTTGGTGTCCAAAAGCTCTGCGGAACCTACGATACTGCCGTCAATCACATCTCCCGGTTGATATTGGGCTATACGACCGCTGTTACTGTAAAGCTTACCATTCTCCCTGATTTTGGTCTCAAAAGGGGCTATCAGAATCGCCTTCTCCCCAACCTGCTGAGGAGAAATCCCAAGTCCCTCACAGTATCGTTCAAATCCCTGTTCTCCCAGCGTCCTTATGACAACGATTTGATCAATTTGATCATCATTCTCAAAAGTATCCAAATACGCCTGAGTATACGGAATCTGTGAACCGTCCACGTTAATTTTAATCCATGCAGAGATGTCCGCAGCCTGCACACCGTCCAATGCCGCTATCTGCTGTGCCTTCTCATAGCATTTCTTAAAGTTCACATCCCATAGACTGACCATCAGTTGATATTGTCTTTCTTCATAATGAAATGTGGAAGCAAAACTCATTAGACTGGTAAATGTAGTTAATCCGATAAAAGCTGCCACACTTACGACAATGGATATCACCGTAGTCCGATATTTGACTTTGGCACGTTTCAGATTCTTGTAGGCCACCTTACCGCCAATGCCAAATAACCTGTGAAGCATTGCCGGACACCGCAGCTTTCTCTTGCCAGTCTTTACAAAATCATTTCCTCGAACAGCACTGACCGGAGACAACTTTGCCGCCTGCCTCGCAGGCTTATAGGCAGATAAGAAAACCGTAACTCCAGATAAAACCACCCCAAATAAAATCGCGGCCCAGGAAACGTCAAACACCAAAAAGATTTCAATGGCATCCTCCACAAGTCCGCCTACAGCCTTAACCAAAATAGCTGTGGCAACCACACCGCAGATCACTCCAAGTGGAATCCCAATCCCGCCTAAAAGGAACGCCTCATAATATACCATCCTCCTCTGTTGTCCGGCGGTAGTTCCTACGCAAGCCAATCTGCCATATAACTTCATCTTTTCCGTCAGAGAAATCACAAAGCTGTTGCGTATGCAAAATACACTGGTGACAATAATTACCATAATGGCCATAGCCGACATGGCATACAGCATATTCATGGTATCTGAGGGAAAAGCCAGCAATTCCCACCTTATAATCCAGTAGTTTTCATTGACGGATTTTGCCATCTTCTGTAACTGTTGTTCTTCTTCCGATGTGAGAATAGCGAAGGGATCACAATATCTATGATAAAGCGTCTCCGGCACTCCCAAAATGCCGGCCGTAACCTGATTCGCATGCTGTACTCCCCATTTCGTATATGTGACATACAAATTTAGTTCCTTACCGCTTATATTGTCTTCCAGGCGTGTAAAAGCGGAATATCCCGGAGCAATACGATCTTCCACGTTCACATTAGGCCGTTCTATGATTCCTACAATTGTATATGTCTTCTCGCCTTCCACCTCCAAAGTTTCATCCTCATAGAGATATATTTTCTTCTGCCCCAGCAAAGCCCCCTCTGATATTCTGCTTCCCGTCTGAACTGTAATCACATCACCAATACGATAATCCACCAGACCATTGGTACGAATATGTCTGCCTATCACCAATTCGCTGTCATTTTCCGGCATACGGCCCTGCAGAAGCCGCAGGGACAGGGCGCCTATTCCCTCTTCATCCACCGCACTAATATATAAATACGGTTTATCGGGGTTCTGACTTTCCTCCAAAAGCGCATAACCTATTTCTTCCACAACCCCTATCTTTACAATATTCCTGTTGTTTTGAAAATATTTCAAATTCTCTTCTCTGACATTTACAAAGCAATAATGATAATCCCCGTTTTCTCTTTTTTCATAGGCAAGCATACTTGCCTGAAAGCTGACCACCATACATGCAACCGCCGTAATCAATGACGTTGAAAGAAGGACTCCCACAATGGTCACCACAGTACGTTTGCGATTCTCTTTTAAGGAGCGATAACAACATTTTTGAATAATATTCATAAGTTTTCACGCTCCTTTCCGACCGCATGATACAGCCCCGTCCTCTATGGTCAAAACTCTGTCCGCCTGTTTGGCCAATTCCAGGTTGTGTGTGATCATCAGAATTGTCTGTTTATATTTGCGGTTGGACATTTTCAGCAGTTCTGCCACCTCATTTCCGGCACGGGTATCTAAATTACCCGTAGGTTCGTCAGCCAGCAAAATCGCCGGTCTTGTAATCAATGCCCTGCCGATTGCCACTCGCTGTTGTTGCCCGCCCGACAGTTCATTTGGGAGCGCGGACATCCTGTTCTCCAACCCCAATGCTCCAGCAAGCTCCCACACCAGCCCCTTATCCGGTTTTCTTCCATCCAGCTCACAGGGCAAAGTCATATTTTCTTCCACGGTCAATACTGGGATCAGATTATAAAACTGATAGATCAACCCAACCTGCCTTCTTCGAAAAATGGCAAGATTATCATCGTTCATCTGATAAATGTCATGATCTTCAATTAACACTCTTCCCGAAGTGGGTCTGTCCACACCTCCCAACATATGCATAAGCGTAGATTTCCCGCTCCCGGAACTTCCCACGATTGCTACAAATTCTCCCTGCGCTACCGAAATATTTACATCATTTACTGCAATTACCTGATTATCGCCTTTTCCATATTTTTTGATCAAATGCTCTGTCCGTAAAATTTCCACAGAATGTCCATTTTCCATATTTTATCCTTCCTCTCTCCATTGCCGCCATCTTAATCAAAATCAAACAGCGGACAAATCACTCTTTTTCTTTACCACAGTATAAAAAATGAAAATGACATTTCGGTGACATTTTATAATATTGTAAAATAGATATCCAATCGCCTAAAAACGCCATAAATACGACAAGTAGTCTAAGTTTAATCATTTTTGCGATCATCATTTTAAAAATCGAATTTGAAAAACCGTTCCTTCTCCCCTCCGGGATTCCACTGAAATTCTGCCCTCCTGTTTCTCCACAATCTCCTTAGCCAATGAGAGCCCAATTCCCACACTATCCTCTTTCATGATACTGCCCACATAAAATCTTCGGAAAAGCCTTTCCCTCTCCTCATCTGATATTCCCTCTCCATGATCTCTTACCAGAATCTGTGCATACACGTCATTCTCCTCTCCCGATATTTCCACAACAGTCCCTTTTGTACTATGTTCGATGGCATTTTTAATGATATTTGTCAGCGCTTCTACCGTCCACCTCTGATCAACCAAAAGCTTTGCCGATTTCTGAATCTCTGCTTCCAACCGAACATTTTTCCACTCAGCAGCAATCTCCACCTTCTCCATTGCTTCCCTAACTACCATTTCCATATCCACATCTCTGCGTTCCAGTTCCACCACCCCTGCCTCCAACTTGGAAAGCTTCAACATCGTAGCGATCAACCACGACATACTGGTAAGCTGCCGCATAATCTCAGACAAAAATTTCTGCTTGGTAGCCACATCCATTTCCATATTTTCACTTAAATTATTTACCAGGACCATCATCGAAGTAATCGGCGTCTTCAGCTGATGGGAGATATCCGCAATGGAATCCGACAATCCCCGCCTTTGTTTTAACGCCAAATCTGCCTTTTCTTTTAAAAGAACCGTCAATTTATAAATTTCATTGCGAAGAAGACTCAATTCATCATCCGCGTTATCCTCCAATTCCAGTTTATAGCGATACCGATTCAGCCCCTCCATGTATCTCTTCAATTCCGCAATTTTTCTTTGACGCTTCTTAATATATGATAACAATATTAAAACAAACACACCAAACAAGAGGCACAAAAACATATTGATTCCGAAAAATAAATAGAAAATTCTATTCTCCAATGTGACAAAGGAAATACTTCCATATTTGTAAAAAACACCGTACTTTCCCAGAATCATGCGGCCAATATCACGAGTTTCATCCAAATCTGTTTCATTTAACATCCGTATGATGGTCTCCTCAGGCACTTCCGGATAATTCACAGCCAAATTTCCAACAATAACTGACAGACAATCGTGGTAATCCTGTCTCAGATGGTTTCCATAGATTCCCACATAAAAATTGACCACAAGAAGTCCTGCAATAAAGACAAGTAAAAACACAACTGTTAATTTCTTCAATTCCCGATTCCAGACCATATCTTGTCCTCCTGATCTGCCGCTTTGCCATCTATAAAGCTTCCATCCGATATCCCATTCCTCGAATCGTTTTAATAAGCTGTCCTTCCGAATCTCCCAGCTTCTCTCTGAGACGTTTCATGGTAACGGATAAGGTATTGTCATTTACAAAGTTACCGGAGACATCCCATATATCTGCCAAAATCTCATTTCTGGTAAATAACTTCCCGGGACAGGACATCATAATATATAATATCTTATATTCCAGCTTTGTCAATTCCACCGGCTGATCGCCCCGACGTACTTTTCCGGTTTCCGGATTCATTACAATATCACCACATTGAAGCAAGACCACATTTCCTACACCATTTCTGCGAAGTACGCTCCTAATGCGGGATAAAAGTTCTCTATTTCTGAAAGGCTTAATCACATAATCATCCGCTCCCAAATCCAGTCCCTTAACCACATCTGATTCTTCTTCCTTCACCGTCAAAAAGATCACCGGAATCTTTCTTGTCTTTTTCATTTCACTGCAAAATGAAAAGCCATTTCCATCCGGAAGCGTCACATCCAAGAGAATAAGATCACATTCCTCACGCTCCATAATCTTCCTTGCCTGAGAAACACTTTTCGCCGTTAAAACCCCATATCCTTCCTGTGTCAAAAGATATTCCAAGCCCAATATTATCCCTTCATTATCTTCCACTAACATAATTTTCATTTACTTTTCCCTGCCCATTTCTTTTAATACAATACAAAAAAAGAGTAGGTTGACTACTCTTTTGAACTTATACCCTCAAAACCGAACACTGTCAAACCAAGATCTCCATCTTCCCTTTGGTTAAGCTCCTGTCCTATTAGTAGGTGTCAGCTCAACACATTACTGTGCTTACACCTCACCCCTATCTACCTCGTCGTCTCCAAGGGGACTTTCGGACTTGCGTCCTCTGATGCCTCATCTTGGGGAGGGCTTCACGCTTAGATGCCTTCAGC
>CAJTPN010000003.1:0-129949 GCA_910578185.1 uncultured Acetatifactor sp.
GCGTTCATTACAGGAGGAATGAACACATGACAGCAAATACATATAAGCCCGGACAGATAACAGCATTATACGCCCGTCTTTCGCAGGAAGATACGTTAGAGGGCGACAGCAACAGCATTGTGAACCAGAAAGCAGTCCTCTCCAAATATGCGGCGGACAACGGCTTTTCCAATCCCGTTTTCTTCATTGACGACGGTGTATCGGGTGTGACGTTCGACAGACCAAATTTCAACCGTATGATTGCAGAGATTGAAGCCGGAAACGTAGCAACGGTCATTGTCAAGGATATGTCAAGGTTGGGGCGCGATTATCTGAAAGTCGGCTACTATACGGAAATCTTTTTCGTAGAGCGTGACGTTAGATATATCGCAATCAATGACGGTGTAGACAGCGCAAAGGGAGATAACGATTTTACCCCGTTCCGCAACCTGTTTAATGATTTTTACGCCAAAGATACAAGTAAAAAAGTACGGGCAATCAAACGGGCGCAAGGACAGGCGGGGGAACATCTGACAAAGCCGCCCTATGGCTACATGGTAAGCCCTGCGGACAAAAAGCAATGGATTGTAGACGAGGAAGCCGCCGCTGTGGTGAAACGGATTTTTGATTTATGTATCGGTGGGAAAGGTCCCATGCAGATAGCAAAAATCCTCAAAGAAGATAAGGTACTGACTGCCAAAGCCCACTATGCAAAGAAAAAGGGGAAAGCACTTCCCGAAAATCCCTATGACTGGAGGGATAGTACCATTGTCGGTATTTTGGAGCGTATGGACTACTGCGGGCATACGGTGAACTTCAAAAGCTATTCCAAATCCCACAAGCTGAAAAAACGGATTCCTACCACAAAGGAACAGCAAGCGGTTTTCTATAATACCCATGAAGCGATTGTAGAGGACGCAGTTTTTGAACGGGTGCAGGAACTAAGGGCGAACAAACGCCGCCCAACAAAAGCAGACCGACAGGGCTTGTTCTCCGGCTTGGTATACTGTGCGGATTGTGGGAGCAAATTACACTTTGCCACTTGTAAAAGTTTTAACGGCTCACAAGACCATTACCGCTGTGCAAAGTACAAGAGCAATACGGGAAGCTGTACGGCTCACTTTATCCGCGAGGAAGTGTTGAAGCAAATCGTATGGAGCAGGATATTTGATGTGACTGCCCTTTTCTTTGATGACATCATGGCTTTCCATGAAATGATGTATCAGCAACGCTCCGCTGAAACAGAAAAGGAAATGAAGCGCAGGAAACGTGAGGTCGGACAGGCGAGGAAGCGGATAGCGGAACTTGACCGTATCTTCAAGCGGATTTATGAGGACGACATAAGCGGCGCAATCAGTCACGACAGGTTTTTGAAGCTGTCCGCAGAGTATGAAGCAGAACAGCGGGAACTGGAAGAAAAGGTCAAGGCAGACCAGCAGGAAGTTGATACCTACGAACAGAACAAGAGCGATTTTGACAGCTTCGCCGCAATTATCCGCAAATATGTGGGGATAAAAGAACTCACCCCCGCAATCGTCAATGAATTTATCAAGAAAATCATAGTCCATGCGCCGGAAAAGGTGAACGGGAAACGGGTACAGAAAGTAGATATTGTTTTCAACTTTGTAGGGGAAATCAATTTCCTTTCTGCCACGCAACCGAAACGGCAAGGCGCATAAGGAAAATGCGCTCGTTGAGCGCAAGAAAAGACGGTACAGCCCTTGTAATCGGGGCTATACCGCCTAATCTGAAATTACTTCCTTATCACCGCAAACCTTGATGTTTGCGGGCTTTTCCTAAGTGCCATCCCTTTGGCACTTTACTCCCCGAGTAGGGCTCGAACCTACAACAACTCGGTTAACAGCCGAGTGCTCTACCATTGAGCTATCGGGGATTATTTAAAAGATTTTGCCACGATCACAAAACGGCCACGGCACAAGTATCTGTTGGAGTGCTTTCTTTCCAAAATAAAGACTCTACCTCCTGCTCTCAAGGTGCAGCAGGAAATCAGGCTGTGGAACCTTTTGAAACAGCTTCCCACAAGCCATTTAGATACGTGGCACCCAATGCTCTGTCATACAGACCATAACCGGGCCTTCCTGTCTCTCCCCATATCATCCGGCCGTGGTCAGGGCGGATATAACCGTCGAAACCATTCTGATACAATGCTTTCATGATTGCATACATATCAAGAGAACCACAGGAGGACAAATGAGCCCTCTCCTCAAAGCCTTCCCCTTCCGGAAGTACTGCCACATTCCTCATATGCACAAAATGAATACGCCCCATGGCAGCATATTTCTCCGCCATTTTTACCACATTGTTATGGCAGCTGCATCCGAGAGAACCTGTACAAAGCGTAATACCGTTGTTTGGTACATCCACCAGCTTTAAAAATCTGTCCAGATTGCTTTCATCCGTTATGATCCTTGGCAGTCCAAATATACTCCAACAGGGATCATCTTCATGGATCGCCATATTCACGCCCACTTCCCTGCTGACAGGAATAATTCGCTCCAAGAAATATTTCAGATTATCCCATAGCATATCCTCCGTCATCTCCCGGTATTGTGCAACCACATCGCGAAGCTCCTCTCTGGAATAACTTGCATCCCATCCCGGCAAAGTCAGATCACTGTCACTCTCCATGGGATTTACGATATCTACCTGAGCCTGATAATATGCAAGTGTAGTGGAACCGTCCGGAAGCTTATGTGCAAGCTCCGTCCTCGTCCAGTCAAAAACAGGCATAAAATTATAACAGATACATTTAACGCCAGCTTGTGCCACACGTCGAATATTTTCACAATAATTCTCTATATATTGATCTCTGGACGGCTTACCAAGTTTAATATCTTCGTGAACAGGAATACTCTCCACTACTTCAAAATGCATTCCATTGCTTTCAATCTGTCTTTTCAGCGACGCTATACTCTCCCTGCTCCATACTTGGCCCACCGGCACATCATACACTGCCGTTACAATGGTGTGCATTCCCGGAATTTGCCGTATTTTTCCCAATGTCACCTTATCCTCTTCTCCATACCAACGAAATGAAAGCTTCAAGATGATACCTCCCTGCAAATGATATCTCCGTCATACACATTGCGGATTCCTCTTGCCTTGAAAATATTATGATCATGAAAAAGCATCTTTATGCAGAGAAAATTAATTTTATCAGCCAAAACTTACCTTCCTTCTGTATGTCGCCCTGGTTAAAATAACCAGCCTTCCCCCATTCTTTCTTGTATCCGCCGCTTAAGCCTTCTTTTCTCACTCATCCTGAATCAGATGGTAAGTTCCATGATAATTTCATCCCCGTCACGTTCAATTTCTACAAACCCAAATTGCTCATATAATTTTCTGGCAGTATCATTACCTTCAATATAACACAAACATACTTTACTATACTTGCCATCGTTCTTCATCGTATCCAGTACCAGCCCCGTTGCCGCCTTACCGTATCCACGTCTCTGGTAACGCTCATCAATAAAGAGCTGGCTCAAATCGAAACTATCCCGTTCTGGGCAATCGTAATACAATCCCATACCAACAGGAATTTCATCTTCATAGATCACAAAGGCGCGGCTTCGGTAATCATGGTAGGCATACGCCCTGGCCAATAAGCGTTCGGAATTTGACACATATGTTTTCTGGGACTCTGCCACCTTTAATCCTAATCTCCAGTTATCCGGATCAACATCAACCAATCGAATCATTCTGTTTTCTCCTATCAACGTTATCATCCTCACCCAAAATGTCAAGCAAAAGCGCAACACATTCCAGTAATTAATCAGTCCTTATATTTCTCCACTTATAAGTTCTACCGATTATTCATTCTCCCCATCACTTACCAACATACATAATTAAATCTGACACAAAGTCGTTTTTTATGGTTCCACCATAATTTGTATTATAGCACCATCTCTTCCTCTGTCAAATAAATTCATATCTCCCGTTCCCATTACGCTTGGAAATAATTTCTTCAATTTTTTCTATGAAACCCGCCCACCCCCTTTACAGTCCCCATCCATCTCAGTATATTAGAAGCAATAAAGAAAACATGTATTATACAGCTTGTTACCTGCAGCGGCCAAAGGAAATCACACACTTATAAGGTATCATATGATTACAACAGAGATATAAAAATGTACATTTGATATTTGAAATAATCTCTTCCAACTTTTGATACAAATAATGTAGATAAGAGTACGTTAGCCATGCTTCCCGTAATTGATTTTGACCATGAAGATAAGGTATTGGATCTTGACTGCGGATACGGCATTCGACTAGTGTTGTGTATCCTTGCCGCCAAACTGACAGGCACTGAAATATCATTATATGTGACAGAAGAAAAAATAGAGGAAAGGGCTTCAAAGAAACTGCAGCGTAAGCAAATCAGATCCCCTATGCACAGTCCTGGATGTCCCACCAAAATTCTCTACAGAAAATCTCTACAGAAAATTTCAAAAAAGACTTGGCAAATTATATAATAATGTGTTATAATATTTTGTGTTCAGAGAAAACATGCAGATATGGTTCATTGGTAGAACGCTAGCTTCCCAAGCTGGAAAGGCGGGTTCGATTCCCGTTATCTGCTTTCAAATGTATACCGCCGCAAATCATAGATTTTCCAGTAAAATCAATGGTTTGCGGCTGTTTTAGCGCTTTGTTTTATGAATTAGATTTATAAGAAATAGGTATCATTTATAACTTTCTAGTCATGAATCTTGTCATAACAAGTCATCCTTAATCAGTTGTAGAAAGCTGACCGCATGCTGTTTTATCCGGAAATTCCATCCACTCTACTTACACCTCAAAAACCGTATCCGCATCCACCCAGCCATGCACTGTACATCCGTTCCCTATGTGTTTCAAATGATATGGATGCGCCCCTGTAAAATTAATGCATGTCACTTTAGCCTTTCCACTTTTGCATCCGGAAAATTTTACTCCTTTGTAACTTCTGGTGTAGTGGATGTTCCCTTAATAGTTTACGGTATCGCCCACCTTGATTGCTTGCCGCCACCTTCGCCGATCCGCTCATACATCTCCAAGAAAAGTACCTCTGGACGCCAAAATGATAATATTTTTTGTTTTATAGTCATAATAGCATCATTTTCTGTTTAGGTAAAAACTTTCAAAGTAAATATCTCATGATTATGCAATTTTTCACTCCAGCAAACTGGAACTGCCTCATCTTGGAATGCTTGAGGATACGCAGAGCCCTCCCCAACCCACACGGCTGTTGGGATATTCATTCTCCCCTCTCAAAGCCTTTGCTCCGGCCCGAAGATACGCCTTCACCTTCTCCGCATACAGAAACGGATCATTCCCCCGCACGATCCCCCATTCCATCAAAAGCGCTGCGCTCCCCGCAACGATGGGCGTGGCAAAAGATGTCCCTGTAAAGGGACTGTATCCCCCATAAATATCCGGTGCCAAAATCCCCACTCCCGGCGCTGCCAGATCCGGTTTTGCAAGCCCGGCAGCCACTATGCCTATGGTTCTGTTGGCATCCGCATACCCTCTCCCCGAAAAATCCGCATATGCCTCATAGGTACTGTCGTAAGCCCCTACGCTGATTACCTTTGCCGCAGTGGACGGAATCGTCAATGTCACTTCCGGTGTGGCTCGATAAAAACCTGTTCCTTTGCTGCGCACAACGGCGGATGGGAGATAAAAATAATATCGGCCGGTCACCACCCTTTCCGGTTCCAGTCGTATAGTCCACATACCGCTGTTTATATAATTGCGTTCCAGCGGCAGCAGTTCAAAGTAAATTTCCTCCGGCACCGCATAGGGTGCGGGCTGTCCGAAATATACTAAGATTTCCGTCTGTTCCAGCCTGAGCGTATACTTTCCACCGTTTATCATTTTGGGCAGCTGCGCCTCCTGACCGCCAGGCGAACGCAGATATATGCGATATTCGTCACAATAATTCTTCCACAGCTGAATATTCAAGCTTCTTTCATACCCTGCCACCGCCAGTTCCACAGACACCGGTCTGGCAACGGCATCTCCTATACGGCTTGGTATTGCCACGGGTCTTGTACCGCCTCCGGCAGCAGTTCCAGTACTGCTTCCGGTACCAAGCCCTGTATCTAAAGAGCTGATTTGATCCGAATCTTCCAATAAATTCCCTGCCAAATGTCCCCCGTTACTTCCTTCATTTCCGGCTCCCACACAAATAACCGTTCGCCCAATTTCTGCAGCGTTATCCAGAAAACGCTCCAGTAAAGAGGTTCCGTCATGAGCGCCGTAGGTATTGCCAAAGCTTAAGTTGATAACCACCGGCATCTGCATTTCTATCGCCTTCTTGACCGTGTACGTAACTGCCCTCATAATCTCTGTTGTTCTCGGAAAAGAGGATTCGTCCGGCAGCCCAAGCTTCACAATCAGCAGTTCCGCTTCTTGCGCTACCCCCTGATATGCCGCACTGTTACCGGCAGCGATTCCCGCCACTGCCGTTCCGTGCCCGCTGGTATCCACACTTGGCAGCAGCTGAAACTGTTCCTGCTGGCCGGAAGCAGCCAGTGCCCTGTTGATCTGTGTGGAATCAAATTCTACCCCGAGGAGAAACCCGGCGGGAGGCCGTCTTACAAAATCCTTTTCTGTCGGCATCTCTTCCGGCTGCAAACTCTGATCCCATAGATATCGGATTCTGGTACTGCCATCGGGGTTTCTGAATTCTGGAAGCCTATAATCTATCCCACTGTCCAGCACGGCTATCAAAACCCCTTTGCCTGACAAAAATGGCTCTTGTAAAACCACACGGTAAATACAGGAATTCTCTCTGGGCATTTCCACACCGTAAAAATATCGTTTGGGTTTTTCCACGTACTCTATTTCTTCCAACTCAACCATATGATCCACCAACTGCTCCGGTACTGTCAGCACTGCATAACCCGCAATCAGATACTCCACCTGTACTCCCAATATTTTCAATGCATCCAGACTTCCATGATATTTCACAATCAGCTCCCATGTGCGGGCTGCACTGTCAAAGCCTATGTTTAAATCATCCGTCCGTTCCCGAACCTCCTCCGGTGTCTGTAATGCCAGTTGTAGCAAGTCTTCCAGTTTCTGATTCATTTTTATTCCCCACGCATGCTTCATAAAAGGGTGCGACATAAACTTATTTCCACGTTCTCCCCCACTTTACAGCCTGCTATTCCTCCAAAAAATCTATTGTTATATTTATATGCCGGTCAGCCGTAAAAAGTTTCATAGGAGTCTTCCTCACTGTCTATAAGAACCAGCCCGTTTTCGCGAAGTTCATATACTTTGTCGCAGACCTCCTCCAGATATTTTCTATCATGAGATACGCTGATGACAGTGCCGCCAAAATTTCGGAGCGCCGCTCTGACAACAGGACCAGAAAGAGGGCTGAAATTCCGCGTAGGTTCGTCCAGCAGCAATACATCCGCCCCATGCAGCACCATATCCAGAAAAAGTATTTTTGCTTTTTGTCCGCCGCTGAGACTGCCGATTTTTCCGGTCATCTCCTCATGGGTAAATTTCATGCCGCCCATGTAGGTTCTGGCTCTGGTCACATCATCCTTAGTATAATTATCTGCCAGATATTGTATGGGTGTTTTATTAAAATCAAGTACTTCAGCATAATTCTGCGGCATATAAGCAGCTGTTATGTCACGTCGATGCTTCAATTCGTTCCACAATATCTCAAGCAGCGTTGACTTCCCGACACCATTCCTGCCGGTTATGCCGATGTGTTCACTTCCGGAAACAGAAAGTCTGATATTTTTAGCTAATACCCTTTCCCCAATGGAAAGCTTGTCAGATAAAAAATCAAGCACCCTCTTACCTGAAGGCAAACGAATAGCTTCGTCAAATTTTGCCAAAATTGCTTCCTCCTCCTGGGGAAAATCCATAAAATTCTCTTTTTCCTTCTCAAAGCGTTTGCCCATGGACATCACAGCGTGCATCTTCTTTTTCAGCAGCCTTCCGCCGCTGGGATTCTGCCTTGTGATCACTTCCTGTTCATGGTCAACACGATTGTAAATTCTCTGCCACCTCTCCATCTGCTTATCATAATCGTCCCGCTGCTTTTTCGCCACCTGTTCCTGATGGGCGAAGGAACTGCGCCGACGTAACAGATACTCTTGGTAAGGACAGCGCGAAACAGAAATACGGCATTTGGTTTTACGGACAATCTGCTCCATATGAACAATCACATTCGCCGTATTTTCAATGAGTGTTTCGTCGTGTGATATATAAAGGATGGGCAGCCTGGTCCCAGTAATAAAAGCTTCCAGCCACTGCAGAGTAGTAATATCCAAATCATTTGTTGGTTCGTCCAGAAGCAGTATGTCTGGTTCCTCCATAAGCAGCCTTGCAAGCTGCACCTTCACCTTTTCACCACCAGAAAGTGTAGAAAGCTTCTGATCGGATAAAATAAATTCAACAGATAATCCCAGCTTTGTCAAAATATCCATGTGCAAATAATATTCTTCGTTTCCGAAGTATTCTGCCAGGGAAAGTTCCCCGCAGCTTTCACTCATAGTCTGAGGCAAATAAGCCGTCTTACCCTTATTAATGATATATCCTGAACATTCGCAATACTCCTCAATAAGCTCCCGCTGATAAATAAATTTCAAAAGAGTAGATTTTCCGTTCCCCTCTTCCCCTATCATAACAGCTTTTTCACCATGGTTTAAAGCAAAGGAAAAATTATCCACCAAGGTTCTTCCATCTTTTTTTAGCCTGATTGTCACATTTTTTAACTCTAGCATAAAATACCTCCTCACAAAAAATAGTTCCGTCTTCGATAGCGAATCATGCCATATCGAAAATGGAACCATCTATTGTGCGCATTATAATATCGGTAAAAAAAGACAATAAAAAAGCGCAATAAATGATTAACTGTCATAAAACAACAAGCAACCCAAATTCTAGTAGCAAAGTACATTCTGTATGCAATCAGCGTGCCTACAGATGTGACGATACGCTATCATAAAAATTTGAATTACTTATTACTCATCATTGCACCTCTTCCTTAATTTGGTGTCATTATATCATAACAGCAGCAGTCCGTCAAGAATTAAATTGCAACTATCCAAACATCGCGAAAATACCGGTACACCACACTCCCTTGCTTATTCGGCAAATATTGCGCGCTAAAACAGACCCCATTCGCCCATTATATGTGAATGATTCACAATAAATCTCCACACTTTCATACAGGCGCCCAAGCTGACCGCATGGGAATTTGCAGTGCTTATCTCATCTAAAATCATACAAGGACATGGTTTCCACATCCCTGTATTCATGTTTCTCATAGTAGCCTATCAGTGTCCCGTCTTCCGCCCGCAGCGCCGCCATATACACATCCTTATTTTCCTGTTCATTTCGAAAGGTATAGATTAGATTATGCCCTACGTCCTGCTCAAACCATTCCACAACCTTCCGAATCATCTGGCAGGAGCCTTCCCCATGACAATCAAGCAGACTTTTCCCAACCAGTTTCCCACCACCGCTGCGGATATATCTTGCCTCGGCGGCAGGATTCATATAAATAATCTCATGTGCAAGATTACATATAACCACCGGGCATCTGTCCGCATCCACCACACTCTTAAAATAAGGATAAATGTCCATTTTTTCCTCCATTCCCACATCCCTTCCTGCGAAAACCAGATCCGATGACAAACATTCCTGATTTCGCATCGCCAGAATCCCTGTCAACCATCGGTACAGTTTGCCGCATCAATAGCGATCACCAGCAGAATTGCCTGCAATTCATCCTCAGGATTTGTGATATCCACAATATAAGTATCCCCCCAGTGAAAAGGCTCCTTGGAAATATGTGCAACAAATCTCCCGTCAAGGAGTACATTATATTCCCATCCCAGAATGTCGCCTTCCACCTGCCATCCATTATAATTGACCTGATATTTGGGACAAAGCAACGCAAACTCCTTCTCAATAGAGCCTATCACTCTTCCGCCCACTTCAATGTCAAATGCCGGCAGTAAGGTCAAAAATCTCTGTCGGATCACCGCTGCCTCCCTGCCCCGGGCATCAAACACATGAATCTGATGCCCAAGGGAAAAAATCTCCGCCTTTACAAAATAGCGGGGCGTTTCCTGTTCATCATAAATATCATACGTATCGCTCCAGGAAAATACCCTCTGCTTGATCAATAGTTTCATCCCGTTATCCTCTTTACACGCTGAGCTCTCATTCCATCAATATCTCCTACAGATCCTCGTCCTGCTGCAAAGCACCCTGAATTGTTCACGCTTTAAAAAATACCTTAAACGCATCCACCCCATATTTGGTGTCCATTATTCCTGCCGTTTCTACGGCAGAATGCATGGCCAGCTGCGGCAATCCGATATCCACACTGGCAACGGACACATGGGATGTGGAGATATTTCCCAATGTGGAGCCGCCCCTGATATCAGATCTGTTTGCATAGGTTTGACAGGGTACTCCCGCCTCCTGACAGATACTTCTCATCCGTGCCGCCGACAGGGCATCCGTAGCATAGCTCTGACTCCCATGAAACTTGATGACGATGCCGCCGTTCAAATAGGGTCTGTTGGTGGGATCCGATTTTTCCGGATGGTTGGGATGAACCCCATGAGCATTGTCTGCTGAAATCAGGAAACTTTCCGCCACCATCCTCAAAACCGTACTGCGACTTAAGTGAAGCGCCTCCCCGATCCGCCAGATGGTATCTTCCAAAAAGGTGGAATCTGCTCCCTGTTTCGTTCCGCTGCCCACTTCCTCATTGTCAAACACGGCACAGACATTGATATACTTCTTAGGTTCACTATCTATAAATGCCCTGGCGGAAGCGTATACGCACTGAAGATCATCCAACCTTGGAGAGAGGATAAATTCTTCGTTTTCTCCGACAAATCTTCCCTTTTCTCTTGTGTACAAAAACAGATCCTGTCCCAGTATCTCCTCCGGTTCCACCCCTGCCGCCTTTGCCACACGATTTTTCAAGTTGTCTTTTTTATACCCTTCCCGACAGTCCCCATACAGCGGAAGAAGGTCTATCTGCGGGTTTAATTCTGTCCCCTTATTGGCATCCCTGTTTAAATGAATCGCCACGCTGGGAATTACCAACAAATCCTGATCAATATTCACCAGCCTGGTTTCTATTCCCTCCGCTCCCTGCACCGCCACGCGCCCTGCCACGGACAACGCCCTGTCAAACCATGTGGGAAGAATCATCCCCCCATACTTCTCCGTATTCAACTTTAAATAAATATTCTCGACAACCATTTCCGGCGATTCCTTGACTTTAAACGAGGGAGAGTCGCAGTGGGATGCCGCAATATGGAAACCTGCGGGGGCAAGTACCGGAATTCGAAATGCAATCAGGGATGAATCATTTCTGGTCACATAATACCCTTTCCCCCCTTCCATGCTCCATTCCTGCGCTTCCCGTAATTCCAGGAAGCCTTCTTTGTCTAACATCTCCTTTAAATTTGCCGTCGCATGGAAACAAGTGGGACTTTTCTCTATGAAATCCATCATCTCCTGCGCACAATCATGAAATTCTTTCAACATTTTCTCTGCCTTTCCTCTGTCCGATTCCTTTCTGGAAGCGCTCATACTCGAATTAAGATACCATGACAAATTTTTTCTTTATAATAACACCAAATTATTGCTTAAATTATTTTATAACTGTCCACATATGTATGTCAAGGGGTTCGCAGGTAAGATGCAGGACTTTCCTCACACCCCCTGAACATGGAACCTCTGCGGATTATTTTAAACCATTCAGCACTTTTTCCGCTTCCGCGTACAGCTTGGGTGAAGTCTGCGGATATGTAAGCTCCACAGGAAGCATATCAAATATCTTAGTTTCTTTCATTTCACTTTCGGGAAGTTCTCCAAGAGAGTGAACCACCGCAAGGAAAACCATTCCGTTAGAGCAGGCTCTGGAGTTGAACCCCCAATAGTCACACACAGGATAGATGTCTGCATCCTTGACACCGCTTTCCTCAAAAAGCTCACGTTTCGCACACTCAAGCGGCGTTTCGCCGTCCTCAATATGACCGCCCTGCGTTTCCCAAGTGCTGCGCTTTTTATGCTTTGAAAGTATCCACTTGCCTTGATATGAAGTACAGATAACGGTGTATTTATATCTTTCAAGGTATCCAAGCGGATATATTCGACATCGGAGGTCTTTGCGAATAGCTTCACGGTCAACCAACGAAACGATCAGATCAACGCCAAGTTCCCTGCATTTTTTGATTGCAAGGTCGTGATCCTGCAAGGCTGCCTTTCGATACCAAAAGATTGCCTGCTCCATGTCACGTTCAACACCGATAGCTTCCTCATAGAACCAAGCAAGGTTGCATTGTCCGTCACGGTCGCCGTGGTCGGCGGCCCTGCGTGTCCAATAGAGCGCTTTTTCATAGTCTTTTTCTACCCCCAGACCGTCGCAGTAGAAGTAGCCGATCTGGCACTCGGCAAGAGGATAACCCTGCTCAGCGAGAGCCAGATGCCCCTCAAAGCATTTCTTGTATTGCCGTGTATTAAAGTATTTTTCAATCAGCTGGTTGCAGATATCAAGTTCTCTGCAAGGCTTGTAATAGGATTCTGACATTCGTTTTCTCCTTACACTATGGACCTATCCAGTTCAGGCAAGTAGCCCATCACACCGATTTTGCCAACAATACATCCTCATGGGCGTCAGAAAGACTTTTGGCATAGGCTTTATCCAACTGGGGATAGGAATGGTATGTGAGCTTCAGACAAACAGCTGATTCCTCTTCGACTTGAAACGCCACATTCAAAATCTCCACCCCAAAATCCATAATCATTATAGCACAAAAAGGCAAAAAAGCCCACCACCTTTACGCGTAAACCAAAAATCGGGAATGCATCGCAGCGTTTGCTTTTCCTTCTGTCTTTGCTGTTTCTGCCGCAGACATTCACGGACAGAGCGTTTTATCCCCTGAAACAGCCCTTTTGAAAGCCCGTTATTTAGCTACATATGCAGCTGCGAAAAATGGACAGCTGTGATTCGGAACCGAGCTCAGAAAAATGGTGAATTAAGCATTATGTGCAAGGACACTTACCACGGGCAGATTTTCCGCCGGTGAAGTTTCAAAGCTTTCATAGTAATCCTTGAAGAAGAAGTCAGAATATGGTAGAATGTTTGTAATCTTTGCCATAGATTACAAACAAGAAAGACGGCGCCATGTTTCAAATTTTCATTCACACCCTTTAAAGCGCCTACAGAAAGGATATATAATTCGCCTTATGAAGATTATGCCTAACCGTATGGATTATGGTTATTTTAAATATCAAAAAGAATTTGAAGAAAAGGCCCTGTCGGTTCTGAGATCCGGCTGGTATGTACTTGGAAATGAAGTAAAGACCTTTGAGGAAAATTTTGCCGCCTATACGGGCGCAAAATACTGCGTTGGCCTGGCAAGCGGTCTGGATGCCCTGTGGATTGCGGTAAAGCTCCTTGGCATCGGTGCCGGAGACGAAGTCATCGTACAGGGAAACACCTATATTGCCAGCGTTATGGGTATCACCATAAACGGTGCCACCCCGATCTTTGTGGAACCAGATGCGTATTACCAAATCGACGCGGAAAAAATAGAAGAAAAAATTACGGAACGTACAAAGGCCGTGATGGTGGTTCACTTGTACGGTCATGTGGCGGACATGGATAAAATTACTCAAATCTGTAAAAAGCACCGTCTGAAGCTCATTGAAGACTGCGCCCAATCCCACGGCGGGCTCCACAATGGTCAAATGACAGGAACCTTTGGAGACGCAGGTTGTTTTTCCTTTTATCCCTCCAAGAATCTGGGCGCATTTGGAGACGCGGGCGCCCTTGTGACCAACGACCCGAAGCTTGCGGAAGATGCGCGCATTTTTCGCAATTACGGCAGTGAAAAGCGCTACCATAACAGAGTGGTGGGAGCAAATTCCAGACTGGATGAGCTCCAGGCCGGGCTTTTAAACGTTCGTCTGGCACATATGAAGGAAATTACAGAAGAAAGAAGGCGTCTGGCGGCAGTTTATGACCGAACGCTATGTCACAGCCACCTAATCCTTCCCAGAGAGCGCCCGGATACCAAATCCGTGTGGCATCAATATGTCATTCGAACCCAATACCGGCAGGCGCTTATGGAGTACCTGGAGCAGAAAGGTGTGGGCACTCTCATCCACTATCCCATCCCGCCCCATCTGGCGGAAGCATATGCATCCCTGGGTCATATGCGGGGTGAGCTTCCCATTACGGAATCCTACGCGGATACAGTACTGTCCCTCCCTCTGTACACAGGAATGCCGGAAGAGGAGCAGCAATACACAATCGACTGCATTAATGCATTCTTTCGGGAGCGTTGCATCCCTGTAAGCAAGTAATAAACACCGTCGGCCCACAAGGCCGTAAGGTTACAGCACAGCAAGGAGCCATGCGTCCAAGAGACATTATGAAATTTGCCCCCGGTGGGTATAAAGACCGCTCTGGCGGAAGGAAAGGGTATCAAAATGGAAAAACTGGAAGATCAGATCAGAATCTTGGACTTTCCCGATTTGGGAGACGAGAGGGGAAACCTGGTTGTGGTGGAAGGCGGCAGCGCCATTCCCTTCGATATCAAAAGAATCTTTTATATCTATGGTTCCGATTCGGAAGTCGTCCGAGGCAGCCACGCCAATTTAAGGTCGGAATTTGTGATGATCAATGTGGCCGGCACCAGCAAGGTAAAAGTGGACAACGGAATCGAGTCAAGAATTATAGAATTGGACAGACCCAGGATGGGACTTTATCTGAAAAACAATGTGTGGAAGGAAATGTATGACTTTTCCCCGGATTCCGTACTTCTTGTACTATCCAACGAACATTACGATCCTGAGGAATATATTAGAGATTATGAGACATACTTAAAAACGGTGATAAAATGAGCAAAATATCAATTGTAATTCCCGTGTATTACAATGCGGATACACTGGAGCTCCTCTATGAGGACATGAAAGAAAAAATACTGGGCAAACTAGAAAATTACGAAATTGTATTTGTTGATGACGGCTCCGGCGACGATTCCTGGAAAGTGATGAATCATTTACGGGAAAGGGATCCCCATGTCCGTCTGCTAAAGCTGTCCCGCAATTTCGGCGAACATGCGGCACTGTTGGCAGGCCTTTCCGTCTGCACCGGCGACTGTGCTGTGACCAAACAGGCTGACCTTCAGGAGGATTCCTGTATTATCCTGGAGATGTATGAGAGCTGGAAACGCGGTAACAAGGTAGTTCTTGCCGTCCGCAAGGAGCGGAAAGAAAATGCGGTAAAAGTATTTTTTGCCAATATGTATTACGCTCTCATCCGCAGAATCGTCAACAAAAACATGCCGGTGGGAGGGTGCGACTGTTATCTGGTTGACCGTAAAGTCATTGAAGTCCTGGAACGGCTGGATGAAAAAAATTCTTCCCTTACCCTGCAGGTACTGTGGGCAGGTTTCCGCACGGACATGATCTATTTCGTAAGGCAGGATCGGGAAATCGGCAAATCCCGCTGGACTCTTTCCAAGAAAGTAAAGCTGGTCATGGACTCTGTGATGAGCTTTTCCTACTTTCCCCTTCGCTTCATGTCTGGCCTTGGTATCGTCTTCAATATTATGGCAGTCATTCTGCTGCTTATGGTTCTAATCGAAAAATTTACAAAAGGGACCCCCATAGTGGGCTGGGCTTCTCTGATGTGTGTGATTTTGTGCGCATCGGGCATTATCATGCTGATGCTTGGTATCCTTGGAGAATATATCTGGAGAACGCTGGACGCCGCCAGAACACGCCCTCCCTATATCATTGACGAACTTTTAGATGAAAAGGAGCAATATGACCGGAAATAAGATTAAATTGCTAAAGATCTTTCTTATATTTTTAAGTGTCCTGGCTTCCTTAAAAATGATATTCTTCGCCGTCGGTCTGGACGAGGAATATCAAGTGGTAATGTCCTACCGCAACGCCATGGGCGACAAATTATTCCTGAATATGTGGGAACCGCATCAATCTTCCGCATTTTTATGTACGCTCCTGATGAAACCTTATCTGCGGCTCTTTGGTACCACAGGAGTGATCATATATTTAAGAGCCTGGGGGACGCTGCTCCATCTTGCCGTCAGCATCTATCTGTACAGAGTCCTGAGAGATATGATCGACAAGGATTACGCCTGGATGCTTTCGCTGATTTACTATAATACCATCCCAAAACAGATTATGACGCCGGAATTTGGCATGATGCAGGTATGGTTTTACACTCTCCTGTCTCTGTTTTTAATTCGTTTTTATCTCGGAGGCCGCAGGAAGAGGTACTTAGCCCTTGGGGCAGTCTCACTGGCTCTAACCATACTGTCCTATCCTTCCTGTCTTCTGTTGTTTCCCTTTGTGCTAATCTTTATCATCCGGTTCTCGGGAAACAATAAATGGCAGGACGCAGGGCTTTTCATTCTTGTCTGTGCCTTATGTGCCGCAGGATATCTGGGAATGCTCTTTACTTATACCACCCCGAAAGAGCTGGTCAATACTTTGTCGTTTATTTTAAAAGCCGATGTCACCCATAACTTCTCGCCCAGCCACAAATTTTTGCTGTTCCTGCAAAAAGGTCTTTATGAAGTGGCTCTCTGGACAGGCTGCTGGCTTGTGGCAACAACGGTCGCCGCAAAGAAAAAACTCGATAAACAGAAAAAAAATTGCATCATTATCATGCTGGCATGCCTTGTGCAGCTATTCTATTGGGTTGTGCTTAACATTGGATACGAATCTATGCACATCCACCTGATCGCAATTACCGTTGCCGGACTTGGCACCCTGGCAAAAACACATAATAACGCTTCAAAGGTTGATGGCCTTGGCCCTTCTCTGCTGAAATACGGTATACTGGGCGCAGTCCTCTGCCTCCTTGCTGTGGTTTATTTAACAGATATCAGCCTGACGGAATCCATTCCTCACGCCATGCCCGCCGCCTTTTACGGCGCCGCGCTTTTGGTTCTGTCCTGTAAAACCACCGCACAGAAAGGAAATTCCAAATGGTTACAGGGCGCATTGATTGTCTGGTGTCTAACCGCCGTTTTCGGAAAAGGCTACACCCTGCGTGCAAGTACCGATTACAGCAACGTATTGCAAAGCGGCGGTATCTTAAAGCAGGGACCGGCCGCAGGAACCTTCTCCAAGTACATTACAGCATATATTTATAATTGTGATTACCAGGATTGGGAAAAATATCTTCAGGATGGGGACAGGGTACTTATCATAATTGATCAGATACAAAATCTTGGTACCATTCAGTATCTGTTTAAAGATGTGGAAATATCTCATTATTCCATTGTAAATTTTTCTTTTTATGACGAGCGGCTTTTGGAATATTGGGAAATGTATCCGGATAAAAAACCAAATGTGATTATCGTGGACTGTTGGTATGGTGAACTGAAAACCGACCCGGAGGGCTGGATCATGAAATATATAGAAAACGATTTCGGATACACTCAGGTCAACGACGGAACTTATATACGTATTTACCGCCAATAACTGAATCCTCTTTGTCTTGCAGACTCCCAAATTATGCCCGCCCGTTCATGGGGCGGGCAATTCAAACTAAACTTACATGGACTTCGTCAAAGGGCATGGAAAAAGACGGCTTTGCTCATCGTTCCGCCCTCATGGGATTATTCAAAAAGTCCTGATAAGTAAGACGAATACCATCCTCCAATTCTGTGGTATAATGATACCCCAACGCTTCCAGCTTACTCACATCCAGCAGCTTCCTGGGCGTTCCGTCCGGCTTTGAAGGATCCCATTTAATCTCTCCTGTATACCCTACCACTTTTGCCACCAATTCCGTCAATTCTTTTATGGTCAGCTCCCTGCCCGTGCCAAGATTCACGGTTTCGTTTCCACTGTAAGTATTCATCAAAAAAAGGCATGCATCCGCCAGATCATCCACATACATAAACTCTCTGAGAGGCGTCCCTGTTCCCCAACAAACCACTTCTTTATTTCCCGCTTCTTTTGCTTCATGGAAACGGCGGATTAACGCCGGCAATACATGACTGTGGGTGGGATGATAATTATCGTTGGGACCATACAGGTTGGTTGGCATCACACTGATATAATCCGTGCCATATTGAAGATTCAGGTATTCACAGTACTTCAGCCCGGAAATCTTGGCCAGTGCATACGCCTCGTTTGTCTGCTCCAGCTCACCGGTCAGCAGACTGCACTCTTTTATTGGCTGTGGCGCCATACGGGGATAAATACAACTACTGCCCAAAAACAAAAGCTTCTTACATCCATTTTGCCATGCGGAATGGATTACATTCATCTCCAGCATCATATTGTCATACATAAAATCTGCCAGCGCCTGACTGTTTGCCATAATGCCGCCCACCTTGGCCGCTGCCAGAAACACATAATCCGGCTTTTCCTCTGCAAAAAAGTGCTCCACTTCATCCTGCCTGCCCAAATCCAGCTCTTTGTGATCCTTTGTCAGAATATTTTTGTAACCGCCTTTCCGAAGCGCCCGGCAGATAGCGCTTCCCACCATCCCCCTATGGCCTGCAATATATATCTTCGCATCCTTTTCCATCACAAACTGATTTTCCTTTCTATTCCAGTTCCGTACCTTTCCTCTGCGGACCCTCTCTGCAAAGATAAGTTCTCTTACGTTCACTTATCTGGCTCCGTTCGGAAAGCTACTGATTCCAGTTCCGTACCTTTCCTCTGCGGACCCCCTCTGCAAAGATAAGTTCTCTTACGTTCACTTATCTGGCTCCGTTCGGAAAGTTACTGATTCCAGTTCCGTACCTTTCCTCTGCGGAACCCAACCCTTATCTCTCGCTCCTGGCCTCCTTCTTTGCCAGTTCCAGATCATGTTCCGCCATCAGGCGACAAAGCTCCTCATAGCTGGTTTTCTGCGGATTCCATCCCAATATGGTACGAGCTTTTGTGGGATCTCCCCACAGATTTACCACATCCGTAGGTCTGTAAAAATCCTTACTCACTTCAACCAGCACTCTGCCGTTTGACTTATCAATTCCCTTTTCATCAATGCCCTGCCCCTGCCATTCCAGCTCGATTCCCACATAGTGAAAAGCCAGTGCAGCAAATTCCCTGACAGTATGCTGCACACCTGTAGCAATGACAAAATCCTCCGGCGTATCGTGCTGGAGCATCATCCACATACACTCCACATAATCTCTGGCATATCCCCAATCTCTTTTGGAATCCAAATTTCCCAGATAAAGCTTGTCCTGCAGACCGCAGGCGATTCTTCCCGCCGCCAGGGTAATCTTTCTCGTGACAAAATTCTCACCCCTTCTTTCAGACTCATGGTTAAAAAGAATTCCGTTCACCGCAAACATATGATAAGCTTCCCGATATTCTTTTACAATCCAAAAACCATATTGCTTGGCAACCGCATACGGACTGTAGGGATGAAATGGGGTAGTTTCCCTCTGCGGAACCTCCGTCACTCTGCCGTATAATTCGGAAGTAGACGCCTGATAAATACGGCAGCTTTTCTCCATTCCCAGCATCCGCACCGCCTCCAAAATCCGCAGCACTCCAATGGCATCCACATCCCCGGCGTACTCCGGCGCCTCAAAGCTCACCTGTACATGACTCTGTGCCGCAAGATTATATATCTCGTCCGGACGTATTTCACCGATTACCCGCACGATACTGGAAGAATCCGACATATCTCCGCCATGAAGCATAATTCGATTCTCCCTGATCAAATGATCAATACGCCCCGTATTGCTGATGGATGCACGTCTTATCATGCCATGCACTTCATATCCCTTTTCCAGCAATAATTCCGCCAGATAGGAGCCGTCCTGTCCTGTAATTCCCGTAATAAGCGCCTTTTTCATCTCTTTCCCTCATTCCCTTTATTTAAAGTTTTGGCCGCCATATGTCAGCGCTGCCTCTTCCGATCTTCTTATGGTATCCGTACTTTCCTTTCACACGCCAAAAGTCAAACATCAACGATACACAATTGTTTCTGCCATCTCATGCGCCTTCTGTGCGCCGCAAAAAATCTCCACGATGGCCAAACCAAAATCAATTGCCGTTCCCATCCCTCTCGAAGTAATTACATGATCCGATACTTCTACCGGACCTTTCGTCACCTCTGCCCCCTGGAGATGGCTTTCAAACGTAGGATAGCAACATGCCTTCCGTCCTTTTAAAATTCCCCTGTGTCCAAAGATACTGGGAGCTGCGCAGATGGCTGCAATATATTTTCCTGAAGCGTAAAAGGCATCCACCTGAGCCATCAGCCCCTCATGTGCCTCCAGATTTGTCGTTCCGGGCATCCCCCCCGGCAAAACCAGCATATCGTATTCCTCAAAATCCGCCTGAGAAAATGTCTTGTCCGTCCGCACCACAATACCATGTGAACTTTTCACCGGCTCCAACTCCGTCACGGAAATCAAGTCCACTTCCAGACCGCTCCTGCGGCAGATATCCACTACTGTAAGCGCTTCTATTTCCTCATATCCTTCTGCAAAAAAAACTGCAATTTTCTTCATTTTCAAAACCTCCGTTTCTTCTATTCCCTATCCCTTCCGGACATGCCGCCTTAAGCGTTGACACCTAAATATACATACCCAATCGAAAAAATGCCCGACCAAACAGGCTTGTTCCTCTACATTCCTCTGCTGGTCCTTTGCGCGCCCTTTTATTATACACATATATGGCAAATTTTTCAATTAATTGCTTTGGAATTTCATATTATTATGGTATAATATACTTAGTGAAAAACACTGGGGCTGATTGGCTATATATACCCTGTGATCATAGTATATACTTCCTTATTCACTAAAACGCTGTGGCTAATTGGCCATACATACGCCATGATCACAGTATTTACTTCCTTATTCACTAAAACGCTGTGGCTAATTGGCCATACATACGCCATGATCACAGTATTTACTTCCTTATTCACTAAAATGCTGCGGCTGATTGGCTATATATACCCTGTGATCAAAGATATGATGCTAATATTCACATAAGCTAATATCTCCTGGACTTACAGGAATGATACGTTCCGGCGTATCATTCGCCTTTCGCCAAGGAACATACATGATTTTTATGAATGACAAACGGAGTTAACAAGACTATGGAAATTGAAAGAAAATTTACAATCAAAGAGCTGCCCGCCGATCTGGACAGCTACCCTTCTCATCATATCGAACAGGGCTACCTGAATACGTCTCCCGTGATCCGAATCCGCAAAGAAGACGACGAATATTACCTGACATACAAGGGCAGCGGTATGATGGCAAGAGAAGAGACGAACCTTGCCCTGAACCGGGAATCCTATCTGCACCTGCGGGAAAAAGTGGACGGCAAACTCATCTCCAAGAGACGATATCTGATTCCTCTGCCCCACCCTGCATTTCAGGAAAAGTCCGGATTGCCTTCTCCGCCTGCGGATTATCAGCTGACCATAGAACTGGATATCTTTGATCCGCCTTTTGCTCCTCTCATCATGGCAGAAGTGGAATTTGGCAGCAAAGAAGCCGCTGAAGCGTTTCTCCCTCCATGCTGGTTTGACGAAGATGTCACTTATTGCCAAGAATATCATAATTCTTATCTGGCGCTGCAGGCCTGAATCCCTGCAGCGTCCATATTTTGCCCCTTATCTCATCAAATACACAAAATATGCCCCATAGCCTGCCAGCATCAAAGCGCCGCCCAGCCTGTTGAGACTTTTCTTTCTGATTACGCACACCAGCAGTAAAACCACTGTTGCAACTGCCACAAGGCTGTCTACCAGGAACTCCCCGCTATATACCACGGGCGTGATCACAGCCGTGGTTCCCACCACAAACAGAATATTAAAGATATTGCTGCCCACAATATTGCCCACGGCAATATCCGCTTTTCCCTTGCGGGCCGCTGTCACGCTGGTCACAAGCTCCGGCAGCGAAGTGCCAAAGGCGACAATCGTTAATCCGATAAAGCGCTCGCTCATTCCAAAGATGGTGGCCAACTTTGTAGCGGCGTCCACCGTCACATCGCTGCCAAACACGATCATGGCACCACCCACAATTACCATAAGAAGCATTTTCAAAATACTGTCCTGCTTCTCATCTTCAGGCGGCTCTTCCTGCTCGGAACCGCTTTTTGCGATCTTAAGCAGATATAACAAATATACTCCCATCAACACCCATAACAGGATCCCCTCAAACCGCCCCACCGTATGATCTAAAAGCCCCATAACCACCAGCACGATGGTAATGCCGATCGTAAAAGGGATCTCATAGCGAACGGTTGACTTTTGAACCGGAATCCTACAGATGACTGCGGCAAGGCCCAAGATAACCAGCACATTCATAATATTACTGCCCAGCACATTCCCAATAGTGATCTCCGCGCTGCCCTTCAGCGCCGCAGAAATACTCACTGCCGCCTCCGGCAGGGAAGTTCCCATTGCCACAATGGTCAATCCAATAACGATTTGAGGAATTCCGAATTTGTCCGCGATTTTGGACGCTCCGTCCACAAACCAGTCTGCTCCCTTGGACAACAGCACGAACCCCAACACGAGCAACCCTAACTGAAACACGATCTGCATTTTTCTACCGTACCTTTCCTTTCAAATTTCCATCTGTCTTCTGATCCCGTCATACTAAAAAAAGACCCCCAGCACATACGTGCTAAAAGTCTTGTTCTTTCTACAGACAACGTCTCATCAATAGAAAGCGTGTAACCACGGCACATCACACTGCCGGGGAATGTTGATTACACATTATAACTACTCCCTTTTAACTTGATATAAAGTTATCACTTTCGGCAAATAATGTCAAGAAGTTTTTGTCCTGCCCAACAGACGATGGCTTTTTATGGTTCAGAAAGCAATCCCAGACAGGCCTACGACCGCCCAGTATACTGGACGAACAGCCAAAAGTATGGTATATTAATAAAAAACTGCCGCGGAGATCAGTAAGCAAACAGCTTTTCTCCGTGACGCCTACGAACAGGAGCCACACATGCTATGAAATCAAGCAAACTTCATGATTTCCTGAAAAATAACTTCACACAGTTTCTGAAATTCGGCATGGTTGGAGCCCTTAATACACTGCTGTCCTATTTGATTACCAACACATGCTATTATGGACTCAACCTCCATGAACAGTTGTGCAATCTGATTACCTTCCTGATTACCGTTCTGATTTCCTATCTGCTAAACAGCCGTTTTGTATTCCAAAGACAGGAAGAAACGATTCCCTGGTATAAAGCTCTAGCGAAGGTATATGCATCTTATGCACTGACCGAACTGGTACTGTCCGCCGTCCTGCTGTTTATCCAGGAACAACTGCTTGGAATCCCTCATTTCATGGCAACCCTGTTTAATCTGTGTGCTACCGTTCCCATCAACTTCCTCCTGAACAAGTTTTGGGCTTACCGTAAATAAATTCTAATGCAATTATCTGGCCTTTTTAAAATAATACATCCAATATTTTCCCTCCACCACCTGTTCCGGGCAATATACCTCCCGAAGCCAGTCCATCAGCCACTGGTTCCGCTGCAGATCCCAAACCAATTCCCCCTGATAGCTCTCAGCTACCACCACATCCGGTATCTTTCCCGGATTTAGCCTCCAGTATTCCAGGATTGCCTCGCTGTAATAGGGGGTGGACATGGTAGACGGCCCCGCTACTTCCACATCTTCATACAAATATCCCATCGTACCCAAGACGCCCCCCACAATCCAGACCTTGTCTCCCTGATGTATCAGTTTTTCCCACTCCGGATAACTGTCTCTCTGGATACAAGCGCCTTCCTCGTTTGTGATCAGCCCCAGTGCAGGCCCGGAACGCACAACGGACAGATCGGACAAAACGGAGCAGATCTGTCCCCTCCCCGTCAGCGGGGTCCTGATATATACGCATCGAAATGCCAAAAGGACTAGAAAGCCAACGGCCACGGCATGAATCCCCTTCCGTATGAACAAATTCCCCATTTCTTCCACTTGCTTTCCGATTGGAATCAGTGCAAAGACAATGGCCAGCAGACCATATACCACCGAATCTTTAACCGGCAGATCCGTCAAAGTCAACGTTGCCAAGAACTCCAGTCCGCCTATCATGCTTCCGCAGACATATGCCTGGCTTTCCCGCCCGGACAGACTCCCCCGAAACCATAAGCCAACTCCGATCAAAAAGATAAAAATTATACTGTAGGCATTGCGACGCTCCGCACTCAGAATATTCACTAAAAATCCTGCAAGCATTACAACGGCACAGCATAATATCCACATCCAACGCTTTTGCGGCTGCCGCGCATCCCCCCTGACATCCCAAATTTTTCCTGTGGGTATGGTCAGACAAAGCCCGGCCCCCCCTGCAGCCGCAATCACAAGCAATATTTCACCAAAATCTTTCAGATAGGAAGACAGTTTGGATAAAAGACTGCCGGTGTGAGTCGGCTCCAGAGCCAACATTCCCGAAATGCACTGCATCAACACTTCCGGATCAATCCTCAAAAACAAACCGCCTACCAAAATGGCTCCCCCGGCACACACACCGGTTAAAATCAAAATGTCTCCCCATTTTCTTGAAGAGTATAATGCCAGAATCGCCACTGCCCCCAAATAAAGAATGACACAGGAAGGGTAGGCAAGTACATCCAGACAAAGCCATAGCGCCCCCAACACCAACAGAGATCTCTTACCTTTTTTCAAGTATGCCCAAAGACAGCACAGCATCAGCGTCGCAAACCATAACTGCTGATTGCTGAATTCGGGCAGCGCATAGTCTTTTGGTGAAAGCATGAAATACAACAATCCCATGAAAAAAGCCACGGACTCATCCAGGTCATTGCGCAGTACACGGTACAAGCAAACGGCAATTCCTCCCCGGACCAGGATGCCGCATACCTGAAGATATACCACAATCCCTGTTGTGGTATGAAACAGGCTTCTATAAATCCACATCAAACCTGCCGTAAGAAACACCGACGTCTGGTGCGGCTCCCACATTTCCAGAAACATCTTGTCTCCCTGCAACAGTCGATACGACATGGAGATCTGATACTCTCCGTCATAACCCAAATTGGTTACGGACCATATCATGCCGCAAAAAGCCGCCAGCACTATAAAGAATATTCTGATCCGTTTGTTCTTATCCTGTTTCATATACATTCTTCCTGTTTTTGTCATTATTTTCTCCATCACATTACCAATGTGTACCCAAAACTTCCCCAAAGATATGTCTGAAAACCGCTTTCCCCAAGACGTGCTGTTGACTTTGCAGGATACAAAGCAGGGTGTGCAGATTGGAGGATTGCGTTTTCAGCCCCCGGCCAAGCCCTAATGTGCTGACACATTTACATTTCGCTAAATGACTGCCTGAATTTCCATCTGCCAAGAGTTTTAACTCTTTGTTGTCGTCGGTCAACGATGCCACCGCATCGCCTCCCTCCGCCGCCTTGCAGACTGAAAATTCATTCTGCGTCATTTAGCTGAAAGTAAATGTGTCACTACATTAGTTTACTGCTTATCCTCCAAAACCGGTATTTTCTTCCTTGCATACACAGCAGAAGTGCTGAAATGCTCGTTCTTTGAGAACTTTGGCAATCTGGCCCTTTCGCTTTTTTTCCCATCCACAGGCTCATAGCCGAATACATCCATCACATATCTGACCATTCTGCCAATATTCTGCCGATGCACTGCGTTTTGATTCTTATCATCATGACTCAGCGGGGCATTTGCACATTTTCCATATTTTTTTTCCAATTCTGCCGCTACAAAAGTCAGTGCCGGCAGTTCAAATTCCGAAGCGGTTATCATTCTTTCCACATACACCGGCTGCAAAAGATCCGTAAGCATCCCTTCCGTATCTACATTTCGGGGAATTCTGCTTGACGAGAAGAAGTCAGAAATCAGATCGGAAATCTGATTTTTCGTGCTGTAGCTTGCATAGTTTGAGTACTCCAATTCAATTTTTTTCATATTTTACCTCCCTATTTGTATTGTTGCGCCTAAATACATTTCGTTTTTATACCTATATAATTTTTACGTTACAATATTAAACGTTTTATTTATTATACTTTTGCTGGACTATTTTGTCAATATCTTTATTTCATAATTTTCACAGTCTGTAATTGTTTGCAGCAACAGTTCATACCTGTCAAATATGCACAGCAATGCAGTCCATTGTATTTAATCCAAAGATATGCTATAGTAACAATCAGGCAGAATACCTTCCAATCCGAAACTGCCCATCAATTTAACAAGCGAGGTAATGTTATGAACCAAACAACTATCCATCTCTATGTAAACATGCCGCAGCACTCCCCAAACTTCCGAACCGTTTCGGAAGCCCTGGAAAGCATCCCCTGCGAAACGACGGAGAAAATTTTTCCCGCTCCAAAACTTGACCTGGCTCCTGCCGTTATCCACATCGGCAAGGGTGTATACCGTGAAAAGCTGGTAATCACACGCCCCAATCTCACCCTGACAGGTGAAGGGGAATCGCGGGAAGACGTGGTGATCGTATACGGCGACGGTGCGGCGGCTCTGATGCCCAACGGCGAGAAGCGCGGAACCTTCCGCACGGCTTCCGTTCGGATTGATACGCAGGATTTTACCGCCAGACATCTAACCTTCCAAAACGATGCCGGATACGGCGCTGAAGTGGGACAGGCGCTTGCGTTATATGTGGACGGAGACAGAAACTATTTCGATGACTGTGCATTTTACGGTTATCAGGACACCCTATTTACCGCTCCTCTGCCGGAACAGGAAATGGTGCCTGGAGGCTTTAAGGGGCCCGGCGAAACCAAACCCAGAACTATGGGACGCCAGTGCTACCATAACTGTCTCATCAGCGGGGATGTTGATTTTATCTTCGGCAGCGCCATTGCCTATTTTGATCATTGTGTGATTTTTTCCAAAATACGCGAGGACAAAATAGAAGCCGTCAATGCCGGTGAACATGTCAGTTGCGGCTATGTAACGGCAGCCTCCACCCCAAAAGACGAACCTTTTGGATATGTTTTCAGAGACTGCAAGCTGGAGAGTGACTGTCCCCCCAATTCTGTCTACTTAGGCCGCCCATGGCGGGAATATGCCAAAACTGTTTTCCTCCACTGTGAGCTGGGTGCTCATATCCGTCCGGAAGGTTGGAATGACTGGAAAAAGCCTCATGGACACTTCTACTATGGAGAATATAAATCCTATGGTCCAGGTGCCAATCCCCAGGCAAGAGCCGACTTTTCCTGTCAGCTCACCGATGAAGAAGCGTCAAAATACACCATCGAAAACATACTGAAAGGCTGGAACCCCATGTAAATCATGGGATTTCAGCCTTTTCACTTTCCAGTGTTTGAAAAATACTTTCTGCCAAAGCTGCGTTACAATTTATGGAAGATTTGTCCCAAATAACGGTGGCTTGATATGATGCGATGACTAAATTAGGGACAAAAAATCACATAATATAGAGTGTAAAAAAGATAGCGGGAATGATTTTCAGACACGGCTAGACGTCAGATTCCGCCAGCTGGGCAAACCGTTGAATATATTTCATGGGCAGGTTTCCTTTTTGATAATAACATTCCCTGATATTACCCGAATTGTCCACCAATGTAATCTTGACATATCCCTTTATAAAAATGTTCTCGCCACATGACGTATAGCTGATATGTTCAAACAATTCTTCAATTTCCGCCCGGTTTGTGATCTGCAAAACCATCTTTTTTTCATCATTGGTATCGTCAACACTCCCCACATATTCAGCGGCTTCCGAAGTCCTTACCTCCCCTTGCGCAAAATCCTTATCCAACTCTACCCCATATAGTTTTCTGGCAGTAGTCATAATATCCTCGGGAGAAGTAATCAAACCATGATTAGAATGGAGCCCAAGCTCTATTGCGCTGATCTCAGATACATCCGGTTCCTCCACCCATTTTCCGTAGCCCGCCTGCCTTAGCGCCTCAATGGTATGTTCCATGGCAGTATTGACTATCACCGTATAACTCATCCACCTTTCACCGTCTGAATTCCTATTCATCCATTCCAGCCGCATCCTCACCAGCAGCCGCTTATTCAAAAATAATACCTCATCCGTGTGTTCCATCAGATCCTGATTATAGGCCTGCACAATGACCTGCGCATCTTTTACCTCCCGCACGGATACGCTTTCCCCTTCCCTGGTAAAAGTAATATTTATCCCATCCGCAGCAGACACATCATCGATCAGATATGCCTGTTCCAGATATTCCTGACTGGTAAACAGCGGCCACAACAAATTCTTGTCCGCCGGCACACGGTAAAAGCGATAATAACTCCTGCCGCTTTTGAGCGTTACCTTGGTATAGATACCCTCATCCCCCTGGATTCCTTCTCCCTCGCTGCCCCCTCTCCCGGTGGCATGTTCCAGATAATCATATATTGTATCCACATCTCGATAATGCATATTTTCCAGAGCAGCTTCGGCGGAGGAAAGCCTGGAACCATAACGATTTGAAAACGCTCCGTCATAGACGGCCAACTCTGCAATCTCACTCTTGCTCGGAAGATAATCGTCATACCCAAACCAATCCCGATAAAAAGCACAACAAATCAACAATGACAAGCCGACCACTCCGGCCATCTGTAATCTGTGGTTGAAAAATGCTTTAAAGTCCATGTGAAAGATCACATCCAGCCCTCCGAACACCAGAACAGAAAGTAAAATCGCACCGAAACTCTTCCAGGCCAATCCCAAAAGTCCTCCCATATTATCGGTGACCAGAACAAAAAATATCCATCCTCCCATCCCCGCCAACACACCGGTGATTCCCCGTAAGAATGCTGTCACTACTTTATTCCGAACCCCCTGTTCGGCCAGTTCCGAAGACCGCCTTTGATATACAAGCCATGACAGGCATCCGGTGACCGCCGCTACTCCCCCATTCATCAGTAACAGCCAGCCTGTGTCTGCCGGAAATTCCATAATGGAAAATCCCAGATAAATGGCTGCAAATAACGGTGATGAATATATTGCTATATTACTGAAATTGTCCACGTAATAATACGTGCTCATATAGTACTGAAGATAGGATACCCACATTCCAAGGACGCTGATTACGCCAAATCCTAAAATCAGCATGCTTGTCAGCGTATTCAATATGTTTCCGCTTAACATCAAGGCCAGAAGAACCGTGTGATACACCAGCAAAAATATCAGCAACACCGCCAGAAAGCTAAGCATCGCCTGTCCAAGCATTTTCGCCACTGCAGCACTGCCTCCCACCCTTCCCATCAACCCGCTCATCAGCATAAGCGTCAATAAGATATTGAGCAAATAGGGCGCCGCCCACACCAGAATTCCGTTCAAATAGCATACCCTATAGAGCATATTTCGCTTCACCGGAAGACTGTGATAAAGATCCACCATATTCTTGTGCAATACATACCGAAACCCATACAATCCCGACAAAAGCGCCGCCGATATGGCGAAAAAACTTCCCATCCAGATGAGATATCCGTTATAAAAGTTTAAAAGTTTTTTAACCGCATACTCCATTTGTTCCACATCATTGTTAAATGCACTGTCTATCACTTCCCAGTTCACAGGCATATTGCTTCTCATAACCAGCCAAACCACCGGAACCGCCAAAAAGCTTACCAATGCTGATAATACGATCATCCATACTTTATGCCTGAGATCTTCCCTCATGGACCTATAAAATAAGTGTCTTGACATCATAGCCCTTTACCTCCGTTTCGCTGATAAATATCTCCTCCAAAGACAACGGCAGCAGTTCATAAAAAACAGGATGCAACTGTTCCATATGGTTTTCTACCTCTTCCCGTCGCCCTCTGACCGTAAACGTATAAAGCGCTCCCCGGTTCTCCATGGTAACCACATCAAGATGCTCCCTGATCCCGCACAGCATGGTTTCCTCCTTGACAACACACTGTATCTTGTGAAGATTTAACTTCATCTCGTCGATATCCTTCTCAAACAAGATACCACCCTTATGAAGTAATCCCACATATTCACAAATATCTTCCAGTTCTCTCAAGTTATGAGATGCGATAATGGGAGTCAGTCCCCGCTCCTCTATCTCCTTGGCAAACAGCGCCTTTACCGCCTGGCGCATCACAGGATCCAGCCCGTCAAAAGTTTCGTCACAGAGCAGATATTTTGTGTTTGCACAAATTCCGCAAATCACGGCAAGCTGTTTTTTCATACCCTTTGAAAAGGTATTCACCTTACGGCGGCTGTCCAGTCCGAATTTCTCCATCAGATCTTTCCATTTATCCATATCGAATCCCGTATAATAGGTCTTGTATAAGTACAGCATATCCCTTGGCGTCCCGTTTTTAAAGAAGAACTGATCGTCCGAGATATAGAAAATCTTTGCCTTTGCGGAAGGATTGTTGTAGACTGCTTCTCCATCCACCATCACAATCCCTTCATCCGCCTTTAAAACCCCGCCAAGTATCCGCATCAAAGTAGATTTTCCCGCCCCGTTGGTTCCGATGAGTCCGAACACATGTCCCTCTTCAATGGTTGCGCTGACATTGTCAATGGCTTTTATTGTATCAAAACACTTACTTACCTTTCGAAATTCAATCATAATTTTCTCCTGTTCCGGTACCATATCACATATGAATTCACGTTGCATCCGTCGTTCCCTGATCAGATTCATAGATCTGCCGCAAACACGCTGTCAGCTGACTTTCGGCAATTCCGGCATCCTTTGCATTCTGTGTGATGCTCTGCCACTCCTTCAGTACCTTGCCCTGCTTATTCTCCCTCCAGTCCTTCTCGGATGTCACAAAGCTTCCCCTGCCGGACACAGTGTAGAGATATCCGTCCTGTTCCAGCTGTGCATAGGCGCGCTGAATGGTATTTGGATTCACGGACAGTTCCATGGCAAGACTGCGCACACTGGGCATCTTGGTGAGAGGTTCCAGGGCGCCGCTTACAATCAACCGCTCCAGTTTCTCCACAACCTGTTCATAGATAGGACGTTTATCCCGATAATCTAACAGAATCATGGTTTTTTCCCTTTCTATTTTCTCTTTCTGGCAAAGCAAAATATGCTATAAGTGTATTAAGATTATTAATACACTTATAGCATATTACAAATCTGTTGTCAAGAAATAAATTAACACCAAAACTGAAGTCTTTCCTATATCGTGGCAGGGCTGTACAAAAATGCCCCGGCAAAATCTTAAAGCTTCCTGCCGTCCAAAACAGCCTCCAGCAGCTTATCCCCCTCATATAACAGCTTTAATGAAAAAAACGGCCTCTCCGTCTCCAGCAGACGCAAAAAAATTCTGTCCCCTTCCCACAAGGGCAACTCATACACTTTTGCTTTCTCTACCCACTCCAGCTCCCCTTCGTCACAGTCCGTAAGCGTACCTGTAAAGCTGTCCGCAGTATATACAAACATATATTCCCCATCGTTGCCACCATAGATAAACGATATGACTCCCCGCAGCTTCCAGGCGTTCAAAATAAGCCCTGTCTCCTCCCGCACTTCTCTTAAAAGGCAATCCTCCGGCGACTCCTGCGCCTCAAAGTGTCCTCCCACGCCAATCCATTTATCTCTATTGATATCGTGTTCCTTTTTTACACGATGAAGCATCAGATAACAGCCTTCTTTTTCAATATAACATATGGTAGTCAAATTACGTTTCATCTCCTGCCACTCCTTTCGGTTACTTTCAGCTCCTGGTAGTCTTCCCTTATCCTACCATGGCCCGGTAAAAAATACAAGAATTTACCTTATTCTACTTTGAATGAAGTGAACAGTACGTAACGGTTCCCGCTTATGATCAGTCCTCCCCTCTCTGCAGCTGATTTCCCACATTTGCCTCCATATCTTCTAATTCCTTTTCCGTAGCCTGAAGCTTCGTATCCAGCGCTATTGCACGCATAATCAGGTTTAAATCCTCAGGTGTAAACATCCCTGCGGCTCTTGACAGCTCACCTATATTCGCCCGGTTGACCTTCAAAAATCCACCGCCTGACAATGCAATTGTCAATACGTTTTTCTTATCCGTCATGTCTCCCAGACAAATACTGTTGGTGTCCTCATCACACACAAAGCACACACCATTGTATTCGATCACGCCTCCCTTGGCCAGATGTTCATAAGGCACTTTGGGCGCATGCCTGAGTTCTTCCAGGGGATTCTTTTTGCCAGACACCGCCGCCTGATATATTTTCTCCGCCTCCGACCTTTGGGATGTCGCCTGGGACTCCTCCCCAGTTTCCTCCCCTTCCGAGTCCCCCGTCTCGTCACTCGTTTTCTGAAGAGAGCACAATATATTGGCAGAAACCTTATCCCCCTTGACAATGCCCAGGAAATTCTGCCCCGCAAAACGGCCTTCCGTTCTCCTGGAAGACGCCGTTTCCTTTCCCCCTACAGCAGCTCTATATGCATCGATCCTCATTTTATTTCACCTCTTTTTACGCTCCTGACATGCATCCTTCTGACAGATGGGCTGCACACTAGCCTCTGAAATTATACTTACTCAGATAAGAATTGGTCAAATTACCGCTGGAATTATATCTGCTGGACGCACTTTCCACACTGGCCCCAGCACTGTCAAACACACGGGATGCAACAAAACTTAACCTCTTCATAAATTCTCCCTCGGAGCCAAGCAGCTTTTTCACTTTCTCGCCGTCCGCCGCCTCAAAGGTCTCCTGATTCAGCGAAAGCGTTCCGTCGGAGGATACCGTAATCCCGATCTCGGCCAATGCGCTTTTATTGTCCAGTGCAAGATCTCTCATGGTCTGCCGATAGTAATCATTCAATACACCGGATACCTTCTTTAAATTTTTTCCTGTCTCATTAAAACTGTCCACCAGGCTTCTGGCAGTATTCGTCATTGACGTACTTGCGTTATCTACTTTATCGCCCAACAGCCTTGTCTGCTCCATCAACATCCTGGACGAACTCTGCAGCTTGGCGGCATTTGCCTTTTCCGTCCTGCTCTCCAGATTACTGTTGGCATTGATAGCCGCCAGCCTGGACCCTGCCACTCCGTCCTTCATCAAATAATTTACAAGAGAATTTTTACTGCTCTTTCTGCTGGTCTGCAGCCCGGCTTTCCTCCTGCTGTTGTTCACCATCTTGGTTGTAGTCCTTCTGGACATCATGCTTCTGATTCTCATATTCCCTCATTTCTGCACCGCTTTATCATATCATGTCCTGGAAACTGCGATGGCGGCGCCGACACAGCCCTCTAAAAACTTTGTATATGCCTTTACAAATCCGGGGTATTTCTCCCTGGCCACATAAATGGTCTCTCCATTGTGCAGTCGAAGCATTCCCTCGCCATATTCCACAATGTATGCCATGTTCACCAGATAACCCCTGTGACACCTGTAAAAACTTTCACCCAACTGCTCTTCCATGCCTTTCATAGTGGCATAGACCGTGATCTCTTCCTGCAAAGTATGAATTTCCACCTTGCGTTTTCTACTTTCTATGTAAAGAATATCCCCCTTCCGCACGGTAAAGCTCCTGGTCTTTGTCCGAAAAAATAGCTGTTCCCCACGCAGACATTCCAATCTGCGGGCTTCCCTGCAGGCATCCTCAAAGACCTTGCAAAACTTCTCCTCGGAAACCGGCTTCAGCAAATAGTGAAAGGCCGACACATCAAACGCCTCCGATACATATCCCTTAAGCGCAGTCACAAAGATAAGAACCGTATCCTCATTCCTGGTGCGCAGTACCTTTGCCACTTCCATACCACGCATCTCTTCCATCTGTATATCCAACAGTAAAATGTCAAAATGCTGCCTTTCCTTCAGGAAGTGCCTGCTGCTGTCAAAGCACCACACCTCACAATCCGGCTCCTGCTTGTGAATCAATCGATTCAGCCTGACATTGCTCTCCTTTTCCTCATCACAAATTGCGACCTTCATGCCCCACCTCTTTGTCTTCTACTATTATTTCGTCAAAAATTCCTCCGGACTTTTGCAAAATGTAACGAAATGCGCCGTCAAATGTAACAAACCGTTAAACCCATCCTCCTCCACGCAGCCACAAACACAAAAAGAAAACTTCTCCTGCGACAACATTGTCCCCTTTTGCTACAATCCCCTGCAAAATCGCAAAAAGACAGCAAACTTCCGATTAACATCTGTTTGCTGTCCGTAGCTTTTTACCTGTCCATATACTATTATTTCGGCATAATTTCTTTTTTGTTTATATCAAAAAACACTTTTCCCGCAATGAACCAAAAGCCTTTCCTGCCAATGCCCATCCAAGTTCTATGTTCGGAAACCGCTCTTCTGGGAATTCAATTCACACTTTATTGAAATATCAGCCGCCAGATTGAAAAGTCGGGCATACCTATGAAAAAATAGATTTTCAGAGACTAGTTCAGGATAGAACTGGTCTCTTGGATCACATTTTTCACGTCATCTGCCATCTTCGAAACGGTGTCCATGGATTGCTGAATAATCCGTCCGTTTTCCGACGTCCTGTTCACATCGGCAATCGCGTCCTGCACGGAAGTCAGCACTTCGGAAATCGTATTGTTGAAACTCCTGATCACATCCGAAATCTCCTGAATGGCATTTCTGATTTCCCCTCCGTTAGTCTTTGCGGACGCCACAGAAGACTTTGAGCTGTCAGACAGCGCCCGGATATTAGATGCCACCACGGCAAAACCTCTTCCGGCATCGCCTGCTCTGGCAGCCTCGATGGCCGCGTTTAAAGACAACAGATTAATCTGGCCGGCAATATTTTCCACATCCTGCGTCATAACATTATAACTTTCGATGCTGGTGCTGATATGATCCGCAGACCTCTTTATCCCTTCATTTAAATCCACCAGTCTGTTCAAATGATCGGTGAGAACATTCATTTTCTCCGCAGTATGACTCCCTGCGTCCCGGATCATATCCGCCTCTTCTCTCACATCTTGGATGTTGCTGCTCAGTTCTTTGAAAATGTTCATCAATTCTTCATTCATTGCGCAAACCTGTTGGTTTACACTCTCCACCTTCTGTCTCTCCGCCCGGATGGAATGCAGCATATATTGATGACAATTCTCTTTTTCATTGATCCCTTTGGCAAGCGCGATGGCCATATCGCGGCAGGTCTTAAACCCGCAGGCATGACAGTCAAAATGCTTCTCCGAATAGGATTCCTTTCCCAGAAGCTTGAAGACTCTCTCAATATCCGCTTCCGTCACGTCCACACTCTTCTTCTGCCGTGCTTCATACTTTCTGATGTAATCTTCCAAATGCAGTTTTTTATCAAATTCTTCAAACTGCAAATCCCTTCCCTTTTTTGTTTTAGCCTTTCTTCGCACATCTTTGGCATACTGTTCCACATCATACATAATGCTGTTCATGGCAAAGCAGTGATAATCCACGCCTGTGGCGGGTCCGCCGTTACAGCCGTCCTTGCAGCTCAGTACGTCAAACACTCTGGGCAGATCGCTTTTTTTCTGTTCCAGGTACAGATTCAAATCCTCATACAGTCGCTCCGTTCCCTCGGAAGTAATCACCTGCATATTGGGATCATGTATCTGCAGATTCTTCATCAATCCGCCCGGCCTTGGGTAGATTGCTCCCTCCAGCCCAATATCACCGTCGAATTCAAATTCACTGTACACCTTGATCTTGGGCAAATCCACATTATTTTCCGTGAAATAATCCCTTAAATGTTCCATTGTCACATTATAGTCGATTATTCCAGTATCATGGAATTCATCCGCTTTTGCAATACAGGGGGAAATAGCCGCCAACTTTCCCCTGTACCCCAATATTTTCCGCAGATAAATCCCCAGACATAACATGGGACTGTGAATCGGCGAGAGACTCGGAATCAACTCAGGCTTGTTTTTCAGGGCGTAATTTACAACCGCAGCACAGGGCTGAGAAATTACCTTAGCATCCGGATGCTGCTCCAGAAACCGGATATGAGCCCATGTACATATATCCGCTCCATAAGACACATCATATATTTTCTTTATCCCCTGATTTCTAAGCCACTGTAAGGCATGGCGCCAGTTTCCGTCAAAGGCGATCTTGATTGACGGGGCCGCAATCAAAACCATCTCCGCTCCCGCCTTCAAATCCTTGATAAACGCGTCCATGTCGTCCCCAAATGTCCTGGCATGATGCGCACATGCCCGAATGCAGGCGCCGCATTTAATGCATTTCCCCTCGTCAATATGTATGATCAGTTTTCCAGCTTCGTTTGTCCTGGCCACATTTGCGTCTATCACCGGACAGGCCCTGACACAAGCATTACACCCAACACATTTATCCGGATCCAAGTAAATTTCCCCCATAAGGTTCCTCCTATTTTATGTCTCCGCTCCAGGAAACTTATTATTTAATACCCTGAAACCGCTCCTGCACAATCGTTGGGCAGGCCGCCTGAATGTCATTTCCTACGCTTCCTCATATTTGCGCCAGATAAAATCTCTTACCTGCTGATTATTCTCCGGTTTGGTATTCTCCAATGTGGCTTGTATGAAAGGTTTCCGGCTCTTCATAAACTTCAATATGGAGGTATAGTCCATTTCACCAAGTCCGCATCCCATAGCACTCAATTTCCCATTTTGAACCGCACAATCCTTCAGGTGCATTACAGCCACATCCTCGCCAAGCAAATCTATCGCCTCTTCAATGACGGCATAGCGATTCTCATAATTTGCCATGTCCAGTAAATTCACAGGATCAAATATGATCTGCAAATTAGGAGAGTTAATCTCATCCAGCACCCTTCTGGCACGTTTGGGATTGCATACGATATGACCGTACACAGGCTCGATGGCGACCACCACTCCCATACTCTCGGCATACTTTACAATAGGCCTGAAATTACGAATAAACAACTGCAGCGACTCCTCCGTATGGCATTCCGGCGTAAATTTATAAGCCTCGTTAGGTGCGCCTGTCTCCGTGCCGACCACACCGCAGCCAAGCCATGAAGCAAAACGGATATGCGCCATATAACGATGCACCGTCTTCGCCAGCTGTTCCTGGTTGGGATCCGCCAAGTTCAAATAACAGCCAAGTACCGCAATATCCACCTGATTCCTGGCAAAAACATTTTTGATGTACATGGCAAGCCCAGGCGTCATAGCCTCATCCGTAGTAGGAAATTCATCAATCACCTTGGCCAGCGCCAGATGTCCGCAGGTAAACCCCAGCTCATGTACCTGTGCGATACGCTTCTCAAAGGGAAGTTCCGTTGTGTCATGTAACCTGATTCCTAATTGCATAATGTTTTCCTCCTATTCCTATTCCAGTTCCGTCTCTGCACTTCACCACCCTTACAGGGAATGCAGTTTTGTCAACTCATCCACACCGATTAACTCGTAAGCCTCTCCGTCCTGACCTTCGATCGTCACATGGTCCAAGGTAAGTTTTGCCACATTTCTTGCAAAAAACCCTCGCCTGCTGCTCTTTGGTACCCCGTCGGACATGGCCGGCACACCGCACTTGGGGTTCTCCGCATAGGAAACGGAAATATTCTTCATAACGATCTCCTCGATCTTCTGCTCGGGAAGACCGTCAAAGTATGCTGCCGCAACATGGCAGTTGGTACATTCCAAGTTCTCAAAAACCATTTTTCTGATAAAAGGTGTTCTGTCATCCACAGGATATGGATCTCTGGACTGCACATAAGAAGTCCTCCCGTCCGGATCGCAGAAATAAAAAGCATTTACCACAAGAGGGGTCATAACATGATCCAACGTTAAGTTGCGGAAAACAATCTGATCCAGAACCGCATCCTTGCCCCTGCCTCTTCTGCTCTTGATCCGAAGCCCCCTGTCCGTATTACGGAAAATGCAATCTTCCACCATGAGATTGCGAATGCCTCCTGCCATCTCGCTGCCCAGAGTCACCGCGCCGTGACCGTCTTCCATCAGGCATTGTCGTATGTATATATTTTCTGAGGGCGTCTTATATTTCCTTCCCATGTAGATCTTACCGCTCTTCACCGCGATGCAGTCATCTCCAAGTGAGAATCTCACGCCAATCACGTCCACATTCTTACAGGACTCCGGATCCAGTCCGTCCGTATTGGGCGAATCACTGGGGTTTAAAATATCTAAGTCAATAAACTTTAAATTCTCGCTGAAATACGGATGCAGCGTCCACGCGGGAGAATTACAGCAGGTCACTCCCTGCAACGTAATATCCTTGCACCTGTTGACAAAGAAAAGCCTGGGCCGAAACACATCCTTATAGTCCTTTGGCGCCTTCCACCAATCCTCTACGGAAGCATTGCCATTGATCTTGCCCTGGCCGTAAATAACCACATCCTCCACATCCACACCACAGATAACGGAAGTATACATTGGAAGCGGATTCCCCTCCCAGCTTCCCAAATTATAATCTTCCTTTTCGTCATAGCTCTCTATCACCCCAGGAAACACGGGAAACTTTTCCGGCTGCGCAAACGCTTTTAATTCAGCTCCTTTTACAAGTTCCATCCGGGTATGGCTTTTCAAAAACAGGCTCGTAATACGGTATATACCTGCCGGAAACAATACACGTCCGTTACGCGGACAAGCAAGAATTGCCGCCTGAATAAAATGGGTATCGTCCTGTACCCCGTCTCCTCTTGCGCCAAAACGCGTCACATCCAGCGTTACATACTCGTAGTCAGTGCGAAATTCCACCTCCCCAACCTTGGTTTCCTCCTGGAAAACCTCAACCTGTTGAAGCGTATCAGGCTTTAAGTCAAAAAGAGAAGTAATGGTTTTTTGTGTATGCAATACCTCTGTGCCGTTTACAAAGATACGATATGTATGTCCGGTATAATATCGACCGCCGTCTTTGATTTCCAGCACAGCGCTTCTTGCCGTATTCATAATAACTTTGACTTCCATCTTCTTAATCCTCCCCATGTCATTTCATTCACTGTATTCTCTGTACTTTTCTTCCAGCAATATGTATTTTTCACAGGCACGCCTGACCGAGCTGCGAATCAGTGCTTCCGCCTCCTGCCCGTCTTCCCCGTCAGCCACAAAATGACCTTCCCTATAATAAGTCCCTATGACCTCGTTCAGCCTTACCTTAAAAACATCCGCCAGCTCTCTGTAATATTCATAGAGCTGAGGACTCACATTCTCTATGGTCCCAATAAACAGATCCAAAAACCCTGCCGCTTTACTCAGAGACGGTTTCCCTTCCCCATATCTTTGGTTAATCAGACGCATCTGATTCAACAAATCAGGGTAGCCCTCCTTCTTATTGCATTCCGTCTCATAAGCCGCATAAACCGGATATATCCATCTTGCCGCCTGGAAAAAATCACCGTCCACCCCGCTGATATCAAAAAGTCCCTCCCCGGTTCGAGGCAACCGTTTGATTGGCTCCGCCGCTGATACTACAGCCTCCAGCTCCCCCCTTTTCATATCTTCCATCGCTGCCTTTAATTGTCCCTTCATACCCTCCCGCATCCTTTCTTCATTTTTACGCAAACTCAAAAAAGTTCCTGCCATCCTATGCACTTATCTGTAAAACCACGTTGCTTTCACAAAAATTCTGATTTTATTTTATCACATACTGTCTGCTTTTTTCCACTGTTTCTTTCCATTGTGCCCACATTCTTACCCTTGGCTCCCTGGCATCCCTCATTCCGGCAATCAGGTGAACCTTGTGTTATCGAATGAAATTGGTATTTCGCTTTGCCTCATACTCAGGCAGGCAGATCCCTTTTTCCCTGCCGGCTTCCATACATTTTACCAGCCAGGCAAGATTCTGCCCTAAAGTCCGCATGGTCTGAAGTCCTTCCACATCCTTTTGCACCTCTTCCGGCGTATTGCCATGGACCTGATTCCAATATTGGGATGTGGCCACCACCATATTGCTGATCCCAAAATATTTATTCAGGCGTTCAAATGCCGCCGATGCACCGCCTCTTCTGCAGGACACCACCGCAGCAGCAGCTTTCCCTGCCATTCTACCCTTTGACGCATAAAAAAGCCTGTCAAGGAATGCGCAGATCTGTCCGCTGGGCCCGGCATAATAAACCGGTGATCCCACCACCAGTCCGTCATAAGATTCCAATCTGCTCAAGACATGATTTACTCCGTCTTCAAAAACACATTTTCCTATTTTTGCACATGCCCCACAGGCAATACATCCCGCCACCGGTCCCGACCCCACCCACAGAAATTCCGCCTCGATCCCGTTTTTCTCCAAGATATCAGCCACTTCCCTTAACGCTGTGTATGTACAGCCCTTTTCATGAGGGCTTCCGTTGATCAGCAGAACTTTTCCCATAACCATCCGTCCTTTCCCATTTTCGACGCAGCTGTCATGCCGTCTACCATATCCCAATCTCTGTAAATTTGTCTAGTAATATGTAAAAATCCGTCCTGTATAGCAAAACAGAGAGATAAATCCTTACCTCCCTGATCCCAATGTGGTGTCACATCTTACTTGAAAACGGCAGATTGTAATTTTATTGACGGCTGCCTGATTTTCACTACTTTTATATTATAACAAAAAACAAAATTCATGTAAAGTCCTATATCTCCTTAAAATCCAACATTATGCTGAAACGCCCTTCTTCTAAGTCAACCCTGGCATCTCCCTCCATTTTCCTCATTAACTCCTTTACAATATAAAGCCCCAACCCGGAAGCCCCTTTCCTTCGGGCCTTATCCCCCTTGTAAAACCGCTCAAAAATCCGCTCAGGATTCAAATCACATTCCCCCGACACAGGGTTCTCAAAAACCACGCTGTTTCTCTTCTGACTGATGGTAATGTCCCCGGTGCCGTAGAGCAAAGCATTTCGGATTAAATTGAGAAATACACGCCGCAGCGCTTCCTCATCCGCCCTGACGCAAAATCCCTCCGATTCAAATGTCACATTCGGAGAGACGCCCAGTTCCTCAAATTGAGCATACATTCCCAAAAGGCAATCTCCCAGCAGGGGAACCACCTGCACTTCCGTCATGGCCAGAGAAAATTCTTCCCCGCTAAGCTTGGTATACAGAAACATCTGCTCCAACATATCCTCCAGTTCCGTCAGCCTTTTTTGGGCGGCATCCAGATAATGTTCCCTTCTGGCAGTCTCCTCACATTCTCGCGCTAACTGCATATATCCCGCGGCCCCTGTCAAGGGCGTCCGGATATCATGGGCAAGACTTGTAATATTTTCTTTTACCTGCTTTTGTGCATTTTCATACCGAATATGATCCCCATCCTTCTCCGTCAAAACCCGATTCAATTTCCTACAGAGCATCAGCAACGGTTTCTGGCGGCTGTTTACGGTCAATTCCATATGACTTCCGCTGCGGATTTCCTCCAACTGTGCGGAGAGAGATCGAATATCACCGCACAGTCGGATATATAACAGTCCGAAACAAACGCAGAAAATGAACAATATGGCAAGAATCATTTCCATGACTGCAATCCTTTCTTACACGCCCCAAGTTGGACGCTCAAATGTCCTGTTTCTTCAGCACTACGGCCGCCGCCAAGCTGTAAAGCACCAAAAATACCAGCCCGACGACAAATACTTTCAAATCCCCTGCACCGGAATATGCGGAGGGGCCATAAGACAAATTAAAATACAATGTATATTCCACCCATCTGCCCATGTGAAACAGATCCGTAAAAGCTGACGCCGCAACCGTCACCATACCGCTCCCAATGAAAACGGCACCCAACACTCCCATTGCCGTGCTCCGGGTGAGAACACAAATCAGGATGATCAGGGCTGCAAATGCAGTTGACACAAGCCAGGCCCACGCCAAATAGAACAAAATCTGAGCCGGACTTACAAACGGAACCATATGCAAAACAAGGTTGGCCAGAAGCGTAAATAAAAGACTTATTACGATCAGCCCAAAATTCAAAATACCCACTGCTAACACTTTGCTCACCACATAACCCCATCTGTTCCTGTGGGAAGACATTATATTTTTTATATAGCCGCTGTTAAAGTCCATACAAACGAAAAGAGCTACCACAATTCCCAGCATGGTGCAATGACTGCCTCCGTCCATGCCCATATCCCGAAACATTTCCAAAAAATCCATCTCCTCCAGAACACTTCCCACGGCTTCCATTTCCGCCAGTTCTGATATCTCCACCATCCCCAACCTTAAGGCCATATTCTGACCTTCCGGCGTTTCAAACATCCAAACCATAAAACAGCATAAAATCGAAAGGCCCAACATAATTCCAAGGCAAATATAAACCGCCCGGCTCCTGATCATTCTGTATAAATCCATTCGCAATAAATTAAACATTTTTCTCCTCCTATTCCAGCTCCATCATTTGCCTTAGCACCTTTACTAAAGCACCGTATACACGTTAGCGATCTTTCCCGGGATTCCCGCCATCCATCCTGTCCAAAAAGTATTCCTCCAAGTCCATGTGGTGAAAGCCTGACGCATAAATCTGCACCTGATGCTCCACAAGGACACGATTCAGCTCTGCGCCGTCTTCCAAATCATACAGGCGCAATATACGACTATCATACACCTCCGGACTGCTGGCCGGAAGATATTCCGCAATCAAAGGCAGCGCACGTTTCACATCGTCCACCTCAATCTGAAAATAAGATTTGCATTTCCGTTCCAACTCTTCCTGGTTGATCTGCTCCACCAGCATCCCATCCTTAATGATACCGTAATGGGTTGCGATTTTGCTCAACTCTCCTAAAATATGGGAGCTGATAATCAGAGTCTTCCCTTCCTCGTTCAGCAGTTGCAGCAATTGGCGCACCTCCCGAATTCCCTCCGGGTCCAACCCGTTTATCGGTTCGTCCAATATCAATAAATCCGGATTTCCCAACAGTGCCACGGCGATTCCCAGCCTCTGCTTCATCCCCATGGAAAAATGCCTTACTTTCTTACCTCCCGCATCGGATAGTCCCGTTATGGAAATCACTTTATCCACACTGCCCTGATCCGTAAGGCCTATGCATTTTGCCTTCATCAGCACATTCTGCCTTGCCGTCATATCGGGGTACAAACCTGCGGATTCAATCAGACATCCTATCCTTCTCGCCACATACGGGTCGTTGACTGTCTTGCCAAATATCCTTATTTCTCCCGCCGTGGGCTTAGCCAATCCGCACAACATCTTTAATGTTGTAGATTTACCCGCACCGTTTCTCCCGATAAATCCGTAGATAGCCCCCTCTCTGACCTTCATGTCCAAATGACTCACCGCAGACTTTCCCTTATACTTTTTAGTCAGCGCCACCGTTTCCACGGCATATTTTTCCCGTATTTCTTCCTTTGCCATTTCTTTTCATTCTCCTTTCCTGCGCTTCTTTCCGGTTCATGAAAACATCATAATACCCAAAAGTTCAAAAAGCGCTCAAAAAGCTTAAAGAAAATATAAAGTTTATAATGCCGTCAAAAAACGGCATGGAAAAGATCTTCCACCAAAACGCCTTGACACAGTCAAGACGCTGTTCAGGTCAGCTTAAATCCCATTCCCCATACCGTCTGAATATATGTTTCCGTTCCGCTCTCTTTCAGTTTTGCACGAATATTGCTGATATGCACATTGATGGTCTTATCTTCTGCCAGATATTCCTCTCCCCAGGCATATTCATAAATCATCTGTTTGGAAAAGACCCTTTTAGGATTACGAATCAGAAGTTCAAGAATTAAAAACTCATGTTTTGTCAATTCAATCAATTTTCCGCACGCATGCATTTCCTGTGTGTCCGGGTTCAAAATCCAGTCACGGTACTCATATACGGCGCCTTCTTTGGCCGAAACATTCTCATTGGAAGAACGGCGGCGCAACTGTACCTGGATCCGAACCAAAAGCTCAGGCAGATCAAAAGGTTTACAAATATAGTCGTCCGCGCCGGACGAAAGCACCTCCACCTTGCTCTCCAGTCCGCTTTTCGCGGACAGGACAATCACTGGAACCTTCTTTGAAAATATACCCACCAACTCCTCGCCGGAAATGCCTGGAAGCATCAAATCCAACAACACCAGATCAAAGGACTGCAATCCGAACAATAGCTTCCCCTCGCTACCCGAAAAAGCCTGAGTACACTGATAGCCATGTCCTTCCAGATATTCCCGAAGCATTTGATTATTTTCCGCGTCATCCTCCACAATCAAAAGATGTTTCACGACCCTTCCCTCCCGCATTTTACCTACAGTCTGCAGCCCCCCGGACCGGGTGCCGTCTTCCCCGGTTACGCCTCCTGCAGGCGATTGGTTTCCTCTGGCTTTCCCCTGCCGGTCATAATGTAATCACAATCTACTTCCAGCGCATTGCACAGATTATACAAAACCTGCGCAGAAAAACCTTTTTTACCGTTTTCTATTTCATATAGAAACTTTGGTGTAATGGAAGCAAGCCCTGCCAACTGCTTCTTTGTGTAACCTCTCATAATTCTCACTGCGTGTACTCTTTTCCCTGCTTCAACATAGATGTCCATCATATCTGTTTCATTCCTCAAATAACCGTATTTTTCATATATTTCTGATTTCATCCATCACATGAAATATCGCCTTGTCAATATCGCCCTGCTCATCCCTCAAACCAAATTCGCCGTTTCTTACCTTCATGAAATAGTACAAAAGCTTTATCAACAAGTACATTTTATCGGTATCCGTACAACTTTGAACCTGCTCCCACACCAGATCAATTCCATCGTCCGGCCCAAACAGTATATAATCCGTTGTCACCTGAAAATTCTGTTTCAACTTTCTTAAGCCGCTGACTGAAATCTGATTTTCAGCGTTTTCTATTTTCTTATATCCCGATAACGATATTCCCAGCCTCTCGGCAAACTTTTCCTGCGTAAGCCCGGCCCTCTCTCTGACCTCCCGTATCCGAGCCGCAGTGTCAAGCCTGTCCCTTAATACCTCTTTACCCATGGGCCTATATCCTCCTGGAGATTATACAGTCCATATTATGGTATACAGTTTTGGGAAATTAATCCAGACATTTATAATGTACTGCAAATACATCTTACATGAACTTCTCTTGTTTCTGCTTCACCATAACAAAATACAAAATTATGGAGTGTTTTCATCGGCTTTCCCCGCATGAAAACACCCCCTCCATTCACATCCCAGATTCTGGCATTACACAGTTCATTCTCTAACCCTCCGTCCAGCCGTTACATGTCAAATATATTCTCCCATAAACACTTCCGTGTCGAAGGGTGTAATCCCAGAGTCAAGATCAAATACAATATCCGCCTCTTCCTTGTTCTCTACCCGCACGCCCCTTGCCTTGATATGCAGATCAATTAAATCATACAGATTGGGCTTGTGCGCATGGACAATACCATAGCAGGTTGCAGCCACACCGGAAAGATTGCTCTCCACATTATTCCCTCCGTTGTTCGCTCTGCATCCTCCCAGAGACAAGCTCATATCGCACCAAATGATCTCCCTTTCCTTACAGTCAAAAATCACCGGAATACACACTCTGCTCCGGGCCGCCAGATCCATTTTCTGCTCCACGGTTGTGGGCGCATAAATCTCACCCGACTTTACATCCTGCCTGCCCATCCAGCCAAACATGACACGGGGAATATCGCAAAACTGCTGTCCGGTAAAACTATACACCTGAAAAACTACATACCGTCCACCGTATCCAACCACAGAATCCACATCCACATCCAGGAATTCGCTGACGCCGCTTCCGTTCACGGAACCTCCGTTGACGATATCTCCGGAATGGCATGCACGATACTTTTCGGAGCGCAGATTGGTATAGGAAATATGCTCCAGATAATTAAAATTCTCGTCAAAAATAGCCGCCGACAGATCAATGTCAACTCTGCCATCATTCTCGTCATTTTTCATATTAGTCCACCAGATAAAACCGCGAAACGCACATACGTTTTCAGCCACCGGCATTCTGGAACCACGCACCACACTTTTCAGCGTCTTTCCGGCGCTTCTCTGACTGAAAGGTACAAGATACCGCCTGAATTCTTCCGACAGATATACATTGCCCAGGAAGTCTTTCTCTTTATAACTGTTCAACAGCGCATTCTCGCACAACCTGACAATGGCACTGCAGTATTTCTCCTCTATTTCGGGCAAAACATTCTCTATATAATGACTTCTCGCCAGGTTCCCTTTTGGGAAAAAAACCCTTGCATCCTTTTGGGATCTGTGAAGAAAGTGTTCTCTCACCTGAAGTAAAACCGGTGTGGAAACTTCTCCTGCAACATCTTTAAAGGTATTGATAATCATGTTTTTATTATCCGCACACCGAAGCAGCCGATCCAGCTTTCTGGCAAATTCTCCCGGCCTCTTTCGCAGCAAATCCAGAGCAGTCTGATAGTCCGCCCTGCCCATGGCCTGTTCTAACTTTCCTGCAAAAGTCTCTATCTTGATATGATTGCGCAATTTACCAAACGCATCCTGGACTTTGCCAAACTGCGCCTCCTTATATTCTCCCGGATGCAGCCTCTCCCCCACTCGAATCCATTTCTCCCGGTAGCGGTTCATATCCTCATCAATCTGTCCGCATCCCTGCAGCAGTTCCAGAAGCAGCCTTCTCTCCCTGCGCCTAAAGCTTCTATACTTTGTATTTTCCGTCAGACTGATATCCCCCTGGGACATTGCGGTGATCAAGCGCAGCACATCGGTGGCGGTCCGAAACAGCTTCCGCAGTTCTTTTGCAGACGCAAGCGGGGCATTTTCCAGATATAGCTTTCCGATCAGAGCCACATTTTCTTTCAACGGGATATCTTCCGGAATACTTACCTGAAGATTTTTAAATATCCATTCCAGATCTTCTTTATCCGACTGGGACAGAGAAGTCCGGGAATGGCACAGACAGAGGAAAATATCTTCCAAATCCTTAAGTTTTCCCAAGTCAATCACTTTTACCTTCACCGAATCAAACAGTGGAAGACGTTCCTCCTTGCGCTCATTGGGATAGAACATCCCAAATGACCAATAATGAACAATGGCGTTAAAATATAACTGCGCTTCCTGCTCATTCATCACCGACTCCGGAAAGTTGGGATACATGGGTTGGTAAACCACATCCGCCCCCACCATTTTCTTTAAAATTGAAATTAATTCCAGATAGAACTTCTCCAGTTCCGTCTTTTCCAAGACATGCAAAGCGTCGTATAATTCCCGTGAAAAAGTATAGCCCAACCCCTCCACGTTTTTCATCATGGTGGTTATGTACGGAGTCATATCATTATCCGCCTGCTGCACTTGTGCCGCACCTTGGACGCTCTCCAAAATCACCTTATTTTTTCTTCTCAACAAAATTTCATTCATCTTCTTATCCCCATATACCACACAAAAACCTGATACCACCTCTTTGCATGTGTTTCTCCAAAAACGGCTTACAATCAATACGGAAATCACAGAGTCTGTTCATGGTTGAATAGAAGGAAGACTCTGTATAGCCGTAACAAAGTAAATGCAGGAAAACAATAGCCCTGGAAACTCCCATGTTTATATAGAAGGAAGGGCTTTTATAGCCTGCATATATTGCCACAGGAAAACAACAGGACTGATGCTCAATTAAAAGTTGAGTCCATACGGACAGAAAGAAGGAAGTCCCACCCATAGCCTGTGGCATCAAATTTTATCAGGAAATTAAAAGGACTGATATTCGAGTGACAGTCGAGCCCTTACATCAAGGGTAGAAGGAAGCCCTTTCGTAGCCTGATAAGCCTACTATATCATATTTCAAACCTGAAAACAACTGCCTCCAATAAATTCCCGGCAAAGAGAATTGTTTGGCAGGCTCTCGCTGGGAACACTGAGGAAATAATCCAGAAACTTAAGCAGCCTCTTTGCCTCATAATACTCCGGTTCTCCCTTGGGTATCTGGAACAGCAAGGGCTCCGCAAAGGTCTTTAATACCGCAAGCTCATAAATCAATGCAGAATTAAACATGGCGTCGGCGCCCTCCTGAAAAGGGAAAATATTTTCCTCCTCGCCTCTTCGCACGGAATTCCACATCTGGATTGTCCTCTGTGCGCTGGATCCTCTTGTGCGGGCGTCTCTGACGATTCTGCGCAGCAGCCTGCCATCTGTGGTGGGGATCCTGTTATGCCTGTCTATATTCAGCGTTGTCAGACAGCTGATGTATATCTTAAATTTGCTTTCCTCCGGCAGGGCGTAAGACATCTTCTCATTTAATCCGTGAATACCTTCAATTACCAGAATGTCATTTTCGCCCAGCTGCATATAATCGCCCTTGTATTCCCGCCTGCCCACTTTAAAGTTAAACGAAGGAATCTCAACCCGTTCCCCGGACAGTAATCTGGACATATCCTCGTTAAAGAGCTTCACATCAATGGCCCCCAGGCATTCAAAATTATAATCCCCCTTCTCATCCCGAGGCGTCAGTTCCCTGTCCACAAAATAGTTGTCCAGCGCTATGGGATGGGGAATTCTTCCAAGCGTCCTGAGCTGTATGGACAGCCTGTGGGAAAAACTGGTCTTTCCGGAAGAAGAAGGTCCTGCAATCATAACAAATTTCACATTGCCCCGCCGCACGATTTCCTTTGCGATCTCACCAATTTTCCGCTCCTGTTCCGCCTCCTGTACCAATATCAGATCGCTCATGGAACCTCCGCAAATCTGATCGTTTAAATCTCCCACGGTCTCTATGCCCGCAACTCTGCCCCACTCGCCTGCGCTCATCATAGTCTCAAAAAGTTTCCTGCGCTCCGAAAATGTTTCCACATGCGTGGGATTTTCCCTGTCCGGCAAAAGAAGCATAAATCCTTCCTCATAAGGTATCACATCAAACCATTTGACATACCCTGCGTCAGGAAGCATATACCCGTAAAAATAATCATAAAAGCCCTCTGCTTCGTATATGTTTACTGCGGAACTCATCCGATACCGGAACAGCCTGGCCTTGTCCTCCATCCCTCTCTCCCGGAAAAGCTCCATGGCATTGTCCAGATCATAGGTTTTCTTTTTGAATACCGTCTTCCCCTCCACCATCTGCCGCATCCGATTCTTCAGCTTATCGGCGTTCTCCGCGGTGGAAGAAACAACCTCTTTGGTATTCACATAAGTTCCCCTGCCAATGGCAAATTCCACTCTGCTGCCCTGAGCCGCATCTGCGCCAAACACATCATATATCCCTTTTAAAAACAGCATGGTTGCAGTGCGCACATAGGTTTTATGCCCAACGTCGTCTTTCAGCGTAAAGAACTCCACCTCACAGTCCTTTGTGACCTTTTTAAACAATTCCCGAATTTTGCCGTTTACTGCAGCGGCCGCAATCGTGCCGTCATATTCCGACTGATACCGCGCCGCAATCGCCTCCAGCGTCGTTCCCTGCGGTACCTCCATTACCTGTCCGTCTACCGTTACCCTAATCATTTCAAACCTCCACAAAGCCGCCGGGCGGCATATAATCTCTAATGCATCTAACCCCTCATGGCAAATCCACAAGATATGTGGCCTGCAGCTCAGTATGGTCTGCCATACACAATCCTGTACGACCCTCACAGAGCTTACTTACACTTTCCCCTAAAAATACAGCAAGGCCTCTTCCACGTCCTCAAGTTCCTCCCTGATTTCCCCGAGACGTTTGCCGGCACTCTCCGTCCCCTTCCGGGCCAAATGTTCTAAAAGCTTTTTAAGATACGCCTGACGCTGCCCAAGATATTCCTGTAAAACAAGATTTCGCCCTTCCAGAAGCAGTTTTCCATACGCATCCCACAGATGCCCAATTCCTTTTTTCCGCTCCGAGAATACCTCACCCACAGCGCTCCCTTTTCCCGCATTCAAAGCTTCACTCTCATATATGAAATCTGACTTTCCGGGTACCGCTTTCATAGCAAAATAGAACTTTCCTTCCTCACGAACAGCGTTTTCCTCTGTCACCGTAAATCCTGCACGCCGCAAAAAAGCCCTGAATTCCTCCAGCTCCGACTGGGGCTGTAATATCAGCTCCTTCAGTTTCTTCGCCTTTTCCATACCTTCGGTTAAAATCTTCTCCATAAGCCTGCCGCCCATACCCGCACAGACCATGGCGTCCGCTTCTCCTGCTACATACGCTCCTAACCCGTCCGACAATCTTACCTCTATGTAATCCCCCAGCCCAAACTGCGCAATATGTTTCCTTGCGCCTTCCAACGGCCCATTCCGCACATCCATGGCAAGCGCTCCTGAACAAATACCGCTCCGCACCAGATAAACGGACAGGAAACCATGATCGCAGCCCACATCGACAAGTCGCCTGCATGGTGTGACCATATCCGCAAGCATTTGAAGCCGCTTGGATAATATGACTTCTCTCAATCCAGATAATCCTTTAATTTTCTGCTGCGGCTGGGGTGACGCAGCTTACGGAGCGCCTTTGCCTCAATCTGGCGAATACGCTCTCTGGTGACATTAAATTCTTTGCCCACTTCCTCCAAAGTCCTGGCGCGCCCGTCATCCAATCCGAACCGCAGGCGCAGCACCTTCTGTTCTCTTTCCGTCAGCGTGCTGAGCACTTCCACCAGCTGTTCCTTTAAAAGCGTAAACGCCGCCGCGTCCGAGGGTGCCGGCACATTGTCGTCTTCGATAAAGTCGCCCAAATGGCTGTCTTCCTCCTCGCCGATTGGCGTTTCCATAGAAACCGGTTCCTGACTGATCTTCAATATATCTCGCACACGATCCGTTGGCATTTTCATCTCTTCCGCGATTTCCTCCGGGGTCGGTTCGCGCCCAAGCTCCTGAAGCAGCTGCCTGCTGACACGGATCAGTTTATTTATGGTTTCCACCATGTGAACAGGTATTCTGATCGTCCTTGCCTGGTCCGCAATGGCCCTGGTAATCGCCTGCCGTATCCACCATGTAGCATAAGTGGAAAATTTATAACCCTTTCTGTAGTCAAACTTTTCTACCGCCTTGATCAATCCCAGATTGCCCTCCTGGATCAAATCCAGGAACAGCATTCCCCTGCCCACATACCGCTTGGCAATGCTGACCACCAAACGCAGATTCGCCTCGGCAAGACGCTTTTTCGCCTCCTGGTCTCCGATTTCCATCCGCTTCGCCAGATCGATCTCTTCCTCGGCGGAGAGCAAGGGCACCTTACCGATCTCCTTCAGGTACATACGAACCGGGTCCTCAATGCTGATACCGTCCGGAATGGTCAAATCCAGATTCTCCACATCCACTTCATCCTCATCCGTGAGAATAATATCTTCCCCGTCCGGATCATCCTCCGTGATGCGGAACACATCCACATTATGTTGTTCCATCACCTCCAGGATCTTCTCGAACTGTTCCTCTTCCAAAGGCATGTCCGCGAAAAATTCGCTGATTTCCTGGTATTCCAGTATGTTTTTTTTCTTTTTAGCGAGATTAAGCAGTTCCTTTACCTTCTCGTTAAACCTTGCCTGTGTGTTTTCATCCATTGTAGTAAATCCATCCTTCCTCGGGAAGCGCTTCCCTTTTCAAAGTCTTGTCGCCATCCGGCCCCAAAGCACCGGGATCTTCCTTATAAAATTACCAATAGCTTTACCTTATTCCAGGGAAATATGCGTTTTGGCCAGCTCTTCCAACGCTTTCTTACCCTTGATCGCCTGCGTGAGCGCATCTACGTCCGTTCCCATGCGTGCGGTATAGTATTCATAACTGTTCTTCTTCACAGAAAGTAGTACATCATGAAACGCTTTTTCCTTTTCCTGCAAAGTATCCAGCTTTGGAAGATTTGTGTTAAAAAGCTCCGCTACAAGCCGCTGTTCCTCATCTTCAAACATCCCCACAATTCCGGCCGGATTATAGCGGCCTTGTTCCAGATCTCCAAACAGCCTGTCCGCAACCACACGATAAAGCGGATCTGTAAAATCCTGTGGAGAAATATATCTTTTTACCTTATCATACAGCCTGGGTTCATCCGAAATCCAGGTAAACAAAAGCCTCTGCACACGCTTTCCGCTCTCTTCGGGGCCGGTCTTTTTAACGCTCTGCCTGGGACGTTCCACCGGTTTTGCCAGTCCGGTCTGCGCCGCATAACCCACCACCAGCTTCCGTAAATTTTCTATCCCGATATGGTATTTTTCCGCCACGGCCTGCAGATAATTCTCCCGCTCCACTTCCTCCGAAAATCCACACAACTTCCTGGCAATTTCCCGGTGAAATTTTGTCTTTGACTCCGGATCTCCCATATCATATTGCTCTTCCAGAATGCGGATCTCAAAGAAAAAACTGTTTTCCGCCGAACGAATCCGCTCCTCAAAGGCCTCGCGCCCCAGGGCTTTCATAAATTCGTCCGGATCCTTATAGGGACGCATGTTAATCACTCTGCCCGTAAGGCCCGCTTCCCGCAGAATTCCAATGCCCCTGAGCGCCGCCTTTACCCCAGCTCCGTCGCTGTCATAGGCCAGCAGGACATTTTCCGTATATCTGCCAAGCAGCTTTGCCTGTTCCGGAGTAAACGCCGTCCCCAAAGACGCCACCGTCTGCGTAAATCCTGCCTGGTGCATGGCAATCACGTCCATATAACCCTCACAGAGAATGATATTTCCGCTTTTGGATGCCCGCGCAAAATTCAATCCGTACAGATTCCTCCTTTTGTCAAAAATAGGCGTCTCGGGAGAATTCAGGTATTTGGGTTCCCCATCTCCCATCACCCTTCCCCCAAAGCCAATCACCCTGTGGTTCCGATCCTGAATGGGAAACATGACCCGATTCCAAAACTGGCTCATCAGCCCATGCTTTTCGGAATAGTTGGCCAAACCGGCCTCCTTGATCAGTTCATCCTCAAATCCCTTCTCCCGCAGATACGATACCAGCTCGGCTCCGCTCTTCCCTGCATAGCCCAACCCAAAGCGATGTATGGTCTCGTCGGATAGCTCCCGCTTTTTCAGATACCGGTATCCCACTTCTCCCCGGGGACCGCGAAGCTGATAGTAAAAGAATTTTGCCGCTTCCTTGCTGACTTCCAGCAATCGTGCCCGCCTCTTTTCCCGCTCCCGCGCCTCACCGCCCTCCTCCGGCTCGGGAAGCACTACTCCCACCCGATCCGCAAGAAGCTTTAACGCCTCCTGAAAGGATAAATTTTCATAGTCTATCAAAAACTTATATACATCCCCTCCTGCCCCGCAGCCAAAACAGTGAAAAATCTGTTTGTTGCCGCTGACGGAAAAGGAAGGCGTCTTTTCATTGTGAAAGGGACACAGTCCCCAATGGTTGCCGCCCCGTTTCTGCAAATGCACATATCCCGACACCACCTCCACAATATCATTTTTTGCCCTGATTTCCTCTACAAGCGCTTCCGGATAGTACATTGATACTCCTTTTCTATTATTTTGTCTATCATACCCTCTACCCGCTGTACAAATACCCTGGCGTACAAAGCCAATATGCTTACTTCCAGGTTTTGGGGATGTAAATCTCCTCATATGTAGCGATGGCGAACCGATCCGTCATGGAACCCACATAATCGCAAACCACCTGCTCTTTGGCTTCCCCTTCCTCCATCAACAGCAAATACAGCTCCGGCATTTTATCCTCATGCTTCATATAGTGCTGATACAGAGTTTCTATCAGCCGTTCCGCCTTGCCTTCCTCACTTTTGGCCAAAGGGTTGCGATAAACATTGTCCGACATAAACCGCCGCATTTTACTCATGGCCTCCGCTACAGGCGCCGACATTCTTACGTCATTTTGTCCCATGCTGGCCGTCACAATATCATGAATGAAATGATCCAGCCTGCTGCCGGAAGTACTTCCGATCACCTCCCGTATCTCCTCCGGAACATCGCTTTCCTTCAGAATTCCCGCCCGCACCGCATCATCCATATCATGATGAATATAGGCAATCTTATCCGACAGCCTCACTATCTTTCCCTCAAGCGTATGCGGTGTTCCTGAAGTCTGATGGTTCATAATACCATCCCGCACTTCATACGTCAGATTAAGCCCTCTTCCGTTCTTTTCCAATCGTTCCACCGTCCGCACACTCTGCTTATGATGTTCAAATCCAAACGGACATATCCGGTTCAGCGCCCGTTCCCCCGCATGGCCGAACGGCGTATGCCCCAAGTCATGCCCCAACGCAATGGCCTCCACCAGCTCCTCGTTCAGCTTTAACGCCTTTGCGATGGTGCGGGCATTTTGAGACACCTCCAATGTATGCGTCAGCCTGGTACGGTACTGATCTCCCTCAGGAGACAAAAAAACTTGTGTCTTGTCTTTCAGACTCCGAAACGCTCTGCAATGAATGATTCTGTCCCTGTCCCTCTGAAACACCGGACGTATATCGCACTGTTCTTCAGGTATCCGACGGCCCTTTGTCTCCGTGCTCAAAGACGCATAAGGACTCAAATAATTTCTCTCCCACTGTTCTAAATTTTCTCTGATTGTCATGTCTGCCTCTTTTCCACAAAAGCCAAACCCTTCTCCTAATTAAATTATTCTGCATCCGCAGCCCAATTCCTTTTCGCAGGATACAAATCTACGCGAAAAGGACTGGATCTTTTTCATGATAAGATCCAATCCTGTTATTGAGAATCCCCGGCCCACCGTTTATTTTTCCAGGCAACGGACCAAGCGATTCGTTGGAATTCTTTGGTTTCCCCGCATAACACAACGGCAGATATCAAGATATCAACGGCAGATATCAAGATATCAACGGCAGATATCATAGATAAATTCCGCGTTGCTGTCCATAGCCTCCCTTGCTGCCTTCACAGGCGACATCTGAAACACATGCCACATTCCGGGATACACATCCATCTTTACCGAGACGTTGGCATCCACAAACGCCTGATGCAGCCTTACGGCATCACTGAGTAAAATCTCATTTTCTCCCACCTGAATATAGGTGGGCGGGAACCCGGCAAACTCTCCAAACAGCGGGGAGATCAAGGGCTGTTTCAAATCCTGCCCTCCGGCGTAAGCGCTGACCATCCGATCAATATAATCGCTGTCCAGCACAGGATCCACTTCCGCCTTACCCTCAAAGGATTCTCCGGAAGAAGTCAAATCCGTCCAAGGTGACATCAGCACAAGTCCCCTTGGCAAAAGCCGTCCTTCCTGCTTCAGCCTAAGCGTCAGCGAAAGCGCCAGATTCCCTCCTGCGGAATCCCCCGTCAAAATCACATCCCTGGCTCCATACCCGAACAACATCAGATAATTCCACACCTTCATGGCGTCTTCCGTAGCTGCCGGATACGGATGCTGGGGCGCCAGCCGATAGTCAAAGCACAGCACATCCATGGAAGTGGATTCCGCCAGCTTGGAAGTCAGCGTCCTTGCATATAAACAACTCCCCGTAGAATATCCGCCCCCATGACAGTGTAGAATCACATACTTTTTCATATGGGCCCGTTTTACGCTCACCCATTCTCCATGCATCCCTTCGATATCCACTTCCCGATATTCAATATCCCTGGTATTGCTTAAAATAGCACCTATATGATTTTGAGACTGCCTGTGCTTTTCCAGATCCGGATTTTCCACCAGACCATGAACACGCTTAATCAACTGCATCAAGCTCTGATTCTTTTTGATCTTTTTTATTTCCTTATCCAATTCTACCGTCATCGTGTCTTATTACCTTCCATATCCGTCACTTTTTATTACCCGTTTCATCTGTTAAAAATGCAGCCGCCTGCGCACTTCATCCCGCAGTCTTCTGCGGGAAAGCATGGTGATCACGGCGATGTCCAGAATCACACAGACCATCAGCACAACCGCGGACCAGCTCAAGGCGATCTTCTCAGCCAGATATCTGTCTATCAGAATCTCCAACCCCATGCATAGAAGTCCCAAACCGGTAAATAGATATAACGCCACCGTCAGAAAAGACCTGGGCAGCCTGCGAATACACAGCGTAAACAACTCCGCAATCAACGTCACCAACACGGTAATGGGCGCCCCCAGCCCCCAAACCCAATCTTTGCTTCCGGTGAGATAGGTCAGCATATACAGATAAATAATCACCGCCACGCCGTCATACAGCAGTGACACATACACAGACTGTTCCTTGTAGATCACGATGGGTATCATAATCACCCACAAAATTGCACAGGCCCCGATAACCGTAAGAGACCACAGTACGCCCTTAAACACAAAAGCATTTAAAATTCCGCATGTTACTGCGGTTGCAAGCACTACCGTAGAAAGTAATATTCCTAAATCCTGACGATTTACCGTCTCCACCTGTCCCTTTTCTCCCGGAAACGGCCCTTTGGCCTCATGCTTCTCCTGGGCCTCTCGGGCGACGGTTCCCCCTTCCCCGGCCGCTATTCTTGGATTTATCACCGGCGTATTACACAAAGGACACTCTTTTGCAGATCTGTCCAGCTCTACTCCGCAATTCACACAATACGACATATTTTTCCTTTCTATATTTAGTTCCGCAAGTTTTCAAACAGGCCCTCTCTTCCAGGAAGCAAACTCTTTCGCTTCGCTCTTTCTTTTGCTTCCGGGGCCAACGCCCCAAGACATTAACGGTTACTTTCTATTTTGACATGAATCCCGTCTCTGACCAGCTTTCTGAAAAAGTATCGCTCCACATCTGCCTCTATAATACTGCTGGCAAAATTGACGGTCAATATATCTTCAAAACTTATTATTGCGCAGTTCGTCCTGCGGGAAAACGGCTGTCCCATATATATATCAAACCGCTCAATATAAGGCTTCATACCCTTGGGAACTTTCAATGCCCCCATGTTCGTCAGACCTGCGGATGAATTTCTATCCTGTACCTTCGTGTAAAACAGCCTCACCACAAAGTCTTTGATAAACAGCGGAACCACGCGTATAAAAGGATTCCTCTGGGTCGCCGCATTTGTGGTAATATCCCCCCGCAGCAGTTTTTCACTTAAATAATATCTCATGTAATTGTGTACCTGCTGCACAATTTCTTCAAAAGTATATTCCCCAAGCCTGGGATCCACCCCTGGATAAATCATGGTAATGAAGTTGCGCAGCGTAATGGACGGAAAAAACCTGCGCAGATTTACGGGCATGGCGATTTTTACCGGCCGAAGCTGAACCCGTCGTTCTTCCTGCTGTTTGGTCAACAGCGCATACAAAAGAACCGCATTTAAATATTCTGTTATCGTGGCATTATAACGCTTTGCCGCCGCCATTACCTCTGATACGGACATAATACCGTCAATAATATTTAAAGTATAAAAAGGTTCCGCCGTTCCCCTGACCCGATATGCTTTTTCTTCCAGACGGGGCGGGCGAACCTTAGCATTGGCATACCGCATATATGCGTCTTCCAACTCCTCCTCATTTGGCTCGGCTTCTATATCCAGCACGAATCCCCCGTTTTGAATTCCATTCGCCCCAAGAAGTCTTAAATATGTGGCCGTCAAGGTCATCAAAACACACATGCCACCTGTGCCGTCACCCAGACTGTGATGTGCTTCCAGCGATATCCTGTTTCTAAAATAGTACACCCGCACCAGATAACGGTTATTTGCCTTAAAGTACATAGGTTGACAAGGATTCTTAACATCCTCCTGCACAAACGGCCCCGGTCTGTCGTTTGGCTCCAGATATCGCCAAAACAATCCCTTGCGAATAGCCGCTTTATAGGTGGGAAATCTGGGCAGTGTCATATCCAGTGCCTGCTGAAGCACTTGGGGTCGAATTTCCTCTTTCAATACCACGGAAAGTCTGTACACGGAAGAGAAATCCCTTCTCTGCAACGTGGGATAGACAATCGCGGACAAATCCAGCTCGTACCATTCTCTGCGCTGCGTCTTTTCCCTGTTTTCCTTTTTTACCATACAAATAATCCCCTTGTCGGTGACGCCGCTCCCGGCAGCCGACTACACTATGATTCCCCAATCTGATCACTTCTCTGCCATCGCAACATAAAGTCAGATTATACACTTCCAATGTAACAAAAAAAGTGCTAAGCAGATCACTTAACACTCTTCCAGATATGCAGGAAAAGAGACTTGAACTCTCATGGTATTGCTACCACACGGACCTGAACCGTGCGCGTCTGCCAATTCCGCCATTCCTGCGAACAAAATATATAATAAACCAATCCATGCAAAAAGTCAATACCTTTTTTACTTCTTTTTTATTTTTTAATTTGTCCTTTGAATCACTGCAGCAGACAGCCCCTCCGCCAAATCTGCAGCGGCAATATCCAAATACATATCCTTATGCGCTTTTGCAAGACCTGCAGGCAAAGGACCCACCTCCAGCATCCGGCCCCTTGCCTGCTTCAATTCTTAAAACATACTGTTGAAAAGATTGCCGCTACTGTAATTGGTACTGTATGTACCCTTTGTAGTATAAAAGCTCCCGTTGTTCACCTCACGGCCTGCCGCATAATTAATCATGGATGCCTGTGCGGATACTCGATATCCATACGAACCGCTGCCCTGGAACAGGCTCTGCACGGTGGACATTTCCGATTTCATAAAAGTACCCTTATCCAAGTCCAAAGTACCGTCACTGTTAACACTGATCCCCACCGAAAGAAGCGTTTTCAAATTCTTGGCCGTATCATTCATCATAGTTCCTGTCCTGCGTGCAACCGCATCGCTGTCCGTTTCGTCCGCAGCCTTGATCACAGCATTATAGTTATTCACAAAACTGTTTACAGCCTTGTAAATTCCTTCTGTATCATATTCCTTCTTTGTAGTCTCCACACCATTTTCGTCCTTCGTGGTGACATCCTTTTTCGTAAACATGGACTTTGACAACAATGCATCCGCCGACTCCTTCAAAGCGTCCGTGGTGGACTGTACCTTTGCATAAGCCTTTGATTCCTCCGATGTCTTAGGCATCGTCTTCGACTTGCTGGAATTGCTGTTCCTGGCCATGGATTTAACGGAATCGCTGGCGTGCCCGCCATAATATGCCTTCATCAACTTGGCATAACTTCCATTCTTAATACTTGCATAATCCGCCAGGAAATTGCTGCCTGCCACGCTGGAAGCGCCGCTTCCCAAACTGGAAAACAAAAAGGACACATCTCTTTTCGCCTGAATATTAATACTCATATTATTACCTCCGTTCCACCATAACTGATACCTCTATTTTATCATGCTATCGTCATATTTGCACCTACTTTTTATATCTTATGCTAAATTTTGTAAAAATTTAATATTTTTTCTCTTGCATTTTTTTCAAAGCATGATAAAATGTTAGATATGGAAGCATAGCTCAGCCGGGATGAGCGTTCGCCTCACACGCGAAAGGCCAGGGGTTCGAGCCCCCTTGCTTCCATTTTTTATGTAAAGCCGTAAATCAATGATTTTTCGCTAAATCAATGATTTGCGGCTTTTTCACGCCTCAATTCACCAAGCATTTTATGCCGTATTCATACTATTAATAACCTTTTTGTCATGAATTTAGTCATAAGTAACAGATTTAGAAAGCAAGGCCGCCAATACCGGGAGCACCAGCATAACAGGAAAAATATATCTCAACTGCACCACCGGTCCCAACAACATGGTACCCATATATGTCATTGGAAAAAGGTAAAATACCGCCTGTCGTTTCCGCCCCAGATACAAAGCGGCCAGAAACACCATACATAATCCCCAAAAGTAAAACGAACTCTTAAATAAAATCGCTATCACCGGCCATTCATAAAAGGCATTGGCACTGACAATCTGTTCCAGCTGCTCTTCCAGCCAGGGAAATTTTGATGTATGCTCTATTTCTCCCACATTCTCTATCTCCGATGAATTATAGGTATAAATGGCACCCATCCTTCCTTCCGTCCCATACCCGAGACATTCCGCATAAGACCTGTCATCCAGGAACCAATATCCCCTTGTCAACTCCAGAAAAGCGTCAATATACTCATTGGGATATCGAAGTCCTATTTTAAGCCAATCTGCAAAAAGCTGCACCCCATGGCCTTCCCATGTCTCTCCAAATAAAACGCCGCCCCCTCCCTTAATCGTATCCGCTATGGGCGGATTGTACTCAGTCCACACAGCTTCCCTGATATAGGAATTCAATAGCCCCCTTGTTTCCTCATCAAGTTCTTTGCCGTGATAAAACCCTACCCTCGCAAACTGCTGAATAGGCACACTGTACATTTCTATTTTGGATGAAGTAAGCTGCGTGCCCAAAGCCGCCTTTATAGCAACGGAAATTCCCTTCCCACCCGCAAGCAGCAAAATTACAAGCAAAAACACCCTGAACTTTTGCTTTCTCTCCGTAAACAAAATCCAAAGTACGCCAAAAACTGCAGCAGCATAAATTGCATTATTGCGAAACTGCATCATAATCCAGCCCACCAATAGGATCAGCCCCTCCCACAGGATGCGATCTCTTTCCCTACAGAAAAAAAAGTACTCCCCCATCATCAATATAAACAGTAAAAACAACACTCCAAACAAAACGTCCTTTGTGGTACAGACTACCATAACGGAATGAAAGGGGAAGATACCGAAAAATAATACAGCCGACACAACCGCCCATTTTTTCTTTATGATCCGATACAGAAACCCACAGGCATATGCCGTTGTCAGCGAATAGGCAAGCATCTGAAACAGCGCCATTGCAGCCATTCCGGCCTGCAAATCATTCAACCCATACCCTACCTGCAAAAAAAACCAGATCACCCAAGTATGAATTAACGGCTGATAGGGCCAAAACCAGGCAAATCCCTTTGCAGCCTCATTTACCTGTCTGTGAAAATCATAGGACATGATAATGGGATAATACGCCAGCCACACCGGTATAAGACACAGGAAAATAACGGCAGCACATATGCCAAACACCACCGCAGGTCTCCATTCTTTCCCTGCCTTCCGTATGGTATCCCCGCTGTTTCCCCACCTTTCAATCCCCATAAACAACAGGTTTCCAAAAGGAAAAACAGCTATGGAAAGGCACAGTGCCCGCATCAATATGAGTCCCTTGCCTTTAATTCCACATTCAGTCAGGCCATTGACTTGTAATTGATATCCCATTATCATGGAAAGGGCAAACAGATAGCTCACAATTCCCACATATCGAACCCTCCGGCGCTTTTGTTCCGTTGTATCGGGCATATTACTTTCCGTCCAGGACAGCAGACCACAAATCGCCGCCATAGCAAATAGATTCATAACAGAAAAAGAGGGTTCCGTCACCCCCATCAGTCCCCCAAGATAGCACAACCCATAAGCGCCTAAAAAAGCAAGCAACAGCCTCACAGGTGTTATATTTTTACCTAAGCCATTTAAAATCTTCATCCACTTCTCCTTTCAAGCAAATTATGTTTCATCAACCTTCGGCGCCTTCCTCCCTCCACATTCCAAAAGAGCCTCCACCCCCCTGAAGCTTACAACAATAAATTGATGAAAACAGATACCTGCCTGACCTAGCCGAACCCCTATTTCAATACCGGGCAGGAATTTTTTTAAAACTAACCGACGCCTTTATCTGCGGAAACCTCTCTGCAAGCAGAGCATACAGACACGCGCCAAGACAGCTGCCGATAAAATTAAGCAGTAAATCGTCCACATCCACACTCCGTCCGATAAACAGTTGGGCACTTTCAATAAAAAGCGGCAACAACAGGGAGTGCAGACAAACCGTAAAAATTTTTCGTCTGTTTCCCCACAGCAATATCATCCCAAATCCCCATGGCATAAACATTACTATGTTGCCCACAATATTGACCATAAAAGCATCCAAATCAAAGTTTGAAAAAAATCCCCCAATGGATCGAAAGGGAACCAAATTTACACCGTCACCCTCAATCAGCCTGTCTGCCCCACGTTGCGCCATCCACAACGGATTTCCATACTCTCCCTCCAACGTCAGAGCAAGAAGACCAATATGAAACAACACAAAACAGCCCATTGCAATTTCCCTGACTGCCAACATATTCCCCGGCCGAATATTGTCGCATGCTTTTTTTAGCCAAAGTTTACGTATTGCAAAATAAATCGGAGCAGAAATTCCAATGATGATTCCAAACTTGATCACATACCGCACCATACTCTTAACCCTTCTGAGTCATCCTTCCTCTCAATTCCGGTAATGCTCCCGTTCCCCTATCCCTCCAACAAAAAAATTATACCAAAAATTTCTATATAATACAATCTAAATTGTTATGCTGGCTCTTGGGAACTGCTTTCCCTGAGCGTCATACTCTGTGGCAGGCAAGCTCTGATCAGGAAATCATCGCAGGCTACACCTCCCAGATCTGAGTGAAGCAGGCCACATAGTCAGACACGCAGATAAAGACAGTGATTTTTCAGACTCTCCCAGAATAAACTTATGTAAATACATATACAATATTGTTGGTTTTCCGCAATTAGAATTTGAAAAAACACTTGCTTTCTATCATACCAAATGATAAAATAAAGGAAAAATCATCCCATTGTTAACTTCATTCTGTCATGCAAAACATCCTGCTTTGTAAGATCGATATTACCACCAGTAACACAATATATAGGAGTGCAAAATGAGTAAACTTAACAAGTACTATCTGTGCTATACCTTTTCCATCATGCTGGTTTGTTGGGGCTTTTGTCTGATATGCAGTCTCGGAGGAATTACCTTAATCGACAATTATCTACTATATATACCCTATCTGCTGGGGGGCTTGTCTCCAACAATCGCCTCGTTTTTAGCGCTGAAAAAGAATAACCAGATTGTCAATTTCAGAGAGTGGTTGAAAAACATTTTTGACTTCCGGCATAATTTGAAATCATATGCCATGGTTGCTGTTTTGGGCACCTTATCTATACTGCCCCAATGTTTTATCTCAGGATATGAAAACGGCGCCCCATTATTTGCCATTATTTTCATGATCCCTATGATGCTGGTCGGAGGGGGATTAGAAGAAGCCGGATGGCGATACATACTTCAAACGGAACTTGAGCAGAAATATCACTTTACCACCTCAACCATTATAGTGGGAATTATTTGGTGGCTCTGGCACTTGCCTTTATTTTTTATACAGGGTATAGCTCAATATGGCCAAAATTACCTGAACTTTGGAATAAACGTACTGGGATTAAGTTTTGCTTTGGCAAGTATCAGAAAAATTACCGGAAGCGTATGGTTGTGCGTGCTGTTTCACTGCATTGTAAATTCCTTGTCGGCAATCTACATAATAAATACAAATGTTTTTGGCTCTATAACTGCAGCAATCTTGCTTATTTTCTGTTCCTACATTTTGATGATCATCAACTCCAGAAAAAAATAATAACAAATTCTTGATTGACAGCTTTGTTCAGATGACAAAACAGCCATAAACCACTGATTTTACTACAAATCCTTGATTTATGGCTGCTCTTTTCCCATCCTAAACACTTGAAACACAAACTACAAGGGAAAGCGCTCTTCAATCTATAAGTTCCTCTTTTGCCTTTAGAGCTGGCGATAGCATGGCCTCCAGCTTATTTCTATGCAGATTTCTTTTTTACCTGACCCGTTCCCCTAACCTTATACGCGAACCTACAACCGTCAAATTATCCTCGCAGTAAATCAACTCCCCGCTTAATGCTTTAATAATGAACATTCCCCTTAAAGAAACTTATTGATAAAACTGTGCCTGGGCATTCCACATCTCGTAATATTTTCCCGTCTGATCTTGCACCAGCTTGTCGTGTGATCCTGTTTGTACTATTTGTCCTTCATGAAATACGAGGATTCTGGAGCAAAATTTGCAACTGGACAAACGGTGAGAGATATAAACAATGCCGCTTCCTTCCACCAGTTGATGAATATTTTCATACATGGTATATTCCGCACGCGGATCCAAGGCCGCCGTGGGTTCATCCAGGATTAAAAAGTGAGCCTGCTTATAGACCGCCCGCGCAATTGCGACCTTCTGTGCCTCCCCGCCGGATATTTCCACCCCGCCTTCTTCAAAGTCCTGAAAAAATACAGTTTCCAGTTTTTTGGGAAGGCCTTCCGCCCATGATAGGATACCCGCTTTATCAAGAGCATCGTATACCGAATGATCCTGATATATTTTTGAAACAGCAACATTTTGCCCCAAAGTAAAGGAAAACAACTGATAATCTTGAAACACCACGCCAAAAAGTCGGCGGTATTCATCGATTTTTATAGAATGAATATTCCTTCCATTCAGAGTAATTGTCCCTTCCGTCGGCTCATATAAACGACATAGCAACTTGATAAGTGTCGTTTTGCCCGATCCGTTCATCCCAACCACGGCAATGCGTTCTCCCAGACATATGGTCAAATTAACATGCCTTAAAGCCCATATATCCGTATTTGGATATCGAAAAGACACATCCTGAAATTCAATGGTAAACGATACCTGTTCCGAATCTTCAACAGGAACGGGTTCCGTTCCTTGGGATTCGCACACCTGGATTGCAAATAGTTCAATATAGGGACTCATTTGCTCACAACTGCCAACCAGATCGCCCAGAGAATAAATCAGCGCAGATATGGAACTAATAAAAACCTGAATGCTTCCTGCATATAACACAACAGAACCAACACTGATCTCCTTATTGATTGCTTTGAATGCCGCTAGCAAATAAGACAAAAAGATGACTAAAGAGTTCAGAGCGGCAGTCAAACAGGGAATTGAGGCCTTTGTTCTACCCAAATCCTTCATCAACTTTAACCCGATGGAAGAATTCCACAGTTTCTCAAAAGACGAACATAGAAACTCCTTCAGATTATATATTCGAATATCTTTGCCAAAATGATAATCCCCCATCAGCTGCATAAACATGAAGCCACTTCCGTTTGCCCGGTTCAACTGATCGTTCAGGTTTACGATTTTCCAGTTGACCTTGAGCTGAAGCCGAGAGGCGGTAAATAAAAGCAGGAAAGATATCAACAGTAATAGTGCAAGCGGCAATGGACTAGTCCAAAACGAAGGATCCGCCGCCAAAGATCGCATTTGAAAAATTTTTAAGAAAGACAGGAATGCCAATATCAAACTGATTATGTTACGGGTGATCCCACTAAAAACTCCCATAATTCGACCTATGCCGCCTACTCGCATTTTTAACTGATCAATAGAACGCTTTAGATCCTGCACATAGTTGGACTCCAGTCTGGCATAATCCAGATCCATCATTTTTACGCTGACTTTTTTTTCAAATTCCAATTCCATACGATACATCTGGGTATCCCGCACCCGATTACATACATTCTTCAAAAGCAGAAGAAAAATATTAGCACCAATCCCACAGCCAGCATACAAGAATAGAATTGTTTCCCCTGCATCCGCAGTCAAACCATCTAAAATCAACGAAGTAAACACATAATTTACAAAGGGAATAACCGCTTCTATAACGGAAATAATTGGTATCAAAAAAATCAGAGGTGTTGAAAGCAAAAATGCGGTTTTCAATATAATTCCCGTTTTACGGAAACTGCTTCTAAAAGTTTTCATATCCTCACCCTACTTATAATACTGACTTTGTAACTGGAATAGCTCACTATATTTACCACCTTTTTGCAGCAACTCTTGATGTGAGCCACTTTCCTCAATACATGCGTTGTTTAGGAACAAAATTCGATCACAGAATTGGGTAGAAGCCAACCGATGGGAGACAAAAATAGATGTCCGTCCTTTGGCAAGTGAATTGTAAGCTTCATACAACTCTTTTTCCGCGATGGGATCCAGAGCAGATGTCGGCTCATCCAAGATCAGTGAAGCTGATTCCTTATACATTGCCCTCGCCAATATCAATTTCTGTGTTTCTCCTCCGGATAGATTGACTCCGTTTTCATCAATCAATTTTGTTAAGGGAAGATTTAAGTCGCTGATCGAATCACCCAAACCAGACATCTGTAAACAAGACTGGACACGCTCTAAATCAATCTGCGTTTGGTCAATCAGCGCAATATTCTGTGCAACTGTCATAGGAAGCACATATATAGATTGAAAAACGACAGAATACAAGCGGTAAATATCTTCAATTTTCAATTCTGACATCGCCGTTCCATTCAAGTAAATTTCCCCCTGCGTAGGCCGATAAAAACCGCATAACAGTTTGACCAATGTGGTTTTTCCGGCTCCATTTTCTCCAACAAGCGCTATTTTTTCCCCTTTATGGACTGTCAAATTAATATTCTTAAGAATATACGGCGAATCTTCGGTATACCGAAAAGAAACATTACGTAATTCAATCTCCAGGGTATCATACGGATCAAGCGTCAGCTCTTTCCAACCTGTATGCACAGTTGGCGCATCCAGGTATTCGCGGATGACAGACACTTCTTTACATGTACGGGTAACCGAAGCAATTCCTTGCACAATATTTGTAACAAATCCGGAGAAGCCGGAAATTGCACCGAAATACAACGTGAATTCAGCAATCTGTATCTGTCCATCAAAAATCGCATGAAAAATATACAGATATGCCAGCCCATCTCTGATCAAAAGAAGCAATACATCGGCAATGACAGTAATAAAATTATGACGATGTATCCTAACCATCCATTTCAGCCGTGCCTCTATCAGTGAGTTGATAAGGAATGTTAGCCAGCCTTTCATTGAATACAGCTTAATATCTTTGTTGTTTCTATAATCTGCTGTCTTATTGTACAAATAATTGAGCTTCTTGTCGATAACAGTCCATTGTTTCCGATGATCATATTCATAAGCATTAACGCGCCATAAAATAAACAGGTAAATCCCGGACGTCACCAGAAGAACAAGCACAATCCATGGGCTAAGCATTGAGATAATTCCTACATAAAGAACAAAACCCAATACCTGCCCCAAATAGTTGCCCAAGAGCTGCAACATACCTGACACGCCAGAATTGTCGTTAAACAGGATATTCAAAACATCCTGAAATTGATTCTGTCCGTTCTCACTTTCCACAAACTGATAATCCAGCACCATTTTCTTTTTGAAAATTTCCGTCAGATAATGGACTTTGTTATTAGTTAGATGCGTTTCATTGACCGCTTGAATATATGAATTTATCATATTGCATAGGGCGAAAACAAAAGATAATGCACCTACAATGCATAACAACCTCTGTAGGGATATCTCACCTGTAACCCCGCTGAGTATCACGCTGGGCATATAAATCGAAATAAACGGTGTGCATACGCCAATAATGGCTTGCATCAATAAGAAAAAAATAATTGACCGTTCCCAATTCCATGTGTTATGAAACACATAAGCCACATTTTGGAGCGTTCCGTTCTTTTTTATCCTTTTCATAGTCCGAAACTCCCTTTCCCCTATAAGCTTTTGCAGAGTGAAAAGAGCATGCAGGAAGACACAAAATATCTTCCCGCATGCTGGTACTTATCAACAACAATTGCAGTTTTCTCTGATGCTACCAACACCATTCAGCATTAATTTTTTAAGCCTTTTCATGGATTGTCATCTCCCTGTGTATCCGCTATAGCCGCGTCTGTATTCGCTTTGGAAGGCGCCGCGTCTGAGTTATTCAGTAAATCTTCCACAACATCCACGATATGATCGAAAGACAGAAGAAACTCAGGGTTCATATATTCATCAGAAATTTCCACATCAAAGTTTTCTTCAATCTCCACAATAATCGACACCAATTGAACGGAGTCGATTTCTTCGCTGTGAATAACTGTTTCTTCACCATCTTTATCGACAACGCCAAGGTTATCTAAAATTTCCCATACTTTTTCTTCAATTTCTTGTCTGGTCAGCATGTCGTTTCCTCCATAATGGTCATATAGTTGACCGGGTTTTCCGTCAAAGCCTCCAACATCTCCCGGAAAAAAAACAAGTTCGGTGGACAATTGTTCGTTTTTTGACATGCCCGGTAATGGCATACCGGTCTCTTCTTGCAGGCATAGCACTTCATAGTCTCACTCACTGTTCTTGTCAACCATTGATCGTGTTTCTTCACGTCGAACATTCCATCCAACCGGCCAAATCGATTCCTGTCGCTTTCCATATCACAGGTACACTTTTTGATAACACCATCAGCACTGATTACAAAGGCGTTACGTTTCATAGCATAACAGATAGAACCCGCCGGTTGCATTGCTGATTTAAACACCGTATTCGAATATTTCAGTGCGTATTCATTTATTAGTTTTCGGTAATCCGATTCCGTGCAAAAATTCTTCCGCACCGACTCATCTACTACTTGACCGTAATCTTCAGCCACCTGCCAAAAAATTCCAAAGCGAGAATCGTCTAAAAAATTATCTTGTAAAAACGCAGCAAAACGATCTGCGTGAGCGAGCATCGGTTTAGTAAAATTAGTGCGAAGCGTAATGCGGAGTGCATTCGAATGGATGTTGTTCTTTATATTTCGAAGATTTTCCACAATACGTTCCGCGGAACCCGAGCCATCCTTAAGAACTCTCTGCTTATCATGGTCTTCTGGCAGCCCGTCCAGTGTGATCTGATATTCTAAAACATGATACTTCTTTAGTTCCCGGACGATCTCCTCAGTCAGCAAATACCCATTAGTGGTGATACCAGCAAAATAAACCTTTTTCTGATTCTTACAGATATTCATAAAAGCCGGAGACAAACGCCGAATGACGTTTAAACCTTCCAATGGTTCCCCGCCAAACCAGCTGACCAGTAAACCATCTCGTGTGCTCATTTGTTTATCTACAAACCGAATAAGTTCATCTTGTGTATCTTCCTGCATTTTTCCGCGAGAGAACGCTTCGTAACAATATGTACACCGAAAATTACACTCCTCGGTAGTAAGAATAACTAAATGAAGATAGTTGTCAAACTCCTGTTTTTCTTCTAATTCTCGCATTTCTTCCAGTTCGTTCCGCTTCTCATCAATTAAAAATTCCCGATCGTAAAGCCACTGTTCTAACTTCATCTCCTTCTTTAGGACAAATGGTACATTTCTTGCCATCACATTTCGAATTTTACCAGCCTGCTCACCAAAACTTCGCATCATTTTTCCTGTTCGCGTATTATAGACAGCGACACCATCGCTCTTTTCTAAAACTTCATTGTAAAAAGAAGGCTTTACCTGCATACTATTACATCCTTTCTTTATCTATATTGGAGAAGTCATTGGATAATGCAAGTCCGATTATCTTTACTACGCAACAATTGTCCGTTCTGTGCAACATAGCAGGGATTGCAGTAACGCAGATACCGACATCTATTGCATGAACTTGTTTCACCGCCGACAGGCAAAGCAGCTTCCTGACCCATACCGCGTTGGAAAGACTCCCGGATTTGCTTTAGAACCTGATTGGTATTCCAATAGGCCGCAATATCCTCCGTCTTTTCTCCTAACGCCTCCAGATGAGGACAGGGAAGAAATCTGCCCCTCACATCTATCGCCATATGAAAACGTCCAGCTCTGCAACCTTTTCCCACAATCGGAAGTTTCATTCCGTAAAGCAATAGCTGAAGTTCGTTGAAACAGCTTTCCACATTTAGATACTCAGGATATTCTTCACAGAGCTGTTTCAACTGAATTAAGTCATCATAATTGTAAGGGAACAACAACTCCATTGTATGACTGGGTTTATTGGCTAATATATCAATATTTTTTACATTCATCGACTGGGCAATCTCAATTACACGAATAAGATCAGGGATATTTTCATGATTAGCCACCCAGTTGATTGTACAAGGGATTTCTACCTCGCTCACAATGCGCAAAGCTTCCATTGTTTCTGAAAACCCGTCGCGCGTTCTATTGTGAATTTCCTGTGTAGATCCATTCAAGGAAAGATGGCAACAATCCAATCCCACCTTTTTCAGTCGCTTCGCATAAGTAAAAGTCAACGCAGAACCTGAAGTAGACAGCCTGGTGTATAAACCATGTTCATGTGAGCATTCTATCGCTTCTTCAAGATAAGGATATAAAAGCGGGTCACCGCCGCTATACTGTACGCAATATGTTCCCATTTTCGCCAACTGTTTCAAGTAGTCCTTCAGCAAAGCAAAATCTAAATCGGCCTCGCCTTCATAATCGTGAAAGCAAAATGGACAATGGAGATTACATCTTTCTGTCAGCGCTATATTTACATTTATTGGTATATCATAACAGGCTTGCTTGCGATTATATTTCATGTTTTAATTTCACTCTTCTTCATATGGAATTTGGGACAAGGTGTGAAGACAAAGATCACATACGTTTACATACTGCTCTTTCTGGGATACGGGATAACTTGGCCACCTTCGGCGACATGTACCATTCACACCATACTTGACTAAGCTTCGGAAAAGCGAGTCATTTTCTATCACTTGTCGCATTTGTGTATCATCCATACCGAACCGTAACGTCCCTTGCCGAAGATATGGTATGGAATAGCTAACAGGTGAACAGCAAGAATAGACACCTCCATCTGGAAATATGGTAATCGCATCAGATCCCAAACAACGCTCCCTTACTGTTTTATCTTCATAAATCAAGTCTTTTTCATCTAAGTTTTCCTTCGCTGCTCCAACCAAAAGTACCGCTGCTTCTGATACAGAAATCTCCGTAATGGATTTTAACAAAACTTGTGCCGTATCAGCTAATCGCCACGAGCTTTGACAAGCGGCAATTTGTACTTCTACCGCCAAGAGATATTTCTTACAAAGTCTCAAGATGGTCTGAATCGACGAAACCGGAATAAACTCGGCATGAAACTCATCATAAGAGATAACCAGACAAGTCAGACCACATTTTTTCAATCTTCGAATCATCTTCTCCGCTTGAACAGGGTCACTGCCCCAAAAACCATTGGTAATGCATTGAATATTATAATGGTCTTTTGCTGTTTCCATCAAACGGGTTATCTCGTCAAAATAAAGAAAAACCTCTCCGCCGCTGAAAGAGATCGTTTGAAACTCCTGCATAAAGTATGGCGAATTGATGATCTGCTCTGCCAGAACCGGATCCATTTTTTCTGTCCGAGCAGGAGAACAGGCAAAACAACAGTGCCTACATGCTGCAGGGCAAGTAAAGGTGTAAATAAAAACAAACGTTTTTCTCTTATTCATCGAACATACCTCGGTTTCCGCTTCAACTGATAAAAAATCACGCTGGTACAAGTGGGATATCCGGCACTATGCATGAATGGCAAAACCCACCATCCCCTCCATTCCGATAGCTTAGCACGCTTCGTTGCAAAACGATTGGGAACTTCTTTGACGCAGAATTGATAATAAGCATGATAACAAAGTCAGAGGATTTTTGATTGAAATAGTCAAACAGAGTTATAATCAGCAAGGCTCTTCCTAATTCGCGGAAAAAAAACGAATGACCAGATCCACAAGGTTTGTCGTCTGCAAGGCTTCTTCCATATCCAACACAGGAACCTGCACTGATTGTATCAACTCCTTTTTAAATGATAAGTAATGCTCATTCTGCACTACGTTCACTTTTTGAAACAGTTCCCCCAACACTGGCCGCTTTTCAATCGGATAAATTACAATTGCTATACATTCGCAGTCAATGCAACTTACCACACCATTCAAAGTACGAATTATATATGAAATTTCATCATGAGGATTTACCATCAATACAAAGGCATCCGGTTTAGTTCCCAATAAGTATTCGTATTGATGTAAAGGAATCGTGCTGAGATTATAATTGCTGTAAGCAACCGTATTGGATTGTGTCCCCACTAGACAAATATCTACAACTTCCCGGTCAATATCGTGCATCATCTGATTGATCAAAAGCAAGTTTTCATAGCCGCTTGTTGCCACATTCGACTGATATCCATATGGGAACACGTAATCCATGCCAAAGCAATAGGCAGACGGCTCACTGCCGATTTGACCTACCCGGAATCCCATACGGCTCAATTGCTCACGCAAAGACAATTGTATAGTGAATTTTCCTTGTTGAGAGCTTGTTCCGACAACAGCCAATACAGGAGAACTAATTTCGTGAAGTTTCCCAAACCGACCCTTTGGTATGTTTTCCGACGTAATATGCGGATAATAGAACCGACTTAAATCTGCTCCCCGAGAACGAATCAGTTCTACATATGGCGACAGATCGTCAAACGCATAAAGATTCTTATGATTCAGGCAACATTTATCCACGATTTCCTTCAGTAAGTCTCGCTTACATCTCCAAGATAATTCCCCCATATGACCGGCGATCACGGTATCAAAGGTTTCTGATTGCCAATCAATTGTATCATAATTATTAATCGTCCGATCTACTGTCTTCTGGTAAGGCAACAGCTTCGCGACAGACTGCCCGATACGCGCCGTATATTTCCAATCGTAAACATTCACAATAGATGACGTCACCTGAGATTCATACGCTAAAAGGCTGTGAATTTCCTTATTAAACGGAAGAAGTATCGTCTTTGCTTTATGTAACCACATTGGCGCCTTTTCGACAGGAAGACATGGTTCAAATCGGCGGCATCCCACCGCTTTCTCCCGCACCTTTTCCCACAGCGCAGGACAATTACCTTCTGTTTTTAATTCAGCAAGCAATACGTTCGTCATATTTGCACAAGCAAAACTATTTCCACTGATTACTGTATAAGGAGGATTATTCCATGGTACCTTTTGAGTTCCTCCATAAGCCCGGAGATTCACAGGAGAATTCTCCATATACTCATACTCTGATTTGTTACGTGCTTTATCTGATGTATCCACGCCAATTACACAATCAAAAAAAGCGGGATAAGAAATCGCCCCTTCATTATCATAAGCTGCAACCAACAGGCTTCCGGCAGCTGTCAGCTCTTGGCATAAATATTCTAATCGTTCCAGTTGCTCCACTTCATCAAACGCAGTGATCCCAAAGCTCATGTTGATCACATCATATGAAATATCGCTTTGACAAACATACGAAAGCGCATCCACTAAGTCGTCTATAGTACATTGATAATCTTCATCAAAAGCCTTCAAAATATGTAGTCGGATGTCTGTGTGCCCTCTGGCAATTAATCCAGCGACTGCTGTGCCATGACCGGTCGCATCGATAATATCCCCCAGATTATCCTGCCCATGGTATCCTGTCGGCAAAATAGGAACTCTTTGAAACACCTTATGTTCAACAATTCCAGAATCAATAATTAATACGTCCACGATTTTCACCACCATTGATTTATGCAAGCTGCGACGCCCTCAGAAAGAAGGCGTCACAGTTGGGAACAATCTACCAACAGCAATTGCAGTTTTCCCCTGAGCGATACAACATAACCTTATTACGTTTTACCTTTTTGGCCGGTTTCTTCAGCATCATTTTCCCTCCTTTTTATGGTTTTATTTTTTACAGGAAATCGCTTCCATGCAGATTAACTGTAAAATTCAATATAGCATCTATCTATTCCTAATAAAGGCATCGTTGCTCCTCAGATTTGATAATATTAGTCTTCTTTAGACAGTAATTACCTGTAAACTTTCCTCAAAGTTATTTCTCTTAAATTATATGGTTAATATAACACGACGTATTAATCTTGTCAACAATATATTTTTATATATAGTATTGACATTGATATATAATATATATATATTAAATGAAAAACATATCAACAGGAGAAATCAATGGCATTATCAGAGGGAATCAAAAGAGGCACGGTTGAACTTTTGATTTTAACAATACTGCAAGATCAGGATATGTATGGCTATCAGCTCTCGCAGGAACTGGCAAACCGCAGCAAGGGGCTGTACACACTTCAGGAAAGTTCTATGTACCCTACCCTCTACCGCTTAGTCGAAAAAGGAGTGATTTCCGATCGTCAGGAGAAGGTTGGGAAAAGACGTATACGAGTTTATTACCACCTGGAGAATGCCGGAATAATTTACTTGGAAACATTACGAAAAGAATACTGCTCGATATGCCGAGGGGTGCTTTACATTTTAGGCATTGAGAACATCAAAGAACTGGAGGAATAATAAGATGACTCAGGAAAAGATAATTTCATGCTACTTAAGGCAGGTGAAAAGAAACTGCCCTTTTTCTTTCCGAAAAAGACTAATTGCAGACCTTAGAAGCCATCTTATTGATTACTTTGATGATAATCCGTGCAATACCTTTGAAGATATCACAAATCATCTAGGGCCACCTGAAAAATTTGCAGATGAGTATCTCTTGGTCATGGATGAAATTACCAGAAAGAAAGCCCTGCAAAAAGCCCGATGGACCAAACGGAGCGTCCTGGCCGGAATTTCCGCCATTGTACTTATCATTGCAGTAACTGCAGTTTGGATGCTTGTTGAAATTTCTCAAAAGAGAGTATACCATTCTTATGAATATATTACCCAAGATAACATTGAAAATTGATTGGAGGACAAATTTATGAAGAAACTTCTTACACTGTTAATGACAGCCGCCTTGCTGACCGCCAGTTTTACATACGCTTCTCTTTCTGCCCACGCTGCAGCAAGTGACTCCGTCCATGAAACAATTATCAGCAAGACCACCGAATATTTTGAAGACGGAAGTTCTATCACTATTATTGTTTCAGAGGAATCAACTGCGCTGACGCATGCATCCGAATATTCAAAGTCCGGTTCAAAACATTACGTCTTTACCGACAAAGATAATAATGAACTCTGGCGTTTTACCGTTCATGGGACGTTTACGGTTAATCATGGCATAAGCGCCACCTGTACAGAAGATTCCTACGACATTGACATTTCCAACAGTGCATGGCATAATGAATCAGCTTCAACGTACCATTCCGGGAATCAAGCGATAGGAGATGCTGTCTTTATAGAAAAAATATTATTTATCACCACCTTTACCCAGGATTGCAATGTTGTCTTATCCTGCGACAGCAACGGGAATCTGTCATAATTTCCTAAAAAAACAGACAGGGTAATGTGATATTTTCAAAATATAAGAACTTCGGCACCCCATTCCTTTAGAAATATCCTCCCTACAGGCTCTGTTTTTGGCATAGCGCCAATCTCATCTGCAACAGAGAAATCTATCTGTAGCACTGCTGAGGAAAGACTCTGCAAAGTATTATGTACTGTCTTTCTCCAGCAGTGTTTTAATATTTGCCTCTGGGAAATCCGCTCTCTCGTTGTTTCCACCTTTACACAAAATTTGAAACGATCACACGGATTTGGGGCAAAACCGCAACTCTTTGATTTTACTTCAACTGCGTTTATTGAACCATTGATAAATAAATCTAATAGTTCTTCTGCTGCTGGTTGGCTAGACCTTCACAGACAGGATTCACACCTATTAGGTTAATTGCCGTCTGCTGGACGCACAACTGAAAGTTATCTCTCTCTTTCCGTTTTCGCAATTTGATGAATAATCTCAGAACCCCCTTCCGAATCTGATTCTAACTCGAAAATTCCTTCAACATTTTTTTAGAGGAAGAAGTCATGGAAAATGTATCCGCTTCACAATCAAAACTAAATTTTTTATCAGAATGTATTCCCTGCTTTTCTATAAATTCAGATGCAACTTTTTCCCAATCATATCCATTTCCTAACATATTATTCTTTGCAAAGCAATCGCAGTTTAATAAACCGGCATCCAAACTTAATGTATATCTTCCCGGCTCTGACAACCATCTAAACGGGACAATCATTTCCTTTAGCTTTTTATCCGCATCTCTTGGTTTTGGAAATTCCGATATCCGCTCATCAACTATCTGCTCATAATCCAGTTCTACTCCTTATTCTTCAAGCACTGAACGAATCTTAACTTCCAAATCTGTACGAGAATGCATAACCCAGTAAGGTATTCCGGCTTCTTTCAATTCAATACATTGTTTTTCTTCCTTTTCGGAAAAGTGTTCCTACTGCATAAAGCCTTAGGCATCATGCATATTTCTGCATTAAATTACTGGTTTTGGACTGTTTTTACGTCTCCGTAAACCGGAAATTATATGATTTGCTTTCCGTTAAAATCTATTTCATAATAGTTGTCCTCAAAGTCGTACAGGCAAATTGAGTTTTCGCGTATGGTAATTGGATCTCTGTTTGAAATAGAAACAAATATATCCCTTCCGGAAAATGACCATTGTTTTTCCAAATCAGAATTCAGCATGATTATTTCAATTTCGCCATGTATAATATACCCCTTGTTGATTTTATAAATTGCAAAGTTACAACCAAAACAGTCAAGCAAGACATGGCGAACAATAGTGCCATTGGTAATTTTTATCCGGGTTATCATGTCATCTTGCAGAATTGTAAGGATATCATCTTCCAGAATGGCGCAATCCGAATCATAGGAATAGTACGGCCCAACCAACGCTATTTGATAATCCCCTGAATATAAACCAATATGAATTGCCAGTGTTTTTGAGAAATCGTTACGCCCATAATCTCCCGGATTCAGTGTTACATCATAGTGGCGATTATCTGCGGAATCAACGGTATAAGTTTCATCAATATTGATTTCAATGTGACATATTTCATTCTGTAAAATCATGGAAACACCTCTATCAAATCTACATTTCCCACCTGTATTTCAATCAATCTGCCAAAAGCATAAATATCATTTATGCAAAATTTATATTTGCTATAATCAAGCGTATAATCATCATCATTAGATGGTAAAAAAAGAGGAATTATAAAAATATCCCCCAAATTAACCTCTATTGTCTTTTTTCCCACAATCAAACCTCCTTATCAGTCGAGTAGACAAGCACCTCACGATACTTGCCCCTCACAGAACCGTGCATGCGGCTTTCCCGCACACGGCTCTTCATAATATCATTTACAGTTTCAAAATAAGCTGACATCAACCTGCCCTCATCCATCACTCCCGCTTTCAGGTATTTTCCCACCAGCCAAAGTATGTTCGGGGCTTTAATGTATAGATTCAGATATTTCGTAATCCAGTTCTGCTTCACTATTCGCCCTTCGTCTAGGCGCACAATTCCGATTGTGATCTGATGATTTTTAAGGGAAATATTAGCTGTTATATTTGTTTATTAAAATCTCCACTAACCGTTGAAAACACTAAGTTTATCGCAGGTAAGCCTTCCCTTACAGTTTCCTTATATTATATCTTCCCAAAGAACATTACGAGCCCTGATAAGCGAAAAAATGAGGGAAACAAAATCACATAAAACATTATAACACAAAATATACGGGAATTGGTAAACTGATTGAAATGCCCATAACAGCATTGACGTATACACCTATGCAGGTTACTTTTTACGGATAGACTGCAATAAAGCAGAGGAAGGATTGAAAACTGCCCCTGCTCTGAATGTGCCTTAAATGCTTTGGCAATAGATGAGCCACTTGATATATGCAATCCATCGATATATCGATGAATTTGCTCTATCTTGAGGGAAATATGTAGATGTGGGTGGCTGCGGAAGCTTCTCTGGAATTATGGTAAAATATCACTTAATGCAACCTTCCCCACAGCACAACTGTGGGAAGGAAAATCAATCAACAATTACTTGCTGAAAATTATTTGTCCAATCAATAATTACGCGTTTATCGTATTTATTAATATTATCAGGTAAATTTGTTTTATCAAAAAATCTGTGTTCCAGTGCTTCTTCTGTATTATTTTGTATTTCCCCACTATATACAGTTGTCTTAAAAACAATACCTGTACCATAGCAAATATCCCCATTCGGATAAACGATAATTCCATCTTCCCCTGAATAAATACCAAATAATGTCAGTTCTTCTATTTCAATTCCTGCTTCCTCAAATGCTTCTCTTTTTACTACTTCAATAAATTTCTCCCCAATCTCCATAGAACCGCCAATGAGTGCCCAAAGTCCATTATCTTGTCGCTTTTGAAGCAATATTTCCCCCTTGTCATTTTCAATAATAACTCCGCAGCTTATTACCATAAGAGGCGCATGTCCTACATCTTTACGCATCTCCGTTATATAATTTCCTCTATATCTTTCTATAATATCTTTCATATCAATAACCATTCCTTTACGTTATTTGAAAATCCCACATCATAATTTCGCTTGCCACATCCAATTATACGGATTGAATCAAGTCGTTCATTTCTTTAATATATAAGCCAACATTTTGTGGCGAGTGTGCATCATGCACTATAACATTGTAATGACATATTTCTTTTTACAGCATATTCAATAAACTGTTCTATCCATTCTATTGAATAATTGCCTTTTCCAGATGAACATGCGCGTCAATCATGCAGGATTTCCTCCTTCCATGCCGCAATCTGTGAAAATAATTCTCTTGGCAACTGCCAGATAATCACTCTGTAAGTCCCATCTTGCACAATCTGCCGAAATTTGATACATTCCTGAATTTCAGATACAAGGCTTCGTCCGGTTTGGTTTATTTTACTAATAATATTCTTCTGTCGTTCTTCCATAAACATAATAAATACCTCGATTTGATATTTTTGCTTGTTTTTACTTGTTTGCATTTTATTATACTTGTTTATTCACGATTATACAAGTCTTATTAAAAAATATCGTGAAAAAATAAGGAATAACATTTTACGCGTTTTCAAATATTAACCTTATTGAAAATCAATTGTAAAATGCTATTCCTCACCTAAATTACCTAGCTCCTTTGTCCCTGTTTTTAGAAGTTTGCCTTTTATGCTTGTCTGTATTTTCTCTATGATAATTCTGTAGCCGTTTGGATATACTTTCTTCTTGACTTTGTGCCTTTTCGCCATATCTTTCTTCCCATTTATCCGCCTTGTACCTGTAATCATCATAAGCCCTTTTAGCGGCGGCATAGGCTTTATAGAAATCATACACCGTTTGGAATCCATACCGTTTGACAGCCCCCGACAAACCGACCTTCAAAAGGTCTATTTCCTCATTCTTGCAGTCAATCCTCTTGTTTATGCTCTTATTCTACAAAATTGGAAGTTATCACAATATCGCCACTATAAAACTAACTACCGAGAACAGGTTGCACAAACAATGAAAAAAAATACTTATATACAAATTCTTTTTCTTATATGCCACATATGCGACTGGTGCAAATGCTAATATACGAAACACATTATTAAAAGGTAACCAAAAATGATACAGCGAAAATAAGATAGCTATAATTATTGGAAGAAACGAGCTTTGCTTTTTATAATGTGAAGTTAAATATCCTCTGAAAAACAATTCTTCTGTTATTGGTGCAATTAAAACATTGAAAATGCCATAATATATACAGGTCAAAGTCAGTATTGGTTTTGAAAACGATTTCATATATTCATAATTTGTCCAATCAAAACCTATTGGTAAACTATTAAGTAAAGCCGTTCTCACTTCAGCAAAAAACAGGTTTTCAATAGGTGCAACAAATGCCGAAAGCAATCCCGCCACTCCAAAGAAAACAAATGCAATTATTAATATTTTCCATAGCGGCAATTTTTCTTGCCCAATAAATGCACTTTTAAGTGAATACACTCCATTTTCCCTTTTGCTTGCAGATAAAATTACACCTAACTCCATTGGCAGTAATATAACCGTTCCCAAAATACAAAATAGTAGTATATGTGGTATATTGCAAAGATTGCCAAATAACAAATAACTCAAACTTAAAACTATTGTGGGTATATAAATTCTTACTATAAGTCCTTTTGTATCTATCTTATTCATCTGAACACTCTCCATTAAATCTGATTTGCCAATTTGATTTTATCATACTTTTATATGGAATCATACAACTTTTCCACAGAAAACATGGGCCAATACCAAGTATCAGATCATATTCTTACTGGCTCATTTTCCCTAGAATACGCTGCACGTTCTTTTTTTGATAGAGAATTTATACAGACTAATTCTGAAGTTTTGCTTCCGGCAAGATAATCCTTGTAAATTTATTGGTTACTCTTCAAAAAATCCTGCTTGAATTCCTCAAAGTTATTGAGAAATACGGACTTTCTAACAGGAGGTACAAAGAAATGAAATGTGTTGCAAATATGTTGTTAGATTATGCTGTTGAAAACCGATTTGTTTCTATGAATGTATCACGATTTGTTCATGAAATATCTGATAAAAGTTTACAGAACCACCGAAGAAAGAAATAACAGAGCAAATATATATTGATGAAGAGGCGAAATTGCTTATCGAAGAAGCAGAACGGTACTATAAAAAGACACATCATGTTGCTTTTCTGGCAATTTTTCAGAACTTCTCAAAAATCCACTCATAAAATTAGAAAGCCCTGCATTTCTTTTATGATTTCCTCTGGTCTTAGCAAATGAGAAAATCATAACCTATGCAGGACATGAAGATTATGCCACAACACAAAAATATTATGCGTATCCGACTAATTCTATGGAGAAGAGGTCAAATGTCTATGAAAAAGCTAACCAACTGCAACCAATTACTCCAGTAACAAAAAGTAAGGGAAACCTTAGTATTTATCAAGGTTTCCCTTACTTTTAACCCATGCGGATAACAGGACTCGAACCTGCACGGTCTCCCACCAGAACCTAAATCTGGCGCGTCTGCCAATTCCGCCATATCCGCTTGACCACCGTCTCAATACGACGGATCATTTCAAATTATACTTTGCCCCCTGCTTCTTGTCAAGCAGCAGTTAAATCTTTATTCCTTTTTCTCACCGATATGGCTGATGACCTTTTTATGGATCCTGATCAGGAAAAAGGTGGTCAATCCCAAGCTGACAATTTCCGCAATAGGAAACGCCCACCATATCAAATTTACATTTCCGCTCAGGGAAAACAGCCACGCTACCGGCAGCAATACACAAAGCTGCCTTGCAATGGAGATTATCATGCTGTATATTCCGTTTCCCAGAGCTTGAAAAACACTTCCCACAACAATACAGTACCCGGCAAAGCAAAAACTCAGGCAAATAGTCCGCAGTGCGGGAATTCCAATCTCCAAAAGTCCTGATGTGCTGTCCGTGTCAAATAATCCTATCAGCTGCGCAGGTATCAGCTCCATCACAATCAGTCCCGCAAGCATAATACACACTGCATATTTAATACTGCTCTTCATTGTCTTGATAACGCGCTCCCGGCTTCCGGCTCCGAAATTATATGCAATGATGGGAACCATGCCATTGTTCAAACCGAAAATAGGCATAAAGATAAAACTTTGCAGTTTGAAATAGATGCCGAACACCGTCTGCGCGGCACCAAACGCTTCTAAAATCAAATTCATACCATATGTCATTACCGATCCGATAGCCTGCATGACAATGGATGGGATACCCACTTTATAAATATTGGCAATCAGCTTTACATCCGGCTTAAATCCCTTAAAGGAAATATGAAGCTCCTTATTCCACTTCAAATTAAACAAAACCGCAAGCACCGCAGCCACCATCTGCCCCAACACCGTTGCGGCAGCTGCGCCCCGGCCACTCCCATCGCCGGAAGCCCAAATGCCCCGAATATCAGGATCGGATCCATAATCAGATTGATGATGGCGCCTACTCCCTGGGTAATCATGGCATGCATGGTTTTGCCAGTAGACTGTAAAAGGCGTTCAAAAGTAGTCTGCATAAAGATTCCGATGCCCGCCGTACAGCAAATCGTCAGATATGCAGTTCCATATTCCTGCACTTCCCTGATGGGTGTCTGACTGACAAAAAAAGGGCGGCTCACGAAAATGCCAATCAATGCAAATGCAAGATAACTCATCAGCTCAATAAAAATTCCGTTAACCGCAATGGTATTGGCCTTCTGAAAATCTTTCTCTCCCAATGTTCTGGACAGAAAAGCATTCAGACCAACCGCAGTACCCACAGAAACCGCAATCATCAGACTTTGAATGGGAAACGCCAGGGAAACCGCCCGAAGCGCATATTCACTGATCCGAGATACAAAGATACTGTCCACAATATTATACAACGCCTGTACCAACATGGAAATCATCATGGGCAGAGACATGGAAATCAAAAGTCTGTCTATGGGCATGACGCCCATCTTATTCTCACCCTGTACTTCTCTTCCCTTCACCATAAATATATCCTCACTTTATCAAAAGTATTTAAAAAATCAAATCCCCCGCAGCAAGCTGCCGGGGCATCTTAAATGTATTAAAAACAAAATTTTTCATCCCACTGTATCAGTATCCCGCAAAATCCGGATTTCATTTTGCGGGAAAAAAATTAGCTGAAATCCCTGCAATACAGAGAAACAGCCAATCACAACCAATGAGACATTGGGGATTCGAACCCCAGACAACTTGATTAAAAGTCAAGTGCTCTACCGCCTGAGCTAATGTCCCTTAAAATAATTTTTAAGCCTCCCTGAATCATTCAGTTTCGCTTAAGCAGGGCTAGCTGGATTCGAACCAGCGACTGCAGCAGTCAAAGTGCTGTGCCTTACCGCTTGGCGATAGCCCTGTATTTAACACCAAGCCGAAGATCGCTTGCCACAACCCCCGCAGATAAAAAAGGTGGATAAAGGGATTCGAACCCTTGGCCTCCAGAGCCACAATCTGGCGCGCTAACCAACTGCGCTATACCCACCATATTGAAATATGAATCAGCCCACCGGCCTCTCCACACATCTAAATGTGCCCGAAGGGATTCGAACCCCCGACCCACGGCTTAGAAGGCCGTTGCTCTATCCAGCTGAGCTACGGACACACGCTTTGTCCGAATAAACAAACCAACGAAATACATTTTAACCCATTATTTCCAGATTGTCAATACTTTTTTTGATTTTAATATCATATAATTTGGTCTGCCTGACTCCATTCTGCCAGCCTACAAAAACGCTCCACACATTATGGAAACCGCAACACGATAAAACGACTTGATATCGTCCCCATTCTCTTTTCCGTTCTGGATATGTTTATATGCCTTTGCAACCGGATTTATCATATTTTTTTCGTCCTGTGCCAAGGCCACCCCATACTCTGTTTCTTTCCAGACATATCCTTTTCCGTATTGCCGCAGCAGAACCTCTCCCACATATATTCCGAAAATACTGGCATAGGAATTGATATGATCCCTGATCAAACTTCCGTCTTTCTCCTGGTAAAGATATCGCTCATGATAACCATCCAATATGGTATCCACAATATCCATGCTCTCCTCGCTGAAATCCAGCGTTTTGCCATATGTTTCCGCCGCAATTTTCACTGCGGAGTCCACACAATAGCTTATCGTCTCACTCAAATTCATATATAAGCCTATCCTTTCCTGTAACTGCGTTTTTCCCAAAAAGCTTCTGTGGATTTTTACAAACGACGCCATATTTAATACATTAATCCCCTGCTTGAATCCCCTCCGCAACAGCAGACGCCGATATGACCGATGCATCTACCACTTCCGGACCTTCCCATGTGGTCTGGGCGTTTTCTGCGGCATGCCTGGGATCGTCATATGTTTTTTCCCCCTCTTCCCCCCAAAGAGTATCATATTTCTCCCGCTTTTGCTGTTTCGCTATCGCCCCCACATTCTTAGCCGTCTGATACATCTCCATGCTGAATTCCATCAGTTTTTTCTCATCTGATGCAGGTACAATCGCCCCTCTCATCAGGCGTCGAGCCACTTCCATAATCTTTGCCATATCTTCCGCATAGTCTTGTGCCGCATCCTTTTGCTGTTCTGCAGCCGCCGCGTTCCAGCAGGCGCAATACCGTTCCGAAAGTTCGTTCAAATACTCCTGATACTCCTTCTGCTTCTGAGTTAATTTTTCCAATGTCAGTTCCAAGGCCGCTGCCTCCGAACAATATTCTTCCTTTCCCACTATGGAATCGTCCGCCCGAGAACGAAGGTATTTCAACTGCTTTGTCAGGGCAGCTTTCTGCATCTGATACGATTTAACCTGTTCTCTGTAGATTTGCTGTACTTCACTGATTTTCATATCCAACCTCCTCCACCATTTGCCTTACTGTCAGATCATTAAAAACCTCCTCATTCCCTTTTCGTTTTACTGCTTCCACAGCTTTCAGTGCTTTGTTCTTCTCCCTTTCCTCTTTCAGCTTCTGCGCCACGCTGATAAGCAAGTCGGGATTGTCGAGAAGTTCATCTTCGGCATACATTCCATGCTTGCGGATTGAGGGGGGAGAACTTCACCCACAACCCAATCTTCAAATTTTTCCGCCGATGGAAGTTTTGACCGCATAATCAAACAGTACATATCTCCCTCATTTATGTATGAGATTGACTGAATACCGCTAGATGTTGGGGTATCGTGTCTCACGCCCCCCTTACAGTACCTTGCGATTGCGTCTCTCGCAGTTGCATATCCTAACGCTGTCGCTACATCTGCCGCCACAAACCACGGTTCATTGTTGATTGTTATTGTTCGCACACTTCCAAACTCGGAATTTTCAAAAATCTGTAATTCATTCACCATACCTCCTATGATTCCATTCTATCAGAAGCCCGATAACCATATGTACCAAGTTACATTGTGCCAATAAAGAATAAAATCATGCCAAGCGTTAGCTCTCGCTGTTTACCCATAAATCATAAACTGTCTGTAATACATCGTTTTCCATAACATCATTCTCTTATACTTGAATCTCCAAAGGAAAAGTGATATAGTATATTTATCATTTTCCCTTTGGGAGTGATTGATAGGGGTTGCTCGCTTTAGACGGTGGGGCAACTTCTATTTTTGTTCCTCTATTTCCTTTTCCACCATTCCGATACCTTTCATAATGGCATCTGTCCTAGTCATATTCAGCTTATCAGCGCAATTTTGGATTCTTTCAGATTCCTCTTTTGTTATTCTGATATTCAAGTTGACATTTCTAGGGCTTTCTTTAGGTGGTCTGCCAGTTCTAGGGCTCATTTTATCACCCCACTTTCTGCGCGTGCAACAAGTATATTACTGCACGTGCAATATGTCAAGAGAGAAAATGATATTTTTTCAAACACACAAACTATGAGATATTCAGTTGTCAAGGTACAATGTTGCCCTATTTCCCAATCCTCCTTAATTCCTTGTCAAAAATACTGAAAAAGTATCTCCTAATTCCATAAAAATCTGTCCGGCAGTACGGTATCTGCTCCATTTCCTTCAGTTCCCATTTTATCCTAAGAGCGTCATAACTCTTATTTTCAGCTATAGACATTATTAAATATTCTGCTATCATTTCATTGGCTGTATTAGCCGCCTGCGAAGCGAGAGAGGTATATCTGCCGGACTGTATGTACTGCGTAAGCTGTCCGTAACGCTCTTCGGTGATTCCGCAATGCTGCCATGAATGGCGGGGTGCTCCCGTCTGATGTGAGAGCTCAAAAATGCTCAGCTGGACGAATCCGCTATAATTATTACACGCTTCCTTCTTCCCTGTGCAATTTTTACGGTCGCAGCATGTTTTTAGACACGTCCTGCACAAACATCTGTTACATTTTCTGCGCATTGCACCACCTCCCAAAAGATTTTCCAAAATCCCTCTTTCCTCCAAACGCTGCCCCATTGTACGGTACCTCTGTAACCATAAACTTTTTCTTAAAGAAAGGATTATACATATGATAACTTTTTCTAAAACACTAAAGCTTCTCCGCCTTCACAAAGGTCTGACGCAAAAGGAACTGGCCAGGCACCTGCATTTATCCTCCGGCACCATTTCAAACTATGAGAACGGAGTACATGAGCCGGATTATGACACACTGATTCGGATTTCTGAATTCTTTGATGTATCCCCTGGCTTTCTGCTTGGCATTGATATTCCAAACGGTATTCTATCAACTGATATTTATAATGGATATTGCGCAGGCAACATTTTTTATCTTCTTCCGTTCCTAAATGATGCAGACAGAGCAGGCATTGTGAATCACTTTCGTCTACTGGAAGAACTGCGGATCCCGTGGAAAAAATGATAACGAATCCCATTTAAAGTTCAGTAACGCTACAGTTTCCTCAAGCTTCCAATACAGGACGCGGCATGATTATCTTTCATTTCCAGCTTTTTATTCCCTGGCGCCAGCTGTTTGGCGCCGGAGATTTCCCTGACTGTCAATCAGCGCCTTTTTTAACCGGCATATTCTCTGATGTACACAATTCCGGGAGATTTGCTTTGATCAGGGCCGGAGGCGCTCCTTTCTTTCACTCTTCTAGTAATCAAACAATCCCATCTGTCCATCTACATTTGCTTTCTTTTTCTTCTCCTCTGCCATCCTGACTTTTTTATAAGCATTATATTTTCTTCGATACTCATAACTTTTCCCAAATATGTTCCATGCTGCTTTCACAACATTTGGCTCATATGGCCGTATCAGTTCCAGATCATTAACCGCCTTATAGGAGATCGGGCATCCGCAGCACCCTGTCCTTGTAAGTCCGTAGACCTCATAAGCGTCGGAGTACCTGATTCCAAACTGTTTCTTGTACCATGCCTTATCCTTGTCTGTGACATAGCAAAGAGGCCTGAACCTATATTGCCCTTCACTGGTTTCTGTAAAGCATAGCGCTGTGTTGTCCTTGCGCGGGACGGCTCTCATGCCGCCTTCGTCCCGGCGTTCCCCTGTGATAATCATTTCATAAGCTTTTTGCGCCTCGTGCGCCACCTGCTTCTTGCAATAGTCACAGCACTGTGCGCTGATTTGGAAATCCGGCGGGCATTCCCTTATGAAATCCAGCATGTATTTTGAGGCGTTTATCACCAGCTGGATATCGGGCCTGGGCTCCCCGGCGGAGTTGCAGCAGCAGAGGAAATTGATTATGCTCTCGCATTTTGGATATCTCTCACTCAGCTCCCGCCTCTTTGCCTCCTTATCCTCTGCCTGCGCATATTCATCAGCTATTGAGAGGGGTATTCCTTTTTTCTGCCATCCCTCAAGTCCTGCAGACATTATCTTTGACACAAACGGAACACCATGCTCCCTGACCGCCTGCACAATGCCCACCTTCGGCCTGACTTCCTCGATTTCCACTCTATATTTCTCTGCAGTCTCTTTTACATGTTCCTTTGTGGCTTTCATCTCTAATCCGGTATTGAAAAACACATACTTGACTGGTGGACGTGACGGTGTAATTTTCCGTACCGTTCCAATCATGTCAATCATGATGTCACTGTCCGCACCCCCAGAATAGGAACAGATAGCTTTCGGATGCTGCCGTGTTTTTGACCGCCGGTATTCCTGTGCCAGTTTTTTGATTCCAATATCTCCTTTGAGATACCGTTCCACAATTTCCAGCTTGAGTTCTGCGGAATATATTTTTCTTCCAGACATAGAAATAACCCCTTTCATTAGACTTTCATTTTTGTCTAATAAAAGGGGTTCACTTCAATTTTACTAGAAAACCTTGGATTTGCGGCTATAATACGTCAATCGGGGTGACAAGATTCGAACTTGCGACCTCCTGGTCCCAAACCAGGCGCTCTAGCCAAGCTGAGCCACACCCCGTAACATAAACACACTGCCTGTAGGCAATCAGATATATTGGTATTATAACGCACTGTTTCTTCCAATGTCAAGAAAAATTATATGTATTTTATGGTAAAATTCAACTTCTTTCCCTCCACCTCCATAATGGCATACGACGGCCGATGCCCGTCCTGCCTGGGATAGGATATACTTCCCGGATTGACGGCAATTACACCTCCTTCCCTGTCGATTACAGGCCTGTGGGTATGTCCATACAGCACAATGTCCATCCCTTTTGCTACCGCTTCTCTTTTCAATGTTTCATTTCCCATGGATACATAGTAATTATGTCCATGAGTCACCCATATCTTAAACCCCTCTATCTCAAGCTCTAACTCTCTGGGTAAGCGGGAAAAAAAGTCATTATTCCCCGGCACGATCCTCAATGGACACCCCGCTGCTCTGGACAACTCTTCCTCGCAGCCCTCCGAATCTCCACAGTGGATTACCATATCAGGAACCTGCTTGCGAACAATCTGAAAATAATTGTCGTTTCTTCTATGTGTATCGCTGACAATCAATATCTTCATAGCTTCCCTAATTCCTCTTTCATAAGCCCAAGTGCCTTCCCCCTGTGACTAATCCTATTTTTTTCCGCCTCGCCAAGTTCCGCTGTGGTCTTTCCAATCTCCGGCACAAAAAAAATGGGATCGTAGCCAAAACCATTGTCGCCTTTTTCCTCATATCCGATTCTGCCTTCTATTGCGGCTCTTACGGTCAACTCTCTTCCGCCAGGCAATACTGCGGCTATTGCGCACACAAATCTGGCAGTACGCTTTTCCTCCGGTACTCCTTCCAGACGGCTAATCAAATTAGCATTTTTCACTCGGTATGACGTATCCTCCCCCATGTACCTTGCGGAATAAACACCGGGCTCCCCGTTAAGCCAGTCAATTTCCAGCCCGGAATCATCCGCCAGCACCAAGTCTTGTGTATGTACAGCCACGGCCCTGGCCTTGATCAGTGCATTCTCCTCATAGGTCTGGCCATTCTCCTCAACATTTATTTCAATCCCCGCCTCTTTCATGGAGTAAATTTCCCGGCAGAAATCTGCCATGATCGTCCTGATCTCCTTCATTTTACCTTCGTTCCCCGTGGCAAATATCATCTGTTCCTCCTCCCGTCCATCCTATCCAATCTTCCTGATCACCTTTATCTCACATCGCCGCATACAAATGTATGCCAAGCCCCATTGTAACGAAGGCTTAACACCGCCTATGCAAAGGGGTGGGGCAAGCTTTCCTGCCATTAGTCTACGGCTGCCTTCTTTGCCTTTGGCTTAGGCCCCAGAAACTGATAATAATATGTCTTCATCATTCCATTATATATCTTACGATTTTTATCCGCCTTGCGCCCGATATCCCGTTCCGCATTCTCATAAGCCGTAATTAAATACATACTCCAGGAATCAAGGGCCTGATACCGTTGGCCAATGATTTGATATAAAGCAGGCAGCTCTTCTTTGTCCTGGAGACGTTCCCCATAAGGGGGATTGGTGATCAAAAAACCATACTTTTTAGGATGACTGAGTTGGTCAACTCCTCGTCTTTGAAAATGAATCAGCTGATCTACGCCTGCAAGCCGAGCGTTTTCCCGGGCAATACCAACCATCTTATCATCGATATCATAACCCTGAATATCCGGTTTCACATCTGTCTGCACCAGATCTCCCGCTTCCTCAAAAGCATCACGCCATATGTCTTCTCCGATCACCTGTCCCCATCCTTGGGCAAGATAATTTCTATTCATCCCCGGAGCAATATTTGCCGCCATCATGGCCGCTTCTATGGGGATCGTACCACCCCCGCAAAATGGATCCACCAAAATCCGGCTGCCGTTCCAAGGCGTCAGCATAATCAACGCTGCCGCCAGATTTTCCGCGATGGGCGCCTTAACCGTCAGCTTACGATATCCTCTTTTATGTAAGGATTCCCCTGTGGTATCCAGTCCCACCGTAACCTGATCCTTCATCAGGAACACTCTCACCGGAAAACGCTCACCCTCCTCCGCAAACCAATTCACATGATATACTTCCTTCAGCCGCTCCACCATTGCCTTCTTCATGACTGCCTGAATATCCGAAGGGCTGAAAAGCTTTGATTTGACACTGGCCGCCTTCGCCACCCAGAATTTCCCGTCGGATGCTATATATTCCTCCCACGGAAGACTCTTGGTCCCCTGATATAATTCTTCAAATGTCTCCGCAGGAAAACTTCCGACCTTGATCAGAATCCGCTCCGCCGTCCGCAAAAAAATATTGGCGCGGCACACAGCTTCTTCATCTCCCAAAAAAGTCACCCTGCCGTCGGCCACTTCCGTAATATCATATCCCAAATCGTCTATTTCCCTTTTCAGTACCGCTTCGACACCAAAATGACAGGGAGCGATCAATTCAAACTTCCTCATTTTCACCTCATCATATGCCATACAGACTTTTCTTCCGCTACCGGACATACATCTGCGGCGCAGCTTCCATGTATTCTTTCTAACCAGTATACCTTCTTTTTTACAATATGTAAATAGATAAAAACGAATAGGGACACCGCTGTATGCAGCAGTGTCCCTGTTCCCAGAATTACCTTAGAAGTTCTTGTTCTGATTGTTCTTGTTCTGGTTCTGGTTATTCTGGTTGTTGTTCTTATTCTGGTTGTTGTTCTGGTTGTTCTGATTCTGGTTGCTGTTCTTGCAGTTTTCAGAATTGTTTGTGCTGTTGTTGTAATTATTATTGTTGTCCATTTTTTTCCTCACATCCTGCCGCCGCAGCGGCGATCCAAATTGATTATCAGTTACAGGAGTAGTATGGCAAAAACGCACAAAAAATATGCCCATCAGAATTAGTACTTTAGTACTATTATCATATTGCATATTTTTGGCAGTCGTAGTATACTGAGATAGTAAACAGATTTACTTTTTTTCTGTTTATCCCCCTTTATATATTTATACTCCCCTCAAGACGGGCTATTGGTTTCCCCCAATGGCTCGTCTTTTTTATCTGATCGTATCAACCGACTCTGTGAGCAGTCAGCTCCAAAATACAATTACATAATTCATGGACGTGATGGATGGAACATAGATTTTGAAGTGCGGAATCTATTGGCAGCAAGTACGCTCAATTCATCCAGTCACGAAATACTTTGACAAAGAATAACACCAGCATTATGGGCAATATAATGGGCAAAATAGCGGAGATGAAAGAAAACACCGCGCTTAACACCAAAATCAAGATCAAAATGGCAAGAATAAGCCAGATCCATATCGGTACTCCCGCCCCACCTTGTAAACGCCTTTTTGTCTCTTGCTCCCTGCCCATGCCGAAATTCTGTGCGGCAGCTCTGCCGCTGTTTTCCGCAGCCCCTTCTCTGCTTCCGCCCCTTGTCTCCACAATCGTACGAGCTATCAGTCTGGGATCCCCCAAAGAGACAAGCACTTCCTCTTCGCTTCTTCCCTTGCGAATCTCCGTATTAATATAGTCCTCATAAAAACGCACATTTTCCATTATCTGTCCCGAAGAAAGCCTGCCGGTTAAGGCGTCCCGTAACTTATCCAAAAATTCCAGTTTTGTCATATCATTCTCCATTTTCAACGTCTCCAACATATAGCCTGCGGCGTCAATACCGATCCATGCCTTCTCCTGCGGAAAGTCTCCGCAGATAAACGTCTGGCTCCTTCTTCATCCGCTGCATGGTCAAAAAAGCATTCAGCACCATAGCCTCCTTGTTGCAGCACTCCGTATTTTTACCAATATCACCAATGAGATTGTATCGATCCATTTGCCAGACATACAAGTCTGTCAAACCATAGCCACAGCATCTATCTTCATCACAAAAAGTATGATGTTCCAGATAGTACAGGAACTCTTTCATCTGGCCCTCGTCTGCCAGCAGTCCTGCCCATAATCCGTCCAGCCACCCAGGCTCCTTTCCTGCGTATTCTCCCAGAATCTGAAGCGCTTCGTAGGACTTGATTTTTCTTGCATCATACAGTATTCCGTTCATTTCCAACCTCTTCTCTCATTTACGGCAATCCGGACTCCCGCCCCGGCATTGTCATTTTATGTTCCCGTCTTTGTGAAAATTCTCACCACTTCTCTCTGGGACAACAGTTTCTCATCACTGCCGCCCGAAGCTCCACATAACACCCGCAGCTACGGCACATCCCTTCCAACAGCAGTTCGCATTCTTTACATATATTAAGTCTTTCTTCGTACAACTCTACGGGCGCCTTCACATCTGCATCCAAGTTATCTATATACTCCCTGAGGGATTGAAAATATGCTTCCTGTCCCGCCATATCTCTGATCAGACACCTTTTGCATAATCTTAAATTTTCCATGATTCTTTTACATCCTGTCCCTTTACTGTATGAGCATTATATCTCTGAAATTTCATATAGAGCAATGCTTACCGCTATCGGGAGGTTTAGACTGTCAATCGCATTGCTGTGGCGTATCACCACACTCGTTCCAATCTCATGAAACGCTTCAGGCAATCCCGTAGCTTCATTGCCAAATATCAAAGAATATGGCTCAACAAATGCAACATTTTTCAGAGACCCGCTGGCATTTAACATAAAAGGATAAAGGGAATTCCCGGGATTTAATTTCATATAATCAGATATATTATCAAAATACTGTATTTCCATCCCAAAAAAGGCTCCCATGGAAGCCCTGATAACCTTGGGATCAAAAATATCTACCGCCGGCCTGACGATGGCTACGTTTTTGATCCCAAATCCCAGACAGCTTCTTAATATCGTTCCAAGATTTCCCGCATTGGATGGGTTCACCAGCACCAAATGATTTATCCCGCACTTGATCTTCATCCCATATTTATTAAATTTTCCTATAACAAAACAATTCTCTTTATTCGATAGTATATTAAATATTTTATCATTTACACTGTATTCAACATGATTTTTATGACAAAGGGCTATCAATTTGTCATATACTTCACTTTTTACAAACGAAGAGTGAATATAGATATGCACTACCTGATCCGGTCTTTGATACAATAACTCAAATGTCAAAGTAATACCCAATGCATATGAGACATCGCCTTCTTTTTTATACCTTGCGGAAATAACAATCTCCCCCTTTTTGCATTCATGGCCCTGACATAATTAGATTCCAAAAAAGACGTTTTATAAAGATCCGTCTTTCACTGTTGACTTCCTATGTCAAGCCATCAAAATTTTCACTTACTTTTTTCTTATTTTATCACAAGTTTACTTTACTTACAATTTAAGACGGCATATTTCTTCAGATATATCCGCATTGTGGCTGTCGCCAATCACTTATAATATTTGTATCATATTAGAAGCATAATGACCAATAAATTTTTCAGACAGTTATTACCCAGGGAAGTTAGAAAAGCTTTCTAAAAACTGCTGTTTAACTCTTTCAGACTAAGCAAAGAGAAATAGCGGGAACGTCTGTTTTTCAAGACTTTCCCGCCATTTGCAAACCAACCTGCACAAATGCACATAGTAACGTACATAAACGCACATAGTAACGTACATAAACGCACATAGTAACGTGCGTTAGAGGATTCGAACCCCCGACCTTTTGGTCCGTAGCCAAACGCTCTATCCAGCTGAGCTAAACGCACACTTTTTTGTCACAACATTACTGCCTGCAACATTTAATATAATATACCCTGCTATCAAAAAAGTCAAGCATTATTTTAAAATATTACTCTTTTGTAATGCATTTTAGTAAAAAAAGTTCATCCGCCTGTCTAAACCATTAGAAAAACTATACATTTTCCACCATGTTTACACGAATGCAAAAGTTATAACAACCCGGCAGATTTCTCTGCCGGGTATGTTTTTACACCGCGTTCTTTTATTTCTCCCGAAAAGTAGCACATGCCGTTCCATGACAATTACATGCACCGCCGCCTTTGATATCCACGTGGTCCGCATTGCACTTATAATTGGAATTATAAATACATTTTGTTGCCTCACAGTCGATACTGATCGTCTTGCTGGGATGGATCACGGAGCTTTTAAAGGAATCCGATCCTTCTTTTTCCTGGATAAAGCTTTCGCAGCAGGTATCGTCACAGTTGCAGGCATGCTTTCCGCCCACCATAATGTCCCCTTTGCTGCAAAGGCAATCCTCATTATAGGTACAATTTTGCACCGTACATTTTAAATCCGCCATAAAAGCCTCCTCTTCCGCGCCGCTTGCCTTACGAACCTGCATTAAGCAGCGCGGAAACGGCAGATTCGGACAGAAATTTGCGCATTCTCTTTATGCGCAATTTGAACACAAACTGCATCTCTGTCAGAATTAGTATGCCTCATTCCGGCGATGATATTCACTTGATTTGGATGTTTTCCGGCGTTTTATTTGGACTCTTCCTGAACGGTTTCCCTGCGGATTTCTTTCGTGCGAATTTCCTCACAGATCTGATCCAGGAATGCTGCCAACGGTTTCTGCCCCTCGTCGCCGGCAAAACGGCTCCTGACAGAAACCAGTCCCTGTTCTTCCTCCTGCTGTCCTACTACTAACATATAGGGTACCTTTGCAAGCCTTGCTTCCCGTATCTTAAAACCGATTTTCTCAGAACGTTTGTCTGCCGATGCATCAATATCTCTCGCCCTCAACTCTTTGAGCACCTTATCGGCATATGCCTCATATTTTTCGGAAATTGGAAGCACTCTCACCTGTTCCGGACACAACCATGTAGGGAATTTACCTGCATATTTTTCGATCAGCCATGCCAACGTCCGCTCGTAGCACCCCATGGACGTCCTGTGGATAATATAAGGCCGAACTTTGTCACCGTTCTGATCAATGTAATACATGTCAAACTGCTCCGCCAAAAGTGCGTCCCACTGAATCGTGATCATGGTATCTTCCTTGCCGTATACATTTCTGGCATTAATATCCACCTTGGGCCCGTAAAAAGCAGCTTCCCCCACATCTTCCACAAAAGGAATCCCCAGTTCGATCAAAATGTCCCGGATATGCTGTTCGGTCTCATTCCATACTTCCGGCTCACCGATATACTTTTCCCTGTTATTGGGATCCCACTTGGACAGATGATAGGTAACATCTTCCTCCACGCCCAAAGTGGTCAGGCAGTATTTGGCTAACGCGATACAACTCTTAAATTCCTCTACCATCTGATCCGGCCTTACTACCAGATGTCCCTCGGTAATCGTAAACTGCCGCACACGAGTCAACCCGTGCATTTCTCCAGAATCTTCCGAACGGAATAGCGTTGATGTCTCGCTCATTCTGTACGGAAGGTCACGATATGACTTTTGTGAATTTTTATACACATAGTACTGGAAGGGACAGGTCATGGGCCGAAGCGCGTATACTTCCTTATCTTTTTCCTCATCGCCCAGCACAAACATGCCTTCCTTATAGTGATCCCAATGTCCTGACATTTTATATAAGTCAGATTTTGCCATCAAAGGTGTTTTTGTGCGAACGTATCCCCATTCTTTATCCTCCAGATCCTCAATCCAGCGCTGGAGCTTCATAAGCATCCTGGTGCCCTTAGGGGTAAAAAGAGGAAGTCCCTGGCCGATTACGTCAACCGTAGTAAACAATTCCATCTCCCGGCCAAGTTTGTTGTGATCCCGGCGTTTGGCATCTTCCATACGTTCCAGATGCTCCGCAAGCTCTTCTTTTTTATTATAAGCAGTGCCGTAAATACGCTGCAGCCTGGCCTTGTCGGAATCTCCCCGCCAATATGCCATGGAAGAAGATATCAACTTAAAAGCCTTAATGCCCTTCGTACTCATCAAATGTGGTCCCGCACACAGATCAACAAAATCTCCCTGGCTGTAAAAAGAGATTTCCGCATCTTCCGGCAGATCTTGAATCAACTCCACTTTATATGGCTCTCCCCTGTCTTCCATATATTTCACTGCCTCCGCCCTGGGAAGCGTGAACTTCTCCAGTTTGGCGCCCTTTTTGATAATTTTCTTCATCTCCGCTTCTAAGGCGTCCAAATCTTCCCTGGAAAAAGGTTCATGGTCAAAATCATAGTAAAACCCCGTGTCAATACTGGGTCCAATGGCAAGTTTTGCATTCGGGAACAAATTCTTAACCGCCTCCGCAAGTACATGAGAGGTGGTGTGGCGAATAGCCGCCAAACCTTCTTCATCTGCTGCCGTACAAATACTCATCTCACAGTCATAGTCCACGACTGTCCTCAAATCCACCGTTTTGCCGTCTACCTTTGCACAACAGGCAACTCGCGCCAAGCCCTCGCTGATATCTGACGCAATTTCAAATACGCTTTTGGCTCCATCATACTCTTTTATAGAACCATCCTTCAAAGTAATCTTCATTTTGTCCTCCTATTCCAGTTCCGTCCCTTCTCTTCAACGCCCACTCAGGGGAGATAATCAGTCGTAAATTCATCTACTGATTTTCTCCCTGGCGTTTCCGTTTCGGGACTGTTTTATTTTTCCAGTTCCGTCCCTTCTCTTCTACGCCCACTCAGGGGAGATAATCAGTCGTAAATTCATCTACTGATTCTCTCCCTGGCGTTTCCGTTTCGGGACTGTTTTATTTTTCCAGTTCCGTCCCTTCTCTTCTACGCCCACTCAGGGGGAATCGTTCCATTTCAGGACTGTTTTTTTGACTTTCTTTCACTGCAATTTTTATATTGTACATTTCCGCTGTTGCTGCCAATGATAATACCATGTGTTGCCGGCGCCGCCAACAATCCAAAGACAATGCCTGTCAATAAACAAACCAATGCCAACGTCCAATATGTGACCTTTGCCATGGTCACTTCCCCGTCAAAACATTTCCTCGCCAATCTTTTTAGCGCAATCACAAATACTCCCATTGCTTCCTCCTTTCCGATATCACAGTTTCCCGTTGGGTTCACATCTCTATGAGAGAAACTCCCTATGAAAAAAGAACCAGAAACATACATTTTCTCTCAATATAAAAAATCCCTTGCAACTCTCATTGCAAGGGACGAATCCATTCCGGATCGCGGTTCCACCCTTCTTGCAGGTCTTTTCTTTTTTAACCTGCCTCTTCATTTGCTCGTAACGGGAACTGCCGGGCTTGATTAGAGCCACTCCGAGGTGGTCTTCACCGGCCTTCCCGCCAAGCCGCTTTCAGCGCCCAATCAATGGGGCGGCTCTCTCTGTGGCAACTCCTGCCGATTACTTTCCTCATCTTCGTTTTGTCACTATAATATCATCGCCTATGATTCCCTATCATAATACTTTTTTCCAGAATTGTAAAGTCCTTTTTCTTACATCTCCATTTATGGCATGTCTGAAAATTTATTGCCTTACATGACAAACATTTTTACAGTAATCCCGTTGCAGTCTTTGCTTCCGTTCCGTCCATCAGCCCTGAAATATACTCTTCCACAACCTGTCTGCTTAAGTCCAACGCAACCGCCAACTCTCCATATAAATATTCTTCCGCCATATGAAAATACTTGGCATCCACCGCCGTAATCTTCCTCCCCGCCTGTACTCGCTTTTGCTTTCTCAGGCAAATGGTCTTAATCATTTTTACCAGTTCTTCACAGCTATTTGCCTTGATACACTCTTTGTAGATCTGCTCGGTCAGTTTCTCATTGACAATCTCCAAAAGCGGAATCTCTGGTATGGCTTCTATCAATTTTTGTGCTTCTTCTCGCCGCAAAACATTGCGTATGGATTCTTTTGAGGAATCCACCGGGACATAAACCGTGCTTCCTGACAGATACAAAGGCTTCAAAATATAATATTCCCGTTTTTTGTCCACACCGGTAATGTCCAAAGTAGTAATGTTTTCCACTTCACAGACGCCCTTATTGCCACAGATGACATAATCTCCTATCTCAAACACAAAATCCCTTCCTTTCCGCATGTTTGCTGACTATAATATTTTCTACTAATGTTATAACCTAATTTTAACAGATTTAACCCAAAAATGTCAGTAAATTATATCGCAAAAATACATTTTTGTAAAATATGTCTATATAAGACACTTCATTCTTTGTAAATAATACCTAAAAATTCGGATAATCCTCACCGTAAAGTCAACTACTTCACCACAAAACTTGTTCTTTTCCGGTTCCCGGACATGTGATATAATGTTCTTATTCAAGCAAAAAGGCGGCCCCATGGCCATCCTTATCATATTCGAACTGTGATCGAGTACCATGAATAAAGTATTTTGGAGTATAACAAGTATGAGGCAAAGAAAGAAAAAGAAAATCCGTTTCATCATAATCAGCGTGAGCGCAACGCTCTTGTTTCTCCTAATCCTATTATGGGTTTTCTTTAGAAATGAACTGCGCTCCCTTATGTCACTGAAAAAATTAGATGATTACGGCATGTATCAGATGATCTATTACGGAGATTACGGATTTGATGAGTTTCTGGAAATAGGCGCCGCTCACGATTCGGATATCGAAGCCTTTGTAACCAAAAGACTCCTGAAAGGACTGCCAATTAATTTAGGCGTTACCGGAGACGGCTGTACTGCTTTTGTTACCAAAAATGAACGCGGAGAGATTTTGTTTGGAAGAAACTTTGATTTTCAATATGCTCCGTCTTTACAGATTTATACCGCACCAAGTCACGGATATGCTTCGGTTTCTACCGTTAACCTGGCATTTGCGGGATACTCGGAAAATCATTTGCCCGACGGAGGGGTTTTTGAACGCTTTTTGACATTGGCGGCTCCCTTCCTTCCCTTTGACGGAATGAACGAAAAAGGCCTTGCGATTGCGTTGCTTGCGGTACCGGAAGCCGCCCCACCATATGACCCTGACAAAGTAACGCTGAATACCACCACCGCCATTCGCCTGGTACTTGACAAAGCGGCCACTGTGGAGGAAGCTGTCGAATTGTTAAAACAGTACAATATCTACTTTTCCGGCGACGTTGAATGTCATTTCTTAATCGCGGACGCAAACGGCAATTCGTCTATTATTGAATATTATGACAACGAAGTACAAGTGATCCAAATGGACGGAGAATATCAGATTGCATCCAATTTTATTGCTTATAATGGTTTAAACATCGGAGAAGGCTATACAGAATTTGAACGTTATGATAAAGTCCAAAGCACAATAGAACTGAATAACGGTATTCTTGATACGGACAAGGCAATTCTTTTGCTTGCCGATGTAGGCGTTTTAGACGGAACCGTAGACAAATTGCAATGGAGCGTTCTTTATAATCTTACCCGTAGAGACGGAGAAATTTTTGCCAATCGAAAGTCAAATCACCGAATCAAATTTTCTCTGAATATGATTCCCGTCCGCTCAGATCATGTAACTCTCCCATGATTCTGAAAGTCAGTAAACGGCATAGACTATGCTATGCCGTTTAAATGATTCATTTAATCAATTACTTTAATACTCTCAATCACTGGCTGATTCTCCGAAGCCACATTGCCTTCATCATCCAACGCAGGAACCTTTTCACAGATGGCATCCACCACCTCCATTCCTTCCGTCACATAACCAAAACAGGCATATTTTCCGTCCAGGTAAAGGCTGTCCTCATGTACGATAAAAAACTGAGAACTGGCACTGTCATAAGAAAGCGAACGTGCCATGGAAATTGCGCCTCGAGTGTGAGAAAGATTATTTTCCACACCATTGTCCGAAAATTCGCCTACAATATTCTCTTTGGAACCGCCCATTCCCGTCCCCAGAGGATCTCCTCCCTGAATCACAAATCCGGATACAATACGATGAAATGTCAACCCATCATAGAATCCTTCCTCTGCAAGTTTCATAAAATTCTCAACTGTTACAGGCGCTACGTCCCCATTCAGTTCCACAGTAATCTTACCAAAGTCTTTAATATTGATCTCCACATGATGTGTTCCCACTCCCTGTACTTCCTTCTCATCTTTACCACATGCCGACAACAGAAGCACTAAAACGAGTGCCAAAATAACCAGTAATTTTCTCTTCTTTTTCATCTTTTTTACTCCCTTTCAATTAAATACAGGCGTCCCAAAAACCGCAGCCTCCTGCGGCTTTGGGACGCCTCCTCCGCTTACGTCGGATCTTTTGTTTTTAAACAGTCAGATTAAAATGAGCTCCTACAGGCCCTTGGCTATCTCCCTTTATGTTATCCCAATCTATCTGACCTATTTTTTTCGCCAGCTCTTCCACAGAAGAAGCAAACACCGTAGTGCGCTTACCGCCCGGCTTAACGGCGGAGGCACCTCGCTGTTCCTCTCCTTCCGCCTTCTTTGCCTCTTTGGCTGATTCCTTGTTTTCTTCCCGCTGCTTTTCTATACGTTCGCGCTGTTTCGCACTACCTTTTTCCAATTCCGCGAAGAAAGAAACCTCTCCGTCCTCACCAAAGACAATTCCCAGCCGGGTCACATCCTCTCCTTTATCTCCCAGCTCCTTCTTCATATCGTCCAGCTTGGACTTAGCCTCATCCAGAATCTTCAGATTTTTTTCCTTTACACTTTCGTCTGCAGCCATCTTCTCCAATTCATCACTGGTCAGCAGCGCGCTGTATTCGCTGGTGCCTCTGGACAGATATTCTGCCGCTTCCTCTTCCGTCTCATAATCTGCCACAATAAAATCCATATCCTTATAAGTTTTTTTCAAATCCTTCAGCAGATTCTGTGCAGCCTTACTTAAAGTAGGTGTCTTGTTCTCCTTTACTTCACCGGCTTTTTTTGCGTCTGTGATCCCAGTGCTTCTTCCGCTTTTACTTGTCTGCGACGCCCTTTCGTACACATTGTTCTGATACGCACTGTAGGTTCCAATTTTCTGCATTTTCCTGCCCTCCATAGCATTTGCCGACACAAAAATGTGTCTTAAAATCCGTTTCCTTTTCGTTTCCTGCATTGAAATCTCTCATTGTACTCATATCCCTACATGACAAGATCCCAATCTATCTGATCTATATTTCGGCAAATGCTGGAAAAAACTTAACTGTTTTGTCTCTTTTTTTCTCGTACCCAGAATAATACTCAACCATAGCAGCTAAATCTTCCATGCAATAATAGTACCTGTTAACATCCTGGAGGGGTACCAATGTTAAAAGCTTCTGCTATTTCCTTACGACATATCCGCAAACCCATCGCCAAATATCATCATCTCCCCTGTCTTCAGGAAATAACATATTCCATGGTAGGCCCCAACTTCATAAAGCCGCAGCAAAATCTCCGTCATCCGAGAATCCATCCTGTGATACACTCTGAATTTCTCCCATGGCAATCCTGTCAAATACTCTCTTTGTCTTTGATTCAACTCTCCCAGCGTAAACATAAGTTTTTCCGTATTCTCTTCGATTTCTTTGCCGAAATCGCAGGACATATAAGAATACTCTATTCCATTCTCATGTACCTTGGTCAAAATCAGAGAAATATTCTCTTCCATTTCTCCCTCACCCAGCCATTGCTTTTTCCAGCATATCGGTGCCACCTCCTCTTCCTCCTCCGCGACTCTCCGAAAGCTGGCCTTTCCGTATTGGTCATACTCCCGCACATAGCTGGCCTTCTTCTGGTAACTCTTCCCCTGGGGTACATTTTCCCTTTGCCGTCCGCTGCCGGGCTCCTCTAACAAAATCATTCCCGTGTGGACAAAATGTTCCCACACGGACTTCTGCACCCTCTCATAAGGGGTGGGAAAATCTAACCGCTGTGATATTTGTCTCACCGTATAGCCCACATCTGCCAAATGACGAATGGCGCCCCCACTGGCCGCTTCATATGTAAAATCTGCCAATGCCCTTCGGAAATATATATGGTTCTGCATATTGCCCTCCTGTCTCCACGATGAACTTTCACACTAAGAATAGACTTTGGTTCCGGACTATGATATACTGAATATATAAAAGTGCTTGGCAAAAAGTAATAATCAAATTTGGGAAAGGTAAATACCATGATTGCATTGCAGATTACATCCATGAAACAATTTATGAATCAGCTTCTGGTAGCAGATACTTTTGAACCCTTCCTGTTGGAAGAAGCCGTCATAGGCACGGCAAATACCTTCACTATTGACGGACATATTAACCGTGAGTTTTATGCCAACGACGACACCCAAGCAGAATCCCTTTACGACTTTCGCCCTTGGGCAGAATTAAAAGGGCTGTGCTTTGACCTGATCAAAGGAAAACGCACACCCCTGTTTTTTCGATTTGTATTACACCTGATGCCAGAGAAAGCGACTGCCCTGCTGGAAAAGGAGCACTGTGATATAGAGGCATCTCAAGTCAAATCCCTCATTCTGAACATCCGTTATGATGGCGCCAAAGCAACACTAACCACTGCTACCGCCTATCACACCTTTCTCCTGTCCAAAGAACCGGATACTATTTGGGACAAAGCGCTGCAAAAATACCTGGATGGAAAGGGTATCCCTTATGAAGCCCTTTAATTTCTTATTTTTTCATCTTAGACTTAAAAATTAGGCTGGCCAGATAACCAAAGATTAATGCCGCCGAGGTTCCCACCGCTCCTGCTTTAAACCCTCCGGCAAATAATCCCAGCAGTCCTTTTTCATCCACAGCCTCCTTAACGCCCTTCATAAGCACATTGCCAAAGCCCAGCAATGGCACGCTGGCCCCCGCCCCTGCAAACTCCTGAAAGGGTTCATACCACCCGAACACACCAATCACCGCGCCGGTTACTACCAGAAGAACCATTATGCGTCCAGGCATCATTTTGGTCTTCTCCATCAAAATCTGCACCAGCGCGCAGATCAGTCCACCCACCCAGAAGGCATTCACATAATCCATCATTTGACTCACTCACCTTTCCTTCGTCACATGCTGTTTTACGGTTAGTGTCTGTCAAATTTCAAAAAATATGTATCACACCCACATTTACTTTTAAACCGCTGCTATTACTTCCACCTCACAAAGTACATTTTTAGGCAATGTCTTAACCGCTACACAACTTCTCGCCGGCTTTTCCGTAAAATACCGCCCATAAACCTCATTAAAAGCAGCAAAATCATTCATATCCGCCAAAAAGCATGTGGTCTTAACCACTCTGGTATAATCCGTTCCCGCCTCGGAAAGCAATGCCCCCACATTCTTCATTACAAGCTCTGCCTGAGCTGTAATATCATTTCCCTCCACGTTACCCGTCTCTGGGTTGATGGGAATCTGTCCTGACGCAAACAGCATACCGTTTGCTATAATCCCCTGAGAGTAAGGGCCAATAGCGGCCGGAGCCTTATCCGTTGAAATTTTCCTTAACATAATGATCTCCTCTTTTCTTTTATCATATACCTGTTAGTCCTGCAATTCCTTTCCCTTGCTTTTATCTTATCACATTTCCCGTCAAAAACAGTCAACATAATTATAAAAAAATTGTGATTTTGTTTCTCTTAAACAGTGTACGTTACCAGGGTGTGTCTAAAAACTGCTTTCCTCAAGATGTGGAGGATTCTTTCTCCGGCTCGTCAAACTCTGCAGTCACATAAAAACCCCTTGCATTTTCTACCACCTGCGTAACCACACCTTCCCGACTCATCAGCCTGTAACGGAAAGGAATATTGGCTGACATGGCAAGGGCAGGATCTATGATATAATAATAATTGCTGGGAAGAACCCCTTCTGTCACAGTAATCTTTTGTCCGGCTTCCAAAAGTCCCGGCCGTTCCATCTTAAACTCCATTTTACGCAAAATGACCCGCCGCCTTCCTTGAAACAAAATCCTTCTTTAACATAGCGCAAAAAAACAGGACCGTCAAGGACAAATTCCACGCCATTGCAAACCGGCGGCCTTCCAGTGGATCCCCAACGCTGCCAAACTGAATATCTACCATAAAAAAACGCCGTACATTCATCGCACGACGTTTTCTATTCCTATTTAATTTTAACTTAAAATCCAGTTTTACTTAGCGTAATCAATTACGCGGCTTTCACGGATGACATTTACCTTAATCTGTCCAGGATACTCCAATTCAGCTTCAATCTGTTTGGATATATCACGTGCCAACAGAACCATATCGGCATCTGTAATCTGCTCCGGCACTACCATCACACGAACTTCACGCCCTGCCTGAATAGCAAAAGATTTATCTACACCTTTGAAATTGTTTGTTATTTCTTCTAATTGCTTTAATCTGCTAGTATAGGTCTCCAAGGTCTCCCTTCTAGCTCCCGGTCTTGCGGCAGATATTGTATCAGCAGCTTGTACAATACAGGCAATCAGGGAAGTGGGCTCAACATCGCCATGGTGTGACTCTACGGCATTAATCACCGTAGCATTTTCCTTATACTTTTTACAAAGTTCCACGCCAAGCTGAATATGCGAACCTTCCATCTCATGATCCACGGACTTGCCAATATCGTGGAGCAGACCGGCGCGCTTTGCAAGCCTGACATCCAATCCCATTTCAGCGGCAAGCAACCCTGAAAGCTGTGCCACTTCAATAGAGTGCTTTAACGCATTCTGACCATAGCTCGTCCTGAATTTCATCTTACCTAATAGTCTGATAAGCTCAGGGTGAATGCCATGCACACCTACTTCCAATGTGGCCGCTTCCCCCTCTTCCTTTATCATGACTTCTACTTCCCTTTGCGCCTTCTCAACCATTTCCTCAATTCTCGCAGGATGAATACGTCCATCCACGATCAGTTTTTCCAACGCAATTCTTGCCACCTCACGGCGAATAGGGTCAAATCCGGACAAAATCACCGCTTCCGGCGTATCGTCAATAATCAAGTCAACACCTGTCATAGTCTCAAGCGTACGAATGTTTCGTCCTTCCCGTCCGATAATCCTTCCCTTCATCTCATCGTTCGGAAGCTGCACGACAGAGATGGTAGTTTCAGAGACATGATCTGCCGCACATCTCTGGATTGCTGATACTACATACTCCTTCGCTTTTTTGTCTGCTTCTTCTTTGGCGCGATTCTCCATTTCTTTGATAATCACTGCCGTTTCATGCTTTACTTCATCTTCAACAATTTTCAACAAGTAGTCTTTTGCCTGTTCAGAGGTTAATCCGGAAATTCGTTCCAGTTCCTGCACACGCTGCTCATTTAACTTGGAAACCTCAACCTTGATTTTGTTCAAGGCTTCTTCCTTGGCGGCCAAGCTTGATTCGCGCCTTTCGATGGCTTCGGTCTTCTTATCAATGTTCTCTTCCTTCTGCTGAATCCTGCGTTCAGAGCGCTGTACTTCGGCCCTGCGTTCCTTGATCTCCTTGTCCAATTCATTCTTGGTACGAATGGATTCTTCCTTTACCTCAAGGAGCGATTCACGCTTTTTCGCCTCTGCAGCCTTAAGAGCATCATCGATGATTTCTCTTGCCTTGTCCTGTGCGTTGCCGATCGTCGCTTCCGTTGTCTTCTTATGGTAATTGGAGACGACCAAAGCAGTGACAACTGCGGTCACAACCACGGCACAGGCTACAATTGCAATAACAATCCCTGGTGACATCTACAGGAGCACCTCCTTATTTTATTTTCATTGTACATTTAACCGCACGACAATTCACTGTCCTGCAGCCCATATAGAATGTATGTACATATTTCCGGGAGAATACAATCTCTCACTATTCGTTCCCTCGGAAACAGAAAACATTCTAACAAGCATTTTACAACACTCTAATTTTATACTTAAACGCATATAATGTCAAGTGTAATCCATAATCAGAAATAACTTAATCATTAAAGCGGTTACTATTCATTCCAAAACCAGAAACAGTCCCTGGACAGAGTTTTAACAGAAACAAAACTCTGCCAGGACCGCTCTCCTGGCCTCATCGCAGGAAAATCCTTTTCGGACCAGAAAACCATACATCCTCTGTCTTTCCTTTTGATCCGCCCTCTTTGCATCAAAATGCTTTTTCTCTAAAAGGTTCATTATCATTGTGCGCTCATCCTGACTTCCGCCCTGATCTTCCCATTCCGCCCATGCTTTTTCCAATGTAATTCTGTCAATTCCCCTTGCCAGCAGATCCTGCTCAATTCGCCTGCGGCTTCTGCTGTTCTCATGTCCTGATATAAACGCCACAGCATAGCGAAGGTCGTCCGTATAATGAAAACTCTCCACATAGGAAAGAGCCTCTTCGATTATTTTTTCCGGATAGCCCCCTGCCTCCAGCTTATCATGAAGCTGCTTTACCGTATATTCTCTGCTCTTTAGCAGATTCATGGCGCGAAGCTTTGCACGCTTTGGCAAAATCTCTCCCATAATTGTCTCAAAACATTCCTGTTCTATTTCTTCTCCCTCACGGATATGAAAGGAACGCAATTCGCCTTTGTAAAGTACAAAGGCGAATTCTTCCTCAATATAGACCCTGCTGCGGGATTTTGTCAATTCTTCTATTTCAGTCACTTTCATATTATCTCATTCTCCTCTACAGGCAAAGTCCTTTCAAATAGCATTTTCATATCATTTCTTCACACACTTCGCAAAATCCGTCGTCCATTATCCCTCCGTATTTTCCGAAGTATCTCCGGCAGCTTCCGCAGGTGCGGCTGCGGGATTTTCCTGCACCGCCCCACCGGACTTGGCGCTTTCCTTTGCGCCTGATTTTGCGGCGCCCCTGCCCCCTGATTTACCTCCGGTCTTTGAACCGTCTTTAAAATTGGAACGGACCTCGGCGCCGGCCGCGCCATTCCCGCCTTCCACAGCCTTATCGTCGAATCCGTAATGTGCCCGTACCTTTTCACTGATAGCCTGGCAAATTTCCGGATTATCCTTCAGATACTGCTTGGCATTCTCCCGCCCCTGACCGATCTTATTTCCCTCATAGGCATACCACGCTCCTGACTTCACCACAATGTCCAGCCCTGCCGCCAAATCCAGAATATCCCCCACTCTGGAAATTCCTTCTCCAAACATAATATCAAATTCAGCCTCTTTAAAGGGCGGCGCGATCTTATTCTTCACAATCTTGACACGGGTGCGGTTGCCGATGACCTCGCCCCCCTGTTTGAGAGATTCCACCCTGCGCACATCCAGCCGAACGGAGGAATAGAATTTCAGCGCCCGCCCGCCGGTGGTTGTCTCCGGATTGCCGAACATCACTCCCACTTTCTCACGGAGCTGATTGATAAAGATCACCGCACAGTTTGACTTGCTGATCACTGCCGTCAGCTTCCTAAGTGCCTGAGACATCAGACGGGCCTGAAGTCCCACATGACTGTCTCCCATATCTCCGTCGATCTCCGCCTTTGGAACCAATGCGGCAACGGAGTCCACCACCACAATATCAATGGCGCCTGATCTCACCATGGTCTCTGTAATCTCCAGTGCCTGCTCTCCGTTATCCGGCTGAGAAATATACAGATTGTCAATATCCACGCCGATATTCTTGGCATACACAGGATCCAGGGCATGTTCCGCATCAATAAATCCCGCGATACCGCCTTTCTTCTGCACTTCCGCAATCATATGTAATGTAACCGTGGTCTTACCGCTGGACTCCGGTCCATAAATTTCCACGATTCTTCCTTTGGGAATTCCTCCCAGCCCGAGAGCGATATCAAGGCTCAGCGCTCCGGTGGGAAATGTCTCCACATTCATCTGTGTGGAGGGGTCGCCCAGTTTCATAACCGCGCCCTTTCCAAATTGCTTTTCAATATGACTGATTGCCGCATCCAACGCTTTTAATTTTTCTTCTTTTTCCATTTTATCCTCTCTCCTTTTCAGGAACGAACGTTCTGTATTGTTATATTAAAACATTCGTTCGAATTTGTCAAGCATCTCTGTTTTTTAATTTCCAAGGACACTATAAACCTTTTTATGTACCATAAAACTCCCTCATAACCCATTGATCAGAAATTTCGTCATTTCCATACGCGCAAAATAAACGATTGAAAATTAATATAAGAGTTTGATATTGGAACCATCTCAATCTCTGTCCACAAAAGACGGCTAAAAATATCTAAAATTTTTCCATGGGATATCTCCTTTCGCCCATTGCGCGGAGAACGATATACGCCAAAAACTTCTGCGGGGACACGAATGCTCCCTGTTATCTTATTGGGTTGGGAAGTAACATTGCAAGGATTCCAAGCCGAACGGCTTCATAGAATCAAGGAATGAACAGAACAGCTTTTCCGCCAGAATTTCTACGCTTCATTTTGATTTTAACAGGTGATTTCACATAAGTCAATGCCCATTTTTAAACTTTGCGGACAGCGGATAACAGTTCAGCGCCCTATCTGAACCGTTACCCCAATGCGCCTGCCCGGTAACAGGTCAGGCGCATTGGGGCGTACTACTCCTCTTTCCCGAACGTGACCTTGCTGTAGTATTCCAAAATACACTCCCTTAAAAGTGACAATGCCGCAGAGGCCGAGGCTTCTCTCACCATGTCCCTGGTTCCTGTAAACTGGTATTTCTTTACAATCACATTACCTTTCACATAGCAGGCTATATACACAAGCCCCACCGGTTTTTCCTCAGTGCCCCCGTCCGGTCCTGCAATTCCCGTAATGGAAACCGCCGCATCCGCCTTAAAGGTCAAAGCGGCTCCTTTGGCCATCTCCTCCGCAGTTTTGGCGCTAACGGCGCCTTCTTTTTGCAGGGTACTCTTTTTCACGCCCAGAAGACGTCTCTTGGCTTTGTTGGAATAGGTGATCACACCCGTCTTATAGACATCCGAAATCCCCGGAACACTTACCAGCCTTGCAGAAAGCATGCCGCCGGTACAGGATTCCGCACAGGTGACGGTCAGTTTGTTTGCCGACAACAGCTCCGCCACCGCTTTCTCCAGCGTAATATCCTCTTCCGTGCTGTAAACGGCGTTGCCGAACCTGGATTTCAGCTCCTTCACCACCGGTTTCACCAGCTTCAGAGCAGCCTTTTTGTCCTCACCGTTGGCAGTAACGCGAATATGCACTTCACCGGATTTTGCATAGGTTGCAATGGTAGGATTTTGCTGGGCGTCGATTAAATCCTTCACCATGGTTTCCGCCCTGCTCTCTCCCACACCGCATATTTTCACTGTCTTTGAGCAAATAACCTGATTGGTCAATTTCGCAAGATACGGCTCCACGCTCTCTTCAAACATGGCAATCAGTTCCCTGGGTGGGCCGGGAAGCAGGATTAATCTGGCGCTGTCCGCCTCAATGATCATCCCCGGGGCGGTTCCGTTACGGTTTTCCATAACGATAGCGCCCTCCGGAAGCATCGCCTGCTTCCAGTTGTTATCTGTCGGCGTAGTTCCCCTCTCGGCAAAAAACCTTTCGATGGCCAATTTACTGGGTTCATGCATCTTCAATGCTCTCCCACAGACGTTTGCGGCCGCTTCCTTGGTCAGATCGTCCTCCGTGGGTCCCAGACCTCCGGATAAAATCACAATGTCGGAACGCTCCATGGCCATTTTCAACACAAATGTCAGCCTCTCCTCATTATCCCCCACCACGGTCTGATAATAGCAGGAAAGCCCAAGCGCCGCACATTTTTCCGACAGATATGCCGCATTGGTATTTACGATACTCCCCAACAAAATTTCCGTTCCCACACAAATAAACTCAACTGTCATTTTTCCCTCATTTCTGTTCCTGCATCACGCCCTTGTTTTTTATCAGATAATCAATTAGTGACACAACTGTCAATATCAGGGCAATCCACATGACCAAGTCCGTCAACCACTGCAGCCGGGGAATATTCACTATCATCAGACATACCATTATCATCTGAAAAGTCGTCTTGAATTTCCCCCAATAGCTTGCGGCAATCACTACATGATTATCGGACGCAATCAGCCTGAAGCCGCTGATGATAAACTCCCTGCTGATGATCACGATTACTACCCAGGCGGGAATCCGCCCCAGTTCCACCAACACGATCATAGCCGCACTCACCAGAAGCTTATCCGCCAGAGGATCCATAAACTTTCCGAAATTCGTCACCAGATTGTATTTCCTGGCAATTTTCCCATCTATCAAATCCGTAAGGCTGGCAATTATAAAAACCCCCAGGGCTATATAATCCACATATTCCATAATGCCGCCAAATACGACGTGATACCAGCCCCATCTTTTATTCTCTCCCAACAGAAGTAGTACAAAAGGCAGAATTAATATAGCACGAAATATAGTCAATTTATTAGGTAAATTCATATTTTTCATCCCGACTCCTATTCCCCCACCAGGTCGCCTACCAGGTCATATTCATTTGAATCCGTAACAAGAGCTTTTACAAAGTCTCCCGTCATAAGATTTGAGGAAGTATGCAAAAACAAATATCCGTCCACTCCCGGAGCATCCCGGTATGTCCTTGTCACATACACATCCTCGTCAACAACCCTGCCTTCCACCAGCACATCCAGAAGCTGTCCCACCGAGTCTTCCGCCTTTTCAAAAGCAATCGCCTGCTGAAGCTCCATCAGCTCGTCCCGTCTGGCCTCCTTGACGTCTTCCTCCACCTGATCCGGCATTTCCGCCGCCGGTGTATCCTCCTCGCGGGAATAGGCAAACACTCCCAGTCGATCAAATTCCATCTCGTTGACAAAGCGATACAATTCCTCGAAATCCTCCTGCGTCTCTCCCGGAAAACCGCTGATCAGAGTGGTTCTCAGGCAGATATCGGGAATTGCTTCCCTCAGTTTGCCGATCCTTTGGCGCAGCTCCTCCTGTGTGGTTCGTCTGCCCATACGCCGCAAAACATTATCGGATGCGTGCTGGATGGGAATGTCAAGATAATGGCATATCTTTGGCTCCTTTGCCATGACCTCGATCAGTTCCTCCGTTATTTCTTCCGGATAACAGTACAAAATCCTGATCCAATGAATTCCCTTGATTTCGGCCAGTCTGCGCAGCAGTTCCGGCAGCCGTTTCCCACCATAGAGATCCACCCCGTAAAGAGTTGTTTCCTGGGCAACCAATATCAGTTCCTTCACTCCCTTTTCTGCCAAAAGTCCCGCCTGTTCTTCCAGAACTTCCATGGGAACACTCCTGTAGCCCCCTCTCACTTTTGGGATCACACAGTAAGTACAATGCTTATCGCATCCTTCCGCAATCTTAAGATACGCAAAATGACCGCCTGTGGTCAGCACTCTCTCCCTGCAGACAGGCAGCCCCCTGTTCAGATCCCGGAAAAATTCCCGGGACAAATTCTCCTCCACAGTCTTTTCTCCGGCTGCAGCGACACCACCGCTTAAAACCGCCTCTATGGCGTCCGCTATCTGGTCTGTGGCCATCGTTCCCACAAGCGCGTCCACCTCCGGAATTTCCTTCAGAATTTCCTGCCGATAGCGCTGGGCCAGGCAGCCGGCAGCCAGCAAGGCTTTCAGCTTGCCGGCCCTGCGCAACTTGCCCATCTCCAGCAGCGTATTCACGCTCTCCTCCTTGGCATCTCCAATAAAACAGCAGGTATTGACCACCACCACATCTGCAGCTTCATAATCATCCGTAAACTGAAACCCTTTTTTTTGGAGCAGGCCAAGCATCATTTCCGTATCCGCCAGATTTTTGTCACAGCCCAGGGATACAAACAAAATATTCATGACGGCTGCTCTTCTTCGCTTAATATTTTAATTTTGCCCTGGTTCAACTCCTCCACGGCAACGGACAGCGGCTTCTTATCCCTGCCTGGCACCAACGCATCACTGCCTCCGATAATCTGCCTCGCCCTCTTGGAAGTCGCCATCACGATGGAATAACGGCTGTTAACCACCGGCGCTTCCCCCGGCTCTACCTCACTGTTGACCACTTTCATTAAATCGGAATAAGATGGATGTAACATTTTTATTCTGCTCCTTTCGTGAACCTTTGCAGTTCCTCTCTGATTTCTTTGATAAATGCCTTCTGCCTGACCGGCGCCCTGCGGGCAGCCTCCACCAGGCCGTGAACTTCCTCCACGCACTTCTCCAGTTTGTCGTTTACCACAATATAATCATAGGCTTCTACACCTTCTGATTCCTCCACCGCGCGGGCAAGACGCTTAGCAATCACTTCCGCGTTCTCCGTCCCTCTTCCCTCCAGTCTGCGCTTCAATTCCTCACCGCTGGGAGGCGTCAGAAAAATCAACAGACTTTCCGGAAATTGAGACTTGATCTTCAAAGCCCCCTGAATCTCAATTTCCAGGATAACATTTTTTCCCTCCGTCAGCTTTTCTTCCACATATGCTCTTGGCGTACCGTAATAATTTCCGCAATAAACCGCATATTCCACCAGCCCGTTTTGCCGGATGGTATCTTCAAAATGCTCCTTGTCCGTGAAAAAATACGCTTCTCCATCCCTTTCCCCCGGTCTTGGCGCCCGTGTCGTCATGGAAACGGAAAGGGCATATTCGTCATATTTCTCCAAAAGCTTCTTAACCAGTGTTCCCTTTCCCGCACCTGAAAAACCAGAAATTACAATTAAAATTCCCTTTTTTGCCATGCTTTTTACCCCTGTCTGCTCTTAATAAAAAGGTTCCGAACCAACTAGCGGAAACCTTGCAAAATCTGCTCTGCGGTGAATTGTATGTTCTAACGATTTTCTTCCCCGTCATCCGGGGCCCCTTCCAAAGGATCTGTGCCGGCCTGCACCCTCCCGGCGATGGTCTCGGGCAAAAGAGCTGACAGTACCACCTGACTGTTCTCCATGACAAGCACCGCTTTTGTCCTGCGGCCCTGGGTGGCGTCGATGGCCAGTCCCTTTTCCCTGGCGCTTTGCACCAGGCGCTTCACCGGCGCGGATTCCGGACTGACAATCGCTATGATCTTCGCCGTATTTACAATATTGCCAAAACCGATATGAATCAGCATACGACAATCACCCCTATTCAATATTCTGAATCTGTTCCCGAATCTTTTCAATCTCTGTCTTCAGCTCAATGGCACAGTTGGAAATCTCCAAATCATTCGCCTTAGACAAAATGGTATTCGCCTCCCGGTTCATCTCCTGTGCAATGAAATCCAGTTTCCTGCCCACTGCGCCCCCTTCCGTCAGCACGCTCTTCATCGTCTCCGTATGGCTGCGCAGCCTGACAATTTCCTCATCCACACATACCTTATCCGCAAAGACCGCCACTTCCGTCAGAAGTCTTGACTCTTCCACCGTCGCGTCCGCCAGAAGCTCTCTCATCCTCTCCTCCAGCCTGTGACGGTATTCTGCCGCGAGAAGCGGTGAACGTTCGGCAATGAACTCCGTCATTTTGCCCATGGCCTCCAGCTTATGCAGAAGATCTTTTTTGAGCTGTTCCCCTTCCGCAATACGGGAATCCACAAACATTTCCGAAGCTCCCACCACCACTTTCCGAAGCTCCTTCCATAATTCCTCCTCATCCGCACAGGCTTCTTCCAGTGTAAACACCTCAGGAAATCGTGAAAGTCCCGACACCTTGATATCGTTTTCCAGTTCAAATTCTTCTGCCATCTGACGCAGATACTTCAGATATTCCTCCGCCACCTCCCTGTTGTATCGGACCCTGGACGTCTTCTCCGATAAATCCTCATAAGAGATGAATACATCCACCTTTCCCCGGGAAATATATTTTTTTAATTCCGCCCGGACAGCAGATTCAAAGAAATTGAGCGCCTTGGGCATCTTGATGTTCACATCCAGGTACCGATGGTTGACCGCCTTGATCTCCACCGTAAATTTTCTATTGTCCCAGGCGGCCTCACACCTGCCAAAGCCGGTCATACTCTTGATCATAAGCACTCCTATCCGGACATTATGTCCACTTTGATCCGCATACTCCATTTTATTATAAATTAACTTTTCCAAAGCGTCAAGGCGCAACAGGGCTTTTTTGCTGCCAAACCACGGGGTTTTTCAACGTCAGCCAAACATTTCTCAGGCCTGCGCGCATATCTCAACCTATTGACAATACACCGTGTTTGCGTTATTCTGATTATCAACCGTGTTGCAGGCAGAGCAGGCATTTGACAGACCGTTTAGGAATCTGCCAAAACCTGTAGTTTATAAAAATTCGCCTGCAAAAAACACAACCAATACAACAAAATCAGAACAATCCCCAAGCGAGACGCACAATACATAACATAGCCTCTGGCTTGCGGAAGCGAACACTGGAGGTTCAGTCATGGCATTTGATGGCGTTACCATAGCAAACGTAGTATCAGAACTGAAAAAAGAACTGCTGGGAGGACGACTGTACAAAATTGCTCAGCCGGAAGAAGACGAACTGCTCCTGACCATCAAGCATCCTGAGGGCCAGAAGCGCCTGCTCATTTCTGCGGAAGCTTCCCTCCCCTTCCTCTATCTGACCCATTCCAACAAACCCAGTCCCATGACGGCGCCCAATTTCTGCATGCTCCTGCGCAAGCACCTGCAAAACGGACGTATTCTCCGGATTTCCCAGCCGGGACTGGAACGCATCGTGGAAATGGAAATAGAACATTTGGACGAAATGGGAGATCTGTGCCGCAAAATATTGATTGTGGAGATCATGGGAAAGCACAGTAATATCATTTTCTGTAATGAAGATCACATCATCATCGACAGCATTAAGCGGGTTTCTGCCGCCGTCAGTTCCGTCAGGGAAGTACTTCCGGGTAAACCCTATTTCATAGCCCCCACGCAGGACAAGTGCGACGCATTTAGTACGGATCCCCAGCGCTTCCGCGCCATCCTGTCATCCAGTCCGCAGCCTGTCTTCAAGGCCATATACGGGAATTTCACAGGTATTTCTCCCATCCTTGCACAGGAACTTTGTTATGAAGCCGGCATAGACGGGGAGCGCCCCACTGCGGCATTGACCGGTTCGGATTACGATCATCTCTATCGAATGTTTGACCAAATGATCACGTCAGTCCGAGAAGAACGTTTTACGCCCAATATCGCCTACACAAACGGCGATCCGGCAGAATTCTGCGCTCTTCCCCTGACGCTTTACGGTTACGGCAAAACCGTCTCCCATGCTTCCCCCATGGACGCTTCCGCGCTTTGCGGCGACCATATCGTTTCTTACGATTCCATATCCGAGCTGCTGGAAAATTATTACGCCGAAAAAAACACGCTCACCCGTATTCGTCAAAAATCCTCTGAATTACGACGAATTGTAGCCACCGCACTGGAACGCAATGTAAAAAAATTTGACCTGCAGCAACGCCAGATCAAAGACACGGAAAAGCGGGAAAAGTACCGAATTTACGGAGAATTGCTGAATACTTATGGCTATCATATGCAGCCTGGAGCAAAATCTCTGGAAGCATTGAATTATTATATCAATGAAACTGTGAACATTCCATTGGATCCTGACCTGACCGCAGCGGAAAACGCAAAAAAGTATTTTGAAAAATACGGAAAACTTAAAAGAACTCACGAAGCCCTGTCGGAATTGACCCGCGAAGTCAAAGAGGAAATCGAACATTTGGAATCCATACAGACAGCGCTTGATATCGCGCTCTATGAAGAAGACCTTGCACAAATTAAGGAAGAATTAATTGAGAGCGGCTATATCCGCAAAAAGGCCGGAACAAAAAAGCAAAAAACCACAAGCAAACCTTTCCACTATATCAGCAGCGACGGATTTCACATGTATGTGGGAAAAAATAACTATCAGAACGATGAATTAACTTTCAAATTTGCCACCGGAAACGACTGGTGGTTTCACGCAAAGCAGATTCCCGGTTCCCATGTGATCGTAAAAACCGATGGCGCACAGGAACTTCCTGACCGGACTTTTGAAGAGGCTGCCCGACTGGCTGCATATTATTCCAAAGGAAGGGATCAGGAGAAAGTGGAAATAGACTATGTACAGAAAAAACATGTAAAAAAGCCAAACGGCGGAAAACCTGGATTTGTGGTATACTATACCAATTTCTCCATGGCAATTGACAGCAACATTTCGGACATCACACTTACGGAATCCCAATAACCTTCCGCAAATCAATTTCTCTAATTCATAACTCCTAAAAGGCGGCAAGGAGGGCGTATATGAGGCAGCCCATACAAGCTTACCTCATCAATCTCAGCCTCTTTGCCGCCTTTACCATCAGATATCCTTTTGGCATTCCCCGCAATTCCTCTTCTGTAATACCGCGAAACAAAAGCAGCAGCACAAAATAAACTCCTGCCGCCACCACGATGGCCACTACCACAGATATCCTTGGGGAATATGTCAGCATCAGAAGACCTTCATAAGTCGCCCAGGCCACGGCTCCCATTAATCCCGCGGCAAAAAAGGGGACTACAAATGTCTTCCATACTTCCTGTCGGTACCCCATGGCTCTATGTATCGCGATCTGGTTCAGCACGCACATAATACCGGAATACAGCGTATTTACAACAGCAATTCCATAAAGATCCAGACTTGTAAAGCCTACCAGAAGAATCCCCGTCACGGTCTGAACCGCCAGCGCAATTCCGGCATTGATGATGGGAATGTTCAGCTTACCAAGTCCTTGAAGAATATTATTGCTCAAGGTGGACAGGGCATAAAAAACCACAGAGAGAGAAAGCGCCATTAACAGTTTGGCGGCAAGCTCCTCTTCAGCCTCCGTATTATGAAACAATAATCCTGTCACCGGTTTTGCCAGCACAAACAATCCCACCGCACAGGGGATGGATAATATCATAATGGTCTTAACAGCCACCCCTATCTTTTCCTTTGCCCCCTCCAAATCCGCCGCCGCTATCATCTGCGCCACGGTAGGAATCATTGCTGCACCCATGGCAGTTGCAAAAGCAATGGGAATATTGGCAATGGTCTGAGCCTGCCCCACAAAAAGCCCCCAGCGGGAGGAAAGAACTACCTCATCCAGCCCCCGTCTTTCCAGAAACGTCTTCAGATAAACGCTGTTGTTCACCGCACTGCTCAAATTATAGACTGCCGTACTCAAAATATATGGCGTCACCACCATGGTAATCAATTTCAAAATACTTCCGTAAGACTCCTGCTCCTTATGCGGATCCCGATTCACCCGTCTGCAGATGACCTTGCGGTTCAGCAAATAGACCGAAGCCATAAACAGCAATGCCACCAGTACCCCGGCACCTGTGCCAAGAGCGCTTCCGATGGCGCCGTATGTGGCCCTTTTGATCAGCCCTGCCTCGTCTGCAGGAAACTCCAGGCTGCCCATAACCCCCCGAATGAGAAAATATGCCGCAGCCACACTTACCACCGCATTGGCAATCTGCTCTAGTATCTGGGAAATGGAGGTCTGTACCATACTCTTATGCGCCTGAAAATACCCCCGAAGCACACCTAAAATACCATAGATAAAAATAGTGGGGGCAAAAGTCTGAAGCACCACAACGGCTGCTTCCTCCACAAAAAGCCCCGCTCCAAAGTACAAGAACAGGCTCGCCAAGCCGCCTACTACCAAAACATACCCCAGCGCACATTTAAAAATCCTGTGCGCATTTCGGAATTCCCTTACGGCAAGCTTCTGCGCTATTACTTTTGAAATGGCCGAAGGAATACTGTACGAAGAAATCAGTAAAATTATAGTATAATAATTATATGCCGAACCATAATATCCCCATCCCAGGGCTCCGATGACATTATGCAAAGGGCTCCTGTATAGGAGCCCTATAATCCGGCTGATAATCCCGGCTGCCGCCAGTATCCCTGCCTGCATTATGAAGCCGTTTTTAAAGCCGTCCTTAGTTCTTAACATCTCTAACCTACCAGCCAATCATACATTTCCTGATATTTCGCCGCAGATACATTCCATGAGAAATCCGCCGCCATCGCCCTGTCAACCAGCTTGTTCCATTCACGTCTCTTGTCATAATATATTTGTTCGGCATAGCGGACAGTATTCAACATTTCATGGGCATTATAATTGGTAAAGCTAAAACCTGTTCCGGAACTCTCATATTCGTTGTAAGGAACAACCGTATCCTTAAGCCCCCCCGTTTCGCGCACGATGGGAATCGTACCGTAGCGCAGCGCCATCAACTGACTTAGGCCACACGGCTCAAACAAAGACGGCATCAGAAACGCATCACAGGATGCATATATCTTATGCGAAAGGGCATCGGAATAATAAATATTCGCAGATACCTTATCGCTGTATTTCCAGTCAAAATGGCGAAACATATTCTCATAGCGTTCCTCGCCGGTTCCCAGCACCACCAGCTGTACGTCATCCTGACACAATTCGTTCATCACATAGGCAATCAGGTCGAAGCCCTTCTGGTCCGTAAGCCTGGACACGATTCCTATCATCATCTTCCTGTCGTCCTGCCGCAACCCAAGTTCCTGCTGCAGGGCACGTTTATTCTTTACCTTTTCCTTCCGGAAATTCACGGCATTATAGGGATTGGGAATATGAGGATCCGTCTCCGGATTAAATTCCTCATAGTCAATGCCGTTTACAATTCCCCGCAAGTCTCCCTTTCTGGCCCTAAGCAGTCCATCCAGCCCTTCCCCATAAAAAGGCGTCTTAATTTCCTCCGCATAAGTACTGCTCACCGTGGTCACGGCATCGGCGTAGACAATTCCCCCCTTTAGCAGATTGGCGTCCTTATAGGCCTCCAGTTTATCCGAGGTAAAAAAGTAATCCGGCAGGCCGGTGATTCCCTTCACGGTTTTAGTATCCCACTTTCCCTGAAACTTCAGGTTGTGGATTGTGATAACTGATTTCATGCCGCGGAAAAAATCTCCTCCCAGAAATCGTTCCTTCATATAAACGGGGATTAATCCTGTCTGCCAGTCATGACAGTGAATGACATCCGGCCGAAAATCAACTACGGGCAATATGGAAAGCACCGCCTTACAAAAATAGGCATATCTCTCAATCTCCCACTTAGGGTCATCCGTATACGGCTTCGGTCCGCTGAAATAATATTCATTGTCCACAAAATAATAATGTACACCGTCAACTTCCGCTTCCAGAACTCCCACATACATACTCTTCCAGTTAAAATCCAAGTAAAAATGAGTCACATATCGAAGCTTATCCTTCATTTCCTGTTTCATGCAGGCATATTTAGGAAGAATGACTCTCACATCAAAATACTGTCTGTCAATACATTTTGGCAGGGATCCCACTACGTCGGCCAAACCTCCTGTCTTGATAAAAGGTACCCCCTCTGATGCCGCAAAAAGAATTTTCTTCATCGTAACCTCCACTGACCTCAACTCATGCTTATTACTTACCTGTCTCAATTATACAACAATATCCGTCCAGTGGAAAGTATTTCCTTCACAAAAATTTCTTATAATTTTCTTTATGAACGGTATGAAAGTCGTATCCTGTCTGCAATCAATGCAATAAATTCCGAATTCGTAGGTTTTCCTTTTCCCGTGTCAATTGTATAGCCAAACAACGCGTCCAGGGTCTCCATTCTTCCTCTGCTCCATGCCACTTCAATGGCATGCCGAATCGCACGCTCCACACGGCTGGGTGTGGTCTGGAAGCGCTTTGCTATGGTAGGATAAAGTATCTTGGTAATGGAACTGATCATACCGGGATCCTCAACGGACATCATAATGGCCTCCCTCAGGTATTGATATCCTTTGATATGTGCCGGGACGCCGATCTCATGTATCATGTCTGTCACATCCTGTTCCAGGTCCCGTACTGCCACCGCCTTTGGTTTCTCGGGAACCGCAGTCCTGGGTGCTGTACTTTTCCCGGAAGGTACCGTGATCATGATTTGAAATTCTTTGTCGCCGTTCATCAGATCTCCCAATATTTTGTATATTTTTTCATTATCCTTTGTAGCTGTCAGATTCAGCTGTTCCATCAAACTACCTCCATAAAAAAATTTTTGGTTACAGGTAAAAATGTAACACATGTTGTCTAAATTTCTTCTTTCTTATTATAAAAGGGAAATGTTTGATATCGCAACTGTAAACCATCGCAAGTTTCGCCTCAAGGCACCAAAAAAGTACGCAAAGTGATTGCATTCTGCGTACTTTTACATCTTCCCCGCAAAAAACCTATAATCCTCTGATTTTCTGCCGCAACCGTAAAATTTCTCCCGGAGCCACACTGAATTCATCGATTCCCATCTCCAAAAATCTCTCTGTAAACCTCGTGTCCGCCGCCAAGTCGCCGCAGACACCAATCCAGATTCCGGCCTCATGGGCCTGTTTTGCCGCCATCTCCGTGAGACGAAGCACCGCCCTGTGCCCGGGATCCGCAAACTGCTCCAAATAACCGCTGCCTCTGTCCAATGCCAATGTGAATTGTGTCAGATCATTGGTTCCCACGCTGAAAAAATCCACCTCCTTTGCCAGCTCTCCCGCCAGCAGCGCCGCAGCAGGCGTTTCTATCATAATTCCGGTAGGCACCTGTTCCAAAAAGGTTTCCCCTCTGTGGGAAAGTTCCTGCCTAGCCTGTTCCTCCAAAGTCTTCAGTTGACATACCTCCTCCGGAGATGTAATCATGGGATACATAATACGCAGACATCCGTACCGCCCCGCTCTGTACAAGGCTCTTAACTGCGTCTTCAAAAGCTCCGGGTACCGCAGCCCAAGGCGTATGGCCCGCAGCCCAAGGGCTGGATTCTCTTCCCTTGCCGTCCCCACATAAGGCACCTGCTTATCCGCACCGATGTCAAAGGTACGTATCACCACTTCCTTCCCTTCCATCCGCTCCAAAACCTGTCTGTAAAAGACAAACAAATCCTCCTCCGAAGGCGCTTCCCTTCTTCCCAAATACAGCAGCTCACTTCGCAGAAGCCCGATTCCGCCCGCGTCGTTTTCCCGGGCGGCCCACACATCCGCCATGGTCCCTACATTTGCAAATACCTTAACGCTCCTGCCGCTTCCCGTTACATTGCGCTTTCCCTTCAAGTCATTTAGCAGCAATCTGCGCCGATCCGCTTCCTCCTTTTTACGTCTCATGGAATTTAGCGTCTCCTCATCCGGATCCAGATAAAGCACACCTTCAAAACCGTCTATCGCCGCAAGCACCGCGTCAAATTCCTCTCTCAGTTCATCACCCAGTTTGAATAAAGCCGGTATCCCCATGCTTTTCGCCAAAATCGCAGTGTGCGAACGGACACCCCCGCCGCACAAGGCAAATCCGATCACCTTATCCTTTGTAAACTGCACCGTCTCGCTGGGCAATAAATCTTCTGCCGCAAGAATAAAAGGACCGTCGGGGAAATTGGTTTCTTTTCCGCCTCCCTCCAATATGTTCAGCAGTCTGGCGGTTATGTCACGAACATCCTGGGCCCGTTCCATTATGTACGGATCTCCCGTCTCTTCCAGCTGTTTCGCCATATAACGCCCCGTTGTCTGCACCGCACATTCCGCGCTGACCTTCTCCTGGGATATCATGCGCTCCGCTGATTCCGTAAATTCCGGATCTCGCAAAAGAAGTTTCTGCATTTCAAAAATAGCCGCGTTTGCCTCACCCACCGTTTTCAGGCTCTGTCTCTGCACATCCTGCAGCTGCTCCCACGCAATCATAATCGCCTGTTCATAGCGCTGCAGTTCCCTTTGGCAATCTTTTGCCGGGGCATATTGATTTTCCTGATTTCTTCTTCCATAATAAAACAATCTTCCAATACAGATATCTTCATATACGCTGATCCCCTGAATTACTCTCATGCTCCACCTTCCTTTCCCGTCATCTGAATCAAAAGCTGACGCCTTTGGTAAGCCATATCGGTCTGCCGTGAAATATTTCAGCTGAAACACTTCGGGTTTGGCCACTGCCTGTAACACTTACGTTTGGGTGCTGCCCCGGCTGTTCCATGCCTTGAATATAGACTTATTATACCATGTTTTACATTCATTACAAAAGAAAAACTTGCAAGCATTCACAAACTATTATATGATACATTTAGCTTTTGATTCTAAAAGAATGGAGAGAGATACCTAATGAAAAATGAAGAAAATAATAAAGCCCTTTTGATGCATGAGAAATGGAATGGCAAACTGGAGATTGTCTCCAAAGCGCCCGTTAAATCCAGAGAAGATCTGGCTGTCGCCTATACCCCCGGCGTGGCAGAGCCCTGTAAAGTCATCGCAAAGGACCAGGAAGCCGCCTACAAATATACCATGAAGTCAAACACAGTGGCAGTAATCTCCGATGGCAGTGCCGTACTTGGCCTGGGCAATATAGGTCCCCATGCCGCCATGCCCGTAATGGAGGGAAAAGCCGTACTGTTCAAGGAATTCGGGGGAATCAATGCCATCCCCATCTGTCTGGACACCCAGGATACAGAAGAGATTATCAAAGCCGTCACCTGGCTGGCTCCCGCCTTTGGGGGCATCAACCTGGAAGACATCAGCGCTCCCAGATGCTTTGAGATCGAGGAGCGCCTGAAAGCGACTCTGGACATTCCTGTCTTTCACGACGATCAGCACGGCACCGCCATCGTGGTATTGGCAGGCATTATCAACGGTCTGAAGGTAGTGGGAAAACAAAAAGAGGACTGTAAGGTGGTCATCAACGGCGCAGGCAGCGCGGGCGTCGCGATTGCAAAACTGCTTTTAACCTACGGCTTTACTAACGTTCTCCTATGCGACAAAGCAGGGATTTTATCCAAGTCTACGGAGAACCTGAATTGGATGCAGGAAGAAATGACAAAGGTGACAAATCTCGCCAATGAGACGGGTACGCTTGCCGATGCCTTAAAAGGCGCCGATATTTTCGTAGGGGTTTCGGCTCCCAATATTGTTACCTCCGAAATGGTAGCCTCCATGAATCAAGACGCCATCCTGTTTCCCATGGCAAACCCGGTTCCCGAGATCATGCCGGACGTGGCAAAAGCTGCAGGCGCGAGAGTCGTGGGCACGGGCAGAAGCGATTTTCCCAACCAAATCAACAATGTGGTCGCGTTCCCCGGTATCTTCAAAGGCGCCTTGGAGGGACGGGCAACCGGAATCACGGAAGAGATGAAGCTGGCTGCCGCCATAGCCATTGCCGGACTGGTTCCGGAAGATATGCTTAACGAAAATAACATAATGCCGGAAGCCTTTGATCCGAAAGTGGTGGAAGCGGTGGCAAACGCCGTGAAATCTCATATTCGGTAAAACAGCAGGGCGACTACTGTCCTCTTCTCGGAAAACGCAGAAAACACTCGGCCAAATGCGAAGAAAACGATACACCAGAACACTTTTCCCACAAGGCCCAAAGGGAATGCTGAGGCCGGTATGCTTGTCCGTACCGCAACTATATCATAAAAGGATGGAAATCATGCTGCAAGACCCATTAACCCTCTACAAATTAATCGTACTTTATATGCTGGACCGCATCAACTTTGCCATGACCGCCGCACAGGTAAGTGACTATATATTGGACCGCGACTACACAAACTACCTCACCCTGCAGCAGGTTATCCACGAACTGACGGACGCCAGGCTGGTTTCCTCTAAAACCACCCACAACCGCACCCTTCTGACCATTACTTCAGAAGGGCGTCAGACCCTGCACTTCTTCCAGAATCGCATCAGTGACGCCATCAAGGAGGATGTCAACACTTATTTCCGTGAAAAGGAATATGATCTGCGAAACGAAATCTCCGTCCTGGGAGAATATTACAAATCCACCTCCGGAGAGTACGAAGCACATCTGGTGGCACAGGAACGCGGAATCAACCTAATTGACATTACCCTGTCCGTCCCAACGGAAGATACCGCCGCCGCCATCTGCGACAACTGGCAGAAAAAAAGCAGTGAAATCTATCAATACCTGACCAGTCAACTCTTCTGATATCACGTTTACAAGGTACGGTTGTTTCGCTTCACCGCCGCCTTTGGCATTGCCTGTCAAAAAAGAGAGGATGTAAATATTTTTACACCCCCTCTTTTTTGCCTGTCTTTAGAAATCTCATATGTTCCCTTATCTTCGCCTCATATCCGTTTCCAGTGGGCTTATAAAATTCCCTTCCGGTCAGCTCATAGGGCAGATATTGCTGCTCCACAAAATGATTGGGATAATCATGGGCATACAGATACCCGGTACCTCTGCCCAGTTTACCGGCCCCCTTGTAATGAGCATCCTGCAAATGTGCGGGAATCGGCAGACTGCCGGTTTGCTCCACCACTTTCGTCGCTTCAAAAACAGCCTGGCAGGCCGCGTTGCTTTTCGGCGCGCATGCCACATAGGTTGCCGCCTGGGCCAAAATAATCCGCGCTTCCGGCATACCGATGCGTTCCACTGCCAGAGAAGCATTTACCGCTACAGTCAACGCATTGGGATCCGCATTTCCCACATCCTCCGCAGCGCATATCATAATCCGCCTGGCCACAAAAGCAACTGTTTCCCCTGCGTAAAGCATCCTTGCCAGATAATAAACCGCCGCGTCCGGATCCGATCCGCGCATACTTTTGATAAAGGCTGAAATGGTATCATAATGGCTGTCTCCTGATTTATCGTAGCGCACCGCCCGCTTCTGGATACATTCCTGGGCCACCTCCAATGTAATGCGAATCTTGCCGTCCTCACCCCGCTTGGTGGTCATTATGCCCAATTCAACGGCATTGAGCGCATGTCTCGCATCTCCTCCGGATACATCCGCCAAAAAGTCCAGCGCATCCGCATCAATTACCGCTCCATAAGCTCCCATCCCTCTGTCCGCATCATATACCGCTTTCTTAAGAAGTTCCCGCACCGCTTCCAGAGGAATGGGCTTTAGCTCAAAGATAAGAGAGCGGGATAAAAGCGCACCGTTTACTTCAAAATAGGGATTTTCTGTAGTGGCGCCAATCAGCGTCACCGTTCCATCTTCCACAAAAGGGAGCAGATAATCCTGCTGGCCCTTATTAAAACGATGAATCTCATCAATAAAAAGAATCGTATTCCTGCCGTACATGCCCTTATTGGACTTTGCCTTTTCCACCACCTCTTCCATGTCCTTCTTCCCGGCCACGGTAGCGTTCAGCTGCGTAAACTCCGCGCTGGTAGTATTGGCAATCACTCTTGCCAAGGTGGTCTTTCCTGTGCCCGGCGGACCGTAAAAAATCACCGACCGAATCTGATCTGCCAATATGGCTCGATAGAGAAGCTTCCCCTTCCCTACAATATGCTCCTGTCCCACTACCTCATCCAGCGTCCTTGGACGCATTCTGGCCGCAAGAGGCGCCTCCTTCTCCATATCATTATTCCGCATATAATCAAATATATTGATGTCCATTTTACCCGCCCGTTATCTTCTGACCTTTAAAGAAACCTCATTTTCATGTACTGTCACCGACTCCAGACTCCGCAAAAAGCTGGAAATTCTGCTGTAGCCAAACTGCTTAAAATCAAGCTGTTTATATTTCTTGTGCAGTTCGTCGTTTAAACTTGCCAGATTCTCCACCATACCTCCGTTTTTCTCAATCATACGACAGATTTCCTGCTCCAGCTCCTCCTTTGTCAAGATGGAACGGCGCTCCACACAATGCTGGTTGTTTAACTTTTTCACCGCCACGTCAGCCGCCAACTCCTGTGCCAGCATGGTGCTCAACTTGGAATAGCCATAATTTCGCACGTCAAAATCCGTAAATTTATCATTGAGACGGCTGCCCACCTGGGCCAGATCCACCCTTTTCCCGCCGTTCTCGTTGATCAACGCCAATATCGCCTGCCGTACCTCAGAAATCGGCGTCACATTTTGTTCCTCAGAGGATTCTTCCTCCAAAACCGCATTGCCGCCTCCCACCTTGGAATGTTTCTCCTCCACATTCTGTTCCGTCACCAAATTCAGGTAGATAAACTTATTACACGCCCTTGTCAGCGCCACAGGTGTTTTTGATTCCCCCATTCCAAGCACAAACATATTCTCTTCACGCAGCCGCATGGCAAGCCTGGTAAAATCGCTGTCGCTGGTCACCATACAAAATCCCTGAACTTTATTTTTGTAGAGAATATCCATCGCATCTATCACCATTGCCATATCTGTGGCATTTTTTCCAAATGTATAAGAAAACTGCTGTACCGGCATGATGGAATACTCTAACAGCACCCCCTCCGACCAGCCGTTTGCCTTCGACCAGTTGCCGTAAATACGGCGATAAGTGGTAAGTCCGTACTTTTCCAGTTCCTCAAATATCGTAGCGGCATACTTGGAGCTGATATTATCTGCATCTATCAGCACCGCAAACTGCATCCGCTCTCCGGAAATTGTCTCAATAATTTCTTCCATGTCCTGTGCATCCCCCTAACTTTTCCATTCAGATTCCCGTCTTTTCCATCTGCCTCTCCTATTATCATTTCCGTTCCCATGAAAACGCTCTCAGGCAGGGCTGAGTTCCTTAGTGTATTCTACCACAAACTCTCCCGCTTTTCAATGCGCACCTGGGCAATGTGACAGTCAGCATCTCCTGGTCCATCCCATAGCGGACAGAGTCTATTTGGTCTTCCGCCGTCCCGACTATTTGCGGAAAAATACTTTCAAGACCACATGGTAAATCCCCCTGACGGCGGAAAACACCAGAAACATGCAGATAAATCCCAGCACGCCAAACATGATATCCGCAAATTCCATTACACCCGTGTGTGTGACTCTCTGGCCAATCTCTATGGCAAAGGTGATCACAATAATCAGCGTAAATACATAAATCCAGCTGATCACCATAATATGATTTCGCCTGGCAAGCCATTTAAAAACAGGATGTACCACAAAAATCATTCCCATCCCCAATGCACCGATAATCAGAAAATGCAACTCTTTATCAGAAAAATTATATTCATAGGCGTCGTTAAGCATCAACAGTCGGTTGTGAATCCTTGCAATCATTTCCACAACCCAATATAAAAATTTTCCCATATGTATTCCCTGCTCTTTATATTTTAAGTTATCAACAGAAGACTATATAACCGCTCACCCGTTCACTCCATTATAGAGAATCGCCTCCATAATTGCAAGTGCAAATTCCCGGCCCCTTACAAGCATGCGCAGACAGCTTCAGCCTTACCAAAATCATCCCTGCCATAGTGTATTTCTCTGCTGTTGCCGCCTTTTAGTATCCTCATAGTCAAACAAGCCGTAACTTTTCAGCATTGGCAAAAATACCCCTGAAAAGCTCCGGCTCATTTTCGGAAACTTCACTTTTTTTTGAAATCTTTTGAAATCAGAATATTTGCCGCTATACCCACCGCGCCAACGATCAAAATCTCCACCGTCATCTGCATATAATAGCTCATGACAGTTTGAAAATGATCCATGCTGTGCAATCCCACTCCATAACTCAAGGCCAGAAAACATCCCATCATATTAAAGCACATCAGCCATTTGCAGTTTATACCCTGCTTTATGATGCCATACAGATAGAAAAGCCATATGGCGATCTGAATCCCGGCTATTAATCCTATCTGTGTCAATAGCAAAGGTCCGCATTTCGACACTTCCACGCCAAATATGGTTTCCGCTCCATTTCGTATACGCACCACAAAATAACAGAATAACCCGATCAATAAAGCATCCATCACTAAAGAGATCGCGCCCAATATATATTCCATCTTTCCCGACTTCTTCTTCGCCTTATTGCCCAGCCCTGACAGAAGTTCCAGCAGAACGCATATGGTGAACGCCAGCGGATGTGTCATTTCAAAAAGGAAGTCTCGATACCCTGCCGCCAGCATCCACACCATCAGCCAGACGAGTACAAACAGAATAATTCCATAACAGGACATATCCTTGAAATTGGTCAACCACTTTATCTTCCTCAACCCATCCAGGCTTTTCTGCTCCATACGCATGGCTGAGACGCCGTTGTTTCTGCACAACGTCACTATCTGTCCGCATTCCCCGCAATCTCTCAAATGTTCCTCCACAAGCCTTCTGGTATCTTCCGAACATAACTCATCCACATAGGAAGGGATCAAATCCTGAATAATATCACAGCTTATCTTTTCCATGCTGCTCCTCCTTCATCAAAAATACTTTTGCACGATAAAAAACTACCCTGGCCCAGTTTTCGCTTTTTCCCAAAATCTCCCCGATCCTTTTAAAAGACAGATCTCCCAGAGCCCGCAGCTCCACTACCCTTCTCATATCCGGAGAAAGTTCCTGCAGCTTATCCCACACCTCCATAAGCTCAATCCTGGCAAATACACGCTGTTCGGTATTGTGGGAGGATTCCAGCGTTTCGTCCAATTCTTCCATCTTCATACGATTATTTTTCTCCCAGTATTGATATAACAAATGCTTTGCAATCTGGCACAGCCAGGTGGAGAGCTTGCAGCTTCCGTCGTAGGAATCCAGCGCCTCCAGCGCCCTTAAAAAGGTCTCCTGCATCAAGTCCTCCGCCAGCGCCGGGTCCCTGCACTTTGCATATAGAAAATGATACACAATCTGTGCGTATCTTTCGTATATTTCCTCCATTTCCACTCTCCCTTCACCTCTTTGCCAGCGACCAGCAAAGACACCGTTACTTCCTGAAATTATCTGTTATTTATATATCCGTTTTTTATAGATTTCGTTACAGATTAAATTCACAATTTTTTTTCCTATTTTTTCCATGGCGTATCCCCCCCTTTTATTACCCATACCGGAAATTATCTTAAAATATATTACAGTTTAACAAATTCAGCGTCCGTCCTCAAGGCAGCTTATTCCTTTCATCCGCCTTCCCTACAACCGATCAAAGAATATCCCACTTCCAAAGCCCCAGCCCGGAAAAAGCTCTTTTTGTTTTTATACTTCTATGATATAATATCCATCAGCCAGACTCTACACATGATTTTCATGGGAAATCCTGGTACCGGCAAAACAATGATGGCCAGAACAGTTGCCAATGTTCTTGCCGGCATAGGCGTCATACGCACCAACAAGCTGGTGGGAACCGACCGCTCCGGACTGGTGGCCGGCTATGTGGGCCAAACTGCAATAAAAACCCGGCAGTTGATCGAAAGCGCTTTGGACGGCGTGGCGCTTTGCATTTTTCGCGGATTCATTGTCCGCTAATCATCTATGAGAATAAGAAGGAAACGGTAATATGAAACAAATCAACGAAGATATCAAACAGGGTATTTTCAAACAAATTTATCTGCTCTACGGGGAAGAACGATACCTGCGCAGACAATACAGGGATCGCCTGCAAAAAGCACTCTGCGGCGACGACGATATGAACGTTCATTTCTACGAAGGCAAGGATGTGCCGGTGGGCCAAATTATTGATCTGGCCGAGACGCTCCCCTTCCTTGCGGAGCGCAGGGTTATCTTCCTAACAGACAGCGGCTTATTCAAATCCGGCGGTGAAAAAATGGCGGAATACCTTCAAGCGCCCTGCGAAACCACCTTCTTTGTCTTTGCGGAAGGTGACGTGGACAAGCGCAGCAAACTTTATAAAACCGTACAAAAAGCGGGATATGCCGCCGAGTTCACCGTCCAGGATGAAAATACGCTGAAGCGCTGGATCGCAGGCGTCCTGGCAAAAGATGGGAAAAAAATAACAGAAAAGACCATTCTCTTATTCCTCTCAAAAACCGGTACCGACATGGAAAATATACGGATGGAGCTGGAAAAGCTGATTTGTTACTGTATAGACAGGGAAACCGTCACAGAGGAAGACGTGGAAGCCATCTGTACCACACGCATCAGCAACCACATTTTCGATATGCTCAATGCCATTGCCGCCAGGGAGCAAAGACAGGCCCTGGAGTTATACTATGATCTGCTGGCTTTAAAAGAACCTCCCATGCGAATACTCTTCCTCCTTGCCCGGCAATGCAATATGCTGTTACAGGCTAAAGCTCTGAAAGCCAAGGGTTACGATAACCGGACCATCGGAGCCAAGCTGGGTGTCCCTCCTTTCATAGCAGGAAAATATCTCACCCAGGCCTCCAAATTTAAAACCTCCTCGCTGCGCAATGCGGTGGAAAAATGTGTGGAAGCGGAAGAGGCGGTAAAAACCGGGCGAATGAATGACGTGATGAGCATAGAAATTCTGATTCTTTCCGTGTTGTGATTACCGCATTGCCGCCTGACCGTTACCTGCCATCATTGCCCACACCTTCAACCTGCCTTCCCTGAACGTAACCCTGACCGCGCCGGACTTTGCCGTTCCCATGATGTGTGTATCAATCTTTTGCAGTCTTTCAATCAATTCTTCATGGGGATGGCCGTATCGATTATCCCGCCCGCAGGAAATCACCGTAAGCTCCGGCTGCAGCTGCTCTAACAATTCCATGGAGGTAGCGTTGCGGGAACCATGATGTGCCGCCTTGAAAACCGTAACCTTATTTATATGCAGTGCCTGTAGCTCCTCTCTCAACGCCTTCTCTCCGGCGCCTTCCACATCTCCTGTCAGGACAAGGGTCCATTTTCCGTCGGAAACACTGCCCTTCCTCCTTCCCTTAAACTCCACAAGAAAGCACTCCGAATAAGCATTGGTATCCGTTCCGCTCCATCCCTTACCGGGATGCAGACAGGTAAAAGTAGCGCTGCCCAAATCCCACGCGGCACCTGCTGACAGATATCCGATCCTGACAGGACTTCCCTGTGCCTGCCCTGCTGCCCTGACACTGTGCAGTAATTCCCCAAACGCCTCCTCCCTTGCCCTCTCCTCTATTTCAGGCAGCAGAACCTGTCGGATCAGAATATGATTTTCACTGCCTGCCTCAAGCAATTCCAGGGCGCCGTTTATATGATCCCCATCCGGATGAGACAAAAACATGGCGTCAATTTCCTGAATCCCATAATATTTTAAATAGGGAAGCAGCACATACTTTCCAATGTTTTTCCGACTGCTGCTGCCGCAGTCAAACAGGTAATTTTCTCCGGAAGCGGTTCTCACCAGGATGCAGTCACCCTGCCCTACATCCAGAAAGGTCACGCTGTTCTCCCCCGCCGGACGGATGCCAAACACAAGCACCGCCCCTGCCAAAACACCCATGTACAGTTTAGCCCCCACACGCTGCCTAAAATTTTTTTCCACGGATTTTATGCGAGAGCGTCGTTGTTTCTCATAATTGGCCCACACCGCCACTCCAAACAGCAAGAGATAGTATAGGACTATCTGCCATGGCGCCGGACAGCCCGGATTCCACGTGTGGAAAGGCAATCCGTCAAAAATGACGCACAATGCTTTATACGTCTCCAATATCAGTCTGCCCGCCACGCCAAAAAAGCCAAGTCCCGGCAGCAGTGTCAACAGTCCTGTAATCATCAAAGGCTTCATCAATGGAATAATAAAAAGATTTAAAAAGACAGAATAAACCGGAATTTCATAATAGAAAAATAGTTGAATCGGAAGTGTGGCAAGTGTGACAGAGAGACTTGCCAGAACGGCTCCCCACAGTCCTCTCCGGAGCCTGCCAAATACTTTACCTTCAAAACCC
>CAJTPN010000003.1:129959-306856 GCA_910578185.1 uncultured Acetatifactor sp.
ATTGGGCTGCAATACAGGATATAAGACGCCTATCCCCATCACGGAGCCAAAAGAAAGCAAAAAACCGCCGCTTTGGAGATAATAGGGATTCGCGGATACCATTATCGCTGCCAATACCCCAAGGGCCGTCAACATATCATAGGTCCTGCCCACCAGCTCTCCGAACATGCGGATCAGGTACATCCCGATGGCTCGGCAGGCCGATATGCCAAATCCCGTCATACCGCCATATAATAATAAGATCACGCTGCCTGCAGCAGCCGCCGGCCCGATGGGGATACCTGATTTGCGCAGCAGCTTATACACCCCCATACCGATAATCGTGATATGTAAGGATGAAATACTTAAAATGTGCAGGATACCATTGCGCTGATACAATCCTTTCAGCTCGCTGTCCAACTCTCCTTTATCTCCCAGAAGCAAAGCGCTCATGACAGCCCCTTCTTCCTGTGAAAAAACCTGATACAGCCGCTCCTTAAAAAAGCCTCTCAATCGGTACAAGCTTTCCCGCACCCTCCAGTAATCTCCCCCCACCTCCAACACCACCGTGTCCCGCAGTTTCCCTCCGATTCCCAGTGTCCTGTAATAAGCTGCGGCATCAAACTCCCCCGGATTTGTGGCATGGGAATACGGTACCCATTCTCCCCGGATCGTCACCCGACTCCCCAGCAAAAATTCCGATGATTGCCCGGTTTCACATATCAGTTTCTCCTCCAACGGAATCCATGCTGCTGACTCCTCCCCATCTTCCAAGTTCCCATGACATATGGATAAGGATTGCAAATATATGGCCTGCTCCTCCTTTTGACAGACCTGCCCAGTGAACAAAAAAGTACCTCCCTTTTCCAACTGTTTTGTACTGGCAATCCCCGGACGCCCCCGCTCCGCCATCCCCGTCTCAAGCCTGATTGCGGCAACTGCCACCAAGCACAGGGCAGCTGCCAGCAACGGCCTCCTCATGCCACTCTCCTGTGCCGCTTTCTTGCCATATGCTTCACCGCCAGAAACAGCAATATACCGGATACGGCTCCCAACATCAGAAACGCCTGTACCATGGGCATAAAATTATATTGCTCTCCGTTCCACACCATGTAAAAATCCCTGTTGATGTAAGTGATTGGCAATAACTTGGCAATCAGCTTCAGCCCCTCTGGCAGCGTATCATAAGATATTCCCATCATACCGCCTAAAATCATAAAGGCAAAATATAACAGCATGGTAACACAATATGTTGTGCCAAATTTTTTCAACAGAGACGAAATAGCATAAGAAAGTCCGAATAATATAATACTCAAAACCAGAATACATACAAAATAAATCAACAATCCGCCCACTGTCGGCGTGTTTACTCCCACAAAGCAAAATCCCACTACAAAGTAAAGTATAAAAGAGATTGACATAAAAATCATCTCGGCAACAATGTTGTTACACAAAGACATCCCAACCTTGATACCAAAAAGTTCCATTCGCAACGGAATCTCCTTTTCCAGTTCCCTGGCATGATCCGCCCCATAGCCGATCAATACAGTAGCCATGGGAATCATGGTTCCCAGCCCTAAAAAAACGGATGTGACCGCATTTGCCAAAATGGTCTCATCCGGAATCTGGGATGTTACCACACGGCAAATCAAAATCATCATCATAATCGGCATCCCTACCCCAAAGATATGTATATAGGGATTCCCGATAATATTACGAAATTCAAACATCAGCATTTGCCTGGTTATCAGCTTTCTCATTTCTTACTTCCCTCCTTTGCATTCATGTAAATCATCTCTATATCGCTGTTACTCCGCTTAAAATTTACATTATGCTTCAAAAACAGCTCTACGACCTCCTTTTCCTTCTCCTCACTTTCACAGGAAACTGCCAGAAGATGCTTGGGCGACGCCAGTTTTTCATAGGAAACCAGAAGCGCTTCATTTTTTTCGGAGCGATCCGTCACAATCACCGCCCTGCCGCAATATTTTCTGAACAATTCATCTTTGGTGCCGTAATCAATCACATGTCCCTGGTCCAGAATCAACAGTTTATCCACCAACTGCTCCAACTCCTCATAATAATGGGACACCACAAGCAGGCTTTCTTCCCTCTCCCGATACCAGTCCGCAAGCTTTTCCACCAATTTCTGCCTTGTCTCAAAATCCAGCCCCGATGTAACTTCATCATACAGCGTCAGCGCCGCCTCCTGCATCATAACCATAATAATGGTAAATCTCTGCTTCTGTCCCCCGGAAAGCTTTGAATATCTTTTTCGCAGGCAGTCCTCAAACTCAAAATAAGAAATCAACTCCTGCAATTTTTTATTTCCCCCTATCCTTGTATCCAGAATCGCTTCCATAATATATTTCACCGGCATGGTGTCCGCATACTCGTTAAACTGCATATGAATGGCCATCTGTTCAGGCTTCAGTTCCGTTCGAATGGTCCCCTGATAGGGCACAAGCCCCAAAATACTTTTGACCAGCGTAGTCTTTCCCGCACCGTTAGAACCAATCACCCCAACCCGGTCTCCCTTGTTGATTTGAAGCGGTTCCGTTATGGCCAGCGCAGTATCCGCCCCATACCGCACGGTCAAATTCTCAATGGATAGCAACATAAGCTATGACCTCCTGTTATCAGTTCCGTTTTCATGCCTGCTCCCAAACGTTTTTCACTCCCACAAGCGGAAAAGGATTTTCACTTACGGAAATCCTTTTCATTTGCGGAAACCTTTCCCGTTTGCGAAAATCTTCTCCCACTTGGGAACTTTTTTACATTTCTGCGCCTTGGCACCCGGAATCATTTTGTAAAATTGATATTGTAATGATTGTAGCAGATTGATATGAATTTCAGATGAAGATCGTATGAAGCTTTATGATTTATGTGACATGAGGGTGGCGACCACACAATCCCCCATTTCTCCGTTATTGACTAAAAGAGTTAATCCCAATTTCCCGGCGTAATAAGAGGCAATGTACAGTCCAAGACCATGGCCATGGCCCCCATTGTTTCCTTCATGACTGCCGCTGACAAAAGGCTCCATAATGTGCGGAAGAAGCGTCACGGGAATGGTCACGCCGTAATTCTCCAATCGCAGCTCCCATTTCGACTCCCCTCTGCAGTCCTTCAACGTTTCTCCCACGTCTTTACTTTGGGTCATTATCAGACGAATGCATCCTCCGGAGGGCGTATATTTCACCGCATTGGACAACAGATTATCCAATACCTGCATAAATACCTGTTCATCCGTATTTATTTCCGGCCCTTCCCCCTCCGGTACCTCCACGGTAAGCTTCTTTTCCAAAACGGAAACCTGATATGCCTGCAGACCTTTTTTGACCATTGTCCCAAGACCCACCGTGGAAATTTCCATATTTTCCGCACAGTGATTCAAATACAAAATATCTTCCACCATCTTGCGCATGGATAAAAGCTGTTCTTTCACCTTGGGCAGATAAACTTTCACATCCTGATATTTGCCCACTCCATTCATCATACCGTCCACCAGCAACAGCGCAGCGGCCACTGGGGTTTTCAACTGATGAGAAGATGCGCGCAAAAATATTTCCTGACGTTTGTTTTCTTCCTCCAACTCTCTGTTTTTCTCTGCCAGCCTGGCCATATTTTCCCGAATCTGACCATAAAAATCCGCCAGTGTATCCGCTAAAGCGTCCACTTCGTCTCCCTTTTGGCGTTCCACCGGTTTTATGGCACCCCTTTGAATAGCTCCAGGTTCTGCCAGTGAGCGCTTCATCCGCTCCGCATAACAAACCAAATCCTCAATGGGCGCCACAATCCCCCCGGAATATATCTGCGAAAACAGCAGTACCATCAGCAATAACACCGCTCCCAGCATGGGAATGCTCTGCATCACAATAGGACGGATCTCACTCATCTCCGGCGCCACCACCGGAAGACACGAAATGACCAGGCGATCCCCTCCCCGCTCCACTGCAATATAATTCATATACCGATTGGAAGTATCCTCCACACCAGTTTCTATAACTACCATCTGCTCGGAAAAAGGATGAATTTTAACCGACTCGTTATAAAATTCTGTATTCATGTCCTGCCGGTAAAGCAGCCGTACTTCCACAGGAAACTCCCGGTCTTTCCCCACTTCCTCCCGAAATATTTCCACCATACCGTTTAATTCTCCTTGAATATCACGGGAATTGCTCTCTCCGGATACCTTTTCACCGGCCGGTTCCCACTGGGTCAGCTTTTTACAAATCTCACTGATCAAACCCTTCAGCCGTCCATCCTTTACTGCGATTTCCAGCGAATACGATTTTCCTGTCACCTTCATGGATTCCCCGTCATATGGGATTTCCAACGAAAAACATGCCACGGAATTTTTCACCGGGACTCCCTCATAGGTACCGTTATCCATATAAAAATTATGCTGTTGTCTGATGGACTGCAAATTCTGTTCCATCATGTAATCCACATACAGAGAGGGCAGCATGTACGCAAAATATCCCAGCAAAAACAGCATCAATATCCCCGCCAGCGCCAGACTGTACGCCAGATTCTTTCGCCCAAGCCCCATTCTATTCCTCCGCCCGCAGCACTTCCCCGTCAAACTGATATCCCACGCCAATCACCGTCCTGACGCAGGAAAACGGCAGCTTTTTTCTGAGATTCTTTACATGGGCGTCAATAATCCGATCATTACCGATATAGTCTTCATTAAATATACGTAAAATGAGTTGTTCCCGGGTAAATACCCTGTCCGGCTCCTGATACAATGTCTGCAGCAGCAGATATTCGCTCAAGGTCAAAGGCAGCTTTTCTCCTCGGTAAAAGGCACAATATGCCTCACTTTTCAAGATCAATCCCCTGTCCTTTTCCTCCTCTGCTCCTTTTCCTGCGGTTCTGCGCAGGATTGTCTCCATCCGTTTCAGCAAAATAATGGGTGATACCGGCTTAATAATATAATCATCCGCATATAAATTAAACGCCTTTACCTGCGTTTGCTCATCCTCCAAAGCCGTCAACATAATCGCTGCCGTTTTCTTTCCGTTTTCCTGTATATAGCGCAGCACACCAAATCCATCCACCCCGGGCACGCAGATATCCAATACCGCCAGATCAAATTCCTGTTCCTCTAACAATTTGATCGCTCTGTCTCCCCTGTCTGCTTCAGCCACCTGATATCCGGAGAGCGTCATATATTCTGTCAATACTTCACGAATGGTAGGCTCATCCTCCAAAAACAACACGCTTTTCCTGCTCTGCTTCATCCTGCTCTCTCCCGGTTAAAACATATCTCTCCGTCTCCAAAATCTTTTGTTCTTTCTCACCCAAGCCATCCGCTGCCTGTTTTTGTCCTGCATCCGCCGGCCGCTATTTCTCCAAAGTTGTGACAATATCCAAATTCCGCTCAAAAACGGATGCGGAGAAAGAAGAGGGTACCTCTCCGTTTATAAGAATCTGCACCTTATTGATATTGCTCAGTTCGGAAAGAGAATTCACAATGGCATAGATGGAAATATCCGTGGATACATTGTTCACCACGGTCAAAAATGTTTCATCCAGATTCACATAACAGATTCCATCTTTTGTGGTGATACTGATAATCTTCGTATTGGGATTGACGGAAGGGAACAGCCCTTCTACCTGCCCGCTTGGACCTGCGATCAACTCTTCTACCACAAACCGTTCCCTTGAGGTATTGGTGGAATAATGTTTCTCCCGATAGGCGGCGATCAGACTTGTTCCGCTTTCATCCGCAAAATGCAGTCTCACCCTGGCAAGTTCATAGGTATTGATCTCGTTTCCGTCATTATCAATAAACTGATCCGCGCTCATCCAGCCCACCGTACCGCCGTTGCTGTCATAAAGCTGATTTCCTTCTACGGTCACAGACACCAGGCTCACCTGAGACAGCTGTGTCAAAGTGCGCACAATGGCCGCCCGCACCAGCACCTCCGTAGTCACGGGCAGCTTCTTATAAGCCCCATCCACGTCTATCTGCAGTTTCCCGTCTTCCAATTTTGTATTCAGCACCTGAAATCCCATGTTCAATGGCGCCTTATACTCCAGCTTCTCCGGATTGGTGGACAGGCACTCCACAAGCTCTTTCAACTGCGCTTCCGGCGTATCCGCCTCCATCGTATGCGGATGCGCCTCCACTTTGGTCTCTGAGTTACTGACATAATATACTTGAAAAATATTCTCTTTATCCGCCTCTTCGTTCCCGCAGGAAGCAAACAGCAAAACACAAATCAGCGTCATCAACGCTCCAGAAATCTTCTTTCCCATTTCAGCCCTCTAATTTATGATACCGTCATGTGCCATGGTTCCTTCAATCGATCAGCCCAATCCCTTTATAGCCACACACTCGCACAATCTTCTCATCCCAATCTCCCGGCATTTCTTCTTACTGTTGGGAGAGTTGTCAGCTTGTCCCCAGAGCGCAGGTCAGGGGAATCTTCACCGTAAAGCTGGATCCCTCCCCTTCCACGCTGGTCACATTAATCACCCCTCTGTGCATCAAAACGGCATTTTTGGTAATTGCCAGTCCCAGGCCTGTCCCTCCGATCTCTCTGGAATGGGACTTGTCAACACGATAAAAACGCTCATAGATATGCGCCAGGGAATCCTCCGGAATACCGATCCCGGAATCGCTGACCTTAAATACGAAATACTGATAATCCGCATCCAGCTCCACTCGCACCCAGCCATGTTCTTTGTTATACTTTATGGCATTTTCCACCAGATTTGTCATTATCAGCGTCATCTTCACCTCGTCCACCTCTGCCATCACCGGCCGCATGCTTTCAAAGACCACTTCCACATCCTTTTTCCGCGCCAGGGGACGGAGCCTCTTTAGGATAAGCTCCACCAGATCATTTACGTTCAAAGATATAATATTCAGCTCCTGGGCCTTTTTCTCCATTTTGACCAACGCCAGCAAATCCGTGATAATACGGTTCTCCCGATCAATTTCTGACGCAATATCCACCAGAAACTCTCGATAGAGCTCTGCAGGCGCATCCCCCTGAGAAAGCAGAGAATCCGCCAATACCTTCACCGCAGCCATGGGTGTTTTCAATTCATGGGACACATTTTCCACAAATTCCTGCCTGGAAGCATCCAACGCCTTCATCCGGCTCAACAGATGATTAAACGCTTCCACAATCTTTACCGTCTCCGCATAATCAGGTACGGAAATACTTTCATTACTGTAGCCTGCATTCACCTCATTGATGGCTTCCGTCACTCTGTTGAACGGACGGGTCAACACAACAGACAATACCAACGCCAGCGCCACCACGCCTACAAAGATCAAGTTTCCCAAAATAGCCGCCTTCCTGTCCAGCACCTCCAGCGTGGCGGCTATGGCCTCGCTGGAAATACTGGTCAGCATAACGCCCACAATGGCGCCGGAAGAATCGCTGGTATCAATAATGGGAGTGGTCATTTCTATGTAACCATGTTCCTTATCATAGTGAAACAGATTCTCCCCGTGAAAGCACTGGATGACCTCTTCCGAGATGATGGTCTTGCCCGTGCTGATGCCATAAGTGTCCTTGACCACCTTTAAACTGGAATTAATGATCATAACACGTCCCTCATACAGATTTGAGATCATTTCCAGTTCCGCATTGATCACTTCCCTGGACACACTGCTGTTGTAGCCTTCCGGCTTTGTATGAAAATAATTATTGCTGATCAAATGATTTCCTACGATCATCAGCTGGTTTTGGACCGTTGCAATCCTGTTCTGCACTGACCGTTCTTCATAGCTCCCCAGAATTCCATGATGCATAATCAAACTGGGAATCAGGCCCACCACCAGCACAATGATAAAGATGCGCGCCTGAAGGCTGCGCAGAGAAAGGAGCTTTTTGAGTTCTCCCAATATTTTCACTGTCATTCCACCCTTTTTTCGCCGTCTACGAATCCGTTATCTTTCCATATGCTTTCACTATTTCTGAAAGTAATATCCCACGCCCCATTTGGTGATCACATATTTGGGTTCGCTGGGACTCTGTTCGATTTTCTCTCTTAACCGCCTGATATGTACGTCCACCGTGCGCACGTCCCCCGGATATCCCGCACCCCATACCAACTGCAGCAGGCTTTCCCTGCTGTATACCTTATCGGGATTCAACATCAAAAGTTCCAGAACTTCAAACTCTTTTGCGGTGAGTCCGATCTCCCTGTCGGAGATAAATGCCCTCCGCCCCTCACAGTCAAGACGCAGTTCCCTACACTCAACGGTCTTTGCCGCCGGTATGTCTCCCATGATTCGCTTTGGTTCCGTGCGGCGCATAATGGCTTTAATCCTTGCTTTCACTTCCAGAATATTAAAGGGTTTGGTAATATAGTCGTCCGCCCCGTACTCCAGTCCCAAAATCTTATCCATGTCGTCCCCTTTTGCGGTAAGCATGATAATCGGTACTGTGGAAAACTCCCGAATCTGTTGGCACACCTCAAAGCCTGTCAGCTTTGGCAGCATCACATCCAGCAAAATAATATCATACTGATTGCTGCGGGCATACTCCAACGCTTCTTCCCCGTCGTAAGCACAATCCACTTCCATCTCATCCTGTTCCAGACTGAACCGGATTCCCTTCACAATCAGTTTCTCATCATCCACTACCAAAGCTCTCTTTTTCGCCATTTTATACTCCCTCACTTCACTGTTATTTTCCCACAAATCTTCTCATAAATACTTGTCTTGATACCGGATACCTTCATGATATCCTGGCATTGCACAAAGGGGCCGTTTTTCTCCCGATATGCAACAATGTCCCTTGCCCTGCTCTCCCCGATTCCGGGCAGCGTCACAAGTACCGCAACATCCGCAGTATTGATATTTACAAGACTGTCTTCCCTGTTCCCCGCATCCGATCCAAATCCATGCCCCCAGGCCTCCGCGTATTGACCCTGCCGGTCTTTGCCGTTTTTTCCCTCTTCCGCCTCCGCCCTTGTGGGAATATAGAGCATCTGCCCGTCCGTAATCCAGTCCGCCAGATTCACGGCATCCGTGGCTGCCTCCATGTCAAAACCCCCGGCCAAAAGCACCGCATCCTCCACGCGGCTTCCTAAAGGAAGGCTCACCACACACGGATCCGCCACTGCACCGCAGACATAAACGCGAATCAGCAGCTCCTTTTCCATCTCTGAGGAAGCTTCTTCTCCGGCGCAGGAATCAACCTGCCGTTGCGTAAACGTTCCCCCCACGGGGTCATCATAAACGCCCTTCTCCTCCCGTCCCAAAGCCTCTTTTGTTTCCGGCGTCCTGACACCTTCAATAAAAATCGTCTCTCCCACCTCTGTGCGACTACATCCGCACAACAACACAAACAAGCCGCCTGCGGCAGCCAAGATCATTTTTCTTATGAATTTCCGATACTTCCTTTGATCAGACCTAAATTTAACATTCATCATAGTCCCTCTCTTTCTCCGCAAGTGCCCAAGAAGAGCAAAAATCCGGCATCGCTGCCAGGCATCTTTGCACTTCCGGCCCATTGGCTGCGGGAATGAAAGGGATTGCCTCTCTATGCTGACTGTCTCTATTGTAAAGGAATCCAACCACATTTACAAGAACTTATTTTATTTTTTTCATTACAAACCATGTTATATTGCAGCTGATGAATCCTTCATCAAGCTGCTGCGCTGATACACTGACCCTTACTTCCACTTAAAAATGACAATTCCTGCCACCGCTATGGCCATGCCCAAGGCTTTTCGCCACTCCCAAGGCTGCTTCTCTACACCAAACCATCCGAACAACTCAATTACATATGCCACCGCCAGCTGCGCTACCACAATCAGCATCACCGCCTTTGCCGGTCCCAGCATATCCATACTCTTGATTACCGTATATGTGATAAACGCTCCGATGGCCCCTCCAAGCAGCATATATTTGGGCTGTACCTGAAATACTTTCATCAGATTACTTCGGTCCATGCACAGCCATGCGCCAAGACAGACAAAAAGCGCCGTCAGCTGTACAAACGCGCTTGCCGCCCAGGTACTCGACGCCTTTGTGACCTGGGTGTTAAACACCCCCTGTATACTCATAAGCGCCCCGGAAATCAATGCAATAAAAAGCCCAACCATAGTCCACACCTTCCTTTCACAAAGCTTGATAAAAGTGTGTCCCATGATTGGGATATTATACATTCTACCGCACCTGAGACGCGATCTTTCCGGCAAGCTCCTCCACAAGCTGCGCCGCATCCGCCCCGTTCCAGACTTTAGAAAACAGCCCCTCCAACTGCATCCAGAAATTTCCCGTGTCCATCATTTTGGGCAGCGGGATGCTTTTGGCATACGCCGATTTGAATACCTGCAAATACTCGTCATCCACATCCGCATTTAGATTTGCCGCTACCCGTCCTGTTCTGGCATAAACGGAATCGGCACATTCTCCCACCAAGTATGCGGCAAAACGATTTGCCAGAGCCTTATGTTGCGAATATCCGTTAATTGCCACCACGTTTGTCACTGACATGGGGCGGCTTTGCAGCTCTTCGTTGATCTGCGGAAGCAATGCAATACCAAAGTCAAAGGCCACATCTCCCGCTTCCTCGGCCTCCTTTAACTTTCTCACCACATCTGTGGTCGCAACGGTCAATACCGTCCTGCCCCGGCAAAAGTCGTCCACTACCAGGTCGTAGTCCACCGTGTCCGATTCAATGGAAAAAAACTGATTCAACGCCTTGTATACCTCCAGACATTGAATGGTCTCCTTGTTATTAATATCTATGATTGCCGGGTCGTCCCCATACTCTCCGCCCACAATCATATAATTCCCAACAAACCAGTAATTATAGAAAATATCGGAAACGTCCCATTTGAAAACGCCTTCCACATCCAGCGGCACGTCAAAAGAATCCGCCATTGTCAGAATATCCTCCACCGTGGCCGGGACGGCTTCCTGAAAATACGCTTCCGTCCTGGCGGCAAGAAGCGCTTCGTCCACAGGAATTCCGTCCGGATGCTCTTCCGGATTCCATTCCGTTCCGCTGGCAGCCAATAACTCCTTCATTGCGGTCTGTCTCGCCCACTCCGCCAGATACGTTTCGTTATACACAAGGGCACTGGTCTCAAAAAACAAAGGATAACCCACCAGCTTGTCCCGATAAGTGGCTGCAAATAACGCAGCCTCCGGAAAATTTTTGCTGTTGCAGATTCCTGCCGCATCCTGAATCCTTGTTGCCAGCCCCGACAGATACGCCTTTTCCAGAGAATCATGACTCAGCAGATAGGCGTCCGGCATTTGCCGATCCTCATCCAGAGACGCCTTGTTGATTGCTTCCAGATATTCGTTATCAGCTTTCAACTCTGGCAAAACGCGAACCCCTTCCTTTTCTCCAAACGCCACAGCCGCACTGTTTATAAAACTCGACAAATTCTCATCGGAATACCAGAAATGAATGGTTTCTTTCTGTCCAAACCAGGATACGGGAATTTCCACCACTTCCCCTTCATCCGTCTCCTCCGTTCCCATAATACTTCCGTAGCAGACAGCCGCAGCCATCACTGCCACGGCCGCCACCGCTGCCAATCTACTCTTTAACCGCATGCTTCACTCCCAATGGCATGTTCCAAAATATCAATCATCTCATCTACATTTTCCTTAGAAATAACAAGGGGCGGTACAAATCGAATAATATTGGTCCCGGCATTGATCAGCACCAGTCCCTTTTCCAGGGCGCCATCAATAATATCCCTTACAGGATGGTCGAAAACCAGCCCCTGCATAAGCCCCATCCCCCGACGCTCCGTAATACATTGGTATTTCTCTTTTAATTCTTCCAGACGCCGCTCCAGATAGGGCGCCACTTCCCTCACATTTTCTATTATATGGTTCTCTTCAAATAAATCAAGCACTTTTTCGATCGCCGCACAGACAAAGGGATTTCCCCCATAGGTCGTACCATGATCCCCGGCGGCAAGGGAATTGCGCCCCACCTTCTCCGTCATCAAAAAGGCGCCCACAGGAACACCGCAGCCAAGCGCCTTGGCCGTTGTCATAATATCGGGTTTTACGCCGTAGCGCTGCCAAGCATACATATATCCCGTTCGTCCCATGCCGCACTGAATCTCATCCAGTATCAGCAAAATATCCCGCTCCTCGCAAATTGCTTTCACACCTTTTAAAAAGCACTCGTCCGCAGGCATCAGGCCGCCCTCACCCTGTATGGTTTCCATAATAATTGCGCATGTTTTATCAGACACAAGCCTTTTCACGCTGTCCAGATCGTTCAAGTCCGCAAATCGGATATTACCTATCATGGGCTCAAACGGTTCCCGATACTTGGGATTCCCGGTCACGGACAGGGCGCCCATGGTTCTGCCGTGAAAGGAATGATTCATGGCAATGATCTCGTGATCCGTCCTTCCATCCTTCAGCCAGGCGTATTTCCTTGCGGCCTTGACGGCGCCCTCAACGGCTTCCGCACCGGAATTGGTAAAAAAAACTCTGTCCATGCCGGAAACTTCTTTGAGCTTTTTCGCCGCATTGATGGCCGGCACATTGTAATAATAATTGGATGTATGAAGCAGCTTGTCAATCTGCGCTTTCAAAGCATCGTTATATTCCTCATTGTGATACCCCAATGCAAATACGGCAATCCCTGCCACAAAGTCCAGATACCGCTTCCCCTCCATATCATAGAGGTAAACTCCCTCCCCTTTGTCAAACACGATTTGATAGCGATTATAGGTATGAAGAAGCGCATTTTCTGCTTCTTCGATGTATTCCTGCATATTCATAATTTTGGGCTCCTATTTCAGTTTCCTTTTTGGCGATTCCACTTCAGGGCTGTCTTCCTTTTTATTCCAGGATCTTTCAGCCCGATATTTCCCAGTCTTCGTCATTGATGATGGCAGTGCCGACGCCCTGTCGGGTAAAGATTTCCAGAAGGAGGCAATGGGGTATCCTGCCATCCAGAATATGAACCCGCTTTACACCGTTTCGCACTGCCGAAATACAGCTGTTAAGTTTAGGCAGCATACCGCCGCCGATAAATCCGTCCTCCACCAGCTCTTTGGCCTGAGTTGCGGAAAGCCTGGATATAAAGCTGGTTTTATCATTGATATCTTTGTACAGCCCCTCAATATCCGTCAGAAACGCCAGTTTTTCCGCATTCACCGCCTTGGCAATGGCACATGCCCCATCGTCAGCGTTGATATTATAGGTCTGATAATGTTCGTCCAGCCCTATGGGCGCCACTATGGGAAGGAAGTCTTTCTCCAACAGATCAAAGAGTACCTTGGGATTCACATTGGTGATCTCCCCTACAAACCCGATATCCTGGCCTTCGGCATATTTCTTCTCCACGCCCAGAAGCCCCCCGTCTTTGCCGCTGATGCCCACCGCCTTCACGCCCAGCTCCTGCACCATGGTGACCAGATCTTTATTCACCTTGTTCAACACCATCTCCGCAATCTCCATGGTCTCATCATCGGTGACCCGAAGTCCGCCCACAAATTTTGCTTCCTTGCCTACCTTGCCCACCCAGCGGCTGATCTCCTTGCCCCCGCCATGGACGATAATGGGTTTGAATCCCACCAGCTTCAAAAGCGTCACGTCTTTGATGACATTCTTTTGCAGTTCTGTGTTGCTCATGGCGCTGCCGCCGTATTTCACCACGATAATCTTACGGTTAAAGCGCTGAATGTAGGGAAGGGCTTCGATCAGCACCTCCGCCTTCTGCAATACCTTTTCCATATCTTTCTCCATGATCCGTCTCTCCCTTTCTCATGCCTGTAAGCGACCACTTCCCCTTTGTGGTTTGCAAATATAATCTCATGAGCCCCGAATATACTTCCGTCTTTGACACTGCCAATAGAAATATTATCCGCTTTCAATCTGACATTTGCTCCCGTCAGCGCTTTTCTTATCATCAGCGCTGTCCAGCTTGGTGCGCCTAACTCCTGTAATCCGCGTTAATCTTCACATAATCATAACTCAAGTCGCATCCCCAGGCAGTAGCCTCCTCATCGCCCATATGCATATCTGCCAGAATCGTCACCTCCGGTTCCGAAATTATCCTGGCGGCGTCCTCTTCACTGTAATCACAGGCCTGACCGTTTCCGAATACTTGAATCTTACCGCTCACGCCCTGGAAATAAAGATCCACATTCTCCGGATCAAAAGCAACCCCCGAATACCCCAGCGCGCACAACATCCTGCCAAAATTGGCGTCATGGCCAAAAACGGCGGCCTTGGTAAGAGAAGAGCAAATCACTGATTTGGCCAGTATCCTGGCGTCTTCTTTTGTAGCGGCTCCAATCACCCTGGACTCAATAAGCGCCGTCGCTCCTTCTCCGTCCCCGGCCAATTTCTTCGCCATATAGGTGGTTACATAATGCAGTGCCTGGCAAAAAGCTTCGTACTCTTCCCCCTCGGAAGATATCTCCTCATTTCCCGCCAGACCGTTTGCCAGCACCAGCAGCGTATCGTTGGTACTGGTGTCCCCATCTATGGAAATCATGTTGAAGGAATCTACCACATCCTCCCGCAGCGCTTTTTGCAGCATTTCTTTTGATATTTTCACATCTGTGGTGAGAAATGCAAGCATGGTACACATATTGGGATGAATCATGCCGGAGCCTTTGCACATTCCCCCCAAGGTCACATCTTTACCGCCGACGGTAAACGACACGGCGATCTGCTTCGGCACCGTATCTGTGGTCATGATAGCTTTGGCCGCATCCAGGCCTGCCTCCACGCTCTCCGCCTTGTTTGCCGCAAGCTTCCTGATACCGGCTTCCAATCTGTCCTTGGGAAGCTGCATCCCTATGACACCTGTGGAAGCCACAAAAACAGCCTCCGCCGGAATTCCCAACGCCAAACCGGCGCATTCCGCCTCAGCCCTGCAGCAATCCATTCCCTGCTTTCCTGTACAGGCATTTGCAATTCCGGAATTCACCACCACCGCCTGCGCAAACGGCGACTTCTCCACAATGTCCTTATCCCAAATTACAGGGGCCGCTTTCATCACATTACTGGTAAACGTCCCCGCCGTCACACAGGGCGCCGTGCTGAAAATCAACGCCATATCCCTGCGCCCCTTATATTTGATACCAGCCTCCGTTCCTGCCGCCATAAATCCCCTTGCTGCGGTCACACCGCCTTCGATCTGTCTGATCGTACTCATATATTTCCTCTTTTCCGCATTCTGTAAGGATGCATATTATTCTTTTTCATCAATCTCTTTACAGCCATATTCCATCCTGCCTCACATTGCCGGACAGTTCTGAAAGCATGGCATCATTTATTAAACTCCGTGATATTAGCCTCGTTCAGGGTAAATTCATAATAATTTAAATCCTGCCGTTTCGTCCAGCCCACCCGGTTCCAAAACGCATTTCCCACATCGTTCTTCGTAAAAGCAATCAGGCTGACCTTGTTGATGCCTTCCGTCTTCAAGGCATTCATACAATGAACCACCATAGCCTTCCCGATTCCCATCCTGCGATAATCCTCTCTGACACACACATGATACAGACAGCCCCGTCTGCCGTCATGGCCGCAGAGGATTCCGCCCACAATGGCGCCATCTTCTCCAACCGCCACCACACTTGTATCCGGATTCCTCCTGAGGAAACGCTCCACACCTGCTTTGGAATCATCAATACTGCGGATGCCAAACCCCCGGATTGTCATCCACAGCGCGTACAACCCATCATAATCTTTCTCTGTCATTGTCCTGACAGTAAACTTCTTATCCATCTCATTCCCTCTTTGATTCCCTTTGCCAGCCGTCATGACGGCAAATCTGCATCGGACAGTATCCAGCGCTTTCCCTGCCCGCACAAAAACATCAGCTCTGCTTTAAAGAAATTCCCTGACTCACGGGAAGCAGGGCACCAGCTCCAGACCCTCGCTTTCCTTCAGCCCAAACAGCAGATTCATATTCTGCACCGCCTGTCCTGCTGCACCCTTTACCAGGTTATCCAAGGCTCCCATCATGATGATACGCCCTGTACGGTCGTCGATCACAAATCCCACATCCACATAATTACTGCCTTCCACCCACTTTGTCTCCGGGCAGCAATCTCGCTCCAACACACGGATAAACTTCTCCTGTTTGTAATAGTTATCATAAACCTCACGAATTTCTTCATAAGAGGGCAGTGTGCCGTCTGATTTCCTTTTCAGGGATGCATATTCCGTAACCAAAATTCCTCTGTTCATCGGTACCAGATGAGGCGTAAAATTGATTGTCACCCTGCAGTTTCCCGCATACCCAAGCTGTTCCTCAATCTCCGGCGTATGTCTGTGACTGGCCACGCCATAAGCCTTTATATTTTCGTTGACCTCGCAGAAAAGATTTGGAACCTTGGCCCCCCGGCCTGCTCCGGAAGTGCCGGATTTTGCATCCACAATCAATGTGTCCACATCGATCAATCCCTCTTTTACCAGCGGATATGCCGTCAAAATGGAACAGGTGGTATAGCAGCCCGGATTGGCCACCAGCCTTGTCTGATTCGTAATCTGATTTCGGTTAATCTCGCATAGGCCGTAAACCGCCTCCTGAATAAATTGCGGGGATTTATGCTCTATACCATACCATTTCTCATAAACCTCCACATCTTTAATACGGTAATCCGCAGATAGATCTACGATTTTTACATCCTTCAATATCTCCTCCGTCAAAAGCCCCGCCAGAAATCCCTGAGGAGTAGCGGTAAAAATCACATCCACCTGTTTTGCAAGCTCCGCAAGGTTATCATCCCTGCAGACGTCCTCCACAATTTCAAACATATTTCTATAAACTTGATGATACTTTTGATCTATGTAACTGCGGGAACCATACCAGACGATTTCAGCCTCTCTGTGACCTGCCAATATCCTTACCAGCTCCCCGCCCGCATAACCGGTCGCCCCGATAATTCCGATTTTTATCATATTCCTGCCTCCCTGCCGCCTCTTGCGATTATTGATTCCCTTCGTAATGCCAAACATGTGGGACAGATACTATCATACCACTTTTTGCATAAATGTCCACTACTTTTTTATTTTTATACACATTTTTCTTCATATATGGTTCCAGGGAACCTAGAATCCATATCCTGTTCCCCATTCCATCCCACAGACAATGGGAAACAGAGGTATCTGCCGTCCATAAGGAGCCCGATCATAGGAGTATTAAGACAAAAGAAAACCTCCCCGCAGGAGGGAGGTCAAATAACCCTAGCTTCTTGGAATCAAAAACGGAAAATAACATCTGCTTCATCTCCCCGTGTTCCAACCATCTGGCAATCGCAGTATCCGTTCAAAACGTTTCCTTCCGGAAACCGCTCTTTTTCTTATTGCATATTTATTCATCGCAAATGCATAAAACAACATGGCATGTAAAGTCTTTTAATATAACCTTGGCATGTATGCCAAAGGAATGACAAGCAGATAAATTACATAATACAGCAAATACAATCCCGCCACACAAAGGCCGCCTATCCCCAGGCACAACAAGGGTCCCAGAATACAGCTCCGTGCAACCGCACCCCTCCTGGGAAGACGGCGCATGAGATAAATACTCTTTGTTTTGGAAAAGTAATATAAATAATGATATACCGCCATAGCTGTCAAAAATAACGGCAGCGGCACAAAAAATACCAGATCCTGACATACCATCCCTGCAAAAGCTTCCGCCTCAAAGCCTTCCCCACTTATTCTAAAGCCTTCAAATGTCTGGCGCATCTGCTCCTCTGCACTCCACAGCCTGTAAAAGAAACGGAAGCTAAACAGGACTCCCATCCCCAACAGGATACAGGCTGCCGTCCATTCCTGCCAACACTCATATCCGGGCGGATAACATGTTTCGAGAAAGCTTCTCAACGCCCCGCTATCTTTGCCTTTTTCGGACATTTTTTACTCTCCATCCCCCTCTTTGCTCAGTCTCACGCAGCCTCGCTCCCAAATGCCCTGGGGAATTGCGCCATCGATGGAGCCCGTGTGATAGATTTTATGATTACCGCTATGTCTGTATAACCCGCAATATGCCAGCCCGTCTTCATAATAGACGGACAACAGTACATTTACATGCTGCCAGTCCACCAGCGATGCCAGCACCAGACGCTCCCCGTCAAACAGACAGGCATTTCCGTTTGTAAAGCAGTCGTTTCCGTTCTGGATGTTCTGCCCTGGGTCGAAAAAGTTGTTTCCGAAATCGGTATAGGATTTGTTCTCCAGAAAACTTCGCAGCTCGTGGCTGCCGGAAACCTCCTGGGAGAAAATGTGCTCCTCCATTCCGTTAACAGGGAAGCTTCCGCTGTACCACAGTTTAAATTCCCCTTTATCTTCCGCCACAAAAGAAAAACTATTGTCCTGCCATGTAATCAAAATACCGCCCTCTTCCACTGTCATCTGCCTCCAGAGAGGGAAATCAGACCTGCCGTTCTCCCCCTGCCGACCGGAGAGCACTTGGATATGCTCTATCAAAACCCCTTCCTCACCGTTTGGCGCATAAATACTCAAATAAAATGCGTTCTTTCCTCTGCTTCCCAGATACAAAAGTCCCCTGTCCTCATCCAACACCATCATCACCGGAATCTCATCTTTTGGCAGCTCACAAACCTTTTTGATCTGACTCCGATCCACGGACAGGGTGTTGTCCCCCTGCTCATAAGGAATGTAGAAAATGCCGCTGTTGTATTCCCGATCCCCATATGCTCGAAATGTCTGATCTTGGTTTTCCTCACCTGTCTCCCCGCCATATACGGGAACAAAGGTATAATAACAGCCCTCCTGGCCAAAGGCGGATACACTGCCCAGCTGAAGATCTCCCGTAGCTGCAAACCCCATTTCCGCCAAGCTGATTTTCCCATTTTCGTCCTTTATCACCCGCACCATCAGCGTATCTTCCCCTGTGGGAATACGAAAGAAATCCGATAAGTACGCCAAAACGTCACCCTGAAAGGCTTCCTCCTGATACACTACCCTTTTGTTCGCCTGAACATCAAATCTGCTCACCGGATAATATGCGTAATAGTCTGCGATTCGAACCGTTTCCCGCCGCTCCTCCCCGGCCTGCGTTCTCTCCGCCACCCGGTGTACAATCTCCCACATGGGAAGCTCTGCGGCATCAGCCGTCTCAAAAGATCCGTTAAAAGTCGTTCCATAATGGGGAATCAGGGAACATACAATGTCAAAAAAAATATCCTGGCTGCTCCACCCTGTTCCTTTGGAAGAAAAGGCAAATGTACTTTTGGCCCCTTCGCCGCTTCCTATGGTATACTCCGTATCCCATAACAGATTTACTCCCTTTTTGCTATTCCCACTCCAGCTAAGCTTTTCCCCAAAGCAGGACGCAACCCGCAGGGTAATTCCGGAAGCGGCGGCAGGATTTCCCACCAACGGTTCCTCCGTAATATCGATTGAAGTCTTTTCACCGTCCACCTTCCAAGAGGCAAGCGGCAGCGCTGCCAATACCACCGCAAAAACTGCAAATGTAATGATCGCCGTTTTTTTCATCCAAACCTCCCCTTTCCAATCCTCCGCCTGCTTCCCCTGGCGCTCCCCCACCATGCCAAAGCTCCGCCCGGGCAACAGAACAATTCAGGAAATCATTTCAAACTTCGTCTGTCAGCTCCGTAAGCACCTGATTTACCCGATCCGGCCGATACTGCCAGACTTGCTTAATGTAGTCCGTCAAATTCTGGCCCTGTTCCTCCAACTCCAGCATATCCACATCTCCCACGATCTTTCCCCCGCGAAGCAATATGGCCCTTCCCACAAACCGCTCTACCTCCCCGATCAAATGAGTGGAAAGCAGAATGGTCTCATCAGGTTCCAAAACGCCCAGCAATACCTTATAAAAATCCTCCCTGTGAAACACATCATTTCCCACAAACGGCTCATCCATCAGGATATAGTCAGCTCCCTGGCACAAGGCCATTATCACTTCAAACTGATTCTTCTGTCCCAGAGAATAATGTTTCAGCGCCTTATTCATCGGCAGTTCAAAAAAATCCATAAGCCCCCGAAAGCGTTTCTCCCGGAAAGTCCCAAAGTGCATTTGATAAAATTCCCTGTGCTCTGAGGCGGTGAGGCTTAGAAAAAAAGAATGTTCACAGGTGGCAAAAGACAAGCGGCCTATATTGCTTTTGTCAATCTTCTTCCCGTCCAGCAATATTTCCCCCTGGAACGGGAGCAGACCGAGAATACACTTCAAAAATGTGGTCTTTCCGGCACCGTTTTCTCCAAACAGGCCCACGATTTCCCCTTCACCAATCTCCAGGTCTATCCCTTTCAGTACTTCCTTCCCATAATAACCTTTTCCCAGCGATTTGATCTCAAGCATAACATTCCTCTCTTCCGCTCACATCTCCACTTTTTCCAAATGTGATTAATTTTCCAAAACCTTTTTCTTTGGAGCCAGATACAAAATCCCTTCCAAAATGATACATGCATATACAATTCCTGAGAGAATATCTATCACATTGATCCCCATGTCGCTGACAAACCAGCTGATAGAGAGCCCAAACAAAAATACCGCCATCTTCTTTTGTCCCTGTCTGGCCGCTGTCATGGCAAGCGCAGCCACCAGAAGCAAATTGCGCAGCCATTTTCCCACATCCGCCACCGGCAGCAGACAATGCAAAAAACGCACCCCGTAAAAGGCATACAGATACAGTTGTCCGCCTGTCTGCCCCATCCCCGCTTCCCAGCGAAAGATCCAAAGCATTCCAAACATGGCCCACACCTGCACCGCAAACAAAAGCAGCAGGCAAAGTACATTATAGACAGCTTTTATGATATAAAACCCTTTCCAGGACATCCGAAACCGCTGTAAAGCGACACCATTCTCATTCTCAAGACGCCGCTGGGTCCAAACCAGGATAAAATACACAAAGCCTGACGCTGCTACAAAAATAGGATAGAATCCTCTGTTCTCAAAAACCCGATACAGAGCGCCAATCTCCATGCCCTCCGAAATACCCGCCCCCAATTCCCCATTCACGCAAAAACCTCCCAGCGTCATAGAAAAGACAACCCCTTCCGCCAGCACCATCACCAAAAGCACCGCCAATATTTTATAAATGCTGCATTTTGCCAACAGTGCCCACATGGACAGAAAACATTTCCCCATGCCCGCTCTTCCCAAAGTCATATCCCTAACCTTTCCCTCTGTCATCAGCCTGCCTCCTTCGATTACACTATCTTCCACAGAAACCTTGCTTTTGCAATGCCCCTGTAACCGGCTGCACTGTTCACATTTCTTCCTGCCTCACGGGACAATCTATTCCAAAAGCTCATTTATCCCACTTAGCCTTCCCCCCAGCGCTCCCATATTTCTTCCGCCAGTGCAAAAGCTTCCTCCTTTGACACAGCAAGCCCTTTCATTGCTTTCACCCACATTTGTGTATCTCCCGCCAGCAGCTCAAGCCGAATTCTCTCCCTGACACCATCATCCACGCAGGTATAGCTTTTGGCGCCGCTGCGGGAAGAGATCACCCCTTCCTCCTCCAGCATATGATACGCCTTCTGTATTGTATTTGGGTTCACCCCCAGCAGCGCCGACAATGCACGCCGGGAAGGAATTTCCTCCTGATCTCCTATGGTACCGGCCGCAATTCCCTGTTTCATATATCTAATGATCTGTATATAAATAGGCCCGCTATCCTCCAACACAAACTGCTCAAATGATATCATCACTCACACTCCAACCGTATTATTTGTGTGACACAGTTATTATGACTGTATTATACACATAACACGGTCTTGTGTCAAGTAGAAAGATTATTGCATGTTTATGCACATAAACCTGTGTTTTGACTGCATAAACGTATATAATATTCCATTTTATACAACCTCACATGGAAATTATTCATTTTTGTACTTGCAATTCCCACAGGAATGTTGTATAGTGTTTGCAAGATGGATCGTTACTGTTGCAATCCTCATAGAAGTAAGGCATTTGCGCCTGTGCGGCAGACAGGGGATCCGTAACGATAAGACAGCATCCGCCCGAACAATTCCCGGCGCATTTTACATAGGATTATCTATGATCCCGAAGCGGAGGCAAAATGATAAACAGGAGGCAATATTGCAATGAAAGAAAAAGTAGTTCTCGCTTATTCAGGCGGTCTGGACACTACCGCCATCATTCCCTGGCTGAAAGAGAATTTTGATTATGAAGTCATCTGTGTCTGTGTAGACTGCGGTCAGGCGGAGGAACTGGACGGGCTGGAAGAACGCGCCAAATCCTGCGGCGCTTCCAAACTGTACATTGAAAATGTGATCGATGAATTTTGTGACGAATATATCGTACCCTGCGTCCAGGCAAATGCAATCTACGAAAACAAATACCTTTTGGGTACTTCCATGGCAAGGCCGCTGATTGCCAAGAAATTGGTGGAGATCGCCAGGAAGGAAGGCGCCTCAGCCATCTGCCACGGCGCTACCGGCAAGGGAAACGACCAGATTCGTTTTGAGCTTGGGATCAAGGCGCTGGCGCCTGACCTGAAGATTATAGCGGCATGGAGAAATGATAAGTGGACAATGGATTCCCGAGAATCCGAGATCGAATACTGTAAGGCACACGGCATCCATCTGCCTTTTTCCGCAGATTCCTCCTACAGCCGTGACCGCAATATCTGGCACATCAGCCATGAAGGGTTGGAGTTGGAGGATCCCGCCAACGAACCCAATTATGGGCACCTTCTGGTACTTGGCACCACGCCGGAGAAGGCTCCAGAGGAAGGCGAGTATGTCACCATGACTTTTGAAAAGGGAATTCCCACTTCCGTAAACGGCAAGCAGATGAAGGTTTCCGAAATCATACACACGCTGAATGAACTGGGAGGAAAGCACGGCATCGGTATCATTGATATCGTGGAAAACCGCGTGGTGGGTATGAAGTCCAGGGGTGTATATGAGACCCCCGGCGGAACCATTTTAATGGAAGCTCACCAGCAGCTTGAGGAACTCATTCTTGACAGGGATACCTATGCAATGAAAAAGGAAATGGGCAGCCGCTTTGCAAGCCTGGTATATGAGGGCAAATGGTTTACGCCTCTGCGTATGGCCGAGCAGGCTTTTATTGAAGAGACACAGAAATTTGTCACCGGTGAAGTAAAGTTTAAGCTTTACAAGGGCAATATCATCAAAGCCGGAACCACATCTCCCTATACCCTGTACAATGAAAGCATCGCATCCTTTACCACCGGCGACCTGTATGATCACCATGATGCGGAAGGATTTATCAACCTGTTCGGATTGTCCTGCAAAGTAAGAGCGATGAAGATGCAAGAACAGGGCGAAGAAATCTTCCAGAAATAATTATGCTATTCTTGAGGAAGCGTTATTCTCATACCTGAAAGGAATAAAATGAAATTTTTCTTGATCTATGTGGTTGCTGTCAATTTATTTGGCTTTATACAAATGGGAATTGATAAAAAAAGAGCCATCCGGGGTGCCTGGCGCATCTCGGAGGCTTCTTTGTTTACCACCGCCTTTGCAGGCGGCGCTTTGGGCAGTATCTTGGGCATGCGTTTTTTTCGTCACAAGACAAAGCACTGGTACTTTAAGTATGGTATGCCCGCCATTTTCTTGGTGGAATTATTTTTGGTACTTTTTCTATACAGTCGGTTTTGTCAATAATACACTCCCCATCCCAATCACTACACCCCTTGGCGCTGTTTCCTGTTTTTGCCTTCTGTCAGGCGGTGACAATCACGCCGCCTTCATTAGCGTACATACTGCTGATCCCCCTTGTATCCATGATGATGCATTCCTTAAACGCAGTCTTCGCCATCACCATATCCCTCACCTGTTTTGCCCGCTCAGGCGCGTTGCAGTGTGTTATGATCAATCGCCTCTCCTCCGGTTTCAGCACCTCGGAAGACACCAGTTCCGCCATTTTTCCCAGCGCCTTCTTAATGCCGATGGTCTGGCTGCGCTGAATAATTTCCCCCTTATCGGCCCCCATAACCGGCTTTATATTCAAAGTGGAAGCTACCAAAGCCTTTACCCCCGAAAGCCTGCCGTTTTTGCGGAGGGTCTCCAGATTATCCAGGACAAAATACGTATGAACACTGTCACGAAAGGCTTCTATTCTCTTTACAATCTCCTGAAAAGAAAGTCCTGCCTCCTCCAGTTCCACCAGCTTCAGCGCAATCTGAGTCTCGCCGCCGCTGGCAGATTCCGAATCTACAACATGTATCTCCTTCTTCCCATATTTTTCCAAATAGAGTTTTCTTCCAAGTTCCGCACTGTTATAGCTTCCGCTTAAGTGCGAGGAAAGAGTAACCACATACACATGATCCACAGGCTCACGGAAGCTTTCCACAAACCGTTCCGGCGACGGACAGGAGGATTTGGGACACTTAGGATACTCCGCGACTTTTTTCAGGAATTCCGCCTGATTAAAGCTCTCGTCATCCAGTATCTGATATTCCCCCACTTCCAGTCCCAGCGGCACTCTCTCAAACCTTTTATCCGAAAGCAGCTCCTCAGGCAGTTCTCCACAGCTGTCCAAGATAATCTTATAGCTCATAATATGTTCTCCAATCCGTAACCACTTACGCAATATGCAATCATATTCCACGTAGTTTTCATTACTAGATATAATAGCATATATTACCCACAAATGTAAAGCATATTCTTGCAGGAATATCCTATTTTTTGTAAGCGTTCGTAAGTCCCGCAATCATTGCAGGGCAACTGTCAGGCTCCAAAAAGACAATTTCGCCTTTACGGAAGGTGCTATCCAAACTGTTACAACCGTTCACAGCCTTAAACCTACAAAAACAGACGGCAAGTTTTGTTATTTCATCCACAATCCCCCGATTTTCATATCCGCATAAAAGCTTATGGTATATGTGACGTTTTTCTTTTCAAATTCAACCACAAAAACAACCACTGCCATATCCGTTCCCTGTGCATCCTTCTGCCCCACAACCGCAGTACTCTTATATGCTTTAAACGCTCCCGTCTGTCCGTTCATAATGTCCATGTTGGCGGCAAGATTCTCTGAGGTAAGCGCCTCCTGCATGGAAGGCGTCATCATGCCCACCACCTTTTCATATTCCCCTGCCACCAGGGCATCCACCGCCTCTTTAGCAGTACTTTTCACCGTTTCCTCGTCAAATGCTTCCGCCAGCTTGGTGGAACTGCAGCCCGTCAATGCAAAGACCGCCACAGTCAAAATCACTGCCATCGTTTTCAAAAATTTATTCCTTGCCTTCATAATTCATTCTTCTCCTTTTCCTTTTATGATATGTTCTCTGACATGATTACCGTCTTCTTCCCACATAATACACGCGGGTACAATGACTATGTTTTATTTCTTTCCGGAAGCCCTGCACTATTGCGAAATCAACTCCTTTTCTGCACCGCATTCAAGCTTCCTGAACATCAGCAGACTGACCACAAAAGTCAATATGCTGGCCACAGCCCCATAAACCCCAACTCCCAATGTGCTCACCCCAAACTCATAAGGTAATATCACAATGGCTGCATCAAAAACCGTATGGAGCACAATGGCTCCGATCAAATATCTCAACGATTTCCTCACGCGAATTCCATATAACACCAGAAGCGATGCTCCCACATGAAAGGCAATGACATACAGACGTTCTCCGCCTGCCAGAAAAACACCTGCAACATCGGCGGGAAACAGCGCCCCCTGTCCAGCGGCCATCATCCACAAACCCACGATAAAGTTCAGCCCAACCAGCACCATTGCTTCTATTCCTCCATGTCCAAGTCCAAAAGCAAAGCCATGGGCAAAGTCCTGTTGTCTCTTTAAAAAAATCCGAAACCCTATCCACCGGGCAACTTCTTCAAATATTCCTGCAGTCCCCCCCAAAAACAACCCATATGCCCATGGATTCATCTGAAGAACTGCAAACCAGGCAAATTGCGGCAGTACCAGCTGAAGAATCGGGATTCTGATCAGCAGCTGACTGATCACAAAGGTCAAAACACCTATGGCAAAAGCCTTTCCCGCTCCCTTTTTCTTTCGCACGCATAAGACCAACCCACCAACGGGCAGCGCATAACACACAATGATTCCAAAAAGCATCATTTTACCCTCCTATTTAACCTTGCAGGAACCGTTTATTGTCCTTTCGCTTTCCGTGTTTTCAGCCATCCTCTTCCCCAGCGGTACACACCAACACGGCCTTTGTGACAAACACACCCCCAATCCATTCAAAACGTACATCTCCCCCATACTGTTCCACCGTCCGGCGAATACTTATGATCCCCACTCCCTTGTGCTCCTTTTTTCTGGAGCGAAAACCTTCCCCTTCCCTCACTGGTTCCTGCTCACAGCTGTTTTCCATCACTATGGACAAAAACTGTCGCATCATATCCACCCGCAGCCTGATGTACCCGTCCCTACATCCGGAGGCGGCTTCGATTGCATTATCCAGCAGATTGGCAAATAATGCAGTCACATCCGTATCCCTCATAAAGTCTAGGGCCAGTTCTCCCACCTTTATATCCTCCCTGATCCCCGCCCGTTCCATCAGCCTAGCCTTATCATTCAAAATGATATTCAGCAGCTTCTCGGATGTATAGTACTTTTGTTGAAAACAATTCAGCATTCTGTGAATATTCCCCGCATACTTCGCCGCATCCTCTGCCCCTTCTCTGCAATACAGTTCCTCCATGGCCTGAATGTGATTGCGAATATCATGAATTAATTTCCTGGATTCTTCATATTTTTCCTCCTCCCTCTCATAATATTCAAATTGCATCAACGCCTGACGACGGTAGAGATTCCTCTCGCTTTCCAGTCTGCGATTCTCTCCCATGATATCCGTCAACACACAGAAATATATGTTCAATCCCACAAGCAACAGCAAATTGACCACAATCAGCACAACTGTTACCATGGTAAAATAGATTTGGGCCAAATAGAGGATACTGTACATATTAAAGAGAGAAAACAATGGCAAAAAGACAGATAAAACCACCTGCCTGGGCATGATTTGCCCCCCTGCCCTCTTCCGGGCTGCCATGACCACCAGAAGAATTACCATAAATTCCGTCATCCGGCTCACCGCCACCAACAGGCAATACGCCAGCTCCTGAGAATTCAGATACAAGATTCCCATCATCCACAGATACTGGACAGCAATTATCACCGCCGCATCCGTCATAAAAACCGTCGCAGAAAGAATAAAATAAGAAGCAAAATACTTTTTGGAAGTGCCGAATATCCATCCTGCCACAAAAGGAAATAACACCATAAACAGAAGGTTGATATAAGTATTATGCAGCACGGAGAATACCACACAAAGCACAATATACCCTGTTGCCGCCAACAAACGTATTATTCTTGCCCGGCGGGCGGCAGGCGGCCCCAGCGCAGCCGGCAGCGCCAAAGCTTTTCCCCTGATCCTGTATGCCCCATAAAACATGGAAATAAGCAAAAACACACTGGACAGGCAGGGAATCACACCATATATCAGAATCGTCATGTACTCCTCCCCCTCTCTCCCGCAAGATATTCGTTCAGTTCTCCCCGAAAAGCCACTGATTTTTTCTGGGACAAAGGGATCCGACTCCCGTCCGTCAAAAGAATTTCATATCCATGAATGCATTGCACCGCATAGAGATTGACCACAAAGCTCTTGTGGGGAACGGCAAATCCATAGGGTCTCATTTCCTGTGCCACCTCATTTATTTTGCGTTTTAAGTGCCAAAGCTGCAAGGCAGTATGACACAGCACCTGACGGCCCAGATATTCAAAGTACAATATCTGTGAGGAATTGACCCGCACAATCCCCTCTCTGAACGAAAACTCCAGCTCCTGTCCCGCAGCAGAGATTCCATATCTTCTCGCCTCGTCCAACTGTGAAAAAAGCTCCTCCTCTTTCAGCGGCTTCAGGAGATATGCAAAGGCATGGACTGCAAAGGCAAAAATAGTATAATCACTGTAGTTGGTAATATAGATCAGCTTGACCTCCCGATCCGTTTCCCGCACACGCCTTGCCGTCTCAATTCCGTTCAATCCCTCCATATCAATATCCAACAGCAAAACATCATACTTTATCCCGGCAGCTAAAAGCGCCTCCCCGCTGGTATAGGCATCCGCACTGATCTGCGCATTTTTATAATTCTGCAATATTTCCAAAGTCCTTTGAAGCGCTCTTTCATCATCATCACAAACCGCTATCTTAATCACGCTGCCTCCCGCCTTGCCTGTCATTTTTGCTTTTCTTTATTTTAATTTCTCCCAATATAAAATGCAATATACTTTACCCAAAGTACGGCAAAAAGCGCTTAAAAGACAACCATCGCTTAAGAAAAAACGACCTCGAAACAGGAATTGCCTCCCATTTCAAGGTCGTCATGATTTAAGGATATAAAAAATGCATCGGGATCATAACTATAAACTTTATATTACAAGGTCACACCCTGTTTAAAGATTGCCATATCGTGAAATCCTGCGGTCTCGCTGCAAACCTTCTGACCAGATGCAACCGCTACCACGTATTCAAACAATTTCTCCGTCTCTTCTTCCATGGTCTTATCCTCCACCAACACTCCGGCGTTGAAATCAATCCAATTTGCTTTCTTCCCCGCCAGCCCGGAATTGGTGGATATTTTTACCGTAGGCACCGGAGAGGCAAATGGCGTTCCACGTCCTGTTGTAAAGAGTACGATATGAGCTCCTGCCGCCGCCAATGCCGTGGCCGCTACCAGGTCATTGCCCGGTGCGCTGAGCAGGTTCAGCCCCCGCGCGCTCACGGTCTCACCATACTGCAGCACTCCCATCACCGGCGCACTGCCTGACTTCTGGGTACATCCCAGGGATTTATCTTCCAGGGTAGAGATCCCACCCTTTTTATTTCCCGGGGACGGATTCTCATATATGGTCTGATTATGGCTCTTAAAATAATTCTTAAAATCGTTGATCAGTGCAACGGTCTGATGAAACAGTGCTTCATTTGCACAGCGGTTCATTAAGATCGTCTCGGCGCCAAACATTTCCGGCACCTCCGTGAGAATGGTAGTGCCCCCTTCCGCAATCAGCCTGTCAGAAAAACGTCCCACAAGAGGATTGGCCGTAATGCCAGAGAGCCCGTCGCTGCCGCCGCATTTCATGCCGACGATCAGCCTGTCCGCACTGATTGGCTCCCGTTCAAACCCAGACGCATAATCAATTAAGCCTTTGATGATCTCAACAGATGCGGCAATCTCATCTTCATGTTCCTGTGCCACCAGAAACTTCACCCTGTTCTCGTCATAATCCCCAATATAAGGCTTCAATACATCAATATTGCTGTTCTCACACCCAAGCCCCAGCACCAACACGCCTCCGGCATTTGGATGTTGGATCAGATCTGCCAGAATCTTTCTGGTATGCTCCTGATCCTCTCCCATCTGTGAACATCCGTAAGGATGCGGAAATGCGATCACTTCCTCCACGCTGCCCTTCACATAGGCGTTTGCCTGTTTAGCAATGGCGGTGGCCACATTGTTTACACAGCCCACCGTGGGAATAATCCAGATTTCGTTTCGCACCCCCACTTTCCCATCGGAGCGCTTAAATCCCATAAAAGTGCTTTCCGCTGCCCTTTGTACCTTTCCGCCGGAAGCGGCAACGCTTTCCTCCATCCCCGCAGGCTCATAAGTATACTCCAACAGATCACCCAGCGCCGTCTTGATATTATGGGTGTGAATCCATGCGCCAGCCTTGATCTCTTCTTTGGCAATGCCAATGCGATAGCCATATTTAATCACCTGGCCGCCTGCCGGGATGTCCTTTATTGCCATCTTATGCCCTGCCGGAATTTCTTCCAGCGCAGTAATCGTCTTTTCACACACGGTTCTTCCGCTCTCTGCGGCATTTTCCTGGCAGTCAACTCCTTCTGCGTCAGCCCTGGCATCCAGCACCTTTACGTTGATACGCTCCCCTGCCGGAATCGCATTCAGCGCAACCACCACATTGTCGTTGTCATTTATTTTTAAGAAATTTTGCATAATGCCGCCCTCATACCGTTTGCCTTGATCTCCTCCAGATAGCCTGTCACCGCATCGGTAAGCCCTTGCACCTGATTCAGGTCCTGTCCGAAGAAGTTCTCGTTTCCAAGGAAGGCGGTCACAAACTCACCGCTGCTCTTCCCGCAGTTATCGCGGAAGAATTCCAGAACGTCCATGTCATCCAAAATCTCGTACTCCTGTCCATCCCTGCTTCCGATCAGCGCCTTTCCACGGATTTCTGTTCCCGTGTAGAATGCCATCAAAGCCGCCAGAGAAAATGCAAGACGCGCCGGCAGCCTGCCAAATTTCTCAACATAGCCAAGCAGGCTGGGCATACATCTCGCCCTCCACTTAGAAACGGAATTCAGTGAAATAGAAAGCAGCGCATGCTTTACATAAGGGTTATTGAACCTCGCGATCACAGCCTCCGCAAAATCCTTCAGCTCCTCTTCCGGAAGCGTCAGCGTGGGAATCACTTCATCAAAAATGGTCTTCACCATAAAGTTTTTAATGTCCTCGTCGTCCATGGACTGCTTTACGATATCATTACCGCACAGGTAGGACGCCAGCACAAAGGAAGTGTGCGCTCCGTTCAAGATGCGGACCTTTCTCTGTTTATAAGGTTTCTGATTATCGGTAAAGATTACCGGAAGTCCCGCATCCGGAAGGGGCAGTTCTTTGCTGATATCCTTAGGGCTTTCAATCACCCAGAGGGCAAAGGGCTCTCCCGTAACCATAATGCGGTCTTCATAGCCAAGCTTCTCCCATTCCTCCTCAATGGTATCCCGGGGATAACCGGTAACGATACGATCTACCAGTGTTGAGGTAAATATACACGCCTCTTCCACCCATTTTTTGAATTCGTCGCTTAATCCCCACAGTGCAATCAGCTGCATCACGCACTTCTTCAGCATAATACCATTGTCGTCAATCAGCTCCACAGGCAGCATCACGAGTCCCTTGCCCATATCGCCGCCAAAGGTCTCAAATCTATGATATAAAAATTTTGTCAACTTTCCGGGAAAGGTATTGGGCGGATTCAACTCAAACTTGTCCTCAGAATCAAACACAATGCCTGCCTCCGTGGTGTTGGATACCACAAACCGAAGCGTGTCGATCTGGGCCAGCGCCATATATTTCTCATATTCCGTGCTGGTATCCACGATATCAGACACACTGGTCACCTGTCTGTTCAACACTTTTGCCTCTCCGTCCACAATGCCCCGCAGGGATACGGTATACTGGCAGTCCTGCTTGTGGAAATTTTCCGTGCTCCCGAACTCAATGGGTTTGATCAATACAATGTCGCCGTCGAACTTACCCTGCTCGTTGGCAATATCGATCATATAGTCTACAAACGCTCGAAGGAAATTGCCTTCTCCGAACTGTACCACCTTGACGGGCCTCTCCTTTTTGCCTGTCATCGCCTTGTTTAATACTTCCATTTCCTCTCCCTTCTGCCCGCGCTGCGGACATTGCATTATGGTCATATCGCTGTAGCTCACACAGTGCCGAATAAATAATTTTACGCTTTTTAATTATTGTTTTATAGAATCTCCGTTTCAGCAGTGCCAACGGCATATGTAAGAGCTTACATTCTTTATTTTACCGCCAAATAATTCTTTCGTCAATAAGCTCTTTTCCATTTGTTAAAAAAATATCTTGAAAAAGCCGCCGGGTTTGGCTATAATTCTTATAGGGCGAGTCATTTTGCATAAATGCGCCGTCCGCAGCCTCCAAATACCTGGCGGCATACCGAAACCGGATAACAGTAACCACTTACATGACATAAGGAAAAACCAATGACCATTTACGATATTTCCGAAAAAGCCGGTGTTTCCATTGCCACGGTTTCCCGTGTGCTCAACGACAGTGGGAAAGTCAGCGAAATGACCAGAAAAAAGGTTCTCGATGTCATCCAACAGTATGGCTACACCCCCAATGCCTTTGCCAGGGGACTGGGCCTGAACACCATGAAAACCATCGGCATCATGTGCGCGGACAGCTCCGACCTGTATCTTGCCAAAGGAATTTATCACATTGAGCAAAAGCTGCGCGCAAACGGCTATGACAGCATTCTGTGCTGTACGGGCTATGAATTGGAATCCCGAGCCGCCGCCATGAACCTTCTGATCACAAAAAAGGTGGATGGCATTATTTTGGTAGGCTCCAACTTCATATATGAGAAAGAAAGCGACAATCGCTACATTGCAGACGCCGCCACACAACTGCCGGTGATGCTGCTTAACGGCGCTTTGGACGCCCCCAATGTATACAGCGTGGTGTCCGACGACTACGCTTCCATGTACAGCGCAACCCTGCAGATGATTGAAAGCGGCGTAAAGGACATCGTATACTTCTACAATTCCACCTCCTACAGCGGCATGCGCAAGTTAGCCGGATACCGCGCCGCAATGAAAGAGCAAATGATCGACAGGGAACCTCTGGAACAATTCTACCGGGGTTCCCACGAGGATATACATGCAATGACAGAACATTTGAAGAAACTCCACGACGACGGTCTGAAATTCCGCGGCGTCATTGCTGCAGACGACACGCTGGCTCTTGCCGCCGTCAAATACGCCAGAGAGAAAAAATACCGGATTCCGGAAGACTTTTCCATCCTGGGCTACAACAATTCCATGCTGGCAAACTGCTGCGATCCCGAACTGACCAGCATAGACAACAAGCTGGAAATTCTCTGCCAGCACCTGATCTTCACCCTAATGGGCATACTGGCCGGAAGAGAAATGCCGAAAAAAACCATTTTTTCAGGCGAGATCGTCAAAAGAGGCACCACACGTTAGCAATCGTTAAACAAAATATTAATAAATGGAGGAAAACAAAATGAAAGAATTTATGGACAAGGATTTTCTGCTGGAAAATGAAACTGCCAAAAAGCTGTTCCATGAGTTTGCGGAAAACACACCGGTGATGGACTACCACTGCCACATCAACCCCAGAGAAATTGCGGAAAACCGTCAATTTGAAAACATTACGCAGGTTTGGCTGGGCGGTGACCACTATAAATGGCGTCTGATGCGTTCTTTTGGGGTAGACGAAAAATATATCACCGGAGACGCGTCCGATTACGAAAAGTTCTGTAAATGGGCGGAATGCCTTGGAAAAGCCATCGGCAATCCTCTCTTCCACTGGAGTCATCTGGAACTGCAGCGATACTTTGGCTACCACGGCGTACTGAGCAAAAAAACTGCGGATGAAGTCTGGAAGCTCTGCAACGAAAAACTGGCCGACCCCTCCATGAGCGTGCGCAGCCTGATCAAGAGGAGCAATGTGACTCTGATCTGCACAACGGATGATCCTATCGACTCCCTTGAATGGCATAAGAAAATTGCCGAAGATCCATCTTTTGACGTGAAGGTTCTGCCTGCCTGGAGACCTGACAAGGCCATGAATATTGAAAAACCTGATTATCTGGACTATCTTGATAAACTGGCGGCTGCCGCCGGCGTGACCGAGATCACCAGCTTTATAGGCTTAAAGAACGCTCTGCGCAAGCGCATGGATTTCTTTGCCACCATGCACTGCAACGTATCCGATCACGCGCTGGAATATGTTATGCATTTTCCTGCAAGCGATGATGAGATCGAGGAAATCTTCTTAAAGAGATTGAATAGAATGATCCTCACCAAGGAGGAAGAGCTGAAATTCAAGACGGCATTCATGCTCTTTGTGGGCCGTGAATACCACAAGAGAGACTGGGCGATGCAGCTCCATTTCGGCTGCAAGCGTGACAACAATACCCCCATGTTTAAGAAGCTGGGACCTGACACAGGTTATGACTGCATCAACAACGACACACCTTCCATGCAGATGGCGGACTTCTTAAACGCCCTTGCCACCACCGACGAGCTTCCCAGAACGATCCTCTACAGCCTCAATCCCAACGACAACCAGGCAATCGGTTCCATCCTGGGCTGCTTCCAGGATTCTACTGCAGTGGCCAAGGTACAGCAGGGCAGCGCATGGTGGTTTAACGATCACAAGATCGGGATGACGGAACAGCTGATCTCTCTGGCAAACCTGGGCAATCTGTCCGGTTTCGTAGGAATGTTGACCGATTCCAGAAGCTTCCTCTCCTATACCAGACATGAGTATTTCCGCCGTATCCTTTGCAATTTGATCGGCACCTGGGTGGAAGGCGGCGGCTTCCCCGCAGATATGGATATCCTCTCCGAGATCATTAAAGATATTTCTTACTACAACGCAAAGAGATATTTTAAATTTGATATTTAATCACCAATTTCTCCACTGATGTACTGACACATTTACTTTCAGCGAAATGACAGAGAATGAATTTTCAGTCTGCTTGACGGCGGAGGGCGGCGATGGGGTGACATCGTTGACCGACAGCAACGCAGCAGGTGGAAATTCAGGCAGGTCATTTGGTGAAATGTAAATGTGTCACTATATTAGTATTGCAGTGCAGTTACGACAGCCAGCGCAGCGATTGAACCTATGGGTCAATCGCTGCGCTGATATACTGCCTGCCGTTGATCTGTGCGCGCATCCAACCGCATAACACAAAACCGCAGCGGAACCATTAAAATGACAGCACTGTTTCCCCGTGAAGCGCCCTATCGGTATCCCTTCGGACATACCTTGCGCCGGTATCGCGTATTCACTTTGCAATATCTCGTTTTGCATGGAATCACTTTTGTAAGACATGGCAGAATAGGATAGCATTGCCGCAAAAACTCATGAGAAAGGACGGAAGATTTATTATGAAAAAAATTTTCACACAGAGACTGTTTCTATACATGATCACAGCGCTTGTTGTCACCATCATTGCTATTTTTGTATTACAGACCGTTACATGCAACTTTAACAACACGGCCACCAGCAGAAACAAGCTTTCTGATGTACGGGAAAAATTGGCAGAAAATGAAAAAACCGTTGCGGACCTGACGGAAAACCTGGGACAGAATAATCTTGCCAAGACCAGAGCCCTGGCCGATCTGCTGACAGCGGACAGATCCCTGGCAACCAATCAGGCGAAACTGGATGCGGTCAGAGACCGGCTTATGGTAAATGAAGTACATATCATTGACGAACAGGGTATCATCACAAGCAGTTCCATTCAATCCTACATTGGGTTTGATATGAAAAGCGGTGAGCAGTCCAATACTTTTATGGCCATTGTCAAGGACCCTTCCATTGAAATTGTCCAGGAACCTCAGCTAAACGCCGCAGAAGGCATTATGATGCAGTATATCGGCGTGGCCAGAACCGACGCAAAAGGTCTGGTACAGGTGGGCGTGCGCCCTGAGGTCTTGGAAAATGCCCTGGCAGGTACGGAAATATCCGTGGTTTTGCGAGACATTGACTTTGGAAGCAGCGGTTATATCTATGCCATCGACAGCATCACCGGCCAACTGCTGGCGCACCCCAATACCGCGCTGATCGGCACCCCAGCCGTAGACGCCGGTTTCCCAAAAGACTTTGCGGGACATGGCAGCGCCAGGATCGATGGAAAAAAGGGATATTTTTACGCGGAAGAAAACGGAGATACCGTGATAGGCACCTTCCTTCCCTCCTCAGAATACTATGCAGCACGCCGCAATCAGACATTGATGGTATCACTCAGTATGCTTATTATCTTTGGCGTACTTCTGGCAATGATCAATCAAATGGTTGACAGTAAGATCGTACAAGGCATCAATTCCATCACTGCCTCCACAAAGAAAATTTCCGAGGGAGACTTTGGGATTACCGTCAAGGAAACAGGAAATCCTGAGTTTGAACAGCTCTCCGGCAGTATTAACAAAATGGTGGAAAGTATTTGCACAAGTATCCGCGAAAATGAAAACCTGATGAAAAAGCAGGAAGCCGATGTGGAAAACAACCTGGCCCTGATTCAAAACGTTAAGAGCGCATGCAGAGAATTAGGACAGGTATCAGGAAAAACGCTGGAAAATGCAGACAATATTTACAACGGAACAGGGAAGCAGGCACAGGCGGTCTCCGATCTGCAGCAGATCATGGAACAGCTGACACTGGAGCTGAACAACAGCGTAAGCACCTCTTCCAATATTTCCACGGCAACGGAAGCTTCCGGCGAAAAGATCAAAGAAACCCAGCAACAGATGGCAATGCTGAAAGAATCCATGCAAAAGATCAGCGATATGTCGCTGGCCATCGAGAAGATTATCGACGAGATCAACGCCATTGCCCAACAGACCAATATGCTCTCATTAAACGCATCCATTGAAGCTGCCAGGGCAGGAGATATGGGACGCGGTTTTGCCGTAGTGGCCACACAAGTGGGAGAATTGGCAGCCAAAAGCTCAAAGGCCGCAAAAGAAACCAATGAGCTGATCACCAATTCCATGCAGGCGGTGAAGGAAGGACAGGAAATCACGGAACAGACTGTAAATACCTTCGGAATCGTAGTACATAATATTGAGCAGTCCATACAGGATGTGGAAGAAATATCACACATGGTACAACAAAACGTTGATATCGTCCGACGCGCGGTAGATCAGTTAGAACAGATTTCCGATGTTGTGGATGAAAATGTTCGCATCTCCCACAATACCAAAGAAGCGTCTTCCAACATGGCAAATATCACCGACAATCTGCTGGAAATGATAGAAAGCTAATCAAGGCAAAGCAAATCCCTCCCATGATCACATGAGAGGGATTTTTTTCCTTAAGCCTGCCGCCTTAGATAAACCAGTGGTAATCCTTCCTCTATGAAGCCGAGGACATGCAGCGGGAAATCAATATACCTTTGCCTCCTCTTCCCGATTCAGCACGCGAAGCGCTCCCTGGGCCAAGGCCAGCAGCTCATCCTCTCCGGGATAAACCGTAAAAGGAGCAATCCATTCCGCTCTCTCCTTCAGCGCTGCCACGATATCCGCACCGTAAGCAATACCGCCCGTGACTATAATCTGATCCACCCTGCCGTTTAACACACAGGCCATGGAACCGATATCCTTTGCCACCTGGAGCAGAAATGCCTGCTTCGCCTCCGCCGCTTTCTCATCACCCTCGTTTGCACGCTTTGTCACTTCCCGCATATCGTTGGTCCCAAGGTATGCATTAAAGCCACCGTTTCCTACAATTTTGCCGTAGACTTCTTTCTCCGTATATTTACCGGAAAAACACATTTTAATCAATGCACCGCTGGGAACTCCTCCCGCCCGCTCCGGTGAAAAAGCACCGTCGCCATCCAATGCGTTAAACACATCAATTACTTTTCCGTTCTCATGGGCTCCCACAGATACGCCGCCACCCATATGCACCACTATCAGCCTTAAACTTTCGTAAGGTTTACCTGCCTCTTTCGCGTACCGTTTCGCAACAGCCTTCTGATTCAAGGCGTGGAAAATACTTACCCTAGGAAGTTCCGGAACTCCGGAATACCTGGCAATGGGCATCAGTTCATCCACCACGGTAGGATCCACAATATAAGAAGGAACTCCCACAGAATCCGCAATCTCCTTTGCCAGAATGCCACCCAGATTGGAGGCATGCTGCCCCTGTACACCCTTCTTCAGATCCTCCAGCAGCCCCTCCGTAACCGCATACGTGCCGCCTGGAATGGGTTTCAGCATTCCGCCTCTTCCCACCACCACATTCAAAGACTTAATATCAAAATTCCGGGACTCCAGGAAATCAGTAATAATCTTCTTGCGAAAATCCTTCTGATCCACAATAGTGGCATACTTGGCAATCTCCTCCGTGGAATGCCTTAATGTTTCGTCAAACAACAGGTTCTCATCCTCAAACACACCAATCTTGGTGGAAGTAGAACCCGGATTGATAATTAAACTCTTGATGGACATTTATTTTTTCCTCCTAATATATAGTTCCGTCTCTTCGCTGCTTGGCATTACCATTCGTTTGCCTTACCCCAAGGCGTTCTTCTTCATTTCTTCCGCTACCACTGCTGCCAGGGCAATGGAATTCACCTTGGTCTCAAAGCTGTCGGAACGGCTGGTCAGAATAACCGGAACCTTTGTGCCGGTGAGGATACAACCATTCTTAACCTTCACCATATGTACAATGGCCTTATACACCAGGTTCCCCGCATGGATATCCGGGAACAGCAGAATATCCGCATCCCCTTGAATCTTTCTGTCCGTAGCTGCCTTATGCTTTGCCGCCTCCGCGTCGATGGCAAGGTCAAGTGAAAGAGGACCGTCAACAATGCAGCCTGTCAGTTGTCCTTCCTCACACATCTTTGTCAATTCTGCAGCTTCCACGGTGGCGGGCATCTTTGGATTAACCACCTCCACTGCAGCCAGGGGAGCTACCTTTGGCATTTCAATGCCGCAGGCATTACAAACCGGAACGGTATTCCTGATAATGTTTACCTTATCTTCCAGGGTAGGATAAGTCATAAACGCCACATCCGTCAAAAACAGCAATCGGTCAATACCTGGGATCTCAAACACGCAGACATGAGAAAGCGGCTTGCCCGTGCGAAGGCCCACTTCCTTGTCCAACACGCTCTTCAGGAAATCCTTTGTATCAATCAATCCCTTCATATACATATCCGCCCTGCCGTCGTGAACCAGTTTCACCGCCTTTAAGGAAGCCTGGATTTTATCCGGCTCGTCAATAATCTCATACTCTGACAAGTCCATATTTAAGGAGGCAGCAACCTCCCTGATCTTTGCCTCGTCTCCTACCAGAATAGCATCCGCTATGTCCCGCGCCTTGGCCTCTCTCACAGCCTCTAAAACCGCCGAATCCTGTGCCACGGATACGGATACCGTTTTCTTACTGCACTTTTGTACCTTTGCCACAATGTCGTCAAAACCCTGTTTCATTTCCTGCCAACTTCCTTTCCGCCCTCAAAAGGCACCTCTTTCTTATTGCAATCCGCCAGGGTTCGCTTTTCATAACCCCCTGTGAAACGGTGCTTTTCATAAACATTCCACCGTCATGAATCATATCACAATACCACGTAAAATGCAAGAGGCCCCTCCGAAAATCCTCCCCGACATAGCTCTCCCTGTGGGTCGGTTTCGTCCGCCGCAGTCACCAGCTTTGTCAACGGACCGATATCCGCTTATCCATATCACTCATTTGGGGCGCTTAACTTTTCTGACAGCCGATCCAGCTCCTCCCTGCTCATGGGCGGAATCAGCACATGGCCTCCGTCAAACCGTTCCACACCCAAATGTGTTAATTCCTCCATAAACGCCTCATAAGGAAACGTCCCCTCCAGAATACGCTGTTCGCTGACACTAACGAATCGCACAAAACCTTCGTCAACCTTAATATCATCCAGATTCAAAAACCCGTCAGCATGAAGAGGCAGCACACTGGCACATCCTTCCGTCAACGCATAAAACGCACCGATCTTTTGGGTGGTATTATTCCGCAAAAGCAACGGTTTTGCATAATATACATCCTGTGCCTGAAGGCAATGCAGAGTCTGTTCAAAATCGGACAAGTCTTCACTGTTTTCCCATTGAGCCACCTTTTCCTCCGGAATCGTATAGGGAAACAGCGCCAGCGAAAGTATATAACTGGAGTATTCCTTGTTTCTACAAAATTTTTTCAAAGATTCCAACCCATATTCAGCAAAGAGGTCAATTCTCTCCTCCAACTCATCACTGGTATAGTTTCTCTCTTCCTCCACACAATACATCTCCACCTTGCCCAGGCATCGCTCTATTTCCCTGACAAGCCTGACAAAATCCCCAATCTCCCACCTGGTAGTGGGAATATTGTAACTCAATTCATAAAATCCTTCCTTGGCCTTTGTGCCGTCAAAAAAAATGCCCCTGCCAATTCTCTCCGGATTGTACAAAATTGCGGTTCCGTTCTGCGTCTCTCCCCCCTGCAAAATATAAAATTCATTGTTGGAACCATACTGAAATCCACAGGCATCAGCCAACGACGAAATATCCAGCTGTGCCTTATTCCAAAACCGTTTCTGTTGTTTCACCTGCAATGTAAACGCCATACCAATACTGCTCCCTTCCTTTGCTCTCCATTTTCCAAATAGGAAACGGCAAATTATGATTCTATTCTACAACATGTCTGCTAAATTGTACAGTAACCCCTGCATCAATCTGCTCCGCCATGTGCAAAAACGCTTTCCAGCGCCCCCATAGCATACTTGCAGTGCTTTCACCTAAAAGTGTGCCAAGTGCAAATTACCAAATACAGCATCCGGGGCAGGGGAAGAACACTTTCGATGTCACATCATATCCTAATATAAAAACTCACCCGGATTTTGATATCATGGTATTGGGGCTAAAAGCTTTTGCCGCTCATGATATACGGATTGTCTCTCAATTCATCGCATAATCCTGACCTGTTTGGAATCTTCCCATGAGTTATTATTCCCGTTTGAATAAAGCATTTGAGGATGCCTTAAGGCTACCTCTGAATCAACACACAAAATATGTTCTTTTCAGCGACTGTCACCGGGGCGTCGGAACCACCAATGACAATTTTCTCAAAAACCAAAATCTCTATTTTGCCGCCCTGCAGCATTACTTCAGGCTTGGTTATACTTATATTGAACTTGGCGACGGGGACGAACTTTGGGAAAACCGCAGCATGCGTCAGATTATTGAGGCACATGGCGACATCTTTTCCCTTCTCTCCCGCTTCCATTGCCAGGGACGTCTGTACATGCTGTACGGCAACCATGATATGACCAAAAAAGACCGCCGTTATACGGTCCAAAACTGCAGTACTTATCCCTGCTGTTGCGGAAATAATCCTCACCTGGAATGCAGTCCGCTTTTACCGGATATCAAATTTCATCAGGGTATCATCCTGGAAGCTGCCGACTTGGCAACGACCAAGAACGTCTACCTGGCACATGGGCACCAGGCGGATTTCTTTAACTCTACTCTATGGCGCTTTTCCCGTTTTCTGGTTCGTTTTCTCTGGAAACCCTTAGAGCGCTACGGGGTCCTGGACCCAACCAGCGCCGCCAGGAATTATACGAAAAAGCAGAAAACAGAGCGGCGCCTGCATCGCTGGGCCGAACAGGAAAATCACATCCTAATCACAGGACACACGCACCGCCCAACCTTAACCCAAGCCGATACCTGTTATTATAATTGCGGCAGCTGTGTACATCCATACAGCATCACCTGTCTTGAAATAGAACACATGCATATCCGCCTGGTCAAATGGGCTCTGAACGCCAGGCACGACATGACTCTGTATGTGTCCAGAGAAGTCCTTTCAGAAACCCTGCTGCCCCGGTGAGCCGCAGCCCCGCAAATTCTCCTGTGATACAACCGCCCTTCTGGCATTTATGATTTCATTACCTTCTTTTTCCTATGTTTCCTGATCCCACAAAGTATCAGGAGCAGCGCAAACAAAAGGCCTGCGCCGACAGCTGCAGCGATAATCACAACATTTTTATCATCAGTCTCCGGCACCGCGACCCTGAAGGTTCCTGACTGTCCAAGAGAAAATTCCAGATAACTGCCCATGACTTCAGCAAAGACCTGCCTGTACTCCCCATTTTCCCAAACCTCCAAAACGGCGTTTGAGGTATCCTGGCATAGTACACGCACCACCAACGGCGCGTTATATTCTCCTGTGACATGCCCCTCCTCATCCTTATAAACCACGGAAACTGCCATACCTCCCTCTCTCTTTGACAAAATCATTTCCGCACCGGGCAGAAATTCCCCCTGAACCAGTACCTTTGCCCTGCCGTTTTCATCCTTTTCCTCACTGGCCAGCGTAGTAATCCAATTTTCATATTTTGCGTCCAATACCCGATTGCTGGTAACATACTCATAATTAAACTCCGGCCATTCCCCGAAACATCCCTCTTTTTCCGGTATTTCCGGTATCTTTTCTCTGTCGATTGCATCTCCGTAACAACATTGAAAAGAGGCAAGCTCTCTTCCGTCCGCCCGAAAGCTGACCGTAAACTGCGAAAAAGCATCCGGCATCCCTTCTCTATGACTGAAATCCACATAGGATAAAGGTGCGGCGCCGCCGTCATAACCGATGGAATCAATCCCCGGCACACCGCCTTCCACGTAATAATTTCCCCCAAACACACCTTCCGCCTCCAGCTGTCCGGCAATGGAGCCGGCATACTCACCGGAATAGTCCAGTTCAGGGTATGCATAACAATGAAAAATATCACTTCCTTTTCCCGTAATGCCTCCCACATAATCTTTTCCTGCCAACATCCCCATAAAATAACAGCTTCTGATACAATAGCCTGACGCTCCCGTAATACCTCCCACATAACTTCCATCCTCAGCGGATACACTGCCATATGATTCACAGGAAATAACCGCCCCAAAATCCGCTTTCCCTACAATACCGCCCGCATAATTCTTTTTACCGATCACATCACCCACATTGCGGCTCTCACGCACCACCGCCTTCACGGTCTGTTCAATGTTAAAGCTCTCCGCACCGCTTACAGAAATATCCTCCTCCGGGTCAAAATCATACTCCGTCGCCACCTGTCCCACAATACCGCCTACATTTGTATCCGCTTCCACCAATCCTTCATTGAGACAAAGAGTAACTTTTCCCTGTTGAAACGCAGACGTATCATATTGTACTTCTTCCTGATAAGCGCCAATCACTACCCCGTCCAATTCCCCGCCGGCTTCTTCGTCGGAAGCATCCTCCAGGGATATCTTCTCATAGCCAAATAAATCATTTCTCAGCTCTTTGATGGAATTTCGTAAAACCTTTGTCTGCCCTGCAAGCGCATCTATATTAGAGGTGGTCTTCTCCGTTCCCTCTGCCAACACATCCGTAAGTCTGGTTAACGACTCACCTGCCGCCTGCATTTCTCTGTTGAGAATATCCAGATTTTCATTGATTCCCCCGCTCCTGTCATTGGTTTCCGTGGTAATATTGTCAATGTGATTACCGGTATCTTCACCAAAACGCCGCAATGCCGCCATATAGCTTTCGAAGTCTATTTGAATTCCCCAGTCAGGCGGCTGATTTCCATTAAGAATTCCGCTCTCATTTCCGCTTCCATTCTCATTTCCGCTTCCGGCACCATTCCCGTTTCCATTCTCATTTCCGCCCCAAGGCTTCTCCGGCCGCGGAATTTCTGATCCCTGATTTCCTTCTCCCTGATCCGGTTTCCATTTATCCGCATTTTCTTTATCTGCTTCCACCAGGTCTCCAAGCTCTTGATTGAGTCGATCTAAGTCGTTGCCGATTCCCGTCAATTCCTGATTGTAGATATACCACAAATCATTGGTCGTCCCCAAAAGGAAGCCCGCAGCATCGGAAACACGATTCATACTTTGACTGATACTCTGTGTCAGCGCAACGGCTTCCCTGCTGTAATTGCTCAAATCCTCATGAGTCACTTCCAGCAGTTCCATAAATTTATCCGTTTCCTTCTCTATCTCGTCCAGTTTATCATTCAAGTATGTGATTTCCAGGAACGGTTCCATCTGTCCGGCGATGCCGCCCACATCCTTTCTCCCAAGAATATGCCCCATGTTGGTACAATTCTGCAAATACCCCTGATGCAGCCTGCCCACAATGCCGCCCACATTATATCCCACATGCTGATACCCAACCGTTCCCGAGTTGGCACAATAATAAATCTTCCCCTGAGAATATCCGGCAATACCACCTGTGTCCGTGTGTGCCGCCATATTTTCCGTATCATTGATATCTTCCAGATTTTCCATTGTGATATCTTCCAATCCATAGGTGATCTGGGGACCATATGTATTTACTTTTCCAAAGTTTTCGCAGTTATTAAGCGTCCCTTTGTTGGTTCCACAAATACCGCCCGTGTTGTTCTCCCCCACGACAATCGCCCCAGAGCGGCATACCCTGATCTCACCAGATGCTTCATTAATTCCAGCAATGCCGCCAATATCCTCCGTACCGGCCAGTTGCCCTGATACGCTGCAATTAAGAATTCTTCCATAGTTTACTCCTGCCAGCATTCCCACCCGACTTTTACTGCCCCCTGGAAAGACCTTGCCAGAAACAGACAGGTTGCGTACCACCCCTCCTTCCTGGATATAACGGAACAGTCCCATGGCAGAACCTGAAGCCGTGATTTGTAAATTGGATATCTTGTATCCGCCGCCGTCAAAAATGCCGCCGAAGCTTGGAATCATCAGCTCTCTGCCATCTGACAAAACAATATCCCCAGCCAACCGTACATACTTATCCCTGGACCAAGAATCCAGCTGGCAGTTTACAGCAAATTCATCTAAATCTTCTTCGGAATATATGGTTATGGACGTATATTCTTCCTCCGCAATCCTTTCACCGTCAAAATTTCCTGACCGAAATTGTCCATAAGAATAACCTTCCGCCGCATGTACCGGAAATGCGGTCACAAATGCCAATATTCCTGCCAAGCTCAAAGCCGCCCACCGCAGCCAAACACTTTTATCAATCCTCATAACTCTCAGCCTCCTGTTCTGCTTCGCCCTGTGCTGCCGCTGTCCGTGTCTTCTTTTTCCCATCCTTTTCTCTATGTTTCATTTTTCTTCCGGCTGATTTTCGCCCTTTTCCTTCCCTACCTTCAGCCTCCTCCGCAGCCAAATTTTGATCCTCTTTTTTCTGATGGCCTGACGTCCCACCAACCGCACTACAGTCCTCTGGTTCCCAGAAATCCGCTTCCTCAACGACTCTGTGACTCTCTTTATCCTCCTTGGTCTGTGTTTCCCGAACTACTACCCCCTGCAATTTCTCTCCCGGCAGAGCATCTCTTCTGTGAGATTTTGGTTCTTCCCACAAAACCTGTTCCACACTGTCCTTGACTCGCACCACCGCACCCATTTCACCGTCAATAATTCCATTAAATTCCCCATCAATCACACCTTTCACATACCCTTTGATATGCCCGGACATCCTGATCCTGCCGCCTGTGGGAAGCGGTTTCGTCAAATCATACTTTAAGGTAAACGCCGTCTTTTGAATAATGATATCGCCTATCAATAATGTCTGCGGAAGCACAAACAACACCAAGGCTATAGAAGTCAACGTACCCCTGCCCAGTGCAAGACCGATTGCAGCCACCACAGCATTGGTGGATACATTGCTGATAATAAATCCCGCCGCCACCAACATGGAACCACTTGTGACAATGGTTGGAAACGCCTGGTTCAACGACTCAATGATTGCCTCCTTGATGGGCCTGTGTGTCTTCAAATCCATATATCTGCTGGTGATCACAATCGCATAATCAATGGTAGCACCCATCTGAATCGCTGAAACCACAAGATACCCCAGAAAGTACACCACTTCTCCCGTGAGATAAGGCAGCGAGAAATTCATCCAGATACTTCCCTGAATGGTCAATACCAATAGTACCGGCAGTCCTGCAGACTGGAAGGTAAACAGCAGAATGATCATGACAAACAGCGCCGTCAATATGGTAATTATGGTGTTATCCGTGCTGAAGGAATCACTCAGATCCCTATTGCTGGTAGCGTTGCCTACCAAATAAATATCATCGTTATTGTAATATCCGGCAACCGTCCCGCGAATTTTTTCCAATACGGCATATGTCTCTTCACCCTCTACAGGCACGGACAACTCCAGGACAAAACGACTGTATTTCTCGCCCAGCAGCTGATCCTTTGCAATACTGATCTGAGAATACGCATCTGTCAGCTTTTCCTCCAGCTCCTCTTCCAGTGTAATATTTCCCCGTTCCTTCTGGTTATATATGAAAAGAAACATATCAATCAAAGGTACCGTATAATCATTGACGCCTCCCAAAAGTGCTCCATAATTGCTTCCGTCCACTGCATATGCGGAATATAACAGATCCGCAACTTCCACATCCAGATCTATCAATTCTGCAAATTCTCTGGGAGAAAGCTGCCTGGTCAGGGTATAATCGTCCATCGCTTCAATATTTGCCAGCCCCATACAGGAATTCACTTCCTCCATCCTGCTCAAATCACGCAAAACCATAGCTTCCTTTTCATAATCACCGTTTGGAACCAGAATCGCAAGCTGATTGATACTTCCAAATTCCCCATTAACCATACTCACAGAAAATTTATTTGCACTCATAATCTTAGATTCCAATGTATTTACGTCATAAACATACACCGCTTTGCCGGAAAGAATAGCGGAGGCAATCACCGCCACAATCAACAACGGCGGAACTATAAAACGGGTAACCACACAAAATTTACCCACCAATGTAATCTTCGGGACAAAGCTTCTATGATGAGAATGATCTATCGCCTTTGCGAAGGTGAGCAGCAAACCAGGCATCAGGAAAAACACCGAAACCAAACTCATCAATATTGCCTTTGCCAAAACAATTCCCATATCATACCCTATCCGAAACTGCATAAACATCATGGCAACCATACCCGACACTGTGGTCAAAGAACTGGAAGAGATTTCCGGAATTGCCTTGCTCAATGCTACAATGACTGCCTCCCTGGCTTCCTTATCCTCATGTTCCTCCATAAAGCGATGACAAAGTATGATGGCATAGTCCACAGCCAACGCAAGCTGCAACACAACCGCAATGGAATCCGTGACAAAACTGATAGTACCAAACCAATAGTTTGTACCCTTATTCAGAATTGCCGCCACAATAAATGTCATCAGAAAAACCGGAATTTCGGCATATGTAGTAGAAGTAAACAACAACACACATACAATTACCACGCCAGCCAACATCAATATAATAATCATATCGTTACTTAAGTCTGAGGCATCTCTTTCCTCCTGCCCAATGTCGGAAGAGTAATATACATCATAACCATCCAAAGCCTTCAGCACTTCATTTAAATGCTCTAATGTGGAAGCCTCACCAGCTTCTCCGTCAAAAGTAATCTCCAGCAATGCCTCCATGTCATGATACGACTCTGGTCCAGTGCCAAACTCCAACATCCCCACTCCATCCATTGTTTCGATTTGCTTCGCAATTTCTGAAGCCTCCTCATAAGTCACATTGCACACCATCACCCGTGCCGTACCATAAGTAATAAACTGTTGCTTCATCAAATCAAGGCCCTGCCTTGTCTCTGTAGTATCAGGCAGATACGAAGTCAGATCATTATTCACCTTCACCCTGTCCATGGAAAAAATACTGAAAAGAATCAACAGGATAAACACCAGATAGAAACCTTTCCTTTTGTCCACGATCAGCGTAGAAAGCTTGATCATAAATGAATCTTCTACTTTTTCTTTTTCCATAAAATTACCTCCCTGCCCTCCTGTATCTGACATGATAAATGTTTAACCACACTCTTGTTTTTTATTTGACAAGTGTTGATTTTCTTTTCATCGAATATTATAATAAAAAGAACAGAAAACACAATATACAGTTTTCCAGCAGGCGTATATTTATGAACATATGGATTATACATTGTTGATAATTAATGAAATGTTTATATTTCAATTTGTAAGGGGTAATATGGTACAGAAAGTGCCAATCTCCTAAAAGAATCCAAGAACGGAGGAAATGATACATGCAAACAGGAAAAGAAGACCGCCGAGTCCGCAGAACAAAAACCCTGCTGCTGCAAGGACTGATTCATCTGATGGAAACCAAAGAAATTAAAGACATATCGGTAAAGGAATTATCCGATTACATTGATATTAACAGAGGTACCTTTTATCTGCATTACAATGATATCTATGACATGCTGTCACAGATAGAAGACCAGCTATTTGTGGAATTTAACGATATTCTGGATCGCACGCTCACCTGCGAGTCCGCCGTTTTGTCCCCACAACAGACGCTTCAGGATATTTTTTCCTTTCTGGATCGCCATCGGAACCTGGCAAAGGCCATGATGGGACCTCACGGAGATCTGGCCTTTGTCAACCGTCTGAAAGATCTGGTAAAACAACGCATATACAGCATTTTGAAGCAGCGACAGTCCGCCTGTGATTATGCTTACATAGAAGCCTTTATTGTCTCAGGCTGTATCGGCGTTATAGATACATGGCTGAAACAACCCTCTCCCCGCTCACCCGAGGAAATGGCCACCCTGTGCAGCACGATGCTGAATAAAGGCATTCAATTACTTTGAATTCCCTGTTCCTGCAAATACTTCAATAGTCCTTGGCAGCCTGCCAAAACATCATGATATGTCTTCTCAAAGTCGCCGGTATACCAAGGATCTGAAATGTCCCGCTCTGAACCAGCAAACGATAACAATTTACAAACTTTTCCCTCCGGATCTCCACCGAATATTCTGTGCATATTGCGAATGTTGGCACTGTCCATGCCGATCAAATAATCATATCTTTCATAATCACTGCGAGTCAACTGCACCGCCCGTTTGCCGCTGCAGTCGATTCCATGCTCCGCCAGTTTTGCTTTTGCCGGAGGATACACCGGATTGCCGATGCCGTTCCAGATTTCTTCCGTACTTGTGGCGGCGGATACGATGTAAAAGCTTTCGCTCATATTTTGCTGTGATACAATATCCTTCATAACGAATTCGGCCATTGGGCTGCGGCAGATATTGCCGTGGCATATAAATAATATTTTTATCATCTTGGATTTATCCTTTCATAAGCCTTTAACCTTGATATATAGGGCTTTTTGGCGCTTTTCTTTGATTTTGTATTTTGCCCTAACTTCACGCAAATCTATATAAATGTACGCAAATTTATGGGCAAATGGTGTAGTAAGTGGTGTAGTAGATTGGTGTATTTTCAACTTGATTTTCTTTGTTTTCCATGCATATCCGCTTCTTTGAAGTCCAAAATTTTCGCCATTTGTTCTGCCGCCCGGTCATAGCTGGCATGTGTATAAACATTCAGCGTAACGCCTACATCGGAATGCCCCATTACATACTGTAAAGTCTTTATGTCCATGCCTGCGTTTGCCATGTTGGTACAGAACGTATGACGGAATACATGAGGTGTGATATGTGGCAACGGTTTATCTGGGTATAGCTTCTTGTATTTCTTCATTGCCCAACGCATTTCATTTTCGATATGCAACGCTACTTTCGGTTTATCATACTTGTCCAGCAGGAGAAATCCACTGTATCCGTCTACAATTATTTCTGTCTTTAAGCTCTTACGACGGGTAAGGATTTTTTTCAGGCTTTGATAGACTTCCTCTGTCATAGGAATAAAGCGGCATCCGCACTCTGTTTTTGTTTTTTCCACATAATACTTTCCGCCCCGTTCCCTGACAAGCTGATGATCCACACGGATTTTCCGGCTTTCAAAATCCAAATCACTTTTTGTCAAGCCGCAAAACTCGCTGACACGCATTCCCGTTCCCAACAGAACAACAAACTCATCATAATACTTTGTGTAGGTTTTATCTTCACGGATAAATCCCATCCAAAGTTCCTGCTGTTCCTCTGTCATGGCGATACGTTTTTGTGAATCGTTTGGCACAACATCAACCAGCTTAAAATCAAATGGATTCCTGCGGATAATGTCCTCATTATATGCCATCTGAAAAGCAGGTTTTACAACGCCCCTGACACTTGTAATGGTACTGTATCCTTTTCCGTCATTATGCAGCTTCACAATCCACTGCTGGGCATCTGATACCTTAATATCCCTTATCTGCCGATACCCGAAATCCTCTTTTTTGATCAGATTCAGCACAAAATTGTATCCGACTTTGGTGTTGTAACGTACACTCTGTTTTAAGCTGATATAGCGTTCCAAGAGGGCAATAACGGTAATTTCTCCGGCGGCATAGTCAATCCCTTCATCAAGCTGCTTTTGGATTACCTTTTCCTTTTCCCGAAGTTCCTTCAAATCAGAGGAATAAATAGTCTGCCTCTTTCCGTGAATATCCGTATAGCGGTACTGATAAATCAGGTCTTTTCTCTGGCTCTCCCCTGTCTTTAAGATTCGTCCTTTATTGTCTTTCCGTTTCTCAGACATTTTCAAACTCCTTTCCGTAGTGGAAAGAGCCTTGATATGACTTATTCATTTTACCATATCAAAGCCGATTTTACACCATAAGATTCGTAAAAACTGCAAGAAATGAGATAATCTCCATTGTCAGATAGAATATTCCTGCTCAATATACTGATCGAACAGGCGGCGTTTGATTAACCGCTTATTGCCAACCCACAAAACAAAGCGACAGTTTTTCTCGTTGGTAAGCTCACGCAGCTTATTTACACCAATCCCTGAATACGCTGCCGCTTCTTCAAGGCTTAAATTGCTCTTTTCCCAAATCGGAACTTCTTTCACTTACTTTTGCCTCCTTAAACGCACAAAAAGGACAGTGCCGACCGATTCCCTGCGGTCTGCATCTGCCCTTACGCTGTGTTAATGATTTTTATAATCCCTTATGATTTTTTCTGTATGTAATTTGGAAATATATTTCAGAAAAAATCAGGATTGTTCTGTATGAAATTGTTGCTCCTGCATGGAATCTTCCGGTTAAAGTTCCAGCTTGTCTAATCCGTATTTTTGAAGAACACGCTTTAGGATTTCTTTGTCCCCGCCCTCTGCTTTGGTATACATTTCCATGAGCTTTTCCTGCTCGGACAGGGTAAGTGTATTACAGTATGGTTTGTAACCGTCCATGATGAAAGTTCCTCCGCCTTCTCCCGGTTTTGTATAGATAGGGTAGCCATATGAGAGGGTTGCAACATCATGTAATATTGTGTGCCTTGTAACGCCAAATTCCTGCGCCAGTTCCCTTGATGTAACATGACCGCTGACTACAAGAATACTGATAATCTCCATTCTGCGATCTGCGGCGGTCATTCTGTCTCCTCCTTTCTGTCAGCCCCAGTATCATCGTAAAGGTTAAACAGGCAAATTTCCTGCCTATTTGAAAAATATTTTTAATAATTTTGGTTATAATCGGTCGATAACAACCTTATGGGTTTTGAGACGACTGCCTATGCAGCCTAAAACCCACTTGCTTTCCATTTCTGGAACAGCAAGCACTGCCTGTGTCATGACACAGGGCGTAATAGCAAGTACTGCTTGCGTATATACGCATAACGAAATAGCAAGCACTGCCTGCGGACATCCGCAGCCACTTTTTTTACAGATTTCCCACAAGAGAATATCTGTAAAAATTGCTAATAAGGGGAATGTCCCTCTAGCCCCCTTAATCATGACTAATTCACAAACGCAACAATAAAAGATGTATCCAAAATCTGCCAACTTCACATAAACACTTTCACTTGATACATCTTCCAGCATGTCATTAATGAATTTTTTCTTACACACAATTTCGACTGCAAAATTCGTGTATAAATATCATTTTTATATAGTATTCAAATATACAAAATCTATCTTATTCAATAAAACTTTGTCTCTGTTTTATTTGTTTCAAAAGAACATCCTTTGTTTCTCTTTTCACATTTTGCTCTACACTCTCTATATGTCGAATATCTTCGTGTTCTTCTATCTTGTCTACCGAAACAAACAGACTTGCGGTGGCATAGTAGATAAGCACGCGACTATCTATCCACTGAAAACATTTCATACTGTCATCAAAGAATGTATAGTTATTCCCATTTGTATAGAAACTCCTATATCTAAATCCTGTATAATTCTTCTCGCGAAAATGATCCGCAATTTTTTGTGTTATACAATAATCTTCATTACATACTGGTGCCGTAAAAAGCGCAAGAACATTTTGCAAAAACTGTCGTGCATTCGCATCATATTTTTCATCATTAATATCCATCGGTCTTGAATATTTCAATTTTGAGAAATCTATGACTTGTATATCTTCTGTTGCCTTAAATTGCGCAACCGAAACCATCTGTCGAATTGACGGTTTAATTTCCGAACAAGCAGTTATTTCATCTGATGCCAAATACAAAGCTACTTCATTTTCTCTGCTCATACGTCCAGCTTTTGCTTTTGAGGTTGGTGGCTCTTTGGATTCTTGCCAATTATACCCATATAACCGCTCACTTGAATATCCAATTCCTTTATCAATCCTTTTATCATCTTCCACATCTAAAATACGTGCGCGATAAAGAATTGTATCTTTTGATACAGAAACAACAAATTCTTCTCTAAAATCATTTAAAAAAATTTCATCTATTAGCCATAATGCCCTTTGCACTTCCTCTTGATTAACTTTCTGGCTACCAGAAGCCCAGCAATATAAATTATTAAACAGCGCTGCGGATGTAAGACTCCTGAAATCATGCTCTGCTACTTTCCTCAATTCATTTTGCATGTTATCCATTTATAACCCCCTCTTGTTTACATACTGCTATTGCTACATCTTCTCCCTGTTCAATTGCCGTTTCAACCGCTCGCTTCGCATATTCTAATAATTGTTCAGATTGTCGACGTGATTTTTGAGACTTTTTAACCATTTGAATAACTTCTTGTTCCACTTTGTTTGTAAACAACGGAATTGGCATATTTAAAATATCATCATCTTTAATTACAGGATAAGACGTACCAACATTATATTTTAAAAGCCAATCACGATATATTTCAGTTCTAAGAAGAATTTGTAAAAGCTCCTTGGGATAGTTACTATTTTGTCTAAGCACGGTAAAAGCTCCACTCACCAAAAGATTGTCCTCTTCTAATATTGACACTGCACCGCGATTGGGGCGTACTGTTGAAACAATTACATCCCCTTTTCGTGTCATAATTTTAGCATTGTCAGGTAAGTTTTCTGTTGCAACAACATTAAAAGCTGAACTACCGTTCCCTATATTGATATCACCAATTTCAACATAATGATATTCATTCAAATTGCGTAAACATTTTGTTTTTATTAATTGGAACCTATCTCTAATTCTTACACAACCGTCGTTGTATGTTAGTACGGCGTGTTCATATTCATCATATTTTTGTTGATAAAATTCTGCATCTAATCTTCCCGTATTTCCATAAGAATTTTTAAATGATTTGATACAATATTGGTCTGCCTCAGGATTAAAATTCTCTAACCCCAATGTTTCTATCAGTAATTTCTCCGCTTCGCTGTAAATATGTACTGCCTCATCCATAAGTATTTTAATACTATCTACATACTCTTTGCAAATATACTGAAATTTCATTGAAAATTTGGGAATAAATAATTGCTCAAAATCTTCTAACAATAACCCTGTTTGTGCTGCACCACGTTTAAATTTCTGAATCTGATTCTGCCCATATTTTGTCTTAATAAATATCAGCATCGTTTCTGGCATAATGCTTTCATCACAAGATCGCAATATCGCCAATTTACAACTACAAGTTGCCTCTCTGTCGGATGTCACTAATGCACTGTTTCCAATGATTGCTCCGACAATTGACATCAACACGTCGCCTTTCTTTAGATAGGAACGCCGCATAGCAGCTTTATTATATGCCCCTTTTGAAATATATAATGGATTTGAATTTTCAATAAACAAATTATATATATCCTGCCCTCTGTAATATGGTACACCTTCATTACAAAAGTCATCGCTAATTGACATATGGTTTCCATCAGATACATTAAAACATTTGCTAAATGCACTCTTATCCCATTTATCCAAAACTTGTTCTATAAAAAGATTCTTTTTTTGATAAAACTCTGCATCAATTCTAGTTGTTCTTTCTAAGTCTGATAACCTTATTTCACTAATCTCCAACCCATCCATCAACTTCTCATAATATACTTCATCAAACTCTGTCGCAGATGGGTCATTCAAAAAAAACTCAGATGCTCCTTCTTCGCAAATTCTATAAATGCTTCTGCAATTCCATCTGCTGTCAACCCATCATGGTTATACAGGTCATGTTTCACAATTAAATGGTCATGCTCGTCCAACATATAGGAACCACCATCATTTGTTCGATATATTTTATTGCCCGAATTATCCTTACTCGGCTCTCTCATGGTAGCAAAGAAAATCGGGTAATCCTGTTTCTTTGGGCATAATTTATCATCCCACTTCTGAACAAACAGAACCGAGGTTTTCGTTCCTGTATGCGGCTTAAATACGTTTCCATGCAATCCCACAACTGCAAGAATTCTGCATCTTTCTGCAATAAAATCGCGAATATATTTATCGGAGACATTATTAAATCTGCCTTGTGGTAAAACAATTGCCATTCGTCCTCCATCTTTTAAGAACTGTAGGTTTCTTTCGATAAACAAAATATCTCTACCGACTTTAGATTGATATTTCCCTTTCGCATTTTTACCCAGCTCATATTTTGAAATAATACGGCTCTCTTTTATATCTCCTGCAAACGGCGGATTTGCCATAAGAATATCAAACGCAAAATCTCTATTTTGATTTTTGGTTTTGCGCATATCCCTAAGTCCTTTCCAGCCATCATGATAAATATCTTCCCACTCCTCATCTTTGGTAAATTCATCCCACCTGTCGTAGTCCAATGTATTCAAGTGCAAGACATTTGTTCTGCCATCACCCGCAATTAAATTTAGCGTTCTTCCCACACGCACTGCTTTCATGTCGAAATCAATTGCAAAAACATGTTTCTGCACATAATCTTCACATTCCGGCAGTTTCTTCTCCAATGTGAAAAGATGACTTTGCGGGATGTTCTTTTCCGCTAGAATACTCTTCCAGACGTGGAAAATCGTATGTACCGGAAAACCGCAGCTCCCAGCCGCGGTATCAATCATATTTTCGTCTTTCTTTGGATTCAGCATTTTTACGCACATATCGATCACATACCGTGGTGTAAAATACTGTCCCTTTTCTCCCTTTTGCGACTTACTCATCAAATATTCAAAAGCATCGTCCACTACGTCAAGATTTGAATTAAATAATTTTACATCCTGCAAGCTGGCTACGCACACAGCCAAGTGAGATGCTGTCAATGCAATCTTTTCATCATCATTAAACACACCTTGCCATTTCATCTTTGCCTTATTAAACAGTTCCTGAATACCCGTCTTTAAATCTTCATCTGTGTCCCCATAATTACGAAATTCCAGTGTTCTTGATTTGTCTCTCCCACTTTCCAACTCATCATAAAGCTTTGTAAAAATCAATTTGAATACTTCCTCAAATACATCAACTCCGGCATTGGCAAGAACTTCATCTTCCATTTCTTCAATCAAGCCCTTTAATGATTTTTTCTCGCTTACAAGTTTATCTTTTGTAACTAAATCATTAATCGTCCAACGTTCTGTCAAAATATCCTTTAATTTCTGATTTTCGCTCGGTATATCAGGAATATCTTCAAAAAAATTAGGATCTTTCCTATGGTAATAAGAAATCTGCTCCCCATTTGTCCATACTCCAATAATCGCTCCTGTCGCATTGCAATATGATTTCAACTGTTCTTTGCCGTCTTTTAATTTTGGTTTCTTTAATTCTACAATAATTTCTTCAGAAGTGGGATGATCCTTATGAAAAATGACAATATCGGCACGTTTCTTTTCTCTTCCGAACGTAATAGCCCGTTCCAATTCCATCCGTTCTACCGGATAGCCATATTCATGTATCAGCTTGTAAAGATATAACTGCCTGACAATTTCTTCCGGTGTCAATCTCACATCTTTGTTTCTGACAAGACACTTAACATAAATCTTATCATTTTTCTTACTAATGTTCCGCTCAATAGCATCGATCGCACTATTCTGAAACTGCGTTAATTTGTATTCTGATTCTTTTATAATTTCTTCTAATATCCTGCTCATTTGTTTTTCTCCTATGCAAAAATGTTTTTCAAAAACTCTCTTTAATGATTATAAGGTTCTTCTTTACCAATGATTACTGACTATGCCATTCATGCTACAAATTTCTCCCGTCCAAATAATCAATCGCAGTTGAAATCAAAGATATACATCTTTTGTAAAAATAATCAAAGTGCCTTCTATCTTGAATATCAACTTTTGTTGTTTCATGATGCCTAATTCTAAACTGATTACCAATCGTTGTTAATTCATGAAACTCTTTATCAAATAAATCCATATAGGGTTGCTGTCCACCACTCATATCCAGTACAATTTTTTCTACAGATTTCTTTTTATCTATAGTTGACGAACAGTAATATGTTTTCAATCTTTCAAAAGCATCCCATAATTTTTCCACTGCAAGTTGCAAATTATTTTCATCGTAAAATTTCATTGTCTCTTGCAATAGCTCCTTTAATCCTGCTTCTTCCACAACCTCTAATGAAACTTTGCTGATTCGAGCATCAAATGAATTTACAATTTTTCCATCCTCAAGTTGAAATCCAATTTCGTTTAACTTCAATATTGCATTAATTTGAGCTTCATAATCAGCCAACATACTGTGTCTGGCAAATAACTCTATTGCATCTAATACATAAGCTGGAAAATTTGAAATAATAAAATCATGAAGATTATCTGTTTCAACATATTCTTTTTGGGCATTGAAATATTTCGGCACATAAAACTGCCTTATATCCGAAAACACATCTGCTGCTATTGTTGTATTATAATTAAAACCTGTTTCACTTGTTGCCTGATATGGTTCATTGTACTGTTCCAAAACTTGATATATTTGATTTCTAGCCTTTTTACTTATGGAAAAATTACTTCTCTTTTCTTTTATTTCTTTAGCATTTCTTTGTGAAAACGGAATAAAAAAGACACTTTCCTCTCTCTGAAACACTCGCCAACCAAAAACATCATGATTAGACATTTTATTGACAGAATAAAGTTCATACCCATCAATTCGCAACAACCTGTTAATTTCTGTTAAGAACTCTTTCCAATAACCTTTTTCATATCTGACAGTAGGATGAAAAACTTCGCACAGAAATTTCAGGTAGACCTCATCCTCACCATTTTGCAAATTAAATCTTGAATCTTCAAAAACCCAGCAATAGGGATAATCATCATTATTGACAGTATGTTGCCAAATGTCCTGCTCCGCATTTTCAAATCTTGAATCATTACTTGGCATATTGTGCAAAACATACATTCTTTTTAGAAATTCCAACTCCTCAAGGCATCCAAAATATTGATATGTAACCGTTTTAGTATCAAAAAAATCATCTATCTCTAATCCATGTCTGAATAAATCCAAAATATCGCGTTTTGTTATCTCCGTAATACGTTTCATTTTTCTCCTTAAACAAATTGTTTTATATTTTAGCGTCATATCTAACACTTACCGTCGCATATATCATTGGAAAATACCATTTTCCCAACAACTCTTGCACTACGCAAACATGACCATCGTTTTGCTCATTAAACAATCTTTTCCCTATTCTGACCATGATATAGAAACCGCCTAACTTCCATAATCAAATCATTTGGATCATCGTCAATTACCGCATAGTAAATTATATAATTATCTACATAAATACGATAATAAGAATACCTTCGCTCTCGCACAGAATAATATGGTTCAAATGATTCAGCCACTGGAAGCCGCTCCATAATAGCAGACTCTACTTTATCCAATAAGTCATTTGCTGCTTTCGGATTCTTCAGTTTCTTCGCAATATAGGTAACTTTTTCATCAAGGTCATCATAAAAAAGTGGCAGATAGCTCAATCTGTACTTTTTACTGAACATTTATCTTCCTCCGTAGTCCTCCGAAAACTTCTTCATGGCTCATCCTTGTATCGTTTTCCACTGCAAACCTATCTGCTTTATCCAATGCAGCTTCAACGCCATCCGTCAACTTTGAATATTCTTCAAGACTAAGAACCACCATTGCTCCATATCCGTTTTTTGTTAAATATACCGGCTCTCCCGCATTAACAATTTTCTCAATATCAGGGAACTTATTTCTTAAATCTGAAACAGGTCTAATTTGCAACATAAGCGTTCACTCCTTATCAATATTCTATCTTAATTTTATCGCCATTTATATTTTACCCTACAATCTCAAAAAAAACAACCAACACTGTTAAAAACTTTTCTTCATTAGCTTTATGTACTATTCCAAAAGCATAATAAGTTGATTTCAGATAAATGGGAGTTTTCCTGCTATGGAGAAAACTGCCATCTTGTAAACTGATTTATTTAGTTATGAGCAATGTCATTTCAAGGCTCTTTCAAAAATGGTGTAGTAGTGGTGTAGTAAGCGCCTTGTCACTCCGCAAAATCATGATTTATAGGCTTTTTCAGGATTCTTTAGGATACTGCCGTGGCAGATAAATAATATTTTTATTACATTTCGCATAACTTGGTATAACTCTGCAAAACCTTGTATTTAATCAATGTCATTACACGGCAGTTTGTGGAGATTTGTGTGGATGCTTTCAGAACTTCAATACCATATGCGTTACTGTTATATGCTACCCTGATCGCCATTTCTGCATATTTTTCAGCGGTGTATTCATCCTCTTTCACATCGGAAATGATTTGACAGACAATAGGAACGTCTGCTAATGTTATGAGTCTCTTGTCTTCTTTTAATAATGTAACCTTCATATTGTTACCTGCCTTTCGTTGTTGGGGTTGTTTATTTGGGGTAATTTTTTGTATTAGTTGTTTGACCTTTGTAAGGATATTATATCATCTTGTACAAGAATATCAGACAACACCTTGTACAAGATTTAAATTTCTTTTTTGTAAACCTTGTACAAGATTGCTTGGAGCAAAAAATAAAGCCGCTTATTTGCGACTTTACTATGAATAAAAAGCAATGCACTTAATTTTCTAATTTTTTATTAATCAAATCTACTATAAAAGAATTTAAACTTTTATATCCTAAATCTTTTGCTTTTTGTTCAATAAACTTTTTTTGTCCTTTGGCGACATTAACTATGATACGATCATATTTTTCCTTCTGAAAATCATTCTTATATTTTGTCGCGTCAAACTTCTCTTTTTCATCTGCCATTATATTCAACCTCCCTATATTTTTTATTTCTACATACAAACACATTATTCTTTCATTTTTTATATTGTATCATATCTATTTTTTGCACTCAATAAATATTTGTACAAGATGTACAAATTAGCACTCCGAATCTTGTACAGGATATATATTACGATTCTTGTACAAGACGTTATAATAATCTTATCAAATCAAACACCACCCCAATCAAAGCACCTTGATAATTGAATAGACTTTACATCTGGATTGTGGTATACTTCTTTACACAGGAGGTACAAGCTGATGGATAAAGAGAGCATGGAAATGTTTCAAAAGATTCTGGACAGGCTCGACAAGATGGACAGCCGCTTTGATGTCATAGAGCATAAGCAAGACCGCACGGAAAAGAAAGTGGATGATTTAAGGCTTGATGTAGCGGTAGCTGGAAGAGATATCAGGCGCGACATTTACGAATTGAAAGATGAAATGGAAACCGTCATTGAGGTTCTCAAAATAAATGAAATGCTGCCACGGTAAACTGACAACCACATAACCAATTAACCAAAATATATCACATGAAAGATGCAAAGTCTATTGAATTATCAGGGGCTTTGCACTTTTTTAGTTTAAGAAGGTTATGAGGTATGGCAAAATATTTCAGCAATGTATCATCATTGGAACAGCTCAGGAAACAGTAATGTGACTTACTCAAGAAGTACCACCCTGATAATGGTGGCTCTGAGGATATCACAAAAGCAATCAATACAGAATATGACAGACTATTCAGGATGTTGAATGATAAGCATGAAAGCAGGTCAACCAACGATTCAGGCAACCATAAAACAATCTGACTATAACCAAAACATGTATGACTGGGAAAATGATAAATCCTTGCGCGAAATATTGCAAAAGATCATCACCTTTGATGGAATAGAGATAGAAATAGCCGGACAATGGATTTGAGTATCAGGAAATACATACATCTACAAGAAGGAACTGAAAGAAACCGGATTCAAGTGGGCATCCCAGAAAAAGCAATGGTATTTTCACACTGAAACCTTTCACAAAAGAAGCCATAAGCAGTTGAGCATGGATGAGATCAGAAATTATCATGGCAGTACAAAGGTATTTACTGATACAAAGATACTGTTGAAAGCGTGATGGGATCAAAACTAGAATCGTAAAAAACAGGGTGTAACCGCTGAAATTGGAGCAGCTACACCCTGACAATGAAAATATAAGAAAAGGAAGGTATAAAAGATATGACAGTTAAATTATTAAAACCGTACAAAGGTTTTGAAATTGAAAAATCATATGAGACAAAGACAGACGATACGATCAGGAAAAATACAATCGTATATACTGCTTATGCGAATGATGAAGAAAACGCTTTATTTGATGCAGCAACGACACTTGCAGAAATGAAAAAGAAAATTGATATTTATTTAAGATAGGGAATGAGAAAAGACATGATGACAAAAGAACAGTTTGAGAGCAATACCAATTACAAAATGACCGATGAAGAATTTCAGAAATGCGATTGTACACATTGCGACAAAAAAATTGTATACACCGCAACGCATATAGACGAGTACCGCGCATTGATGGCGGTTTAGGCTTATGTCCTAACTTGAAAGAATCATAAAATATCATTCATGCAAAGGAGATAAATATATTATGTTAAAGGATACACAAATACTTAAAAGCGTAAATTCTAATAACAGAGTTATTATAAAAGATTATATAAATGGTTGGATTGTTGCCGATGATACAGCAGAAAACCTACTTAATGAAAATATATACAATCAAAATTATGATGTTTATAAAATAGGTGTTGAAAGAGGTTGCTTACTTTTAGAAATTCGTGATGAATAAATGCGTATTTGTAGATATAATAAAGACTATGGTGCTTTAATGGCTCATAGTCTTTTATAATGCGGTTTATTTGCTTGTAATTGTATGGTTATCATGCGATTTTAGGCTTATTTTCGGCTTGTAATGGCTTCATTGATTATATTAGGGTAATGCCTGGAAAGTGGCTAGAATCGGCTTGTAGCGTAGTTATTTGGGGGCTTATATGATGGTATAGGGGCATAAAGGTATCTGGTATTGTTTCTTTTCTTAAGTTAATGACATTGTGAAAATTCATCATTGGCATTTTGATAATTTTCACCGTAATATTCCCCTATATTTTCCTGTTTGATATTCCCATTCGCTGTATTATATGAATCTATTACCCATTCACCTACTACAACAGATGAAGAATTGCCCCTTGTTACCAAAAACAGAATAATAACAATCACAATAACTGCTATCATGCTACCTATCGCAATAATTCTTTTATTCATTTTCTTTTATTCATTTCCTTTTATCTCCCTTTTGTAAACCTGATATAAAGGGGGGATGGAGGGTAGGTTTCAATTCTACAGATATTTTATCACCCTATACCGCCGTATACCCCTATACAGAACGCCCATTTTCCCGAACTTTTTCACCGCATCCCAATAACTGCAATAAAACTTACAGATTTTGGGATAAATGGTATCCTAATATATGTAAGAAATCATACAATAAATGGGATTATATCACTACACAAATTCTTCTTACCAAACATATTCTTTCCTATGTCATTTTTGTTTACTGGCTACCTCATACATTATACTAAATATCACACTTGCAATCAATGATTTTCAGTGTTTATTTAGTTTTGATAAATCGAATAAAAAAAGGCTATATCAGATAAAGTATTGTTATCCAACATAGCCATGGTTTTATGTATGTGGGTAGGTTCCCATCAGAAAATTTTAAGTACCATATGTAACATACTCTCTAATAAATCAAGAAACTATACTTCAATATTTAAGAAATAATTTTCCCATGCATGTCTGGGTCATCTGTTTCAAATGCTATTATAGGAGTATCATACTCATATCCCTGTTGCTTAATAAATTTAAGTTGAACAGGCAACCCTATACACATCAGAATAATCATGAATAGCAAAGTCCATCCATCTGTTAATTCAATTTTAAATAATGCAAATATAAAATCTATCGGATCAAAAAGTAAAGAATAATCATGTGTTATTCCAAAAATAAATTGATTTACATATTTTGCAATTGTTGGAGCGACTTGGCTTGCTCCTAGAAACACACATGCTAGCGCAAATGGCAAAACACTCATTTGATGCCATACTGCAAGTATAAGTCCTAATATTGCAGCAACTATAAGAGGCATTATAATAGCTGTTTCAAATTCCATATTTCCATTTTTACATAAGTAAGTAGTTAGCATATATAGCAACTTCATGGTAACTAGAAAACCTAATACAAATCGGTTTACTGCCGGAACACAATACGTCAAAATTGGGAAAATTATAGCTCCTATCACTGTTGTCACTACAATAAGCATAATATCTGAATCTAATGAAATATCCATAAATACACCAATAAAAAATCCAATTACAAGTCCCCAATAAAATGCTGTTGTAGTAAATAATCCTTTTCTCCATTTCAATGCACCAAATACTAACGCTGAACCAATTAACAAATCATAAATATCTGTTACTATCTGAAAAATAGTAATATAGCTTAAAAAATCGTACATTGTAACATCCCCTTCTTTTGTAATTTATTAAAGCATAACATTTCATATCATAAAAGTAAATATTCAAATTATATAAATAGTATTCTAGCAAAATCCGCAAAAATAAGCCCAAAGCAGGCTTAAATACAAGATTTGTGTGTTATGAGGTTTAAACGGAAGTGTCAAACTCCCGTGTTTTAAATATATCTACTATTTATCCTAAGCATTGAAACAAGCCATTATAAATCACAATACACATTTGTATCTTTTCTAATTAAGAAATACGCACTATAATCAGATTGTATAATTGAAAAGGAAGCTGGATGCGATTTTCTGATATGTGCCCTCTAGTCTTACGAAAGAGGGTGGTGCCCATGAGCGTGATGGAAGTTTTGACATTATTGCTTGTTATCTTTGCGGCTCTGTCTTACATAGACAATCATAAAAAGAAATAAGCATCCCTGACCGTCCAAAGTTTAGGATGCTTATTTCTATAAGTTTACCTTACTGAGGGCAAATCGGAACTTCGTGTCCGATCAACCTTTCTGATTAGATTATACACCGGAGCCACTTGTTTCGCAAGTGACTCTTTTTAGGTATTTTCCATTTTCATACAGTGTCCAATATCTTGCAATAAATTCATCTAGGGGTGTTGTTGTACCACTTAAGTTTTTGAATGTGTTTGTCATAGTTGTTTGTATCCTTAGTATTTTTTGTGAAAGATTAGGTATTTAATATGAGTATGGGCAACTACAATTTAGAAAAATCTTCTCGTAAATGTGGTGCTGGTAATGTATATACAAAGTGACTACCATCCTTTTGAAACTGAATATACTATGTATTTTAGGACTGACTGCCCATATAATTGTAAAAAATAAAATAAATAATTATTTTATTTTTAAGCTGCAAAAGTGGTTGAATTTGTAAAAGGTATTTGTCATTTTGATGAATTAGGCATAAAACAGTTAATTCAACATTTTCCATTCTCTACATACGCTAACCTCAATATACCGCTTTATTTCACCCCAAGTTTTTGCTGTCAGAATATTTTTATCTTCTGCATAAGGCAGATCAATCGCCCCTATGTACCATACCGGCAGCAGACCGGCATTTAAAGAGCCTTTCACATCGCATTCATACTGATCCCCGATATACCAAACTTCATCCGGCTCTAATCCATCTTTTTCCAAAGCTAAATCAAATATCCTTTTGTTCGGTTTGCGGAACATAAAATTACTTGAGGTAATGATAAATTCAAAAGTATTTTCCGGAAGCAGTCTGTTGATACGCTCTGCAACCACAGAAGGAGCATAAGAAATATTACTGATTACTCCTGTGCGGATACCTTTGTTTTTCAAATATCCCAAAAAATCTTTGATACCCTCTGTCGGCACTCCCGGAGCAGCAGCATTCCAGAATACTGTATCAATTTCAGAGTTGCTTAATGAAATCTCTATTCCCTGCGATTCATAAAGATAAGGCGTAAACATTGTATTGGGTATTTCTATCTGAAATAAGTGCCTCTTCTCAGGATCAAATCTCCCTAATTCCTGATTGATTTCATTTGCTTTGGCTTGCACCTGCTCTGCCGACAAATGATACTTATTTCTTGTAGTATACTGTAAGACAGCCTCTAAAGGTCTGCTAAAAACGCTTCCGTTAGGAACATAATCTTATTTGTCCATTTCAAATAAAATACGCATTTTTTATTCTTCTTGATTGTACCTACTCTGTAATAGAGAACTTGGTTTATTCCCTATTTACAAAAAAACATATATACTATTTAATCCCATAAATGTGTTTTTATCATTTATTCCAAGTCTTGTATTAGTGTTATGGCTATATACAACTTCATGAACATTGCTGCAGTTTTTAAACGAAATAGTTTGCATAGGTTGGCGATATGACTCCCCCTTGAGGGGGAGCAGTTCATTTCCCACCGATGACGGCCTTTTAAAAATGCTGTACCTGGCAATGATGGACAGCACAAAAAATGGACGAGCCACCGCCAGGACTGGGGGCAGATCCATTCCCAGCTGAAGATTTATTTTGAGGAACGCTTATCTGGCAGGAATCTGTAAAGGAGATTTTTAACGAGCTGCATTGACAGGGATAAGCTTGCAACTATTCATAAATCTTATGTCAGTTTTTTGGGTTTACACAAAACTCGAAATGGTCTCGTCCCTGCCTTTTTTACAGTCTCAGTTATTTGTCTATTATCGCTCTTAATTCATCTTTTTCTTCTTGATATACTTCAATACCATCTAATATTTGCATTACTAATTTTTTAGTTTCTATTGTTTGCTCCTGTACTGCTTCTTTTAAAAGCAAAAAAGATTTTTCACCCATAAGCCATTGTATAGGGAAATGCCAACCATGCAATCTTCCATTTACAGGAACTTTCTGCAAATGCTGTAAATAAAATGCAATTCTATTTTTCCCATAATACACACAATTACGGTACAATATCTCAGCAAGATGAAATTGCCATGATATTTCAAAGCAGTCATCGTCAAAGATTCTCATAATATGCAATACATCCTCGCAATTAAGTATTTCCGGATGATGCAGCAATTCATCTTGCACTGTATGATAATCCTTCCAAATTTCATTATCATTACCATCATCATCCCATAACGATATTTCTTCTTTATGAACTTTATGCAAGAAATTGATTTTTGAGGATACGCACATCATCTGATAATCGCCTGCATTATAATTCTGCTCATTCATGTAAATACCTCCAAATTCTGATTTTTTTGCTTTATTCTGTTCTGATAAACAGAAATTCAGTGTCCCTCTATATTGTCTGCAAACGGAGCCGATGTATTGATATAAATTTTGTAATACCCATCGTTTGTTTTATTCACATAACAACTCCATTCATCAAAAACATAGTATTTAGACATACAATCCTCTATTTCAGTTTCCTGCATTTGCGTTGAAAATATGATAAAGGACAGACAATCAACATGGTTTCCAGTTCCTGATGTATTCCCCGTTTCCGAATAAACACTAATAATGTCAATATCAGAAATTTCTCTTTCTAAATTCCTCCGCAGTGTATTTGTTTGTTCTTTGGTTGCAATATGGTTTATGCACATACCAAAGATTTCATATAACACCCAGACTACTACCAACACAATTGGTAAAGATGACATCACAATCCCAAATCTTTTTACCCACTTCATAAGTCAACTCTATAAACTGGAATTATTGCTTGGGAAAACAAGTATACAGTTCTCTAAATCATCAGTGTCATTTTCAGAAATGTATATCTGAGACGACAGTGATAAATCATTTCCTATAAATTTTTCACTTTGTAACAATTCACTCACAATATGCCAATTTTCACTTGCATTTTCCGTTTCTAACCAAATGCCCATTAACGGGCCAGGCTGTCCGACCTCTGTATCTATAAAGTCATATCCGTTGCTTTGTATCAAAGAACCCGATACTTCCTCAATACGGTCTGATACAGTATACCTCAAATCCAGATCAGCATTTTCAAGTTTTCCCGGATTTAATACTACAATGATTGTCTGCATATTTTCATCCTCCATTTTCCGATTTGTCGCTGACTCCATTATACGCTATCCCATTGAAAAAGTATAGCCGGATTTCAGGAAACTTGTCAAACGAAAAGCTCTTGCAACGGAAGATAATTCCAGGCGGCAAGCCCACAAAGGGGTAACTGGCGACAGCAAAAGCGATATGGCTTTTTTCTTGATTTCTCCCCTCCTATTCGCTGCGCCTTGTGTTCCGGTAGTCCTCATCGGAAAGGCAGAAACAGAACCGCCCCCCTTTAAAACCGACAAAGCGTATGGCGTCCTCCTTCTGTTTTTCGAAAAGGCTCTGTGCCACAAGACGTTTGTTGTCACCCCGGTGAAACAATACTTTTAAGATAGTACTGACCGGCTCGTCCGTCACGGATTCCGGGTGGGGGAGATGGCTTTCCAGTATTGCCCCTTTGGTGCAGAACCGGTGTGTCCGTTCTTTCCATTTCAGAGTCTTTATCTGGTGTTCCAGCATTTTCTCTTTATGCTGCGCCCGTCGCAGTTTCGCTTTGGTCTTTTCAATTATAGTGATCAAGCTTTTTTGTAACATTTGTGGCAAAATTTATTGGATTATTGCCTGGAGGCTATGGGAACTGTCAGCTTTTATCAATGATGCTTCGCACCTCTGCTTGGCTCTTTCATTGACAAAACCTACAACCTCGGATTTTGTCAATGAAAGAGCCAAGCAGAGGTGTTGACCACTACAGTCTTCCGGCCGCAGAAAAGGTAGCGTGTAACAGGGTTACATGGCTGGCGCACCAGTTGGCAACGCTCATGCCGGACAGATGGCTCTGGCAGGCCCTGATCTGCGCGGCCAGTCCTGAAGACAGCATTGCACAGCCATCATGGTTGTTTCTGAACTCATAGACTTACCTCTTGATAAGGGTGTCAAAGATTAATGAAATATAGTCTATTATACCATGTTTTTTCACACCGGCCACAGTGTGGCCTATTTGACAATTATAATCATCTACAATATCGGCAATTAATTGGTATATCAAAAAGTCCTTTTGAATCCATTATACCATATCGGATCCTTTCATAAATATCCCTTTTTGTAATATCAATCATTTTTTCCATAGGCATAATCACCTCAATTCCCAGTTGCCTCTTAGTTAACAAACACATGCTCAACAGCCCATTACATAGCATTAAAATCTCATTCACTTATCATATCCAATTTCTCATTTTAGAAAAATAAATTTTTACTTATAGTCATCCGCATCTATATATGTATAATAGATATTCTTCCATATTTCCCTGCGCTCCATACTTTTTATCATACGACTTCCATACGAAGCAGTTACCGCAATACAAACATAGGGAAATGCAGCAAATACTGTTTGCCATGACTGCCGTACAAGGCATTTGTGCAGAACATTCCATATATTTTCCTCTTCTGGATACTCCTCCAAAACTTTTCGTTGTCTCTTGACATGTTCTACATTATTCCTTAAACAATAACTCACTGGAGGGAAAGCTGTACAAGCTAACGTCACTGCTTCAAGCCATGCCTTTAATCCTTTTGTACTCAAACTAATATACAAACATGGCATGCAAATGATAAAGAATACAATTAGACAAATCATCAACCCATCCTGTGCAATCCCTCCTAATGGCTTATTTCCTATTACGTGGGAAACTTCATAATCATACTGAAATACTCGTGCATGTAAAAGCGGAATAATAATAAATACACATACAGTAACTATTCCAACCAGAATCAGAGTTACCCATGTCTGCCTGCATAGAATCAATACTGTTAAAGCAAATGAAATGAAGGCGCCACCAATACCTTGAACCAAAGTCATTATGGCAACAAGTTTCTTTCCCTTCATACCTCTTAGCCATACCATATTCATATAATAACCATGGGCCGATAATATGCCCGTTCCTATGCATGCGCACAAAGAAAGCAGTAGCATAATCAGTTTAAGGCGTGACCATTCCGTAAATACTAACATTCCTATATTTAGAACGATACAAGTAATCATTCCCACAAATAAGCAAATACTAAGACAAAATGTGGCTATTTTAACCATCTTATACTTTCTCATGCACTCTGCTCCAAATATCACCAAGATGCCAGCTACCAAAAGCATTATTCCAATTAATCCTTTGGGAAGATACCACTCCCCTATCCTAAGCATGATTGTATTTTTTTCAGCAAGCCCAAAAATCCAATGAAAAATCAGCAAGGTTGCCGCTAATATTCCTATTGTGATCTGCAAATATGCTTTCCCCTTGATCTCCCTAAATTCCTGGGTGGTAATCTGATTTTTTGTTAATTTTTCTTCTGCACTTATAACTTCTGAAAAATAATTCCTTATTTCCTTATTAAACAAAAAATATATTACTACCGTAAAAAGTAAATCGGCAAACCAATCAATTTCTTTGATATCTATTGGAAATTTATTAATTAGCAAATATATTTCCAACACTATCAGAGAAATCACACGTGATTTCGCCTCTTTATTGCTTTTCTCCTCACATATCACCGTCAAAACAGTTAAAACTATAAGTGTAAGCAAAAGCTCCTCTATATTTGTTAAGGCACTAATTTTGTATAAAGCCATGGAGTAAAATATTATCGTCCAAATATCTTTGATAAATATTATGTACACGCCATATAAAGCATGCACATAATCCTCCGCCAAGCGCAATTACAATATTCCCTTCCGCAGCCATACATATCATTAAACTGGCACTATATGCACTAACTATTCCCATCACTGTTGCCGGCAATAGTTCCTTACTCACTATCACATTTGCTGTTCTATTATATAGTATAATAAATATCAGAAGCCCCGCTGCACTCAAGGTCAACAAGACCGATGCTTTAAAATAATGCCCATAGTCATCAACCATATGCATAAAAAGAAATAATGCCCCTGCGAACACAAAGAGCATATATGTCACTTTTTCAAACCAACAGTATTCCGCTTGTTTTTCCCTCAACACAAACCACATTCCACACATTTGATATGCAACAATGGCAAATATTACAATAAAAAACAGTGAATGGTACCACCCAGCCACATTAAAATGGTGCTGTATTGGAATCGACCAGTTCAATACAGTATCATCCCGAAGCAACCACGAAGCTTGCATTCCAACAGCGACCAAGGATGCAAATAACATTAAAACTAAACTCACTTTTCTCCCCAAAACACCATTTGTCTTATTTCTATGATTAAATGCCACCATGGATCCAATCATAATGGGCAGGCAAATTCCGTCCCCTATTGTTGCTGCCTTGTAAGAAAAAAATCCTGGCAAGTTGAGTGGATTACCTATCCTTATCCACAACAAATACATCACTGCAAAACCAGAGAAAAAAACGATTAATCCACTAAAAATACCAACAAATATACTTCTTTTCATTTATTTCACCCTCCTCTTGTATCCGTAACCACTTTTACACCATAACAATATATTTCTCTGATTGTACTTCTTTATTTAGTACAAGTTTTTTATCCATACGCTACCTCTCCATTCTCCCTTTTCAGATTAGTATTATTCAATACCATTTGACAAAATGATTCGTCAAAATATCTAAAACGAACAGTTGCCCCATACAGTATTGTCCTTCAAGTCTGCATTTACATAAAGTATAATCTGTTATGGCTTTTGCTGGTTCAATAATTTACCTGAAAATTCCCGTCTCTGAATTTCTTCAACATACATATTATAGCATTTATATATAATTTTTTCCATTATAACCCAATTTCTTAGAAAATCGTATTACAAACCACCTCATAAACGAACAATGTGAACGGACATTGCGCCGTTAAAAAGTATGTCTCTCCATGCTTATACCTCTATTAAGGTAAACATCAAAAAATAATGGATAGAAAAATAACCACCAGCCCTCTATACTAAAGGCGCTTATTTTTCGGCACCGTTCCTGTACCATGGGATCCCATGGCAGATAGTCATCCAGATATTGCAGATTTTGAAGAAATGCGCTCCTTGGCATATCTGACAGGATATATATGATATTTCATAACGTAATCCCCAATTAAAAGATGAAAATCTTATATTAAAAAAGCGATTACCATAATCACGCCACACTCAAACAACGATTAGATGCCGTCCCAAACTTCGCTTCCAATATGACATCATAACCATCTACCGTGTTTTAAATGCCAACAGAGGCACTTATTACAAGCATTTTTGTAAAGAACCCGCCATAGAAAAAAGAGGTGTCATTTAGGTTCCTAAGCGTCAAGAATCATTGTAAATACTTAATTTGTCAATATCAAAAAGGCTGCAATGATATCGCAAGATATCACCGCAGCCTTTTGTTGGGGTATTATAACAGCCCCTTACTTAGATGCAAATAAATTTTCTACATGTGTGTCTGTTGCGCACACTTACACTGTGAAGTCAAACGTTAATGTTTCTCCGTCATAAAATACAATAGTCAGAGTATGGCTGCCCGTAGGTATGGAAATTGTCGGATCCATCACAGTTAGAGTCAGCACATTGTCCTCCAGTTCTCCTTCAGAGCTATATTCCGTTGAGAATGCCAGCCTTTTGTCGATGCCGCTGATCTGGGTCATGCTGTTGTCATAAAGCCCATATACGGTTTGGTTGAACACCACCTTGAGCTTTGCGCCGTTTGTAGCCCGCAGAACCGTTACACCTGTAATTTGGGGCTGGGACGTATCATCAGGAACCGGCTCGGTATATTCGGGAATCTGCTTATAGCTGTAGAAATCCTCTCTGTTGCCCTTTGCATCCTCTGACACATAACAGAACCATTGCCCCGCTTTTACGTCCTTGACTGTTACATAATTCAAGCCGTATCCTATCGAGATCTTCGTCCCATTGGCATAAATCTGCGCAGGATCCTTAGCGGTGATCGTTCCCTCTCCTTCTACCTCGTCCTGAATCGCATAATAGAGCGTACCTGCTTCGTCAGAGTTCACAACAACCTCTATTGTGCCCGCATCTTTCCACTCTATGCTTCTTGCATTAACTCTGGGCGCCTGCAGGTCAAGGTAGCACGAACCCTTTAACTGTGTACCGTCCTTCAGGTTGATCAAAATCGTATAAGTATTATTGCCCTGAGGGATACTGCCTCTTTGCATATACACACGATAAGTCTTATTATCTGAAGTCTTGACATCCCCCAACGTTGTCTTGTTCAGCGGACAGCTTATGTCAAACTGCTCCAGAACCAGACTTTCTGAAGTGGCGTTCTCCAGCTCTATTTCAAAGCCATATAAAAATTCGCCGTTTTCCAGCTTTTCTGCAAATGCCTCGGCGCCTTTGATTGCAGTCGTCTTCTCCTCATAGACTTCCCCGTCAATAGAAAGACTGTTCACCAATGTGGCCTTTTCCTCCGTATTGACAGCCACATAATACATGGTATATGACATACCCTGGCTCAGACCGGTAACGGTGAAGACGTTCTCATGTTGTTTCATCTCCGTCTTAACACCATCCCTTATAATTTCTGATTCCGTAGCTTCAGCTAATTCCATGATGGAAGCCGCCCGTGCCGAACCCTGACCGTTTTCCCTTAAAATATAATAAAAATAACCAGGTTCGTCTGAATTATAGGTAATTCTGGCCTCATTGACACTGGTGCGGACAGCGTTAATACCTGTGATCTTTGCACAATCTGTCCTATATTCAAAAACCTTTGAAATTGCTGTGCCGTCGGCAAGGGTAATCTGTATATCGTATTCCTGATCCCTGTAATAGGTCGTTGCCAGATCATAGACCATATTATCATTAGTGGACACCGACAGGATCGTCATATCGGAGCCGCCGCTATTGCATATGATACTGAACGCATTCAGAGCAAGGGGCTGTTCGGTCTTCTGATTTAAAGTAACCCTGATGCGACCGCTGCCTATAACCTCCACGCTCTGAATCTCAAAGCTTTCTGTCTCCGGCTCTGTGGACTCCGCGGAATCATCATATTCCTCCACTTCTTCGGCCTCTACCACAGACTCGCTTCTGCCTTCTCGGCCTTCCTGTTTCCCATATTCCTCGTAATGCTTGTAAGCCGCCAGTATATCATTGCCAAAGGCAGCCTTCAATTCGCTGTACCTGTTAAGATAATCCGCAGGGTCAAAGTCGGTGCCATTGTCTCTGTGTTCAAAGGCTCCATAGGTAAGATAATGCTCGACATAAGCATCCCAGTCATCCCCAAACGCAGCCTGGAGATCCTGATAATTCTCCCTGTACTTGACTATGTCTATCATCTCGTTCATTCCCCTGCCCTCTGAGAGTCCATACTTCTTGAAATGCTCCAGCAGAGCCGCCCTGTCATAACCAAATGCAGCCTTAAGATCCGGGTACTTATCCGCGTAATAACGTTCATCAAAAATATCCTCTATGCCTGTTGCCTGAGCATAGCCGATATTGACCAGCGCAACCGCTCCCGCAGCTACCGCAATGGCGATCCTCCTGCCTTTTTTTGCTGCCCTTGTAACACTTTTCTTGAATCCTTCACTCATTGCCTTATTGTTCTCTTCTCCTTTCTTAATTTCCTATAAATATGCTTTTCAGTCACTAATTATAATACTTTGTTGCCCCAGCGTCAAGTAACTGACAACCTCGACAGCACTGATAAGGCCTTTTTTACGTCACTGTCGCCTTTGATGACAAGAGAAAAGCAGCCGTTACACAGCGTACAAATGACAAACGGAAAACAAAATAGCATTCGTCAGCTCCATGCAGACGCCAATACGCAAAACCATCAATAAATTAACACTATTAAATTCCATCAACCATAAATTCTATCAACCAATAGTATTCGATATGTTGTTTCCTTTTACCATACTGCCGCTGTTTATAACCTAATCCTGCCGGCAATTACAATCCCGCTTGTGAAATATCAAAGCATGGCAAAAGAGAGCATCATATATCGGCTGCGTATGGAATAAACGGCTGCGCGCATCTGATTTTATGGAAACAAAGCCGCTTTGCTAAGCCAACTCCCTTTTATGTTTCTGCCGCTTGTAAATCAGAATGGCTATATAAACCCCCACAAATCCCAAAATAATTGCCACCAGTACCATGGATTCCCCAGGGCCTCCCATCTTCACTTCCGCCCACAGACGGTCCACCAATTTACTGGTACTCTCCGGCAGATTCACAAATACTTCCGTGCGCTCCAAGATTTCGTCATCCGGATAATAGACGGGACTTTCCACCATTTCTTCATCCATATATGCCTTTGCGGCGCTTTCCGGCGTGGAATACCCCACATAATTCATGTTGGCGCCGGCAATTTGGGGTTCACATAAAAAATTGATATATGCCTCTGCTTCCGCCTTATGGCTGGAAGTGGCGGGAATACACATGGCATCCACAAAATAATTGGTTCCTTCTTCCGGCACCACAAATCGGATACTATCACTATTCTCAACCAGAATTGCAGCGTCTCCCGAATAGTAAGGCGCGATCCATGCCTCACTGCTCTCCATTTTATCAAAGATCCGATCCATGACATATGCCTGCACCAAAGGTTTCTGCTGTTTTAAAAGCGCTGCCGCTTCCGCCCAATCATTTTCATCGGTGGTATTTAACGACTGCCCCAGTAAAAATTGTGCAATGGCAAAGGAATCTCTGGGGTTATCAAACATCAGTATCTTCCCTGCATAACGGTCATCCCACAGGGCAGACCAACTTGTAATCTCCTCTTCTATAAAATCCGTATTGTAAAATAACCCCACCACTCCCCAGGTATATGGCACTGAATAGCGGCTTCCCGGATCATAGTCAGGATCACAAAATCGCTCATCAATGTACTGGTAATTAGGAATATTGGAAAAATCCAGCTCGGCCAGCATATTTTCATCAATAAGTTTTGACACCATATAATCTGAGGGAATGATCACATCATAATCGGCGCCGCCTCCAACCAGCTTGGAATAAAGCGCTTCATTGCTGTCAAAGGTAGTATAGTTCACTCGGATCCCTGTACGCCGGGTAAATTCCTCGTTCAAATCCAGAGAACCATCGGTGCCGTTGGCAATGTACTCCCCCCAATTATACACATTGATGGTAACACCTCTGTCCGGAGCCGCCTTCTCTTCGGTTTGACCGATTCTTCCAGGAGCGGCCTCCTCCCCGGCCAGAACTGTTGAAGCCGGCTCCAGACTAAGAGACAGGCAGAAAGCCAAACATAAATAAAATCGCAAGAAATGTCTTTTTTTCATATGTACACTCCTATTCCTGCTTTGGCAGTGACAATGCTGCCGATGCAGTTGGTACAAAATCTTCATTCAGTTCCTGCTTACACCTTCATGATTCCAAAGCTTTTTCCGCCTTCCGGTCCCTGGCGTTACGTGCATTGATAATGATCAGAAGTACCATCACTACGGCAAACATCACCGTGGACAGTGCATTGATCTCCGGGCTGATGCGTTTACGGGTCATGGAGTAGATGTAAATAGGCAGCGTCTGAGTCGTTCCGCTGGTAAAGTAGCTTATGACAAAATCGTCAATAGAGAGCGTAAACGCCATGATCAGCCCTGTCACGATTCCTGGCATGATCTCCGGCAGCACCACCTTGAAGAAAGCTTTCACCGGAGGGCACCCCAGATCCTGCGCCGCCTCATATAGGTTTGGATCCATCTGTCGCAGCTTGGGCAGCACGGACAGGATCACGTAGGGCAGACAAAAGGTGATATGCGCCGCAAACAGCGAACCCATTCCCAGACTTCTCCCGCCAAACATTCTGACTGCGGACACAAACAGCAGCATAAGCGATACACCGGTGACGATCTCCGGATTCACCATGGGAAAATTTGTAATGTTCATCATGATACGTCTGGGCAGTCGTTTCATGGAGTTGATGCCAATGGCCGCCATGGTGCCCAGTACGGTGGAAGCGGCTGCAGATACTACCGCGATAAGCAGCGTATTGCACAGCGCTTCCAGGATCAGCCTGTCTTCAAAAAGCTTCCGATACCAGCGCAGAGAAAAACCGCCCCATACTGTGCGGCTGGCAGTTTCCGAGTCGTTGAAGGAGAACACGATCAGCACCAGAATCGGCGCATACAAAAACAGGAAAACGAGAAAGGTGTAAATACGCCCACCGGCTTTTTTCATAACAGCATACCTCCTCCCTCTGCCCCTTCGCCGTCGTCGAACTGATTCATAATACCCATACAGATCAAAATAATCACCATCAATACCAGCGACACGGCCGAGCCCAGATTGGGATTGTATGCGCTGCCCAGAAACTGCATATCGATCAAGTCGCCAATGAGCAGATTTCCGCCTCCCCCCAGCATCTTTGAAATAATAAACGTACTGACAGCCGGAACAAATACCATTGTCACACCTGAGATAACCCCGGGCATACTCATGGGCATCACCACCTTCAAAAAGACTTCTCTGTTGTTGGCTCCCAGATCCTGCGCCGCCTCTATCACACTCTTATCAATCTTTGTCAACACCGAATACAGAGGCAAAATCATGTAAGGGATATAATTATAGACCATGCCCAGCACCACCGCCCCCGCAGTGTTGATCATATGTATCCGCGGCAGCCCCATTGCCGCCAAAGCCGAATTAATCAGGCCATTATCTTCAAGCAATGTCATCCACGCATAGGTACGCAGCAGGAAATTCATCCACATAGGCAGCATTACCAGCATAATCATGACATTTTGGCGTCTGGCATTCATTTTGGCAATGATGTATGCCAGGGGATAACCCAGCCCCAAAGAAACCGCCGTTGCCACCGCTCCCAGCCAAATAGAGCGCAGGAATACGTTTGAGTATTGCCCTACGCTTAAAATATTCTCCATGGTTAAGCTGCCGGATTTATCCGTAAAAGCAAAATAACCTACCAACAGCATGGGCAGCACGATAAAAATCGTCATCCAGACCGTGTAAGGGGCGGAAAGAAATTTGGAATCAGATTTCATCTTCATTTCCCTCCTTTTCCGCCAGTGCCTCATTGGAAGCATTCCTATCTTCTCCCATTTCATCACTGAAAGTACTATAATCCCCAAACAGACCGGAGTATTCCGATTTTGCCATGACATGAATATCATTTGGAGTGAGAGACAGCCCTATGCGGTCGCCTGTCTCACGGCATTCCGTAGATTGTATCATCCACTTAAAGCCCGCCACATCCACAATGATCTCATAATGCACACCTTTAAAGGTCACAGCCGTCACCTCCCCGGTGATCAGAGTGGACTCCGGCTCCACTACCTTGATATCCTCAGGGCGTATCACCACGTCCACGGGAGTGTTGCTGCCAAATCCGCCGTCCAGACAATGAAAAATATGTCCGGCAAACTTCACGGAATAATCTTCCAGCATAATGCCGTCCAGAATATTGGATTCTCCGATAAAATCTGCAACAAACGCATTCCGGGGCTCATTGTAAATATCCGTTGGAGTACCGATCTGCTGTATCATGCCCTTATCCATTACCACCACGGTATCGGACATGGACAGCGCTTCTTCCTGGTCATGGGTGACAAATACAAAAGTAATCCCTGTCTGCTGCTGTATTTTTTTCAGTTCGGCCTGCATATCTTTGCGCAATTTCAAATCCAGTGCACCTAAGGGTTCGTCCAACAGCAAAACCTTGGGTTCATTGGCCAGTGCCCGGGCTATGGCCACCCTTTGCTGCTGCCCGCCGGAAAGCTGACTGACGCCCCTGTGGGCATAACCGGACATATCCACCATAGCCAGCATTCTGTGCACAGTCTCTTTAATTTGCTTCTCGCTGCAACCCTTGAGCCGCATACCGAAAGCAATATTATTATAGACATTCAGATGAGGGAACAGGGCATATTTCTGAAAGATAGTATTAACCTCCCTTTTATGGGGAGGCAGGCCGGTAATGTTTTTGTCATAAAAAAAGACATCGCCTGCATCCGGTTTAATGAAACCGGCAATGGTGCGCAGAGCAGTCGTCTTACCGCAGCCGGAAGGTCCCAACAGGGTGACAAATTCCCCGTCATGTATCGCCAAATTAAAGCCTCCCAGTACCTGCTCACCATCATAGGAAACGGTGATATCTTTTAAGGAAATAATAGTATTTTTCAATTGATGCATCTCCTTTGCGGTAGCGTGTCAGACGCGAATAAGCCGGGCCGGGAATCTTTTGATTCTCGTTGTTTGTCACATACGCTTTCTTCCGGCCGCCTCTGCAGGTACTGCAGCTGATTCAAGCACATCTAACTCTGCTCATTCGCGCAAATAAGCTGCGTGTCCGTGTTATTCACACATAACCCGACCCGGTCTTTATCTGATTGCCTTCCGCAAAGGACGGTGTATTATTTCGCGCTTCCGTAAACCGCTTGAAAAATTTGGCAAAGAAACCGAGCCGCTTTTATGGCCACACTTACCTCCGAAAGTATGACCTTTTTCAGATGCAAACGCAATAAAATAACTATAAGGGATACCAGGGGGTTTTGTCAATCATTAAACGAAGTGAATCTAAAGATCAGCCGCAGAAACAAGCAAAATGGCATGCACGAATATATCCCATGACAGCCGCGGCACGAGTATGCCACGGCTGTTTGGAACAACAATCCCGCCAGTGTGTTCAGACTGCCTGCCCATGGTACTCACAACCTGAAACTGACAGTGCCGTCAAATCAATTCCAAGGCTCTTTTATAGAGCGGGTCCAATTCACAGCCGCAGCTTCCGCATTCCTTGTCTGCCTGCTTGATTGCCGATACTAAAGTTTCTTTATCAGCTTTTCCATCCAACCATTGTTGTGCCGGAACAGATATTAGCTCCCAACCAGATGCAGCAAATTTCTCCATAATAGCTTTTAATTCTTCCATAACGTTTCTCCTTGTATAATAAGTTTATAATTAGTCAAAACAGGCTATAGGCCTATTCTTTTTAGGGTTGCCGGTTGAAGTCACCAGACATCAGGTCACAATCTACAAGAATCCTCTTAACGAAATCCGGCATGTTATCCCTGTCAGTATACGCAAATTCTCCAAACCGCCTCAATATGGCATACGGATTTCTGATCTCCGGCATCAAAATATCCAGACAATCCCGTATCCTTCGCAGATTCGTATGCACCAGATAACCCGGAACCTTTTTTTCAAAAAATATCTCTTTTCGATACTTTTTGCCCTCCGCTGCCAAATATTCCTCCACATTGGCCGCAAGCAAATACCCGCCATCCATGAAGTCTTCCATATAGATCATCTGATGTCTTCCCTGATCCTGCACCAGAAGGATCCACTGATATTTCCCCGTTCCTGCTTTCCAACCCAGTACCAGGAGATTCAGCTTCTCCGCCATATATGCGCCCAACGCCTCCTGCACCCTGTCCTTAAGGACACATTCTTCTTTGGCCCCATTCCCCTCCAAATCAATATAATACACAAAGGACGGAATCTCCGGAAGATAAAAAGGATCCTGCAGCCGATTGCATGCCTGATGCGGCGGATAGGCGCCAAACAACCTCCGGACCAGACGGTACTGTTGTGCCTCGGCCGGTAAATATACACGGGAACTCCAAGTCATTTGCGCAGGCTCCGGATCCTTACAGGCCACCTGATCAAAAATTTCCTCCAATCTGCTCCCCATATGGCCCAATTCATTATGTACCAGGTAATCGGGCAGCATGCCCAGCCCAAAAGCGACATATCTGGCATCCTTTTCATCCGCCATCTCATAGATCTCAGGTTTTCCCACAAAACTGTACCAGCATTGCCTCTCGTCCTCAAAGTACATACAGGCATAATGGGAGACTTGTCCGTCTTTCAAAAATACCAATGCCCTTCCGCCAAAATTTAACTCCAACCGGAGCAACTTTTGTTGGAAAAATTCTTTCAAAAGCTTCCTGATCGCCTCCTGGGTCACTTCCTCTCCTTCCAGCGCCCGCGGCAGATTCCACTTATCTTTCACCGATATGGCTTCCGGCAGTAGCGCAAGGTGAACTCTCAAATCCCAATCCATAACCATCTCTTCCAAGATGCGCTTTCCCATCCTGACGGCAGTCATAAGATCAAGAGCGCCATAATTAGTCTTGGACAACAGTACTCTTCGCTCTGCCTGCTCCTGGTAAAGCTCCAGCCTGTCTTCATAGATATGACAGCTAAACAGCTGCTCCTGTTTCCTTTCATAAAAACGGCCAAGAGGCAATTCTTCCTCCGGAGCATAGCATATACTTCCTGCAATACAGTCCGCTATCACAGGAATATCCTCCTGCTCCAATGGCAGACGGGACAACCGTCTTGCCAACGTCTCATATATATTGGAATATGCCTCATAAGGCGCGGCGGACACCGGCGCCAGCAGCCAAAAATAATTGTCGTCTTCCACTTCCGCCAGGAACGTTCCGGGATAATATGGCACCAGCGGGCTGCCATTCCATAGATATTCCACATATTTATAGTGAAAAAACACACTTAATACATCCTCGCCGGATTCTCCAAAGCGGATTTCCCAAGAACCACATTCCTCCCCTCCCTCCGCCTCCTGCTCCGCCATCTTCCTGCCCCACTCCTCCGAGTAGGGCATTTTTTCCTGCAGATATTTGGTCAGAATCACATCGTTTTGCATTCCTCTTGCCAGATGAAAGGCTGTGTGGAGATAATAGCGCAGATATGGTCTCTCACTGATATCAAATCGGCTCATATCCGGCGCAGCCTTACCATCCTGCTTTAGCGCCTTGTCCACCCGTATATTTTTCTTCTGCTCGGCAATTTTCTCCAGAAGGCGCCCGGCAAGCGGCGCATCCCTGTAAACGTTATAAAATTCCTCCAGCTTATCCAACAGATAATCCCCGCTGTTTCTGGTAATCCAGTAGCGCATTACCTGCCTGTCCACATACCCTTCATCCAAAAGTGCATAACGCACATCCTCCCGCCGCAAAAAAGCATCCAAGTCCTCTCTGTCTTTTTGCGTCTCACCGTCGTTCATGTAATATCGACCGGTTCTGTTATAATAAAACTCCTGTGACAGCTGCTTAAAATCTACCTTGGGCTTCTCCAGAATCCCCGGTACATGCGCAAGCACAGTCTCCCGAAGACCACCGTAAAGCATTTTTTCCCGGCCATTGGTAGCGCTTTCCAGGCCCAGACGACTCCACAGCAAACGATACACCTTTTCCGGAAATCCATTTGTCTCCTGACACTGTGAAAAGAAATAAGTGACCAACTTCAGCGATTTTGGATGCCGCTGGCGCAATTCATATTGATACGCATTGCCAATAGGCCTGTCGGAAATATTACTAAGAGAATAATTATCAACGATCTTTCCCATGGCCAACAGTGTATTGTCATCCCAGACATCATTTTGAGAAAGCCGCAGCAACTCCCGATAATCCTGAAATCCCTCTGCCATGGCAGGATCATTCCCTTTGAACCTGGTGATCGCAGGCCCCATCGCTGCAATTTCCCAGATATATCCGATTCCGGGAAAGGCCGCGTTTGAACCAAGCTTGAATTTCCTCTCCTCTCCCGCCCGCTCTGCCTGCAAGCCATATGTAATAAAAAGCTCCGTGAGGAATTCCTTAGAGGGCGGATTTTCTTCCCCATTTTCCCGCACGATCTCAAGCATAAGCTCCGCAAATTCCTTCTCCCGGTACCCTGCAAGAAACGGCGCGGATACAAAATAATCCGACCAGGCGGCTCTATCCTTACGGCGTTTTCCCGTGTAAAGCTCCCTGAATTTTCGAATACCCTCACCGTCCTGAAAGGAATTCTCCTCGGTAAAGTCCCAGCGGAAGCCTCCTGTGGATCCGGAAGCATCCGATTTCTCAGACCACTCCCCCTGTCGGAAATACTCTTTCTCTGACGTTTCTGATGCGTGTTGGGTTTCCAGATGCGGCGCGGCTTCCCTATCGGATTCAAGATTTACCGTATAGCTCCCGATTTCCTTCCCGGCATAAGCGATTGCCTCCTCGTAAGCCTGCCTTATACGAAGAAATTCCTCCGGCGCCTCCTCCGGGTGAAACTTCTTCGCCTGCTCCGCATACGCCCTTCTGATGGCAGATAAGTCCCTGGTCTTCTCAATCTGCAAAAGCTCCCATATATTCTCCAATTTACATATCCTCCCCATATCTTCTGTTTAACAGTCCCGGCCAAACGGTCTGTCAACCACTTATGACGACCACATCCGTTCCCACCGATTGTCAAACCATTATGAATAACGTTTGGTGCACCAAGTCATACCGTAAATCTGATATCACTACACCATAGCTCTGTCTCCATCATACTCTCCCATTCCTGTATCTTCTCGCAGGCATAATTCCTCATCCTTTTTCGCTCAATGAGATCTGCCTGCCGAAGAATCTGTCGGTACCGGCTGATAAATTCCGCTACCTGTTCCCTGTCCTTTCCTATCAACTCCATATACAGCCTCTCCGCCTTGGCTATGTACAGCATATCCTCCTGACTGCCATGGGCTGCAAAACGCAGATTTTTCAACTCTTGAACCTTACGCTGCAGCTCCTCGTCCCCAAGCCGTACCTTCGGATTTACAATCACCGTTTCCCTTTTGTCGCCACCCTTACATTCTGCTTCTACATGCAAAATTCCGTTAATATCATAGGAAAACACCACATACACCCACTCTTCTCCCGCAGCTTTCGGAGGCACATGCATCAGCAATTCCCCAATCTTTCGATTTTCCGATGCATAATATCCTTCCCCCTGATATACATCCAGCCGGATAGCTGTCTGATGATCCTGTAAAGTATAAAAAGTCTCCCCCCTGCTCGCCGGCAGCATACTGCTCCGGGAAATCATGGTTGCCATATGAGGATTTTGATCTCTCACATCATCGCAGACAGCAATTCCCAGAGAAAAAGGACATACATCTGTCATCACCACATCCCTCAGGCCTTCCAGGCGACTCTTAATCCCTGCACAGATACCGGCTCCCTGGGCCACCATAAATTCCGGATTCCCTGCCAGAACAGGCCTCTTCCCCACAAGCTCCTCCAAAAAATCCCCCAACACGGCCAGCCGCGCGGAACCGCCCACCAAAACGATATCTTTCAGTTCCTCCGGCGACAGATGACTATCCCTGACTGCTCTGGCAATCACAGATTTCATTCGGTACAGATAAGGCTCACATATTTCCCGCAGCAGAGTTTTGTCCAGAACCATCTCATATACTTTATCCAGTCCCAGGCGAATGCAGGGCAATGTCCCACATGCCTCTTCCGATAACGCTATCTTTGCGTTTTCCGCCTGACGAAGCAGCGCCGCTCTTTGATTGGCAGACAGCCCATCCATTGTCAAAGCATTTACCTTGCAGAAATATTCCGCTATGGCTCTGTCAATGTCGTCCCCGCCCAATCTATTATCCCCGGCTATGGCAATGATCTCTATGATATTCTCAAAGCACTCCACAATGCTGACATCCAATGTCCCCCCACCAAAATCAATGACCATCAGCCGTCTGTAATCCTCGCCGGAATAGTGCATCATATAGTACAATCCGGCGGCGGAAGGCTCATTTATCAACCGTTTCACCGGCACCCCCGCCAACTGCGCCGCAAGAGATGTAGCGCTTCGCTGATTATCGTCAAAATACGCCGGAACACTGATCACCGCTTCCTGAATCTCCTCTCCAAGATATCTTCTGGCATCCTCATATAACTGCTTCAATACAAGCGCCGACAGCTCATGGGGCAGAAATACTTTTGAATGCGACCTTGACTCCGCTACGGCCGGATCCGTTTCTGCCCCATCCTCCTCACCTATCCTTCCCAGACGTATCACCTGTTCCGTCCCCATCCATCGCTTAAATGACGCTGCAGTCTGCTCCGGGTGTGTAATCAGCCTCTCCTTTGCCGCCTTACCGATTAAAAGCGTTCCGTCTTCCAGAATGCTCACCGCACTGTTTGTCATATACTCCCCTAATTCGTTTGGAATCAACTCCGTGTGTCCGTTTCGATATACACAAACCAATGAATTGGTAGTTCCCAGATCAATTCCTATTGTCATAACGATTTAACCTCCTTGTAATTCACAAATTGCGGTGTTGCCGGTGTCCGTTTACCTGCCAGCACGTTCACCCATCGTTCCGCCTGCCTTCCCTTTCGAGCATCCTGTGAGACAAAAATTTCCTTTACATCAAAATACTGTCCGGTTATAAGCTCCCGCAGGGAATCTTCTTTATAATAGTGGAAATATATATTTTAGAAATGATAGCCTGAAACCAAAAAAATTTATAGCATTCACTGGTATTTTCAAATAATTTACATAAATATCGTACTTCCAAATCATCAGAATATGGCAGCTGCATCCTTTTTACAAGCAGATATTATCTCTGCTCCTCCTCTCCCGCATGCTCCGACAGCGCCCCAAACAGCCGCCCGGCAATCTCTCTCATGGCAGCTTTATCCACTTTACATACTTTTCTGTCATAAGTGTAAAATCCATTTGTCTCGTCCTCCACATCGCTTAATTGGGTATACACGCAGCCGCTTACGCCCTTTGGAATCGACGTCAGAATGATTTGCTCATAGAGCTTCCGAATACACCCTGTCAATTCTGCTTCGTCCCCACAGTCCCCATAGCCAAACCGGGTGAACCTGGCAAAGAAATGGTGGGGAACGCGATAAGAATAACCGCCGCATTCCGACACCAGCACCGGCTTTTCTGGTATTGGGGGAATTTGCAATGGCTTGAAATAAATATGTTGGCTGTCAAAATCGCTTTTCCTGCCGTGGAACCAACCGGACGTGGCGTCATAGAGCCTGGTACCATCCTGACGTTTTGCCAGCTCATACATTGCGTCGCTGTCAAATTGTCCCCAACCCTCATTAAAGATGGTATAGGCCGCAACACAGGGATGGTTGTGCAGGTGAGAGATGGTCTCCTGCATACTTCCAATAAAGAAATCTCTGCGTTTCTTTCTTCCCCACAGTTTGCCATTACCCCTCTGATAAACGCCAAGGGTGGGCAGGGCGGTGTCTTTGATCCAGGAATAGACACCACTGTTTACCATGTCCTGCATAACCAGCATTCCATGCAGGTCACAGTAATAATAAAAACATTCCGGTTCTATTTTGATATGCTTCCGCAATAAATTAAGCCCTAATTCTTTCATCTGCAGAATGTCCTGTTGGTACGCTTCCTCACTGGCTGGAAGATAGATTCCGTCGCAGAAATACCCCTGATCCAGGACCCCATGCAAAAATATGGGAACCCCGTTCAGGCAAACTCTTGGCAACCCCTGTATTTTTTTCACTTCTATGGTGCGCAGTCCAAAATAAGATGATACTGTATCTTCTCCCACTTCGACCGTCATTTCATACAAATAAGGATGTTCTGGCGTCCAAAGGGAAGGGCAATACTTTGTGCCGTCAGAAAGCCTGATATTGGCCAGATCTATTTCCACCTGATTTCCTTCTGCGGACACGGTATGAATTGTGCCGTCATGCAACGTGACTGACACCCGGATCCCCTTATTTTCCTGCGCGGTCTCATTTTGACCATCCTTCCCACCGTTTGTCCCGCCACGCTCCACTCCCACGCATACTTTGCTTAAATCGGCCGTCACATTCAGCTTCTCAATGTACTGCCCGGGCACCCATTCCATCCAAACACTCTGCCAGATCCCACTGACTGGAGTATACCACATGCCGCCCCTGTTTTTGCGCTGCTTGCCGTAAGGATACATGGGAGAAAGCGTATCCCTGGCTTTTACCAGAATACTGTTTGAGCCTTCTTTCACATAGTCCGTGACGTCAAAGTAAAATGGCAGATATCCTCCTTCGTGCTTTCCAACAAAGCCGCCGTTTACATAAATCTCTGCCACTTGATCCACCGCGCCGAAATGCAGCAGCAGTCTGCTGCCCCTTTCTGCCAGGTGCAGCATAAAATCCCTGCTGTATTCCAAATTTGCCCCCACATGGCCTTTATATCCGGCCAATAAAGATTGGGGCGGAAACGGCACTAAAATATCCTGTCCGTTAAGCCGCCATGTTCCGTTCAACGAGATAAAGCTTTCCCGCCGCATCTGCGGCCTTGGATACCCACCCCATACCCAGTGCTTCTCCAGCCCAACCCCACACTTCAGAACTGATTTGGTCTGTTCCTCCGCACAACACTGCAGCCCCATCAGCTCCTCTCCCCACCGACTGATCAATCTGTTATGGCTGTCTCGCATCATCCGGAAAATCAGATACAAAACCATAAACAGCAATACCGCCGCTGCCAATGCCGCCATATAAATATTTCCATTGGGCAGGAAGGAAGTGGTACCATCGGCATTGACAATCTGCTCCGCATTATGCAGAACTGCCGCACCTATGGCCGGTCCGACGATACCTGGTATCAATACCTGTCCTATAATGCGGATCCCTTGGAACTGTCCCGCTTTTTTCTCCGGAATGTGGCTCCTGATCATGGCTCCGAATACTGCCATCCCTGTAAGATAACCTGTCATCATCAAAAGAGAGCCTATAAATACCGCCACTGTCCCCCTACATAGATACAACATCACATAGCCTGCCATCAAAAGGAATATTGCAGGAACCACCGAGAATTTAAACCCCATCAGGTCAAACAACTTACCATAAAAGGCCGTAATAACCGCCGCCAGCACAATCGCAGGCGCCATAATCATCACATAATTTTCCATTCCCAACGTTTTTTCGTAATACAGGATCAGATAGGGCATAAAGATATTGATGGAAATGCCAAAGACCGCAAACGCTCCGATAACGGCATAGAGCAAAGGATTCCTCCCAATCACGGAAGGCCGGAAACTGTATATCAGATTCTGACCAAAGCTGCCACTGTCCGTCGTCACAGATTCTGCGTTTGGTTCCTTAACCTGGCTCCCTTTGTCTCTCCTCACTGTGTTGGAAGACCTCCAAACGGCACTTTCTTCCACCTCTTCTCCGGCTTTCCGGCCTTCCCCTGCAATTCCGCAGGCGCTTTCGCCGGCCAGTCCCTTACATTCCTCTATAAGAAAAAAGCCCAGTATGCCTATGACCAAAACAATTAATCCTACAATCAGGTAAATAATTGTCCAGCTCTCCGCCCGATCCAGGTCAAACGCCGAAAATCCGCCAAAGACCACCAAGATTGCCGCCAGAGGCATCATGGAGTTAATCCCCTCTATTTTACCACGGTTTGACCCGTCTCCCCAATCCGTCATCCACGCATTAAAGCAGGCGTCGTTGGCAGAGGATCCAAGGAAGGTCATCACACAGTCCATCACAATCACCAGCGTGATCCCCAGAGACGCTGCCTGAATAGTACTTCCCGCAACCGGCGTCAGCAGGTCCATACGGATAAACGCAAAGGAAAGAATAGAAATTCCCCATGCCATGTATCCTCCACAGATAAATATCTTACGCTTTCCAATGTAATCCGTAAACGCACCCACCAGAATGGTGGTAATGGTGGCGGCCACGGAACTTGCCCCCACCATAAGGGAAATGTCTGCTGCAGATGCGTGGAACATTTTGTAGAGAAACACATTAAAGTACATGTTTTCCACCACCCATGCCACCTGCCCCATTAAACCAAAAACTGCCAGTGCCGCCCAGAACTTTTTTGTAAGACCTTTCTCCATATTGATACCTTTCCGCCCGTTCTAACGGACCATACTCCAATACAATCTCATTTGTCAGCAAAATCCCGGATGCTCAAATTCCTCTCTGCAAAAAGCAGGCAGCTCATAAACTCTTCTGATATGCAATGCGCGGCGTACCGTCATGTACATAAATAATTCCACATTTTTCACAGCCATTTTTTTCCAACAGATGCTGCATAATCAAATTATCCCCATGGGTGTCCATCCTCACATTCGGTATCTTCCGTAAACAATATTCCAAACAGGCCCGAAAAACGCCCTTTTGGCTACCGTCGCCGGCAAGTCTGTGGATCGTTCCATAAGGCTCTTCATTTTTCCAGCTTCCTGATTCAATTTTCATATAGGTAGGATCCGTCCCCAGCAGAAAAGCAAATACGCCGCATACTCTGCCGTCCTTTTCCACTACATAGCCGTTTCCTGCCTTAATATCCTCCCGAATCAGGGATTCCGGAGGCCAACCTTCCCCCCACTGGGAAGGATTTCCGCTTTCCCTCATCTGTTCCCTTGCATTGGCATAGATCTGCAGTATCTTATCCAGATCGGCTTCCTGGGATTTTCTAATATTCATTTTCCTTGTTCCCTTCTGTTTTGGCAGCCTTTTCCCTTCCCGTAATAACATCCCTGTCTATCACTGCAATATGACGGTAAACCTGTAGAATCCGGAATCCTGGTCTACGGAAACCGCTTTTGACTGCTTTGCCCATGCCCTATGCCGCGGCCTTCACGCATAATAGAATGGGTTGATTAAAAGTATAACTCATATATGGCTGTTGCACAACCATTTATTCCCATGAATAAAGATTCGGTTTATACAAGACTTGGCAACATTGGCCTTTGAATTTTTCATGCATTGAATATGGAGATACTTTGAACTCGGAATACAGATATCTCTTGGACAACATTAGATTTGGGCAAAGATTTACGAAACAACAGATTGATGATGGGCATACAACCAGGAAAAGGGGACTTTAGGACATTGCAGCAGCACTTTTGTCACCCTGCAATGTCCTCGCAATACAGTCCCATATCTTATATTCATCATCCTATACGAACACTTATCTACACAAAATCCCATAAAACCTGATCCATACCGTCTCATTCAGGTATAAAGGTACGATACAACTGAGCCTGATCTGCAATACAATTTTTACTGCTGGTGGATCCCGCCGTCACACAGAGGTATTCTCTTCCATCGTTCCCCAGACAATAGCTTGCGGCACAACTCCCGGCCTGGTTGACAAAGCCGGTCTTGGCACAGAGCACCTCACCATGCGTATCCAGGTCTTCTATATTGCGCAGAAATTTATTGGAAACCCTAAGCCCCTCAGGATGCTGCTCTGTGTAGGATGTGGTGTAAATATGCTCTGACAGCACGTCCCTGCAAAAGGGATCGTCCACTGCAGTCTTTAAAATCCTGGCCATGTCATATACAGTGCTGTAGTGTTCCTCATTGTACAGCCCGACACAGTTGGTGACATGGGTGGTATCCGCCATGCCCATCTGTGCCAGCTTTTCATTCATCATATCCACAAAGGCTTCATGGGAACCTGCCACATAAATGGCTAGTGCCAATGCAGAATCGGCCCCGGAGGGCAAAATGGTTCCGTAAAACAAATCTCTCACCGTAACGGTCTCTCCCAAGCCATATCCTGTCACACTGCATCCATTGATATAACAGTAATCCGTGATATCAATGGTGATGGTAACCGTTTCATCCAACTCTTTCTGGGAGATATGTTCCGCCGCTACCAGCACAGTGAGTATCTTAGTCATAGACGCCGGATTCATCCGCTCCTGGGCTTCTTTCTGCGCAAGAATGACCCCATCCTCCACATCGATTACCACGCCGTATTGACTGATAATACTGTCGTCAAAGCCCACCGTAGCCGCCGTACTGCAAGCCTCAAACAACGGCGCGCCAATTCCTGTCTCCTCCAAAGGCACAAGCCCTTTCAGCGACAGCGAGCCCCCGTTTGCCATCAGCCATAAAGGTACTTCTTCCACACCAAACCGGTCTCCCGCAGGGATTTCTTCCCCGTCGGGCAGAAACGCAACCGGTATACTTCCTTGAAAGTACCGTTCGCTCATGGGCTCCACAGCAGATACCTTCACTTGTTCCGGCAGAATCACATTTCCGGTTCCGCTTTCCTTCACCTGCAAAGCTGCATCCTGTTCTTCCGGGGCGGACGCGCCGCGAAACATGGAAGCGCCGCCAAATCCCACCAGGCCTCCCATTAGACCAGCAAAAGCAACCACTGCAACTCCCATGCACCTTTGCCAAAATACAATCCTGCGTTTCTCCTTTTTCATTTCCTCTATCCGCATTCTGCGGTAAGATTGACGCTCTTCTTCCGTCTCCATCTGATCAACCCTTTCATCCCTTTTCCAATATCCATATCGGCGGCGAAGCCCTGTCCCTGATTCCCTGCCCCTGCCATCCAATCTCTCTCGTAAGTTTTTGCTTACCATCTGAAATAAATGCATTTGAGTACGAAAATATCCGGCTCAACAATGCCCTTTATCCTCTGTTAGTCTCTCAGACTTCCGTGGAAAACGCTTCCTCCAGCTTCCCATATTCCTCTTCCGTAACAGGCAAAATACCCCCATGTCGTTTTCTTGTGCTTCCCATGTCAAACTCCGAATCCTCCAGAATCCTGAATTCGCCCGATTCCAGTTTACCCGAAACAAGGGGCAGATATCCCTTATGAGCGGCAAAACGATCCACCATCAGACACCATTCCTCCCTGTCATGAAAACGAAAAATCTCCGGCCCTTCCACGCCAAAAAGCGTATCCAGCGTGACAGACTTTACCTCCTGAAAATCTTCCGGGCGAAGCGTCCGGCTAAAGTCCACACAGATATTCTTTGTTGTCTCATCCTTGGTATAGCGATAGTATCCTTCCTTGGTGCGAATTATGGTACTGTCTATCACATGGTTTTCCTTTTCCAAAAAGAGAAAAGGCTCTGTAAACTGTTTGAAATCCTTGGTATAAGCGGCATAAATTTTCTGCTTCTGCTCCACCATGGACGCCCAGAAAACCAAAATGGAGTCCTTCTCTTCATCATAAATTGCCTCCGGCGCCCACACGCAGCCCGCGCCTTCCACGCCGATCGTATGCGCCCACGGCCCCTGCCACTGGGCGAGATCATCCGATTCCCATACCAGAATATCCCTGCTGCCGGAATACTGCGCTACGTTCCAGCCCTTTCCCGCCTCCATGCGCAGATCGGTGGCAATCAGGTAATATTTGGGATTCCCGTCCTTTCCCTCCCAGGGCGATCGAATCAAAAAAGGGTCTCTGGCACCCTTTTCTCCTATCTGACTGCGCAAAACAGGTTTTCCTCCGTTTAGGTCCTTCCAATGCAGACCGTCCCGGCTGAGAGAAAAATAAATATGTTCTCCGTCCGTCTGTTCTTCTGTAAAATATACAAAAAGATATCCCGTATATGTCATATGTTTATCCCTTTCTCTTACACTTTTATATCAACAATTCTATTTTCATTCAAAATCCATTCTTTGTCAATGCTAATTTTTAATTATTGTAACATTTTTGTAACACTTTAAACAGCCATTTTTTCCTTTTGATTCGCAAGAAAAAAGGCGGTGCACATCATGCCCGCCTGAAAATATCAATTATCTATGCTGCGTAGAGTGGGGAACAGGAGCACATCCCTGATTGCAGGTGAATTGGTCAAAAGCATTATCAATCGGTCAATGCCGTAACCGATGCCTCCGGTGGGCGGCATACCAATTTCCAGCGCATTCAGGAAATCCTCGTCGGTGTGATTTGCCTCCTCGTCGCCTGCCGCAAAAGCCTCCTCCTGGGCAGCAAAACGCGCCCTCTGGTCAATGGGATCATTTAGCTCAGAATAGGCATTGCACATCTCCTGTCCGTTGATAAACAGTTCAAATCGTTCCACATAGTCCGGCTTATCCGGCTTTCTCTTGGTCAGAGGTGAAATTTCCACAGGATGATCCATGATAAAGGTAGGCTGAATCAAATGTTCTTCCGCAAACTCCTCAAAGAACAGATTCAGAATATTGCCCTTCTCATGGCGCTCTTCATAGTGTACCCCTTTTTCGTCCGCAATACGCTTCGCCGCCGCGGTATCGGGAATCTGGTCAAAGTCCACACCCGCATACTGTTTCACCGCCTGGATCATGGTCATCCGCACAAAGGGTGCCCCCAGATCAATCTTTTCCTCCCCATAGGGAACCAGTGTGGTGCCGCAGACTTCCTGTGCCACACTCCGGAACATATTCTCTGTCAGATCCATCATTCCATAGTAATCCGTATATGCCTGATACAGCTCCATCATGGTAAATTCCGGATTATGCCTGGTGTCCAGTCCCTCGTTGCGGAACACACGTCCTATCTCAAACACACGCTCCATCCCGCCTACGATTAAGCGCTTCAGGTATAATTCCAGAGAAATGCGCAGCTTCACATCCTCGTCCAGGGCATTATAATGAGTCATAAAAGGTCTGGCGGCAGCGCCTCCTGCATTGGCCACCAACATGGGCGTCTCCACCTCCAGAAATCCCTGCCCCTCCAAAAATCTGCGAATTGCGCTGATAATCCTGGAACGCTTAATAAAGGTCTCCTTGACGTCCTGGTTCATAATCAAGTCGGTATAACGCTGGCGGTATCTGATGTCTGTGTTGGTCAGACCGTGAAATTTCTCCGGAAGAATCTGCAGGCTTTTGGACAGCAGAATTATCTGAGAGGCATGTATGGAAATCTCCCCCGTTTTGGTGGTAAACACTTCCCCTTCCATACCAATGATATCGCCTATATCATATTTCTTAAATTCCCCGTAAGCTTCCTCACCGATGCTGTCCCGGGCCACATAACACTGGATATTGCCGGGCAGATCCTGGACATTGCAGAAGGAAGCCTTTCCCATAATCCTCTTGGACATAATGCGGCCTGCAATCCGGACAGCTTTGCCCTCCAATTGTTCATAGTTTTCTTTGATCTCCGTGCTGTGATGTGTCACATCATATTTCGTATGCTTAAACGGATCCTTTCCTGCCTCCTGCAGGCCGGCAAGCTTCTCCCGCCTGACCTGTAACAGATGATTCAAATCCTGTTCCTGTACATTTGTATTCTGCCCTTCTGCCACTTTTCTTCCCGCCTTATCTTTTCTTAATAATGTATGGGTCAAAATTTTGCCCCTACTTACTTCTCTGAATCTCCAATACCTTGTATGTGAACACGCCCGCAGCGGTCTCCACCTCCACGCTGTCCCCCACCTTACTGCCGATCAGCGCTTTGCCCACAGGGCTTTCATTGGAAATCTTTCCCTTCAGGCTGTCCGCCTCGGTGGAACCCACGATTTTATATTCCAGTTCCTCGCTGTATTCCATATCCAAAAGTCTCACACAACAGCCGATATTGATCTTGTCCAGATCAATCTCTTCCTCTACCACAACTTCTGCATTTTTCAGGATTTTTTCCAGTTCTTCAATTCTGGCCTCGATGTCCCTCTGTTCGTCCTTTGCGGCGTCATATTCCGCATTTTCCGACAAGTCCCCCTGCTCTCTCGCCTCTTTGATCTTCTGTGCAACCTCCTGGCGTTTTACCACCTTCAGTTCATGTAATTCGTCCTCATATTTTCTGAGCCCTTCGTAGGTCAGAATATTTTTCTTCTCCTGCATTTTGATACACCTTCCTGTTTTAATTCCAAATCATAAATAACTGTCGGGTCATTCCCTTTGGATTACCCCGTATTATACCACTTTTAAGCGCGGTGTCAAGGAAAAAGTCAGGGAGATTCCCTCCACGCACCGACTGAAGGTACCGTTCAGACAGGCCATCGAAGCGATACGTTTGAATCATTGCCCAGGACACTGGTCTAGACACAGCGGATTTACGGTGCTAGGGCATAAACGGTTTTTTTCTTTGCACCGTCTTCCATCTTTCTTTCAGGGAATCATATTGGACTCCTTTCATACGCCCTGCAATCCGTCTGCGCTTTTCCTCTACGGACAACATATCCAGCCAAACGCTCCCCTCCGCAAGCTCCGGCATACCCGTTCCCGGCTCACCTGTAAAGTCCAAAATGACCGATGGCTCCGCGCATATAAACTGCACTCTTTTCCGCCCTGCCGGTATACGCTGCAGGACGATGGCAAGACCAAACTCCGTATAAAAATCTTCCACAAAGGTCTCAAGTTCCTGGTCACAATCATTTTCCGGCAAAATCCACTTCAAGCTCTTCATCCGGTGTGCATATGTTTCTAACACCGCAGGCAGGCAGGATGCCCGCCCAAGAATGACATAATGAAACGGTTCCACTCCCTTCAGCAGCTGCTCCACCCACATCCGATTTAAATAGCCGTGGAACTCTTCCAACGGCAAATGCCGCCGCCACAATTTTGCCAGAATATTCCCGTCTGAAGCATCCAACTTCCCTTCCAAGACTTTTTCGTCTCTGTCTGCGCCGTCTCCCAAAAGTGCTTTTCTCACACTGTCCTCGTACACGCAAAAACATTCCTCAAATCCGCCGGCCCATTCTTCTGCCAGCGCCGCAAGCCTTCCCACGGCATTATCCACCTCTTCAACCCTGCGCTGCCATTCCTCCCTTGCCTGTATCTCCTCTCGATCCAAAAGGCGCCTGTTTTTTTTCTTACGTTTTGTCCCGGTAACGGGCTTTTGTCCGCCCATATCCTTTGTCCCGGCTTTGTCTGTCTGTTTCCTGCACCTTTCCCCCTTTGACTCCGCTCCCCGGACATCTTCCCTCTGCCAGAGAAACCGAAGCAAACCGGCCCAAATCCCTCTTCTGCGCCCTGTAGATGCCCCCGGATTGTATGGTTCTTCCCAAGGGGTGCCTGCTTCCACGGCAGAACTATGCGGCGTCTCCCGCTCCATGCACAGCTTCCGGCCAAACCATTCCTCCTGTCCCACATCCAAAGCCACGCGGATCAGCAGATAGCTTTTCATGCCCAAAGGTTCCGCCACAGGCGCCTGCAGGCCTCTTTTCTTGTAGAAATATAATATCGTGTCCATGAGAAAATATATGCATGTTCAAGCAAAAATAGTCTCCACACCTTCCAATAATGCATCCATGGTTTCCATGGAATTAATCATCTGGCGAAATCTGGCCGAGTGCGGCATGCCAAAGGTATACCACGCCAGGTGTTTACGCATCTCCCGCACTGCGGTATACTCCCCTTTCTGCGCCATCTGCAGCCGGACATGCTCTAATATCAACTGTTTTTTCTCGATGGCATCCGGCGGTTCCGGAATCACCCCGTCTTCTAAAAAGCGCACTGTATCCCGAAAAATCCAGGGATTCCCCTGGGCCGCCCTACCGATCATAACACCGTCGCAGCCAGTCTCTTCCATCATTTTGACAGCAGCCAGGGGCCCGTCCACATCCCCGTTGCCGATCACCGGAATTTTCACCGCCTCTTTCACCCTGCGGATCATATCCCAGTCCGCCCTTCCGCTGTAATACTGCTCCCTGGTACGCCCATGTACCGCGATTGCCGCAACACCGCAGCTCTCCGCAATCTTTGCCAGCTCCACCCCATTGCAATGTTCCTCGTCAAACCCTTTGCGTATTTTCACCGTGACAGGCTTTTGAACCGCCTTCACCAGCCCGGACAGAATCTCCTCCGCCAGCCTGGGATCTTTCATCAGCGCGGAACCTTCCTTATTGTTCACAATCTTTGGCACCGGACACCCCATATTAAAGTCCAGGATGGAAAAAGGGCGTTCTTCAATACGCTTTGCCATTTCCGCAATCAGCTTGGGTTCCGAGCCAAACAACTGCAGGGATACCGGCGTCTCCAAAGGATGAATATCCAGCAGAGCCTCCGTATTCTTGTTGTTGTAATAAATCGCCTTGGCGCTGACCATTTCCATACACACCAGACCGGCTCCCTGTTTTCTGCACAGCAAACGAAATGGCAGGTCTGTCACGCCTGCCATGGGAGCCAGTATCACCGGATTGTCCAAAATCACATTGCCAATCTGTAGTTTCTTCATGCCAACCTCCCTGCATTCATTCTGTGATCCCTCCAAAACAGGCATTCCATTTTACCAAATTTACCAATCTCTCGATCATTTGCCCAAATTTTTCCTGTTTTTATCATAGATAATGCGCAGACCGTCCAATGTCAGAAAGCTGTCGTAAATATCAATGGTACTGGTCTCGTCGGCAATCAATCTGCCCAAACCACCCGTGGCCACCACCTTCAGATCCTTGATACCGCTCTCCTCTTTAACCTTTTGAATAATATACTCTGTCTGGCCAATCTGCCCGTACACCAGTCCCGCCTGCATACTGGAAATGGTTTCCTGGGCAAGTATGGATTTGGGCTTTTTAATCTCAATGTTAGGCAGTTTGGCTGCCTGGGTCCACAAAGCCTCTGAACTGATGCGAATGCCAGGGGCCGTAATACCCGCCGCAAATTCTCCCGCCTCCGTGATCAAATCATAGGTGGTAGCAGTTCCGAAGTCAAGTACCAAAACAGGCCCCCCATACTTTTCATATGCCGCCACCGCATCCACAATGCGGTCCGCCCCAATGGCTCTGGGATCCTCAGTGATAATGCGGATCCCGGTCTTCATACCCGGCCCAACGTTCATGGGCCTTGTCTCCGTATAGCGTACAAGTCCTCCCATCAGCGCATGCATCACATCCGGCACTACGCTTGCCACTATAGAACCTTCCAGTCCGGTGGCCCTGATTCCACGGTTCTCCAGTAACTGTGTGATCAATACGCCGTACTCGTCGGAAGTCCTGGGCATCTTTGTCATAATACGAAAGGTGGCCTTCCGTTCCTCACCCTCATACACCCCCATGGTCATATTCGTATTTCCCACATCAATTACAAGAATCATACCAAAGCCTCTCCCTTTCTGCCTTTTGTATCGCTTATTCCTCCGGAGTCTCCCCCTGGGGAAACAGCTGCGTCACATCCTCCTTCAGCACAAAAACCCTGTAATACAGCCTCAGAGCTTCAAACAATTCTCTCCGATGTACCCGCACCTGCGCAATCATCAGCCCACTGCTGACCTCGTCATAATAAATGTCGTCGTCATCGGCATTGGTTTCCAATACCACATTTCCGTCCTCCTCAAAGGCTATGACAAACACGCCCCCCACTTCCTCCGTAAACAGGACGCATAAAACATGCAGTTCGTTTTTGATGGATTCGGGAATGCCGTTAAACTGTTCGTTAAAATAATATTTCATCTCATAGGCGTTTGCGCCGCAGAGTACGGTATTTTTGCTTTCCATATCAATGGCTCCTGTTTTGATCTGTACACCCTTTCCTGTCTCACATACAATTTTCTTTTTGTTTCTGCCACGGTTCAGACAAGTTTACACACACAAATCTATATATTCACACGTAGCCGTATATACCGCGCACGGACACCTCGCCCGCATATATGTTTGTCACACTGCCGTCAGACCGCTCCACCAGCAGCTCCCCTGCATCGTTGATCCCCTGAGAAATCCCCTGAAATTCTGCTCCGGGAGTGAGAACCCGCACCTCTCTGCCCTTGTTGACCAATAGACTGTTATATCGCTCCTTCAGACTCCCCAGACCTCCTTCTTGTCTGAACTGCCCGTAACAGCGCTCAAAACATTTCATCACATCCGCCACCAGCTTGGCCCTGTCTACCTTGTGTCCGCATTCCCGGTAAAGGCTGGTAGCCGTATCCGCAATTTCCGGCGCAAAGTCCTGGCATCCCACATTGATCCCAACCCCTGTCACAATATAATGGATAAAGTCACGCTCAACGCTCATCTCTGCCAGAATTCCGCATATTTTTTTTCCATTTACCACAATATCGTTAGGCCATTTAATCCCTGCCTCCACACCGCAATTTTTCCGAATCCCTTCCGCTGCCGCAAGTCCCATCACAAGGGTCACCATAGAAGCCAATTCCACGGCGAAATCGGGCTTTAGAATCAGCGTAAAATATGCGTTTGTCCCGGGAGGGCTGCTCCATGTCCTGCCCCTTCGTCCCCGCCCTGCGGTCTGCATGTCCGCCACAATCAGCGTCCCTTGTTGGGCCCCCTTCTCGGCGTCCAGTTTCGCCTGCAGATTGGTGGAGGACAACTCCTCATAAAAAATCACCGGATGCCCCGCCCACTCCGTATCCATGCGGCTTTCCAGCTCATGCTGGCCGAAAATCTCATCCTCCGGCAGCAGCCGATAACCTTTGTTTTGTACCGCTTCAATGCGATAGCCTTCTTTTTTCAACTGTCCAACCGCCTTCCAAACCGCCGTGCGGGACACCCCAAAATGTCCGCACAGCTCTTGGCCCGACACATAATCTCCCCGCTGCCGCAGGAGCGCTATTATTTCTGATCTCATACAATTTCCACACCGCCGTAATTTTTTACCCCAAAGGATTACCTGCTCTCCCTATAATCTGCCTCATATTTTAGGAAAGCAAAACACAGCTCTTTCCTGCATTGAGACAATATGATATTTTTTGATTGCTATGGCTGTATACTCCTGTCACTTTCACAACTGTCTCACAATGTGGCAAGCATCACTGCCTTAATGGTGTGCATCCTGTTCTCCGCTTCCTCAAACACAATGGAGCGGGAAGATTCAAAAACTTCATCCGTGACTTCCATCTCCGTGATCCCAAACCGCTCCCCCATCTCGGCTCCGATCTTGGTGTGCAGATCATGGAACGCCGGCAGACAATGCATAAATACTGCTTTTTCCCCCGCGTTTTCCATTACCTTCCCGTTCACCTGATAGGGCGAAAGTTCCCGAATCCGCTCCGTCCACACATGATCCGGTTCTCCCATGGACACCCACACATCCGTATAAATTACATCCGCTCCCTTTGTACCCTGAGCCGTATCTTCCGTAAGCGTAATACTGCCGCCGGTCTTTGCGGCAATCTCCCGGCACTGCGCCACCAAATCCTCCTTCGGAAAATATTTCCGGGAAGTACATACGGTAAAATGCATCCCCATCTTTGCACATGCCACCATCAGCGAATTTCCCATATTATAGCGGGCGTCGCCCATATATGTCAACCGGATCCCCGGCAGGGTTCCAAAATGCTCCCGAATCGTCAAAAGATCCGCCAGCATCTGGGTAGGGTGAAATTCATTGGTCAAACCGTTCCAAACCGGCACCTTGGAATACTTTGCCAGCTCCTCCACAATATTCTGCCCGAAACCGCGATACTCAATTCCCTCATACATACCTGCCAGCACCCTCGCCGTGTCCGCAATGCTCTCTTTCTTGCCAATCTGGGAACCGACGGGATCCAGATAAGTGGTTCCCATTCCCAGATCATGCGCCGCCACCTCAAAGGCACATCTGGTACGGGTGCTGGTCTTCTCGAAAATCAGTGCCACATTCTTCCCCCGCAGGGTATCCATTGGAATCCCCTTTTTCTTCTTCTCTTTTAATTCCGCCGCCAAATCAATCAGATAACTAATCTCCTCCGGCGTAAAATCCAACAGCTTTAAAAAATCACGGCCTTTTAAATTCATCTTTCGCCCCACCCTTTCATATTTCTCTCTATAATATACTTCATAATCGTCTGTTTTTCAACCCCCCCAATCACGGGGTGAACACAACAATTCCCCAGACCTTTCCCCAAAATCGACAATCACAATCCTTCCACGAACGCATTTGTACGGGATTTTTCCAGACTGACGAATGTTAACTCCCTCTTTACCCCATGGGTTTTCTATAGTAAAATAAGCAATAAAAACATCTGAGAAAAGGAAAACTACTTATGGGAAACACATTTTATTTTTCATGGGAACCGGAGCTGATGCACTGGCTCCAGATACATATGAACACACTTTGCGTAAATCTGGCATCCCTTGTCACTTTATTTGGGGAAGAGCTTGTAATCGTCGTCATTCTTGGATATATCTATTGGTGCTATGACAAAAAAATGGGTATTTATCTGGGAATCAATTTCTGCATGGCCGGAATTTGGAATACCATGCTGAAAAATATTTTTATGAGGCGACGGCCCTATTTCGACAACACAAGCGTAATTTGTCTCAAGCCGGTGAAATCCGGCGCGGATATCTATGATATCAACGCACAGGGATTCTCTTTCCCAAGCGGGCATTCCGGTAATTCCGCCGCCGTATATGGTTCCATTGCCAGATTCTCCAAGAAAAGATGGATGGCCGTCACGGCAGTGGGAATCACCCTTTTGGTGGGCTGTTCCCGTTTCTGCCTTGGCGTTCACTACCCCACCGATGTCCTCTGCGGTTGGCTGCTTGGCCTTTTTGCCATTTTCTTTATCCCCTGGCTGCAAAAAAAGTTTAAAAAGAAATGGGTATTTTATCTGTTCCTATTCCTCATTTCTCTGCCCGGATGCCTCTATTGCAAGACCTCCGATTACTACTCCGCCTTGGGAATGTCGGTAGGATTTTACTTGGGCAATCTGTTTGAGGAAAAATATGTACAATTCAAAAATACGCGAAACATCGGCAAATGTGTGATACGCCTGGCGATTGGCGGCGTTATATATTTTGGGCTGAATACCCTGATGAAGCTGCCCTTCGACCCGCAGCTTCTCTCCTCTGCCACCGCCCTGGCCTATTTGATACGCGTATTCAGATATGCCATTCTCCTTTTTATCATTGTAGCCGTATATCCCATGGCCTTTGACAAGCTGGAAAAATTGAGGAAAAAAGACGCATAAAATAGATACGCATCAACGGCAGACTTGTGGGTCAGAAATGAGAAAATCCCGGAGAAGCTTCGATAAACGCCAGCTTCTCCGGGATTTTCATATCTGTATTTCATTTGTTTCCAGGCAAAACATTTACATTCCCGGATAATTATTTTGTGCCTGACTTCCAGGCAGCAGCAAGGCTTGCGATCCCTTCCAGCTCCGAAGGCAGCAAAATAGTGGTTGCCTGCCCGTCCGCAACCTTCTCAAAGGCTTCCAGACTCTTGATCTTGAGAACCGCAGCATCGGCGCCAGCATCCTTCAGCATTCTGATACCGTCGGCATTTGCCTGCTGTACCTTCAAAATTGCCTCCGCTTCACCTTCCGCCTCACGGATCATCTTCTCCTTCTGTGCTTCTGCGCGCAGGATTGCAGACTGCTTATCAGCTTCCGCACGCAGAATCGCAGACTCTTTCGCGCCCTCTGCCTCCAGAATTTTCGCCTTCTTCTCACCTTCCGCACGTGTCACGGCCTCACGCCTCTCACGTTCCGCCTTCATCTGTTTCTCCATGGCATTTTGAATCTCAGACGGAGGAATGATATTTTTCAGCTCCACACGGGTTACCTTGATTCCCCATGGATCGGTAGCCATATCCAGCGCCGCGCGCATCTTGGTATTGATGGTCTCGCGGCTGGTCAGCGTCTGATCCAGTTCCAGATCACCAATGATATTACGAAGTGTAGTTGCCGTCAGATTCTCAATGGCCATCATTGGATTCTCCACACCGTAGGTAAACAGCTTGGGATCCGTAATCTGATAAAACACTACGGTATCAATACGCATGGTAACATTGTCCTTTGTGATCACAGGCTGCGGCGGGAAATCAGCCACCTGCTCCTTCAGGTTTACCTTTCTCGCAATCTTGTCGAGAAAAGGTACCTGCACATGGAATCCCACAGACCAGGTTCCCTGGTATGCGCCCAGACGCTCAACCACATACGCCTGCGCCTGAGGCACTACCTTCAGCCAGGACACAAGCACCAGCAGCACTACCACAATCAATACAATTACTAACCATCCCATTTTCTTACCTCTTTCCGCACCAAATTTATTACAGTGCTATTTTTTATAATTTATACTTATAATCCTAAAAGTCTGCCATTTGTCCCAGTCACAGACGGAAACTGCTGCGAAAAACAGCAGCCTTTATGGCGCGTAAGTATAATCAGCATCTTACTGTTCCTGGATTTTTTCCATCTCTTCCATCTGAGAGACGCTCATCGGCTCCGGTTTCATTTCTTCCAGGGACGTATTGCCGTCCAGAGTTTCATCCACTTTCACAATCAGTTTCACTCCATGAATCGCCACTACGTTTACCACGGTTCCCACCGGTATCCGAAGCTTATCGTCAAAGCTTCTGGCACTCCACTCCAAACCGCCTATCGTAACCTGTCCCACGCCTTCCAGGTTAAATATCTCGCTGGTCACAATCGCCTGACGTCCCACCATGCTTTCCACGTTGGTCTTTACACGGTCCTTATTGAAATACTTCACCGCCAGCGGTCTTGTGAAGAACAGCAGCAGCAGGGATACCGCCAAAAACAAAATCACCTGGACAAACACCGGCGCATTTAGCAGCGTCGCCAGAATAGCAATCAGCGCTCCCCCGGCAAACCAGATCGTAGTAAGCCCCATGGTCGGCACTTCGATGACGATACATAAAATCAACAGCACCAGCCAGAAAACCATCATGTCACCCATTTCATCACTCCTTTTATCATTTTAAGTTCTCCAATTCTCCTCCAACCTTACAGATACAGTTTACTACAAAAATAGTTTTTCAGCAATGAGTTTTTCAAAATCACCAAAAAGCGGCATTGCATACATGCAATGCCGCCCATAAAATCAATAAAATACATGGTTGCCTATCACAAGGCCTTCCCGACCGTTGTTACGACGGAAGTGGGTCAAATCGCCTACGTTGGAGACGCCGGATAATGCCTCGTCCGCAGCCTTGAAACAGCTTTCATAGATACTGCCGGAATCCAGCACCTGCTGCAGTCTGCCCGTCATGGCCGGTGTAAACTGGCCTGAAGCATAAATGACACCGCTGATGGTATTCGGATACGCCGAACTCCTCACACGATTCATAACCACCGCACCTACCGCAACCTGCCCTTCATAGCTCTCGCCACAGGCCTCGCAGTGAATCAACGCCGCCAAAAGCGTCCTGGTGTCTACATCCGTAGTATATTGGCCATAATTCTTATGGCGCTTTGCCTCTTCTTCCTTCTCTTCCCTCTCCCGGATCTCGTCCATGGTTTCTCCAGAGTCGATCATGAAGTCCAATACCACAAATTCCTCGGATACATAGCCGTCGCTGCCTTCATAATCCACACAGATCCAGCCGTCTTCCTTTCGTTCCACTACCTCCACGATCTCTCCCTTCGGCAGCATCCCGTAAATATCTGATTCCGTATTTGGGGCACTTCTCACACGGAGCGCTTCCGTGTTGATGGTTGCCACCATCTTGCCCACATTGTTTGCCAGTTCTCTGGCCTCATCGTCAAACAATAAAAATACATCGGAAGCCCATCCGATAATGTTGCCCGACTGAAGTTTGGTCCATCCGTCTTTTCTCTCCAGGATAGTGCCTCCACAGTCCTTGTACAACATGCCCACCTTATCGGCCGTTTCGTTGGCCTCCGCCCTCACATTCAGCGCATTCTCCACATTTGCCATCACCAGCCTGCCTGCCTGTGATTCTTCCTGTATTACTTCCTTCGGCGGATCAAGTTCAATGTTCAGCTTCATGGCGGTAGCGTTCACAGCCTCCCTGGAATTGGAAACACCCGGATTGAGCACGGACGCCACTCCTCCCCGGAGCTGATCCAAACCATCGCTGCCTGCCTGTGCAACCATGTGTGTCTGCATGCCAAGGCAAAAAACCATAACTCCCGTGGCGGCTGCAAACACCTTTTTGCTTTTTAACATCTTTATACCTCCATTCAACAAATTATATTCCTTTATCACAATCATTCCATTTTTTTAAGAAAGATGTTACAAAGTTATTAAATTTGTTACAAAGGTATCATAGCAGATGTGAATAGAAATGTCAAGTTTTCCCTTAAAGTATTTTTTGCGGCACCGCAAGTCTTGCAAAGTAATATGGAAATCCGTCCATGAAGGCATTGAAATTGCTGAATCCCCGGGAGGGCCTGTCTAAACGGTTACTTCTCCCAATGACGCGTGCCAAGCGGTTACTTGCCTACATACCTTCGGCCTTCTCCACACATGCCGCCACTGCATCCATAACTGCCGCACGCATCCCCATTTCCTCCAGAACCTTTACCGCCTGGATGGTAGTCCCCCCCGGTGAACACACCATATCTTTCAGTTCACCGGGATGTATACCGGTTTCCAGGACCATCTTTGCGCTGCCAAGTACCGCCTGTGCCGCAAATTCATATGCCTGTTTCCTGGGCATTCCCGCCGCCACAGCCCCGTCCGCCATAGCCTCTATGAACAGAAAAACATAAGCGGGCGCACTTCCGCTCACCCCCACCACCGCATTCATCAACCGCTCCGGAACCACTATGGCTTTCCCGAAAGACTCCATCAGCTTCACTACCTTTTCAAGATCACCGGCCCCAACGCCCCGCCCTGGACTGACACCCGTACAGCCCTCCGATACCAGTGCCGGTGTATTGGGCATACAGCGGATAATCTTTAAATCCTCTCGTCCAAATGCCCTGCTTAAGAAATTCAGGTCCCGGCCGGCGGCAATACTCACCACAATGCTGCCGCCTGGCACAATCTCCCGTATCTCATCTATCACTTCCGACATAACTGTCGGTTTAACTGCCAGAAACAAAACCTCCGCCTCCCCAGCAACCTGTTGGTTTTCTTGTACTGTGGTAATGGCATATTGCTTCCTTATCTTTTCCCTTGTGGCTTCCGTCCTTGCCGAGCCGATGATATCCTCCGGTCCTGCCAGCCCTTTTCCAAGCATACCTCCGATCATTGCCGCCGCCATATTCCCCAGTCCGATAAATCCAATTTTCATCTTACTCCTCCTTGCCCCTTTACAGGCATTCTTATCAAATATTATATTGACTATTCCGGTCAGTATTCATTTTTTCAGACTTATACAGTCTACCCCTGTATCATATGCCGTTGCCGATGAGCCTCGTAGACAAAAAGGGATGCGGCGATTGCAGCGTTCAGTGATTCTACCTGCCCCTCCATGGGAATCTTCAGATAATCGTCCGCGCGATCCGCCAATTCCCGCCGAAGCCCTCTTCCTTCGTTGCCGATCAAAAAAGCCGTGCCTGCCCGAAAAGATACTCCGTCATAATATCTTTTTCCGTCCAAATGCGCCGCGTAGACCAAAATCCCCTTCTCCCGCAGTCTGTCCACTGTCTTTGGCAAATCCTCCACACAGACAAAAGGCACCCTGTAAACGGAACCCATGGTAGCCCGAATCACTTTGGGATTGTAAATATCCACCGTTTCTTTGTCCATGAAAATCCCCGTCACACCGGCTCCCTCACAGGACCTGACAATGGTCCCCAGATTGCCCGGGTCCTGCAGTCCTTCCAATACCAAAAACAAAGGATCCGGAGCCTGCAAAAGTGTCTCCAACCGCCAGATTCGCTGTCTGATCACACACAAAATCCCCTGAGGAGTCTGCGTATCGGACATCTTTTGAAAGACTTGTGAAGATACCGTCTCAAAGCCTGTCCTCACCAGTTTTTCCTGTATTTCTTTCCGCTGCGGCACCTGTTCCAACGCATTTTCCGCCACATAGACTTCCAGAATATCCTCCTCTGGTGCTTCCGCATACATTTTAAAGCCTTCAGCCAGAAAAATCCCGTCCCGGCGTCTTTCCTTCGCCTTTGTCTGCCACTGTACCACCTGTTTCACTTTTGGGTTCCCATTGCTGGTAATCATATAATCTCCCTTTCTCAGGGCGTTTTTTAACTGCTATCTCCCACCGGTACCACACCTGATTGGATGCAAGCACAAAATTTCCCTGACATTTTATTGACCTGGCACAAACTCTGTAATTTGTCCACTGATGGCATCATGTCATGGACATAATGCGAACAATCTCATATCCCAATTTTTCCGCCACGGCAATTTTTTATTGTTCCTTTAGATTAAATAGCCCTTTGCTGGACGCACACCAAAAATTCGTTACTCAATACTTTTAACAAATGCCGCTATTTCTGCCACTGTTTCTTTAACAGTTTTATCAGTGTTATCTATGTAAAACTGAAATTTACCTGCATTCTTCTTAAACCAATTATTATATCGAATTTGCCCTGCAATAAATTCATCACTTCCGCACATTCTTTCTTCTGGTCTTGCTTTTAATCTTCTGGTAATTTCTTCATCAGAACAAGTCATCCCAATCAAATACCCCGCAGCAAGCTGACGGGGTATCGAGCTTGATTCGCAGCAAGCTGCAGGGTATTTGACCCTCGCGGCATTCGCCAAATGCTCGTGCAAGCACGAAACTTGGCTCATTGCTCACGGGAATAAAAAAGGTTGATGTAATATTCCGTGGAATAATAACCGCTCCATAGAAATCATATGGATTCATACACGTGGCAAAAAGTAAGTTTTTATTATTGGACATTCTTACAGCCTCTGCTAAACAATCATCACTAAATTTAGCTCCATGCTCTGTTCCTGCATAATCCCACCAATTAATACCAACTTCATCTGTATCAATGCAGCTATAATTGTCTAATATCTTACTTTCATTCAGCGCTTCTTTTATTGTAGATTTTCCAACTCCACAAGCCGCACTTAATACTATTAATTTTTTCATAATAGTCGCCTCAAAAAAATTTCGATTACCGTTTTCTATCTTTTTCTACATTCTTTTCCTTGAATAGTATGGTATCTTCTTATAGCTTGCCGTATCATTTTATATCCCAACAGGAAATTCGGGCAACATTTAGGCACCAAAGTGTCAAAAACGATTGGTATTAAAATACCTTGATCTGCAAAAATGTTGGTGTTTAAAAAATTTTTTCCTCTTACTGCTTGTACATACCACATAATTAAATACTATTTTTTATAAAACAGAGAATACTTTACAAATCGTTCTTCCGTAAATCCAGCCTCCCGCAGCTGGCCGCAATATTCCTCAAATCCGTCCCGCACAATGTAATTGTACGCATCCGTTATTTCCCCCAGACAACCGATCCAGTGATTATTATAGCGAATGCCATCCCCGGTTCCCAGCTTTACCTGCAGCTCATATGGATTTTCCAGAGTGCTCACAGCATAATAAATCTCCTTTTCCGCCATCTGTGTCACTTTTGTCCTGAGTATTGGATCCTGTTCAATAAAATCCAGTGCTTCCGATACGGTCACATCAAAATTAGAGAGCGGGAATGTCTCCGCCGAATAGAATCCTCCATAATAATATCTGCCAAATCTGGCAAAACCGCAAATATAGATACAGCACAAAACCGCCGCAACGGCAATTTCCGCCCCCTTCTTCCTCCTACCGGCATTCTTCCCGGAATTTGCCATCCTGCCGCATATCATTCTCAAAGCATCCAGTCCCTCCGCCGCCAGCACAATTACGGAAAAGAATATACCATTTGTCTTATTTACGTTCGACTCAATATGGCACTCAAACAGCAGCATGCTTAAGAACCAGAGAAAAACCGTTACAAAAACCGCTCTCCCGTTAAACCCTGTCTCCCGCTCCCGAAAAGATTTCCACAGCTTTACAATTCCAAGCCCAAATCCCAGCGCCGCCGGAAGGATGGTTACAAGATACAGATTGGCATATCCGGGAATACTGTTGTAATTCAGACCATCCCCGATGAAAATACTCTTTAAGGCAAGGGCCAGCTTGTCAAAAGTCAGCACGCCCAGCTCGGAGGCCCGATAAAAGGCCAGCTTTGTAATGGTGAAACAACCAAACTGGAATTCCTCCAGATCAAACATATTTACAATCTGAACCAGGATCAACGGCAGCGCCAGAATTCCCATGGGCACCGCCATAGCGATCCAGCCCTTCAGCGAAAATTTCTTTATCCGCAGCAGATATATCAGGGTCAGAACAAGAAACAGCGGCAGGATCAGGTACACCGGCGCATATGTATATAGAAGAAACCCACCCACAAGTCCCGCAAGCATATACCGAACCGCATTTCCGCTCTCTATGGCCGCCGTAAGGCAGTAGAGAAAAATCGTAGACATCCCAAGCATCAGATTAGATTCCAGTCCAAATCTTCCCGCCATGATAAAGTAGGGGCAAGCCGCCATCAAACCGCCTGCCACCACAGGCATAAACGCCCTGCCCGGATACATTTTTTTCACCAGCTTCATTCCAAAAACCAGATTAAAGAGTGAGGATATGACCGCAGGCATCCTGATCACCCGAACGCCGAATCCAAATATTCTGATCATTCCGGCGCACACAAAGGTATAAAGGGCATTCTGACCCCCTCCAAAATTGAGCAGATACACAGGCCACGGTTTCAGATAACGATCCACGCCGTACTGCGAAAGACAATAGGCATCATAAGCCATTCCTGCTTCGTCGATATGCAGCCCAAAGGGCAGCGAAGAAAGCTGCCACAGTCTTGTGATTGCAAACAACATAAATATTCCCGCCAGGCATATATATCTCCAAAACCTTTTTGTCAACACTGTTTCCTCCTGCCTCCCTGAAACCACGATATTGTGTAACCTTTGGGACAGCCCCTCCCAAAAATCCATCCGTACATGAGCCCATTGTCAAACCACAGCCAAATGCGGCATTTTGAATCGTATCACAAAAGGCAGCCATTTTCCAAAAACAGCCGCCTTATCCATATAAGCCATATATCCGGCCATCAGATCGTAAGCACCTTTGCTATCTCATACTGATATGCATCGATACCTTTTTGCATCTGAAGCGCTTCCTCTATATCAAAATCCGAGAATTCCCCATGTCTGTATCCCACTACACGGTTAGATTTGCCCTGAAGCATAATATCCACCGCATATGCCCCCATGATGGACGCATAATAACGATCCATGGCAGTGGGATTTCCGCCTCTTTGCATGTAACCCAGAATGGTGGCCCTTGTCTCGATTCCCGTAGCCGCCTCTATCCTTCTGGCCATGGAAGTGGAATGGCCAATCCCTTCCGCGTTAATAATCAGGTGATGGGTCTTGCCCTTCTTACGGCTTTCAATAATGTGATTGATAATCTCCTGTTCGTCATACTTATATTCCTCAGGGAGCAGAATGTCTTCCGCGCCGTTTGCAATGCCGCACCAAAGAGCAATATAGCCCGCATGGCGCCCCATTACCTCAATAATACTGCAGCGCTCATGGGAAGACGAAGTATCCTTTACCTTGTCGATGGCCTGCATAGCCGTATTGACGGCGGTGTCAAAGCCTATGGTATATTCCGTGCATGCGATATCCAAATCAATAGTTCCCGGAACTCCAACCGTATTAATGCCCAGCCTGGCAAGTGCCTGGGCTCCCCGATAGGAACCGTCCCCACCGATTACCACAATGCCGTCAATGCCATGCTTCCTGCAGATATCCGCTCCTTTTTGTTGATACTCAAGCTTGGTAAATTCCATACATCTGGCCGTTCCAAGAACAGTACCGCCTCTTTGAATGATATCGGACACATGCCTGGGCTCCATATCGATAATGTCCTCATTCAGCAATCCGTTATAACCCTTCTTAATTCCCTTTACCTTAAGTCCTCTGAAGATAGCGGTACGCGCTACCGCCCGAATGGCCGCATTCATTCCCGGCGCGTCTCCGCCGCTTGTCAAAACCGCGATTGTTTTTATCTCATCTGCCATGATTATGTCCTCCTATTCCAGTTACGTCCCAACACTACTGTTTATATTATTTCTGTTCCCGATTATGGGCATTGAGTCCCTTTCCTTGCTTCTGCGCCCCCGCTTCTCAAATCATGTCCCATTTTAATCCATTTTCTACTTGTTTTCAATAGATGTGAGGCGAATTTTTACATTTTCCTGGCCAAACCGATCTCCCAGCTTCTGCCTCAGGTTCTCGCCTGCATGTACCCGGCGGTTTGGAGGCAGCGGCATAAAAGCTTTCGTATCTCTCAGATATATTACCACGTCGTCATTTCCGTCGGAATCCGCAATGGCGGCAAGAAGCTCCTGCTCCCTTTCTTCGTAATCCGCCTTGCTGGGAAACTGTATCCATAGCCCGTCCGGAACCTTTGTACTCTGTCCGGCCAGGCCCTTTGGCGTTTCGCCCTGGTTCCGCCCGGCCCCGTCAATCCTGTCCCTGTTTCCGGAGGCAACGGAGCCTCTTTTGCTTGTATCACTCTGTCTATTTGACCTGCCGCCTCCGTAGCCGTCTCCATAGGCACGATTGGAAAACAATCTTCCCTCGCCAATCTGCGCCGCCTGGTCAAAGCTGATGATCTGCTCACAGATCAGCTTGCCATCCTTCTCGTCCTCCACGGATACCCGCCCTTTAATAAATATTTTTGACTCTTCCGTCAGAAGGGTCCCATATTTTTCGTATTGTCCCGGAAAGACTACAATCTCCACATTTCCCACCAGATCTTCCAGATTCAAGAACGCCATCACCTTATCGTTTCTGGTATACTTCACGGTTTTATCTGCGATCATACCGCCCACAACAGCTGTCAGCTGATCCTCCACTTTTGTATTTCCTGTCTCCTCGTCCAAAACAAAATCATTTGTGGTGTTTGTGATAAACTTCTGCCATATTTTTTGATAGGCTTCCAGAGGATGACCGCTTAAGTAAATGCCAAGCACTTCCTTTTCAAACGCAAGCAGCATCTCCTTGGGATATTCCCCCACATCGGGCATTCTGATCTCAAACGCTTCTTTCTGAGAGTCTTCGGCAATATCAAAAAGCGATAGCTGCCCAGCCAGATTGCTCTTTCTGTCCTTCACAATCCGATCCATCATCTGTCCGTAAACCGTCATGTACTGCTGCCTGGTTCCTCCAAGACTGTCCAGCGCTCCTGCCTTGATCATATTCTCCAAGATGCGTTTGTTTACATCCTGTTCCGCAATACGGGTGATAAGGTCCCCCAGATTTTTAAACAGTCCCCTCTTACTGCGCTCCTCCACAATTCCCTCAATCACCTGCCAGCCCACACCCTTAATGGCCGTCAAAGCATATCGGATACTGCCGTTTTGCACGGAAAATCCTCTCTGCCCCAGATTAATGTCCGGAGACAGTATCTTTGTACCCATGTTACGACAGGTCAGGATATATTCGGAAACCTTTTTTGGGTTATCGATCACCGACGTCATAAGGGCCGCCATAAATTCCACAGGATAGTAGTATTTCAAATATGCGGTCTGATAAGCCACCACGGCGTAGCCAGCCGCATGGGACTTGTTAAATGCATATTCGGCAAAGTCAATCATATCGTCAAAAATACTGTTTGCCACTTTTTCATCGATCCCTTTGGAGATACATCCCGGCACACCCTCCGCCGGATTACCATATATGAAATTCGCCCTTTCCTTCTCCATCACGGAATGCTCCTTCTTGCTCATGGCGCGCCGCACCAGGTCACTGCGCCCCATGGTATATCCGCCAAGCTCCCGGACAATCTGCATAACCTGCTCCTGATAAATAATACAGCCGTGAGTGGGCGAAAGAATGGCCTCAAGCTGGGGACAGGCGTATGTGACGGACGCGCTGTCGCTTCTGCTCCTGATATACTTCGGAATAGAGTCCATAGGGCCGGGGCGGTATAACGAAATCCCGTCTATGATATCTTCCATATTCCTTGGTCGAAGTTCCTTCATGAAATTTTTCATCCCGCCGCTCTCCAGCTGGAATATGCCATCCGTTCTCCCGGTTCCTATGGAGGCAAATACCTGCGGATCATCATAGTCCAGTGTTTCCATGTCGATACGCTTCCCCGTGGTCTGCTCCACGAAATCCACGGCGTCATGAATCACCGTCAGCGTGCGAAGTCCCAGAAAATCCATCTTTAGAAGCCCCAGCTCCTCCAGCGTGGTCATGGTAAACTGTGTGGTGATAGTGCCGTTGCTGCCCCTGGAAAGCGGTACAAATTCATCCGCTGCCTCAGGACAGATAACCACCCCCGCAGCATGCATGGAAACATGCCTGGGCAGTCCCTCCAGGCGTTTGCTCATATCGATCAGACGATGTACCTGCTCATCCTCCTGATACTGCTTTCTAAGCTCCGGATTTATTTCCAGCGCCCGATCAATGGTAATGTTCAATTCCTTTGGCACCGCTTTGGCAATGGCGTCCACAAATGCGTAAGGCAGATCCATGACCCGGCCCACATCCCGAATCACACCCTTGGCGGCAAGGGTACCAAATGTGACGATCTGAACCACCTTCTCGGCGCCATATTTTCGGCTGACGTAATCAATGACCTCCTGCCTGCGGTTAAAGCAAAAATCCACATCAATATCCGGCATGGACACCCGCTCCGGATTCAGGAACCGCTCAAAGAGCAGGTCATACCTGATAGGGTCTATATTGGTGATTCTCAGGCAATACGAAACGATACTTCCCGCCCCAGAGCCCCGGCCCGGCCCCACAGGAATCCCATTCTCTCTTGCATAATTGATAAAATCCCAAACAATTAGGAAATAATCCACATACCCCATGGTGCGGATCACAGAAAGCTCATAGTCCAAACGTTCCTGCAGCGTCTGTCCCATTCCTCCCCCGCGCTTTTCCACGTCCCCATAGCGCTGGGCCAGGCCGTCGGCGCAAAGCTTATTCAGATATCCCCAGGAATCATATCCTTCCGGCACCTCATATTTAGGCAGCTTTGTGACGCCAAAAACAATTTCCACATTACATCGATCGGCAATGCGTTTCGTATTTTCAAGTGCCTCCAGCGCATAGGGAAAAAGCGCCCGCATCTCCTCCTCACTCTTGACAAAATACTGGCCGCCTTCATAACGCATCCTGTCCTGATCCGCCAGCTTTTTGCCGGTCTGCAGGCACAACAGGATATCATGAGAATCCGCATCGCTCTCATAAGTATAGTGAACATCATTTGTGGCCACCAGCGGAATCTCCAGCTCCCTGCTCATCTTCAATAATTCCGTATTTGCCTGGCGCTGTTCCGGATAACCGTGATCCTGCAATTCCAGGAAAAAGTTTCCCTTTCCAAAACAGGCCTCATATTTTCTCGCTACTTTCCTGGCCTCGTCGGGCTGTCCCTTTATGATACAGCGCTGTACCTCTCCCGCCAGACAGGCCGACAGAGCGATCAGTCCCTCGTGATATTCTTCCAGCACTTCCATATCGACACGGGGCTTATAGTAATACCCTTCCGTAAATCCTTTGCTGACAATCTTTATCAGATTATCGTAACCCACATTATTCTCCGCCAGCAGCACCAGATGATAATACCGATCCTCCCCGCCGGTAAGTTCCTTGTCAAACCGGGAGTTGGGCGCCACATAGATCTCACATCCAAGGATTGGCTTGATCCCCGCTCCCTTTGCCGCACGGTAAAAGTCGATGACGCCATACATTACGCCATGATCCGTAATGGCGGCGCTTTCCATTCCCAACTCCTTTACTCTGGCAACATATTCTTCAATTTTGTTGGAACCGTCCAGAAGCGAATACTCCGTATGAACGTGAAGGTGCGTAAATGCCATTGTACAAACTCCTTTTTTATCTGGCAGCCCCAGGCATACAAACATTCCATGCACTCTCTGCCATTTTATCCGCCCGTTTATCTCTGCATACAATACGCCGGACAGATGCATGAAACATACAAGCTTCTCCATCCCCACTGGCAAATGCCGCAAAGGTCAAGGTTATTATAAACCATTTCCGTTTGAAACGCAATCAAATCACCTGGGACCGCGGGGAAATTGTGAATGGAGTGAACACTAACCTCAATGCAATCCGGAGGAAATGGCCTGGTTTGGGCATACCGATTTACACTTTCCGCACCGGATACATTCCGGGCTGTTTATGTTCTTTGTGACTTCCACCCCCATGGGACAGGATTGTTCACATTTTTTACAACCAATACATTTGGCCTCATCCAGATACATCCGATAAAAACAAAATCGATTAAACAAAGAATAAAAGGCCCCCAGCGGACAGAGATATCGGCAAAAGGGACGGCTGATGCACATGGATGCGAATATAATTGCAGCCAGTACAAACACCTTCCAGTAAAACAAGGCTCCCGCCAACGCTCTCAGCGCCGGGTTGACCATCATATGAAAAAGCCCTCCCTCTAACGTTCCGGCAGGACAGATATACTTGCAAAAATAAGGGTCGGCAATCCCTGTTTTTGTCACCGCAAATGCAGGAAGGAGAATCACCGCAACCGCCAGCACCGCATACTTCAAAGTCTTTCCGGCCCTGTCAATCCTGCCCGGCACCCTTACCTTGGGCACCGGTATTTTGTACAGCAAATCCTGCACCAGCCCAAAAGGACACAGGAAACCACAGACCAGCCTGCCAAGTACTACCCCAAAGAGCGTCATCAACCCCAACACATAAAAGGGCACATGGCGATTTCCCCCCAAGGCCGTCTGCAGCGCACCGATGGGACAGGCCCCCAAGGCCCCGGGGCAGGAATAGCAATTCAAAACCGGAACACAGAATGACTTACTTCTTCCCGTAAAAAGCTTCCCGTTCCGAAAGCCGATTCCATAGCCGTTAAATAGCGCCGCCGACAAAAGCTGAATGATTCGCCGGGGAGAAAGCCTTCCCTTTTTCCTCTTTTTTGTCCTTATCCGATCCCGATGCATTCCAGACATATCTTCACCGCCTTTTGAAAAACTTCCAAATATTCCCTTCTCAATATCCCTGCAATGATAAAAACAACTGCCATGGCCAGCACTCCGATCCGCAGTATCCAAATCCTCTGCGCATCCCTGTCATTCCGCATTTCCAATCTCCGCCTTTCCCATTGCCGTCAGAACCTGATTGACCGCCTCCGTATAGGTTTCCTCCAGATTCCACTGTCCGCCAATAATCACTTCCCCTACCATATTTCCATCCTGATCAACCATAATGGTGGTGGGCGTATATAAGATTTCACGGCACAGATTCAGGAAATCCCCATCCCCCCATATCAGTGTAATGCCCTCATATCCGGCCTCCTCCAAAATCTCTTCCACTCGCTCCGTATCATACAGGCCGTCCAGGCAGACCGTAACCAGGCTCACGTTGTCCGGAAGTGCCGCCTCAAACTTTGCAATATCGGGCATTTCCTCCAAGCAGGGACCGCACAGCGTGGACCAGAAATTTATGACTGTCACATCCTTCTGCGCCAGATCCTCCTGTGTAAAAGAAGCGCCATCCAGAGTCAGTGCCTCAAATGACCGCAATGCCAGTCCCTGTTCCTCTGAACCTGCTGTGTCGTCCACCGTCTGTGAACTTCCTTCTTCTGCCTCGGAATCTCGATGATCGCTGGAACAGCCGGTAACGCACAATCCCAGCATCAACATCAGACCAAATGTGAGCACCTTCCTCTTTCCGTACTTATTTTTTACAGTCTTACTGTTTTTTGTCTTTTTCATCCCTGCACCTCCTGAAACGCTTTACGCACATACCGTTATTATAACAGTTCCCGCTCTGTTATTTCCACATAAATCTGTATTTTTTCTATTGAAATTATTATCCAGATAATTATATTTGCAGCCGACGGGATACCCCCTCCAAAAAATCAGACATTGTATCGAGTCTGAGGAGGAGGCAAGCGGTTCCACACAAAAATCGCATAAAATACCCCCTAAGCAGACTTGGTTCTTTACCTTTTCTACTTAAGGGGTATCATATCACTTTTCCACAAAGTACCTTTTTATCTCTAATTTACAGATACTTCTTCAGGACATCCACCTTATCGGTCGCTTCCCAGGGGAGTGCCACATCGTCACGGCCAAAGTGACCGTATGCCGCCGTGGCACGGTAGATTGGTCTGCGCAAATCAAGCATTTTGATAATCCCCGCAGGGCGAAGATCAAAGTTTTCCCGAATAATCTCCACCAATCTCTCATTACTCAGCCTGCCGGTGCCAAAGGTATCCACCATAACAGATGTGGGCTGTGCCACGCCAATGGCATATGCCAGCTGTATCTCGCATTTCTCCGAAAGCCCTGCCGCCACGATATTTTTTGCCACATAGCGGGCAGCGTATGCCGCGCTTCTGTCCACCTTGGTACAGTCCTTACCGGAGAAAGCACCGCCGCCGTGACGGGCGTAGCCGCCATAGGTATCCACAATGATCTTACGGCCTGTCAAACCCGCATCTCCCTGAGGACCGCCGATCACAAAACGCCCCGTAGGGTTGATAAAGAATTTGGTATCCTGATCCACCATATCCTTGGGCAAAACGGGATCAAATACATATTTTTTGATATCCTCATGGATTTGTTCCTGCGTCACATCCTCGTCATGCTGAGTGGATAGCACCACAGCCTCCAGACGTTTGGGTCTGCCGTTCTCATCATACTCCACCGATACCTGACTCTTACCGTCAGGACGCAGATAGGTCAATGTGCCATCCTTGCGAACCTTTGCCAGCTGTCTTGACAATTTGTGTGCCAAAGCGATGGGATAAGGCATCAGCTCCGGCGTCTCATTGGTGGCATAGCCGAACATCATGCCCTGATCTCCCGCACCGATTGCCTCGATCTGCGCATCGCTCATGCCCAACTCCCTGGCTTCCAGCGCTTTGTCAACTCCCATGGCAATGTCCGGAGACTGCTTATCCAGCGCTACCATCACGGCACAGATATTGCCGTCAAAACCTGTCTTTGCGTCGTTATAGCCGATCTCGTTTACGGTCTTACGCACAATGGCAGGAATATCCAGGTTTGCCTTGGTGGTAATTTCACCTGTCACCAGAACAAAACCGGTACAGCTTGCCGTCTCACATGCCACACGGCTCATGGGATCCTGCTCCATGCAGGCATCCAGAATTGCATCCGAAACCGCATCACAGAGTTTGTCAGGATGTCCTTCTGTTACGGATTCCGAAGTAAATAAATGTTTTTCCATTGTTTTTTCCCTTCCTTATGTAAAATGTTGTACAAAAAAGCCCGCTTAACAATTAAGCGGACTAAATTCTTTCGATATTCAATCCTCTTATTGCTCGAATATAACTCGCTCAGGGAGGCACCTTCCTCAAATGGGGTTGCCGTGGCTTCATCGATCCTATGTATCTCCACCAACTCTGAATAAGAGAACTCATATATAATTTTAATATGTAACACGCTTATACTTTACTACATCTAAAGTCATTTGTCAATAGGAAATTAAATCCATTCCTCAATCCCACCAGAAATACCAGATGATCGACTTTGAAAGCGCATCCGCAAACACACTGACGGTACCGTGTGGCCCCTGGTCTATCACATCAGGGCAAAAAACATACTGTTCCTGTGCAAGCGCCCCCACGTTATCGCGTCCTACAGGAACCGGAAGCATGAATTCCAGCACATCATGGGTTATGGCCACAGGCATGGCCCCGTAACATTCATACCAATACTTTGCCACCGCCATCAATTCCGGCGTATCAGGGCATTCATTCCACCCGCCAAAAGGCAGATACGCAAAGATCTCCCAGGGATTTTTCACCGGAATCTCCGCCATAACCAAAGGGCATGTCAAACCCCGTCTGAAATTCCAGTATCCGTTGAGCGCGTCATTTTTCTCGCCCCCGGCAATTTCTCCCCGAATCTCGTATTCCCACTCCAGTCCGTCCTCTTCTGCCTCTCTCTTATACTCCGCCAGCAGATTTTCCAAAAACTCCTTGCCTGACTGCACGGGACGTCCCAACATATCCTGCCGATACTGTTCCACTTCTTCCCTGTGATAGGCATAATCCTCTTTCATGCCCTCTTCCATAGGGATCACCGGCTCAAATTTTCTCTTGTCAGAATTCATCACAAGACACTCCCACAGCGTCTCATCCTCCGCCACCAGCACCGGCACGAAGCCTTCCCTCCGTCCTCTTTCCACCGCTTTCCGATAAGCATCTACAATCGGTGTGTCGTCGTCCATAGGTGCAAAATAATGGCATGGACAGCCCAAAAAATTCTTCAATGCCATCAGCATCTCCGGCAGATCTTTCCCTCTTTTATCCGGCATTTGTCCTCCTCCGCCCACATTTATTGTCATGTGGCGCTCTTCAACCGGTTTTCAACTTAAACTTCTGATAATCCTTTTCCGTCTCCACCAGTTCGATTTGCGCGCCTAAATTGCGCAATTTAATATGAAAATCCTCGTATCCACGCTCAATATATTTAATGTCATCCACCATCGTACAGCCTTCTGCTGCCAGCGCCGCTATCACAAGCGCTGCACCCGCCCGCAAATCCGGTACGGTAATACTTGCCCCGGTATATTTCTCCACACCGTTGATGATGGCCGTATTGCCCTCAACTTTAATGCCAGCACCCATTCGGGTAAGTTCGTCCACATATTTAAAACGATTTTCAAAGATACTTTCCGTCACGATACTTGTGCCCTCAGCCAGCGCCAGCGCCGCCGTAATCTGAGGCTGCATATCGGTTGGAAAACCGGGATAGGGCAGTGTCTTTACCTGTGTATGCATCAGAGGCTTTGAAGACACAACCCGAATACAGTCGTCCTTCTCTTTGACTTCACAGCCAATTTCCAAAAGTTTTGCGGTGATGGACTCTAAATGCTTTGGGATCACATTTTTGACCGTCACATCCCCCTTTGTGATCGCCGCGGCAAACATAAAGGTTCCTGCCTCTATCTGATCCGGAATAATGGTGTATTCTGTGCCGTGCAATCTGGAAACCCCCTTAATCCTGACAACATCCGTCCCAGCGCCCTTGATGTTGGCTCCCATACTGCTTAAAAAATTTGCCACATCCACCACATGAGGTTCCTTCGCCGCGTTCTCAATGATTGTCCTGCCCTCCGCAAGAGCAGCAGCCATCATGATATTAATGGTCGCCCCCACACTCACTCCATCCATGTAAATATGGCTTCCCACCAGGCGCCGGGCCTTTGCCTTGATCAGACCATGCTCGATCACCACCTCGGCCCCCAGCGCACGGAATCCCTTCAGATGCTGGTCGATGGCTCGGGAGCCGATATCACACCCACCCGGAAGCACTACCTGCGCCATCTTATATCTTCCGAGCAGCGCCCCCAGCAGATAATAGGAAGCCCTGATCTTCTTGATCGCCTCATTCTCAACGATCAGGTTATTGATATCCTGGGCATTTAACATTGCCTTATGCCGATTGGCGCGACTCACCGTTACACCGATCCCCTGCATGGCATCCAACATTGTCTTCACATCCCAAACGTCCGGCACATTGTCTATATATACGGTCTCATCCGTCATGGCGCATGCCGCAAGAATGGGCAGTACGGCATTTTTGGAGCCCGCTATCTCCACATCACCCACCAAGGGATTTCCACCCCGAATTGCATATTGTTCCATCTATCTCTACCTCTGCTTAAGGTCAGCATTTTCTATTTATTCTTTTAAACAAAGCCATGTTACCATATTTCTCCTCATTTGTAAATCGAACGCGCATTCAACTTTATTCCCCTCTGCTCCCGTTTCCCCTTCAATGCTCATTCTATTTGTCCAAATATTTTTCAGGATTAACCTGGGAGCCGTTGATCAAAATTTCAAAATGCAGATGGGGTCCCGTCACATTTCCCGTCATTCCGGACAGCGCAATCTTGTCATTTTGCTTTACCTTCTGCCCAACCTTGACTAAGATCTTACTCAAATGTGCATATCTGGTCTGCCTTCCGTCCTCATGATCAATGTATACCACATAACCGTAGCCGCTTCCCCAGCCGGCCCGTACCACCGTGCCTCCGCTGGACGCATATACGCTGGTTCCTGTAGGCACCGCCCAGTCCACACCCTTATGATTGGTGCTGGCGCCCGCCAAAGGCGCTTTCCTTGGACCAAAAGACGATGTGGTGCGTCCGCCGGAAACCGGTCTGACATAGGTGGGCGGAACGATCGTTCCCCGCTCTATCACCTTGGCCTTGGCCTCCATGACCACCTCTTCCTTCAGGATTTCTCTGGATATTTCCTTCTCGTTGAGATAGGTCACATCCGCAACCACTCTTCTCAGCCCTGCCGAGGGCGGTTGCCGCAGCACTACCTGATTGGTATACCAGCTGTCATTATCAATATAGAGCGGCTCGGCATCGTAGATCTCCTCATAAAACTTTTCCTCGGTACGCCTGACGGAAAGCTCCGGTTCCGGAACCGTGATAAAAAGCTGATCACCGACGTGAAGATCATCAACATTTTCCATATCGTTCATCTCCACGATCCTGTCCATGGGGATATTAAGCTTTATGGCAATCTCAGACAAGGTATCCCCCGCCACCACTTCGTATACGGAAGCGGTCTCCTGCTCCATAATCACTAGATTGATAGCATCCTCCAGGCCTGTCAGCTGATTTTCCGGCAGATAAGTCTCAACAATCTCGATCTCCTCCGCAAAGTTCATGGAATGAATCCCCAGATCAAATTCCTCAAGCTCCCTCTCATCGCCTTCCTTTTGCATTGCCTGGGCTCCGGTAAGTCCTGCAAAAAGAGACTGTATTCCCGCCTCCATATCGGAGCGAACTTCCTCAACCGCTGCGGCAGTGGAAACCACATCGGCGGTAAGCACACCAAATTCCCTGTCCGTATCATATTTGAGCTCTACCGCAAACCTGTCCCCTCCGCCGTATTTGTCAATGGCAGCCTGCAGTACCCGGCGCACATCCTCCACACTGGCCAGACTGATTATATATTCGTTTATCTTTAGCGTGTAGGATCGCTGCATGGACTCCTGGACGCCGGCCCGAAGCGCCTCTACCATTCTGCTCAGTACTTCTTCCTCTTCATCCACCCTGCCCCACAGCACTTCCTCACCTACAACTGCCATATCGACTTCCATAAACACCAGTTCGCTGCTTTCGGAGGCCACGGTTTTACGGGCCTGCAGCAACAGCTCCTCCACATGGGATTTATCTCCCAGCGTGCCCACATCCAGACCGTTCACCTGAATATGAAAACAGTTTTCACCTGTCCGTTCAAAGGGCGTATATCCATTCAGGAATATAATGCCCAGAAACAAAGTTGACATCGTAGCCTTAATATATGTAAATTTATGCTTTTTATGACTTCTTTTTATCTTTTTCATAAGCTTTCCAATTCTTTCGAGGTATCTCTTTCGATTGCTCTCTGCCGCATATATGGCAAGTTATGGGGAACGGAAATCTATTTTAAAACCCATTCCCCATCTATGATTCGACAATAAAACCATTTTAACAACATTTGGGTAACTTGTAAAGTAAGTTTGCCCCAATAATGCAAAGATAGCAAATATGATACAATTTCTCTCATTATTTCCCTGCGGGGCCAAAATATACATCCGCCGAAACGATCAAACCGGAACTTGTCCTGTTGGCTGCGGCATGCATTCATAAGATTGCTTTTTGGAAAAAGATGTGGTATGATGATTCCTAATTTAAACGAATCAAAAGTTTGGTCGGGAGGGAGCGCCATGCAAAAACTGAAATCCGTAAACAAGCCCAGGATATTGTATACTCTGTTATTCTTCCTTTTTTGTATCATTGATCAAAGGGTAAAAACCGCCTCCGGCCTGGACGGTACCTATGAATTTTTCAGAAATCTCATGGGGGTTGTCATGGCCCTGCTGATATTGAGCAGTTATGAAGCCGCCGCTGTCCGTCAGCTAAAACTGCCTTTTCTCATATGGACCATATCCGGTTTGATCCTTGGCGCGGCTGCTTTCGTATGGGGCATCTCACATGTATTTTTCCTGCCTGCCTGGTTCCTGCTGCTTTTGTCCGTATTCCTGTTCGGATATATTCTGATTTATACTGTTATCATCCTCCTGAAAGGCAAACGCCTCCCTGCACTGAACCGGCCAATGCTGGCCATATGGGGCGTGTTAATGCTCCTTATGACTTTCTCAAGGAGCAATTACCTGTGGCCTCCGGCTTATTTGCTCATGTTCGGATTCTTTTTTCTCACCCCCCGCACAAAAATACAACAGGAAGATCTTTTTCATGGTCTCCTGAACGGCGTGATTCTTTCCTTTTTTGTTTTTCAGGCATATTGTTGTGTCTTCCGGCCTTACGATGTGGTACGCTATGTGGGGATCTATACCAACTCAAACATTGCAGGTTTATATTATCTGGAGGTGCTTGCGGCATTTATGGCAAAATATCTGGATGCCGTAAGAAAAAAAGCCGGCATATTGATAAAAGTTTTTTGTTGGCTTGGTCTTGGAGTCACCATATCCTTCCTGTTTATGTGCATTGGCAGAACCGCCTGGATCGTGGCTTTTATTCTTTGCATCGTATTTTTATTGGCCCTGAACAAACAGTTATGCAAAAAGCGCTTTTTCCGAAATGGTCTCGCCCTTGTGGTCTGTGCCGGTATCCTTTTTCCCGTCACATTCGGCATCGTGCGTTACACTCCGCCGTTTTTCCACCATCCCGTATGGTTTTTCGGTGAATGGAGCGAAGAAAAAGTGCATTCCTGGGATCCCTGGAATTCCGAGAAATATATTGACATGGACGAATTGCTCTCCACTGCGGTGGGCAGACTGGCAAAGACTCTGGAAGACCTGCTGAACAAAAGTCCCTTTGCAATTTCCGCCAAGGCAGCCGAGGCGGATCCGGTGGACAGGCGTGAAGAAATGGCTGTTCTCAGCTATGAAGAAGCCGAAAACGGCCTTCTGGTGCGCAAGACCATTTATTCTCATTACTTCCGGAACCTGAATCTGTGGGGCCACAGGCAGGATGAACAGGGATTTCAGCTGACTGGCAAATATTGGATTGGACATGCCCACAATATCTACCTTCAATACGGAACCGATTTCGGAATAATAGCGCTGCTTTTCTTCATCGGCTTGTCCTTCTGGGTATGTGTGTCCCTGATTGGGGACTTTCGAAAAAAAGAGAATCCTGAATTTCTGGGATACTTTCTGTTTGCGTTAATCCCGCTTGCATTCGGCCTGCTGGAATATTGCTGGGGCGTGGGGACATTCAGTATCCTGACACTTTTCATGGCATGGGGAAGAGCTATCCGCAGGGATTAGCTCTTCCTCACACTGTATCCGAAGGTTCCCACCTGTTTTCCGCACAGGTAATATCCTCCGTGAGAATATACCACAGGCTCCGCCTTCTCAAGATGAAATTTATTTTTTTCATCCATATATTTGCCGTCGGCGTGTACGGCAGCCACGTCTGCAAGAAACATGTGATGAGAGCCCAGCTCCAGGATCTGCCGTACCCTGCACTCTATATTGACCGGGCTCTCCCCGATCAGAGGCGCCGAAACCTTCTGTGCCAAAACCGGCGTCAGTCCCAGCATTTTAAATTTATCCACATCTTTCCCGCTTTTCACACCGCAGTAATCCGCGGCATACACCAACTCCTTGGTGGTCAGATTGACCACGAATTCACCTCTGTCCTGCAAAATCGGATAAGAATACCTCTCCGGCCGGACAGAAATGCTCAACATGGGCGGATTGGTACAAACCGTTCCCGCCCATGCGATTGTGATAATATTATATTTTCCGTTTCGGTCCGCCATGCTCACCAGCGCCACCGGCAACGGATACAGCATATTTCCCGGTTTCCAGACTTCCTTTGCCATATCGCCTTCCGTTTCCCACCTGTCAGATTGAAATGATGTTCAGCCAACCAAGAACCTGTATCACCAGAGCCGCCAGACTGAATACCGCCCCGGCTGCAGTGATTCCAAGCATCAGTCCCAGCCTGCCCTTTAAAGACGCAACGCCTGCTTTCGTCTCCGTCAATGCTTCTCCCTGTTTGCCGCTCTCCTCCACCATCACCGCCTGCACGTTTCGATATACCTTTACACATTCCCTATGTATGCTTTCTGCCAGTTCTTCGGAATTCTGTCCCTCTGCCTGTTCACCCAGACGGTCAATTTTCTCCCCCAGTTCCTTGGTCATAAGCCCAAGCTGCGCCGTCACAGACTTGTCCACGCCGCCAAGCTGCTCCTTCACGGACTGGTCCAGACTTCCAAGCCGCACTCCCATGGACTGATCCAGACTGCCCAGCCGTACTTCCATGGATTGATCCAGACTGCCCAGCCTCTCCTCCATGGATTGATTTACACTGCCCAGCTGTTCCTGCAATATCCTGATCACACTGCCCAACTGTCCCTGCATGGATTGGTTGACACTGATAAGCTGTTCACGCATGGATCTGTTCACGCTGGCAATCTGTTTCTGAACGGACTCATCCATGCCTCCCAATCTCTCTTCCATTGCCCTGCCCATATCCACCAGCTGTTCTTTTACGGTTCTGTCCATACCGCCCAGCTGCTGTTCCATCGCCCTGCTCACATTGACCAGTTCTTCCTGCATAATCCTGTCCACGCTGCCAAGCTGCTCACGCATAGTTCTGTCCATGGCGGCAAACTGCTCCTGCATGGTTCTGTCCATATTCCCAAGATGTTCCTGTATGGCTCTATCCGTGCCCGCGTCCAGGCCGCCGAATTGCTCCTGCATGGACCTTCCCATACTGCCAAGCTGCTCCTGCATAGCCCGATTCATGCTTCCCAGCTGTTCTTTCACGGACTTTTCCACACTGTCAAGCTGCTCCTTCACCGATATGTCAACACTTCCAAGCTGTTTTTGTACGTTCCTTCCAATATCGTCAAGCTGCTCGGACAATTTCTCCCGAAGCTGTTCAAGCCCTTCCGCGTCCTGCTGCAGCGCTTTCTCCACCAGGCGGTTAATCTCCTCACCGTTCACCTGCGTATTAGCCAGCTTTATGGTTCCCACATCAATCAGCTTCTGCAGCTTGGTCAGACATTCATTATATCCGGCCACCTGCATTTTCAGTTTATTCAGCTCTTTTGTATCAGCCTCCGTATTCGCGTTGATAATATCCTGCGCTGTCAGCTTATGCGACAGCTTGTCTATGAACATATCCATCTGTTTCCCTCCAGGCGCCGTTTTACAGCAGCTTCATGAACATCCACGTTACATTTCCCTCATTCTACCATTTTTCCATATAGATTACAACCACTTTTGAGCAGTTAACACCTTCTGTCGGACAGACCGTAACGGCTCAGACCGGCTTTCACTCCCATGGCAGGCTGATTGCCCTCCGCTCTGATTTTTGCAAAACACATATATTACAGGAAATGACCAAGCACGCCCCTTTTTGTTTTTGTCCAATATGATGAAACAGGCATAATTTTCCACTCTTTTATAGTGATATTCACCAATGTTTTACATCTTATTCACAAAATGTTCATATTTAATTGCTATAATTTTATTGTTGAAAGGGAAATAATTTAGTGATAATTACAAGACGCATCTCTGATAGTTTTTTCATAATAAGCCCAGATACCGAAAGGCGTCTGGGCACTCCTCATTTTTGAATTACATGTTCCGTTCCCGGCTGATTGCCGAAACCTCATCGTTTAGCTTCAACATCCTTGCATCCAAATCCGTCACCATTTTGGCACATTCCACCAGTTCATTCCTTATGTATTCCGGCGCATCCCCCTCAAATTTATAATGTATTTTATGTTCCAGGCTTGCCCAGAAATCCATTGCAACCGTCCTGATCTGAATCTCTACCTTGGTATCTTCTATCATTCTGTCGGACAGATAAACCGGCACCGTCACAATCAAATGATAGCTTTTGTAACCGCTGGCCTTGGGATAAGTGATATAATCCTTCACTTTTACCACCCTGATATCCTTCTGTGTCCCAATCATTTCCGCAAGCCTGTAAATATCTGAGGTAAAGGAACAGATAATTCGGATTCCCGCAATGTCGTTGACGTATTTTATCATATTATCTATGGTTGATTCATAACCGCCGCGTTTCAGTTTCTTCACAATGCTCTCAGGCGTCTTGATGCGTGATTTAATGTGCTCGATGGGATTATAAAGATGAACATGCTGAAACTCATCATTCAATATCTCAAGCTTCGTCTCAATCTGCCGTAACGCCGCACTATAGATCAAAGTCACCTCTTTCCAGCTATCGATGCCATCCCGATAGTCTACCTTCAGTTCCATATCCACTCCTTTGGCTAAAATAAATTGACATCTCTGTGTTCCACAGAGCTCCTGCCCTGCAAAACTGCACCAATAAGGAGTTTGAAACGATGTATCAAACTCCCTTCCTCTGATAAGACCGGTATGCCATGGCTGCCCAGCAATCATGGTGTGAAAAGCCATCCGACCGCTTCCCGACATGAAAATGGTATCATGCGGCCCTTTCATATTTTCAAATATAGTATGATTATAACATGAAAACTTTCTTAATTGTAAATTTTCCACAAAAATTAATCCTTTTTTAACAAGACAGGTTGAATTTTCCATAAGAATGCCGTACCTTTTATATATATGCCGGATTATGGTTAAAAATGCATCTTGTTTTTGTCCTCAAAATCAATTATCATAACAAGGACAAATCTATTTAAAAGGCAACGGGAAAGGATGACTGATATGTTTCGTTTATGGGCAAAAATCTCTAAAGACAACCATATATTGCAGGATACCTGTATCACGGACGACAGCGCCGATACCCGTACCCACAAAATCTTTCGTGCTCTGGAAGAAGTCTGCTATCAGTTTGATCTGGGCAAACCCGTCTGGCTGGATAAAACAATCTCCGATTTCAAGCGCCACCGCAAAGCGCGCTTTACTCAGGATAATTTCATAGAAGCCATTGACTTTGATTATCTTGAAATTCAAATAATTGAAGAAGATTAGTATTGACTTTCCCTCTTTATGGGTATAATATGGTCTTATCACATAGTTTTCAATACTACTTGTCAGGGTGTATGTGTCGACATTTGACACTTTATGAATGCCATACCCAAAGCAGTTATTGATGCCAAGGTTACGGCACACGATTTCCTGGAAAATTGAAATGGAGGTATTTCATATGCAGATCACAATCAGAGAACCCGGAAGCGCTATCACACATTTTATCGGCATGATGATGGCAATATTTGCCAGTATACCGTTGCTGGTCAAGGCCGGACTGTCTTCCGGCGCCATCAGCCTTCTGGCCATGGCGGTGTTTATGGCCAGCATGATACTTCTTTATGGCGCCAGCGCCACCTACCATTCCGTAAATCTCACCGGAAAGCCTTTACGGGTTTTTCGCAAACTTGACCACATGATGATCTTCGTGCTCATTGCAGGCTCTTACACGCCGGTATGCCTGATTGTGCTGGGCGGAACCATGGGTTATGCGCTGCTTGCCCTGGTCTGGGGCATCGCTTTGGCTGGCATGATCATCAAAGCCTGCTGGATCACCTGCCCGAAATGGTTTTCTTCAGTGATTTATATCGCTATGGGCTGGGTGTGCGTGCTGGTATTCGGCCGACTGGTGGACACACTGCCCACGGCAGCTTTCCTTTGGCTTTTGGCAGGCGGAATCCTCTACACTGTCGGCGGTGTCATCTATGCGCTGAAGCTTCCGCTCTTTAATTTAAAGCACAAACACTTTGGCTCCCATGAAGTGTTTCATCTCTTTGTCATGGCGGGAAGCATCTGCCATTTCATATTCATGTACACTTATGTGGCTTAGAGCAGATTGCATTAAAAACAGCCTGGCACCCTCCTCTGTTCTGGTACCAGACTGTTTTTGCTTTCATCACATTTCAACATTTGATGAGCTCAGACAAGCTCATATCCGTTTGGATTATTCTTCTGCCATCTCCAGGAATCCTCACACATTTCCCGGATGCCATATTCCGCTTTCCACCCAAGTTCCCGCTCCGCAAGTCCTGCGTCGGAATAACAGACGGCAATATCTCCCTCCCGCCTCTGCTGAATCACATAAGGAATCTTGACGCCTGTTGCCTCTTCAAAATTTTTCACAATATCCAATACGCTGTAACCCACACCGGTACCCAGATTATAAATCTTTAATCCGGCTTTTTCCTCAATCTTTTTCAGCGCCTTTACATGTCCTCTCGCCAGATCTACCACATGAATATAATCCCTGACACCGGTTCCGTCATGTGTGTCATAATCATCCCCAAACACTCCCAGCCTGGGCAGCTTCCCCACCGCCACCTGAGTGATATAGGGCATCAGGTTATTGGGTATACCATTGGGATTTTCTCCTATGGTACCGCTTTTATGCGCGCCGATGGGATTAAAGTAGCGCAGCAAAATTACATTCCACTCCGGATCGGCTTTTTGCATATCGGACAGAATCTGTTCCAGCATGGATTTTGTCCAACCGTAAGGATTGGTACATTGCCCTTTAGGGCACTCCTCCGTGATGGGAATGACGGCAGGATTTCCGTATACTGTAGCGCTGGAGGAGAAAATAATATTCTTCACCCCGTGCTTTCTCATGACATCTACCAATGTCAACGTACCTGCAATGTTGTTCTCATAATACTCCCAGGGCTTACGAACGGATTCTCCCACCGCCTTCAATCCGGCAAAATGAATCACGCCATCAATAGCCTCCTTGGAAAAAATGTCTTCCAAGGCGTCCCTGTCCAAAATGTCCGCCCTGTAAAAGGGCACCGGCTTACCAGTGATGACTTCCACCCGCTTCAGGGCTTTTTCACTGGAATTACTCAAATTATCCAGCACCACCACATCGTACCCAGCCTGCTGTAGTTCTACCACTGTATGACTTCCAATAAATCCCGCTCCGCCTGTGACTAAAATTTTCATGACGCCCTCTTTTCCGCCCGACATTTTCTGCCGTGCTGTACTCGCTTTTTGTTTTCCCTATGAATTAAAGATAGTAGAATTGACCTTTTTTCTCAATACTTATTTGTTATAAAAAGCTGTCAAAATGTTAATATGCTTGATTTTCATGACTGCGTCCAACAAGAATTATTAAAGTTCCAAATCCGCAAAAAAATCCTCCGCACAGGACTTTCCTTCCATAATCCTCATAAAATATGCTTTCATCTCCGGATATGCCTCCCCTATATCCGATAAAATCCCATCACAGTTGGCCTCGTCAACACATCCCAGCTCCGCAAACAGTTCATAATATTCCCTGTCATTGCCATGTTCCTCCTTAAGAACCAGCCATGCCTCTTCCCCTGATTTCCCTTTGGTATGTCCCCGCAAATAATTCTCCAGTTCCGTTTCAAACGCTTTCGACAGCCCAATGGGATAAAGCAATCGCAGAAATGCAAGCCTTACTTTCACCTTCCTTCTGCTGCTTTTAAAAGCGTCCAAATCCGTACTTCCATAATCCTCTTCTCCGCACAGCACTTGCTTTGAATAGCCTTCCTGATCCGGCGCCAGAAGAATGGACAAAAGCCTGGCGTCCCATTTTTCCGTCCACTCCTTTCCGCCCGCCTCCTGTGGATCCAACAGGTAATATGCATCCATCCACCTTACTGCCGCCGCAAGAAGCTTTGGAACACCACTCTTTGTTTCCCTTCTCCCATGGCCCTTACCGCAGGCCTGCATCCCTTTCTCCTCAAGATTTCTCACCCTGATTGCTTCCAGCCTGCCGCAATCCTTAAAAACCGCCTTCCCAAACCGAATCTTTCGGCCTGGTAACGATACCCACACAAGTCCGTCACAGTGTGCAAACGCCCAGTCTCCAATTTCCTCTACCCCATCCGGAATCACAACTTCCCGCAGGTTTTTCCTGCTCAAAAACGCCTTTTTTCCGATCTCCGTCACAGAATTGCCCTCAATACAAGCCGGAATTTCCACCTTTAATCCAAGCCCTCCATATTCCACAACCCTTGCCGTTTCCCCCGTCATCTCATAGCACAGCGTACCTCCTGTAATCTCCAGCTCCATTTTCTGCATATTATTTCGCTCCCGTTTTCAACCGCTTCCTCACATCATATTTCATGTTCATACTTCCCCCTATCACCCCAAGTTGCCCCTTTGTCACCGCAGTCTCCATTCCCGCTTCCAAACCTTCTTCTGCTTGCCTGTGGGTGTCCCTATCTTACAACCCCAGCGCCGCGATCTCCTCCTGAATACTGTCACGGCGCTCGTTAAGCATTAGCTCTTTGCTGTGCCTGCCATAATCCGGGCTCCCAAACGCAGCGATAAACTGTGCGCTGGCGCCATCCACCGTCAAATCCGTCACCAACACCAGCATTTCGTTTCCCTGTCCAAAGGCTTCCTCTACAAAGACAAACAAGGAATGAAGCTCCCCTTGCACTTCCTCCGTCATTCGCTTCATATCCGCCACCTGTGCATTATATTTCTCTTTTATATAACCGTATTTATCTTCCCCGGAATTCCCCGCTCCCACCGCCAAATCTCTGCGGCATTCCTCCAGAAAACGGATTACAAGGCGATGTTTTTTCCTGTCCGCATCCGACAAAGTGTTTGCCGTCTGTTGCTTTTCCAGTAATTTTCTGCGCCCTTCTACCTGCATTTCCAACTGTGTCTCCAATGCTCCGGCTTCCCCATCCGCTGCCTGAGCCCCCGGACTTTTCAAATGCTTCTTCAGATCCGAAAGATATGCCGCCTGCTCCATAACTTCTTTCATGTCGGTTCGAACCCGATCCAATAGCATCCCCAGCAAAGATAACCGCTCGTCAAAAGCTGCCTTCCTGGCTCTTTCCACGGCTCTCTCAGACGGCGCCCCCGCCAGAATTTGAGCGATTTTATAATCCCTCCTGTATTTTTGATACAGATCATAGTATGCTGTAAACTCTTTTACAATCTTTTCACTTCTCAGATACTGTCCAACCAAAGTCTCATCCACCGACAGTTCTTCTTCCTCATAAAGTATAAGGATTTCGGATAAATCTTCCCATCCTCTTGCAGTCACATAGCTACGCCCCTTAGGGGTCATCTCCATATTGTAAAAATGCTCTTTCTTTAAATCCAGGTAATTGAGAATGGCGCCATGAATATTTCTGCCGGCGGCATATCCCTTCCAGACCTGGTAATCCGGCTCTACCTCCAGCACCTTAAGCCTGTCCAACGTCACCACATCAAATTCCCGAACGGATTTATTATATTCGGGCGGATTCCCGGCTGTTACAATGATCCATCCCTCTGGAACCCGATGACGCCCAAACACTTTGTATTGCAGGAATTGAAGCATGGCAGGAGCGAGCGTCTCGGACACACAGTTGATCTCATCCAAGAACAATATCCCCTCCTTCCATCCGCTCTCCTCCATGGTCTCATACACTGACGCAATGATCTCACTCATTGTATATTCGGAAACATTGCAGGATACGCCTCCATACACCTTATCCGTTATAAAGGGAAGCCCCAGTGCAGACTGTCTGGTATGATGGGTCATGGAATACGACACCAGCGCTATATTCATCTCCTGGGCAATCTGTTCCATAATCGCCGTCTTTCCGATACCGGGAGCTCCCAAAAGGAAAATGGGACGCTGCCGTACCACAGGTACCCTGTATTCTCCAAACTCATCCTTTTTCAGATAAAGCTTTACCGCATTTTTAATATATTCCTTGGCCTGACTCACATTCATGGCGTAAATCTCCTTTCCGGGAAGTTTTATCCTTCTCCTTTTAAGTCCTCTTCTTCCAATACTACCTTCAAACTCCAGGACGGCACGGCCGCACGGTTTTCATCTTCTCCCAGAAAGGCAAATATCACCTGATAATCCGGCATTTGTTCCGGGTATATACCATATCCGTCAGTAAAATAAATCAACCCCTTTAAATTTTCAAATACCCTTTGCTCCCGCAGACTGTCCACATATGCAAACACCGGCCGGAAATCCGTCGCCCCAAAGCCCGTCAGCTTCCCCTGCCTCAAAAACGTATCAAAATCCTCCTGACAGGTAATTTCCGTGTCACTCTGAACCTGATTGTCACATTGAATGATATGAACATTCATCCTGTGAAAAAAATTCTGCCCTGACTTTAAAAGTCCGTATGTCTTTCTCAAAAATGCCCTAACCGTCTCCCCCCTGCAGGATGCTGAAGTATCAATGGCAATGACAAACTCCTTAACCTTCTTCTCCTCCTTGAATTCCAGCGGCTCAATCAGAGGCAAATTCCCATATTTCTCCAGCCCATAAGTATAATAAACATAATCAAATTCCTCATGGTTAATGCCGATCTCCTCGCTCACCACCGTAAAACGCCTTAGAATCTCACCATAATCATATCTGTCCCTGGTAGCCTCCTCCAGATTTTTGATCAGGCTCTCTCCGCCGACTTTGGCCCCTGCAAACGACTTCAACTCTGCCTTTACCCGTTGGCTTATCTTTTCCCACTGCGCCCCTGTCATTTCCAACTGCTTTGCAGGCATCCACAGGGAATGCATATCCCGTACAAACAACCTGCGCAGTGCTTCCTCCTCTCTGGCAGATATTCCATCTCTGCAAAAACACCGATAAATCCGCTCTGCCGTAAGGTCGCCCATGTCTTCCCGCAAAATTTTCAGTTTCCCAACCGCCTCCTCATCCTCCGGAAGCGCTGCTCCCGCAAGACCCAACTCCAATATCACATTTTCCACTGCAATATCCGCGGCCAGATCCCATTTTCCCTTATCTAACTTATCGTATTGAAAACTATGAAAAAAAATACAATGCAGCAATGTATGCAGATAAGTGCGGGTAACATATTTGGGATTTTCCTGATAAAGCGAAAGCACATAGACAGGATCGTAAAAGCAGGAAGCTCCATCCCCCGCAACACACCCCATCCCTTTCTTTTCCCTGCACCCAAGGTTCGCCAGCGCTCTGTCAAGGAACCGAAGATGGATCAAAATGTCGTCCCGAGCAATCCCCATGACCCGAACGGCAAGCTCCGATAATTTCTCTTCCTCTGCCATATGGCGCCTCCTCTCCATTACCTGTCTGCAGCTTTACAGAGAATCAAAATCAAATGCTCCTCCGAAAATCCGCCTCTCTTTATATTATAGTAAAAACCATAAAATATACAAGCCTTGGCTGTCATAAATCAAAGCGCAAACAGCAACAGTTCAGCCTTACGACTGAACTGTTGTCGAAACGGATATGTAGTATAAATTCACAGCGCATCATTATGCCAATGAAGATATTTCTCCTTTGTAGCAAGCCCCCCGCGAATATGACGCTCAGACTTATTTACATCCAAAACCTTTCTCGCCTCAGCAGCCAGTGCCGGGTTTACCTGCGCAAGTCGTTCAGTTACATCCTTGTGTATGGTTGTCGTTAATTAGAGCGGTTTTTCTATCCATAGAACCGGCCTCTGACGCAGACTGTTTTGCCGCCCCCTCAAGCTCCTGGGATTTCTCTAAATTGCCTTCAATCAATACCGTCTCCTCCAACCCCAGTTCCCCAAACAGCCGCAGATAAATCTCCACATTGCCATCCTTGTCCACTTGGATTTTCTGCACAAGCTTTTTCAGCTGTGCATTCGTCATCTGCCGCACATCCGTCACATCCTCAATCTGTCTGAAGGTACTGTTTAACACACCTTCCAGCTGCTCGCCCTTTGTCATATGATAGGAAACCATCTTTAGCTCGTTTTCCAGCCGCTCCATTTCCTTTCTGGAGCCGCCGATCTTCTCATTCAGCTCTTCCCTGGAAATCAGGTCATCTTCATACAGATTCATGTACTTTTCCCGAACCTTCGCCAGCCTGTTTAACTGGCTCCTTAATTCTTTTTCATTTTCTATATTTTCATCCTTAGCCCTGTATACCCGCTGGAATTCGCTTACCACATGATTTATGACCTTTTTCCTCTGGCTGAGCATCCGGTTAAAATACTCCTGCAGTACGTCAATCAGCTCGTCCTCGTCCACCGTCACAGCATTGGGGCAGTTGTCCGCCCCCTTTCCGTTATGCCCGGAGCATACCCAGCGGACATAAGTATTTTTGTAGGTTCGCACTGTCCTCCGAAAAGACCAGCCGCATTCTTTGCAGCGAATCAATGTGGAAAAAAGATGCTTGTTGCTCTGACGCTCTCGGTTCATATTGAAGGCCGCATGCCTTCCCCGGAGAATCTGCCGCACCCTTTCAAAGTCTTTGAGGTCAACGATTTTCAGGTCCGGACGATCCGTCACCATCCATTCCGTCTCCTCCTTGTCCTTTCGTTTTCCCGTAAGGAAATCTTCCACCTCCTGTTTTCCGTTAATCACTCTCCCAGTATAAAGTTCATTTGTTAAAATCCGGCAGACAGCGTTCTGGCTCCAACTGCAGTTCCGCTTTGTCCGCAGTCCTCTCTCATTCAATATATTGGCGATTTTAGCCGCGCCATAGCCTTCCTGCAGATACCATGTGTAAATCTGCTTCACCGTTTCCGCTTCCTGTTTGTTAATCTCCAAGTTAAAATAGTCGCCCGCAGTTTTGTTATAACCATAGACAATATTGGGGACACGTCCCTTTTCCGCATTCATTTTCTTGCCGAACTTTACACGCTTGGAGGTGTTGGCGCTTTCCTCCTGAGCCAACGCGCCGAAGATTGTCAGCACAAACTCACTGTTGCCCATGCTTGTCATATTGGCGGTGAGAAATTGGGTTTCTATTCCCAGAGATTTTAATTTTCGGACATTCTGCAGCAGATCCACTGTATTTCTGGCAAAGCGGGAAATATCCTTTACCACCACCATGTCAAACAGGCCATGCTCCGCGTCGGACATCATGCGCAGGAACTCTTTGCGGTTTTTAATTTTCGTGCCTGAAATACCCTCGTCGGCATAAAGACGCACAAGGTTGTCCCCTGTTCGTTCCGTATATTCGGAAAAGAAAGCTTTCTGGGCCTCCAGGCTGTTTAATTGGTCTTCCTTGTCTGTGGAGACGCGGCAGTAGGCGGCGATGTTCATGTGGATGCCTTTCTGTTATATCATAATCATTCGGTTACATCTATTTATTTTATTTAATAGAAAAAGACAAGAGTTATCTCCTGCCCTTCTCATATACTAAGTTACTTTTATCTATTTCCCAAAAGGCTGTCTTGCCTGGCAAAATCCGCTATACCATCAGGCGCATCACCGACAGAACTATTTTGTCACAACGGTTGCATTAGGATAGAGACTTTGTACATACTCTACCAAATCCTGCCTGACGTGAATCGTAATGCCTGATGTATCTGCATCGTAGTTGCCATAGGACTGTTTAAACATATGCGCAGGTACGTCCGAAAGATTGTCGGAATGCCGTATGCCACCATACCATCTGAATGATTCAATATTTTGACAACAGCATATTCCTTTCCCTCGTAGGTAACGGTATCTGTCAACTGGCAATGGGGGTTCAATATGGTATCAATTTCTGCGTAGCCATTTTCGTAGAGCTTATAGCGCACGCCCATGATGTCATAAGTCCATGACAATGCTTTTCCCATGTCTGTTCCATTCGGCAGAGTGTTCTTGCTGCCGCAGCCGGTCATGAACGCTGCAATCAGCATAAGAAAAATGACAGTATACCAAACCTTTATTTTCTTTGTCTTGTCTGCATGCTTCCTTCCTCCCTCTTTCCTGCTGTACCTTCACAACGTTCTGATGATGTGTGCCAGTATATCAGCAAATCTCATAGGAGCACCACGCTAAACGTCAATTAACGCTTAGCAAACTTTCAGACATACTCTCCTAACCATTGCTCATTATATCACTTTCCGCCTTAACATGCAATTAAAAATCCTGCCTCATCCCCTTCCGCCTTCCAGACATCCGGAAAATGTTTTGAAAGAACAGACTCATTTCACACCGGTGCCAGATCTCAAACAGTTCCATAATCAGAAAATTGCCTACAAGCAGACGGCATCTGGAACATCTTTTCCCGCCAGTTCCATTAATTTCCTCTCAACCTTTCCCCCATTTGCCTGAACAAATACTTCCAGCAGAACTTTGGCTGTTTCTTCTACCGTATTGGGGTTATGTATGATGTAATTCAGCTTTCTTTCCTTTCCTTCGCTGAAATTTTTCATGGTGAGAACCCTCGCCCTCATGGTCTTTGTCCATTCTATGAAAACTGAACTGCAATTATTAACCATTTTCAAATAATCTGACCGCCAATTTTGATAAACGCATTAAAGGACAGTCCAACTCCGTCTCTTTGACCTGTAAACTGCCCTTGGGGCATGTCTTTGGAATTTGCTCCCCGGAAACATCCTTGGGAATATATACGGGTGCCGTCCTCGCTTTACCTCCCAATATATCCTGTTCCCAACCGAACTTCGCAGTCCTTCCGGTAAAATGAGATTCCATAGCAGCCAATCTTCCGATACCCCTCTGCGCGCAGTTCCTCCATATACTTTTTGTCATAAACCTGCTGCAGCGCCTTTTCCGCATCAGCCCCCAAATCATCGATGCCTTCAGAAACTTTTATCTCCAGAACAAACGCCCTGCCCCGCAGCGACGGGCTTCTGACCATAAGATCAGACCTTCCGTTACCGGATTCCCGGTTCGACTTCACCAGATAGTCCTCACTCTGGCTTAAAATCCCCGCAAGAAATCCATGGTAGAAATTCTCCGCACTGTCATAGAAACTGATGACGGCAAACAGCTGCTCATTCAGAATCTCACCGATTTTATCTGCGTCTCCCTCCTCCATTGCACGGTATAAATCCCGGAAATCCTGCTTTTCTATCCTTCCACGAAACCATCCCAGAATCGTATTCTGATAAATCGTCTTCACCTCTGTATTGGGAATCCGAACCTGCAGGAAAACAGACGACTCATTGAAATACTCCACCTTTTTTGTCAGATACCCGGTAAAGTAAAGGAAATTCCACAGGTTTTCGCCCCTGCCGTGCATATCCTCATAAGTAATCTCCTCATGCACCTGTATGTCAAGAGACTCGCCGCGCAAAAGCGCTTCAATCTGCCCTTTCGTCTCCATGTCAGCATCGGCAATCATATCCTTAACAATGTCATTGGAACTGGTATTGATCCAGTATGGATGCGGAAAAGCATTCCTGTCCGAACACAAATCATATAAATATTTTACAACGCTCCAGGGATTATAGACTTCCGTATTTCCAAATTTATATCCGTCATACCATTCCTTCATGGTTGAAAAACGATTCTCCACACCATAGTATTTCATACTCTGTATTACTTCCGCCTCTGTAAATCCAAAATGCTCACTATATCTTTTATCCAAAACAGAAATAATGTTTAAATGGTTTAACCCGGTAAAAATGCTTTCCTTTGAAATTCTAAGACAGCCTGTAATCACCGCAAACTGCAGATAATCATTGGTCTTTAAGCCTGACTCAAACAGCGATCGGATAAAATCCACCATCTCCCTGTAAAATCCACAAAAATACGCATTCTCCAGCGGCACATCGTACTCATCAATCAAAATAACCGTTTTCTTCCCTGTAGCTTTAAACATACAACGGCTAAACAACTTCAGCGAACCTCGAAGCAGCTTTTCGTCCGCTCTTCCATCCGCAATGTTAAGATAATGCTCATATTCATTTATCGCCAGCCGCTCTTTCCCACGTTCAATGACAGCCCTATGTCGGTCAAACTCAGCTGTAATTTCAGCCCCCATGGTGTAATATGCATTTTCAAGGCTATCCTGTTTGGCCGATTTCAAGGTCAGGTTGAGCACCGGATATATCCCCATATGCTGCTGATATGCTTTCCCGGCTTCCATGATTTTCATTCCCCCAAATAGCTCACGGTTTTGGAGATTCTTTTCAGCATCCCCGGTATCCTCAAAAAAATACCGAAGCATGCTGAGATTCAGCGTTTTGCCAAATCGTCTGGGACGGGTAAAAAGATTCACTTCCCCCTTTAAATCAAGCAATTCTTTTATCAACAAAGTTTTGTCAATATAGCAATAGCCTTCCTTTACTATCTTCTCAAAATTATCAACCCCTATGGGCAATGGCTTTTTCACCGTGACACCTCCCCGTTTCTTGCTGAAAGTAAATGTCTCATATATAAGATTATACCCTCCCCCATATTATTTCACAATCATTTCTTCATAAAAAAGCACCCTTGGGTACTAACCTTTCGTTCCCAAGGATGCTCTCTATCCCTCTCGATTCCCTTCATTTGATCGTCCACACAAATCGTTCTGATTTGTTACAACCATATGTACAGTACTCTTGCTAACTCCGAAAGCCTTGGCAGTCTGCCTGACCGTGGCATTGCTGTCGATGATATAATTGGCGATGCTGATAGCTCGCTCTTCAATATAATCCTTCAAAGGAATACCCCTTTAAGATACCTTTTTTCCATTGTATGAAGGATTTTCGGAGGATATGACTGAATCAGATGTCTGGTGCAGACTTTTTTACTAAGGACAAGCTCTATGGACAATGTGGTATCCTTCATTTCTCTCCTTCATATTATCCAACAACTATATTAAACCTTTCCATGACATTCATCCAAAAAACTTGTCCTGATATTTTCCGGCAAATATTGCACCAATTCCTCCACCAACTCATACACCTTCGTCCCTGGTGCAATATCAGCCGGCGTCTTGCGCTGCCCATCTTCAATAATTCTTCTGGCATACCGAATCGCCAGTTTCGGATTTCCTTTCTCCATGAGAATGTCAAAAATATTTTTCATATTTTTTTGATATTTTCCCAGACCTAACTCCTTAAATTTCTCATTCAAAAAAGAGATATATTCCGTCCGATGGTTATTGGATGTATAATAAGCAAAGTGCAGCAGGAACCAGAATTCTATGCATTCATTGCTCCATGCTGTATGATATTGCAGCTCTGGATTCTCTTTATTCAGCTGCTCCGCCCTACTGACCACACCATTGAAATCACTGGCCGGAAAACTATCCTTATCATAAACACACCAAATCTGCCCCCTTTGAAGCTTATTTCGCGCCACATACTTTTCGGCCATCCCAATGACACGCATTGTTTCCGCCGCGCAGGGTTCAATCTCAATCAGCACCATATCCCGATAGATTGAATTCTTCTCAATTATGCGCTTAAATCCGGTGAAATACTGCGGCTCCGTTTGTTCTCCTTCACAGAAAATATAATATCTGTATCGCTTCTTTTCCAAGTGCTCCTGGCGGCGCTTTTTCTTCCAATCCAACTTGTTAGATTTACTTTCAATTTTGGCTTTTTTAGGCATTAACAGTCCCCCAATCTATAATCTTTCTAAGATAAGGGTCTGCCCCATATTTGCTCTCCAGATACTGCTTGTCATATTTAGCATCTTTACGAACAGATTCCCCTTTGTCATTCTTAAACTCCACCAGCGAATACAGATTAGAATTCTGCCCGTTACCCTTTGCCACAAACCATATTTCATCCCGGCGAAACAGACTGCCATTCATAGTAGATAAATCATGGGATGTAAAAATCAACTGTGCTCCTTTTCTATTAATTTTAAAGTCCGTAAACCTCTCAATGATGCTCTGCAGCAATAGGGGATGAATCTTCGCATCCAACTCGTCAATCACCAGTGTGGTTCCGTATAGCAGACTTGCTGCGATTAAGGGAAGCAAGCCAAACAGTTTTTTTGTCCCACTGGATTCTTCCGCCAAAGTAATTTCCGCACTGTAACCGTCTACAGTATGTTTTGTATATATTTCAATCCGATCATTATCTTTTTCTTCGATTCTGAAATCTTCAATATCTAAATCCATCTCCCGAATCATATCCAAAACCAAATTCTTAATCTTTTCTGACTTTGCCACAGCAGTTCTCAGTTCCTGATATGGATTACCATAGTTCAGAAAATCAATAGAATCCTCAAACCATTCCAGAACATCCGCTACAATCTCATTTTTCTTATAAGTGATTCCCAGATAGGACAACAAAGGTAAAGATGCCGATAATTCATTACTTATCCTGAACTTTCCGAAAACTCCTTTTAAGCAGAATTGGCTCTCACTTCTGGTAAACAATGCGGAACGGCGGCCTGTTTCCAGCTTTATTCTGTCCAGGCTCTCATAAATGACCGCTTCCCCTTTTATATGCAAAATATATCGGTATTCTGCATACTTCGTTCTGAAAAAGACTTCAAATTCCGTTGGTTCCTTTTTGCTTTCCTCTGAAAAAGCAAATGGTTCCACGGGAATCTTCCTTGCTTTTAAATCACAATCCGTCTTGTCGCAGACCGCGCATAAAGGCCTTAATACCTTTGAGTTCAAAGTATGCAATGCCTCTAACACATTGGATTTTCCCCCACCGTTTGGTCCATAGATAACGGAAACCGGCAAATACAGTTCTCCGTCTATGTCTTTGATGATTTTATCCTCATGCTCTGAAATAGCCGCAGCCTGCATATCGAAGGTGACTTCATCCCTTATACTTTTAAAATTTTTTACTGTAAACTGACATAACATATCATTGCCCTCCGTTCCCAACCTCTATTATACTCAATATTCCTTTTTTGTAAACAACATATGAGATATTATCTCATATGTTTATCTAAAGTATGCAAGTGACTCATGTTATACAAAACAGCAGCCCCATTATCAAGGAGCTGCCGATTTACATAATTATGCATTGAACTCTCTATTTCTCTTTTTCCACATACCATTATTTCTCTTCCAGGATATATTTTAACATCCTGAAAGCAGAAGACTTTTTGGCTTCTCGCTTTGATGAAGACTTAGCAAAAAGCCTTCTCGCTTCTTCATCTATACAGCATTCACATCCCCAAACAGAATTCCCATTTTTATCATATTCCTGACAAAAATGATATGTTGGAATTGAAAAATAACCACGTCTTGCCAGAATTTCTAATTGATTAATGGCTTCCGCTTTGTTTGGATTTGGGATTTCGTCTTTCATAAAATTCATCAGGTTATTCTTTTCCAGGAACCAAGAAAGAGCACATTTAAAGCCAAATCACGGTCATCGATCCCACCATTAGCTCTGCTGTGAACTTAAATGGTTTCATTCAATATGTCAGCCGCTCTCCTCTCCCACACTTCTGCCTGCTTTAAGAGCTCTGCCATCGCTTCCCTGTTCTCTTGAGCCGACATGTTCAGGGACTTTTTCATCTCGAAGGCTTTCTGCCAGTTTTCGTAAACGGACATATAAAGCACAGCCAGCTCTTGTAATCCATGGCCTTCAAAGAATTTCCACGCATACCACTTCAGAGGCGCATAAGTTCCCAGAAAATACTCCAGATTCCAGGAAGACCCCAGCTTCGTATCCTCACCCTCCAGATGCTTTATCAATGCGGAATAGGCTTCCAGTCCGCTGGCATTTTCGCCCCATTCATTTCCCTGCAGATGATTTATGACGATTTTCAAAGTGCCATTTAGAATATCTTCCCATGACTTTTCTGCCTTTCCCACAATCGTCAGCACATTCAGGATCGGAAGTTCCCTCCTGCCCAGCTGGGCATATTCCATCTCTCCCTCCTGCCCAGTGATTGGCAGCACCGCAAATCTCTCTGCTTCATCATCATAACCAATAATCACCCCCCATTCGCAAACGCCGATATCCCAGCTTATGGCAGGTATACCATTGTCTATGCTCTGTCTGATCATATCAATAGCCTCCAGACGCCTCTTTTCCTCAATATCATCCTGCCCCCAGAGCCTTTCGATATAATTGCAGCATATGCCGCCGTTCTCCAGACCGCTTTTTTGCAGCTTAAACTGCCATGTGCTAGTGGCACTGGGGCAAAGATCCGGTGACACCCACATACGGAATGCAAACCCACTGGTTGCCACAATATCCTCCGCCATATCCGAAAAGGGACTGTTTTTCACTGCGCAGCACAGGGCTTTTGCAAATGAAAACAAGTAGCCTGTGGAGTCAAAGACTCCCTCCCATGTAATGTCAAGTTTCTTCATCATATTGTTTTCCTCCTGTATAATGATGCTCTATCGTTTTTTATTTTGTCTCTCCGGATAGCCCCTTGGCATTATACTTATTCCAAAAATTTGTCACATCCTTCTCATTTCATTTGTACACTGTCAAGGAAAAGACTGAACCTCCACAAGTGAAACCTTTCATACAATTTCAAACTATTCCGTGTCTCCTTGTACTCTGTGAGCAGAATATGGTGCTCCATCTTAAATGCCCTCAGAAAATTCTCCTGGAAATTGAACCCATACTGGAACGCAATGGGCGATATGTATTGATTTCCCTCAGGGCAGAAATGATAAAAGAGGGCAAATCAAATCGTACCACGACCTGATTTGCGCCTGTCCCTTTGCATTTTTCCGGGAAGTGTTTCCTCTCAAAACAGCAGTTTCCGCACCCGGCAGCAGAGATTACATTTTTCCTCCGCTTTCATATGTTTTGATAGCCGCTTCTATCCGCCCTTTCACCATCTCGGCAATCTCGTTAGTCTTTAATCCCCCGTATTCCTCATAGCGAATCGGCTTTAAATAAATCAGCTTTACTTTCACAGGCGCAATGGACTTTTCATCAAATGGTTTAAAGGAATCTATCAACGCGCAGGGCACTATGGGACATCTGGCCTTAACGGCACTTTTAAAAGTCCCACCCTTAAAAGGAAGCAATTCATTCCCTCTGCGGCTCCTGGTGCCTTCCGCAAAGATCAGAAAATTCCGTCCCTTCTTTACCTCTTCTGTCATCTGGTTGATCACCTGAAGGGATTGTTTCAGGTCTTCCCGGTCGATGGGAATGGCCTTCAAGGCCGCCACCACCTGTTTCAACAAAATGATATTGCATGCCTCCTTCTTGATCACAAACGAAAAAGGAACCGGACAGGAGTCCAGAAAGACAAGCACATCAAACAGCCCCTGGTGATTTGGAAAAAAGATAAAACCGTTTTCTTTCGGTATATTTTCCAGACCATATGCCTCTATGCCCACCCTTCCGGCCCTATTTGCCGCCTTTGTAACCTTTTTGACGCATGCATAGGACTCCTCAAGACTGTATTCTTTCTTCTTTCCGCATTTCCAGATACAATATAAATAATACGGTGCTTTCAGAAACAATCTAAGCACCATCATAAATATACGCCTCATAGCTTTTTGTCCTTTTACAGAAAAGATTTCTGTAAAAAGCATAACCCAATATGAGTCTCGTTGTCAAGTGCCATATCTTCTTACCACTATTTCTTGAAACTTCTCCAGATCAGCCTCCGTAGTGATCTTAAAGTTTCCCTCTTCCCCAGGAATCATGACCATGTCCATACCCGCCATCACCGCAGGCTCCGTAGAACCGTTGATTTTCATTATCTCCTCCGGCAACAGCCGCCTGTTGGCCTCATAATATTTTCCCAATCGAAATACCTCCGGTGCCTGTCCGGCATAAATACTGCTCCTATCCAAAAGGGATGTAATCTGTTTTCCCTCCCCACTGAAATATAAGGTATCCTTCACCGGCAGCACCGGGATTGTACCGTCATGTCCCTCTGCGGCGTTAAACACTTCCGTGACCAGGCTGGCAGAAACCATGGGACGGGCGCCGTCATGAACCAACACATAATCGTCCCCTGACGCAAATTTCCGTATTTCTTCCAGACCATTCAGAATCGAAAGCTGCCTGTTTATCCCCGGCAGCGAAAACCCCCTAAATTTCTGCCATCCACCCGCAAAATCCCTCTCTCCATTGCCATCCTCTGCCCCCATAGCATCATGAATCCAATCAACGATCGCCCCCTGCCATTCATATGCCGCCACAATCCATAACACATCAATGGCGGGATGGGCCGCAAGGGTCGCCAGCGAATACAAAAGCACAGGCTTGCCCCCTACCTTTATATATTGTTTGGGGATGGGCCCCCCCAGCCTTGTCCCGGTGCCGCCTGACAAAATAAGTGCGATCTTCATTCTCCTGCTCTCCTGTCGTTTTTTCTGCTATCAACACGCCAAATGGCTTAAAGCCAACTGAAGGCTTTGACTTGCTTCGGAGAACATCTCCATGAAAGGACGCAAACCCCAATCAGAGAAGCGCACACTTCATAACGCTTCCCCAATCGGGGCATCACAAGTCAATGTGCCGTTTTCGGCAATTATCACAGTTCCTAAAACTTCAGTTCTCTGATATTCTGCAGAGTCTCTCCGTAAAGTTGTTTTTTTCCAAACAAAAGCGTAGTGCCAAGCACAAACCCCCTGACGCCCTTTGGCGCAAATTCCAGAATCTTTTCCGCGCTGCATGCACCGTCCCAATAGATCTCAAAGTCCATATCTTCTTTTAATGCCAGCAGCTTTGTAATCTTCTTTCCCACATACGGCAGATACATCTGACCCGCATTTCCCGGATTCACGGACATCACCAGCACTTTCTTCACAATCCGAAGCATCTCCATAATGGTTTCCACCGAGGTACCCGGATTCACCGCTATCCCAGGGGTCATCCCTGCATTGATAATCGCCTGTAAGGTGGTGGACGGATGGTACTCCGCTTCCGGGTGGATATAAACCGTATCGCACTGTCTCAGATTCTTTAGAAACAACCCAATATTGTTGCTGGGATGCTCTATCATTAAATGTACATCCAACGGCTTGGACGTAGCGTTGGCAATATACCGCATATCGTTTAAGGACATGGCAAAGTTGGGCACATAGCGCCCATCCATAATGTCTATGTGGAAGGAATCTATACCCCCCGCCTCCAGATCCTTTACCTCCTGCTCCAGATTGCCATAATTGGCGCACATCATGGAAGCCATTAAATCAAATTGCATTCTCCCGTCTCCTCTCGCATTATAAAAATAGATACATATACCATATAAGGCCAGTTTTTCATCCGCATGAACTTCAACCGCTGCCAAAAATCTTTTCTCTCAAGGCTGGCCTGAAAATTGTTTTCCTCATAAACTGCATCCTATTTGAGGAAACACAGTTCTTGGATGCCTCATAATCCTTCCCTCTATCTTATACCATATTGTATGGAGAAAAGCAATCTCTGTCCTGAAAATTGCAAAGTCAATAGTTTAACTTTGAACTGTTACTAAGTTCTTTTGATTTCTCCTGCAAAATAAGTTCCGATTTCTGCGATAAATCTCAGCACATCCCGCTTCATCACCTCCGGAAACGCAGTCAGTACCGGCGCAGTCTCAAAGCTTAACACTCTGTCAAAATGGATCCTCCTCAATCCCCTTACAAACCCCTCCCAGTCCGTAGACGACTTATTTTCACGGCTGCGAGCAAAGGTAAATGGAATCTGATGTAAGTCTCCAATTCCATCGTTATCGTGAATATGCAGTACTTTTAACCTGTCCCCAAGCGTGACAATGAAATCTTCAAAATCACACCCCACAAGATTTGCATGCCCCGTGTCAAAGCAAAACCCCAGTACTTCCTTTCCAAATTTATCGTTTACAGCATCAATGCGTTCCGCCGCCTTTCGCGCATCACAGCAGGGGCCTTCCACAATATGTCCTCCGATGGATGTATAGAGATTTTCAATACAAATACAAATGCCAAATTCTCTGGCCATGGGGGCAAGGGATTCCAGAAATCCCAAAGTCTTCTCCCACTCTGCCGCCTCAGACCCAAGATAATGCGAAAGCTTAAATCCATGCACCACAATATACGGACATTCCAGAAATGCACAAATCTCCATGCACTTTGGCGCCACTGCCCGCAAAAGGTAATCATTTAGTTCCCTGGTGGCACCTGGCACATAGTTTGGATACGGCATGTGCATCTGGCTGATTCTGATGCCGGCTGCCCGGGCCGCTTCCTTTTTGGGTGCAAAAAACTCCCGAAGCGCCTCTACCGACTGATCAAAAAAGGGATTCACTTCCCCACCATACAATCCGTGGCTCTTAAGATATTCATTCAGGCTGAAATCGCAACAGGAAAAACCAGCCTGCTTCAGCATCATAAACCCTTCCAGGGGCGCCTTATCCCCGACGATATTTTTAGTCTGAACCCCTATTTCCATGATCTTGTCACCTCGCTTAATCCATAAACAAACTTTACCGCACCTTTAACCCCGCGCATTATCCCCGGCTCTTTTCAACCTGTCAAAATAAAAAGAAGGCATATATTCATCGTTAAAATACCCAATCTTATCAACCCCCATGGAGCGCAGCTGTTCCTCTATCTCACGATAAAAAATATTGCATATAATAACGCCGCAGTTTTCCGGCAATTCCTTCAACGCCTCCGGGGATTTCACAGCCAGTCCCTCAAACTCCGTATCCCAAAGTTTGGGATTGTTGTCACAGGTAAACAGCGGCGGATACCTATCCCCATAGCACTTCATATAGTTGCGGCACATATTCCCCGCCCCAAAAAGGACCACTCTTTCGTATTTTTTTAAATCCTGCTCGATCTGTATCTGCATGGCAAAATAGTCCAAAAGCTCCTTGTACAAAGGGACAAGGCAGGGCTGCAGAAGCGGTGAAAAAGCCACCGTAGTATCAACCGTTTCCAAAATCAGATAACCGTCATATTCAATTTCCCGAAGCCCTCTGATCACGCCAAGCCAATCCAGTACGGACCTGCGATCAGCCACAGCCGTAAACGGGAGAAGCCTTGTCATTTCCTTTCCATTGTTTTCCGTGAGAATAACCGCCTGGATTCTTTTACCCAATACGGTTACCACATCTTGAATATTCTGTCCGCAAAGATTACAATTCCCCACATCCAGGCAGAAGCCAAATCGCTCCTCCCCAGCCTCTTTGTTCAGTGTATCAATCCATTTGGAAGCTTCGGTTCCATCACAGCATATCCCTCGCACCAGATGTCCGTTCTGATTCCGGCACTGATTGATCAGAAGTATTTTCGTATCCTTCTTATGACAAGCGGATGCCAGCGCCAGATAAAAATCCCGATTTGCCTCCCATTCCTTCCCCCGCTCTACACTGACACATAAGGGCTGTACAATTATATTCTCACATCCGATTTTCTCACAAACCCTGATGCAGTCCATGGCAATACGCAAAATCAAATAATTCCATTCCTCATACTGAGGCGGCCGTATCCCTTTTGACCGGATGTCCACAAAGGGCAGCCTGGCAATGGTGGACAGGAATCCCAACTCAGCAAACTGTTCCATTGCCGTTTCAAATGATTCTCTAGTCGTCTCAGGAGTCCAGTCCGATTTCTTCTGCTGTCTGTGACCCATTATCCACTCATAGGACACAAACAGGCCAAAGTCAAACATTACCTCTAAAATCCCCGCCGCCTTCAGCTGCCGGATGCTTTGCGCCGGCTTTTCCGGATTCATGATTACCCCTGCCATCGCAGATACTTTTTTCATTTATGCACCTCGTTTTCAGGGTTCACACGGAACCCGTTTCATGCTTGAGAATTTCCTTCAACTGTGTGGTACTGATCCCTTTCGTGTAGGGAAAAAATACAAGATCCGCCCCATGCTTCTGCAGAAAGTCTCTTTTGGCCATCCATTTGGGATCATCCGCATAATCGCTTCCCGAAAACTGCACATCAAACCGATACCTGCGGTATGCCTGATCCGTATCTCCCTGATCCAACGGTATTTCCACCACCTCATCCACATACCTGCAGGCACCTACAATGGCGACACGCTCCTCAAACAGAATCTGCGGATTTGACTTCTTATGTCTTCTTACACCTTCGTCCGTGACAACTCCTACAATCAAATAATTGCACTGTTCCTTGGCACGCCTGAGCAGATTTAAATGCCCTATGTGAAACAGGTCAAAAACCCCTGCCACATATCCTATATTGTACTTTTTACTTTTCTCTGCATTAGTACCTTCTACAGGCAGTACCGCTTCCCGGCCTTGCTCCCATTCCGTCATGCACTGTCTCTGTTCGGGCGATTTCTCCTGCCGCAGCAACTCAGCGGTCACCTTTCCCTGCCCTCTCATGATATCCTGATAATTTACTCCCGGATCGTACACGCTGATATTAGGAATTTTCATCTGGCGCAGCTGCTTTAATACCGGAAGATAATTTCTGATACAGATGATCACCTTATACTCCGCCGGATTCATCTCCCTTAAAGCCTCGGGAGCAAGCACCGGCAAACCCTCCGTCTCTGTCCCCCAACGACTTTCGTCATTATCCAGATACCCGCTCACAGGATACATTTTTCCATATTTATCCCGAAACCGCTTTGCATATCTTCCGGAACCAAACAGATAAAGCCTGCGCCCTTTGGCATGGTGAAAAATATCCTTAAAAATCATGGGATATTCTTCCTCAGAGTAATTCATCCGCTTGCGGTTCTCCTGGATTATTCCCATCTCTCTTCTGCCCTCCTTAAAATAATCCGAGAGCCCGTCGTCATCCCTGAGAACATTTAAGAAACAGGAAATAAACTTTTGAAATAATCCCATATGTTCTGACAATCCATACCGCTCAAAAAGCTCATTTCTTGGCAGAATCATGTCAAGCTGGTCATTAAATTTATAGATAAATTCAATGGTTCTAAGTAAAATCGCCTTGGCCGGCACATTCTCCAGGAATAATTCCTGATCATAAAATACAAAAGCTTCCTGGCTGTAAAAGCAATTTAAGGAAACCAAGTCAAGATAGCCCCGCTTTAATATAACGCCTAATTCCTCCTGCTCCCCCTTGGAACCAAACGCAATTTTCCTCCATTTATCCCTGTTAGGATCGTCCGCTTTCCGCCTCTCCCATCCCGGCTCGAACTGCTCCCAGTTTACTTCACACACATTGGCATGTTCCGAAGAATTCAGGATGATATTCCAAAATAAATCCAGCCGGTTTAAAAACGCCTTCTTATCACTCCGTAACAAATCCCTGAAATAATCGTTTGCGGGGATTCCGGCTATGTACGGCATCACAAAAACATCTCCCTTGAGTTGGGCATCAATCATCCTGACTCCATGGGCAGACAAATATTCATTATTCTCAAAAAGACTGCGGAGTTTCCTGTCGCCCGCACGATACAGCGCTCGTTTCTCCACAAGACCGTCACTGCGCAGTATGGTAGCCATTGCATTTTCAGGCCCCCGCTCACCGGAAAGCGTAATCTGATTCACCGGAGAAAAAGCGGCGTCAAGCGGGCACTCAATCAGAAAACCATTTGCCATGCCGTGAAGCAGACCGTTTTCCATCAGGGCCGGATACAGTTCCTCTTCACACAAAAACACGGTATCCGGATTGTTATATTCCGGAAAAACTCTGATATCAAGCGCTTCATTCGGCTTATAATCCTCTGCAAGCAGCAACTGGGGATTGGAAATTCTGGGGAACACAGAAAAAAAACGGTGCTGCCAGAAACCGGCCTCTTCCAATAGTTTCACAAGCTCTGCTTTGGCATACGCCCTGCCCTCTATGGCTTCACGTTCCCACGGCAACAAATGCATATAGTTTTCCACACCGTCATAATTTCTTCCGCTAAAAGCATCCTGATCCCCACAAAAATACCGAATTCCCAGACGATTATCGGCTGACAGCAGCAATTTTCCTGAAGGACTCATCAGGCTGCGAATCCGTTTTAAAAACCAGATTGGATTTTGGGCATACTCAATCACGTCCACAGCTACGATCACATCGTAAATTCCATCGGCAGCGCTGTCCCACAACGTGAAGTCATCCAATGTATTGTCTGAAATCACATCGCTTTTTGCGCCATCCAGAACATTTGCTTCCAGTGCCTCCAACTGCAAGCGGCTTACACATAAGCCTTTCTCCTCCAGCGCCTCCGCTATAAGCCCACTGTTTCCATGCCCTCCCACAATACAAGCCACCCTGCTCTCCCCGTGGATCTCATACCATTTTATGATCATACCCGGCAACTCTCTCCGCCTCTGCTCTGCTGTCATTTCACACTTCCCTCCACTCAAATCCGAATCAGGCATTTCACAGAATCTCTTTGCGAATCTGCCTCCGCTGTAGAAATTCTTCTCACACCAATCCCCTCATAAATAAATTCGTACTTCCAAAGGCATTCAGAGGAAGCTTGTACACCGATATGTTCTCCCGACCGATACCGCCATCCGCCAACTGACTTTCAATTTTTTCCGGACATGCCCTGTTGGCCACCAGATAATGTGCCTGTGGGTACCGCTGCAGCGCCTGATCAGGAGACAAAATTTCCCGCCCATGGAAACTTGTCCCCCACTTTCCCGGGTCATTATCACAGACTGCAACAATATTATCCAAACGGTTCATCCGCATAAGGCACAGTGCAAACTTAGCCGCCTTTCCGGTGCAAAACAGGACAATCTGCTCTTTCCCTGACATTTCCCGCACAAAATTTCCGTAAATATCCCGATCCGCCTGCGCCCTGATACCAATATACGCCTCATAAGCCTCCGGCTGCTCCGTAAACAGACGCATTTCCAGCCACTGCTGCGGCAGCATTTCCTCCTGCCGCAGCAGGCCCTTTTTCCTGTCCCCAATCATAATTTCCCGGAACGCACCAAGTGCTGACACAACCGTCTCATCCGGCAGACTATGTTCCCGAAACGTCCTGTAAGGAGACAACGCCATCATTACCGACTCCCTGGCTATAAACGCCTGCCTGTCTCTGTCCGTAAGTCCGTCTTCCGCCATTTTTTGCCGCACATATCTGCACTCTGCCAGATTATATCCTGCGAATTTAGGGTTATATGTGGAGGCCGCCCCATTGTCCCTTCTGTACCTGTAAAAGTAATCCTTTAAAAACATTCCCCGTGTAAGATTCATATCCGTCAGATAACGAAAGCCGCAATCCTGAAAAGCCGCTCCCGGGCTTTCGTTCAACCTGACATGAAACTGACGCAAAAAAGACGTCTTATAAATACCATTCCATATGTAAACATCCGGGGACAATAATTTCTCCATGTAATACCGATATGAAATAACCTTCTCCGTATCTCCAAAAGGTTGTTCCAAAAGATATTGTTCTCCTTCAAAAGGCGTAACCATGGTGTAAAAATTCGCCTTCACATACTCCAGCTTGTTTTCAACTGCGGTTTTGTACAACACCTCATACATACCGGATTCGATACTGTCATCCGTCTCCACAATCCCCAGATAATCCCCTTTGGCCAAGTCCAATCCCAAATTGATTTGATACCCATAACTTTTCTTATCAGATGGAATCAACCGGATCCGATGATCTTTTTTGGCATATGCTTCAATAATTTCACGGGTTCCGTCTGTGGAACCGGCATCAATACATAAAATTTCCATATCCGTCAAGCTCTGCGCCAATACGCTTTCGATACATTCCCGGATATATGTTACCACATTTAAGGATGGCAGTATGACCGATACTTTAATACTCATTGTCCTATTTTCCTCCCTGATTCCCCTGCATTCATAAGCCCATACCTCTTTCCGGCGAGGCATTTCCCCTGTGCACACAAGCCACATGCACTTCCCGACTCCAGGCGCCGGGCACACAGTTACCGCTCCTCTCTTTGGCCCTGCACGCGATCACTGATTCAAACTACCCTACAATATCCCAGGCGGCACATCCATCACCAGATCCGCTGCAATCCCCATTTGTGTAAGCTGTCTGCGCACCTCCCTGCCGCCTTCCTTCATAGATAACAAAATCACCTCATTCTTACTGTTTGCCCGCGCTGCCAGCTCCATGGGTGAAATAATCGGAAATCCAAATTTTTTATCCCCATGCAATGCCTCATTATTGTCACAGAACGCGTCAATCCAAATCCGGTTTCTGTCACAGAAAAACATCAGTTTCTCTCCCCGTTTACCGCACCCAAAGATTACCACCGGACGGTTTTGTATCATATGCAACAATTCCTCCACAGACTTTACGATCTCCCTGTCCCTGTCCGCAATCAACCGGGCATGAGCATCCCTGGACGACAAAAGAAGCATAAGTCTCTCCCACCATTCCTTTCCATACATGGCTTCTTCCAGAAGTCCCATGTCAAAAGCATAAGACACCTGCTCTTTAAACCACTCATACGGCTTCGAAAGCCTATTATCCCGCCAATCTCCATGTATTCTTGATAAGATTTGTTCATATTTCGTAAGAAAGGCAACACTCATGGTAAAATAATAATATTTTTGATGGATTCCCTCCAAGCCATGTATGAAAGCCCCCTGCCCCTCCAGCCAACGAAATTCTCCTTCATAATACCCCAGTCCCTCTAGGCAGCCTGAAGAAGCCTCCTCCCGTCCCTGCCTGTAACGATAGAAGCTTTTGTCAATATACTCCGCTCTTTTTGCATAGGATTTCACCTGCTGCAGAAATCCCATATCCTGAAATGCCGCTCCCGGGGACTCATGCAGCCTTATATTGTTGGCATGCAAAAATTCTCTGTTATAAATTCCCTTCCAAAGCACATAATCCGTTGACCTGAGCAGGGCAATTTGGTCCGGGCCAAGCACCCTTCCATACCAGTCCCGCCCTGGGATATGAGCCCCCTCCTTTCTGTCAGGGAAAATATACTGTCTGGCAAAATAACAGAATCCACTTTGAAGCCTGATAAAAGTATCAAAATCTGCGGAAGCATAATCAAGCCTGTCCGTTTTCGCCCGCTCATACAGACAACGATACATATCCTTTGCTATCCAATCATCCGTTTCCAGAATGGCAACATATTCACCCTTTGCATATTCCAATCCCATGTTGACCTGCCTGCCATAGCTTTTAACGCTGCTGTTTAAAATAACAATCCTGGAGTCCTTGCCTGCATACTCCTTTAAAACTTCTGCAGTGCCATCCACGGAACCTCCATCCACACAGATAACCTCCAGCTCCCGCAATGACTGGTTTACCACACTGTCCAGACATTCTCTAATGTAAGCCGCTACATTAAGCGACGGCAATATCACCGATACCTTTTTGTTCATATCCAAAAAGCCTCCCAGAACACGCTGCAATTATGCCTCGCTGCCTTTAACTACTGCCAGATTTCTTTCAACAGACCCTCCCAAAACTGCCCCTGATCCATATTTGCCTGTCTCTGATATATGGTGTCATGCGCATTTCGTCCCATCCATGCCAGCATATTGCGATCATGGTACAGACGGCATATTCTGTCCGCCATCGCTTCCATATCTCTTATATCCACAATATATCCATTATATCCGTCGGTCACATCATCCTCCGCACCGGATACATTCGTGAGTACCGGAACCGCCCCTGCGGCCATGGCCTCCGCCTGGGAAATACTGTGTCCTTCAAACTCCGAACAACTGATCATTATATCCTGTGATTCCCAAAATTTCGGAATATCACTTCTGGAAACATATCCAAGAAGCCTTATATACTCCTCCAGACCTTCCTGCCCTATCCTTTGACATAAAGCTTCGCTGTAATTCCCTGACCCTGCAATATTGATTCGAAAACAGATGCCTCTGTCTCTCAATTTCACAGCCAATACCGGCAGTAAATCCGAGCGTTTCGCTTTTATCGTCACTCTTCCGGCATACCCGATTTGCAGGCATGTCCCATCCGCGCTCCACAGCCTCTTCAACCTCTCTTCACAAGCTACCTTCCAACCTAAATGTCTGATCTTGCTCTGCTCCGTTCCATAAAACAAAACTTTACTTTCCATACGGGAACTGATCACCAGGTACCTGTCAATGTATTTCTTCCACAAACCGTATGTTTCATAATAAATCCCCTCGTCACAGTGCTGTACGGCCACTACTCTGACCGAATCTGGGGAGAGCCGTCTTGCTATACACGCCGACCAGAATATATTATGTGCGAAATTACATACAACAGTGCATGGACCATTTTCCAAAATTTCTTTCACACACAGCCTTATTCTGTCCCTCTCTTCTCGGAGCTCCTTGTATCTTAACATCCGAGCCGGAAAGGTCTCATCTTTCACACTGGGTTCCATTTCGTCCGATGCCAGATACAGCCCCTGATACCCTTTTTCTTTCAGATCTTTTGCCAGACCATAGGCCCACGACTCAACTCCGCCCAAAACCATTCCGTTTCGCAGGTCAATTAAAACTTTTTTGTCAGATGAAAAATTCTTTAATTTTTCTTTCTCCATAAAAACTGCAGGAGCCAACACCGAATGATATAAAAAATAGTTCAGAAGATAATGACTGTGAACCACAATTTTATTTTTTGGCACGCCAAGATCCAATAACTGTTTGACAATTTCATCTTCCCTATTACATGTAATGAACAGGAATTCAAAAGACAACTGATTTAATATGTCCGGATGATATATTGTCACATCCTGGCACAAGCTTCCGCACAAAGCTTTATTGTTATCCAATATCCCCTTGGGCCTTATCCCAAGTGCCCTGCAGCACTCCAACCAGTATCTCCCCTTTTTCCCCGCGCCAAAAAAGTAAACATCTATAATTTTATTTGTCTTTTCATCCATAATATATCTTTCCCGCTTCTATCCCCATTTCCTGCAGCTTATTCCTTATCTCCTGCCTGATTACAGTATGATGTATCGCTATGATAACCCGGTCAAAAGAACACTCCCTGATCTCTTCCGGGGATTTTACCTGGAACCCTTCCGCCTGTAATCTTTCATAATCCTTATCAACCCACAGCAGACCGTCACATTTTGCATGCTTTTGCCTGGACTGCTTTACATATGCCTGCCCTACTTTCCCTGCCCCATATATAACAACCTTCCCCTGTAAAAGTTCCCATGGACAAAAATACTCTATTCCCGGTTTCAGGCCCGTGTGCAGGTAACGATTCCACCCGGTAAGCCATTTTCCAATCTTTGTTTTCCTGTATTTTTCACATTTTTCCTTGTATCGCGTCGCCCTGTCAGATATCGCCAGGGCATAATCCAGAGAATTTCCTTGATAAACTTCCCGCACATTGCTTACGTCAGCCCAGAAATATATTTTTCTAATCTGCTTTAGAGAAATTGGCGGTGCAAACTCAATCACACCATTTTTTCTTCCCGTAGACGAATAGGGCATATAGCAAAAATACTCTGCAATTCTCTTTGGAGGTCTTGCGGCAATTACTCCCATATATTCTTTCACCATATCCATTACAAACTCAGCACAAATCCCATTGCGGCTACAAGCATCTTCCATATGCCGTGTATAGGCTAACACAGCATTCTTGTACGTTTCCAGGTAGTATGCTTCCCCTTTTTGTGTCTGTTCTAAAACAGGCAGCACCCTTCCCCCAGTCTCCCTGTATCCTTCTGTTTGACCGTGGGGGGCCCGACATAAAAGTTCTATCATATAGCACCTCTCCAAATAATTGGGATAAAAACTAAGGAAACTACATTGCCCCTTCTCTTGGGTCCCCCGAAAAGAAAAGTAAAAATTCCTGATGTCACCTGTATAAAAATTTCCAAGCAAACGGGCAAGGCACTTTTGGGTCAATCCTGTGCCATATAATTCCACAAACGCAAATTTATCATCGGAACAATCTATTTCCTGTTGTAAGTATCGAATAACCAAACGTTTTTTATCCGCCTGGCTTTCAGCCAGATATTCCCGAAATGCCTGATTCTCCGGCAGCAGCGCACAGATATATTCTCTCTGTAACCATGAAATCTTCTCTTTCCCTCCGGTTTTCTGAAAGTCCTCAGGCAAAAAATTTCTCAGCGCTTTCAGGTCTAACTGTAAAATGCCTGCCAATTCCTCCAGGCAATCCACCTCCTCCAGAGCCCCTTTGAGAATCCAGATAATATCTTTTGTGGTACCTTCATATGACGGAAGTCTCCACGCTTTTCTCGATCCATATAGGTACATTGTCTTAATTGGATATTGTTTTGTCCTGATCACAACATCTGCAATCTGCTGCAAAATCCATCCGTCCCGCGCCACAAAGTAAAGCCTGTTAATCCCCCTCCTCACACTTTCCGTTAACACCCACCTGACATAGGAATATACGATCGGTCCCGCCAAAGAGCCTCCCACTTCCCCTGCAGTATCCCCCTCTTCACCCCATCTGATATATTTGGATATACCAACCGATAGTTGATGAAATACACTTTTCCCGGGCACTTCATATTCCATAAGCTTTCCGGGCTGGCAGTAAACTGCCTTTATTCCAAGCTTGGAAGCTGCCACTACATCCGAGGCCATGTTATCTCCAAAATGTACCCAGTCAGAATATTCCGCGTTTTCAAGTTCTTTTACAATTTGATAAAGCCCTCCGCTGCCTTTTGTCCTTCCCAAATCCGAGGACACATAAATCGGTATATCCCGGAAAACCTCGTCTACCTTACATAAAATATGTCGTATCTGCTCTCCACCCAGATACATATCAGAAATCAAAACAATCCTTTCACCCTTGTCCTTTAATGATTTCAGCATATTGATATTAGAGCAAATTCCCAACGCACTGTTACATTCTGTTTCCACTTCAAGCGTCATCAGATTTTCCTGCTGCTTCTTTGTAAGGTAAGAAGTGGTTTCCAATACATCATATATGTCTTTTAATGTGACCTCCTGCTTTCCCTTCCCTTGAGTATGTGCCCTGGCCCATTCCTCCGCCCCTATTCGCAGTTCATAAAAATTTTCAGTAAAAAAAGGTGCGTATTCACTGCCTTCCCGCATTTTTTCCCCCATAAGAAGGAAAATGCCTTTGGGTTCGGCTGTACAGCGGGTTATTAAAGTATCAAAAACATCGAAAGAATACATTTCGGCCCTCCGTGTATTATGTTATCCGTGATTCCCACACACAACGCACTTTTTTGTCAAAAATCAAACATGTCCATCATCCATTTTGCATAATCTACTAAATTACATCTTTCCCTGATCAACTTCATGTTGTACTCACCGGCCCTCAGCAACATTTCCCGATTTCTGCCAATGCATTCAATCTTCTCTGCAGCCTCCTGCCACCTTTCCACTGGCACTACAAACCCGTTTTTTCCATTCTCAATCACATCCCAGACTCCACTGACATTTGTCACAACAGGCACTGCCCCACATGCCATTGCCTCAAGCATGGCCAGGCTCATGCCCTCAAAATCGGATATATTCAGATAAATATCCTCTTTCCCCCAGAAGTCTGCCGTCTCCGTCGGCGGTATCCAGCCCAGGACATGCACTTTATTTTCCAAATGATTCTCTGTTACAAAGTCCAGAAGCAGTTCCATGCACTCCCCTTCTCCTGCAATGTCAAATTCCACGTTCTCCATTTTACGCATGCATATTTCAATGATTTCAGGAAGCAAATGTACTCTTTTTTGTTCTTTCCTCAGTCTCGCCGCAAAGCCTACGCGAAGCGTCCCGTCATGTTTCGTCCTCCTGCCCGCAAAAGCCGGAATCTGTATGGGATTCGGACGATATACCAACAAGTCTTTGTTTAAACCATACCTGTCCTGTAACTCCATATGAATTTTTTCACTGATGCATACAATCTTATCAATTTTATCCGACCAGAACTTCAGCCTTTTATATGTATTGCTTTCATCCCCATGTGCAACGGCAATTAATTTAATCTTATCCGGAAAAATGGTTTTTACGATCCGTGCCGCATATAAAGCAATAGAACCATGGGTTACAAAAACGCATGGTAAAAAAGCAGCGATCTTTACCGCCATCTCTTTTATGGTTTCCAACTCATTTTCATCAGTAAAATGCAGACAAGCGCTTATGCACTCATCAAACTTCTGATTTGCTCCGCATATCACCCAGGTTTCCGCGCCTGATTTCAATAACTGGTTTGCCACTGTACAACTCCAGCTTTCCACTCCTCCCCAATTCAAACCGGTAAAATAGGAATCAAATACAAAAATTGTTTCCTTGCCAATCCTTGCTCCTGAAAAGTCAATTAAAATTTCTTTTCTGCAGACTGCCTCTTTCTTAAATTGATCAAACCCAATTTTTCTTCCCTGAAAGCCCAGTTCTTCCAACTGTGCAGCCATTTCATCTTGATACAGTTCAGGGAGCACTACAGTCAGTTGACATCCTTTTAATTTTCCCGGAGAACAAACAGGAATCTCCTTTATTGTCGTCCCCCATTTCGTCGCATCATTATCCACAAATAAACTTACTTGAAACCCTGCAAAGACTGCCCACTCATACCGCTTCACAGCCGCTTTGCCTGCTCCCCAGATAATTATTTCTTCCATGGAATGCCTCTCTTCCATGGAATGCCTCTCTTCCATGGAACGCCTCTTTTCCATTTGATCTACCACCACTCCCCCACTATTTCCTGCATCTTGACCATCCGGGACCTTTCCAATTTCCCTTTTAAAATGGAGATAACTTCATCCGCCCCTTTCTTCAAGGCCACAAGCACAATATCAACCTCCGGAAGGACACCTTCAGGAGTATATCGCGCTATTCCCCCTGTATCTGTGCATTGCTGGTCGATAATATATTCAATAGGGATGTTCCGTTCATCCAAATGTCTTTTTAACCGCTTTCCCCATGCCCCATAGCCATAGATACAGATTCTTTTATCCCTGCACAATTCCGCAATTCGTTGTATTAAGTCCAGATAGGAGCTTTCTATTTCCCTCATCTCCTTGGCGTCTAATCCAAGCAATTCCATCATATCATCAGTCCCCATGCACAAATGCTCCGCCTCATAATATTGATAGCATTGCCAGCGGTAAAAGTGATCACTCCACGCCCGATAGATTCTCTCGCTGCGCAAGTATTCCGCCCATCCTTTCGGATTCTGCACAAAGAGACTGGCTCCCTTTGCGGTAAGCCCATCTCCAAGATAATCGCATATCATTATTCCCTTGTTAAACCAGCGAATTTCATACCCGCAATATGCGATTTTATTCCAGACGACAGCCTCCGTAACAAACTGCTCTCCTTCAAATTCCGGAAAGGGAAATGCTTTCAAGACATCTGTTTTATATACTTCCGCTTTATCTCCCTCCAGACCATGTTTCCCACGGTCCAGATTGGTCGCATCCACATATTCATCAAAGTATGGCTTTCCCCCTATGACCTGCATATCTTCGTGCATTCTCAACCCTGCGATTCCCGCAAATTTCGGATTATCTTTAATCTGTCCCCAATACTTCGCTACCGTGCTAATGGCATCATCCGTTAGATAGTCATCACTGTCAACAATCAGGAAAGCATCTCCTTTGGCTAAACACACCCCCCTGTTGACAGCCCTGTGCTTTCCTCCGTTAAGTTGTCGATAAAATCTGATTGTGAACTTTCTTGTACATGCAATCCATCCGCTTACCAGTTCCTCGATGTTATCCGTGGAACCGTCGTCTACGATCAGCCATTCAAAGTCATAAACTGTCTGCCGCAGCAATGATTGATACAGCTGATGGATAATGTACGCCCTGTTATATACCGGCGTAAATACCGTCACCATCCAATTCCCTCCTGTCAGGAAACCGTTTCATAAAACTGTTAAAACAAACACTCTTTCTGTGGATTTCTCATAAAGGATCTCACTACATTACCTGCCGGGAATCCAGCATTTTTTCAGTAATGATAATTATCATTACTCCCCCACTTTTTTATATCAGAAATGGTATCTTTTTTCCCCTGTACATTTTCAAGCCAAGAGCCGGTATAATGATGTATTGCATATGTATATTCCAAATCACGCTGTATCCTGAAACTGTGGGGACTCATCCCACACAATATCCTGGAAGGGTATACTGTCATTCCTTCCACAACCTGAAATTCCCCATTACATATCAGCCCATGTTTTTTCATAACCTCTGTCTGTATCACCGGGCAAGTCACCTGATTCAAAGTCCCATCTTCCAGCACAAAGCTTGTATTGTCATAATATTTCTTGATCTCATTTACAATCGGCTGATGGCTCCTGGCACCGAACCCCAGGCCATACGCTACATATCTGCTGCTCTCAAAGCCGCAGAAAGCATCGTTCTTTAACATCTCATCTAAATTTTTCAGTAATTCCACATCTGTATCCAGATATATGCCTCCATACTCATTCACAATATCCATTCTGACATAATCGGACACAAAAGCCCACTTTCCCCTCTCATAGGCCTGACATAGGTATCTGTTTTTCCTTACATCATAATTCTTTTCATTCCATTCAATAATTTCATAATCCGGACAATATTGTTTCCAGCTTTCCATCCATAGCCTGTGCTGACCTGGTATCGAACTGCCGCCGAACCAGCAATAATGTATTACTTTTGGAATTTTTTGCTCCCTGTATACGGAAAGACTTTGAGGGATTGGGATGTTTAGCCTGTCATAGTCATATTGCTCTATTCTCAACATACGATGCAAATAGAAATCCGTATTCTTCAATTTTTCTTCGTCATTCAGAAGTTGTATTATTTCCGAGAAATACGTTGTGGTGATTAATATGACATCTCCCAAAGAAATTTCCTGCAGCATTTGGTTTAAAGAAATAATCAGGAAGGCCCTGCTGCTCCCCTGTATCATAGTGCCCTGTTTTTCCCCGGAATTATCAACCACACCTTTTATCTCATCCTCTATGTGATATTCCTGAAATTCCTGCAGAAAATTAGTCAATGCAGCGCCTGCGCCAAAGCAGTATACATTCTTCTTTCCTTTTATTCCATTTGCAAATTCTTCTATTCTTTTATGTCGAAACTGCATATTTATCTCTCCGAATCATTTACGATCCATGCACTCCATTCTTTTCGTCCTGCACTCTCTCCATATACAGCTGCCTCAAATCCTTATGACGTTTCTGAACTTCGTTACATTTAGCCATCCATGAAGCGTCATAATGATGAATGGAAAAGGTATTTTTTGTCCTTTCATCCGGTAAAAGCAAACTGCCTCCCGGAGCCAGAACATCATGAGGGAAAATGCCCACCCCATCCAAGTCCTGATACCTTCCGTTCAGCTGGTATCCTTCCTCTTCCATGACTTTTGACTGATAATAAGGACTTGCCACGTCATTTATTTTTCCATCCCTGATAAAATCCAGTTCTTGATATACGGCAAGCATCTTCCCCAACAGCGGATGCCCGGCTACTGCGCCAAAACCTAATCCTAATGCAATGTAATGTTCATCTTCAAAACCACAATAAAAGTCATAGCACAACAATGGGTCCAGGTTTCTGACCAACTCAACATCCGTATCCAAATAGATTCCGCCATGCTGTCTTACGATATCCAAACGTGCATAATCCGGAACAAATCCATATTTCTCCGCTTGGTATGCCTGCAGCATATATCTGTTTTTATGGATATCATAATTACTCTCATCCCATCTGATGATTTCATAATCCGGGCAGTATTTTTTCCAACTATCTATACATTGCTGCAAATGCGCCGGTATGGCTTTTCCGCCAAACCAACAGTAATGGATCTTCTTAGGGATTTTTTGTTCTCCCGTCCGAAAGATAAAATCCTGCTTCTCCAGTTTATTTCTATTCCAGATATCCAAATAGCAATCCACACCATCAAAGGACTCGATTTCATCCAGCTGCGCAAGAATACTGCCATAGTATAACGACGATGTGATACATATCACAATATTATCTTCTTCCCTCTTTAAAAAGGCTCCTAAAGAATATACTGGATAACCATATGCTAACGAACCGTTTCGTTCACTGTTGTTATCAATAACACCGATGATTTTTTGAGATATGTCCTTATTATAGTCAAGGAAAGTTTTAAAACTACGGCCTGCGCCAAAACAAATTATTTTTCTGTCACCTATTTCTTTCGGCAATTGACTGCGCGGACATGCTTTCATATGTAACATATTAATTATCTCCCCAGATTACTTTTTCTACCATCACTTCATCAAATAAATTTTCTATTTGTTCTATGTATCTATGCAATGTAAACCTTTCTATGGATTCCATACAGTGATCCTTTGTTATTTCCTTATCTTCCCCAAGAAATTTGATAATTGATTCCACAGCCTCTTCGTCCGTTTTCACCGCATTGCCACAGAGTGAATCCTTTGCCAATATTCGTGATCCGCCTACAATAGACGAAACAAACGGCTTTCCCAGTGCAACGCTTTCCAATAACGCCATTGGAAACCCTTCCGAATGAGAAAACATACAGCTCACATCACACTGTGAAATAATGGGAAACGGATTATCATGGTAGCCCAATAAATGAACCTGATTTTCAAGCCCCTTATCTTTGGCCTGCCTTTCCACTTCTTCCCCCAAAATACCATAACCCAAATAATATAAATGAGCATTTGGTACTTTAGAACACAGTTTTTCAAAGATATTCAGGAGTCTTAAGGGATTTTTGTTTGCATCCAGCCTTCCCACCGACAGTATGGCAGGATGCAGCAGTTTAATATCACAAGCTTCCCCGGCTTTGCTCCTGACGCCCTCTTCGTCAACTCCATTATAAATAACTCTGACTTTCTCTTTATGTTCCGGAAAAAGGTCGTATAAAGACTGTTCTGTAATGTCGCTGATGGCAATAATCCTGTCTGCCTTGTCAAAAGCCTCACTTTGCAGCCTGCGTTCTTCCGTAAACTTATCTTCTGCAAGATTGTATACATCCCCATGAATCCATGCTATGTTTTTCTTCCCGGGCGGTAATAAAAAGGAGGGCTTCAGGTAGTTAAATGATACATATAGATCATAGTCATCCGGTACATATTCCTCTATAATTTTATCCCACTCATGATATACATAATACATCCTGGGCTTTCGCTCCGGATCGTCCGCCTTTACATAATACGGATATAGCTTAATGTTTTCATTGACGGGTTCCTGTTTAATCGTATCATGTATGATCTCCATAATTCCAATATCATACTTATCAGGGTTTAAATGGTTCACAATCTGAGTAAGTAAAGACTGGGATCCCCCTCCTGTTGTAAAACTGTTAATTATAAAAAATATCTTCTTCATACTATCTCCCAAATGAAAAACATCAAATATCCTGATGAAACAGCCCATACGCAAAATGATTAAACTATCCGTCCCGAAGTTATAACTCATCCACCAATGTCAAAATCTGACTTATGGGCATTAAATTCTGTTCCACTTCCTTTGCTCTGTGATATTTTAAAATATCCTTTGCAGTCCTTTCCATAGCCGGGAACGCACTTCGGGTAAGTTGATTTGCATATATTACAATATTTACGCCATGCCGGCACAGCTCCATTTCTGTCACCTGATTAAATGATGTCGGTACAACGATCAATGGCACACTTTCAAATTCTTCTCTAAACTTATCACAAAACTCAAATATTTCAGTCGGCTCTTTTTTCCGGCTATGGATCATAATACCATCGGCTCCGGCTCCTACATATGCCCGCGCTCGATTCAGAGCATCCTCCATCCCCTGTTCCAAAATTAAACTCTCAATCCTGGCTATAATCATAAAGTCATCCGTAAGCTGTATCTTCTTGCCTGCAATGATTTTCTCACAGAAGTGCTCTATACTATCCTGTGTCTGTTGAATCTCTGTGCCAAATAAAGAATTCTTTTTCAGCCCTGTTTTATCTTCGATGATAACCGCAGAAACTCCCATACGTTCCAGAGAACGCACCGTGTAGACGAAATGTTCCGTCATACCACCCGTATCACCGTCAAAGATAACAGGTTTTGTCGTTACCTCCATAACATCGTCTATTGTTCGAAATCTTGAGGTCATATCTACCAGTTCAATATCCGGTTTTCCCTTTACCGTCGAATCACACAAAGAACTAATCCACATAGCGTCAAATTGATCTAATTCACCATTATTCTCTACAATTGTTTTCTCCGCAATCAATCCTGTCAAACCGCTGTGAACCTCCAACGCCTTAACGATCGGGCAAATTTTAATTAACTGCTTTAATCTCTTACGGCGATATTCCGGCATTGCCAGTCTCTCTTTGACACGGGCATCTATCCGCTTTACATTTTCATTATATGTATAGGGAACATCTATAATTTCACCGCCATATTTTGAAAGGAGCATCGCCACGTTTTCCCGAATGGCTTTCATCGGCCCCTCTTTCCAATTATCGCCGTGGATTACATAATCAGGATGCCATTCACTGATTACCTGGTCATACAAAATGTCCTTCTGTACGATTACATTTTTTACTCCATCCAAATTTTGAACCAAATGAAACCGTTCCTCAAAGTCAACTGTTGGAAACCGGTTAAAACGGAGCATTGCTTCGTCACTCAGTACTCCCACAATGACTTCTCCATACTTTCCCGCCTCATGGATTATATTCAAATGCCCTTCATGAATTACATCAGTACAAAAACATGTATAAACCGTTTTCATAGCAGCGCCTCCAATATCCCTTTAAATCTGTTGTTCTATTATTTCATGGATTAAAAAATCACACATATCGTCAAGTTCATCCAAAGACACTTTTTTTCTCAACACTACGCCAAATGCACTCTTTACTTTATCCACTAATTCATCTGTGTAAATAAGTACGCCGTTTTTGACGTCCTCAATTCCGTCAAGATAAATAGATTCTTTATTCTTTTCACGCATTCTGCCAAGTTCGAAATATTCCTCACATATATATGCTTTAATCTGTTTGCCGGTCCCGTCCATGATGACCGGATAACCGCCAATTTCTCCAAATACACCGGGACAATGAAGCTTTGTTTTCTCCCCTTTGCGAACCGTTGATAAGATAGCTTGAATAATCTCAAAATTACTGGATGCGTTCATCATGTTCCGTTTTGCATCTACCGGCATTGGAATATTGCATTTGGCAATCACTTCATCAACGTCCACTGCCGCTTTCTGTCCTCCGTACCGGATATCAACCAGCATTTCCACACCTTCCGTCCGCCCTTCTTTGCTGATAACCACATCGTGAAAATGAGAAACCGCCATAGTCACATCTATGTTCCAATAATCTCTAATCCCCATACTCTCTGCAGCAGCTAACTTAATCCGGGGAATCAGATGATTAATATTTCCGCTGCCAAAATCAGGATAAGCCCTTCCCGCAGACTCAAGCCACGAAATTACCGCATCCGGATAAGATGTAGTAATAACAATAGCCTCTGATTTCGCCTGCTCATACGCTTCCATAATATTTTTGGTATATTTCATGGAAAGAGGCGCCCAAATACCATAAGCCCTCACATTCTTCCAGGAAATACTGCCGTATTTCAGCCCTGAATAGGCTCTGCTGCTATTTACAATGATATCCGGCTTATAAGAATCAATCGCCTGAATAATTTCGGATACATTGTTCAAATCTACACTTTCAATAATAGAAACAGGACTCCTGTTTTGCCCTCTGATCAACGAAGCAATCTTTATGATATTAACATCAGGCAGCATCTTTTCAATATTTCGTCCAACAACACAAATTTCCATCTTCTCATCTTGTGTGGAGAGCAAATAATCCAATAAGTAATTTCCCACGCTGCCCAGCCCAATGATCATAATTCTAACATTTCTATCTTTCAATTCCCTTTTCAGCAAGTTCAATTTTTCTTCTAAACTTTTCATTTCCGCCCCTTTGCTTTATCATGGCTCCGACTTCCACATCCGTATCATCATTTTTCTGTTTTCTTCCTCTGTACAATTTCTGACCACCAACTCCGGGCTGCTCCCATAAACAACCGAGTTATCCTGGATAATTTCATTAAACAAAAAAGCATTTGCCGCTATAATGACATTGTTACCGATATGACAGTTGCCAATAACTGAACTATTTGCATACAGTGTCACATGATTCCCAATTACAGGCCATAAACATTCCTTCTCCCTAAAGTTTGCACCAATGGTAACTCCCTGAAAAACACACAGATAGTCGCCATAAGTGGCTTTCCCCAATACGGTTCCTACCGGGTGCTCCACAACAAAGTGTTCCGGAAGTTCAATATTCCAATACCATTCCACACAATTCATTATTTTATTTAAATAGTACAGTTTATCCGCTAATTCGCTACTACCCCCCCTCAATCCAATTTCATGAGATAAATGATATAAAAAAACAGCATACACCGTTGAATTCAGTACGCTGAATCCTTTTTGTAAATAATACTTTGTATTGGACACATCATAGCTGGCTATTGTCTTTTCAATGGCATGGCTTATGTGATACATCATCTGTTGTTTATCAACCACCGTAGGCCAAAAAGAATTAAGCTGTCTTAGCACTATTTCATAAGTTTCCATACTTTTCTCATGCAGCATCATTACCATATTCCCTTCCTGATTTTTTCGTAGTCTGATATTGTATTACAGTTAATCCACTTTTTAAACTGTATAATATCATATTCATGCGAACCAAGTTCCTGGAAATACTTCTGTATAAAGACCAGATTTGTTCCCTGCCAATCCCTCTCCTGCATGTCCCCACATATTCTTCTCATAAGGTCCGGTTGTGTAAATTTCCAGATTTGACCTGAATTATAAATTGCACGAAATGGTTCCTTTATTTCCAACATACTGTGACAAGTGTCATAAATATAATGAATACAATTTTTCCCGTCATAGTAAAATGCAACTGCCTTCTCAGCCAATATTGGATCTGTATTGCTGGTTATTACGTCCTTTGGCGCCTCGACGACTTTTCGGAAACTTACCTTATCCACAAAAAGATCCCCTTCCGCAAATACAAGCTCATCAAAATCCATCTTCAAAATTTCCTCAAGCCCCTTATACAAACTGTATCCGGAACCATACTCCGCATATTTTACATTATTTACCAGAATTATTTTCTCTCTTAAATCACTAAATTCCCGTTCAACAGTCTCCTTTAACTGCGCAAACATAAATCCACCGACTATAATATATTTATCAAATTCCCTGTCCTGCCACAACATATGATACAATAGAGATTCTTTGATATTTTCAGGATAATAAATGCACTTCAGACACACTTTTCCCAGCGACTGACTAAATCTGCTGGATGTCCCTGCAGCCGTAATCAGTAGAGCTCTCAATTTCTCATCTCCTCCACGCACATTTTAATCCCCATTTCCAATGTAATATCGGGCATCCAGCCTGTTTTTTGACGAATTTTATCCGTATTCAGTATCCTTCTTTCAGGATCAGATTCCCGATATCCTTTATAGACAATCTGAGGATTGCTGATTCCCAGCTCCCTGCCGCATAGGGCAACAAGATCAACAATAGAAATTTCCTCATCCGTAGCAACATTATAAACCGTTCCGTCCAATGCCTGTTCCGAATGAATCAATGCAATCACCGCGGAACAACTATCTTCATTGTGAAGAAATGTCCTCTTATTCACCCTGGAATTCTCTAAGAGCTCAACATATCCATTTTTCTTTAACTGATTCAAAATATGTGGAATAATGTGTTTGGGATACAACTCATTTTTACTATAAACATTTGCAAAGCGAATCGAGCACCCCTTAATCTTCCCCTCATCTACCACATCCTTCATAAAAAACTCTGTCAATAGCTTTCCCGCCGCATAGCTTGTTCTCTGACTGTGTTCTGCATTTGCCATTGTAAGAAAATCGCTTTCTTTAACTCCCCCTTCACACCAGGAATTCATAGAGTAAACTTCGGATGTAGAACAGTTTATATAGATATCTGCCTGATTTTCAATAGCTTGGTCCAAAAAGCTTTTCATTCCAAGCACATTTGTCATAAACGTATCATTGATATGATAAAAATGCTCCGTGTGAACTACCGCTGCACAATTCACATACACTAACTGCTCATATTGGTCCTTTATTTTAGCAACATTCTGCCCAAACAAAATCATCTGTTCCTTATTATTAATGTCATATTCATAAAAGCAAAATAATTCATTATCCTGCAAATCCTTTATGGTATCAATAGAAGATGCATAAAAGTTATCAAAACCCATAACCTTATGCCCTTGCTTTACCAACTGCCTGGCAAGTTCATTTCCTGTCATTCCTGTTACACCGCTGATCACATATAGATTCATTACACGCCATTCTCCAATCTTTTACTATAAAATTCGTCAACCTGTCCCTTGTACGCCTCTTGCTCCTTGCCAATATCATAGTATATTTTTTTTAATAACACCTCTTCTGTCTTTATATCAAGCAACGCAAACTGTGCCATGGGATTCAGGTTTCTTGGTTGACCAACCGAACCAGGATTTATGAATATCGTTTTCTTCCTGTTTCTGAATCCAGGGGCATCCGTCTCATAAAACACTTCCATAAAATGCGGCAAATGTGAATGTCCCGAAAAAACATAATCATATTCCTTATATTCCTCCAGATTCTTTCCGGGTTTAATGCTTTTCCAGTATATATCCTCCAAACTCCCATGAACCGCCAGGCATCTTTTGCCATCCACCACAAATTCTGCCTTGCCATCTGACATTACATTTTTAAGATAATACCATGCCTGATCTGTTAAAACATCATGCGTATATTTTGCGCACTCCTTACCCCGCTCCGTAGAGAAGCTTGTATAATCTTCAAAAATTATGGACTGCTCATGATTACCCCTGATATTGCATAGAAACGGATACTTCATAGCGCTTACCATTCGCACCACTTCATTTGAATGCATTCCATAGTCTACTATATCCCCTAATAGCACACATGCATCAATCTTATTTATACTGTCCATATATTCCAATACTGCCCGCAATGCTGTCTGATTTCCATGTATATCTGATAAAATAAGCAATCTCATATAGGTGATCCAACTTTATTCTTTTCTATCCAACCCTTTTACATATTCCATAAATACCGCTTTGTTTTCTTTTGCTGTCTCTATCGGTCTGCCAAGAGTACTTCGGGAGCCAATCGTCACACAAACTTCCAGAAAAACCATCTCCGATGATGCACGGATTTGCTCCAACGCCAATTCCAATTCTTCCTCTTTCGTTACCCGATACGCTTTTTTGTAGCCACAGCCATGAGCAATTTGGGCATACATTGCGCCTTCCGCTCCGGTAGGCATTCCCCCAACCGATTCATGGGCTTCATTATTCAGACATATATGTACTAAATTATCTGCCGGATGCCTCCCAATAACTGCAAGACTTCCCATATGCATCAATACGGCGCCATCTCCATCCAAGCATATCACTCTATGATCCGCTTTCCTTTTGGCCAACTGGTATGCAATCATGCTGGCATATCCCATCCCGCCCACTGTCATAAAAACCTGCCTGTGGTTTCCTGAAATCATATTGCTTTGCTCATACAACTCCCTGGAAATCTTGCCTGTTGTAGAAACCACAAAATCCTCCGGCTGCAGCCATTTTACAATCCGCTCAACAGCATATTCCCTCAAAAGAGAATAACCATTCTCATAGATTACCTCTTCCCTCTTATCAAAAGTCTCTTTTTTTATGATAAGAGCATATTGTCTATTGCTTGCAAACGCGTCTTTTGCACTTTCCAAAAACGCTCTCAGCTCTTCTTCCGTTGTCTCAGCCCCAACAACCCCATAAGGAATATCCAGAACTTCAAGCATGGGAATTGTCACTTTTCCCATAAACTTATGCTGTGGTTCATCTTTTGTTCCGGGTTCTCCACGCCATCCTATAATCATCAACATGGGTATACCATACACATCCATATTCGCAAGGGATGTAATGGGATTTACCGTATTGCCCAATCCGCTATTCTGCATATATACACATGCAGGATTGCCTGTGGACAAATATTCTCCAATGGCGATTCCAATAGAAGCACCTTCATTTTCCGTCACTATATGATTTTCAAATATGTCTTTTCCGGCATCACTGATATAACCGCACAGAAATTTCAATGTAGAATCCGGAACACCTGTAATTGTATGAATCCCCAAGTCATGTATTTTCTGTACAAATACCTCTGCTTTCATATCAATCCCCTCGCGTTCTTTAGCTTATGGCTCCATCAGCATCCCTGCATCGTCAATTTCCCTGATTCACAGACAGTAACCCTATCCCTTATTATTTGCTGATACTTCCGCATCAGCTCCTTATCTTCCACTTCTTCATCCGTTTCCGTCACTAATAATTCCATCTTACCATCCGAGTAAACAATTAATTTATACCCCTCCGCAAAAATAAAGCCTTCAAATGCGAAAAGACATCTGTCCTGTTTTATTTTTCCGTACAGACAGCGAAAGTTAGGATTGTATAATTCCGATCTGGCAATTTTTACATATCTATTATCAGGTACTTTAAATTTTTTCTTCTTTAATAAGCTCAACATACTCTCATTAAAAGACATTAAAGAAATTAATACTAAAGAGGTTCCCTTTCCCATCTCCGGCGAACACATAATATATGGGATTTGTATTAATTCCTCATCATAAATAAATTTGGATTTTTTAATCTCCTCCAATTTGCATTTATCCTTAAGTACTAAATTGCCATGATCTGCATACACAAGCATTCTGCATTCCACTGCCTGTATAAGCGGAGAGATCACATCATTCAGGTATCGCAGCGCATCCAGATGCTGCTGTTCATAATCTGTTCGTAGTTTTCCTCCCTTTTGCGGCAGGAAATCAAACAATATCCCCGTCCCTTCGGATATCAGCTTACTTTTTGTATATGGATTAGCGAAAGAAAAATGACTTTCATATCCGCTGTGGATATAATACAATCCATTTTTTTCCTCCACTGCATCTAATATAAAGCTCCAAAGCTTCTCTGTAATGGTCTGAAATGCACCATTATATTCAATGCCCTCCCCATCAACATAATGCTCCATATCCGTATAAAAAAATATACGGCGTTTTTGTCTCTTTGCTTCCTGTATAAAAGCACTCTCTTCTTCCTTGATAACACTTCGGGAATAATAAGCTGCCCGCAGGTCGTCATTCCCACTATATACGGGCATTAAGCTTTCAAATGTAGAAGTTGAAAGAGAATACGCATTTTCAAACCAAAACCCCTTATCTCGAAAAATTGCCGCCAAGTCAGGCATATATGGCTCTCTTAAATCCTGTCTTCTTAAGCCATCGATACAAAACATCAACACGTTTTCCTGGCCAATCTTCCCTGCCGCCGTCATTTCCGCTTCATACAAGCTTTCCAAATCTACAATTAATTGAGCATATCTTTGCGTCTGCGTGACCTCATAGATCTTATGCGCATATTGAACAGCGCTTCTAAAATCCTTAATATGGATGTATTTTGTTATTAGGGAATAATATGCCTGCTCCAGCTCATCCTTTCCCTTCAATCCTTCCAGCATTCTTTGAATGGAATTTATCATATGATAATGCTGATAGGGATGATTATAATAATAATAATCCGTTTGAAGGTTAATACCGTTTTCCGCAAGTATTTCATAAAGGTTTAAATATGCAATGGACGGATGGTTTTTTTTCAATCCCTCAATGATACTGTCTTTAAATTTAAAAGAAGATATGACAACCGCATCAATTCCGTTTTCTTCAATTTCATTATCCTTAATTAAATGAAAGCCTCCCTCATCATTTGTATCGGCATAATTATCTACTATATATTTTACTTTTTTTAACGCAACCATAAAATCTGACATGAGTATCCTGGTATGTCCGCCATTGCAATATATTGCCGGTTTTTTACTTTGAAGCATAAAATCTTCCAAGGCCTTTTTTATAATGGTACTGACACTTTTTGAGCTGATTGTCGGTTCAAAATGATATGTTTCAAATAAGCTATTATACTTTTGTTCCAGTAATTCTCTCATTTAAATACGCTCCAATCCATATTGCCTTTTCTTCCACAACACCCAATTAAGCATTCTCCACTTTTACAATATGTCAGCAATGGCAGAGGCTATTTCTTTATTTACCACCTCGTTTAAATGCGATGGGACAGCGCCATACTCATACTTTTCATCCGTATAATAGAAGCTGCTTTTATAGGCCTCTATCCTTTTTATCTTGCTGCAGTTATCTTTAAAATACTTATAATATGTTTTCAGCAGATTATTTGTTTTTCTGATCGTTTCCAGATCGTCGTAAGGGCGCTGTGAATAGACATCTCCCTGTGTTTCGCTTAAATAATTTTCTACCAATATAATATTTTCAGCAGGCATAAACTGCACAATGCGTTCTAAAAAAGCTAGGCAGTCTTTTTCCCACTGTACCTGACATTCCTCACTGTCCCTTTCCATGACAACGCCGTCTAAGTCCTGCGTAATCGTTCCTTCAAAAGCATCGCTCTTTGTAATCATACCGCCCTTTTTTAACTTGATAAGATCAAATCTTTCCTCAAGAAAATCAAGGAATAAAAACTTTGGTTTCTCTTCCTTTATGACACTCCAAAAAGAAGAATAAATATCCCTCTCAATCATATTTTTTCTATATTCATTTTCATGCCCAAAGGCCACCATATCCTCTGCCGGATGCATAATACTGATAATACTGGAAAAATTGAACCGGTAATAGGGATTTTGAACTTCCGGCAAATAAGAAAGAATACGATTCAGGTTATATCCTCCCAGAATAAAATATCTGTCATTCCGTCCATGGGGAAATCTGTCACCAACAAAATTATAATAATTATTAAACTGGATTGCAAAATCCTTCTCTGTTTTTCTTGTAAACTGTGCTGCTAACAAATCTGAAAGCCGGTACTTTACCGTCATTTCTATGATTTCCTTGTTAGGTTCAAATAAGCCTCTTTTCTTCGTTTCCTCAATTAAGGCATCCAGTTCCTGCAGCCCCATCCTGCCCTGTTCCCCGGCTCCTTTTCCCTGGATATCCAATATGGATCCTTTCCTCAGTCTTCGGTAAAAATATAGCGGCTCATGCACATTCACTATTTTAGCACCCAATAACAATAATAAAACATATACCGCATGGGAAGCTCCCATACAGTTTGGCACGATTATATTATTATCTATCCAGATTGACTTTTTTGACATGAACTTCCACAAAGTAGATTCACCATATATCATATGTTCCCTTATGGTATATTCTTTTTCCATACGTCCATAACAGGGTCTGTAAGTTTTTTTCCCATTATTGTTATTGACTCTCCAGAAGTCACACTCCACCATATCCGCATCTGTTTCAACTGCTTTTTCATACAACTTTTCTACGTATTGCGGATCCAGCCAATCGTCCGAATCAACAAAACACAGGTATTTACCTACCGCCTCCCTTACGCCAAGATTCCACGTACGATATAGTCCTTCGTTTTTCTTACTTATGTACCGAATGCGATTATCCCGCTCTTTCCACTGCTGGCACTTGACATCGGACTGGTCTGTGGAGCCATCGTTTATCAATATAATTTCATAATCCTGAAATGTCTGATCAACAATACTTTGCAGACATTGATCAATCCATTCGCAGACATTGTATACCGGAACGATAATGCTGATTGGTACTCTATCATTTTGTTTCATATCCTAATCTCCAAATCTACACTTTGTCCTTACTGTTTTGGTTCCTATCCTGCGGCCCATGGCTTCCCTGAAATCAAGATACCGTAAAGATACGGGGTTTTATTTTAAATAATTCTCATAAACATCCACTACCCTTTGCCTGGAGTCAATGGTAAACTGATTGGTTAGCCGGAAATATCCCGTACCCTCAAAACATCCGTAGCTTTGGGGCGATATACTGATAATTCGAATCTTTCTGTCGCAGCGTTTCATACTGTCAATAATTGCATCTATACACTGCCTGAAAATATCATTGTCAAAAGGCTGAAAGAAATAAAACCAGTTATATTTATCTAACTGCGCTCCTACATCTGCCGCATTTCCCTGAATACACTCAATTTCTGCCACGTTATTCAAATTCAGCTTGGACATATTCTCCATCAGAATATCAAATATCTGAGGTTCATATTCCACCCCCCCTACCCGTCGAAATCCGTAGTCCAAAAAAGAGACCATTGCTCCGCCTTTTCCACATCCATAGTCAAAAATCGCGTCCTGCTGCGCAGGAACACAATGGCATCTATCCAATATAGGGAAAATTTCCTTTTGTGTTGTCACCCGATACGACGCGCCGTGTTCTCTGGCTACATCCAGGTCCTTCCTGTCAATTGCCGTAATGAAATTGCACTGATACTTCCACTCAATCCACTCCAGAAATTGTATATCCCGCTTTCCCGTCTTTTGCCTTCTGAAAATATCGTTATATTGATTTACAGGATCCCAATTAATATCCGCTCCATAAATTGCCTCATAGAAATCAAAATACGTTTGATTTTTAATATATCCTCTCTCCGATAAAAATGCTGAAATTTGCTGTTCCACCGGCTCTGCCAACCAGATCACCGCATTTTCAACGTCTTTGTAATGAAAGTCAAACAATGATGTTCTGAATATTTCCTGATCATATGCCTGCCCCACCTGCATATCCAGCGAAACAACATAATCCACCCTTATATTGTGATAATACTCCCCATACCACTTCAAAAAACGCCCTGTGTATCCATATCCATACAGCACAACTCTCTTATGCATGGCCTGAACCATAATATCGTCCAATGTTCTTCTAAATTCATCAAATATTTCTAACATAATTTCTCCCGCGATACCGAATTTTTAATATATTCCATAACCTTGTCCAAACGCGTAATCTCTTTTTGCGTGAAACCTCCCATAAGCAGGATTTCCTTTGTCATAAGTACATTTTCCTTGTGAATATTTCGTTCGCTGTAAATATCACATTGTAAGCGTTTTTGATTATGGTAAAACGCCAAAGCCACTCGATGTTCGCCATCAATAATTTCATAATCGAAATTAATAGCAATCTGCCGGTTTTGGTCGTATCCATGCGCATCCCAATCTTGCATCAATCTGATAAAGCGCCGCGCTCTTTCTTCTGCCGTTGCCTCGCTGCAATGTATTTTCATTGCCTTTTTATATAACTCCAATCCGCCTTGAAAGTTTCCATAGTAATCATCTATAGCGGCCCATCTGACAGCCATGCCGTACATATTCCCATACTGTAAAATCATGTTATTAATTTCAATCCACTGCTTTTCCTTAACAGGTCTTCCCATATACAAAGCATTTAAAAACGGGTATATCCATATGTAATCAATAACGCCCCTCTGTATTAATGCTGACTCAATTTCTTTTTCTATGGCCTCGTGAACGGCTACACATACAATCATATTCTCCTTTAAGTCCGCACAGTGAAACGTTTTGACCTGATACTCACCCAAATATTTTTGTGCCGTGACACTTTCCGTCACAACTACTCCAGCTATATTCTGTTCCAATCCATGCTTTCTCAAAGCTTCCAGAAAAATTGACGCCACATATCCCGCTCCATATATCAGAATTCTTTTATTTTGCATCAATTTAATAAATTCATCAATGTCATGACACGCAATCACTATCTATCACACTTTCAAAAATTATTTTGCTTCCATAATTTATACACTATATTTTTCAATGAAATTGTTGATATCTAAATAAAAATCATCATATCTTTCTCTGATCACATCATCCGGCCAATCCCACCATGCAATCTGGTTAAGTTTGTTAATCTGTTCCGCCGTATATCGATACCGGATTATTCTGGCCGGCACACCTGCCACAACGGCATAATCCGGTACCTCTTTTGTAATAACCGCACCTGCCGCCGCAATTACTCCATTTCCGATATTGGATCCATTTGTGATAATCACGTTTCTTCCCAGCCAGACATCATTCCCAATCCTGATCTTAGACAGTTTTCCTGCCGTGCCATGGGGGTTTACACCATCAAAATACCATTTCGCGTCCCTGCAATCCTCATACTGATATGAAAACACGCTGTTCGTCTTTGATGCGGCATAAAGAAAGGGATGCGTTGACAGCAGGCTGACCGGATGATTTTCCGTCACATCGCTTCCTGAAGCAAAGCTGCAGAATGCTCCAACCGCTTCTACCAGCCAATGATTACAAAGCGGTCCGTAACTGTATTTACCGCATTTTGTAAATACCGGTCTGGTATTTACCCCCCCCCTGAAAATATCAACTATATTTTCACTTTTACAATATTGTTTCAGTTGATTTCGAACCATATCGTAAGAATCCGGATTTTCACTGGTAAGCAGCACCGTTCTCTCACTGCAATCCAGGCTTTTCAAGTAATCCAGCTTTTTAATTGCCGGATTATAATCCGCCAGGATATTATCAATAATACATTCTTCCGTAATCCCGAAACTCTGATTTAAAATCTGTTTTGTCAAAAGCCCGTTTTCTCCAAAGGGATAAATAATAAAATTGCCTTTACCCTGTTTTAACGCATTTTCTATCCCACATCTTATCCTTTGATAGGTTGTCATTTTATATGCCCCCTACTCCCGAAAATACAGCATTGATTCCCTCATATATTTTCTCTTATGATATTCACCGTATTCTCCATTATGGTTCTTTCCGATATGGCAATTCTGGCAACCGCCTCTTTTTTATCTTCAAATAAACGAATTAAAATACCATTTTCTTTTAATATTTCTTTGATGCGCTGTATGTCCGCATTCTCAATCTTAACCGCAACAAAATTAGAACATGACTGAAACGCCCTGACGCCCGGAATCATATTCAGTTCGTCCATGAACCATGTCTTTATCTGATTTAATTCACGATTCATATCCTCATAATATTTTTTATCATGCATTGCAGCCACTGCCATCCTGCGGGATATGGAACTTTCCCGAAACAGCGGAAGATCCAGGCCAAAAATATGTTTCACCTTCGCATTGCAGAATCCATAGCCAACCCGCATATTTGCCAGCCCATAATATTTTGAAAACGTCCTGGATATTATGACATTGGTGTATGTTTCCACCAGCCTGCGCACATCAATATTTTCCTCCGAAAATCCCCAATACGCTTCATCCAGCATCACCAGAGCTTCCGGATTTTCCCGGATAATCATCTCAAGCGCATTTCCGTCTATTTTACATCCTGTAGGATTATGCGGACTGGTAATGACGATAAGCTTGGGCTGGTACTGTTTTGCCTTTTTTAAAATGTCCTCCACATCCATGTAATATGTATAGTCGTCTTTTAAGACATCATAATAATACACATTGCAAAACTTTTCTTTTGCAAGGCTGGCATAATAACTCCAACCCGGATCTGACAATAAAACACTGTCTCCTCTTTCCAATGCGATGGAAAAGACCGATTTGATCACTTCCGCCGAGCCGTTGTGAATATAAATGTCATCCTCCGGAATAGAAAATGCGGACGATATTTCTTCAATCAAAAAGTCCTTTGACGCCATATCATATTCATATAAGTCCTGTATCCGGATTTCCTTGAGAATATCCATACACCTTGGGCTTGGTCCAAATGTGTTTTCATTTAAATGAAGCCGTCCGGAATGCTGGTCCGTTACAGCGGAATTATAGCGCGCCACATCATCATACTTTACAAAAATATTGGGCAGCTGCTTTTTTGCATTTATATTTGCCTCCAATATTTTATCCCGATATTTTTTGAATTCCGGGTCAAATGCAATCACATCATCAACCGTGTCAAACTCCTGAACAATCGTATCGTCGTATTTGACTAATAGTATGGGTAATTCTTCTATATGTTTCATATGAAAATCATCCCAGAGCATCTTTTTTGTATCCGGACTCTCATACTCTAACTGCAGATATTTTAAAAACGTATTGCTAAAGGCTTTTGAAAAATATGCCTCGCCTATCGTATACCACGCATTGTTTCCGCCTTTACGAATTTCTGCTATATAATCCCCATCCATTTTCGTAACACAGTATTCCTCGGCATATTCCCGGGTATATTTACAGGAATAATAAGAGTCATAGACATACTCTTCAAAAACATTTACATTAAAATAATTATCCGAACAACAGATATAACTGTTTTTCAGATAGTCTTTTGCTGCATAAACAGACGATATATTGTTGTATCGATAGTAATCATCGTTCTCAACAATAGTCACTCCGTACTTTTCGTGCAAATATCCGAATTGTTCCTTTAAGTATCCCACTACTACCACAATTTCTTTTATGCCTGCTTCCAGAAGCTGCCTGATCTGCCGCTCGATCAATATCTCATTCTTTACCACATACAGCCCCTTTGGAACATAACGTGATAAAGGAAGGCTTCTCAGGCCAAATCCCGCCGCCATGATAATTGCATTATCAACCTTATATTCGTTGAAATTAGCATATCCTGTTTCGGTAATACCTTGGTTGAGCCAATCCTTTTCTCTCAATGCCTCTAGAATATGGTCTATTTGTGATACCTCATATCCTGTCTCCCGGGCAATGGCCTCTTTGGAAAAAGAACCATTTTGCTTATGAATTGCGTACAAAACATTAAACTCTTCAACTCTCATCCTGATTGCCTCTCTCCGAATCCCCTACTCAAATTTAATTTCCGTTGCGGTATGCTTGGGTTTCCTCTGCTCTTCCGGCGGCGGCGTCATATAATTATCCCCAAACATTAATCTCAGGTGTCCATCCGCATCAACCGGCGCTTTCACCCGCAAATTTTCAAACTCTATTTCACATGATTCTTTCATCCATTTCCGCAGGAATCCTTTGTCTTCCTCCGGAGCTCCCCAGCCGATTGTCCGGACAAGCCTGGTATCCCTGCCCGCATACTTACCGGAAAGTCTTTCCATCTCATGAAAAGCAATTTGAGCGGGAATCATGCGCAAAACTTTATATAAGATCCTCTTCACAAAATGACTGTCATTTACCGCCCCCACCGGAGAATACAGTATCTTTCTGACAACATAGCATCTGAAATTAAATATTGCCTTAAAAGGCTGTTTGTCCGGCATCCCGTCGCAGGGAAATATATCTATAAAAATTCCCCTTTTCATCGTAAGCATATCCTGGTTCTTACGTCGAAACATGGTACCCTTTCGCAAAATTCTGGCATATCCCCACCGATATCCAGGATCGGTCTTATATGTCTGTAGAAAATATTTATCCTGATTAAGCTGAGATGCACAGATATTGCAGAATTTGTCATAATCTTCCCGCAGCATTCTCACATCCACATCATCATCCCATGGGATAAATCCCTTATTCCTGACGGCGCCTAAAAGCGTTCCTCCATCTATTTCATAATGGATTCCGTTTTTTCTGCACAATCTATCCAACTCATCCAACATGTCCAGTTCTATTTCCTGCATCCTGCGTATAACATTCTGCGTATATTCAAATGTTTTCGTTTCAATCATATCGCTTCTCATCATTAAAATTTATTTTAAAACATTCTTTTTCGTCCCCTACAGGGTTCCCCCGGCGGTTCCTGTAAGATAAGCTTCCGGCTCATTCAGTATGATATCCGTTATGCCTGCCTTCTCAAGAGAAATCAGATCTAGTGTAACGACATATTGATAATTGAACTAATATGCAACCTGTGATATACTGTATATATTCCTGTTGACAGTATATTCGGAGGTTAAGTGTATGGCACGTCCTAAAAAGAACCACATTCAGTTATCAGATGTCGATGTTAAGCGATTGAAAGGTCTCATAAAAAACAAGGATACCAATCAAACCACTGTAAACCGCTGCCGTGTGCTGTTGGCTTTAGATGAGCGCCATCCGCCTGCAATGTCATATGATCAGTGCGTGGAAACATACGGCATAAGCAAAGCTACTATTGCATCCATTGTAAAAGCATTTGCGGGAGGCGGCATAGATGCTGCCCTCGCACGAAAACGCAGTG
>CAJTPN010000004.1:0-9472 GCA_910578185.1 uncultured Acetatifactor sp.
ACTGTTATTATCCATTTTGGATACCTCCTATGTATGTTTTTATGGTTGGCAAACCCATATCTATCATACCATGGGAGGTTTCTTTCTTATAGCTAAAGCAGCTGGGGACTCACCGGCATAGCCGGTGGTTTATTTTTTACTGTGACACAAAAAAGCCCTTTGCCGACTCTTATCGGCAAAGGGCGCTCTTGGCGCGGTACCACCTTTGTTCACAGCCGGAAGACTACACTCCCAAGCTGCCTCTACGGCTTCCATCAAAGCCTTATCTGATAACGGGGATAACCCGTGGAACCCTACTGCTAGTTCAGATTCCCGGCTTGGAAGCTACCTTCCGCATCCTTACCTTCAGGCTGCCTTTCAGCGTCCTTTCCCAGGACGGCGCCCTCTCTATTAAGGGGTTATGCGTACTCCTCTTCGTCACTGCCTTCTCTCTAAATGATTCTTTAAAGTTATTTTTGTCTATCATAGTACATGTAAGGGTTTTTGTCAAGAAAAAAATTCTTTCATGGACAGCCACTCCAAAACAGCCTGTTCCCACATCAGGAACCACCCTTCAATCCCGTTATGTTCAATGGTATATTGTCCATTAGTTCCCTTAAAAATTATCTAATCACAATCGGGATTTGTTGCCATATATAGAGAAAATGGTGCATGTTTGGTATTTGCGTTATAATCTGCGTATTGCAGTCCATATTGCTTTAATGCTGCGCTTTCAATCATTTTTTTAGTGAGTTCAGGAACATCATCTCTTGACAATGCATAATCAATATCCAGCCATAGTACTTCGCTGTTCTCGTCATTATCCGATTGTGCTTTCCCAGAGATATATTTTGCGCTAAATACAATATACCAATCATGCATATTAAACCTAACACCTATTATATTCTGTGGCTCTACCTCTATTTTCGTTTCTTCCATATATTCGCGTTTTAAGGCTTGTTGAGGTGTTTCACCATAATTTACATAACCGCCTGGTATAATTAACATGCCTTTTCCGTTCCCGTATGTATGGCGGGCAAGTAAAACCTTATTATCTTTTATCACCACACCGGCAACGCTTTGTTCCCAATTTGTATTCTCGGTGCTCATATCAATAAACCTCCAATCATAAATTACATTTAAGCATCCAAACATTCATTTATTCCGGTTTGACTCCCTTCCCCTTTACCTGCAGCAAAAACCGCACTACGTTCAAGGCGCAGCGCTGCGCTTCCCCAAGGGTTACCCCCTTGGGATCCCCTAAGGAAGGCACCAGTGTATGTGCCTCCGGATCATTATCCTTTCCGAATTCACCCGGCATCAATACGTCCACCTGAGCACGTATTCTACAGGCATCGTTGGCAATATCCGGAAATTCCCTGGAAACGCCTTCCCGCATCCACCAATCCGTGATCACAAGGCCGTCATACCCCCACTCCTGCCGCAGGATCTGAGTGGCCAGTTCATAATTATAATAGCTCCACACACCATTAATCTTGTTATAACTTGTCATAATGGCATAGGGATGGGCCTCCGAAACGGCTATCTCAAAACCTTTCAGATAAATCTCCCGCAATGCCCTCTCGCTTACCCTGGAATCATTGTAGTTGCGGTTTCTCTCCTGATTATTGCACGCGAAATGCTTGGGACATGCGGATTTTCCCGTGCTCTGAATTCCCCTTATAACCGCAGCCGCCATCTTTCCCGATAACAGCGGATCCTCCGAAAAATATTCAAAGTTTCTGCCGCACAAAGGATTCCGATGAATGTTCATGCCTGGTGCCAAGAGCATATCGGAGCCAAAATGCTCCATTTCCTGACTCACCATGGCATAGAGCTGCTCCACACCCTCCTGATCAAAGGTACTGGCCAGTGCCGTTCCGCAAGGCAGGAGGCATACGGTCCGGCGGATGCGGATTCCTGACGGTCCGTCCGTGGTAATCGCAGGCGGAAGCCCTCTGCCCCGCAGCTTTTCCGTCACTCCTCCAAAAGCACCTGCATTGCCCTCAATGCCGCAGGCCGAGTCCATCTTCCCCTCTCCATGGGTAAGCTCATCCAATTCTTCAAATGAAAGCTGTGCCACAAAGGCTTCGGCACTATGCTTTCCCTCACAGACATCCTGAAAAGAAATCCGCTCCTGTCCGCCGTTGGTAAGCTCTTTGGGCAATTCCGCCAATATCTGCTTTTTCAGACTTTTGGAAGCCACCGGCACGTCCTCAAGGACCAGGTTTCCGTCCCGGTTTACCATTCTTTCAAACACCGATTCCAGTCTTACGCCCATGGTCTCCTTAAGCTGCTTTACCACTTCCGTTTTCTGTCTTTGAAATTGATACACCGTTTCCACGTTACGGGCACTGTCCCCCACTTGCACACTATATTTACCAGCCTCCAAAACATAGCAGTGGGGATGCCCGGTTACGCCGGTGTCGTCATAAGATGCAAACACAGTCATATCTATTGTCATCTGAAGCAGTTGAGCTTCTCCCGGCTTCAAAACCCGGCTCTTACCAAAAGCAGCCAACACTCTTTTGGGGTTCCCCAATTTCCCACAGGGCAGACCAAGATAAACCTGAACTACCTGTCTCCCATCCACATCTCCCGTATTGGTCACCTGCGCCTGTATCTGGATTCTATTTTTATTCACCTCCGCCATAGTACACAGAGAAAACTCGGTATAGCTCAGTCCGTATCCAAAGGGATACAAAACCTTCTCTGGATGAAAAGTCTCAAAATAGCGATATCCTACATAAATGTCCTCCACATAGTCATTATAATGTTTCCCGCCAAAATCGCCGCTTCCCGGATAGGCGTCATAGCTTTCCGCAAGGGTATCCGTCAGCTTTCCGCATGGATTCACCGCCCCGGTAAGCACGTCCGCAAGGGCATATCCGCTCTCCATTCCCCCCTGCCATGCATAGACAATGGCGCCGATCTTTTCCTGGTACTGTTTTACCCAGCCCATGTCAATTACATTTCCACAGTCCAAAACAACACACACACGTCGAAAAGCTTCCGTGACCCTATCCAGCATTTCCAGTTCCAAATCCGTCAGGTAAAAACTGCCCTTTTCCAGCAAGTTTTCCCGGTCCTCCCCGGCGGCCCGCCCCAAAACGACTATGGCCATATCGCTATTTTTCGCCGCTCCATTCACGATTTCCTCTGTCAGAGGCATCTCCGGATAGCTCATGGGCCACTTACCCCATCCACATTCTTTCGGAATATTCTGTTCCTCATGACACCAGGCATCGTATACAGCCGCCAGCTCCTCATTCAATTTCACCTTGCGTTCGCGTAATCCCGACATTAGATTTGCTTTATAAGGAGCAACCACATCCCCGCCGCTGCCATAGCCAACAGTAAAATAATCCACCGCCGTGCGCCCAAATACCGCTACTTTGTCCTCCCTTTTGAGCGGCAAGGTAGCGCGGTCATTTTTCAACAGTACAATGCCTTCTGCCGCCATCCGGCGCATAGCGGATGCCATCTCCGGGTACGTCAGCTCTCCGGAAGCGGATGTATGGTTCAATTCCTGTTCCAATCCTGTCTTGCTTTCTTTCTCATTGACTGATGTCATTTTATTTTCCTCCTATTTTAAGTCGCGCGCCAGCACTTAAGCGTGAAGTTCTCTCAGCGCATGCTTCTTACCCTCTTATCTATTTTATATGACAATACTCTAAAAATCAATAAACACCTGAAAACATATCACAGACATAGCAAATGGGGCGTTGCCCATCACACCAGCAGTGCGGATTATACTATCTATAGAAACACATCTGCGGGACGATATCAAAACCGGTGAAATCGCCGCAAGCTGTTTTTGTTCCAAATCCACTCTTGAAAAACTATTTCGCAGCGTTCACCACATTTCCGTACATGATTACCTGGTCCGCGCTATAGCACCCATGAATCATTTGCACGTGCATTTGAGCAAGTTTGGAACTGCAAACCTTCCGAATTCCGTACAACAAAATTCACAGAATTATTTCCCCGGATTAATGTACCTTCCATAAAAGGAGACGATCATATTATAAAAAAAGACATGTAGAAATGACTTATTTCAAGAGATAAAAGATTGTTTTTTCGTACTGTGGGATACCAAACACATGGTGGATATCAATGCGCTCTCCAGAAAAACCGGAGACTTGGCCATATTAGAACAAATACGCCGTATGGTGGCGGCATAAAGTTAACAGTAACACAAAGGGGCTGCTTGAACCAGCCCCTTTGCAACACACCTGGCGCACCTCCTGCTCCTGCCATGGCAACGATACCGACCATAAATGAATGGCAAATCAGGCAGTATACAGCAGCAGGATATTGGAACCTGGCGGCACTGGAAAGATCCCACGAATGCAGGCATTCGGGACTTTAGACCAATGACGGCGGGAATCTATTTAATTCAGCGTAAATTCCAAAAGCTCCAACCTTCCCTGTCCGCGAAATCGGAAGCACAATGCCTGTATCCCTTCCGGTATCTTCACTTTTGCAGAAAATACCTTCCAAGTCTCAGATGGTGTCACCGAAATTTCCCCAACAGCTTCTCCCTCCTCGGATACAGCCAGAAATATCTTTCCCTCCATACTGCCCCTTGCCATAACAGAGATCCGTTCCACATCCCTGATATCAAAATATCGAAACAGCGCTGTCATACCGTCCTCTCCGTTTGCAATATACTGCCGTGGCGGCATGCCGGCAGCAGCTTCCGGATCGTAGTCCTCCCCATCCTGAGTCAGATAAGGATGCCCATCCACCATGTACTTTGGATTCGAAATCACCGGAATTTCCCTGCCATAAAGATGGCAGACCATGGACGCAGGATAAGTCCCCTTACCCTGCAGCGGCCCCCGGTTTAGTCCACAGGAAGTCATCCATGCCTGAGGGATACTGCCGTCCGCCTGAATATGTATTTCCTCCGCACAGCCCTGGCGCGAGAACATAGTCCGATTTGTCTGACGGTGATAGAAAATATAATACCGGCCGTCAATGCATTCTATTCCGCCGTGATTATTGCCGAAACAATTTTTAGGAATCGCTTCTTTTCCAAAATCCCCAGGCATATCCGCATTGCTCACCACCACGCCGCCGTACGCAAAGTCTCTGTCAGGATAATCGCTGACCGCATAACACAACTCATGCAGCTTAACGGAAGAATAAACGAAATAATAACGCCCTTTTATCTTTCTTATGGAACTTGCCTCGAAAAATTCATGCCCCTCATAACCCGTTCCCACGGATTCTCCCAGAATGGGCAAAAGCTTTTTCGGCTCCGTTTTGATGGTCACCATATCGTCCTCTAATATCATCACCCTGGAGCCCTTGGGTTCCTTTCCAATGTAATCTTCTGTCCTGGGTCCGTTACCGGAATACAGATATATGGTTCCGTCCTCGTCGATAAAAACTCCCGGGTCAAAGGCTATGGTATCCCCCTCCCTTTCTCCCACAGGATTCCCAGCCCCGTCCCTCACAATTCCAAGGAACTGATACTTTCCTGCCGGCGTGTCGCACACTGCAACGCCGATGGAACGAATGCTGTCATCCGGACAGTAGTAAAGGTAATATCTCCCGTCCTTTCCCTGTACCACATCAGGCGCCCAGAGATAATGGGTTCCGTCAGCCATGCGGGGATCCTGGGTTCTGCCGTAAATGACTCCCTCATATCTCCAATCCGTCAGACAATGCACATCTGCGGAATAACAGACATAATCATTCATACAAAACTTCTTCCCGTCAAATCGGTCATGGCTGCCGTACACATACACCCTGTCCCCAAACACATGGGGTTCCCCGTCTGGAATATATTCATATTCCGGCAAATACGGATTGAAAATCTGTTCTCTACTCATGCTTTTGTCCTTTCATATCCAAATACTTTTTTCAGCACCTCATCCTCCCGAAGGACCTGCTTTGCCAGTTCCCGGTATTTTTCCTCATGGAGATACGTATGCCTCGCCGGCTTAATGGAGGGGGCCAGATCTATCGCCCGCTCATAATCTTCCCTGGAAAGCCCCAAGGTACTGACATAGTCCCAAAATCCCGTATCCGTAAAGATGGTATTTACCCTGACATAGCGATGATCCTGTACCCGACTCATCAGATATGTGGCTATGCCAACCTGAACGCCATGGAGCTGGGGCTGCTCCAGCATCTTATCCAGGGCATGTGAAATCAAATGCTCACTGCCGCTGGTAGGCGCGCTGCTTCCCGCAATCTCGTTTGCAATCCCGCTCATGGCAAGGGAATCCAAAAGCTCCCTCAAAAACAGATCATCCTGGATATTTTCAAAAGGCGTGCGCACAAAGCTATTCACCGCCTTTTTGGCAATCATCACCGCAAAATCATTTACAGAACCACACCCCGCCTGTTCTTCAAATATCCAGTCATAAAGTGCCGTTATCTTGGACACCATATCCCCGATACCCGAATAAAGAAACTTTACCGGAGCGCTTTTGATTACATCTGTATCCGCCAAAATACCATAGGCCATCCGGGCCGGGACAGACGCCCTCCTGCCGTCCACTGTAAGAGATGCGCTGGCACTGGAAAAACCGTCGCTGGAAGAGGATGTGGGAACGCTGATAAAAGGCAGCCTGCGAAGGTATGCCGCATACTTGGCCGCATCGATGACTTTTCCGCCCCCAATTCCCACAATCACCTGTGCCTTTGCATCAATGGCAAAAGCCATTTCCACGATATCCTCAATCCGGATGGAATCCACTTCCCGGTACTCCAAAACGGAGACTTCCGCCGCTTTCAACGATTCCATCACCTGACTGCCAAACATTTCTATCAGTCCGTTGCCAAAATAGATTACCGCCTTGTCCATGCCGCCGGACTTAATGTACGCCCCTATATTTTTCAACACTCCTTTTCCCACCTTCAGTATGGTTGGGATTGCAATATGGCTGCCGCTCATTTTCATACCTCCGCGCTTTATCGTGCCATTGGGTGAGATGTCCCATTCCCCATGCCGCATATGCTTTATTATAACCCATTTCCCTCAGTCTTTCCACCGAAAAATTTCCCATATAGGTATCATATGTGTCCTTAATATTTGTAATTCCATTTACCTCGCCAAAACTGGCCTGACAAAAAATACCTATTCTGGCACTTTTTATCAGGCCACTTTTGCTATACACTGTAACATGTATTAAGCAAGGCGCTGCGCACATCTTTGGGAAAACCTTTTTCAATCCCCGAAGAAGAGGAATCTTATGTATAACCACACTAAACTCAACTCATATGGCTCATCAAAGAAAGGAAAAGGAGATCAGTTTATGAAAACAGAAAAAAACAAAACGGATAAGAAAAAAAGTTTCGGACTTCTCATCACAGGTGCCGCACTGTTGGTCATTGGCATTATCTTTGCCGTATATGCCTATCACTCCAGCTATCAGGACTCTGTGGCTCTGGGTACACAGCTCAAGTCCGTCAAAGCGCAGGTAAGCGCGATCAAGGAAGGGACTGCTTCCGGCGACTTGGACGCGCTGAACGCCCAGGTGAGCAGACTTTCGGCAGACAAACTGAGTAAAGAGCGTCCCTATTCCTACGGCCTGACCCTGGTATTTTTCTCCATCCTTTTGACGGTAAAAGGGATCTATAACGCGTTAATCGGCGTTTACAAGCCTGAAAAAGCAGATGTGAAAAAGCTGGCTCAGGCAGGGCTGTTGGCGGCGCTGTGTTACATTGGTTTCGCCTTTTTTAAAATCGATATTCCCGTGGGACCTGAAAAGGCGTCCTTTCACTTCGGAAACGTCTTCTGTGTGCTGGCGGCGCTTCTGTTAGGCGGATATTGGGGAGGGCTGGCAGGCGCGGTGGGAATGACCATTGGTGATTTTACCACTTCCTATGTGACCAGCGCCCCTAAAACCTTCCTTCTAAAGCTATGCATCGGTCTTATTGTCGGCCTGGTTGCCCATGTTATTTTCAAATTAAGCCAGGATCACTCGGCCAGGTTTGTCACCGGTGTCACCATTCTTGCATCTGCCTGTGGTATGGGTTTTAACGTGGTGGCCGATCCTCTGGTGGGGTATTTCTATAAGACCTATCTGTTTGGCGTCCCACAAGATATTACCACTGCACTGGTAAAGATCAGCGCCCTTACCACCAGTGTCAACGCGGTGGTGGCAGTGATCGCAGCTTCCGCGATTTACCTGGCTTTGAGACCTGCGCTGAAAAAATCCGGATTATTTGTGGAGCCATGATTTTTCAGCAAAAACGTTTATCGGCAAGCCCAGGTAACATCACAGGTTTCAAAACAAAAGTTCCCGCAGAAGGCAGCCTTACTCAAACCTTCTGCGGGAATTTCTTTTTCCTGTCCTGCCGTTCATTTCCAGCCCCAGAACGTAAATACTTAAAGATCTACATGACGGATAACCCTGAAGAGATTCCTGTCCTCATCAGCTTCCTCAGGCTCCCTGTTTGCGGAAATCATTAATAAAACCAGATAGAAATCGCCCCCATGCTGCATTCCACATCTATATTTTTATCGGCGCCATTGTCTATCTTTTTATTCTGGCCAAAACCGATATTAAAAGCAGAAAGTCCCTCCACATCAATACTGCCCATACCACTTTCCACCTTATAGTTGAAGTCCCCGGGATTGCCCTCCAGTCCAATTCCCACATATCCCATGGAACACTCCACATCCACATTTCCATTGACGGCGCCGTCCGCATCAAGCTGCCCCATGGCAACATCCACATCCAGATCTCCCACTTCCATTTCAATCAGAGAGATACTGCCGGTGGCTACGGTGGTATCCAGCTCCTCTACCACAGGTCTATATATGGTAATATTACCTGCCCCTACTTCAAGTGAGGCCTCTTTTGCTGTCAGATTGTCAAAGTACAATTCCCCTGCTCCCATTTCCACATCCACCTCGTCAAAGTAGAAATTTTCCGGAATGTACAACGTAACCCAAAAGCTGTTATTCCATCTGTAATCGTCATTGCCTGCCTTCACATACAAGGTGCCATCCTCCACATAGCCCTGCAGTCTGCATGATCCATCAGCCTCCAGATAAAGCGAACCGTCATCGGATACGTCTGTTGTAAACTGACCGTCTAACATCTGGATATCCAGCTTGTTGATATCGCTTCCAAGACTGTACTTTCTCACCGAATATCCTTGGTAGACCTCATGAGACCAATCAAATTCGGGTTCCTGGGATACTTCCACTTCTTCGATTATTTCACAATACCCGTAATCAATCCCCTGTTCCTGTGACGGTTCACGACCCAGTATCACACTCTCCTCATACCACCAAGGCCTGCTGTAAAGATGAAATCTGCCTCCGGTCACATCTTCCAACACCTGCTCTATGGTGTCGCTGCCCGCTACGGTGCGCCCGGTGATACCGATGGTCACCCCGACAACAATCAGCCCCAACGCAATGATTCCACAGCATTTCATAAATCTCTTCATTTTATGCTACCCCCCTTACCGCTTTCTTTTTAAACAGAAGCCGATACAGTGAACCGATTCCTCTGAATAT
>CAJTPN010000004.1:9482-214196 GCA_910578185.1 uncultured Acetatifactor sp.
CCCAGCCATTACCACGGTCAGCATGAGAAACAAGATACCAATTCCCCCGCAGACCAGTCCGCTTCCTACCAGTGCCATCCCAACCCAAGGATTTGAAAATGTGCACAGAAACCCGACCACAACAAATACCACACATGCCACTAGCATGGCTAAAAACACCGCTCCACAGGCAACTATCACCCCAAACCAGCAGGCAAACACACCAAGCACCGCCCCTAAAATTCCAGCAGCCGCTCCGATAACGCCACCGATTAGCCCCAGCCATATGGGACAGGTAAACAGCAACACTACTACCAGAAGCGCCACAGCCCATCCTGGCATCTCCCATTTAGTAAGACGCCCTTTCTTCCATACAGATCTTCCCGACGTTTCCCAAGTTGTGTCTGTGTTCTTTGCAGATCCTCCGCCCCCGTTTTCAGCGGTTGCCCCACCGAAAGAATTGGCCCTATTTTCGGTTCCGAAAGCGGAATTGGTACCTTCCTCCCCAAATGTCAGCCTGATACTTTGAGCTCCGGAAGTCATATCGGTGTTTTCACCTCCAAATGACATACTGGCGCTTTGCGCTCCGTTAGTCACATTGGTGTTTTCACTTCCAAATGCCGTATCGGAGCTTTCGGTATCTTCACTTCCGGACGCCTCCTGGGTTTCCTTTCCATATTCTATAACCGCTCTGTCGGAAGCCAGCGCCTTTCTGGTTTTTCCCTCTCCGTAACCGCTGCCTGGTAAATCTCTTTTAATATTCTCCGCCACCCGGGCAGGATTGCCAAGCGCCTTGATAACCGCCTGTTCATTCTCCACACCGGCATCGTCAAAGTAATCGTTATAATATTGTAATGCTTCATCCCGCTCCATAGGAGATATTCCCTGCAGGAGCCTTTCCAATTGCCGCATAAAATCTGCTCTGTTCATGCTTTCATCCTCCCTTCGAACAGCCCTGTAACTTTGTCCGCGTATTTACGCCATTCGCTTTCATATAATCGTAATTGTGCCCAGCCCCTGCTGGTAACCTTGTAATAGCGTCGGTTTCTGCCTGCACACTCCATGTCATAAATCTCAAGACAATCATCCTTCTGCAGTCTGCGCAGCACCGGATACAGCGTGGATTCCGACAATTCTATGACCTGCCGCACCTCCTGGGTAATCTTGTACCCATAGGTTCCCTCAGGCTCCATGGACACCACAGCCAGCACAATCGCATCCAAAAGCGCGGCACCTGTATTAAATACCATCCCATCGCCCCTTCTCTTTGTATTAGAATGCCTCTTTCACATAACACTATATTTTTATATAATATTATATGCCATATAGCATTGATTGATGATACTACTATACAATATATAATATTATATGTCAATATCTGTTTTAAAAATTTGATAAGGAAAATATACAAAGACAAAAGGCAGACATCAAGGCTTGATTACTGTGTTGGGAGACCAAAAAAAGCGGTGCATGAATCATGCGCCGCCAAAAAAGGTTGTCACATCGTTACATTTCTAATCATTAATGCGCCCCTCTGTCTCTTTTTTCAGTTTCAACGTTCCATCTTCCAGAAAAAAGCACTGCAGGCAGGCAGAGTGCTGCCGCCGCCAAAATCATGTTTTTCTCCGCTGATCAAATCAACCGCCATGCCACAGCCGGCATCAAAATGGGCCACAAAATCATTATCATCCGCATTGATTGCCACCAATACCCTCTCCTGTTCCGTACGCCTTTCAAAAATACATTGCTTATTGGTCAGCAAAACCGAACGGAAGCTTCCATAATTCAGGGCGTTCGATCCCCTTTTTGCGGCACTCAACTTACTGATCCACTCTGTAAGTTCATTCCACACAGGCGCTTCAAAAGAAGGGCGCAGCGCAGGATCTCCCTGGCATTTCTCGGCCTTTGTCCCCCATTCGCTTCCATAATATACGCAGGGAATTCCAGGCATGCCAAAAGCCAGCGCGTAGATAAGCGGCAGGTGTTTCTCATTGGACAGCACGCTGGCCACCCTGGTCACATCATGGTTATCCACAAAAGACAACAAATGCTTTCCCTTGTAAAGCGTCCAGTTTTCCGGCCCAAACTGCCGCAGCAGGGAATGAATGATCTCAAACATATTCATGCTGTTAAAGCTGCTGAACAAACCCTTATAGCATTCATAATTTGTGGCGGAATGCAGCATACTGTCATTCATCAGACGATTATAATCTCCGTGCAGCATCTCGCCCACCAGGAAAAAATCCTCCTTCAAGCCATTGGTAAAGCTGCGAAGTCTGCGGACAAATCCCTCGTCCAGACAATAAGCCACATCCAGCCGCAAACCGTCGATCCCGAATTCCTCCACCCAAAATCTCACACTGTCCAGAAGATAATTAACAACATCCTCGTTGTGCAGATTCAGTTTCACCAAATCATAATTTCCTTCCCAGCCCTCATACCACAGACCGTCATTATAGTTGGAATTACCGTCAAAGGCAATTCGTCCGAACCAATTTACATAAGGGGACGCCTGACGATTCCGCAGCACATCCTGAAACGGACCAAAGCCCCGTCCCACATGGTTGAATACACCGTCCAATACCACCCGTATACCATTTTCATGTAACGCGTCGCATACCTCTTTCAAATCCTGGTTCGTTCCCAGCCGCACATCAACTTTCCGGTAATCCCTTGTGTTGTAGCCATGGGTATCCGACTCAAAAAGCGGTGAAAAATAAATTGCGTCGATTCCCAGCTTCTTCATATGGGGAATCCAATCCATCACCTTTAAAATACGATGCTCCAACACACCGTCATTTTCAAAAGGCGCTCCCCCAAAACCCAAGGGATAAATTTGATAAAAAACACTTTCATATGCCCACATACGCTTTTCCTCCTATTCCAGTTCTGTTTCGAGACTGGGTTTTTTTCTTGCTCCGTCATGCGCCCTTGGGCGCATTGTTCACAACAGTACCCCCTTGAGCTTTCGTTTTGGATCCGTTTTTATAGTTCCAATCCACTCTTCGCTTCCGCACCATTGTTGACCAATCTGGTACTAAAAGGGCTTTTTTTCCATGTCCATTGTGGATAACTTGATTCAAATGTCATTTTTGTGAAGAATTTAATCAAAGAAATCCACTAAATCCACAGAGTTATCCACATTTACACAACTGTCATTTTACCATAACTTCTCTGTCATTTCCATCTTTTTCAAAAAAACTTTTCTTATTTGCGTCCATCCCTTTAACCAAACAGTCAAATGGCAGCTTTAAACGCAAAGCACAGGCATGAAAAACCCGGGCCGAGGATAAATTTCAAATATAATCCCCCTTAAGTCTAAAGCCATTCGTCCCAGAAGCGCTCCACTCTCCTGGCAACCGTATGCACCGTCACGGCGTCAAAGGTTTCCCACTCTCTCGGGAAGAGTCTGCGATAGGCAAACTGTAGAAAGCGCTCGTCCAACAGTGCAATGACACCCACATCCTCCACTGTGCGTATCACACGTCCGGCAGCCTGTAAGACCTTGTTCATGCCGGGATATCGATACGCATAGTCAAAACCACTCTCCCCGTTCTCATCAAAGTACCCCTTGAGAATCTCCCTTTCATCGCATACAAGCGGCAAACCTGTTCCTACAATTATTGCGCCTATCAGACTGTCGTTTTTCAGGTCAATACCCTCACTGAAAATTCCTCCAAGAACACAGAACCCTATTAGAGTATGTTCTTCCTCTTCTACATCCATGGCTATCCCTTCCATCCCCTTTAGAACACTTTCCCTTTGTTCTCCTCGAAATTTTGCCAAAAACGCTTCCCGTTCATCCTCTCCCATGGACTCGCCCTGAATCATGCACTCTCTCTCCTGTGCTCCAAACTTCCCAGTATACGCCTCATATATAATCCTCAGGAAGGCGTAAGAAGGACAAAAAACTATATAATTTCCATGGCGGTTTTTCACAATCTCCTCTATATAGCGGGCAATATTGTCATATTCTTCCTGAGAGCGCCTGGTATACTTGCTGGTCACGTCGCTGGCGATAAGCAGCGCTCTTTTGGCGGGATTAAAGATGGTCTGCGCGTAAACCTCGTAATCTTCCCCATCCCCTCCAAGCAGTTTCTTGTAATACTGTATGGGGAGGAAAGTTGCCGAAAAGAGAATGGTGCTGCGCCCCCGCTGCATACAGTTTTTCAGATTCTCCCTTGGATTCACACAAAACAGCTTGACCTGAAAGCTTCCGTCCTCCCACAGTTTGGTATATCTGACATAATTTTCATCCATCAGATCATAAATGTATAAAAAATGGCTGATTTCAAAATAAAAGTCCAACAGCGATTCCCGTATGGGGCTATTCCCATGCTCCTGTTCCGTCAGATAATCATTTGTCAAAGCATGAAGATGCAAAAGACTTTGCACAAACACCTCCATACTGTCCACAATCCTGCACCGCTCACACTCCCTTTTCAACGCCAGAAGTTCCTGATTACATTTCTCCAACTGCCAGATTAGCTTCCCCTCATCCCCGCTTCCCCATATGGCTTCATGATCGCTCTGTTCCTCCTCATTTGCCTGACGCAGGTTTCCAGTTTCTGACACGTCCGTCAAATCCTGTGTCGTTTTTCTTGTCATTTCCAATTTCATTTGTCCGTCAACATCAGTATTTTTCTTGCTTTTCTTACGTTCTGACACACATATCTCTTTTATCTCCTTTAGCAAATCCGTAAACTGTTCTTTCCATAACGCGGCACTATACATCTCCCTGCCTCGCTCCAATAAATTATGTGCTTCGTCAATGAGAAAAATGTAATTTCTGGAATTTTCTCCAAAGAAACGCCTTAAATAGATATGGGGATCAAACAGGTAATTATAATCACAGATAATAGCGTCCGCGTAGAGACTCATATCCAGACACATCTCAAAGGGACAGACCTGATGTTTCCGGGCATATTCCTCGATTTTCTCCCGGCTGAAACACTCCTCCATGGTAAGCAAGTCATAGACCGCCTCGTTGATACGGTCGTAATGCCCTCTGGCAAAAGGACAGAACTCCGGATTACAATCCGTCTTCTCCATAAAACATATCTTTTCCTTTGCGGTCAGTATGACACTTTTCAGTCGCAGCCCTTTTTTGCGAAGAAGATTCAAAGTATCCTCCGCCACAGTGCGGGTAATCGTCTTGGCCGTCAAATAAAACAGTTTATCTCCCATTCCCTTTCCCATGGCCTGCACCGCCGGATATATGGTGGAAATTGTTTTCCCCACGCCGGTGGGCGCCTCTAAAAAAAGCTTTTTCTTATGGTATATGGTCTTGTACACATTTGCCGCGAGTTCTTTCTGCCCTGCCCTGTACGGAAACGGAAAAGCCAAACCTTCTATGGAGGTCTGCCGGATCCCCCGCCATTCCCAATCATAGTCCGCCCACTTTCTAAACGCCGACAACAAGTCTCCAAACCATTCCTCCAATTCTTTCATAGTATAGTTCTGATAAAAATAACGAAGTTCCTCGGAATACAGATTGCAATAGGTCATTCGTACTTGCACCTGCGTCAATTCCTGGGAGATTCCAAACATATATGCATAACACTTTGCCTGTGCCAAATGCAGCGTCACGGGTTCTCTCATTTTAGCCAGTTCATGATAAGTTCCTTTGATTTCGTCAATGATAACCTGATCCTTTTGATGAATAATGCCATCCGCACGTCCCTCCACCACCAGAAGATATCCCTTCTCAGCAGAAATATATTTCAAAGGCACTTCGGCCTGATACTCACTTCCCATGCGCCGCTGAATCATTCGGTGAATTCTGCCGCCCTCCTGCATGGCATTGTCAGGAGCGCCTTGATGATGATTTTCAATATCCCCATGACGCAGAATGAATTCCACCAATCCTCTCACCGAAATATGAATTTCTCCAGGCAATGCCTTTTTGCTTTTCTCAGTTTTTACTTCCAACGCAACCTCCTGTTTTCTGCCATCCCCGTTACTCCTACGCTCCCGGAATCCTTCCTTGGAAATCTTTCCGCATCTGTCTTCCAGCCCGTCTACTTTCATCCGCTCCCCCTCCTGTGATTTGTATCTCCCATATATGCCTCTTCATCCGTTTCAGCAAATTCATAATCACCTGGCAAAATCATACAAAATAAATCCGCAAAAGCGCTTCAGCCAAACATACCGGGCACTTTATCCCTTAAAACACAAAACTCCCTATGCAGACAACACTGACATAGGGAGCAGATATTTTTGATTTAAGACAGTCAACTTATAGCTATAGGACGGATCCACCCATAGAACAAACTACAAGGATTCTTGGCTGCAAATTTTCCATCAGGAATCAGCATGCAACGGCATACTTCTTCAGCAATTCTTCCAACTCATTATTAAATCCATCATAGGATACTTTCAACGGTTTGCGGAAATCTAAGCCATACACTCCCAAAAAGGACTTCGCATCAACCACATATCTATTATAGGAAATGTCGATGTCAAAATCACATTTTGAAGTTACGTCCACAAAGTGCTGAACATCTTCTTGTGTCAAATGAATTGTCTTAACCATTTCAACCTTCCTTTCCGGTGCGTAACGCATCTTTAAATTATTGGTCTCTACAATTTACCATTATATCCAGAAAAAGCAAAATGTAAAGTAATTTTTTTTTAACTTTTCTTAAGGATAGCTAAAAAAATTAACTTGGCCTTGTTCGGGAAGGCGATATGCCATAGCGTTTTTTAAACAGTTTGCTGAAGTGATATGCGTCATCATAACCCACCAATGCGGCAATCTCCTGGATGCTTCCCTCATATCCACCCTCTAAGAGCTCCTTTGCCTTCTCCAGCCGGATATTGATCAAATGCCGAATAGGCGTATCACCTGTCTCGCTCTTGAATATCCTGGAAATATAAAAAGGACTTAAATACATGTTCTCCGCAATCTGATCCAATGAGATTTTCTCGTTATAATGATCCTCAAAATAATTGACGATCTGCTCCACCACATACTTTTTGTTGGCAGATTCAAAGGCGTAGCCGCTCTTTTTCTCCAAGGGTTCGCACTGCTCCCGAAGTACGAACAACAACATCTGAATCAGATACGCCTTCAACATAAAATAACGCCCCTGCCTGCACGCTGCTTTTTCCGCTTCCATAGAAGAACATATTTTAAAAAGCCTCTGACGCAGATCCCCTGTGGTGTGCAGTACATACGCCTCGCCTGACACCGGCAGAAAATTTGCAGGATAGCCAGATATCCTGATATCTGAAAAACCCACAAAAAATTCCGTGGTAGGCAGCTCCACATCCGGACAGCATAATGCCTGATGACGGACGCCGGGATTAAAGATGATCAAATCCCCCTCCGAAACAGAATATATACTTTCTTCTATCCGATACTTTCCAACACCGGATAAGATAAAAGCCATTTCCAAAAAGTCATGACTATGATAGCTGTCCTCCTCCTTGTCCTTCCTCCTTGTTCCCTTCCATGTAAACAAAAAGGTCGGATCCATTTCTTCTATATTAATGTCTTTTGGGAAACACGTCTCACTACCTTTTATTTCCATGTTAAATCCTCCGCCTGCCGCTTTTTGTATCCCCTATTGTAATCGCTTTCCGGAGAAAAGTAAACCACAAAATCTTCCATCAACGGTGCAAGATATTCCATTTCATTTTATCCCCCAAAAAGTAAAATGAAGGGTGCATCGCCCTTTAAAATGAGAACGGGCGTGCAGGGAGGATATACAAATGACACCGTTAAAATGGTTCTACAGTTTCCTGAAGCAATACCGAAAGTGGATGTTTCTGGGCATTTTCCTCACCACAATCATCGCGGCATTGTCCATTGTCAACCCTTACATATCGGGCATTATTGTGGATGATGTGGTAAAGGCGGGCAATTATGATCTTCTGCCCTGGCTCATCGCATGTCTTATAGGAGTCACGTTTTTAAACAGTATCCTGCGCTTCCTCTACCAGGTTGTGTTTGAAACAGCTTCCCAGGGAACCCTTTATGACATGCGGGGCAAGGTATACCGCAAACTGTTGGAAGAAGATTTCTCTTTCTACAACAAAAAGCGTACTGGCGACCTGATGAGCCGCCAAACAGGAGATATGGAGGCAATCCGGCACTTCATCGCCTATGTGATCTATGCCGTTTACCAGAACATCCTGCTATTCATCTTTGCCCTGCTTATGATCTTCACTGTAAACGGAAAGCTTGCTTTGTGTATGCTGTTAGTGCTGCCCTTTACCGCGTTTGCCACTTACTCTCAATCTAAGGAGGTAAAGCCTGCCTTCCAGCGCAACCGGAACTGCTTCTCTTCCCTGAATGCCTTTGTACAGGAAAACATCAGCGGCAATAGAGTGGTAAAGGCTTTTGCAAAAGAAGACTTTGAAAAAGAAAAATTTCGGGTGGAAAACGATAAATTCCGCGATTCCCAGATAAAGGCTTCCCGTGTCTGGATGAAATATGTGCCGATTTTTGAGATACTCTCCTATGCCCTCACCGTCATCCTGATGCTGTATGGCGGTTATATGGTTATCGAAGAGGAAATTTCCCTGGGCGACCTGGTTAAAGTCAACGGTTATCTTTGGATGCTGAACATGCCTTTGCGCATGGCCGGCTGGTGGGTAAACGATATACAGAATTTCATCACCTCCGTAGAAAAGATTTATGCCACCTACAACGAAGAACCTAAAGTTCGAACTCCAAGGAAGGAGAAATCACGCCAAAAACTCCGGGGAGAAGTTGAATTTCGCAATGTATCCTACCATGCGGACGATGAGGATATCGTGACAGATATTAATTTCAAGGTCAAGTCAGGACAGACGATGGGGATTATAGGCTCAACCGGCGCAGGAAAATCCACCTTGATGAATCTCCTCTGCCGCTTTTACGATACCTCCTCTGGAGAAGTGCTGGTAGACGGCACCGATGTCCGTAAAATGGATCTCTACAACCTGCGAGACAACATCGGCATGGCCATGCAGGACGTATTTCTCTTCTCCGATACCATTGAAGGAAATATTGCCTATGGCAGACCCGACTGCAACTTTGAGGAGGTTAAACACGCCGCCATCATGGCCGACGCAAATCACTTTATCTCCGCCCTGCCCGAAGGCTATGACACCATTGTGGGCGAAAGAGGGGTCGGATTGTCCGGCGGCCAGAAACAGAGAATTTCTCTTGCCCGGGCACTGCTCAAGGATCCGTCCATACTGATTTTGGACGACACCACTTCCGCTGTGGATATGGAGACGGAGAGCTATATTCAGCAACAGCTCAAAACCATCCAGCAGGGCTGCACCGTATTTATCATAGCGTATCGGATTTCATCTATCAAGGATGCTGACCTGATACTGGTCATGGACCATGGCCGGATCATTGAGCAGGGCACACACGACGAACTGGTGGCCAAAAACGGTTATTACGCCAAGGCCTTCCAAAACCAATACGGAGAAATCCCATATGAATTGCTGAAAGAAAAGAGAGAGAGGTGATCAACCATGGCACGCAACAAATATGATATGGACGAAATCCTGGAAGACAGCTTTGATACCAAACAATTAAAACGTCTGGCGGGCTATGTGTCCCCTTATAAAACAAAAATGGCCGGAGTCATCGTGCTGATGCTCAGTTCCTCCGCGCTGACCATGATGGTTCCAATCTTTTTCCAGAGAATTATGGACTTTTATATTCCGGATAAAAATATGGAAAAGATCCTGACGGTAAGTCTCCTGACACTTGCCATTGCCTGCTATTCGGCTGTTGCAATGCGCTTTAAAATAAAGACCATGAGCGTTATTGGCCAGAGTATTATTCATGCCATCCGTAACGATATTTTCAATCATTTGCAGGAACTGCCCTTTTCCTATTATGACGACCGGCCTCATGGCAAAATCCAGGTGCGTGTGGTCAACTATGTAAACAGCTTAAGTGATCTGTTGAGCAACGGTATCGTTAATACTGTTACGGATTTATGTAATCTCATATTTATCATCATATTTATGCTTATCTGTGACGCCAGACTGACCCTGATTTGTCTGTGTGGGCTGCCCCTGCTGGCAGTGGTGATCGTTTTCATCAAAAGAAAACAGCGCCGTGCATGGCAGATCCAGTCAAATAAGCAAAGCAATTTAAACGCCTATATCGCGGAAAGCATTAACGGTATTCGTGTAACCCAGTCCTTTGTTCGTGAAAATGAGAATACTCATATCTTCAGCAATTTAAGCGGCAGCTATCGAAACGCATGGATGCGGGCGGTGAAATTTAACTTTACGATGGGTCCCAGCGTTGATATGATTTCCGCCATTACCACCTCCTTTGTTTATGTGCTGGGAATCCGCTGGATCCTGGCTCCTGACGCAACGCTTACCGTTGGTATCCTGATCGCCTTCACCGCATACATAGGGCGTTTCTGGGCTCCCATCAACACCCTTGCAGGATTTTACAATTCACTGCTTACCGCCATCTCCTACTTAGAACGCATCTTCGAGACCATTGATGAACCGGTGTTAGTTCAGGATGCCAAAGATGCCTCGGTTATGCCTTCCATCCGGGGAGATGTGGAATTTCGTGACGTATGCTTCAGCTATGAAGAAGGCCACCGGATTTTAGACCATATTAATTTTACCGTCAGCCAGGGGCAGACATATGCCTTCGTAGGGCCTACCGGCGCGGGAAAATCTACAATCGTCAACCTGATCAGCCGCTTCTACAATGTAGATTCCGGCCAAATACTGATTGACGGAAATGATATTTCCACCGTAACCATTCGCTCTCTTCGCACCCAGATGGGTGTGATGATGCAGGACAGCTTTATCTTCTCCGGAACCATCATGGATAATATCCGTTATGGAAATAAAGAAGCTGCCGACGAACAAGTAATCGCCGCTGCTAAAACCGTATGTGCCCATGATTTTATCTCACAGATGGAAAACGGGTATCATACGGAAGTCAACGAAAGGGGGAGCAGGCTTTCCGCCGGCCAGAGACAGTTGATTTCCTTTGCCCGGGCACTGTTGGCAGATCCAAAGATACTGATTCTGGATGAAGCAACCTCAAGCATTGATACGGAAACCGAAATTTTGCTGCAAAAAGGGCTGAATGAGCTGCTGAAAGGCCGCACTTCCTTTATCATTGCCCACAGATTATCCACCATCAAAAACGCGGACTGTATTATGTATGTGGATCAAGGCGGCATATTGGAACATGGTACCCATGAAGAACTCCTGGCTCAAAAAGGTGCTTACTATGAACTGTACATGTCCCAATTCGACTTCTTGTCCCCGGCCAATGCCTGAAATAGCCCGATATGATACGCACTTGTCAGAAACCTTACACAGACGTTCTATAACGGCACAGCGCTGCCATGGCAGCCTGTGCTGTTTTTATATTTCAATTATTACTGTTTCCATTGCTGCGATGCAAACTCTACCATATATTCCCGAAACCGCAGCGGCAGCATACCTTTTTGCAGTTTCTGATTTCTTCGCCCTTCGATGGAAATAGTAGTACAGAAATGTCGGAACAGCTCCTGATAGTATGTCTCCTCCTCCGACAATTCCAGGCGCATTCCCGCCTCCTCCCCTCGCAGCAGATACCAGTTGTGACTTGCCGGGTGAATGCCAAACAAATTTCTCTTTTCATCATATATCATAAAGTTTTCTATGGGCAGCCGATCTGCAAAATGAGGCATCAGAAACACCATCACATCATACTTGGCACCGATCTTTGCATACAATACACCGTTGTCCAGTTCCTGAAACCTCAGGAACTGTTTCTGGTGTCCGATCTCCGTAGATACTCCCCTGGCCAAGGCAAACGCCTTGTGCACATTGGCATCCGCAAGACAGTCAAACAAGTGTCCCCTGGGGCATTCGCTTTTTAGGCCTCTCACTATGGTGCGATACACTGCCTGTGCGCTCTCCTCATCCTCTGAAGCAAGCGCCATGCAAAGAGAAATGTAATCATCCTCACCGAACCTGCGAATCAAAGTCCGAATTACCTTATGGGTCTTGGAGATATCCGGTACTACCTTTACATCCTCCCCAAACAACAGCGGTTCATCCGAAAGACAAAGCACAGTATCCTCATGCACCCGCTTCTGCTCATATGCCAGATAAACGGCAGTAAAAACACTCTCCAGCGACGCTTCACATCTGTAAACTATCATAAGACCTCCCTGCAGCCTTTTATTTTACTTCCTGCACATCAAAAGCTCCACGCCTTCCATCGGGATTCCTCTACAACTGTCCCACCGCCGTCTGCAGCTGTTCCACAGGACTGACGGGCTTTGAATAATTGCCGTCGTCAAACAGGGAAAGCTGTCGATAACTCATGCCGTCGCTGCCAAACTGGATCCTGTCCTTTTCTTCGGTCAGATGACGTACAATGTAATCCTCCTCCAGCTTCACCGGATACATCATCCTTCCGGCACAGGTAATAAAATACAACGCTCTCTTTAACACCACACCGATCTTTTTTAAATCCATAAAAGTCAGATTTGCACTGCGCCTGGCCGCCACGATTCTACGCGCACTCTTCACACCCACACCCGGTATCCGCAGCAGCATCTCAAACGGCGCCCTGTTGATTTCCACCGGAAACTGCTCCAAATGCCGCACCGCCCAATCCTCCTTTGGATCAAGCATTACGTTAAAGAATGGGCGATTCTCATCCAACAGCTCCTCCGCACGGAAACCATAAAATCTCAGAAGCCAATCCGCCTGATACAGCCTGTGCTCCCGTAAAAGCGGCGGTCCGCCCGGCAGCGCAGGCAGCGCCTTATCCCCTGTTACATTGACAAATGCCGAATAAAACACACGCTTAAGTCCAAACTTCTGATAAAGCCCCTCTGCAACATTGATAATATGATAATCGCTCTCCGGCGTAGCGCCGATGATCATCTGAGTAGACTGGCCTCCCGCCACAAATCTCGGTGCGCTCCGATACAGAACCAGATCATTTTGATTGACCTGTATACCATTTTGTATCTGCCTCATGGGGGTCAGGATACTCTTGCGGTGCTTATTGGGCGCAAGCGCCCTCAATCCCTCCGCCGTTGGCAATTCCAGATTCACACTCATCCTGTCCGCCAAAAATCCTGCCTTCTCAATCACTTCCGGCGCCGCGCCCGGAATCGCTTTTACATGTACATACCCGTTAAAATGGTAACGATTCCTCAAAAGCCATAAGGTGCGAAAAATCAGTTCCATGGTAAAAGTGGGATTCTTGATAATGCCGGAACTCAAAAACAGACCCTCGATATAATTTCTGCGGTAAAATTCCATTGTCAGAACACAGATTTCCTCCGGTGTAAATGTAGCCCTGGGAATATCATTGGAGCAGCGATTGCGGCAATACTTGCAGTCGTAAATGCACTCGTTGGTCAGCAATATCTTTAAAAGAGAAATACATCTTCCGTCTGCGGAAAAACTATGGCAAATCCCTGCCGCCACACAATTGCCTATACTCTTTCCGTTTCCCCTGCGATCCACACCGCTGGAAGTACACGCCACATCATATTTTGCCGCATCCGTAAGCACACCTAATTTGTCCATCAGGGACATTCCCCCGCCTGCTGCCAAGTACTCCACCTTACATTACCTCCCGTCGGCCAGCAATTTTCGACCTTCGACCTTCGACCTTCGACCTTCGACCTTCGACCTTCGACTCTCCAGATTCACCATTTTTTTATCATGCCCGTATTTTATCTTATCATTCAAACATTTGTTCTAATATAATAATAGCACATTTGTTCTGTATATGCAAGCTTTTTTTAATATATTAGAACCAAGGACAAAATCCCATGAATTAACTCATGTCTCCTATAGCTTCTTCCTTCCCAAAACTTCAGCAACCATTCTTGTACCATAACCTGCTGACTTCTCACCATTTGTTGTTATTATAAGTTTCCTGCCGGTTTTCCCCCTGATGATAACGGACAGCGCATGTCTCTTTCCCTCTGCAATCTGCCGCATCTCCCATAATTAAGTCCAAAAAATAATTGGATTTCATAAAAAGCACCGGACACATCTCTGCATCCGGCGCTCTGCCGTTTCCCTGTTTCTATTCTATTTATGTGGTATAACTATCATGCCGCTGACTGCCCCATATCCTGCCGTTATCCGTAAATCCAAACACAGCTCCCTTTCCAATGGATTCAGCACTTTTCATAAGATATTTTGCTTATAAGACTTTTTCATAAAGATGATACCAGTAAAGCCCGTACTCTTCATATCCCAGACTCACGGTTCCTGTCAGCTGATATCCACATTTTTGATAAAGCCGCTCTGCAGGGATGTTTCCTTTTACAACATCAAGTCTGATGCTTACACACCCTTCTTTCCGTGCCACCTGCTCAGCAAACATCAATAGCTCTGTTCCTACGCCGCACTTTAGATAATCAGGATGGACAGCAAGGGTATAAATTACATAAATATACCTGTAATCATCCTCCGTCAGCCATTTACCATCTTTATATCCTTCTTCTGGCTGGTGCTTTAAAATAATCGTCCCTACCGTTTTCTCCTCAACCTGGGCAACATATAGCGCATTTATCATCAGCCCTTTTTCTGCGTCAAAACGAACCGGATATATTCCCTTTTTCCACCCGGGATAATTCTTGTGCCTTTCCAGATAATCACATATATCCTCATATAGCTTCTCGATACAATCAATATCTGCTTCCACAGCTTTTCTAATATGAATATCCCGTTTCACAATAGGCTCCCCTCTCAGCACCCTTGATGAAATCCACAATCACTTGCTTCAGACTCATCAAGTAAATCTATTATTTCAGAAATATCTTTTCCGACTATTTATACCCATAAACGCAAATAATTGCCGATCTGCACAGTATAACGAGTGAACGCATAAGCAATCCAGAGCTGAATACGGCAATTAAATGCGTTCAAGAATATAACTCTTGGAATGTTTTCAACGGAAGAGTCCATGCCGCTTCTGTTCTTCATGCGTTGACTTTTATTACATTCTTTGATATCCTTAAACATAACAACCTTCTCCAAATAACACCGTAATCCCCTGTCTGACGGGAGATGTAAATAAACAGTTATAAGGGTTATAGGGATCCCTTGAACAACCTAAATACATGAAATAAGGAGTCTTATATGCGATCTGGAAAATTATTATCATTATTACTGTTTGTCACCATTGTTTTCACCCTTGCCTCCTGCGGAGGCGAATCCCCCTCCATGTATATAGAAAACGCACAGTTGACGGAAGAAGAAAAAGCCATTGCGGAATTGCTGAACATGCAGCAGCATCTAAGAATTTTTGATTTTGTGGTGGACCACAACGCCAAAAGAATGCGGATTAACACCTACGAATTATTGAACGGGGAATGGAGTCCTATTTCAATAGACTACCACGAACCCCTGAATAATACAGACGGCAGGCTCGCATTTGAATTTGACCATCTTGACGAGGGGATGCGGTTTGCCATACAAAGCGGAGGTAATACCGGATCCGCCTCTTATTCGACGCAGCCGGAATATGATACCTTGGGAATGGGGTACGGCACTTCCACCATGTCCGGCCGCACCGAAATTATCTATGGTGTGGAAATGCCCGTGGCAATACAGATCGTAACCTCCAAAAGTTCTTTTCAGTCCTGTTCCGTCAACTACTTTAGCACACCGGAAGAACTGGCCAAATACGGATACGAGCACATCTATGCCATCACTGTATGTTTTGAGGATACTGCCTCCACTGGCGGCATGTGACCGTTAACCTGTCAGGCCTCCCCGCCAGTACTTTTAATGGTCAAAACCCAGTCGTTTTGGCCGCAATATCTTTTGGGCGGTCTCACAGTCAGCTCTTTTGTCCCGGAAACCTCTCCGATATACGAATAGATACCGCTTGTGGGATCATACCAGGAAGCGTATTGTTTCTTCCCCTGCCACTTGGGCAGACGAATGGAAAATTCTTCCCCCATATAGTCATAGCAAAATACGAAATCCGGTCCGGCAAACACTGCCACTCTTTCGTATTTTTCTTTTTGGCCGGATGTAAGAAGCGCTTCAGCCGCCTGTCCCGCCGTGAAATTCACACTATTCATCAATGCGGCCAAATGCCCCATATGGCTGCTGCCCTCATGATGCATGGCCTCCTGCCAAACCTCCCTGACCCCATAGCTCCCCGGCCGGGTGCTGTCGTTATAAAACTGCATGATGGCATTATCGCCGTAGGTATGCCCCATTGCCCCCTGAAATACAGACCAGTATGCATATCTTCTTACATCCCATGCCTGCCAGCAGGGCTCGGCGGGATCATGGAGCCCCTGGGGAATCCACTCATAAGAAGGTTCCCCGTCAACGGTAGGTTTTGGATTCTCCCGCTTTAAATCCCGATCCACATATTTCCAGTTATCCTCACCATAAAATTCTTCTCCCACGTCATCCCATTGCTTCAAAACCCCCTGGTCATACCTGCGATGTCCCGATTGGAACATATTGAAATCCAGCCAGGGCTCCTCGTGGAACCACAGCGAAGAGGACGTCTGCCCAAAGGGATGGTATCCTATTAACACCTTTGGCATTCGCTCCTTTAATATCCTCCCCAGCTTCCGATACAATTCCGGATTTACATCCCCTCTGATATCACCGCCAAGCAGCCATATAATATTGGGACAGTCCCCGAACCGTCCACAGAGATATTCCCCATAGGTTCCGACATTTTCCAGATTCAAAATGCCGGACTTGACAATGCTCCCCCAGGTGGGAAGCAATGCCATGTACATTCCCAGTTCTTCGGCCTTCTTCACAATGTCTTCGCAGTGATCCCAATACCCTTTTTCCGTCACATCGCAAGGCGCCTTCGCCAGAGAGCTCTGAAACTTACCCGGCATATTGTGAATCAGCGTAGCCTGCAGCACATTAAACCCCTTTTGTTTCCTGTTGCGCATATATACACAGGCTTCCTCTGAAGAACACTGCTGAAACAGCAGCCATGCGGTATCTCCCAGCCAGAAGAAAGGTCTTCCTCCATTTTCCAGATATCTGTTATTGCCGCACACCTGTAACGGCCCGTAATCCCAAAATTTCATATTAACCTCTATTCTAAGCGCTCTCTGCGCGCACTTCCCCGCTCAGGCCTCCCCAACAAATTCCACCCGTTCCAACACAATATTTCCGACCCGTTCCAGCATGGTCTCCGTCTTACAGATAATCTGGGAATCCGCCAGCAATATCCTGTCTATGGTATGTTGTTCCAGCTTCTCCTCAAAAAGCAGTCCCTCCGCCTTCAAGCCAATTTCCGCCCCCACGCAGGTAATATTTCTCATCTCAATATCCCTGAAATAAGGCACATCCTCCCAAACCACCACATCCACATCCTTGACACGTTTGTCATTTCCCACGGCATATCCCATGGAGAAAATGATTGCTTCCCTCTTCACATGATACATGCGGATAGAATCCAGAACAATGTCCTCTACCACACCGCCCCTTCCATATGCGGATTTAAACCGAATTCCCACATCCGTGCCGATAAAATTACAGTCCGTCACTTCCACATGTCTCACACCCCGGGACATTTCGCTTCCAACCACAAATCCGCCATGTCCATGCAAAACCGTACAGTTCTTGACACGCACATACTCCGTTGGCCCCTTGGTCTGTCTGGCAGCAGCTCCTTTTCCCGCCTTTAAGCATATGGCGTCGTCTCCCACATCGAACTTGGAATCCGAAATCTCCACATACTTGCAGGACTCAACATCCAGTCCATCCCCATTCTGGGCATAATAAGGATTGAGCACGTTCACTCTCCTGACTGTCACATGTTCGCAAAAGCAGGTATGTATATTCCACGCTGGAGAATTCTGAGACGTAATGTCTTCTATCAACACATGGTCGCAATGATAAAATCGAATCATCACAGGTCTGAAGTAGTCCCAATAAGCTTCCGCCACCCCTACATCACTGCGGTCAATGGTGCCCTCAGCTTCCGCCATCCACCCATCATAAAAGGTTTTGGAGGGCATCCAAATCATCCCGTCCCCACCCGGCAGCGTATAGCTGGATCGCTTCATCAGCTCTTCCCATTCCCGCTTTGTAAGCTTTCCCTGTTTTACCGGCCGCCAGAGCTCTCCGTTTCCCTCGATAATCCCTTTTCCCGTGATTGATACATTGGATGCATATTGTGCGTAGATGGGAGACATTGCGCGGATTCTGGCCGATCCCTCAAAATCAGACAGATATAAAGGATAGTCCTCCTTTGTCTTGGTAAAGGTCAAAATCGCACCTTCTTCCAGGTGCAATTCAATATTGGACTTAAGTTCGATGGGGCCTGTAAGCCAAATCCCCTTGGGAACACTCACCTTACCGCCCCCGGCTGCTGCGGCCGCTTCTATCGCACTGCGAATGGCTTCCGTATTGCAAAAAATCCCCCCGGGTTCTGCACCATATTCGCATATGCAATATGTTTTCTCCCATTGTTCCGGCAGCTCCACCACAAAATCATTCATTTTCCTTATTCCTCCTATTATAAGTCCCGCTTCTTTACTTCAATGCCCTTTCCCCGGTAACTTCATGTATATCCATATATTTCCATTGTACTACATTTCCTTATTTTCTGCAAAATAAACATAAAAAACTATTGCAAAATTTTGCAAATAGCTGTTAAATAAGATAGTAAGAATGTAATCAAGAAAGCAGGAGCATTATGTCAAACTTTACATTACCAAAAAACTACCATTCGGAACTGAATCTGTACGAGACACAAATTGCCATTAAGACGGTAAAGGACTTTTTCCAGACGCTGCTGGCCGAGCGTTTGCATCTTCTGCGCGTATCCGCTCCACTTTTGGTGGATCCAAAATCCGGCATGAATGATAATTTAAACGGTGTGGAGCGTCCGGTATCCTTCGATATCAAATATCAGGAGGAGAGGGAAGCCGAGATCGTGCAATCCTTGGCAAAGTGGAAACGGTATGCCCTGAAAAAATACGGATTTTCCGTGGGCGAAGGACTTTACACCGATATGAGCGCCATCCGCAGAGATGAAGAGGCGGACAATATTCATTCCATCTATGTGGATCAATGGGATTGGGAAAAGATCATTTCCAAGGAAGAACGCAATCTGGAAACCCTGAAAGCCACCGTCCGCACAGTCTATAAGGTGCTGCGCAAAACGGAGAAATACATGTCCATTCACTATGACTACATAGAGGAGATTTTGCCCCACGATATTTTCTTTGTCACCACCTGGGAGCTGGAAGAAATGTTTCCGGACTACACTCCAAAGGAGAGAGAATTTTATATCGCCAAGGCAAAAGGCGCCGTCTGCATTATGCAGATCGGCGGCGCTCTGGGAAACGGTCTGCCCCATGACGGCCGGGCTCCGGACTATGATGACTGGGCATTGAACGCAGACATTATAGTGTATTATCCTGTGTTGGACATTGCGCTGGAGTTATCCAGCATGGGTATCCGCGTAGACAAAGAAGCACTGCTTAACCAACTGGAAGAAGCCGGTTGTCCGGAGCGCGCGAAGCTGCCCTTTCACCAGGCTGTCATCCGGGAAGAAGTCCCATATACCATCGGCGGAGGCATCGGCCAGTCCCGTATCTGCATGTTCTTCCTGCGCAAGGCTCATATCGGAGAAGTACAGTGTTCTCTGTGGCCAGAGGATGTGATGGAAGAAGCCGAAAAAAAAGGCGTGCAGCTTTTATAATGAGATTTCATAGCCATATGACAATTTCCAATGTCATATGGCTATGGTTTCCTTGCGCCCGCCCCCGCTGCCCAGTCAGCAGGATCCCGTCCCTTCCTTTTTCACCAATACACAGCAAACTTTTCATTGCGGAAAACCTGTCTGTAATGGTACTTATCCATAAAATCCACAATCAGCTGCCATTTTTGATCCCCTTGAATACTGTCAATCTTCTTCTGTCCCACTCCCGCGGTGCGCAGGCCTTCCACAGCGCTTTCTTCGTAAAGCGCATAATTGTTTTCCACAAGGATCACCGGTCTGGCCCCAGTCTTTTGCTCCATCTCCTCTTCCAGCTGCGCCATGTCCTCTTCCATGGCTGACAGATGATAGGAGCGCAGATCGCTCCATGGATTGAACACCGACGGCATCTGTAAATAGTAGGAGACCGCCGGAATGTCCCCATAGAGAATGACTTCCTTTCCCCGGAAATCATTTGCATTCGCAAATGCGGACAGCTCCGTCATCCATTTCACCCTCTCCGGATTCATTCTGATATTCTTCAACACTTCATTGTTTTCCACATAAGCCGTAGCATCCCGCACCCCCGTAGACTCGGCAAATACAAAGCCTGCGCCGAATCCCGCCGCCTGAAACAGACACATGCTAAGGAACGTCAGCAAAACGGCCTTTACAGGAAACAAAACAGACTTTGCCCATGCAAAATGTCTCCCACGCACAAACCGCCAGCACTCCCACAGAGTATAGGGAGCCGCCACAAACAGATTGTTCCAGCTGGGAAAGGTCCTGTTATTGCTGCCGATGGAGGTGAGCAATATCACCAGTATCAACATGCCGCTTATAAGTTTTTCCTCCTTGGGAGCGTTTTTGTGAAAAATGCGTATCACCCCAATCAGCATGGTGAGCATTAAAAAAAGAATGCAGGGACGCCGAATAGGATCATAGCTGTAAAAGAGCAGGGAGCAAAATTCCCTTTTATAGAGCCATACCAACATTGCCCCGCAGACCGCAGCCCAGAGCACTCTGACGGATACCTGCAGAATCGACGCTATCTTAGAAAAGCCTGACAATTTGTCCGCTATCCAAAACATAACCATACCACCTGCCACAATAATCCCTATGCGAACCACCCAGTACAGATTCTCCAAATAATCCGTGACAATCCCCATCAGCATGGAGGTCGCCTTATAATCCGAGGCATTTTCGGTCATGGCAAACAGTCTCTCGATCCCCGCCACATATTCCCCAAGTCCGTATCGCAAATGGATGTGTCCCAACATCACAAACAGCGCGGCCAAGTACCCCAGCAGACACCAAAATGTATGGCGGGCTACCCTGGGCCAGAATCCTCCCCGCCTTCCCTGATCGCGTCGGGCTTTGCCCTCCTTTTTCTCTTCCAGCCACAAAATAAAATCGTATGCCCACACCGCAGCGATCATAGCCGCTTCCGGCAGATTGGAAAAGCGCACCAACACATTCAGTCCCAGAAGAACGCCTGCTCCCGCCAGGTAAAACCGCTGTCTTTCCTGCCCGGCTTCCTCCTTTGTCAGCCCCAGGTAGAGCAAGATACAGGATCCCAAAAAGAAAATATAAGTGAGATAATTATACAAAAGCGCCGTTGGACACCAGCAAAGGCTGATAGCCATCATCTCCCCCACAAAAGTAATCCATTTGGGCATTCCCAGTTTCCTGGTACAAAAAAAATACCCCATAAGCCCAAGGATACTCACCGTAAGCCCCGTGTACAGATTCATCCCAAGCAGAGTATCCGCCCTTGGGAGCCTGGTCAGCATATTTCCCGCCACATTGGCCAGATAGGTGGAAAACAACCACATGGGATCCATGTGGTCAATTCCCATATATTGAAAGTTTGCATAATTATACCCGGTATCACAAAAGTCAATTCCCACGCCGATATGCCGCAGCGGATAAAACGCCATAATCACCACGAACAGATTTTCCAGCAGGTTCCCCCAGTTTTTCTTTTTCTCCATATCACTCCTACACTCAATCTTTCGCATACAATCACCTGTATTCCAATCTCTCAAGCCTTCCATGGCACTTCCGGATCGTATTGGCCATTTTCGTGCCAATTTGATTATACTTTTGGATTCCCTCCCAAGGTAAGCGCCAAGCAGGTCCTTCCTTCAAAACAATTCATCCATCAAGATATAATATTTTATTTTGTCCCAATCCGGTGCTATCCCAAGCTGTTCAAACAGCATCTCGGGATCATATCCCTCATATTGTTTACCGCCGAATTTACCGTTGTAATTGTGCAGCAGACTCCTGTAGCACAGAGCTATGTCCCGCCATTTATCGGCGATGCCCATCCTGCCCAGGTCGACATAGCCGCTTAGACGCTCCCCCTGAAATATCAGATTCGGCAGACAAAAATCTCCATGGGACAACACCGGTTCTTCCTCCGGTTTGTGATCCTCAAGCCATCCATACAGATCTTTGGGCGAACAAAATCCACCTTCGCCAAAGGTTTCCGGCTCTGCGTCCTCCATATCCACCATATCATGTTCCACCGAAAACTTAGCTGCTGCAAGCATTCTATTCACGCCCCACCTGCAGGGACATTCCGAAACGTCAAACTGCCAAAGTCGTTTCAGGGCAGCCGCAAGCATTTGAGTCAACAGCCCGGGCCTGGCCATATAATATTCGTCGCAGGCCATCTTTCCCCCAAGCCTTGTCATCAACAGATAACTTTTCCCGTCTTCACAGACATGGGCAATCACCTGTGGTACCGGAAGCCTGCCCTCCAGCCATCTCATAATCTCATATTCGCTGCGCGCCTCCTGATGATCTTCCTGAATCTTCAGCACCTGCCCCGGCAACAAATATACCTGCCCCTCTGACATCCCGATCTCATCTTGCCGAAACACCTTTCCCGTAAGCCTGTCTACGATCTTGCCAGGCAGTTTCTGCCCCTTGATCATATCCTCTCCTGTCATGCCTCAATCCTTTCTTCCGGTTCCCTCCCGCAGCATTCCGTCATATTCTTTCCAGGAGATATACCTGCCTCCCATATGCTCCAGGTGTTGTGTGTGGAACTGACAATCTATAAAAAGATAGCCCTTCTGCTCCAACAGCTTGGCAAAACCGATCAATGCCGCTTTGGAACCGTTTTCCTTCTCCGAAAACATACTCTCCCCAAAAAAACACTTGCCGATACAGACTCCGTACAGTCCACCCGCCAGAACCCCGTCCTCGGAGACTTCCACACTGACGGCATACCCCTCATCCCACAGTTTATGGTATGCCGCCTCCATCTCATCTGAGATCCAGGTACCCTCTTCAAACTCCCTTTTAATCCGGCATCGGTGCATGGTATCCGCAAAATCCCTGTTTAACGACAGCTCAAATTCATGTCTGGCCAAATATTTTCCCATGGAGCGGGAGATGTGTATCTCCTCTGGAAAAATCACAAAGCGATCTTTTGGGCACCACCACAGAATCTCCTCGCCGGGATTATACCATGGAAAAATACCATGGGTATACGCCAGCAAAAGACGCTCCACGCTCAAATCTCCCCCTATTGCCAACAGCCCGTCGGAACGGGCATAGCACTGATTGGGGAAGCTGACTTCCCCCTCTGACAAACGAAAAACAGGCATAATTCCCTCTCTCCCAAACTCTCTGTTATTGACAAAGCATAAACTTATCTCCCGTCACGGACAATCCGCAGCTGCCCCCGTCTTTCAGGAAGCCGAATAAAATCTCATCCACCAGCAGGGGTTTGATCTCACTCTGTATCACCCGCTCTATCTCGCGCGCGCCAAATTCCACGCTGATCCCCTTCTTTTTTACCAGTGCCTTTGCCGGCTCCTGAATCCACAAGCTCACGTCTCTCCGCGCCAGAAGTGCCTGAAGCTCACCCAGCTTTTTCTCCACAATCCGCTCCGCCATCTTCTCATCCATACCGTGAAATACCACAATGCGGTTTAAACGATTGCGGAATTCCGGCTGGAAAATACGCTTAACCTCTTCCATTATCACATCCGCCTTTACGTCCTGTCCCAGGAAACCGATTCCATGCTTTCCGATCCGGCTTGCGCCGGCATTGGATGTCATGATCAGCACCACGTTCCTGAAATCCGCTTTCCTGCCCTGATTGTCCGTCAGCGTTGCATAATCCATTACCTGCAGCAATATATTGTAAATATCAGGGTGGGCCTTTTCAATCTCGTCAAGCAAAAGCACCGCGTGGGGATTTTTGCGGATTTCCTCCGTGAGAAGTCCTCCCTCCTCATAGCCCACATAACCTGCGGGAGCGCCGATCAGCTTTGCCACCGCATGTTTCTCTTCATATTCGCTCATATCAAAACGAATCAGTTTAATTCCAAGCTCTTCCGCAAGGCTTCTGGCAATCTGCGTCTTACCGACGCCGGTTGGCCCCACAAACAACAGGCTTGCCAAAGGCTTGCCCTCTTCCAAAAGACCAGCTCTGGAAAATTTCACCGCATTTACCACCTGGGCTATGGCCTCATCCTGTCCAAAGACCTGGTTTAGCAATCTGCCCTCAAGGGTCGCCAGTGCCTTAGTTTCGTCTTTTTCAACCACCTGTTTGGGAATGTGGCAGATCTTGGATAAAATATCATCAATCAGTTCCTTGCTAACGGACTGCATTTCCTGCCCCAGCGGATGCAGCCTGCGATAGGCTCCCGCTTCATCTATCAAGTCGATGGCCTTGTCCGGCAGATACCGCTCATTCACATACTTTGCACTCATCTCCACCGCATATTCCATCACACCCTCTTCATAGCAGATCTCATGAAATTCCTCATAATTTTTCTGCAACCCTTCCAGTATGCGGACGGCCTCCCCAGGATCTGGCTCCACAATATCAACATTTTGGAACCGCCTGACCAGGCTTTTGCTCTTTTCAAACTGTTTCTTGTATTCCTCATAAGTGGTGGCGCCGATAAACCGAATATGCCCTTCTTCCAAATATGGTTTTAGCATATTGGAGATGTCGAAGGTACCGCCGTTTACCGCTCCTGCCCCTATGATATTATGGATCTCATCAATATAGACAATGGGCTTTACTTCCTTCCCAATGCTGTCCATAACCCTTTTAAAGCGCTTCTCAAAATCTCCCCGATACTGCGTTCCCGCCAGCAGACTGCCCAAATCCAGTGAAAAGATTCTTGCTCCAAGTAATGGTTTTGGGACCTTTCCCTCCTTCAACAGCCTTGCCAGACCATAGGTGATAGCTGTCTTACCTACCCCTGGCTCCCCTATATGCAGGGGATTGTTTTTCCCCTTCCGGCAAAGTATCTGCATGGTCCGCTCCAACTCCTGTGTCCTGCCGATCAGAGGCCCTCTGTCCGGCTCGTCGTTCAGGCATATGGCATATCGCCGCCAAAAGCCCCTTCCGGAATCGGCTTCCTCTTCATAGCCATCTTCTCCTGCCTCATCCTCCCGGCCAGCATACCCACTTTCTTCCGCCCTCTTATCTTCGTCAGCATCTTCCATCGACTTCTCTTTTTGATCAAAATTGCTTTGCCATCTTCCCCCGGCCATTTTTGCAGACCCATTGATTTTTTTGTTCTTATTTCCGGTTCTGTTTTTGACATATTCGCTTTCTTCTGCAATTTCTTCATATGCAATGATCAGTTCCTGCAAGAGCTCCGGCTGCTCCACACCCTGCATCCGCATATAATAGACGGCATAACTTTCCTCCAGCTCATACATGGCATGTATGATATGAGTCAGTTCCACCACATCCTTGCCGCTGTTGCTGGCAGACTGCCAGGCATATGCCAGCACATCTCCCATCCCCTGTGACAGTTCCGGAGCTTCCGTTTCTTCGACGCTTCTCTCCATATATTCATCCAGATAGGTCCTTAATTCAAAATCCAGTTTGTCTATTTTTCCCCCGCAATTTTCAAAGGCCCTGACAAATATTTTGTTTTGGCAAATGGTATATAATACCAGTTCCGGCGTCACATATTCAAAATGAGCATTTTTTGCCAAAGATATTACCGTATTTATAATTTCTGCCACTTCTTCCGATACCTGCATGGTCATGCCTCCTCAACCGTCATCCGGAACGGATAACCCTCTTCCTTTGCCCTGGCCGTCGCCGCCCGCACTTTTGTCACCGCTATATCATAGGGATATCTCCCCACTGCCGCTCTGCCGCCTTCATGTACCATCATCATAAGCCGATGGGCCTCGGCTTCATTTTTACGAAAAATATCAATCAAAATCTCCACCACAAACTCCATGGAGGTAAAATCATCATTGTGCATGATCACCTGAAAATGCTTCGGCTCTTTTATATGGATCCTTGTCCGCTCCCTTGTCTCTCCCTGTACAGCCATTGTTTCTCCCCCTTGTCAAGCTTTATATTGCATTTTGCACTCCATTCCTGGAATATGGTCTATTTACCAGAACTGTAAGGCAGCCAGATATGATGGGCTATACAGCCGCTTGCTGACTTAAATATGGTCTTATTGTATCATATATTTTCCACATTTGAAACCCGGCAAAATTTCTTATTTTAGCGAAAGTGCAGACGCCTGAATGAAAGCACTCAGTTTCCTTCTTTCGGACACATAAAAGGCGCATGCTTTACAATTTACCCTCTCACATGCGCCCCGATACAAAACTGCTATAAAGTTGATGCATAACCTTGCTGTCTGTTTCCCAGGCGCCTGGCAAAAGCGCCTGGGGCATTCATGAAACCAGAATCTTAATCCTCATACTTGAAATAGTCAAAATCTGCTGCCTTGCGGCTGCCGCATCCTCCGTTATTGGCATATATGCCCACCAGGGTACCGGTATGACGTTTGCGGTCCCCGGGAACCCCTTCATCGCAAAGGTATACGCAATTTTCCAACGTACCAACCTCTTCCCAGTGTTGGCCGTCATAGCTGTATAGGAATTTCCTGGTCAGTCCTTTTACCTCAACGGCAAGATAAACCGCGCCTTCCCCAAGCGCCGGAATCTCCGCTATCAGTTCTTCCCCCTTATTCCGGTTAATCACAAGCTGAAGCTTTCTCCCCTCCTCATAGCAAACCGCACATCTCACATAAGTAGCCGTACTGTAGTAGCAGGTCAGCCCCGCCTGTTCTCCATCCCGATCAGGGGCAAATTCTACCTTGGTCTCCGCCCGATAAGAGAGCTCCTGTTCCCGGCGAAGCAGCGTATTTTTGGCACGGATCTCGTTTAACTGTCCGTCTCTGGTCCAGATCCGGAAATAGCCCGGACGCTCTGTGAGAGACCAGGAACCGTTGTCAGGCGTACGCACAAACTCCCACTCCAAATTAAGACGTTCCGAATTAAAATCATCAAAAAGATTCCGGTCAAATACACATTCGGGCAGATCCGGAGCCTTCTGTTCCAGGCTGGGTCCCTTCCCTTCATTTACGGTGAACCATCCGTCCTCCGTCCACTGTACCGGATCCATGGCAGTCTCCCTGCCCACAGTGGTATATCTGCCCCCGTTGGGTCTGCCGCACAGATAATAACACCACCATTGTCCGTTCTGATCCTGCACCAGCTTCCCATGGCCGGATCTCTGAATCGGCGCCTCCGGGTCAAGCTGGCGCATCACGGGATTATATGGCGAGTTCTCATAGTCCCCGAACAACTCTCTGCTTCTGGCCACACTGATCCCATGACCGTAACCGGTTCCCCCTTCCGCCACCATAGCATAATAGTAGCCATCCTTTTTCAAAATGTGAGGTCCTTCCGGAGCACGTTCGCCGGTTCCCGGCCAAACCGTCCTCTGTTCCCCTGCAAGCCGCAGACTGTCCTCCGAAAGAGGAACCGCCTGTGCGGCTCTGGCGGTAATGATATAGCGCTTCCCGTCATCATCCACAAAATGCGACGGGTCAATACTGTCCACCTCAAGACACACAGGTTTGCTGTAGGGGCCCTCCGGCTTATCGGATACCATTACAAGCTGGCGGCGCAGCACATTGTTTCCCCTGGCGCCGTCCCCGTTCAGCCGAAGGGGTGCAAAAATATAGAATTTCCCGTCCACGTAGGAAATGTCCGGCGCCCATATTCCGTGGGAATCCTTGATATCACTGATATCCAGCCATTCCGGATTAGTGATTGCATGGCCGATGATATGCCAATGCACCATATCCCGTGAGTGAGAAATGGGAATCGCCGGAAAATATTGGAAGCTGGAATTGACCATATAAAAGTCTTCTCCCACGCGGATCACAGAAGGATCCGGGAAAAAGCCTCTCTGTACCGGATTATGATACACTCTCTGTTCGCTCATTTTTCTTTGCTCCTTATCTATTATTGAATTTTTAGTAACATTTCAGGCTGCGCCCAGTCTCCTGTCCTGTCTCCTCTGCCTGATAGTCAACGCGCAAAGCTGCACATGCCATTTCCACTTCCCTTTAAACCCACCGTTTGCCCAGCCAGGTCTTATGAAACTGTAATGGGCAGCACCGCAGCCTTCCTTCCGGTGAGCCTGCTGCTCCTTTCGTCCGGCGCCTGTCCTCCCACATAGATAAGCGCCTCCCCGGGCTCATAGACAAATTGCCCTTCCCTGTCATACAGTCCAAAGGCTTCCACAGGCAGTCGCAAACTGATTTCCCGTGCCTCTCCCGGCTGCAGATCTATCTTTTGCAGCGCTTTGAGCTGTGCGTTGGGCGCACCGTCTTTTTTGATCTTCACATAGACCTGAACCGTCTCCCGGCCCCGCATCAATCCCGTATTTTTCACCAAAACGGTAAGTCCTACGCCGTTTTCCGTCAATCTGTCCGTATCCGCCTCCACTCTTTCAAATGAAAAAGAGGTATAGGACAAGCCATAGCCAAAGGGATAAAGGGCTTCCCCTTCCATATAGCGATACGTTCTGCCTTTCATACCATAATCCGTAAATTCCGGCAGTTCCTCCGTGGTCTTATAAAAGGTCACGGGCAATTTGCCCTCCGGACATCTATCGCCAAATAAGATCCGCGCCATAGCCCTTCCGCCCATAGCTCCAGGATACCATCCCTGTACAATGGCCGGTACATGCTCCGACGCCCAGGTCACGGCAAGCGCACTTCCAGACAATAATACCAGCACCACGGGCTTGCCGCTGGCGCAGATGATTTCCAAGATCTTCTGCTGTTTTCCTGGTAGATTGAGGTTTGGCTTATCCCCGCTGGCAAATTCATTATTTGCATCCCCCTGTTCACCTTCCAGGCTTGCATCCAGCCCCATACATGCGATGATCACATCACTGCTGTCGCAGACCGCTCTTACCTCTGCTTCCCGGTCATCTCCATTTCCCTCCTTGGGTACATGGCACAGATGACATCCCTGGGAGTATCTGATTCTGACCTCATCTCCCAGGTAATCCTGTAAACCTTCCAATATGGTCCAGTAATGAGAAGCCGTTCCCTCATAATTTCCCACCAAAGCTTTGCGATTGTCCCCATTGGGCCCTATCACGCCTATGGTACGAATCTTATCTTTGTCAAGGGGCAGAAGGTTACCTTCGTTTTTCAGAAGGACAATACTCCTTGCGGCGGCCTCCTCGTTCAGTTCCCGCATGGGCGCACTGTCCACCACGTCATAGGAGATTTCGTCATATTTGCTGTGGGTCTTCTGATCCAAAATCCCCAGCTTGGCCCTTGCAGCCAGCAGGTTCACCACGGCTTCATCCAACCGGCTTTCCTCTACCAGCCCCTCCGAAACTGCCTGAGTCAAATGCAAGAACATGCCGCCGCAGTTTAAATCACAGCCGTTGTTCATGGCCATAGCCGCCGCCTCTACAGGCGTATCCACCACCATATGATGCTGATAAAAATCCTTAATGGCACCGCAGTCGCTGACCACATGCCCTTGAAATCCCCATTCCTCCCGCAGAATATCCTGAAGCAGCAGATGACTTCCGCAGCACGGTTCTCCATCCACCCGGTTATAGGCGCCCATCACCGTCTCCACATGTCCTTCCTGAACACAGGCCTTGAAGGCAGGCAGATATGTCTCATACAAATCCTGTTTATCCACATCCACGTTAAACTGATGCCGCAGATCCTCCGGTCCGCTGTGTACGGCAAAGTGCTTTGCACATGCCGCCGCCTTGTATACTTCCTCGTCATGTCCCTGAAGTCCTTTGACAAACCGCACGCCCAATCTGGATGTCAGATACGGATCTTCCCCAAAGGTTTCATGTCCCCTGCCCCATCTGGGATCCCGGAATATGTTCACGTTTGGCGCCCAAAAGGTAAGTCCCTTGTACCGCTCGGTATCGTCATATGTCTGCTGCATGTTATATTTAGCCCGTCCCTCCGTGGAAATGGCATCTGCCACTTCCTCCACGAAGTCTTCATCAAACGTTGCCGCCAGTCCAATGGCCTGGGGAAAAATCGTTGCAACCCCTGCCCGGGCAACGCCATGCAACGCCTCATTCCACCAGTTATATGCTTTCAGCCCCAGGCGTTCCACAGCGGGTGCGTTATACAGGGTCTGTGCCACCTTTTCCTCCAATGTCATCCGGGCTACAAGCGCTCTGGCTTTCTCTCGAAAGCCTTCCAGGCGCTCCTGGTTCTCCATAATCTCCATTTTAACAGATTCCTTTCTTCATTTTCTCCCCTGGAAGGACATCCGGCAGCTCTGATTAAGTGTTCTCCTGATATACGAAGTACTCTGCTTTCACACAGCCTGTTTCCCCGTCTCCGTCGTGTACGGCCACAAGACCCGATTTCACGCCCACCCAGGCTCCCGGCATGGCCATTGCCTCCGTCTCCCGGCCAACGGAACGGAAATTCTCTCCATCAGAACTCATCTCCCAGGATATGCTGCTGGCATCCCTCACACTCATCCTGAGATACACCCTATCACCTTCAACGCCCCCAAGCTCCAGGATGTTTTCCTCTACCTTTTCTTTTCCCACTTTCTCAATGTTCTGCAGAAGCTTTCGTCCGCCCTTTTCCTGCTTCACCAACAGACTGTCACAATAGCCTCCCAGAGAGACCATACCACACATATCCCCGTCTTTCATTTCCTCCAAATGCAGACATACGGTCACGTTAAATGATGGTGCAGGCCATTTTTGCAACAACAAATTTTCCATATTACACATATGCTGGCCTGGCTGCCTTTTCCGGGCATACAACCGGAGATATCCGTCTCCCAGTCCATACCAGTCCTCTTCAAAGTTGGCGTTCCACTGCCATTGCAGGCCCAGCTTCTCCCCCTGAAAGAAATCGCTGTCCTCCGGGGCATCCACCGGGTATTGCCCGCCCACATCAGGCTTACCGTATATTTCCACCGGCTCTCCGCATCCGTTCTCGTCCGCATTGACGCCGATGACAGGCCAATCGTTTTCCCAACGCATTGGCTGTAGATGCACGATCCTACCTGCGCTGCCCACATCCTGAAAATGCAGGAACCAGTCCTCTCCCTTTTGAGTGTCTACCCAGGCTCCCTGATGCGGTCCGTTTACCCTGCTGTTTCCCTGGTGCAGCACAATCTTTTCCTCATAGGGCCCCAGAATTTTCCTGGAGCGCAGCACGGTCTGCCAGCCGGGCTTCACACCGCCTGCCGGGGCAAAAATGTAATAATATCCGTTCCGCTTATAGAGCTTTGGCCCTTCAATGGTGGGCTGTGTTGCGTGACCGTCATAAACAAACCCGCCTTCATCAGGAAATGCCGTCAATCCTGCTCCTTCATCGCGGACAGGTGAAATATAAAGAGCGCTTTTAAATCCGATTCTGCTCTTTGCAAAACCGTTAACCATGTACATTTTCCCATCCTCATCCCAGAAGGGACAGGGATCAATCCATCCAGCATTTTGCTTTATAAATTGAGGCTCGCTCCACTTTGCCCAGGGATCCTTGGTGGTACACATCATAATGCCCTCGTCAGGGAAGGGAATAAAGACATAATAGGTTCCCTCATGATAACGAATGGCAGGCGCCCAGGCACCGCAGCCATGCTGTGGCGTGCAGTATCTCTCAAAGGGCAGACGCTCCATCACATAATTGATTACCTTCCAGTTCACCAGATCCCTTGAATGCAGAACCGGTACCGACGGCGCATTACAAAAGCTGGATGCGATCAGAAAATAATCATCTCCCACCCTGATTGCATCCGGATCTGCATAATCCGTATAGAGTATGGGATTGCGATAAGTTCCGTCCCCTCTGTCTGCGATCCACATCTTCTTGATCTTTGTTTTGTCCATTTCGTCTCCCTTCTATTCCAGTACTGTCCCTTCGCTTCAGCTCCTGCCTTCCGGATACTTTGCCTTGGGGACTGTTTTGGATTCCTGTACCGTCCCTTCACTTTGGGACCGTTTTTATTTTTTTACATACCAATTATATTTTCCCCAGGAAACTAAAAGCTTGCTCACAGATACGATATCCCTCTGACATATGGGTATTGGCAGGCCGCAAATCTCCTGTTGACTTTGACCCGTTATGAGGATGTAAAAAATTAGATACCAAAGGCCATATATAGCCTTTGGTATCTTTCATTTTACATCATATCAGTCTATTTACAACTCAGGGTGCCTTATAAGCATCATAAGCTTCCTGGTAGACTGCTACCATATTAGAGATACCCAATCTCTCCAACTCTGCCAGATAGGTATCAAAGTTAGCCAAAGGCTCCTGGCCGGTGATAAACTTCCACTTCATCTCTGCAATATACGTAGCCAGCTGAGAATCTCCTATTCTCGCGGTCTGGTCAGCCGTCAAAGTGATGGAAGCAGGATAGATCAGATCAAAATTAGCGGTTGCCCATATGGTTGCAGACTCGTTATACCATGCATCTCTGGTAGCGGTGTCAATATCAAAATTGCCATAGGATACCAGACAATCGCTCTGGTTACCATACATCTTATAACGCTGAGGCTTTGAGCTGCCCACCTCAATCTGCTCATTGCCATACTCGGTCAGTGTCCTGACGCCATGGTCGTCTGTGGTAAAGGTCACATTTTCCTCACCCCAGGTCAACAGCAGGGATCCTTCCTCGGAAAGCATGTAGTTAAAGATAGCAGCCACAGCATCCATCTTCTTGGGATCCTTTGCGCAGTTTGTGGTAACGATTACGGTATTCTTCTGCAGTCTGGATACACCCCTCTGAGAATATACCGTGCCGTCAGCCGTTGCAGGCCAGGGAACAGCCACGAATTTGGTATCCGGCTTACCGCCATCTGTACGCATTACATCAGCAAACTTGGTGTCATTGTTGGACAATCCCTTCCAGCTTCCTGCAAGATCACCAGTGACAAGATCATCTCCGCCCTTGCTGACAGCGTTACCCTTCTCGTCAAACACCAGGTCCATAAGTCCGTCGGTATACCACTCGTTCATCTTGGTCAGGTATTCCTTATACTTCTGGGTCCTTGCGCCATGCTCTACCTTTCCCGTATCGGGATCAATGTAGATACCGCCAATCATACCGTAAGCAGCTTCAAACATCTGGATACCGCTGGAATATGCGTTGAAAGGAATCTCATCATTCTGGTTATTGCCGTTGGGATCCATGGTCTTGAACGCCTTCAACACTTCGGTCCACTCATCCATGTTCTTGGGAACATCCATGTCCACTGCGTCCAGCCAGTCCTGTCTCATAACAAGACCTGTTGTGGTAGCGGAGATATAATCTCTTTCCGTCAAATAAGGGTTGATTCTCTGCAGATACAGGTACCTTCCCTCGCTGTCTGCCATATCCTTGGCAATATCAGGATGCTCCTCGAAAATCTTCTTCAGGTTCGGAATCTTCGTTTCAATCAGGTCATTCAATTCCACGCAAACGCCGTCATTGTACAGACCGCTGATGCCACCTTTTTCCTTGTAGGTGTCATTGTGCATATAGCCAACCACATCCGGCAGATTTTTTACATCTGACATCATTGCCACATATCTGGCCGCTGCCGCCCCCTTCTCCTCACCTGCCTGATCCTTGCCGCTCATGGTGATGAACTGGATATCCACATGGAACATCTCCTCGATCTTCTCGATGGCAATCAGTTGACTATAGCGAGTCTCATCCGCCGTGGCATTGTCATCCCTTACCATCCAGGTGATCACCTGTCCGTCCGGCCAGGTCTGCTCAAATGCGTTGGGATCTGCCGTAGCGGACGGCTCGGAGCCTCCCGGGGTAGTGCTTCCGGGTGTACTATTGCTTGGCGTAGTGCTGCCAGGCGTACTTGGACTGCTTCCGGACGGATTGTCTTCGTTGTTTCCGCAGCCGGCTAACATGGACAGACACATCACAGAAGCCATTAATGCTGCAACAAGTTTCTTTTTCATACTTAATCCTCCTTTTTTCTATATATAAGTACGACTATCGTACCTATATCCACACATAATACATACTTTTACCCAATTTACATTCCGGTCAAACCGGATCGTTCCACACCTTCCATAAATTTCTTCTGCAGGAAGGCATATACCACCAATACAGGCAGGATAACAAGGAAGGTTCCTGCCATCAGCATGGCTTTATTAAAAGTAAATCCGCCCTCTTCCATTACCAGGTCCATGGCGTCCTCCGTATCCATCAGCGCATACAGACCGGGAAGCCTGCTGGGCAATACCATCTTCGCCATGGATCGGATATAAACATTGGGCTCAAAATAATCATTCCAGTGCCACACAAAGGAAAGCACCACCGTCACCAGGATGGACGACCTGGACATGGGCAGCATGATCTTGAAAAAGGTACGGAAAGCGCCGCATCCGTCGATTCTTGCCGCCTCCTCCATCTCCTTGGGCAATCCCAGGAAGAACTGCCGGAACAGGAAGATAAAGAACGCGCCATTGAGCCCATATCCGAAAAAGGTAGGCACCAACAAGGGAAGGTAGCTGTCCAGCCATCCCATCTTGCTGTATTGAATGTACAGCGGGAAGATAATGGTCTGAACCGGCACCAACATGGACAAAATTACAATGGCAAAGCAAAGTCCCTTGAATTTAAATTGATATCTTGCAAAGCCATAGCCGATGAAAGAACAGGAAATTACATGCCCCAGAGTGGCCACCGTACCGATCAACAGCGAATTTAACACATATCGTTTATAGTCCAGCTGCTGAAAGGCAATTTTATAATTGCTCCATTTGAAGCCGCTGGGAATCCATTTTATAGTGATATTAATCAAATCCGAATCCGACATCAACGAAGTCACAATCATGGTGATAAACGGATATAAAAAGACAAAGGACAAACTGCATAATACCAGATAATAAAAGAACCTGACCACAAACTTCTTGCCCTTTGTGGCGATCACCAGGGAAGTATTGCCGCTGCCCTGACCCTTCATTATCTTCGTGTGTTCCTTTTGTTTTGCCAAAACGCTCATTCCACACTAACTCCCATCTGCCCGCTCCAGCGGGCGCTCAACTCTTACGCTTCCTTCTCCTTCGACCCCAGCCGCACGACGCCGAATACCACGCCGCACAGTACAAAGATAAACAGGAAATACACCCAGCCCATGGCCGCACCTCTGGCCAGGTCGATCTTGCTAAACACCGTATCCAGGATATATTTCACCAGATCATTGTCCGACGAGGTAAAGTACATAACCAGGGTATAGACAAAATTCAACAGGATAATCGGCGAAATCATGGGCAGCGTAATCTTCCAGAACATTTCCCACTGTGTAGCGCCGTCGCACTTGGCAGCCTCATAGAGGGAGGACGAGATCCCCTGCAGTCCTGCCAGGAACAGGATGATCTGTACACCCGATTTCCACAGAATCAATGTAATTCTGTCTAAGAAGGGCTGTATCGCAGTCACCAGTGTATTGCCCAACATCTCATGCAGCACCTGAGGCAGCGTAATACCAACGCCCACACTGCCCGTGGCATCAATCTGTAATAGCTGAGCCATGATATAACCGCTCCCCAGCAGCACCGGGATGAAGAAACAGGTTCTGAAAAATCCTCTTCCGGGTACGGGCCGGTTGATCAGCATGGCAATGATCAGGGAAAAAACCAGCACCAACGGCGTATTGATCAGAGTGTTGGTTATGACGGATATAAATGTAGGCATGAAATTAATATCATACATAAATATGTTTTGATAATTAACGGTTCCCCTCCACTCCATCACAAAGCCGCTTAACTGCACAATCTCGCTGAAGCTGAGCCTTACGGAAGAAAAAATAGCACTGATGAAAAACACACAGGTTCCGATAATCCAGGGAGACAGGAACATGAGAGCTTCCAGATTTCGCCTTCCCTCCATGGTCAGGCCTTTTCTGTTCTTCGTCCGTCCCGCCTTATTCGTCTTAGACTCTTTCAGGGAACCCTTTCCCTCCATGGATTTTCCTTCTGTTTTCATCGTCTCACCTCCCAGCCCATGGCACCGATTTCCACACCGTCCACAGAAACGGCCTGCTCATTATAATTTACATAAATTTTCACGCCATTATCATATCCGGTGCAGAATACATCCTTCGCCAGCTGCTCATGCGAGACCATCTTTGCTCCCTGCATCGCGTCCCAGGCGGTTTTCATATCCGTACAGGTGGCCACAATCTCCTCTTTCCAGTCCTCGTAACGGGAGGTAAACAGTTCATTATAGGATGTATTGATCAACTTCTCCGCAGACTCATATGTAAGCTCAAAATAGGGCGTGTAGCCATACTCAATCCACTGCAGCCGTTGCTTGCGCGCATCGCTTGACAGGTTCAGCGCCTCGCCCGTATACCGCACCGCTCCGTGTACCACAATCTGATAAAAAGGTACCGCCCTGGTGGTCATTTGATAACCGTTATCCCCTGTGGGAATCGCCGTCACCGTATCCGCTGTTGCAAGTACATACAGATTGCCGCCCTCACTGGTGACACTTCCAAAGGCCTCCTTAGACTCAGACAGCATCTGGCGCCAGTTTTCCTTACATTCCGTTGCCAAAACAGGGTTTCTGGCCGAATAATTGTAATAGAGCATATCCCCCAGATTCTCCAGCTTCAGACCGGTCAATTCATATTTACGGGCTTTGTCCATAAATTTTTGGTAATTACGAAGGGCCGTATTGGGACTGATAACCCTGATGGAGTTTCTCCTGTTTGTCAGCACCTGATAATTACCCAGAAACACGATATCCGTAGACTGAGAATAACCGGATGCCTCAGCGTCCGCCGTCAGGAAGTTGGCCCCCAGGGAAAGGGTAATTCCATTGTCCCCGGCATATTTTGCAAGCGCTTCAAGTCCCTTATTTCCACCCAGTTTACTGTTTGCGGGGAAATACTTGGGCTCTGTTCCATATCCCGACTTCGTCCAGCCAAGCAGCGATACCTCCATGGAAGCATCAATGCTGCTCTTCAAATCTTTCAATATTTCCTGTGCCTGCGCAAAACTGGTCACACTTTGAAAGGTGTCAAATACCAATCCCTCTTCCACAATTCCCATAAACAGATCCAGCGCCAAGGTCAGGCCTTCCTTACTGCCGCCTGCCAACAGCCCGTTTTCCGTCAGATATTCCCGATATGCCACAGCCATGTCCGCATAGGTCGTTTTGCCCTGAGGAAGAATCTGATAGCAGATCTCGTACACCGTCTTCAGCTGTTCTTCGTCATATTTGCTCACCGCCTGGTTTGTCACCCTGGGATCGTCAAATCCTCTCCGAAACAGGAAGGTAGGATATATGTAATTGGCCTTTACGATATTGCCTGAGGGGTTTACCGTAATCCTGGAGGTTTCCTCTCCTCCTGTGATATAAGCCACAAATCCCTTCTTCCCGTAATTAGCGCCAAAGACAGGCAGCAGCACGGATGCCTCCGCCTGCTCAAAACGGCCCTTCAAATTCTGGTTATTCCTAACATCCCCATACACGGTATATGAAACTGCAGATTCCCCCAGGTGGCCGGGATCGTTAAAGTCAAGAATCGCCCCGCTGCCGTCGGGATAAAATAGATATCCCTCCTGGTTATCCACCGCCCCTGCAAAAAAAGGCATCAAATCAACGGAAACCGCACTGAAACTGCCGTATTTTTCCACCTTTTCGCTGGGGATTCTTATGGAGAATCCATCCGATGTCAACGCAAATTCAATGCTGATCTTTACCCCCGCCGCGATCATGTCATATTCTACGCCCAAACCATAATCAGTCTCATACGGTGTGGCAGTATACTCGCTTCCAAACAGATTATGGTTGGACACGGATCCCACACCGATCCGCAGGTCAGTCACATTGAGCGTGAACAGCGACTGCATCCTGTTCTTCCACCTTCCGCTGACCTTTGAGAGATCAAACTTGGGATCGCTCATGGACGAGGACCAAACATCCCCCGTTGCCTTATCCGTCAGCCGTACCTCGGAATATTCGTTTACCAGTTCCAGTTTGAACTTGTCATTCTCCAGTACTGTACCAGCAGCTTCCGCCCTGCCTGCAATCCCAAACCACAGACAAAGCGACAATGCCATCAGGCACAATAGTTTCTCTATTTTTCCGATCTTCATGGCCCCGTCTACCCGCCCCTTTCTCAAAACTTATATCTCAGTTCCACCAACACTTCTCCCACGAAATCAAGGAACTGTGTACAGATCGAGTACAACAATGCCACAGCCGCCCAGAGGATCGCAACGGTAAATACGGAGAGCAGTACAATCACAACCGTCTTTCCCACTGTAAAGTGATTCATTTCTTTCAGACTGACGATGGTTAGCAAAATCACCCAGCCAAGGATACATGCCTCCAGGGAGCCGTACAGCCCCGCCTGATTGGCATCCAGTATTCTGGACAAGAGGGTCAGCGGTATCATGAATATAATGTAAGGCACCAGCGCATAGGAAACCGCCAGCATGGACTCACGAAACATGGTCTCTCCGTCCATGATCGTCGTCATCAGATAGGAGCAGATTCCCCATGAAACCAGCGGCACAAAAAGCTTCGCCACCTCAAGAATCAGATTGGACCTGATGGTAATGCTGGATAATGGATAATGGGTAAACTGCAGGGAAAACAGCCTTACGATAATGCCCAACAGCAGCAAAATCACAATGGGCCGTGCCTGAAAGCGATCCCGCTCCTTCTGGATATAGGAGAAAGCCACCACAGGATGAAATATAATCAATACTGACATTTTTAATATTTTCATTCTATCCTTCCCCCCATTTCCAACTTATGCGCCAGCAGATCAGTCTTATCCTTCAGCCTGGTAAATCCGAACCAAAAGCCGCCGCACAACACTACCACCGCCAGGACAATCCATCCGAAATATTCCCGGAACAGCTGATGTCTGTATTCGGAAAAGCACTTGGAATACCCTTCCTTGTCATTGCCCAGGTAATATTGATCCATTGCTTCCTTATATTTTTCTTCTTTGTACAGCACCTTTGCATATCCTGAATGGGCCAGGGCATAATTGGAATCAATCTCAAGCACCTGCTGCCAATAATCCTTTGAAGCCGCATATTCGCCAATATCATACAGGGAAACCGCTTCGTGGATCAGCTGGATAAACCTGGTGGGCGCAAGCACCGTAATGGTATTGGTAGTATAGTCCAATACATAAAGCCGCCCTCTGCTGTCTGATACGACACTGTTGGGATTCGTATAGGTTCCCTTGGTGCTGCCGTTCCCGCCAAAGATAGCCAGTAATTCTCCGTCCTGATTATACTGATACAGTAATCCCGTACTTTGATCCGCCAGCGTAATGATACCATTGTCCATCACGTTGATATCAGAGAACCTGGAAATCTGATAATTCAAATCATCCAGAGAAATGTCATATCCATAGGGCTGTTCCGGAAAGGTATTGGTACCCACGGAATTTAGTTTTCTGATCTGTCCCGTCTTTTCATTTGCAAGGATGCCGTAAATCATTCCGTCCGATGCAATCATGAAGTTGTTATAGGAGGAAGGCTGCTGCTTCATGGTCCTCTCGATCTGTGACTTGGTTCCGAAGGCCCTGATCAGGAAACGCTGCAGATTGAAGGGCACGTTCACCGCACCCACATATCCTCGAAATTCGTTCTGTCCATCCAGAAGCATCAGATTCATGCCCTTCAAAACATATATGTAGCCTGTAATGGACACATATATCTTTTCCGGCGCAAACGTGAAGCTTTCCTCCAAAAGCGCACTGTCCGGCCTGTAATACACTTCCATATCCCTGCCGTCCTTATCCAGACGCACAATGCGGAAGTTACCGGTGTCCGCCACCCAAATGCTGCCGTCCGTGTGGACATATACCCCCTTAGGTCCCTTAAACGCAAGGCCATACCCTTCCGTGTATTCCCCAAGCACCTGACCGTCAAAGGATATCTTCAAAACCCGGTTGTTTCCCGTGTCCACAACATAGAGATTATCCTCCCCATCTACAAACAGATCCTCCGCATGGTTTAATGTTCCGTAATCGCCCAGGTTTTTGTAAGTTGCTTCCACATCATAGACGGTAGGTATGGAATCAAAACGCCCTTCCTCATCCGCCACCAGGGATACCCCGCTGCCTTTTGCCTCCGCCACGGTTCCCACAGATACAAAAAACACCGCCATTATCAAAACAGAAGCAATTACTATGTTCGCTATTCGTTTCATATCCGTCCTCCGCCTTAACTCTTAATTCCGGAATATGTCATGGTCTGCATTACCTTGCCTCGCATGATACAAAAGATGATAATGGTTGGCAATGTGGTCAAAAGCGTGGCCGCCCCCACAGAACCGGATCTGGCAACCACTCCCGCGCCGCCCGCCAAGGTCTGAAGCGCCAGGGGCAACGTCTTCATGGCATCTTTGTTGATGTATACCAGAGCGGAAAAATAATCATTCCAGTTACTTACAAAGGAGAATACCGCCAGCGTACTCCATGCGGGCTTTAAAAGCGGCATGGCAATATGCCAGAATGTATACAATTCTTTCGCACCGTCGATCCTGGCCGCCTCCAGAATGGAATCCGGGAGCTGCTCCGCAAACTGTTTCACCAGGAAAAAGTTATAGGCGACCGCAATCTTGGGGAGAATCAGCGCCCAGTAACTGTTTACCAGTCCAAGCCCGTTTACGATCAGATAGTTGGGAATCTGCGTCACATACGAGGAAAACATCAGCGCCGCCGTAATGATGGCAAAAATCGTAGCGGATCCCCGGGGCTTAAACTTTGCCAGCCCGTATGCCCCCGCACAGGAAACAAAAATACTCAAAAATACTGTAACACCGGTAGTTAATATACTGTTAAAAATATACCTGGTAAAAGGCACATCGGAGGCATTCAACGAATTCAGCAAATCCGCGAAGTTGGAAAACGTTGGCTTGCGCACAATAATCCTGGGAGGATAGAGATACAGCTCATCCAAAGGCATGAACGCCCGACATACCATAGCCACCAACGGCAGCGCCGTAAAGCAAACAAGCGCCAACATCCCGATTACCAAGAGCACATGGCCAATCTTAATTTTTTTTAATCGCCGCTTTCCCGTCAGCGTCTGTACTATGATAGATTCCATACTACTAATCCTCCGATCTGAATATATAGAAGCAAATGCGTCCTATAAGAAACGTCATAATAAACAGAATCATTGCAACGGAAGAGGCGTAACCCATATTCATCCTGATAAACGCATAATCGTACAAGTGCGCCACTATGGTATGTGCCGCATAATTGGGGCTGGGCATCCCGGCAACCGAAGTCGCCACATCAAATATGGCGAAAGCATTTACCACGGAAGTCACTGCGCCAAACAGAAGCTGGGGCTTCATCATGGGAAGGGTGATATAGCGCAGCTCTTGAAAACGGTTCTTCATTCCGTCCACCCTTGCGGCCTCATACAGGGACGGATCGATATTCTGCAAGCCTGCCAGAAATACCAGAAACCCGGTACCCATGCTCATCCAGACGGAAATGATCACAATAACCCACTTCAGATAATTGGCATCCTTGGTCCACAGAATCGGCTCCAGAATAACCCCAAGCTTTAACATAAAGTTGTTCAGATAACCGTTTCTGTCGCCGGAGAAAATGATCAGCCATATGGTAGACATGGCGACGCCGCTGGTAAGAGAGGGCGCATAGAAAGCCAGCGCAAATGCTCCCCGCCCTTTATTCATCAAAGTAATCAGCCAAGCCATCATAAAAGATGCAAGGTATCCCGTAGGGCCGGTCAAAAGAGCAAACAACAGCGTATTCTTAAGTGAGGTCAAAAAGACATCGTCCTCCAGAATCAGATTCATATAATTGGTCAGCCCCACAAGCCCAGGGGTCTGAATCAAGTTATAGTTTGTCAGGCTCAGTCCCATTGCAACAAATATGGGAATCAATGTAAAGGTCACAAACAAAATCAGGAAAGGCGCCAAAAACATATAACCCACAAAGGTCTTTCTGCGATCCATCTGACTGATCGGCCCTTTTTCCCTGCGTTTCAAGATTTGCTTCATCGTTGACCCTCCTGCGGAATGACATCTACATCTTGCAAGCCAAATTCCTCTATCTTCACATTCAGCTCCTTATTGATGTCCTTGACAGCTTCCTCCAAGGCATCTCGAGCCTTTTCATCATTGATAACCACACGGTTCCATGCATTGATCAAATGCCTGCTGGTAAAATAACCTCCCGGAACGATGTACTGCTCCTGGGCATTTTCCAACGTAGCCTGTATCACGGCCTTATCCTCCGTCTTCCAGGGAAGCCGGAAAAATGCGTTTACATTTGCTGTGTTCCAGCGGGCGGATTCTCCGATCACCGCCTCTAGCTGTCTGCCGTAACTTACCTGCGTCTCCTCAGACATCCACCACTTAAGGAACTCCCAAGCCGCCTCCTGCTTGTCGGACTGGGACAGAATCAGATTGGCAGTCTTGGAGACGGAACCCGTCTCCCTGGAAATCGTGCCGTCCTGATTTACAATGCCCGGCACGGCCGTAATTCCCCAGCGGCCATACAATTCCGGCGCGGAAGTCAAGAACTGTATGTACTCCGTGTAACCGGCGATACCGATTGGCGTCGCTCCGGTTCTCATACGTGTGAACATATTGGACTCCTCATCCACCTCGTACTGGCTGTACAGATCCGTCCAGGACTTAAAAGACTGATATGCCTGCGCCGTGCCAAGAGCACTCTGTTTGCCGTTTGGCGTGTAATAAGAGCCTCCGTTTTGCAACAACATCATGGTAAATCCTCTCAAAGCTGCAGGTGAACTTGAAGATACGGATGTGTCCACCGACAAATTAAAGGACATGTTGTTTTCATAGAGCTTGGGCAGGATATCCGTGTAGAGCTGGGTCCATGTCTGAGGCAGTTCCAGACCAAGCTCACGTACCAGATCCTTTCGGTAAAACATTACGGTAAAGTCCATGGTCTCCGGCAATGCGTACACGCCCTCCCGGAACACATACGGCACCATACTGTTGTCGTAGAACCAGGTAGAGACCTCCTCATAATCATCAAACTGTGTCAAATCCACCGATGCACCGCGGAAAGCAAACTCAGACGGCAGATTATAATCAACCGAAAGCGCCACATCCGGAGCCGTACCGGAGTTGATGGACAACATCAGCACATTCACGCCCCCCGTAGTCAGCTGACTGCTTGGCATGACATTCAAATTCACGCTGATACCTGTTCTGGGCGTAAAATCTTCATCAATCATTTCCTTTAAGATCTCACCCCACTCGGAACCACGGCCGATCCACACATCCAGAACCACATTCTCCCCATCTTCCTTGGTGGTGCCGATGGCGTCATAATCCTTCACAAAGGACATCAGGAAATTCACCGCTGACACATAAAACCTCTGGAAGAAATTGGAGTGTTTCACTTCAAAGGTTTCTTCCGGGGCCTTCACCTCCAGATAGTCGATCTGAAGCGGAGAAACCTTCAGACTGGTTATGTAGGATCCCATATTCGTCTGTGCATTTTCCAGTTCGCTCAGCGCCTTGGGAATTCTGTCAACATCCTCGGAAAAGTTTCTCAATGTATCAATAATCGCCCGGTAACTGTTCTCGGTGGAGGTCGTCTTATTTGTGATGGCGGCAAGGATATCCGCACACACCTCAATGCTGGAAGCCAGCTCCTCCAATTCTCCCGACAACTCCGGCATCAGCCGATACAGATCATATTCGTAGTTAGGGTCGGGCTCGGTTCCTGTTATCTTCGTAATGTCCCTGGTGATCTCGGACAACACGGAGATATCGTTGGTCGTTCTCTCCACCACAGAAGAAATCGGACCTAACTGAGCCACCAATGTGATCTCATGAACACCTGCTTCCAAATAAACCAAGTAGGGATCTCCCTGCTCGTCGGAAAGCACCTCACCGTACCAGGTCTTACTATAAGGAAACTTATATTCCAGCAACTCCTGAAAAGGCACCTTACCGTCAATCATGACCTTGCGGTAAGACGGCATGCCTTCGTTTCTGCCCTGGAGCGTCTTGACAGCGATTTCGTATAAACCGTCCTCAAGAACCTGGAATTGCCAGCTTACACTCTGTTCTCCGCGATTCCAGCGATTTCCGCCCACCGTGTTCAGAACCCTGTTGTAGAGAGAAAAGGGCACCGTCTCAGGATCATTATTACTCTCTCTTCTGATGATGGAGTCGCTTCTCCATGCCGACTTCTCACCCTCTATGTAGGCACCGGCCCCCGCAGAAGCTTTCTTATATCCTCTGGCTTCATACTCCTTCAGCAAATCCTGGTATGCGGGGATCTCCTGCTTTCCCTCCAGACGAATCTCCTTAATGGCAATGGGCTGATCCACATAGCCAAGTTCCAAGGTATGCTTCCCCTGAGACAGGTAAAAATACATTGGCTCCGGATGATACCCATTGGAGTCATATGCCGCCTGGGTCAGCCAGCGCACAACTTCTTTCTGGGTCGGCCATACCTCATCCCCTATCTCGTTGATCTTTACGTCCCCAGCCTCCACAAAATAGCGATAGAAACATACATTCGTCGCTTCCGCACAGGGCAGCTCCCCGTCCAGCAGAATCTGCCTCTGAATCTTGGCGCCGTCCCCCTCCGGACCGGAGTAATCCAAAACGATGCTGTAAAGCCCTGCTTCTTTTACATCAAAGCTCCACCGAGCATCCACATTTTCATCTAAGAACAAAGATTTAACGTCCTGGCCGTCGCCTGCAATCTGGGCGTTCTCCCCATAATCCGTGATTTGCTGCAAAACCAGCCCTTTTCCCGCCGTATCCGCATCAAAAGGAGAAAGCGTAATAACCGCATCCGTCCCCTGATAGCCAAGTTCCGCATACCCGTTAGAAAGGGCGGAATAGGACAACTGTGTCTCGCCATAGGTTTCATATGGAATAAAATCCATCTCCTCCAGCCGTGCAAGTTCTTCCCCATCTTTTTGGGATCCGCCGTTTTGACGGTTTCTCACCACTGATTGTGCTATAAACACAACTACCAGTACCGCCAGCGCCGCTATCGCGATGTAATATTCCACATATTTGTTCTTGAATTTCATACTGACTCTTTACCTCCCAATCTGGCCACCGAACATGTAGGCTGGAAATAAATATAATTTAACAGAAAATTCACAAATTAGAAACATACAATTCTTTAACTTTACATAAATCAAGAATTGTATGGTGGCGTACTGCCCTAATAGCGCAATGTGCACCAACCATTCAGCCGATATCCACGATCAAATGATTTTCTTTTTTTACTTCTTGGCACAGGACAAAGCAAAAATAGAGATACTTTGCAGCCATGCCCCTTGTAACCAGCCTCTTTGGCCCAAACAGCACACCGTTGTCAAGCGCCCCCCGTCCTGTTCCCTCACAGCGCAGCAATCCCAGCCGATACACCGCCTCTACCTTTTGATACACTTCCTGGGACAATCCGTCCAAATCAGCCACCTGCCCAAAAGGCGTCAGCGGATAATACATGGTCTCCCCGGAAGGCAGATTACAATCAAAATCCGGATCCGACGGATCCACGTTTGGCCCGTTATAGTTCGTCATATAAGGCGGCTTCTTCTCCTCTTCCAACCCAAAGCGGGCGGCATAAGCATCATACAAAATCACCGCCGCATCCGCTTTTGAAAGATTCCCGTCCCCCTCTACCCGGGTAAATTCCTCAGGGAGCCGCCAAATTTTGCCTATTCCCTCCCGGAACGCGTTCCTACTGCAAAGTGCCTCCGGACGGAAATTCCCTTCTCCATCCTTGCGGAAAATTCCCAACTCCACCATCTTTTCTATCTGATTGCGGTAATAGGCGCCCTCTCCGAAAATCGTATCCCTGCAAACCTCCGGAAACACCTCCGAAAAATCCCCTTTCCCGGCTGCCTGCAATACCTCCTTCTTAAGTAACCCGCAAAGAGCTTTTGCCGTCCCGTTACCCTCATCCGCCGTTCTCACCAGTTCTTCCACCGCCATCCTGCAGTACTGCCTGGAAAGACACTCCTTATAGTGGGTGCCGTCGGCATGATTGCCGGGATTTCCGTTGGCATAGCTGCCCCCGTTTGTCTTTCCGGGCGTCTCCCCTGGCTCCAGCGCCATAACCATGGCTCTGGCTCCACATGCCCCCACCTGATTAAAGTATTCCACACTCTTTTTATTCAGATCCAAAAGCAAAGTATTGGTCTCAGCGGCAATCCTGCGCATCACTGCAGGAAAATCCCTGTTTCGGAAAGAATTGACAAATACGGTATCATTTCCACATCCTGCATTGATTCTGGTCACAGGCGTGACCAGCACGGGAATCATTCCCACCGCTTGTATTGCGGGCAGAAAACACGTCTTTAATATGTTCCCATACATTTCCTCCGTGCTTCCCCGTCCAAAGCGCGCATTTTCCCCATCCGGATCTTTCCCGTCATTCCTGGCTCTCTCGTCATTATGCCCCGATTGCAGCAATACAAAATCTCCCTGCCGTCCTGTCAAAAGCAAATCGTTCAGCCTTCCCTCCTGATACATTACCCGCAGGGAACGTCCGCCGTTGGAATAGTTCACAACTTCCGCCATGGCAGAATCCACCATACGATAAAACAACTGCCCCCATCCACTCATGGGCGCCTCCTCAAAAACATAGGATTTAGCCGTGGAATCTCCCAAAATAAACACCCGGCGGCGCTTCTGTCCTTCTCCTAATTCCACATCCTCCATCCCCTGCCCCTGGGATTTCCCCCGCTCCCATATCCGTATTTCACGTATCCCAACCACAATATCCGGCTGCATGGGTTCCAGAGAAATATCTATCCAGGCTCCGCCGTTCACATAGGAAAACGTCCATGTATTTCCCTTCCACCTGGCACGGTTTCTCACAGGCACCACTCCGGCCGCGTCCCAATGACCTCCCTGGAGTATCCGCTCCGGATCCATGCCGGAAATACTCACTGCCGCCTTGATCCCTTCTCCCTCGCACACAACGGAAATGACATATGCCCCCGGCGGAAGCGGCAATCGGAATATCATACCCCCACGGTCGTAATCCGTCCCTCCGGGATGATAATGCAAAAAACGCTCCCTGTCCCGTTCCATTACACAGACCGCGCCGTTTACTAAAAACAACCCCTCCAACGACACGTTTCTGCGTGGCAATGTATCGTTTCCGCTGATAAATCCCCCTTCGGAATTTGACATATCAAAGAGCGGTATCTTCCTCCCAAACTTAATCTCCCTGTACATTTCTCTCACTCACCCGCTCCCTTTGCTCTCCAGAAACCCTTTCCCCCGGCCCTGCTTTCACGGAAGCAAAAGCCCAAATGGCCGGCTCCTCAACTGCTCTTCCTCACATCCGTCTTCACAGTAACTTCCAGAATCCTTGCCTCCTTGGGGCTGATCCCCTTTACCTTCTTGAAAGCTCTCCTGAAAGATTGTTCATTGGTATATCCTGTCTGCTCCGAAATTTCCCGAACGGTCAATACACCGTCCATTAGCAGCTCCGATGCATGCCTGATTCGAACCTCTTCCACATAGGTTGAAAATTTCACGCCGATATATTCTTTAAAAATCAACGACACATAACTGTCGGAAATATTGAATGCGGTTCCCACCTGCGTCAGTCCCAGATTGCAGTCATGATAGTTTTCATCTATGTATTCCTTGATCTCCACAGCCAGCTGATTCTTCTTATCCTGCTTATCCCTGCCGTATCTTTCGCACAGATCCATACAGCAGGCCTCCAGCCGCTCAAAATACGCCTCATGGTCCCCTGCGTCCGCCAGCACAAAATCATTCAGCAGATCTATCATATCCTCCGTGGCATATTTATCCTGTTTCTGAAATTTTTCAAACAGCCGGATCAGTCTGCCGTTCAGAGCAATGAACTGACTGTGGGACAATTTTCGCTTTTCACAGTTCTCGTCTTTCAGAAGCCTGATAATCTTTTGGGTCTCCGCCGCGTTTCCCGACTGGATAAAGGTCTGCAGATTGTTCCTCGCACTGCCGGTCAAATAGTATTTGATGCCCGATTCCAGCTTCTCCGAATACTCCAGGCATACGTTTTCCGTATCACAGCAGTTGACTGCCCTGTATGCCTCCTCCCTGCTCTTCCACAGATAGAGCGGATCCTCCTGCAGCCTGCTGACACCCCAGAAAATATTCACCCCCCGTTCCCGCAGAAATTTCTCCCGCAGCTCATATAACCTGTCTATCTCAAATTCTCCCTGCAGCTGCAGCACCATCATCATCCGACGATAACTGATTTTCCGAAACCAGACATTATGTAATTGCTCCCCCCAGCCCATTTCCAGTTTTAGATAATCCAATACCACCGTACTCTCATATATGGTGGCGGCGTCCACATCCTCGTCCGCCACATTGTTAAAGATACCGGCCACAATAACAACATACCGATACCCATACAGCTCTATTCCCACGCTCTCGGCTTCCGCCAAAAGCTGCGGCTTACTTTTGTACTCCGCATTGAGCAGCTTATCAATAAAATCCATCTGCACAATGGACTCCATCTGATTCAACCGTACTTTACACTCCTTGTAATCCTCCAGAGAACCTATGATCTCATCACTCACATCCCTGTATACAAGGCTGTCCTCTTCCCCCATATAGCGCATTACATTCTTAGCCGGAAGAATATAACGGAAAAACTGCCACAAAACCAGCGCGGACCCTACTATAAGCATCAAAAAATTGACTACAAGCAGTATCTCCTTGTGATCCCACATATTTTCTCCCGACACGGAAAGTACGCACAAAATACCTACATCCAGCACCGCCATTGAAATCGCCACATAAATAATGTATGGAAACAGCTCACGCAAAACCGCCTTGTTATTCATTAACCTTTTCATAAATTCACCCTGTTTTCAGCCTATGTAAGCGCTTACATTCTCCCGAAAAATCATGGGTGGAGCGCTGCCCACCCATGAAATGTCAAATCACATTTTTTATTATACTCTTTTAAGAGATTGTAGTCAAATCTTTTTTCAGAAAGTGAATCGAAAATATCACTGCGAATTGGTCTGCACCTTCCTCACAGCAGAAATTGATATACATGAGGCGGGAGCAAGCTATCAACCGCCTTGGAACGTGCTATCCGCTCTGTCAATCGCCTTCACCACCCTGCGATATGCCCCCACTCTCATAAGTCCCCTGTGCAGCAGCACAAACAGCCGTTTTCTCATCATATCCACCAAAATGCCTGCCGTAAACACACATACCACCGCCGCCAGAGTCCCAAGAAGCAGCTCTATCAGGTCCCTATTTCCCTGTCCTGCTCCAAACCATTTCTGCCAGCCATAGCGAAGCCCCAGATTCTCATGAAGCAAATACACTCCCAGCGTGTATGGCCCTATCCGGTTAATCACCTTGGCCCCCCTGCCCTGGATGGCTATTCCCCGAAAAAAGGCAAACAATCCTGCCGCAGCCAGAAACGGCAGAATGTGATTGTACTCCAGACACATCTTCAGCATTCTCTCCAGACTGCCCGTGCGCAGATAAATCTCCCGCAGCGCCATGGTTCCTGCGTAAATCATCAGACAACACCCTACATACAAAGACAATCCCCGCTCCCTCTTCTCCAAAAACTTCACCCCGAAACGCCGCACATAAGCCGCCGACAAAAAAACGCACAGATACCACAGACAATCATATCCCTGCTGGTCCATCTCCAGACGCAAGGGCAGGAAACTTTTCAACAGACAAAACACCGAAAGCAACAGTCCAAGCGCAAGTCCAAGCTGCCCCTTCGACATCCTCCCCGCCGCCATTCCCACAAAGGGCAGCAGCAGATACACAAACAGATATGCCGTCATAAACCAGTAATGTCCCATGGATACAGGAAACAAAAGCGTCAATAGATAGTGGGTGTCAAATGGAGTCGCCCCCAGCGTTCCCGCCAGAGCTCCAACGATGCCAAAGCTCACGGAATATACCCACACCTGCAGCCAGAGCACAATCAGCCTACTCAGCTTAAAAGAGGACCGGCACATAACATATCCGCTGATAAACATATACACATTTACGGCCACTATACAAAAGGACTCAAGAAACCACGCCGCTGCGCCTGCGCTCCCCATAGAATCCGAAGTCAAATCGGTGAGCAGATCTCCCTTTCCCAGGTAGTGCAGCACCACCACCATCATCATCGCCACACACCTGAGCAGTTCCAGATTGGCCATCCGCTTTCCCGTTTCCTGTCCCGTTCCCTTGCCTCCGATAAGGGGTCCTTCCTTCTGTGTATCTCTTCCCATACCCAACATGCCCTTCCTGTCTAATGCCATATTCCATTCAGATCCCCATCGGCCCGGATCATCATGGCATAGTACTGTCCCACAGCCCCATTGTATCACATCTCCCTTTTTTTTCCAATCCCATCTTTCTCCACCTGTTGCGTTATTTGTAAGAGCTCCCAACAGTTCCATGGCCTGTCCCGGCGGATGCACCCACACACTTGATGCGTATGACCTTCAGGCAGGGATTTAATCAGAGACCTTGCTCACCTTCTTTTTTATCGTAATCCCAAAGAAATGATACAAACGCAAAGATCAGCAGCAGAAAAATACTCAGCGTATCCCATATATCAAAAACAGGTTCCCCTATCCTCTTGGACAAACTGAAATTGATGACAAACTGAAACGGAATTGCCATCAAAAAGGTAATTCCCAAAGCCACCCGCTTTTTTGCTTTTCCAACAAGACAAAAGATTCCAACGACAATCCATAAAAACACAATGGAAATCACTGCCATCACCGCACCGATGGAAAATACCTCCTTCACTTCCAATAAAAGACTCAGCAAAAGCAAATAAGGAAGAATAAAAACACTGAGAGATACAAAACTTGCCACCACTCCCCTCCTTCCCAAAATCATACCAGGGAAAACGATGACCCACGCAAAAACCAGGGAGCTGACCGGAATCAAGGACCAGGTCAGCCTGCCGGATATGGCAATATCACAGATAAGACAAACCATAATCCCTATTAGTAGGGCTATGGAAAAAAGAACGGACATCAACTTATTCATCCGACCTGTTCTCATAGCTTTCGGTTTGACTTTCTCCCCTCTCAACAGTTCGTTTACCGTGATCCCCAATATTTGACATAATTCCGGCATACTGGAAGCATCGGGCATACTTTTTCCCGTTTCCCATTTGGACACGGCCATGTCCGTAATATTCAGTTTTTCCGCCAACTGCGCCTGCGTCATCTTTTTCTCCATACGACACTGTGCAATAAACTTTCCAATCTCTGTCTGGTTCATCATATCATCTTCCTTTCCATGTATTTCAAAAGCGGCACAAACTTTATCCCTGCCATCATAACAATATACCTGTTCCGATTACTTTTACACAAACCGTTGGTTGCGTTAATGGAATTCAACCGTTGGTTTGCAATTTTTTCCACATGCAACCTAAAGTTTCCCCCACAGATGCTTCCCCCCATTGCCACCTTCTAAGGATAATATAGCCTAGCCGCGTCCGAACGCTTCTCAGACAGCCCTGACTGCAAAAAATGCTGCCGTGACATTGAATCGGCGTTAAATTTTTGTTATAATTATAATTATCATAACAAAAGACGCTCACATAAAAAGGAGGAACTGCCATGTATGGTTCCATCGCCGGCAACCTTGCCGGAACCGCATATTATCTCTATTTCCAGCTCATAGGCATGACTTTTGTATTTCTGCAGTTTCGCAGAGAAAAACCCCTTTCAAAGCTGTTGCTTGGAAGCGTTGTCGGTTCCCTGTTACTCACATGGCTCCCAATCCCCTTTGCCTTCTTCTGCGGTTTTACACCCCTGGCTCATATGCTTGCAATGGCGGCCGCGCTGGCCATCCCCGCCGCAGCGGCATGGTTATACCGTCTTCGTCAGCCCTTTTTAGATAGCTTGCACGGATTTCTTGCCAGTCTGAAGGTACATCTGCCCTTTGGCATGCTCCTCATTCTCTTTCTGGCGTTCTGGTGTTACCTGCTTCACACGCACACCATCCTGTCCGGTTCTGACAACGCTATGTACACCGGTCAAAGTACTTACGGGGACATGAACATGCATCTGGGCTTTATCACAAGCCTTGCAAAACAGGGACACTTTCCCCCTGACTATTCCATCATGCCCGGCGTAAAACTCTCCTATCCCTTTCTATCCGACAGCATTTCTGCAAGTTTATATGTGCTGGGAGCTTCCCTCAGACTTGCCTATATTCTGCCCATGATTTTTGCAATGGGACAAATAGTTACCGCTGCCTATCTTTTTGCCAATACCATTATGCGCTCCCGTGACAGAGCCTCTGGGAGCAGCGGGAAATTTCTCGTATTGCTTTTGTTTTTCTGCAACGGCGGGCTTGGCTTCTCCTATTTTCTGGATTGGTCCAAGGAAGGGGGATATCGTTTCTCGGATATTTTTACCGGTTTTTACACCACCCCCACAAATCTTACGGGCCATAATATCCGCTGGGTCAATGTGGTGGCGGACATGTTCCTCCCCCAACGGGCCACCTTGTTTGGATATGCGGTGCTCCTCCCGGCTCTGTGGCTGTTATATCGGGCGGTTTTTCAAAACCGTCGGGAATACTATCCGCTGGCTGGAATGTTGGTGGCCGCTCTGCCCATGATACACACTCATTCCTTTTTAATCGCAGGCGTCGTCAGTGCCGCATGGTTACTTTTATGGCTGGTAAGAAGAAACCCCTCCCGGAAGCTTTCCGCCCGGGCACGCTCCTGGCAGGAACGCTTTCTGCGGCACGGGTGGGCATTGCTTCTCCTCATCTTTACGCTCCTTATGTGCCTGCTGCAATACATGGACCAACGGCAGTTGTTGACAGGAAACGGACTTATGCTGATCTGTATTCTTCCCTTTGCCATGTTAACCCTTTGGGGAATTTGTCTGCTTTTTTCCCATGTAAGGCAACATGGATGGAAATGCCTCCTGGTCTGCTGGGGTGCTTACCTGACCTGCATTCTTCTCTTTGCCTTGCCCCAGCTGCTTTTCTGGACCTTCGGCCAGGTGGCGGAAGGCGGTTTTGTGAGAGGACATTTTAACTGGGCAAATCAGGGAGATCCTTATCCCTGGTTCTATCTGAAAAATATCGGAGTGGCTCTGCTGCCAATCCTGGGAGGGTTTTGTGCCTGCGGCAAAAAAAGAGCCCCTCTGTTCTTCCCCGCCCTGCTGCTTTGGTGGTTGAGTGAGCTGGTGGTATTTACTCCCAATACCTACGATAATAATAAACTTCTGTATGGGGCATATTTTCTCCTATGCCTGGGAGCTGCCGACTATTGCGCTGCCCTTTACGAAAGACAAAAAAAGTTTCCCGGCTACGGAATTTTTGCCGCACTCTTTTTCTTCCTTGTATCCTTCTCCGGAATCCTCACTCTGGGAAGGGAGGCGGTATCCCGTTACCAGCTATACAGCCCGGAGCAGGTGGCACTGGCGGAATACGTGGAAAACCACACGGAAGCGGACGCAGTTTTTTTGACAGATACCCGACACAATAATGAGATTGCCTCCCTTGCAGGACGCAATGTGGTATGCGGCGCGGATACCTTTCTCTATTTTCACGGGCTGGACACCTCCCGGCGCAAAACTGATCTTGCGCTTATGTACAATGCACCTTTGGAACATATGGACCTGTTCGACAAATATCGCGTGACTTATGTGGTGGTCTCCGACTTTGAACGTCGAAGCTATTCCATTGACACAAACGCCTTCCACAGCCATTTTAAAGAAGTGCTTTCCATTGGCGATATTACGCTTTACCAAGTGAATGTTCCTTAAAAGACGGAGGAAACATGACGACCATAGCTATTGTTGAAGACGATGAATATATTGGCGATCTGTTGGCGGAAGCGCTCACAGAGGAAGGTTATGCCGTGATCAGAGCATATTCGGGCACGGAAGCTTTAATGCTTCTGGAGCACCGCCACCCTGACCTGATCCTGATGGACCTGATGCTTCCGGGACTGTCCGGAGAAGCGCTTCTCCCCTGCTGCAAGGGAATCCCCGTCATTGTGGTCAGCGCAAAAGCAGATGTTGACGACAAAGTTAAGCTTCTGTTAGACGGCGCGGCAGATTACGTCACCAAACCTTTCCAGATCCGGGAATTGCTGGCCAGAATCACCGTTTGCCTCCGGGATGCCCATGAACCGGACACTTCCCTGCTTTGGGCAAAGGGCCTTTGCCTGAATACTGTCACAAGGGAAGTTCTGGCGGAAAATACCCCTGTCCATCTCACCAGAACCGAGTTCGCCATATTGAAAACATTGATGCAAACCCCAACCCAAGTCATCTCGAAATCCGCCATCCTGGATCGGATCAGCCTTGAAACGCCGGACTGCGCAGAAAGCTCCCTGAAGGTTCATATCAGCAATCTACGCAAAAAGCTGAATGCCGTCGGCGGAAAAGAATACATCGAATCGGTATGGGGCATCGGCTTTAAATTAATCTGAACTGACGCCCGCCCCTATATCTTTACGAATTCTTTACCCTCCTCTTAACCGCTTTCTTAACCTTTTCCTGATAGGATCAGGTTTATAAATAAGGTTCCCAAAATCAAATAACTGGCGGCATGCCCACGGGAATAATAGCGGAGCGAAAAAAGAATATATGGCTGATCACATTTTAATCACGGATAACCTTACTAAACAATATCAAAACACATACGCCGTGGATCATGTATCCATGACCATTGACCATGAAGATATCTATGGGTTCATCGGCGCAAACGGCGCAGGCAAGACCACTTTTATGCGAATGGTCTGCGGGCTGATAAAGCCCACAGCGGGAAGCCTCTCTCTGTTTGGCGCCGCCGATGAAAACAGTCTGCAAAAGGCAAGAAGACACCTGGGAACACTGATTGAACATCCTGCGCTGTATCCCAGCATGTCTGCCATGGAAAATCTGGAAATACAGCATAGATATCTTTCCACAGATCCGGGAAATCATCCTCAAAATACAATGAAAGAACTGTTGGCACTGGTGGGCCTGAAAGATACCGGTTCCAAAAAAGCCGGCAGCTTCTCCATGGGAATGAAGCAAAGGCTCGGACTTGCACTGGCTCTCATAGGCAGTCCGGACTTCCTCATTCTGGATGAACCATCCGTTGGGTTAGACCCCATAGGTGTGGTGGAACTGCGGGAACTTCTTCTAAAACTAAACCGTGAAAGAGGCATTACAATCCTCTTCAGCAGCCATAATCTATCAGAGATGTCGCTGCTTGCCACCCGCTACGGCTTCCTGCATGGCGGAAAACTGGTCAAAGAGCTTACCGCCATGCAGTTGGAGCAGGAATTGTCCAGCGGCATAAGCCTGGAATCCTATTTTGTGGAACTGGTTGCTTGCTCCCATAATCAGAAAGGCAAAAATCTATGAGCCGTGTAGTTAGTGCCGAAGTATTTAAATTAAGACATTGTAAGATATTATGGACTGTGCCCGTACTGTTTTTTGTCTCCGGATTCTACTTAGCCACCCTCGACTTTCCGGTATATGAGCTGTATAACGGGCTTGCACTCTTCGCTCTGCCCACCCTGGCGCATCAGTTCCTAGCCATTGCTGCTGTGACCCTCACCGGATATGTCATCGGATTGGACTTCACCCATGGAACGATCCGAAACACACTTTCCACAGGCGTCGGCAGAACCTGTTATTTCTTTTCACGGCTGGGCGTGGTCATGCTGTTGCTTGCGGGACTTTACCTTCTGTCCATGTTGGGATATGTGCTGGGTCACCTTCCGGTGCTTCAACAACTGTTTGGAAACGAAATACTGTCCGGAAGCCGCCCTGAAATAGAACTGTTTGGAAGTAAACTTGCAATCTGCACCCTCTTCTCAATCCTGCAGCTGTGCGCCTATGCCTCTGTTTTCAATGCGGCATGTTACTTTGTCCGAAAGCAACTGCCTGTCATGACAGGCGGTATCGCTTTACTCATTGCAGAACAGATGCTGGGACAGCTTGCTGATAGATATCACATAACCTATACACGCCTGTTATTTGATTACGCCCCCGTAAAAGTGCTGAAAAACACTTTTGAGGTCTATGCGATACATGACAAAATCCTGACTTTGGGATTTTTAAAATTTGGCTTTTCCGCCCTGTTTATCATTATCGCCAGCAGTGCCATCGGCTTTGTAAAATTCCGATACTGCTCCGAAAATACTTAAGGCGCGTCCGGAAACTGCTTTCCCCACGATGTACATCAAAGCTCCCGCTTGCTTGCTGGAAAGTGCACGCCTTCTGGGACTGGAATAGGAGACTTGCTATGACTAATTTGTTGCGAAATGAATTGTTAAAACTAAAGCGATCCAAATCGGTAAAAATTCTCTTTTGGTACTTTGCCCTCTATGCGGCTTTCAGCGCTCTGTTTCCAGGAGAGGGAGATTCCATTATGCAATATGGATTTTCCGCCCCCTTTACGGCCTTTGGCTCCTCCGGCGCTTCCGGCCTCTTCTTTTTCGCCGCCATTGCGGCAGGCGTGATTGCAGAAGAATTTTCACAGGGAACCATACACAACGCGCTGGGGTGCGGTGTGGAACGACGCAGCTACTTTGTGGCAAAAGTATGCAATGTGATGTGCATCACTGCCTTTATCTACCTCTTTAGCCTGCTCATACACTGCGTCGTCAAAAATATCTTTTTCCCCTTTGCCCCGGACGGCCCGCGTTATTCCCACTATTGGCTGAAGGTTTTGGTGTATAACCTGGGCGCCGTTTTTGTGCTGCTTTGCAGCATGTCTGTGTATATCCTATTCAGCTACCTTTTCCGCAAAAGCGTCATTACCTTCGTGGTCTCTGCATTGGTAACGTTTCTCGATCTGATCTGGTACGCCAAAGCCGCCCAAAAGGGTTTCGGCGGTCCGGTATCCGCCATGTGGAAAATGACGGAAATGATCCGTACCGGACCATCCTCCGACAGGCTGCTTTCGACGGAATTCCTTGTAATGCTCCTACCCTCCCTCTGCATCGGCATAATCTCCCTGATCACAGCTTACCGATTATTTCAAAGGGCGGATATCAATTGACGAAAGGCATATAGCTTTATGGATGAAATATTGACTACGAATGCTTTGGTGAAAAAATACGGCAGCCATATCGCCCTGAAGGATATTTCCATACATGTCCCGCCAGGATGCATCTATGCCCTTGCCGGCAGAAACGGCGCGGGCAAAACCACCCTGATCCGCCTGATCTGCGGACTGCAAAAGCCTGACTCCGGAAGCTATACCCTCTTTGGGAAATCAAATACGGACAAAGAAATACAAAAAGTAAGAAAGCGTATGGGCGTAATCATAGAGCGGCCTGCCATTTACCCCTCCATGACCGCAGCGGAAAATTTAATGGTGCAGTACAGAATTCTCGGTATGCCCTCCTTTGATGATATCCCTGCCCTTCTCTCATTGGTTGGTTTAAAGGATACGGGAAAGCAAGCCGCCGGAACATTTTCCCTGGGTATGAAGCAGCGTCTTGGCATCGCTATAGCACTGGCAGGCCACCCGGATTTCCTGGTACTGGACGAACCTGCCAACGGACTGGATCCCCAGGGCATCATTGAATTGCGAGAATTGATCTTACGCTTGAACCGTGACCGCCAGATCACACTGTTTATCTCCAGTCATATACTGGATGAGCTTTCCCGCATCGCCACACATTATTGCTTTCTTGATCAGGGATATCTTCTCCGCGAGATCACTGCTGCAGAACTAAACGCCGCTTGCAGAAAATGCATCTGCCTCTCTGTAAACAGCACCTTGCCGCTCTGTGCGGTATTAGATGAAAAAGGACTGAAATATCGAATTTTGTCAGACACCCTGGCCGAAATTTACAGTCCCGTGATCATTACCCAGCTGGTACAGGCACTGGCCGCAGCAGGCTGTACGGTCCTATCCATTCACGAACGTGAGGAAGGTCTGGAAAACTACTATCTGAATCTAGTGCTTCCTCCGGACAGAAACTGAGCTCCTGATCCCCATTCCGATCTATCTGCCCAAAGCATTTGGACTTTACAGCAATCCCATCCCCGAACTCAATACACATAAATTGAAAGGTATCAACATGAAATTACTCATAAGCATCATTTGTCTGCTCTCTGCCGCCCTCCTGCTGTCAGTCCGAAAAATCCTGGTTCTAAAAAAGGGCCTGAATGAAATAATGAATACATTGGAGGAAATCACCCGGAATGACACCAACTTATTGTTGACCGTGTCCTCCCGGGATCCTTGGCTGCTGCGGCTGGCCCGCCAACTGAACCTTCAACTTGAACGTGTTGGAGAGGCACGGCGCAACTATCAACACGGCGACTTGGAACTGAAAGAAGCCGTCACCAATATCTCACATGATTTGCGCACGACCCTCACCGCCGTCAGCGGCTATCTGGAGCTGCTGGAAAAGGAATCCCATTCCCCAAAAACCCTTCGCTACCTGGAAATCATTCACACCCGTGTGACGGATATGAAAGCGCTGACGGAAGAATTGTTTCGCTACTCCATTGCCATATCTGCCCCCGAAACGGTAAGGAATCCGATCTCATTAAACAGGACTCTGGAGGAAAGTCTTCTGAGCTTCCATGCCGTCATGAGCCAAAAAGGAATCCGGCCAAACGTATCCTTCCCTTCCTCTCCTGTGATACGCCGACTGGACCAGGCCTCACTGTCCCGTATCTTCAATAATATCATGTCCAATGCGTTAAAATACAGCGACGGAGATTTTGAAGTCACGCTCACCCCGGACGGAACCATTACCTTTTCCAATACCGCAGGCAACCTGAATCCCGTATTGACCGCAAAGCTTTTTGACCGATTCTACACAGTAACCACCACCAGAGATTCCACCGGCCTTGGACTGTCCATCGCAAAACACCTGACCCAACGCTTAGGCGGCAATATTGCTGCGGAATACCGCCACGGAAAGCTCATGATCACCATAAATTTCCCAGAATAAGCTTCGGTGTACCCCCTCATGGCATCGTTTGCCATTTCTCCTACGTCCGGACGACAGGGCAGCAGAACCGTTGAAAGGACTTATAATCATTGGACGCTTCCTTAGATCTGCGCCGCAACCGCCTGCAATTCCCATTGGGTAAATCTGAAATATTCCCTTCCAATCTCCCGTTGGGCGCCTGCTTTTTCATAAAACGCAATGGAAGGTTTATTCCAGTCAAGACAACTCCATTCCATTTCCACATAACCTTCCGCAAGTACAATCCGGGCTACCCCGGCAAGAAAATACCGTCCTAAGCCATGGCCCCGATAATCCGCTTTCAGGAAAAAATCCTCCAAGTGTACTTTTCCTGCGGCAGAAAAAGAACCAAATATAGGATAGTACAAAGCATATCCTATCGCCTCCTTATCATATTCGGCAATCAAAACCGTAGCGGCATTTCTTTCAAACAGCCAATGATACAACTGTTCTTCCGTTCCCGTCATATCCTGCGGTCTCTTTTCATATGATGCCAGGCATTTTATCAAATACCGTATCAATGGAATATCTTCCCCTTGTGCTTTTCGTATCGTCAGATTCTTTTTATCCATCTACTCCATCCCCTGAAAAATAAAAATCTGTCACCGCCGTAACCGCCGACAGCAACAATGCAATTATAGCACATACCCTGTGGAATCACAATGTTATGCCCTGCACGATACCCCATTATTAGGGGTTCCCGACCAATCAGACCCTCGCAAAGTCAGGCCTAAGTCAATGGTAGGATTTCTGCTGCTTGAGCCGCTTTTTCTCTGGCGGCTTCCCTGCTCTCCTGTGCGTGGATAGCCTTCAGCATCATGGCAACGGTTTTCATCCTGTTGCGGGGGGTGACGGAAAATATGTTACGGTAAAAATGTACGGTACATCGCTGATAACGTGCGTCTGCAAACACCTCAGGGATTGTTTCCAGCATACCCAGGTTCTTATCTCCGATAATGAGATGAACTCCGCAAAGGCCGCGCTGCTTAAGCCATACAAAGAAGGAACGCCAGCTTTCCTTATCCTGGCCCCTATCTTTGACTGTAACATTTTCATCCCCCTGTATTCCGGCATTACACACCATCTATCAAATAACCGCCCTCAACGTTTATTTACGTTTTTCAATTAATAGAAAATCAGCCTCTTATTCGCTTAGGATTTTAAACAGATTATAAAATACCTCACCCTTTTCAATTAATTCGTCGAAGCTTCCTCTTTCCACAATTTTGCCGCTATCCATTACAATGATTTCGTTGTATCTCTGCATGAGTGCTTTGTTATATCTATGTGTGATGTTTATAATAGTCATGTCCTCATCCAGCAGTCTTTTTTCTATTTCATAGGCGGTTTCATTATCCAGCCCGGATGTGATTTCATCAAGAAAAGTCATTGTCTTGTTTCTTAAAAACAGCCTTGCCAGAGCAATTCTCTGCAGCTCACCGCCCGAAAAATTACTGCCGTTTTCCCGGATTTTTTCATCCACCCCATTCGGAAGTTTCTGAATGGTATCATAAATACCGGCCTTCTTAAGGGCATTTATTACCTCTTCTTTTGAATACTCCTGATACAGGGCCACATTATGAAAGACCGTATCATTAAATATGTAGGTCTGCTGATAACAGACGGGGCTTACACGCATGATGCTTTCTCGGTTAAGCTCTGACAGCTCTTTTCCATTAATTAAAACTCTTCCATCATAATCCGCTCCATATTCCGTAAGCAGTTTTATGATGCTTGATTTGCCGCTTCCGCTTTTACCTACAATCGCATACTTTTTGCCCTTCTCAAAATGAAGCATAAGCTTATCCAAAGAAAAGCTGTCGTTAATTTTCTGGTGAACATGCTCCAGGCGAATTTCCCGGATATTTTCCTCTAAACTCTCTTTATTATCGTTTTCGCTTTCAAGCTCCAATAAAGACTCCCATTCTGCTTTTACTTTATCCATGGCTTTCAGCTGAATCATCCCATTGGCGATTGCCTTACTCGGTGTTAAAACAAAATTCATCATATTTGTAATCCCCACCACTTCACCAAGCGTAATTCTGCCTGCTGCAACAAAAAACAGACAGCTTCCCAAAACAATTAGGAATGCTGCATTATTTACAAAGGACGCCAACGCCTGTGCCCAGTACAGAGTTTTAGATGAATATTCATTTTTTCTGCTCACAAAATCGCTTAGCTTTGCCTGCTTTCCCAGAATCTGCTTCACGGCGTCATAGGTTCTGATTACCTTATGACCGCCCAAATCATTTTTAACGCCATCCAGATAAACTTCCACTGCCTCCGTATACTCTTTCCTGGAAGATGCTATTTTCTTTTTCAAAATATTCGGGACTCCAAATTGTACGATGCTGACTACGGCAACGATCAGTAAGATAAACGGTTCTACGCAAAGCAGGTACACAACGGCAACCACTACAAAAGCAAACTGCATAATCATACCATACATATTGTTGACTCCGTCGTTCAGTATGATCCCTATATCTGTCGTAAATTTGGATAGATAATAAGCTAGACCCTTCTTTTCAAACTGATTAGCAGAGATATAAAATAGCTTACACATCACCTGGTCACGTAAATCTTTCTCCATATCCCGCACAACGGCAGCCTGTCTTTTTTTGCCGATCCACTCAAAAATAAACACTGCTATACTGAAAGCGGCGGCAATAAGGCACTTTTCTGCCAGATCTTTGTAACTTTTGGAATCTATTAAAAGCTGCATAATATAAGATCGCAAGGGCGCCATAACTCCTACAATTACCACCGGTATCAGGCTAATCAAAAATTTACATGCGTTTTTTTTGTATATACTTTTAATCATTATTTATCCCTTTTTCCACAAAGTTCGCGGCAATAATTATTGTCTTAATATGCCTAAAGTGCTTTGGCATCACTTCTTTCCACTTACCGCCCTATTCCATTTGCGATTTGTTACGCATCAAGTATATCACCAATACAAATGACATTCAACCCTCATACGCAATCCCTGCCTTGATTTCTGCCTTATCCCTCCTTAGTTTCTTCCGATCCTTCCCCTGTAGTTTTACATACACGCCGTCCGCTTCCTAAAACAGCACAGGCACCTCCTTCTTACCTTGTACATGTCCCTTTTTATACTCTTCCACAAGCTGCGCCTCTTCTTCGCAGACTTTCTCCCCCATCTGCTGTATCACGTTCCATACTCCCATGGCGCTGATACTCTGTCCTGTCTTTTCACTCACCTTCGCTGCACATTCCCGGTAGAACAGTTCCGTAATTCCTTTTACCAACTGTTCCGATATATTTGTGGAAATGAGTCCCACTCTGTTAAGCTCCAGCGTTTCCTCCAGCAGATACACATAGTGTTTCAAACCGTCTTCCTCCACTGCCTCGTATACTGCCCTGCGATAGACTACCTCCCCGTACACCGTCTTTATGGCGGGCTAAGTACCCCATTCCCAACACGCCGTAAGCGCAAAAACAAAACTGCCGCAATAAGCGATACGCCCTATTGCGACAGCCTCATTATCTTATACACACTGTATGTTGATATTTCCAGAACCGGATTTAATTGTTACTTTACATGCTCCGTCCCCATAACGGAAGGTTCCCTTTTTGGCGGTAATCTTTGTCTCATCCTTCCATGAAACCTTGGCATTTCCGCTTATGGTTTTCACCGCAGCTTCAACCCCCGTGGCATCCTCCAAGCCAAACTGTACATTACCGCTGGCCGTGGTTAATGTAGCCTGCTTTAATCCCCCTGTGGTCTTCATCTTAATATTGCCGCTGGCCGTGCCGCACTCACAGTTTTCCGAATTCGTCTTCATCTGAATATTGCCGCTGGCTGTGGTACACTTAACTTCCCCACAATTACCTTCCTTTAAGGAAATATTGCCGCTTGCCGTGGTAAATTTACCAAACTGTATATTGGTATTACTCATATTAACATTACCGCTGGCCGTAGATAGCTTACCATGCTGAATTTTTCCGTCAACAATATTGATGTCTCCGCTGGCTGTCTGCAAGCTTACGACTTCTGTGGCCGTTCCCGCAATATTGATATTTCCACTGGCGCTTGTACCCTTTAATTCCTCCAACTCCAATTCTGAAATACGGATATCCCCGCTGGTTACGGAAGCATTCAGCTTCGGCATTCCCTTTGGAATTTTTACGATCAATGTAATGGAATGATTCTCCCCGCCAAAATTGGAAGCATTTCCATAAGAGATGATGGTACGTCCAAAGAGCTTTATCTTGATCAGCTCTCCCTTATCCACCTGGCTGTCATCCTCACCTTCCCTAAGCTTTACCTCCCCGTAATAGACCCCGTTTTCCTGCCGCTGACAAAATTCATACTTCAACTGACTGCTTATATTTTTATTATTTTTGTACTCCACATGGAGTTTCTGGTCCTCCGACGGCTCCACGATCACATCTGCCACACAGCCCTTCAGAACAACCTCCTTAAATTCTTCGGAATAAGTAAATTTCTTTTCAGGCTCTTCCTCCCACCGAATGTTGGCGGCATCCATCTCCGGCCTATCCTGGATCATTTCCTGTACCATATCCTCGATATTTCCCAGCTCCCCAATAATTTCCTCTTCCGACTTTCCCTGCTTTTCCCCTTCGGCAAAGTGCTGAATATAATCTTCCAAAATCTCCTCCTGCAGTTCTCTGCCAAACGTCTCCAGTCTTTCCCGCAGTTTTTCCATATATTCTGATTTGGTCATGTTTTTCCTCCTATTCCAGTTCCGTTTCTTCTCTCCTGCGTCCTTCCTCAATCAGGCTACTCCGCCATTAATTTATTGACTGCGTTGATAAACACTTCCCATTCTTGCTTTACCGACTCCAAATATTCTCTACCCTGCAGCGTCAGCTGATAATATTTTCTCGCCGGTCCCGATTCCGACTCCATCAGATAAGTCGTCACATAATCCTCTTCTTTCAGCCTTCGCAGAATCGGATACAATGTACCGCTGGCAATGGACATTTCGCCTGATATTTTCTCTGTCAGCTCATAACCATATTTATCGCCCTGCACCAGCTGAGACAATACGCACATCTCCAATGCACCCTTTTTAAATTGTGTATTCATGGATGCCCTCCTTTCCTTATTACCTCCTATACTTCCTTTCAACAAGTTTAGTATATCACACAGTATTATATAATGCAATATACTATTTTATTTTTTCTCCCTTTTCAAAAAAGTGTCCCTCGTGCATAAATTTAAACATGCAATGTATATTTACACAAAACTCACATGATCTGCAACAACTTAAGGGCTCTATTACTCAGAATTTCAAATCTATTTGAAACGCAAAGTCTTTTTCGCATTGAAAATGTTGTCCTATTTGTTTCACAAAATAATCTTCATTTTTCGGATAGACTGCTTTCGTCATCACTCTTAATAAATCTAATTCTTCAACAGATTCTTTCAACACAATTTCAATTGTACTCCATCCATCTGTTACAGGTGAATATATATCATTCAGCATATCAGAAAAAAGCTCATATCCGTTTATGTGCTGGTTCCTTGCCAACTGCTCGGCTCTGCTTGAACACAGCATTTTTTCTAACATACCATACTGCTTACCATTCAGAGTTACTTGATATGTTTTCATGTATCGCTCCTCCTAAATTCCCAATCTATATACTTAATCATAAATTTTTTACTGCCATTTACAATGTATATTTATAAGTCATTTCCCGATGGGTACACAATTCCGAAAAGGGAGTATTTTTTTTCTTGTCAATATTGACACTTCAAGAGCTGACACCTATAATATTCCCATCCCCCTCAAGGACTCTCCCATTTGCTGTGCTGAAAGCTTTTCTGCCAAAAATCGCCTCTTTGAGAAATCGCAGTATTGCCATGGGACATCAGTACAACTCCTGTTATGAAATGTACGAAGATACGCTTAAATATATTCCTTAAACATTAGGAACCTTTTTCTTTAAGATAAAAGTGTTCCCTTGGATAATTGCAAAGGAGAGAATATGAATTTACAAATAAAGCATCCCACAACATCCCCAGCGGAAACCAACTCCACAAAGCACGCTCTGATCACCGGCGCATCCAGAGGAATCGGGCAGGCAATGGCGAAAAAGTTTGCCATGTCCGGCTTCCACTTAACGCTCACCTGCCAAAATTCCGTGGAAGCCCTGGCTGTTCTTGCCAGCGAACTGCAATCCGCTTATAGAATTTCCTGCATACCGCTTCAGGCGGATATGGGAAATGAAAGGGATGTGGAGCAGGTTTTCTCCACCGTCAAAAGCCTGGATGTTCTGGTCAACAACGCGGGGATTGCTCACCTGGGGCTGCTGACAGATATGACTGCCGATCAATGGCACAGAATCATGGCGGTAAACCTGGACTCCTGTTTTTATACCTGTCGGGCGGCAATCCCCCTGATGCTGCAAAAACAAAGCGGAAAGATCATCAATATCTCCTCCGTATGGGGATCTCAGGGCGCTTCCATGGAGGTTGCCTATTCCGCCTCCAAAGGCGGTATGAACGCCTTTACAAAGGCATTGGCCAAAGAATTGGCCCCCAGCAACATACAGGTCAACGCCATCGCATGCGGTGTAATCGACACACAGATGAACGCCTGTCTGTCTGCAGAAGAACGGGATACACTCAAATCGGAGATTCCGGCAGACAGATTCGGAGCGCCTTCCGAAGTAGCGGAACTGGCTCTTCAGATCGCCCGGTCCCCTTCCTATATGACCGGTCAGATCATAACATTGGACGGGGGATGGTATTGACACCATCCCCCGGAAATTTTTACGAAAAACGTTCTTTTTCTTCCTGATAAATTGCCTGTACATCCGCGCCGGGGACCAGGGAATCCACAACCTTCTGCATTTCTCCCTTTGTCCTGGCGCCCTTGCACCGCAAAATCACCTGCTCCTTTTCCGCCTCGGTCAATGCCGAATAACCTCTCATTGCAGGCTCCGACTGCGCCAATGCCATCCCGAAGCCAAGCGGCAGCTCCGTAAAAGGAACGCCGGTGTAGGACCCTTCCACACTGTAATCCATCCTTCACACTCCTTTTTGATAAATTCCAGGGCATCACATATTTTCGCCCTGACTACAGTGTGTGCATATTTTCCGCAACTATCCCTTTTTCCTGATTCCCCCTTAAAGCTGATTGGGTCACTGCTTCCTGTCCTATCCTATATCCGGTTCATCCTGAAGACTGATTGAGTCTCCAGCCTTCCCATCTGTCTCAAACAATATGATTTCATTTTGTCCCTTTTTCAACAGCGGACCGGGTATGTAAAGCCTTTTCTGGGGTCCGATCTCCCAGAACCTTCCTATATTGAAACCGTTTACAAAAGCCACACCCTTGCCCCATCCAGCAAAGTCAAGAAAGGTATCTCCCGGCTCTTCCACCGTAAACAGAAAACGATAAAATGTTGGTACTCCTTGCCGGGCATCATTCTGTTCCCTTGTCCCTACCTGCTCTGCGGAAAAATCCACCAGCCCGATATTGTCCAAGGGCAGAGGATACTGCTCCCAATGATTGTGCATATGGCCGTTAATCTGTACACAATGGTCTATTCCCTTGCGCTGCTGCTCCATCCGGGGGCCAAAGTTGACTCGTCCCATATTCTCCACCAGAATATCCAGCCTTGCCCCTTTTGAAATAGAAATTCCCACCTTCTGCTCTTCCAAAAGCTCCCTGTCGTACAAGGTCAATACAGGTTGGTCCTCCACAAGAATATTGGCCCGGTCATTGGCATTCCATAACCGGATCTTATCCAACCTTTCCTCCGTATGCAGCCGGGTGCGATATAAAATATAACCGTAATTTTGTCCCAGACGTTCCATGGATTGCGGATATATACTTGTAACCGGCTTGCTGATCCTCTCCAGCACATTGTTCAGAGAAACCTTTCGCTCCACCTTGATAACGCCGTAATTTTTCCGAACTATCTTTGTGGATAATTGTACGGCGGGAATCTTGACATATCTGCCGATCACTTCCTGATACCGACGATATTTCTCCGTGATCTGACCGTCCTCGGTGAGCACCCCGTCATAATCATACGATGTAACATCCGGATTCAGCCTGTCGTAATAATTGGAACCGTTCATAAACCCAAAATTGGTGCCGCCTTCAAACATATAAATATTCACATGTCCCAGTTCCAGCATCTTATCCAAATCTCTGACGCTTTTTTCCAGATCTCCTTTCATATGCCCGCCGTTACCCCAATGGTCAAACCAGCCCACCCAGAATTCGGTACACATCAGCGGCCCGCCCTCTGTATAACGCGCCAAAACGCCGAAGCGCTCCTCCGTGCCGGAACCAAAATTTCCCGTGGGCAGCACACCGGGCAGCCTCCCCGCATTGAAGCTCTCCGGATACGGGCCGTCGGAAGTCACCAGCGGCACCTCCACACCGTTATCCGTCATCAATTTTTTCACGGCTTCCAGATAAGTCACGTCGTTGGCATAGTAGCCGTATTCGTTCTCCACCTGCATCAATATCACCGGGCCGCCCCTGGTAATCTGCCATGGTACCAGCCTGGGCAGCAACACCTTATAATACTCCTCAACATGTCGCAAAAAGGGCGGATAATTGACGCGAAGCCGCATACCATCCTCTCTTAAAAGCCATCCGGGCAATCCTCCAAATTCCCACTCGGCACAGATATAGGGCGAAGGACGTATGATGACATACAGTCCAAGCTCCTCTGCCTGTTGAATAAACCGCTCCACATCCAATATACCCTCGAAGCAAAATTCCCCCTTATTGGGCTCATGGAGATTCCAGGGGACATAAGTTTCCACAGTGTTACAGCCCATGGCCTTCAGCTTTTCCAACCGATCCTGCCAGTACTCGGGAACCGTTCTGAAATAATGGAACGCACCGGATATGATCTTCATAGGTTCCCCGTTCAAATAAAAAGTATCCTTGATTTCAAAAGTCTTCATATAAATTATGTCTCCATTCCAGTTCCGCATCTGCCCTCACGTAAATCCTCCTGGATTCCATTTGGGCTGATGCTGTTTTTTCCAGTTCCGCATCCGCCCTCACGCCCAGGCTTCCGCAATTTTGCGGTCCGCTTCTTCCATACTCTTGTAGCCATACATTTTTACACTGTTTGTCATGATGTCGTCAGCGAGATTTGTCCCCTTCTGCGCATACGAGACCACATATCTCCCGTACAGCTCCAACATTTTGTCGGAGTACGTGCCAAGCTCCCCCCGCAGATAAGTCTCGTAAGAGGTGTCGAACGCCCGGTCTTCCCGGGTATGGATGGTTCTGGCATTATCCGCCAGCGCAGGATAGCGCTTTGCAAAGTCTTCCATCCACGCTACCTGCAATCCCACAATCTGCTCAATGATGGCCTTTTTCTCCTCCGACAACTCCGGAAAATGAGATTTGATTTTCTCAAATTCCTCCGGCGCAGTACTCTCCATCATACGGCCATATTTTTCTTCAATTAAGTTATGCCCTCTCTGATATTCCCTGCGAAAATCGTACAGATACTGGAGAAGCATCCCTCGGTTCCATGTCAGGTACTGGCTCTTTCGCATAATGGAAAAGGTTGGCCAATCATTTTGACAGCTGGCTCTGCCCCCCTCATTTTTTACTTTGTCAAAGGCTTCAAATTCCAGCCTGGCAATCTCTTCCACCAGCGCTTCGTCGCCTTTTGCGGCCAGCGCCGCCTTGTACACCAGTTCCTCACTGTGGGCATCCAGGTAACTTTCCGTATCGCTGATATAACCCTCTCGATACATTTTCATGGCAAAGTATGCTCCCAGCCGCTCAATCAAATCATCCGTCAGTCCGGTGTCCCTGTTGTCATACAAGCTCTCCTTAATCTGCTCCACCAGTCCGGCCACCTCTCTGCCTTCCTCTGATTCCCTCAGACTTCGATAAAGCCACTTGTCATGGGGCGGATACTTTCCCTCAATATAATGTTCCAGCCTCATGGCCTCCCTGACACCGTCCCATACCATCATGCAGGCGGTGATATCATCCCCTCGTCCCCGCATCCTGGCATAATTATACTGGGCCGTCTGCGCAAATCTGGCCCCGCTCTCCGCCAGCTTCAAATAGCGGACTGCCTCTGGATAGCCCTGCTGCAGCTTCCGCCGATATGCAGAAAAAACATCCTCCTCATCCCAAAATACTTCTCCGCTGACGGCCGCCGCCAGAGACGCATCGCTAACCTGACTCCAATCTATCTGTTCATAAACTTCCGCTCCCGTCAAGTCCCGGTAAAATTCGGATATCTTTATCACGCCCCGCCTGTTGCGCCCATTCACATGGGGCGCCCGTTGACAACCCATAAATTCTTTCGGAAGCGCTTCATAGGCCCGTTGCAGTGCCTCACCGATCTCCCCATAGGTTTCGTCCGTAACCCACATACAAAAATCCGGTCCCCAATCGTGATCCCTGGAAGCCCCATCGTCGTATCCAAGACAGTCGGACCCCCTGCCCGACAGCCCCACCGCAACCCTGCTCACATAGTCCGGAAACATTTCCTTTATCATCTTCCTGCCAAAGGCCTCATAATAAGCTCTTGCCAGCCCCAAGCCATTTAGCTTTCCATTTTCTTGATCCGTATTCCTGTTCTCTCCCCCCTGATCTTCCTCATGCCTCAAGTCTCTGCTCCCGGCCTCACAATAAAGTCCCACATTTTCTATCCGTCCCCCAGGCTCTTTGTCCTTCTCCTGCCGCACCTGACGACAGGCTTCGGGTTCTTGCCCCCTTGCATCCAATGCCCTCTCACAGTCAGCCACATATGCCTGCAGCCTGCGATAATACTCATTATGCCCCAGGCTCTTTTCCACCGTGTCCGATGCCTGACAATAATATTGCAGCGCCTTCTCATACTCCTTATTTCGATAATAAAATGCCCCCAGAGTGGCAATAGCAGCAGCATAATGACTGTCCGTCACATTTGCCCCTTCAAAAACCTCCATTGCCTTTACCGCATATTCGTAAGCCTCGGAAATCTCCCCCAACCCCATGCAAGTGCCTGCCAGATTGGCATAGGTGACCCCCAGCTCATAAGGCACCTGCTTCTTTGACACAATGGCAAGCGCCCCTGTGAGCATTTCCTTTGCTTTCTTAAAGTCTCCCATTTCCTGATACAACAGGCTCATATTATTTTTCAGTCCGGCTACATACATATCGTCCGCCGTAAGCTGCCTGTCATAAATTTCCTGAACCTGCAGATAATAGGCCATGGAATCCTCCAATTCCCCGCAGGCACGGCAGGCATTGGCCACATTGAGCAGCGTAGTGGCATAGGGAATGGTGCCCTGAAGTCCCATCCGCTTTGCCTGTTCAACAGTTTGCCCCGCTATCTTCATGGCATTTGCCTTCTGTCCCGTCTCCCGATAATACCCAAGCAGTTCATTTAGCAAATGCAAAAGCCCTGTGTCATCTCGTTCCGAAACCGCCTGCCCAATGGATTGCAGCAGCAGCTTCTCCGCTTCCTCTCCCTTATTCTCCTCATAAAACCCATCCACCTGAGCCAAAATCCCGTTGATATCCAACATACCTTCCGATTTCTTCCTTTCCGCCCCTATGCTGCCCTGGCTCCTCTTCTTAAACAATGCTGCCGGTTTGACCAAAAGTTTTCCGATCACACCTTCCGCTGCCGCTCCAAAAATGAAACCTGCCGACATAAATAATCCATACTTTTTCCTATCTTCTCCAAACCGTTCACTTCCAATAAGACGCTCCTATCCTTCAAACCATATTGTTCCATCAGCTGAAAAATACGATTCCATTCAATATTTCCACAGCCCAGGGGCAGATGCTCGTCCCTCTTTAAATGATTATCGTTCATATGAAAATGCCGAATGAAAGGTGCTAGCGTCTGAAACCATCCCTCCGGATCATGAGGTGTCAGCATCACATGCCCGATATCCAGACATACGCCGAAACGGCGCTCTCCTTCCAGCATCGCCGCCAGCTCTGCCAGCTCCCGAGGCGATTCATCAAACATATTTTCACAGTAAATCTCCAGGCTGTTATCTTGTTTTAAAAGCAATCTCATGGTTTCCGCCATGGCTTCCAGCCAACTTCTGCGATACTTCTCTCCATCCACCAGCTCAGGATTGAGATTTGTATGGAATATCACACCCCGACACCCCAGCGCGCCGGCAATCTCCACCGATTGCTGCATCCGATAAATACTGTGGCGGCGTATTCCGCTGTCCCAGCTAAAGGGTGTAATATCAAAAAACACCCCGTGAAGTGTATCCACGCCCTTCTGCCTGTGAAGCCCATTGTAAAAGGCCACTTTTTCCCTGAGTGCCTTTTCGTCATCCAACAGGTCAGGGACATAGAAGTCATTATATTCAAACCCAAGATGATACCGCCCGGACAATTCCACATAGGAGTCTATTTCTTCCGGATCCGGTATGATCTCTATCAATCCCGAATTGTCAAACATATTCTGCCCTCACACTTCGTCATAATGATCGTTTCAACCTATCCCGGTAAATCAGGTTTACTCTTCATCCCTGTTTGCAGCCTGGGAAAATAACCTAAGATCGTCCCCTTTTTCTGCCACTGCCTCCTTAAAAAGCTCCAGAACTTCCTGATCGATCTTACCCTTTTTAGCCATGTCGGTAAGTACGGCAAACGCTTTCTCCTCCTCCATGGATTTTTTGTAAGGTCTGTCAGAGCTGGTCAGCGCTTCAAACACATCCACAATCACCAGAATCCGCGCCTCAAAAGAGATCTCCTCCCCCTTCAATCCCCTGGGATAACCGCTTCCGTCCAAATATTCATGATGCATACCGGCCCATTCGATAATATGAGGATACCGGGTTTTAAAATTCATTTTGCGCAAATATTTTTCCGTATATTCCACATGAGAGCAGATGATCTCTCTTTCCGCCTTTGTCAGGTTTCCATTCTTCACCGTCAGACATTCCCCCTCGTCCAACGTCAGGTAACTGATCTTATGCCCGCTGGCATCCGTATATTTCCTGGCGGCCAGCTCCTCAATATATGCCACGTCTTCATCTGTCAGACCCGGTTTCCTGTTGATCTCCTCCACCCTTATCTTTGCGTCCACAAGCTGATTCTTAATCGTTCTCCATTTACTCTTGTCAAGCCTGCCCTCCAGATAATCAATATGACACAATGCGGTCAAATGATCAAAGCGTTCCAGAACCAGCGGCAGTTTTCCTCCCAGCCGGGTGGTCTTGTCAATGACTTCATTGGGTATCACCAGTTTTCCTATGTCGTGCATCAGCGCCGCCATTAACAGTTCGTCCCGCTTTGCAGGCGAATAATAATGGGAACATTTCCCTTCCTCATGCCGCTTGTTAATATAATCCACCAAAAGCCTCACATACAGATACACGTTCCTGGAGTGATAATAATTATAAGGGATTCTGGTGTCAATGGCATCCGTAAACACCTGGGTTATGGAAACCATCAGCTGCTCAATCTCCTGCACAAAGCGCATATTGGATACTGCCACCGCCGCCTGGGATCCCAGCGATACCAGTATCTTCTCATATTCCTTCTCATATGGCACCACACGACCCGCCTCGTCCAGCGCATTGATCAGCTGCACCACCCCAACCAGCTTGCCCTCATGGCTCACCAGAGGAAAGACCAGAATGGACTTGGTATGATATCCGGTCAACTTATCATATTCTCTTGGACCGCTGAAATCAAATTCCTCACAACTGTAAGCATCCTCAATATTCAAAAGACGTCTCTGGATGGCTGCGCAGGCGCATACATTCTTCTCGTTCATGGCCACGGGAGGATACTGTTCCACCCCGGAACCCTTGCGGTTTACCCCAAGAGATTTATTTTTTGTGATACAAAACTTCAGCTTTTCATCCTCATACAGGTAGAGTGTGCCTCCGTCGCTGTTGGTCAGTTCCATGGCGCAATCCACAATCTTTGCCAGCAGCTCGTCATAATTTCTCTCCGCCGTCAACTGCACACCGATCTCCAATATTCTATCTATCTGCATCTGTTCCATCTGCCACCTCCAAAGAAAATACATTGATTCCGTCCACTCTGCCCTTCAAGCTCTGTTTCCCCATAAATTCCGCATGGAAATTTTCTTTTACATGCAGGTACATCTCCTCGCTCAAAAGTACCTGGCCGCCTTTTGCAATACTTTCCAGCCGCTCCGCCACATTCACGGTATCCCCGATGGCGGTATAATCCATCCGGTATGTACATCCGATATTGCCCACCACCGCTCTGCCGCAGTGAATTCCCACACCGCAGGCAATCTCCAGCTGAAAATCCCTTATCAGTTCCCGGTTCATCCTCCTGACCGCCGCCACAATATCAATCCCTGTCCGGACTGCCTTTGACCAATAATCCTCCACATCCAGAGGCGCATTGTACACCGCCATCACCGCATCGCCGATAAATTTATCCAATGTGCCCTCGTTGCGAAAAATTGCCTCTGTCACCTGCCCCAGATAACGGTTCAAAATTTCTACCATCTCTTTTGGTGAAAGCCGCTCCGACAACGCCGTGAATCCCCTGATATCCACAAAGAGCACGGCGATCTCCCGATCCCTGACTCCCAGCTCTATCTGATAATTCTTGTTCCTGCTCAGCTCATCCACCACCTGCGGCGCCATATAAGTGCGGAATACATTCAATATCTTCCTTTTTCGCAATCGCTCCGCCAAATATCCGGCCACCACCCGCACCAGTGCCACAATGAAGACGCCTATCACCGGTGTCAGACATTTCCAATAAACGCCGTATCCGTACAGGAGCTTTGCGCCAAACACCACCACGGCTGCGGCACAGGCTCCTGCTATCATACTGGGCATAAGAAAACTGCGGGAAACCAAATATACATATCCGCCCACGATCACCATGGCAAGCGCCCCGCACAGCCACCTGGACATCTCCCGAAAGGTTCTTTCCTCCAGGAGCGCATTGACATGGTTTGCCTGCACCTCCACACCGTTCATAACCGCTCCCCTGGCAATGGGAACCATATACTGATCCATCATTGCCGAGGCGTATGCCCCCACCAAAACAATGCTGTCCCGAAATACCCTTACGTCGCACCGACCGGCAACCACATCCCCATAGGAATACACCTCATACATTCCCGGTTCCGCCGTGTAATCAAAGCCATACACCCCCTGACCGTCCGTCTCCGGCACGACAGGTTCCCCAGCAACGGCCTCCATATAACTGCAATAGGTTTCATATGCAAAATTATAGCTTACCCTGCCGTTCCACTCCTCCGATAATATAGCCCGACGAACATAATTGTCCTCATCCTGCACCGCATTGGTAAAGCCCTGCCTGGAAACCGCCGCCAGCGCTTCATAGGGCTGTTCCACCTGCTCCAAATACATTGGATTCATCCACATACTGCCGTCCGTCTGCTCTTCCAGCCTGGTAGTGTATTGAAGATACGAAGCCATCACCACCTGACCGAAGCCTGCCGCCGCTTCTGCCAGCGCCCTGTCTCCCTCCTGATCCCGCTCTCCGAAATAATTGATATCGAAAGCGATCACCGCAGGCGCATAATCCTTGTCCAACGCGTTCAGCAAATCCGCTGCCTGCTGTCTGCTCCATCCGGCAAAGGGCCCCATCTCCTGCAAAGACGCACTGTCAATGCCGATAATCTTGATACGATTATCCACTGCCTTATCCTGTATGAACAAACTGTCTCCAAGCCAGTATTCCGCCTTGCCAAACGGCGCCGCAAATGCCAGCCCTCCCGCAAAAAGTCCGGCAGTCACAGCCAGCAATACCCTTTTTACCCCCGGCTTCCACTTTATCTTCCCCATTCTTTTCCCTCACTTAAAACGCTCCTGCTTACCGGTATGCCGCTTTCCCTGTTCCGCCTTTCAAAACTACATCCAAATCGGCGGCAATCCATACTTTTATCATACCTCAAACTGTAAATATTTGTCAATCACCAGGGAGGGACAGCCAGTCCCGAAAAACAGGCCTTCCCTGTTTGCACTACATCGGCCCACACTACATTCCCCAATCGGAGCTTATATCCCGCAAAGTATGACGCAGGTCTGGGGAATAGCAGTTTTCATTGAAGATCTGTGGAAAGGAATTAGAATTTGACCAAAAGGGAAATCAGACCGTGTTCCTGTGTTTTCAGGACACCTGGATCCTGGCGGGAAACGCCGGAGATTATCTTTGCACAGAATCGGAAGAAGCGCTTTGCAAGCTGCTTGCACAGTACGAAAAAGAAAGTCTGCTGCGCCGGGAAAGTATTTTTCCGGCGCAGCAGACTTTCAGCACTTCTCCGGTTCCGGATACTCTGTGCCAAAGCATTCCACGGTTACGGTTTCCATTCTCTGTACCTCCAGCGGTCTGTCGGATCCGTCCGTAGGCGTCAAAGCAATCTTGTTAACCACATCCATACCCTCTATGACCTTTCCAAAAGCGGCATACTGACCGTCCAGGTGCGGTGCGTTTTTATGCATGATAAAAAACTGGGATCCCGCCGAGTCAGGATGCATGGATCTGGCCATGGACAATACCCCTTCCGTGTGTTTCAAAGTATTTTCCACACCGTTTTTCCCAAATTCTCCCTTAATGCTATACCCGGGACCGCCCATGCCGGTGCCTTCCGGACATCCGCCCTGGATCATGAAGCCCCTGATAACCCGGTGAAAAATCAACCCGTCATAAAACTTTTTATTGATAAGGCTGATGAAATTATTGACGGAAATGGGCGCCGTCTCCGGATACAGTTCCAGACGGATGACATCTCCACTCTCCATCGTAATGGTGACAACAGGATTCTTTGCCATAATAAATATCCTTTCTGCGATATAATTTACATGCTGCTTTTTCGCTTATGCTATTATACAACAAATGGGATAAAATTACAATGAAAGTAGATAAGACTGTTTTTCTTTTCCTGAATATGGTATAATAAGTCCATATAATACGCCGCCATGCAAGGCGTTATGGAAACAGGAGCATCCCATGAATCAGTTATCTCTTTTTGACCACCAAAGCGAATATTCTCTCTGCCCTGCCATGGCACCCCTGGCCGACCGGATGCGCCCACAGAACCTGGACGACTACATAGGCCAGGAGCATCTGCTGGGAGAAGGCAGAATCCTGCGTCAAATGCTGGAAAAGGATACCATCCCATCCATGATTTTCTGGGGTCCCCCCGGCGTGGGCAAGACCACCCTTGCCAGGATAATTGCTAACCGCACAAAGTCCGCCTTTGTAACCTTCAGCGCCGTCACCAGCGGCATTAAGGAAATTAAAGATATCATGAAGCAAGCGGAAGAAAACCGCGCCTTCGGCACCCGGACTCTATGCTTTGTGGACGAGATCCACAGATTTAACAAAGCGCAGCAGGACGCCTTTCTTCCCTATGTGGAAAAAGGCAGCATCACTCTCATCGGCGCCACTACGGAGAACCCCTCCTTTGAGATCAACGCCGCTCTTCTGTCCCGCTGCAAAGTCTTTGTTTTAAAAGAACTGAGCACAGAAAATCTCTCAAAAATGCTTTCCCGTACCCTGACGGACAAACGGGGTTTTGGCAGCAGCACCATCCATATGGCCGACAAGCTTTTGGACCTCATCGCCGCCTTCTCCAACGGCGACGCGCGCACGGCGCTGAATACCCTGGAGATGGCCATACTGAACGGCAGGATTTCTCCCGACGGCTCCGTTGCCGTCACAGAAGAAACTCTGGAGCAATGCCTTGGAAAAAAGACGCTGCTCTATGACAAAAAAGGCGAAGAACATTACAATCTGATCTCCGCCCTGCACAAATCCATGCGCAACTCCGACCCGGACGCAGCGGTTTACTGGCTGGCCAGAATGCTGGAAGCCGGGGAGGATCCCTTGTTCATTGCCCGCAGACTCATACGCTTTGCAAGTGAAGACGTCGGACTGGCAGACAGCAATGCACTGCCTCTTACCGTGGCGGCTTATCAGGCATGCCACTTCAATGGTATGCCCGAGTGTAACTTAAACCTGACACAAGCTGTGATCTACCTGTCCCTGGCCCCCCGCTCCAACGCCGTCTATACCGCCTACGAAGCCGCTAAAAAAGACGCCGTCTCTCAGCTAGCGGAACCGGTGCCCCTTAACATTCGAAACGCCCCCACCAGGCTGATGGCAGAATTGCATTACGGCGAAGGCTATACCTATGCTCACGATACGAAAGAAAAAATCGCGCACATGACCTGTCTGCCGGAAAGCCTCAAAGAGAGACGCTATTACCTGCCCACAGACGAAGGCCAGGAACATATCATGAAGGAGCGGCTGGAGCGCAGCAGAGCTTTCCGACTGGAAACACAAGAACCTGCTCCGCCTTTATGAGGGGCTATTCCCCGCTTGGCCAGGAAGGCGCACTAATGCCCGCCAGACATAACCGGCATCTGTGGCTCAAAGCTTATCCGCTCCTTTTTCTTTCGCCAGCAGCCACGCCATCACATGCACTGCCTGCTGAAATCCGCCCTTTTGAATCAGCTCCTCGATCTCCTGCCCAGTGTGAAGCTCCACATTCAAAAACTCCGTCTCATCCAGATCCTGCCCCCCAACCTTGCGGCAGTTTTGGGCCATGTATACATGAGCATAATTGTCCGCCATCGTGGCATTTGAGGGCACCGTGATCAGATGCGTCCACTCCTTTGAAGAATATCCCGTCTCTTCCAAAAGCTCTCTTTTTGCCGCCACAAGCGCATCCTCCCAAAGAACTTTTCCCTCTTCCGCCCCATACCCGTTCCCGTCAAAGCGTTCCAATCCACCCGCTGGAAATTCGGTGGTAACCTCTCCTATCCCCTGGCGAAACTGCCTCACACACAGGTATTTCCCATCAAGATCGGAAGCCACAATCACCACATAATCCCTGCTGCTATAGGAATAAAACGGTTTAAACACTGTCCCGTCCGGAAACCGGTAAGCGGACCGCCGAAAATCAATCCACTCATCCCTGACCACATGCTCGACGCCCACCTCTTCCCATGCCAGGTCATTTCTTTCATTTATCATCAATCCCCCTCCTTCGTATTGTCGTTCCTGCCTATGACAACTTAGTTCCATATTATATCCCATCAGCTATGTTTTGGCAATGCAATTCCAGACCAACATCCTGCCTTTTTTCTCTTCCAAACCCTCTAAAACGGATTCATCGTGCGTAATTACTATCACCAGAGCCCTCTCCGCAACCATGTACAATTCTTCCCAAATCAGCTTACTGTATTTTTCGTCCACCCCGGTAAATGCCTCATCCAGCAGATACACCATGGATTGTTCCAACAATGCCCTGGCCAGAAGCAGACATTTCCGCTGACCTCCGGAGAATTCCGTTCCCCCGTTTGAAATGGTGGTGTCCAGCCCTTTTTCCAGTCCAAGAATCCACTTATCCAGGCCCATTCTCTTAAGCAGAGCCACTATCTCATCCTCTGAAGCCTTGCTTCTCCATAAAATGTTTTCCCGCACGGTTCCCTGAAAAAGGGCATTTTCCTGTGTCATATAGGTAATCTGGCTCCGTATGCTCCTTTCACATATAGATCTCCTGTCGTGGCCAAATAAAGCGATATTACCCTCCGCATAGGGATAAATTCCCATAAGCAGCCTGAAAAAGGTGGTTTTCCCTTTTCCGCTCTCTCCCATCATGATATAAAGCCCCTTTTTTTCGACTTCCAGGTTCAAATCCTCATATATCGTATACCCGTCAAAGCGACACGACACGCCCTCCACCCTGATGCCATATTCCGCATCGGCACAAAAATCCAGTTCCTTCGCCTCCGGCCCATCTGTTTCTTCCTCCAAATCCAGAATATCATGAAGCCTGCCAATGCTCACAATCCAGTTTTGAAGACTTGCATATCCGTTGGAAATAGAGGTGATCATATTGGTGATCAGCGCCGCCATTTGGTATAATATGACGATATCCCCCAGCCGGATTTCCCCTCTCATGTGTAAAAAAAGACCTACAAAAAGCATTCCCACACTCTGCAAATACTGTAACAGCGTTCCACACAGCCCGGAAACAGCCTTCCGTTGGGCAAGCCTGCAGGAAATTCTTTCAAATTCCGAAAGGTTTTGCATTACCTTTTCCTCAAAGGCATCCACAAGGCCGCACAGCCTCACTGTCAGCCCATTCTGAAAGTTTTCACTGCAAAGTCCAAGCGCTGCCGTTTTATTTTCCTGAAGCTGTGCAATCACAGGCCGTTCTTTCCTGATCATAATAATCTGAATTCCCCAGCACAAAAGCCCCACCGCATAAATCAGGATACATAATTTCCAGTGGATAACCGCCACCGTAACGGTAGCCCCGATTCCGGAAATCAAGGCCATAAGCGGCGACAATAATCCATAGCTCAAAAAAGAAGATACCATGTCCACATCCGAATTGATCCTTGTAAGCAGTTCTCCCTTCTGACCCAAATAATATATTTTATCATATCGGGCTTTCAATACTTTGCCGTAAAGAATGCCGCGCAGTTCGTTCCTGATTTCGTGTATGGTCACGGACTGCCAGAATATCCCTGTGATATCGAACGCCAGAAATCCTGCTATGAACAATCCCATCCAAAGAAATTGCCTAAAAAAAACATCTGTCCTCTCTTGGCTTACCAGGTTCATCACACTGCTGCCAATATATGCCGTAATCCATGTGATCAGGAAATTGCGGCATGCCACCATAATCGTACTCATGGAATACGGAACCACCCACCTGCGAAGCTTCCGCATAACACTCCCTTTTACCATCCGAATCCCTCCCTGCCCGCTGAAGCGGACACTTATTCATAACAAATCAGACAAGTCGCGTCATTTCACACCCGTTTCCTGCAGCATCATGCCGCTTCTATGCCGCTCGGCATTCAGATCCACCACACGCCGCGCCGAATCCAGAAGCTCCCTGTCATGGGTGATGATCACCACAATCCTATCTTCCGCAAGCTGATTCAGAAGCCGCACAAAACGATCTTGGTTCATTTTATCCAAGGCGCTTGTGGGTTCGTCAAAAATATAGACATCCCCATCTCTAAGGAGCACCCTGGCCAGACATAGCCGCTGTTTCTGCCCTCCGGAAAGAGTCCCTCCGTTTTCCGTAAGCACTGTCTCAAATCCATCCGGCATTCGCATGATTTCTTCGTAAATGCCCGTCTTTTTGCACACCTTCTCCATCCGCGCCATGTCGATCTTCTTGCCGCAGGCCAAATTGTCCCGGATACTTCCCTGAAATAGTATATTTTCCTGAGGCACCACAACGATTTTCTCCCTTAAGCTGGCATGACGGTATTCTTGAATCGAAATTCCATTTACAAGTATTTGTCCTTTTGTAATATCATAAATTCCCGTCAAGAGCTTTACCAGAGTACTCTTTCCTTTTCCGTTGCCGCCCTTTATAAAGATCAGTTCCCCCTGCTGCCAACGCTCTGAAAATCCATGATAAAGCTCTTTTCCACTGCCGTCGGGATAGGCAAAACAAATCCTGTCAAACACAATTTCTCTAATCTTTTCTACCTCCCTGCCTCCCTGCCGTTCTTCCTCCTGTCCCAGAAAGCCGTTCAGCCTATGTCTGCTGACGGAAGCCCTCCGATACGCCGAGATCGTCCCTTCCTGACTCATCACAAAAGAAACAATATTGTCTATCAGCGTAACCACTGTCAGCAACTGACCTGTGGAAATGCGTCCTGCCAGGACAAACCAGCCGCTTAATGCCGTCATAAAAATGATGGTTGCAAATGTACTGACCATCATAGGCGCTGCCAAAATTGCCTCCCATAAAGCCACGCTTCGTTTCTTTTTCTGCAAAACCTCCAGCTTTTCCCGATTATCCCGCCAAAAATCAGCCTCCTTGCAGGAAGCCTTGATAGTTTCCAAATTATAAAGCCCTGTAACTACGCTCTGATTTGCAGCCTCCAAAGCTTCCTGATATTCCCTGGTTCCCTTTGCAACAGGTCTGCTCATTCGGTGTAAAAAAAATGTCGGCAAAACTGTCACAACGACCGCTGCAATTCCTAAAAACAAATCAAACCAAAACATCAGCCCCACTGTAATCAGCCATCCGATCAAATCCGGCAAAGCCTTTTCCAATATCCTGTTTACAAATCTGTCCATCACGGTTACATCCGTTACATAACAGGTGGTAACCGCCCCCAGATTATTCTTTTCAATTGTTACCATAGAACCGCGCAATATTTTCCGCTGAAGATTCCAATAAATATTTTTTTGTATTTGGACAAACAATTTTTGTCTGTTAAGGTGGAGCAGCGGCCACAACGCCAGAAGAACTCCTGCTACAATCGGCCAGGAAGCCTTCCATTTCCCTGTGTCAAGCCCTTCCCCAATACTCCAACGCAAAAAGACGTTTCCGGCCACTGACAAGATCGTCCCTGTCAAAACAATGAACAGCCTCCCATAAGCTGCTCCGAACATATTTCTATAAGTTAAATATTCTTTATCGTTCACAGTAGTGTTCCCTTCTTTCAGCATGAAGCTTTCGTTAAAATCCACAGTATCTGCTTCTGGTCAAGGGGATTATAGATTAAATTTCTCTCGCAAGAAGCCTGTATATTCATCTTCCTTTCCGTCAAAGAGAAGATCCAGTATCTGTGCCGTCTTTTTCAAATAGGCAGGATCTTCTTCTGTCTCTGCCAAAACTGACATATGAAGCGCTATGGACCAGGCAATGGACTTCAAAGCCGCTTTTGCGGCATCATGCCTTTCCTTGCCCTGCAGGAAATACACCAAAGCATTTTCGCGGGTCTTATAAAGATTGGGCAGCTTCCCTGCTTTTTCTAACGCTTTGTCATACTCGCCGTTCTTCCAATAGGCAAAGCAAATATTGTATAGCGTCGCGCTCCTGATCTCCAGATCCCTTCCATAGTAAAGTATCTGCTCCTGCACGGCTATGGATTCCCTGAGATATTTGGCTCTTTCTTCCTTTGTCCCATCCAGCTTTTCAAGGGATGTGGAAAGCTGAACCAACAGCAGTTCATTGTTCGGAAACTTTTTTAATGCGTTCCGCATCAAAACCACATTGTTGTAGTGATTCCCGTTTCTATTGTTCTCCTCCCACTCCTTATTAATCTTATTGTATTTTTCCGAACCGGCAATCTCATCCATGCCTATCAATTCATCCACAGTTACGCCAAAATATTTTGCCAGCGAAGGCAGCATGGTGATATCCGGATATCCGTCCCCCCGTTCCCACTTACTGACTGAAAGGAAATTCCAAGATGCGCCGCAACTTCCTCCTGCGTCAGTTCCCGCTGACAGCGCAGCCGCTTTATATTTTCCCCAATGCGCAGAATCATTTTTGAGCTCCTCCTTTATTTACCATTTCGTACCTACAACGCAAAAAACGGATTTTGGTGCCAGGCGCCATCACAGCCCATTAACTACATAATACAAAACGAATATTTTTTTTGCAATAACTACAACGGCGAACCCGATTCTACGTTTTGTAGAATTATTATACCCCCTTTGCCCTGTAACACTCCGCGATTTTGTTTGTTGAATACATGTGGGTTTTCTGCTATAGTTATCCTTGTGAGTACCCATAGGTTCAAAAGAAAGGAGTTCCCTTCCGTTATGTCTCTTTCGATTGCTGTATGCGATGATTATGACATTCTGCTTCTGGATGTAGAGATGGGAAAACAAAACTATGATTCGTTATCTGAGGTCAATATAATGTTTGGACGCAAAGACAAAAAAATGAACGACTATCAGAATTCTCTGGTGGAACAGCATTACACAGAAATAGAAAATATATACCGCACCATGCGCGGATGTAAGACATGACTGGCACAATCATATTCAGGCCCTTGCCGCACAGCTTGACAGCGGCGAATATGAAAAAGCAAGAATCTATCTGAATGAAATCAATCCATTCTTACTATTGATAACGTCTTAAAGACCGGAAATAGGATGGCGGATGCAATACTGAACAGCAAAATATCCCTGATGAAAAGCATGCAGATCGAAGTGGAGGCCCAGGCTCAGGTCCCGGCTTCCCTTTCCGTACCGGATACAGATCTGTGTATCATCATTGGGAATCTGCTTGACAATGCAATGGAAGCATGTTCCAAACCGGATCCGGAAAACCGTTTTGTGCATATCTACATTCATGTAAAGGGCGCTATGCTCTATATATCATTTACCAATTCTTCAGAGAAAAAACAACGCAATATTGATAATCAGTTTCTCTCCTCCAAAGGCGTCGCACACGGATTGGGCCTGGTTCGGGTGGATTCTCTGGTTGCCAAAAACGGCGGATATCTCACCCGCGCAAGCGAGGACGGCGGGTATACCACAGAAGTAACTTGAGATTGAATTCCGCAACGTCAGCTTCCGGTATCCCAGCTCAAATACCTACGCCCTGAAAAATATCTCTTTCAAATTTCGTATTGGTGAACGTTTGGCGTTTGTCGGCATGAACGGAAGCGGAAAGACAACTTTTGTCAAGCTCATGTGCCGTCTCTATGCCCCCACCGAAGGGCAGATCCTGTTAAAGGGTATTGATATCTCCAAATACAATTACGATGAATATGTAAAGCTGTTCTCCGTGGCCTTCCAGGACTATTTTACCTTTGCATTTTTTCTGGGAGAAAACGTCTCGGCACAACAAAATTACAATGCCAAAAAGGTGCAGTCATATCTGCAGAAAGTAGGCGTATGGGATAAGTTTTCCAATACGGAGCGGGGACTGGAGACACCGCAGCGCTGGACCCGGTTGCCGAGGCGGAAGTGTTTTCCAAATTCAATGATATTGTTGGGGATAAGACGGATTTCCTTGAGAATGTGGAACAGCTCATCATCGGTTATTCATTCAGTATCTTTACAACCTCGTCGATAATATCTCCACATTCACGAATTCTTGCGGCTATCTTTTCCCGTCTCTCAGGCTCTTGCAGCGCTTCAAGCGTTATATTGAAGCCCCCTCCAAGAGCTTCGAGATCATTTCCACCATCGCTGTGCCAAATGTCAGCGGTGCGTTTGTATAAGGCAATAATGCCCTCAAGATACGTCATGTCCGGGTTTAATTCCTTTGTGCGCTGTAAAAAATCAGGGCAGCAGCTTCCGTTTGTGGCAAGCACAAAAACTAATTTAACGTACATTGACAGCGGGTCAAATGCCTCGGGCTTTATTTGCTCAAAATATCCGTTTTCGATGTTATCTGCCCACTTGCGGAAAGCTGACGCACCAAAGCAATATTTATCATTGTCAGTTGTCAGCAGTTCCGGCAGCGCATAAATTGCTTCGCGATAAATTTCTGCGGTTTTCTTGTCTTCTTTTTTATCATCCACAAATATCCAGCCGCTTTTATCGGTACCGCATCCCATCGCTATATCATACGAAATGCGCTGTGGCTCACTGTTATTTCCTGAAATATATATAAGCGTTTTTCCGTATTCCTCATAACCCACAAACACACCGCACGGCTGATCCGAATATCCTGTGGATATAACAGGAATACCTTTGTCAATATGGGCAACAAGTTTTTTCAGATACCTATCTTCATCTTTTCGAAGGTCACGGCTAAAAACATACGCGGCTGAATAACCGCACTTTTCAAAAATTCCCTCAAAAAATCTACCATCGCCGTTGACCTGATAATGTACATTTATTCCATATCCCGCAAATGATTGATTGTAATACTGAACAAACACATCTCCGGTAAGTCCGGCAAAAAACAGATAATCAAATTCCTTTTCTCCCAGACATTCCATTACATATGCGGCACTTCCGTTGAAATGGTAAATTTCACCATACTCTTCTGTAATAAGACGGTGAATAATGGGAATCAAATTATTGCTTCGCTTTATATCTACGGTAAGCTCTCCTTTTATTATTTTATTGGCTTGGGAATATGCAAGCTGTGAAATCCTGATTTTTCTGAAATATTTCATTCCCTGACCATTCGATCCTATAACAACAGGATATGCTTCTTCACGGTTCAGATCAAGGAACATATACGGAAAATCAGTTCCGCAATAACGTATTTCCCCGTTTATTATGACCGCCAAATGCTTTTGTCCAACGATCCATGTGACATGATTATATTCGTTCGGCTTGATTCGACCTCTTTTCGAAAAATGATACAGGTCATGAAAGATCGGCTGATGAAAACTGAGCGCCTCTTCCCGGGAGCTCGAATGGTTATTCATATTGATTCCAAAATCCATAATTTTGAGATTTTCGCCGCTGTTATAATTGTTGGAACCGTGATAAAAAATAATGCTGCCTTCGCTGTCGCCGTAGCCAAACTGCTCGTCATTCATCGGTACGCAGAAATCTATATCCACCTTGAACGGCAGCTTTACAAATATATTTGTGTTAAGCGTCCGTGTGGAGATCCAACCGGTATACTCGGCTTCACCACTGTCAAGTACTCGGTAATGAGGAGCGTTGACAGGCGTAATCTTATCAAGTGCAACCTCCTTTTCCCACAACAGCGGATTTTGGCCGTTGATCTCGTCTTCCGTAATATCCGTGATCTCGACAGGTTTTGGATATAACGTCACGTCAGGAATCCGTTTTTTTACCGGAACATATAAAGTGACAAGCTGTCTGCGTTCGTTGGGAGAAATGAGATTTTCTGTCATGGCGGCGTGGCGCAGACTACCATCCGGCGTGTAATCTATTTGATAAAACTTGTTTTCGTCAAAGTTTTTTATCAAAGAGCGAAACAACTGATTGATATCGTCATCAAGGTATATATTTGCTGCGGCAAACAGACCTCCATCAAAAAAATAATCTGCAAAGCAGCTGTCGTTTACAAAGTCGTCGGCAATTTTTGAGATCATAACATCATGTTCGTTTTCCCAATACTCAAAACTTCCATGATAATCCGTTTTTATACCGTTCATCTGAATATAATGTGAAAAAGCATCGGTATCAGAGTTTTGCGGATCAGCTTTAAGGTATGAGGACAACACACGCATTCTCGGCAGTTCTGCAATCGAAACGTCAAGAGGACGTATAAAATTTTCCGATACTTTAGAAAGCTGTTCCATGCCCATGCTTTCTTGCACGGTAAGCTGCTTGTCCATTTCCTCATACAAAAGAGGCAGAGCAGAGATATGCCTGATGCCCTTTTCAATCATTCTATTCAAAAAGTCGTTAATAATGCGTTTAAGTTCAGACAAAGCCGTAACCTTGCGGTCGATTTCACTAAGCCTGTCCACAAATACCTGTGTGATATCCAGCATTTCACGACTGTCGTAAATTCGCATAATGTCTTTTATGGGTATTTGCATTTTGCGAAGTATCATAATCTGCTGCAGCCGCTGTACATTTTGTTCATCATAATAGCGGTATTTTTCAAATTGCGGACGAATGCTTGTGATAAGTCCCACCTCCTCGTAATAACGCAATGTTCTTGATGATAGTCCGAGTTGAATACTGAGATCGGTTATTTTAATTAAACGCAAACGTGCCTCTCCTTCCTATAAACAATATATCACTTACGTTAGACAGCGTCTAAAAAAACGGCTTCCGCAAGGTTATCTGTCTTCATAGTTACGATACACTCCGTGACTAAACTCCTTGAAACCGGAAAACAGCGGTTCCGTGTACGTCTATCCAAGCAATTATTTAATCGCTTTGGTTTGTCACACAAGGGTGCGTGAAAACGCCTTGCGGAATTGCAATAAACACGTTAATTCTGTTTAGCATTCAAAATCTCCATGATCCCATCGGCAACCGCCCGGTCGTTATCAAATACGATTTTAAACAACCGCTTCATTTCGCTCTGAACATCCGGCTGCTGAATCAGCTTGAATGACTCCTCCGTGGGGAGATATCCGGTGCGCGGTCCGACGTTCAGGCAAGCCCAGATTTTCCAGCCGATCCCATGAGTTTCATTGTTCCCCTCTGCAAAATAGCGCTTAAAAAACAAATCTGACAATTTTTCAGCCATAGCTTTCAGCCCATTTGAGTCCGCCGGATCTGCCGATGGCGAATTGACAAGTGAATACAAAAGATTGTCCTTTGACCTAAAGGCTTCTGCTGCGTGCCATCTCCCTTCGATCGGAACACCGTTTATTCCCATAAGCTTGTGCGACAGCATTACGGCGTTTTCGGGCGTAACATTTGACAGATCAGACATAATTTCATTCTCCAAACGAATGTGTGAGGGATCACTCAGTACAGCATGTATCCGCTTGAGCACGTCAAAATAAGCCTGCTTGCATGATGCATCATTTGCGCGATTAACTTCTCCGGTGATAACGATAATATCCTCATACACGCCGTTAGCCTCATCTCTCATTTCGCCGCCGTAATTCATCACAGTGATCCCGTCGTCAGTGTAACCGCTTACAATCTTCCAGCATGAGACCCATGCCATTTCATCCGGATAAACCCTGTAATTTGCCACCATAGCAGGGTATCCCGCGTCAATGGAATCTTTTACAATCTTGCGGATCTCCGCAACAGTTTTATTTTTGCAGCGAGTAAACGAAAGTCCCGCAAAATCCATGATGTCCGCCAAAAAACTATTGTCCCAACGCCAGCCGACCGGGGTATTGGGAAGCGTGTGTGCGCCAACGCTGTCGTCTTCGGGGTAATCAAAGCCAAACGCCAGTCCTGACGCGGTAATCAGGCAATGATAGATGCTTAACTGTGTCTTGCCAAGCGATTGTCCGTCACAGCCGCCGCATTTTTGGCAGTAGCAGCCTCTTGACGTACACCAGTATGGGGTATCATCGGTGTATTTTTTTGCAGCGCATACCGCACTTGATAGGGCTGCGATGAATCCGTCCGATTCTGCATCAATGGGAAAAGGGTGGATAGCAAGTTGTTTTTTCATATTGATTCTCCTTTGAAAATTTAATTTACTTAAGATATTTTTACACACGACCGGTACATCTCATGAATAGTATATCGCTTGACGCTACGTCAAAGTCAAGAATCTGATAATAAAATTCTACTAAATTGCCCTTCTTATGTCCACTCCAATATCCTTTTTACCAATTTCAATATTTTGAAAAGGGAATGTCAATGCCGCTGCACCAAACATTCCCTTTCCATGATTGATTTTCCGTTGTCTGCCAATCTTAGGCACCTTCGTTCAGAAAGCATATCCGATTTTCAGTGTTAATCCACTGCTGCCTGAGAATGCTTCGCCAGAAATCTGGACAGCGGATGCACATCTATCCAGATTTCGTTATTTCCTTCCAGGACTCGTCAAAAATAAGCTGCAATCCTCAATGAAAATACACGATTTCAATATGATTCACATTCTCCGCAGGGCTGTACCAGATATGCCCCATGCAGGGCTGTGTCAAGCAAAGACTAAACTTTTTGGTCATCCATTTATCAAGTCTGTGTCTTCTCTATTTGACTGTTCAAAGAGAATATGAAGTTCACCCGAATCCATGTCTATTACTGGCTTTCACCAATTACAAAATTCTGACATTAATTCCTCTGATTTTTCCGGATTTTCCCGTCAGCCGATACGATACCATTTTCCCTTCATAAGAAATATTCATATCCGGGTTATCCAGTTCGTTAAAATATACATTTTCTGGCTTGTGTGCAATAAACCCAAACAGATTGCCTTGCTTATCTGTGGTAACGGTCATGACCCTTCCAGTATATACATCGGAATTCGCTTCCGCAACAATGCTCCCCCGCAACTTCTTTAACATGAAATCCTTAAATTCTGGATTATCCTTTATAGCATATCTGTAATCTGAACCCTTTGCAGCAACCCATTCACCCATTATTTGTCGAAATCTGCTGGCTGCCCGCAAAACCACCGTCCTATATTCTGTACTGCTCAAAGCTTTCAACAGCTTTTTGCAGTACTCTTCTATCCTATTCTTATCGTTTATATCTGGTGAAGGACCCATACTCAATTCCTGAATCAGAAACAACAGATGCATCTTGTATGGTTTCATATCATTAAGGCTGCGATCTTGTTTCATAATGTACTCTAAATTTGACGCCAAAAGCGCCGCCACATAATATGGATAATAAGATTGTCCCTCTACGAAAAGCTTATCTTTATAATCACTGATGAGTTTTGATTCGTGCCGATGCGAGGTCTCAACATGGTTCATGTACATCGCCACCATACTTTGAATCAGCACCCTAAAACTGACTTTCTGATACGGTTTTATCGTATTATCTCTCGCATACTGCTTGGAACGTCTCTCATAATATACCTTACAAAAGTTCTCCATCTGCATAATATTAAAAAAATCCTCCAGCTCCTTATGGTACCGTCGGATGGTTTCAAAAGCCTCTTCATAGACAATATTCTGCCTATTCGTGCCCTTGACGATTCCCTGGGTCACTTCCGGTTTGGTAGCTTCAATAACCTTTACAATCACCTGAACCTGAGACAAGTCTTTTCCCTTTCTCTTAACCCTATAGAGTGAATTGCATGTTTGACAGCCGTTTACAACTTGGGGATTTTTTATGATTAACTCCCTGTTCTTTGACTCAAGCTTATCACATACAATCGTAATCCCATTATTAAACAGGACAAAATTTACAGGATTGTCCGATAAAGTCGCTTCCATCTCCTGATTTACATCCGTATCTCCTTGATAATCCCTGACATTGTCATCAAATATGTTGGTCCGAATCAATCCATCTTCGTTTGTTAAAATGCTGACCAGACTGTCTGCGCCGCAAAGCACGACATACACCTGCCCCGCATCCTTTAATTTCCCAAATTCAATAGAATCCTGATACTTAAGAGTCGTCGGATACTCGTTCCTGTTCGCTTTGGCAATCGCATATAGCTTCTCTTCATTAATCTGCTGAATACTTATGGTATACTCTTTGTCTTTTATTCTTTGAGCCTCTGCTTTTTCCTCTGCCACAAAAATGATATTAATGTTAGGAAGCCCCTCCCATCTGGCAACAATTTTCTGTGTCTGAAAATAGCGTATTATCTCCGAAAAATTATATCTATCATTTCTTTTATGATAAACTTCTCTTATGAGCTCATCAGCGGAAAGATTCTCCTTAAAAGCTAAAATATATACCTCAAACTTGCCCTGGCTGTCCTTCTGCAGAATATCATCAATATCTGTCCTTGTAGAAAGCAGCTGCCCATTCATTGTTATGGCAATGCCAATTAGGCCCATCTCTTCAGGCACCTCATCGCATATTTGATTTAACAGATCAAAATCCCTGTCCAATCTGTCCGGTTGGATTTGCGAAAAATAGATATAATCGATATACCTTCTCTCAATATCTATACTGTTATCGCACTCTAGCTCATTCTGTTTACTATAAATATCAAGCCATGCTTTCAATATCGGATTTCCAAACACAGCAATCCCTCCCACTGTCCGTTAAAATTTTATGTCCATTTCAGCCGTATATGTAATTTTGTCAGCTGTGGTCATATGTACATAATGGATATCATAGGATTTCTCTCCGCCTGACACCTCTTCATCAATAAAAATCCCATCTATAATATACTGAATGGCTTTAACCTTCTGTCTATATTCATCCAGATTTGCCCGGCTCTTCCTAGCTGTAAGTAAACCTCCCCTGTTTGCTTGATTGATTTTTTCCATGTAACCATTCTTTTCTTTTTGAAGCATATCTTTGCTCCAATATCTAGTTATTACCCCCAATGAGCTTTCTATGCTATATCCGTCTAAGCCGTTTAGATACTGCTCTTCAATATGCTCTATCCCACTATGCCACTGGCTACAAAGCTTCAACACCGTTTTTGTGTTAATAACCGTGTCTTTCAAGTCATAAATATACCATTTTACTTTTCTTTCGGCACTGCTTTCCATAATAGCGGTGATGTCTGGCTTTTTTGTCCCTTCCTTCGGCATTCCAACGGGTATATATTCCTTGCTGAAATAAGCCCTGTCGCCATCTCTTACCATATAATGTAGGATAGTCCTATCTAATGTATTGGTGTTAGCCTGTTCCTCTTCCACTGTAATATCCATAGAACAATTGAAGCAATACATCACCCTATTATCATAACCTTTTCCCTGTCTCAGCTTCTGTGCTTTCATCTGACTATCCCATAATACAGTTTGATTCATCGTACAGCATATCGATATTCTCGTTAAATCTCCCAAAGTCATAACCTATCTTTGGAAAATCAAAAAATTCTAATTCCTCGACAACCACACTGCCCTTTTCATTTTTTTTGAATTCATATATATTTACTGTTTTGTCCGGCTGAAGCATATCCCACATACTCCAATTCAACTTTTCCAGTATGTCATTTTTGCGGATTACATTTTTCATTCTCGACACTAATATTAAATTATTAATTCTTCCCGCCAAAGTATCACTATGAGTAGAAATAATAATCTTGTTACCAAGATTACAAAACCTCATCAACGCCTTTGCCATACTTCCTTGTTTAATGGGATGTATGCTATTTTCCACCTCATCATAATACAAATATCCATAGCTACCTTCCGATTTCAACACACTGCTGAAAGATGATAACTCATGAATCATGGACGATGCCCTATTCAGAGGAACGTAACAATTGCCTTCCCGATACATAAACACATCGTTGCGAAATTCAATCTTTCCGTCCAACAGCTCTCTGTCCACAAATTCTATCAACTCCTCCTCATTTTCGCCAAATTGCGTTTTAGGCAAATAGGTCTGCAGAAATTTCAGATAATCATAAATCGGCAAAGCCAATCCCGACTTTCCCTGCCTGTTTACAAAGAAATTCCTATAAAGCATCTGCAAGCCAGCCCGTGCCGCTGGAAGGAACAGCTGCCTTTTTCCCACAGGCAGTCCCAACATGTCCAGCAAAGCATATTTAGCAAGCCGCAATTTCATCTCGTCCACCGTTCCTGCCACATTACATACAATATTTTTCCTGTTGCCGTCGGCATCTTCTTTCTCCAAATATGCTGTTTCCGCAATGGTACCGACATAAAACTCTTTCTCTGTCATCTCGAAATGTACTGCTATTTCCTCCACAGGAATTTCTATGGAAAAGCATTCCAGAAGAAAACTTCTTCTATTGTTTTTCAGATAGTTGTCAATAATGCTTTCTATTTCAGCAAACCACTCGCTTGAAAACTTGATATAGGTTATATCCTCCATCTCTGTGATTTTAGCGCAACCAATTTCCACATTCCAATCGGATATCATATTTATAATCCCATACATGAGCTCCATCATCAAAGTTTTCCCACTGTTATTATCACCTAAGAACATCACGAAATCACCTGTTTTCACCGAAGCGTTTTCTATTTTTGCAAATTTTCTGACATCTACTCTTATACTCAAAATAACCTCTTTTCATTCAATCCAGATAATACGTTAAACGTTCTCTTGTCCAAATGCACTACATAAATTGGAGTCTATAATCTTGTGTATTAAATTCATTGTACCTCTAATAACCACTATTGTCAAATTTTACAGACATTTTAGATAGTGTGACTTTATCTGTGGATTCGGAACACGCCCCCCGCGGACGAAGGATAAGGGACGATAACAGACAGAACGGTAGGATTGTCAACACCAAACCCGCTGCCCTGTTTTAGCTTTTCACCATACCGATCAACTGGAAGTTGTAAGTGTTACATATCTTCAATCAGGAGAAAACCTCCATCTTTCTTGCCATTAAGAAATATAAACATTGTAGGTTAACCTCCACAGTTTATATAAAATGGCAACCAATTTGTATGTAGCTATAATAATAGCATATCATCAGATGTAACTTTACTATTTTGGAAAAAGGCAGGGATACTGCAAAATTTATCTACATCTAATTGCTTAAATTCCGTGGTAACCATTTCTTCACATTCAGTTGTTTGAGGTATCCATATATTTTCACTATCTTGGACCAACACAAAAATTCTCTGTATGAATATATCCTGGGATTTTTCCATTAGGTTGAACAATAATCGCATTCTCGCCCTCATCAGGATAAATTATATCTAGGTCAAAAAACGGATCAGTCTTATCTTCTGGCTGTGTCATAAAAATATATGCTAAAGTCAAATCTTTCAATTCACTATTAAAGTCATTTAATCGTATCTGCCCTATAAACTTAGATGGACGATTATCCCACGGAAGGCTAACCAGCCATTGGGGCGCAGCAATCCAATCTGGTGGTCCGCCAAATCTTGTTGTATATCGTTCACCACTACCTCTACTTTGGGAAATAAAAGTATCTATTTTATAAGTTCTCATTTTATTCACTTCCTTTACTTTGAGCAGACTATATCTAATAATCAACCACAACTACCGATTGTAATTTGATGATTTTTGGAAATATTAGCTATTATATTTGTAACAAAAAATTTTCTTTCTTATACTCAAAGGTAAGTCAAAAAATTATACAATATTTGAATATCTGTTGATTGATTTAAAATATATTTTCATTCTTGAGTTTTCCTGTTTTTCCATTAGGACATCCAAAATATGGCGGTTTTTCAACGAATGACATTCCACTTGTTCCTACAATTTTGTCTCCATCAACAGCCAGCCATGAGATAAAAGTGCCATCTGCCATATGCCGATTGTAATAATCCTTTAAGGCAGGCTTTAAATCCAAATCCTCTGTTGCTCCTTCTTCTCGTAATTGGCAGATTCTCATTTCTATAAAAATATCCAGTTCTTTTTCCGTTAATTTCTTGTATTGTATAACCATACGTATTGTCTCCGTGTTTAATATTTTTACTCCCTTTTCGGAAAAGTGTTCCTACTGATTAAAATTTCAAATATAATGCATATATTTACATATAATTACTGAATTTACACTCACTTAACAATTCTTTACACCAGAATTTATATCGTAGAAATCAAATCATCATCAAAGTATCGTTTACTTTTCTTTTTCCCATTGATACTAATGGTGTAAAAACAGCAATTACGATTGAAATGCCAGCGAATCCCTATTATCACGCCTGTCATATCGGGATGGTTGCAAGGCGAGACCTGTTCCCCATAAACAAACCGGGGAGGTGCCGGCAACTCCCGGATCCTTTTTATATCCAGCTCATAATTAGCTTTAGGCGATATAACTAAGGCTTTACTATTGTCTATCTTGTATTGAACAACTGCCTGATACAGTCCATCTTCCATAGCTTTGCTGTCGAGCCATATACCCCACATAAAAGAAGCCTCCTTTTGCGCACAATTTTGATTTATATTCTCGATTATTAAAATATTTGTCTGCTACTTACAATATATATTTATAAGTACGTTTTACATGGGTACACAATTCTGAAAAGGGAGTATTTTAAGGATATTCTTTCTAAATAAAACTTTCATTCTTAAATCTAATTACACATATTCCTTTATAACGTCATCACTCCAAATATGAGCTTCTATATACCGTTCCGGTCCATATTTTCCATCATTGTTCCAATCTTGCGGATACCCGTATTTCTCTATAATTCCTAAAATTTCATCATATGTATAAAGTTTTTTACGATATTCCTTACCATCATTTACTCTTGGGCTGAAAGTCGGGTGGGAATCTCCATATGTGAAAGAAATAGTACTTTTATCAAATTTATTAATATCAATTTTAATGAAAGCACTGTTTTCAAACCAAGAAGCCAGCCAAGGACTATGTTCAACCACCATGTAATGCGGCGATTGTCTTTGTATATTACCACCTTTTTTCATAAACTCCCATCTTAGGATATCTTCATAATGATGTCTTAATTCTATATACCCGGTGGTTCTTTTGGCACATTGGGTATGGGGCTTTTTTGAAACAATATCCTTTAATATTTTTCTTGCTTCTTCTATAGAAACATCTGATAAGTTTTGGAACGGTTTCATGGAAGCATCATAATAGTGGTATAAAAAAATTTTAATTTTCCTCCATATGCCAGTATGAAAAGTTGAGAATAACTTTCCATACCCATGATGAAAATATTGTCTATTGTCACATACTCTGCCCTTACAGTCGACGTACCCACTATCTACCGTTACAAAGCAAGGATGGATATAGTCATGGGAATTAATTAAACTTTTGATTCAATAATGGAACGTTGTCCAGCAAAAGTCGAATTTTGTTAAAATCTGAAGTATCTAGTTTTTCCAATAGCTCATGGTATTCGTCCCAATATGTTTCACCATAATAACAGTAACCATATGCCAAATCAGAAAGACAATATATCTTATCAGAAGCATAAAAAACAGTATCTATTTCCTGACATAAACCGTCTGTATTTGATGCAGCATTCATTATTACAGCTTCATAGTCTTCAAGCAGTGAAATATTTTCATTTTTGATGAGAAAGTCAATAGTTGCAGCTGCCATGTTATTATAGTAAAACCAAATAAGTGAACAGCCTGCCACATAAATCAGTATGAAAGCTGCCACATAAAATATGGCTTCCTTTCTAAACGCAATTTTGTTTTTTATACATAAAATTGCCCATACCGCCAAAATAAAAGCCAAAACTGCTGCTACAACACATAACTTTTTACCTCTAATATACATATCAGAATAAAACATATAAGAGATGATAACTATAAAAAATATGCATAAATATTGCCAAAGCCTTTCGTCCGTTTTTCTTAAATAACATACAAATAGAAATATGGCCAATAACATTGGTAGGATAGATAAAACAATAGCGTGTTGAAAAGCATATACAATATAATTCACCACCAACCCTATTATAATCGAGTAAGATAAATTTAATATCCTGCTTCCAATTTTTTTCATAGATATCATCTCCCTATAATGTCAAGTGAGAATCAATGTTGGTTCTCACCTTGCGGAAACCAAGTGATTCGTAAACGTGCTGCGTTCTTGTGTTTGTCAAGTTGGTATTGAGGACGATTTTAGAATAGCCGTTTCTGAACAGCCAGCCCATCAGCATATTCAAAACTTTTCTTCCAACACCACGGTTCTGACAAGGAAAAGCCTGCGTGTGCCATCACAGCACCATCATTCCACCAAGCGGCAAGCTGCTTTGCATCAGCAACCTTGGCTTGACGGATGGTTAAGTTTCCACATTGGATTTGGGTCATTTCTTTCCTCCTACGAACAGCAAATGATTTGTCATACCAAGCAGTTCCGGCTTTTCGCAGATGTAGAAGTGATAGCGAAGGTACTGTGCATAGTCCTCGTCGCTCATTTCATTGATTCTCGCCGCCAAAAGCTCGCTTGCACCGTCGGATGCTACCTCGTGCAACACGTTTATGCCGCCATCTGCAAGAAGTTTTCTCGCAGCACCAACCGTATGGAACACAAACGGAAAGTCGTTGAGCTTGAATGTTTCCTTATCGTAATCACCGTTGCTAAAATAATTAACATCGTATTCAAATTCCGTGAGGAAAACAAAGTCGTTGGAAATAAAGGCGAAGAAAATCTTACCGCCATCCTTGCAGACACGCTTTGCCTCGCTAATACATTTCTGTTTGTCCGCAGCACTTTTCAAATGGTAAAGCGGGCCAAACAGAAGAACAATGTCAAAGCTCTTATCCGCATAGCGAGAGAGATCAAGGGCGTTGCCTTGAACGAGGTCAATCTTATCTTCGGGCGTAATTTTCTTTTTGAAAGAGGCAATATTGGCATCGGCAAGTTCAAGAGCCGATACCTCATAACCCTTACGGGCAAAGTAAAGGCTGTATTCGCCTGCACCTGCTCCAATATCGAGTATTTTGTCGCTCTCTTTCAAGTATTTTTCTATGTAGTGAACGGTAGTCAAAAATTCAACTCGTGCGGCTTTAGAATGATTGAGTCTGCTGTCCTCGTTGAATATGTCATAGGTTCTGTTCACACGTTCACTTTCGTTTTCTATTTTTGCAAGTTGTTCAAAGTTCATAGCTTACTCCTTGTACACGCTCTCATCGGGTAGATTCATAATGTGCTCCTTGGCTTGAGGAGGATAAATACTCATATTGAGTACGTTTTCAAGCGATATCCAGCACATATTCAGCCTAATTCGCTTGTTGCCCAAATCGTCAAGTGCCTAAGTAATCTTTTGATCTTTATATCAGCACCGATTTCTTCCTTAAACTCCCGCACAAGGGGTTCATCGGTCGTTTCTCCAAAGGCAGCATGACCGCCAATAAAGGCATATCCATCATCGCCCTCTGCATTTTGCATAAGTACCTTTCCGTCTATTTACCACTTTCTCAAAATGTGCCAAACATCAGAACCGATAAATCCGCACTTGCGATACAACACCTCAGGATTTGAAGGGTTATTACATTGACCGGATACAGTAGCGAACTTAGCGTTATCTTTCATTCGCCATAACAACTCTGAAACGACATATTTACCCAATCCATATCCACGATGTTGTTCCGATACTTGAATCCACTCTAAAACACCCTCACCAATCTCTCTGTCAAGTTCGGCAATTCCTGTTGCAACTATTTCATTGGTTTGATTATCCTTAATTGCCAACCATAAAGCGGAATCATACACAGGGCGAGCTGTGTAGTCTTGCAGGTCGGCTTCTGTTATTCCGATCTTGCTATAGCAGCTATTGATGTGCTCCGCAAAGTCCTTCAAAGTGGCTTTGTAAAGCGAATATCCCTGCGGAAGAGCTTGAACAGACAGGTCTTGCAGATTATGGATTAGGCGGAAATAAGGCTCGTCAATGTAATGCTGCTGTTGATACAGGCAGTTGGGAGAGCCAATCTTTGACCCGTGCGGCGGTTGCATGAAAATAGTACATGGCGTCATGAATGGCGGAAGGACCCATGTGCGTAAAGTATCGACGAGCCATTTCAAGCTAAGCCTGTCGCTCCGGCGTAAGCACCCACTTATCACGCCGATTCCAAAATGTATTTCCACGCCAATCATTACGCAGATAATCCTGCCCATTATTACAATGAATAAATAGGGGTAGATCTTAATATTCTGAGCACCTTATTTTCAGCGAGTGCATAGCGTTTGCCATAAATTGTGCTTGAACACCGCAAAGATCGCGGAGTACCGTCATTTTAGTCATTTCCTCTTTTATTCGCAAATGTGTGTTTTTAGTTCTTTTTCCAACACATTTGCAAAACGCTGTATTGGCTCTGCAAGCGTTTCTGCGTAGTCGAAGGTCTCTTTATTGTCCTTATATTCCAACGGACTTCTGCGCGTCTTAAGCGCATATCTAAGGGCATCCGGATCGGGGCAAATGTTGTTTTCTATCGCCCATTCTGCAGCGTTAGTCTTTGCGATAAGTTTGCCGGTGCGAAGTGTATAGATGCACCGTGCTATATCCAGCATCCAACCGAACGAGTAGAAGCTACGTCCGGTGCTTTGCGCATACTTTCTGATTGTTTCGTAATGGTGCTTCACATCGGCGTACAGCTCGTGAAAAGCGGGATACTTCAGTTCTTTTCGTATATCCCTTCCATACAAAAGAACGCTGCTCTCGGTCAGTTCTGCCATACCGAAGCTGTCAAACGCATAACTATCTGTGATTCGTTCGCCGCTTGTGCCCCAATAAACAACTCGGTCGGTTTTCTTCAAGAAGAACGCATCCAGGGTGAGCATCCCACCTTCAAAGGAACGATAATAGGGATTTCCCGGCTCATCCGCAAGCATAGCTTGGCGAAGTCTAACGAGCATTTTTGCCTGTTCCTCGGTCATTTGCTTGCTTGTCAATACAAGAATATCAAGATCGCTCCATCCCAATCTGAAATCATTCAGAACAGACGAGCCATACATATAAATTGACGGTTCACAATCCGAGAGAATACTGCTGATTTCACGAACCATCGTATTGATAGCAAGCTGCCGATCTTTTCGCTCTGCACCGATTGGATGGAGGACAAATTTTTGATTTGGGTAATCAAATTCCTCTATAAGTTCATCTGCTACAAAACCATATTTTTCATACAATGCTCTTGGTGCGGGTCCTTTTTCATCATCTGCACGGAATGTAGAAACAGATATTTCTTGTGTTCTATCTAACTTGCTCAGCGCTTCATCCATGAGCATTGATGCTACACCACGGCGACGGTATTCGGGTGCAACGGCAAGACAGCAGATCATATTGTGTCCTTGTGAGAACAGCATAACACCGGCAATCTCGTTTTCATCTTTTACACCAATAGCTTGTCGCTTTCCCATGAATTTGAGGACGGTGGCTCGATGCTCGTGTCGCTTTTTCTGTGTTTCCAAACCGGGAAAATTCCATCGAACCTGCGTTACAAGGCTCATCCATTTTTCAATATCTTCGGGTACTCCATAAAAGAGTTGCACAGCATTTCGCCTCCGTTCATAAATTCATTTGTTATCAAAGCAATCGCTTTACCCATGGATATAAAAATCCATAATAATTATAGCACAAAAATGTTTAATTTTCTACCGTTTTCTAGAATTAACAAGTTTCAATTCCCGTGCATTTTCTCCTTAGGCTTCTTCCCACTTGTCAGCTTTGTCCCAATACTCGACATAATCCGCTTCCTTCTCCCTATACGGCTTCATAGGAAAACCATAAAAATACCGCCTCACCCACACCCGGCCCGTCCTCGTCCGATACGGCATACATTCCTGCCGTGCATCCTACAAAGCCGCCCGCAACCTCCGTGGACAAAGAATGGATGTCAATCCCCTCTGCCAGCAAACTCTGCTCCTCTCCCATCCCGACATAGACAGATGCTTTCAATCCTTCCACTAAAATAGAGAGGACAAATTCCGATCCGTTCAAATATCCTGAACAATCTGTTCGGGAGATGCAATAATCCTGACCCTTTTCACACAGATATACAACAGCGCCACTCCTGTCTGCCTCCACCCGCAAATGGTATTCATTGCTCTGAACCAATGCGATGCCTGACCGGATATCCCCGCCCAGACTCTCTGTCCCAAGCGCCGCCTGAATCCGAAAACGGTGATGTTGCTGCCGAATCCCAATATAGGACGGACTGCCCTGCTCCTTCAGGGTGACCTTCTGTCCCTTCAGGCACAATCCCTGCCCAGGCTCCAGGCGGTACATTCCCTGCGGACAGCTGCGCAGGAACAGAAATTCATCCCCCAGCCCTGTCTGCTTCTTAAAATCATACACCCGGCTGCTTCCGGGAAACGCATTGCGCGGAAGCCCTTCCGCCTCCCTGCGGTTGGTATAGGATTTCGGGTCTGTCAACGGATTCCACTCCTTCAGCCATACTCTTACCTCATCGGTCAGGACTCCAGACCCTGGATTTACCACCGGCCATCCATCCTCCCAGTCCACTTTTGCCAAAAATGTCTCCCTCCCCATGGTGGTATAACCGTCCAGGGGCCGCACGGCCAGCATCACCATATACCATTCGCCGGCAGAAGTTTCCACGAAATCCCCATGTCCCACATACTGAATCGGATATGTCTTGCCCAAATGCCTGTGGGTAAGAATCGGGTTTCGGAAATTATTCTCATAGGGGCCGAAAACTTCCCTGCTCCTACAAACAGTTACCGCATGATAAGGTCCTGTCCCTCCTTCCGCATGAAGGATATAATAATACCCGTCTTTTTTATAAAGATGGGGGCCTTCCGGCCAGATGATATCCCGCATGGCTCCGTTCCACACATCCCTTGGCTCCCCCACTAGCCTCATATGCTCTATATCCAGTTCCTGAATCCAGATGTACCAGTCCCCGTCATACCTGCATCCTTTGGAATTCTGGCGCGTACCGATATAATAACAGGTTCCGTCCTCATCAAAAAACAGACTCGGATCGATTCCCTGGGCTCCCTGGATATAGTGAGGCTCAGACCATGGACCTGTCGGATTCTGCGCGGTCACAATAAAATTGCCTCCATAAGATACATTTGTACAGATTACATAGTAGACTCCCTTATAAAAACGTATAGTGGGGGCAAACAACCCCTGGGAATGCCCGCACCCATCCAGGGGAAGCTGGGTGTGCCTGTCCATCACATTCCCCACCTGCTCCCAGTGGGCCAAATCCCTGCTGTGCATCACAGGCAGTCCCGGAAAATACGCAAAGCTTGAATGAATCAGATAGAAGTCCTCCCCTGCGGCGCAGATGGAAGGATCCGGGTAAAAACCGGGTATAATTGGGTTGTAGGCGACGACTTTTGCCGTTTCCTGGTTTCTCATCTTATTACCTCCGTTACTCTATTTATCCTCAGTCAATCGGCACACCAAACATCAGCGTACCTGGAACTGCATATATGCAGTCAGTCAGACGCTGTTTATTCTGAAACTGCCGACAGATTCCTGAACTGGCTAAAATATTTCCAGTTGTCTTTTTTGTTCATTATGATATAATGGCCTTATTCCAGAAAGGAGCCACACATGAAATCCTCATTGCCAGACCAGATACAGGTTGACTACCATAAAGCCAACAGTGACAACAACGGGCACCGAAACGTCACCGGAAGCCAGGAAACCGTCCAATACCCGGACAGCTCCTCTGTGCGCATCTGGTATAACCAGGAGACCATTCCGTATGATTTCCACTGGCATACAGCTCTTGAAATCATCATGCCCGTAGAAAATTATTATGATGTGGAGACCCAACAAGCTTCTTATCACATAAATCCTGATGAAATTCTTCTGATTCCCCCTATGGAAATGCATCGCCTGATTGCACCCGAAAGCGGCGTTCGGTTTATTTATCTTTTTGATACTACACTGGTTGATAAACTAAGGGGTTTTTCCAATATCCTCCCACGCCTTGGGCATTTCGTCCTGATAAGCCGCAGCCGGTACGCCACTGTCTATGAGGACATCCGCGCTGCCCTTACCCAGATGCGAAATGAGTATTTTAAGGAAAACCAATATGCGGAACTCAGTATCTTCTCTCTACTGCTGACCATTTATGCCAAACTCGGATATTACTCAATAGAGAAAGAACAATTTCCAAGCCGTCATCCGTTAATGCAAAAAGAATATACGAAAAAATTTAACGAGGTACTGTCTTACATCGATGCTCACTATGCTGACAATCTTGCTTTGGATGATATGGCAGATTTTGTAGGATTCAGCAAGTTTTATTTCTGCCGCCTGTTTAGGCAATATACAGGCCTGACCTTTAAGGATTATCTGAATTTCCGCCGTCTGAAGGTTGCCGAAGAACTCCTTGCCGACCGCACTCTCTCCATAACAGATATCTCACAGCGGGCAGGCTTCAGCAATATTTCTACATTTAACCGGCTCTTTAAAACAGCCAGGCAATGCACTCCCAGCGACTACCGCTCCAAATATGCCGGAAACCTATTTTCTAAATAAGCTTTCCTCCCGCGGCTGCCAGGAATCCAATGCTCTCTTTCCCTGTCAGTTCCCTGGTTCTTGCTTCAGGCTGACCCAGGCCCACGCTGACCAGGAAGCGTCCGCAGCCTTTGTTTTTCCTACCCTGCTTATCTATGACCATAAAATGTTCTCTTCCTATGTTGACCGCCACCGTTTTACGCTCTCCTCCAGATAGAAATACTCTCCGAAAGGCACTGAGGGCTGCATTCGGTGCCGCGTCTTCGTGATCTAAGCACTTGACATATACCTGAACCACCTCGCCTGTTGCCACATGGCTGCGATTGAAAACCGTAACCCTTATTTCAACTTCCTCAGGGGGATTTGTGTCCATTGTTCCATTGTCCTGCCCAATTACATCCCCGATTTCCATTATTTCACTTTCCCCGGCAGCTGCCCCGGCTTTCCAAACACACCCACCGTATTCTACGCTTTCCACAGCCACGTCCCCATAGGTCAGACCATATCCGAAAGGATACAGCGGCGTCCCCTGAAAATACCGGTAGGTTCTTCCTTTCATGGAATAATCATCAAACTCTGGCAGTTCTTCCACGCTGTTGTAAAAGGTCACCGGCAACTTACCAGAGGGAGAAATCTCCCCAAACAGCACCTGCGCAATGGTCTTTCCTCCTCTGGCCCCAGGATACCAAACCTGCATCACAGCATCCGCATGCTCCTGGAAATACCTTAAATCCATGGCGCTTCCAGTCATATTTAACACTACAACCGGCTTTCCTTCCCGTATGACTGCCTCTGCCAGCTCCCGCTGTACCTGAGGAAGCTGCAAATCTAGCTTGTCACCGGAAGCGTAACTGTTCCCGGTGTCCCCTTCCTCCCCCTCCAGAGTTTCATCCAGTCCCAGGCATAGGATGACCACATCGCTGTGCCGCGCCACACTGACTGCCTCGCTGATCCGATCCTGCCTCCACGCCAAGCTCTCCACCTTATCCCGGAACAGGTGACAGCCTTCGGAATAATAAACCCTTGTACCCTCCGGCACATAGTCCTGTATTCCCTCCAATACTGTGATATACCTGGAGGAAGTACCATGATAATTGCCTACCAGCGCAGCACGGCTGTCGGCATTTGGCCCGATCACACCCACCGCTCTTATCACTTTTCTGTCCAGAGGCAGCACGCCGTTGTTCTTCAGCAGTACCAGGGTCTCTGCCGTAGCACGGGCGGCAAGCTGGAGATGCTCCGCGCACTCCACCTTGTCAAAGCTGATTTTATCGTATTCTGTCTCATCAAACAGTCCTAGCAGAAACCTTGTGGTAAACAGCCTCACTGCCGCTTTCCTTATCTCCTCCTCCGTCACCAATCCATCCTGACACGCCTTCAGCAGATACAGATAGGTATTGCCGCAGTTCACATCGCAACCGCTTTTTAATGCCAGCGCCGCTGACTCCACCGCCGTATCCGTCACCATATGGTTCTCATGGAAATCCCGGATTGCCCAGCAGTCGGAAACATAATGTCCCTGAAATCCCCATTCTCCTCTCAGGATATCCTGCATCAGCGTTTTACTTCCACAGCAGGGTTCCCCGTTTGTCCTGTTATAAGCTCCCATGACCGCTTCCACTTCCGCCTCTTTTACCAGCTTCTCAAAGGCAGGCAGATAAGTCTCGTAGAGATCCTTGCGGGATACCCGGGCGTCAAAATGATGTCTCTCCGCCTCCGGCCCGGAGTGGACTGCAAAATGCTTTGCACATGCCGCCGCCAGCATATATTCCCCATTCCCCTGCATTCCTTTTACATAAGCGGTTCCCAGTTCTCCGGTAAGGTACGGATCCTCTCCATAAGTTTCATGCCCCCTGCCCCATCTGGGATCCCTGAAAATATTCACATTCGGCGACCAGAAGGTCAGCCCTTTATAAATGTCCCTGTCTCCCTGAGCGCTGGCAGCATTGTATTTTCCTCGCCCTTCCACAGCGATGACATGCCCCATTTCTTCCACCAGTTCCAAGTCAAATGCCGCCGCCATACCGATGGCCTGTGGGAAGCTTGTGGCTGTGCCTGCCCGCGCCACGCCATGCAGCCCCTCGTTCCACCAGTTGTATGCCGGGATTCCCAGACGCTTGATGGCCGGAGCATCATAGCGCAGCTGACCTGCCTGCTCCTCCAATGTCATTTTCCCAACCAGTTCTTCCGCTTTCTCCCTTGCTTCTTTTCTGTCCACGTCTATCCTCTTTCCCTTTCTTCCGCCCGGAAATCTCATTCCATTCAGCCACTGCACTGAGAATACTGTCTTTTCCCGGCCGCGAATCTAATGTCTGTCAGGGCTGGAAGCTTATTCTCTTCCAGTGTATCCTCTTCCCTAGTACCAGTTCGCCCATCCGTCACCTTTACAATCCTTGCGGCAATTTCTTCCAAGCTCCCCTGATTCTCTGCCCTGAATATGATACTTTACACAAGCATTATAAAATACTGTTTTCAAAACTGCTATTCATTCCATGCGAAATATTATGCAAATATTGCTCACTTTAGTTTGACTTGTGTAATGACAGTCAAACCTTTGCAAAACAGCCGTTCCTAATTTGGAGGGCGGCTGTTTTCATTAAAAGACGGTGACTTTTCCTTTTCAAAAGAAAATGTATGGGGTTCTTGTATTGTTTATATCCCCGGCGGCCTGCTCAGAAATGTTCTCCATGGCCTAGGGTTCCGGCGCAGGTGTTAATTCACCGTCATTCTTTTCCTTGCATTGATGAGGTTTGGGGATTATACTATTGCTACGACATCCGGTAGTGGAGGCGATGCGATGAAGTCAAAAATACTTGTAATTGAAGATGATCCCGTAATACAGGCAGAGCTTATAACGCTTCTGAATGGAAACGGCTATAAAGCATCGGCAGTCACGGACTTTTCTGCCACGATTCAAACCATTAAATCTGTCCAGCCGCATTTAATTTTGTTGGATATAAAGCTGCCACAAACCAATGGCTTTACTCTTTGTTCGCAGATACGCAGTTTCTCCAACATACCAATTATCTTTGTGACAAGCTGTACCACAGATATGGATGAACTGAACAGTATCATGTTGGGCGGTGATGCCTTTATCACAAAGCCCTATAATACGGCGATCCTGCTGGCAAGAATCGCATCCCTGTTGAAACGTGCCTATCCCACGAAGGCGCAGACCAGCTTAGCATATCAGGGAACCATTTTGCACCTGGACAGCAGCAGGATTGAGTATGCGGGACAGCAGGCCGATTTGACAAAGAATGAACTGAAAATTTTATGCTATCTGTTCAAACACGCAGGAGTGATCTGCGCCCGTGCCGACATCGTGGAATACCTATGGGATAATCAGGTTTATATAGATGATAACGCTTTGAGCGTCAACATAAATCGTATCCGTGAGAAGCTGGCGTCCATTGGTCTGACGGATTTTATCAAGACAAAACATCGGCAGGGGTACACTCTATGAATGGAAAAGCATATTGGAAACGGAAACTCCTGCTTTTGTTCCTGCATTTCCTCTGCATGATTGCGCTGACACTGTTCCTGCGAGCGAGCGGAAACAGCTTTGATAGCATCGCTCTCATTTTAACAGTTTGGCTCGTTGTTTTAGTCGGCTATCTGTGGAAGTCCTATCGTAATCGAAAATCAGAACTGAACAAACTGCTGGCTTTAGCAGAGCAGTTAGAGGAACGCTATCTGATTGCCGAAGTTATGGAAAGGCCGGAACGTGCTGACGATCAGGTGTATTATCAGATTTTAAAAATGGCCGGGAAATCCATGCTGGAGCAGATCGGCGCGGTCAAGCGGGAACGCACCGAATACAAAGACCATATTGAACAGTGGGTGCATGAGATCAAAACACCCATCACCGCCATGAAACTTCTTTGTGAAAATCATCGTTCCAACCTTACAAAAGAACTGTTGGTGGAAATTGAAAAAACAAATCGCTTTACAGAGCAGGCTCTTTACTACGCCCGGAGCGAACATACGGAAAAGGACTATTCTGTACGGGAAATTCGTTTGTTTGATGTTGTCCATCAAGCAATCGCAGAGAACAAATATATGCTCCTGCAAAATGGCGTCAACATCGAACTGCAAGAAACAGACGATGCCGTCTATTCCGATGAAAAATGGATATGCTTTATTCTCAACCAGCTTATTGTCAATTCGGTCAAGTACCGGGGGCCACAGCCAGAAATCAAGTTCCACACTGGGCGTCGGGGGAATGATATAGTCTTATATGTGCAGGACAACGGTATTGGCATTGACAGCAGCGATCTCCCCCGTATCTTTGAGAAGGGCTTCACCGGCAAGAACGGCAGAAGCGCCGCCCAGGACGCAACCGGCATCGGCCTTTATCTGTGTAAGCGACTGTGCGATAAGCTGGACATTGGGCTGTGCGCCGATTCCGCAGGGCAAGGCACAACGATTCAGCTTTCTTTCCATGTCAATGACTTTATTCATCAGGTGCAGGACTGACCGGCCCTGCACTTCTTACAATTCTGTAAGAGTTTTGTAAGAAAACTTGATACAAATGGGAGCCGTTTTCGTTTACAATGGCTGTGGAGGTGAACCCCATGAATGAAATTTTGAAACTGGATCATATCCAGAAATTCTACGGAAACCAGGGAAATATCACAAAGGCAATCAATGACATCAGCTTTTCTGTAAGCGAGGGTGAGTTTGTCGGCATCATGGGCGCGTCCGGCTCTGGCAAAACAACGCTGCTGAACTGCATCTCTACGATTGATACGGTCAGCGCGGGCCACATCTATTTGGATGGAACCGATGTAACAAAGATCAAGGAAAAGGCATTGGTTCGATTTCGCAGGGAAAATCTCGGCTTTGTCTTTCAAGACTTCAACCTTCTGGACACGCTGACTGTCTCCGAAAATATTGCGCTGGCCCTGACAATCAATCACACCCCCGTGGAGCAAATCGAGGGGAAAGTGAAGGAGATAGCCGGGAGCCTCAATATCACGGATATTCTGGACAAATATCCTTATCAGGTGTCTGGCGGTCAAAAGCAGCGTTGCGCCTGTGCCAGAGCCATCATCAACAAGCCCAAACTGATCCTGGCCGATGAACCCACCGGGGCCTTAGACAGCCATTCGTCCCAAATGCTGCTCAGCACCATGCAAAGTATCAATGAGCAGTTGGGGGCCACCATCCTGATGGTGACGCACGATGCCTTTTCTGCCAGTTATGCTAACCGTATTCTGTTTCTGCGGGATGGGGTGATCTTTACCGAAATTTTGAAGGGCCGGGATTCCCGCAAGGTATTTTTTGAAAAGATACTGGATGTTCTCACCATGATGGGGGGAGGACAGACGGATGTACGCTAAATTATTCCGCAGCAACTTCAAAAAGTCATTGAGGGACTATGTGATTTATTTCTTCACCCTGGTTATCAGCAGCACCCTGTTCTTTGCCTTTCTCTCCTTAACAAGTCGGTATAATGACATTTTAGGCGAGAATGGAAACTATTCTCTCGCTCTATTCCAAAACACGATCCGATACGCAGTATTGACAATTTCAATCATCTTTGTTGCTTTGATCCGCTATATCAACAATTATATGCTGGAACAGCGCAGCCGAGAGTTTTCCGTCTATATGATTCTTGGCATGGAGCAGCGCACCGTTGCAAGGCACTTCTTTGGTGAAACCTTTGTGTTCGGCATGGCGGCTGTACTCACTGGCTGTATTGTTGGAACGATACTGTCAGGGATGATGACAACATTCGTCATGCGGACAATCACATCTGCGGCCTTATTTCGCTTGGGCTTTTACCCGGACACGATACTTGTAACTCTGATATTCTTTGGGGCCGTCTTTGTGCTGGTGGGAATGTGGAATGTTCGCAGGATATATAAAATTAAAATCATAGACCTGCTGAATAAAAAGAAAACCAGCGAGGGCCAGAAAAAGAAAAAGCGGCACTATGCTATTTCACTCGTCATCGCTATTGTATGCTTTGCCATCACGGGTGTGGTACTCTATAACTTCACCAATGTCAACGGCATTTATGCTGGGAGCATCCCCGATGAAATCAGTAACCGCTATCAGGCGATTGCCATTGCAGCTGCCATTGTGGGCATATTTTCCCTATATAATGCAGTTGCGTTTCTCATTACCGTAGTCCGGCGAAGGAAGAAATGGAAAAATCACAATATCAATTCTGTACTGCTGGGTAATCTTTTTCAAAAGGTATCCTCAACCTCAAAGATACTGTCCATCTCAACGTTGGCAATCACGATTTCTCTTGTGGCGTTCGTTATCCTGCCCATATTGGCGGAAATCACCACCGGCTATTTAGACTATCGGATGCCCTATGATGTTATGATTTATAACACTTATATGTATATTGATGAGATAGACGATATTCCACATATCGACTTCTCTTTTGTGGGAAAAATTTTGCGGGAGCATGATATCTCTGTTTCAGAGGATGTATCTCAGCGCAGCTATTTTGTATGGGAGCGTGATTTCAACACGGTTGATACCAGAGAATATTGGCGCGACTTGCCGAGGCTGGCCATGAGCATTTCCGATTACAACGATATGCGGAGGATGGCTGGGATGGCGCCGGTACAGTTGGCCGAAAACGAGTTTTTCATGCACCTTGACTATGAGATGGACATGGAAAGCGTTGCGGACAGCATCGGAACTGGACAGCGAACAATTCAGTTGGATGATGGGACACTTCTTAATCTGACAGATACGGCAATTTGTAATGACCCGTTGGGGACCTACCTGTTCCATCATGATGATTCTGTCCTTGTGTTTCCTGATTCTATATGCGCCAATCTTCGTCTCGCACGAACCTGCTATTACGCAAATACAGAAACAACAATCCCTTACAACCTTTGCGATACAATCAGGGATGAAATCGCAGATTCTTTCCAGAACAGCTATTCTTACCTGTTTGACCGATATGAAACCAAGTATCAGTCGGATAGACACTACACCAGTTTTATTGATCCCATTCGTTTTCGGACGCAGGAAAGCAACGATGTCGCTCTAACTGCAACCAGTATCCGACTGCTTGGCATTTATTCCGGGATTATTTTCTTTATTATCTGCATGACCGTTCTGGCCCTGCATCTCACAACAGATTCTATCGACCACCATACACAGTATAGAATTTTGTATCAGATGGGAACAGACAGGGATGATATTGTAAAGCTGGTAAGCAAGCAAAGTCTGTTATATTTCTTTACCCCGTGCCTTGTTGCATTTATTGTTGCCCTACTGATGATTTATTCCTTTGTCGTGCGGTACGGATACAAGGTATTTACCTATATGAGTACCGTTGGATTCCAATTTGGGGTATTGATTCCGGGACTGCTGGTAGTGCTGATCCTCACCTGTTACTATGGAGCAACAGTTTATACGATAAAGCGGGCCTTGACCAATACACTCAACAACATCAAGTAAACGATTAAATCTTGCAGACACGGTTAGTCAAGACCACCGGCTTAGCCGGTGGTCTTGACTGCGTCTATCCTTTTCCACGCCTTCAGACAGATTCTATTATGTCCGTCCTTATGGAAGCCTTTAGACAGATTCTTCCCATGTTCCCTTGGTATAAGTTTCGTCCACCATATCGCTGATACCTGCCAGCAGCATAATGATACCTTGTACTTTGTGAGGCTGTACCACATAAACTCCTCTTTGTTTCGTATCCTCCACGATGATATCAGCGGCAAGCAAGGGCTTTATATGATGATACACCTGTCCGGCAGAGCCGAAACCGCACTTTTCTACCAGCTCCGCCACCGTCCTGGGTCCCCGGAGTATCTGCAGCAGTATTTCCAGACGTTGCTGATTTCCGATACAGGCCAGTACCTTGCCTGCCATTCCGTTCTCGATCAGAGAAAGCAAATCCTCGGCAGTAATCTGATATTTGATCCAATTAGACTGACGTCCGCCGGAATTATATATCCCCAGATAGGTTACAAGCCCGCTTCCTCCCCGTTCCTCCGTCCTATAACACAGCTCTTCCATCAGTTCGCTGAGACGGCTGTCCAAATGCATACCCTGCATAACCTCCACTCTCTTCAGCTTCTTCACGGAGGGCTTTCTGGGCATCAGTGCCAGCACCATATCCCTCATCTCCTCAAGCTGAGGCATTAACGTATTCTTAAGATCTTCCATCTCCTTTTTCAGCGCACTGATCTCCTCATCATAATTTCGCTCCATAATCCATTACCAATCCTTTCTGGGATATGACAGTCTTTATTTCTGCTGTCCTGTTGTTGATTGTTTTGCCATTTCGCTACTTCGAAATTGTTGCATTCCGGAATTCCGTAATAATATAATATCATAGAAAACCGACTTTGTCAACAAAATTTAAATTATTTTTCCGCAACTCCGATTTTTCGCATGTACGCATTTTTATAACAACATAACTATCAGGCGCTTCCAAGCCTATACTGCCACAATCTCACAGTCAAAAACCTCCCTCTTTCCGATCTTGAACAAAAAGTAAAGTCCCGCTAGTCCCGCCAAAAACAACCCCACAGGCACGGATATCCAGATACCCCGCCCCCCAGAACAGGCAGTCCTGATAACAAATAAGCCGGCGCTACACTGGATCCCAAAGAAACCACCGTCAATACCCACGGAAATTCCCGGTCTGCCCACTGCCCTGAAATAGCCGTAAAACAGAATTACCGCCTGCCCTGTCTTCCCTTTCAATACGATAATCATCCCAAACCGCCAGATAAACCAGATTCACAACAACAGCAAGCTCCGCCCCATTGCTGTAGCTCAGGAGAAAAGTCTTCGTATTATGCACATACTCCAAAATTTCCGACATAGCAACGGTATCACATCGCAAAGCAGCATCCAACATACATTCGGAAACCTTCGCCAGACGATAAACATACCCGACAAAGGTTCTTTCCGGAGCATATCGCTGAATTTTTCCATCAACTCTTTATTGGGAATGAATACCTTTCCATGGTTGATTTTTCCGTTGCATGCCAATCTCCGACACCTTCGGCTCCACAATATCCACCGTCCTCCTCCACGCCTTCGTCCCTTCCACCTTCACCGCCGCCTGGGTATGCCCTACTTGCTTCCTATCGTGTGTAACGAGTGAGCGCCCCTGCAAAGTCAATGCATAAGATAAACAGACGCATTTGCCTCTATCGGCAATAAACAAGTAAAACAGACTATCAAAGCAGCATACATTAGAAACCACAAAAACACCCTCAAATTATCCGTATTGCGGTAATTATAAGGGCATTGAAACAATTTGTCCTTTAAGTTATGCTTTCATTTTTTACTGTAGTTTACATAAGATGTCCTGCGACTTGGTGTTGGAACCTCTTTCCTACCTTATACTTTCCGAAAAATAAATGAGCCAGTCCAAATCCCAACTGACTCTTAAAACAAGAGATTTTATTTCACTTCTTCCAAAGAGCAGTTGCTGACAATGGCCAGCCCAATCCCCATCGCTTTGAGACGCCCTCTACAATGCCTATTGCGGAAAATCTTCAGCGCAAAGAGGGAATATCCAAAAAGATATCCCCCCGCTGCTGCCACAATGCTACTCTGGTCAGAAAGATGCACCGCTTTTCTCTAGCTCTCCTGTAACTTACGTATCTCTCTGCGTTCCCATTCCACAGACTCACTGTCACTATCATGAAAGTCGGATGCCAGCGTGTTCAATATGAGCTCCCACGCTTCAATCGCCTCGGCTTTCCTTCCCAGCTTTGTGTAAAGAAAAGCAAGGGAATATACTGCGTCAAGGTATCTGGGCGGGGTAGCCATATCAAAGGAATGCTTAAAACATGTTATCGCCTGATCATATTCATTAATCCGGTTGAACCTTTCCCCGATTTCGTACTGTACATTGCTGTCGTCCTGGGATATGGCATTACATACGTCTTTTGCCTTATTGAGATTTCCTCTTGCCAGCTCAAGGTCGCCGAGATATACCTGGCGCAGATATTCCCTGCCATCTTCAAGCTGCATCAGATTGATATATTGCTCTGCATTTCCAAAATGCCGAATGTGCATCATCGTTTTCGCAATCATAGTGATCAGCTTGCTATTTTGAGGAAGCTTTTGGGCATAGGGTTCACATACTCGGATAAACCAATCGTCATCGCTGTGTGCCGTATTCTGTCTACCTGATTTGAGTCAAAAGTATCTTCTCTTGTTTGATTCGAAGTGAAAGTTTGCCCATAGAGAATTCCTTCTCTCCAGAAAATGATACGTTACCACACTTTATTCAGTTCTTTGTTACATGCTGAAGCTGATAATTTATGTAAATCGTTTCACATATTCTTACGACTTTCTCTGGCGGATAATTCTTTATTTTGTCAATAAACAAATCTACAATATAATTGAAGTATCTGTTTTTCTGTTTACTATACTTTCCGTCCGCTTCAATCGTATCCTCTATAAATTCCAACAATGCACGGGTTTTGTAATTGATATCATTTAATCTGAACTGTCTAATATGATATTCCATGATTTCCATGTCTTTGTCGTTATAACGATACCTTTTGCTTGGAATAAATTCCGCATTCATAATATCATACTGTAATCTGTAATCCATTCCGGATACATTGCCTTTCTCGCAAAAGGGCTGTAATACTAATTTGTTAAGCTTACAATATTGACTCCTCAGTCTGGCATACGCCTTACAAAATGCCTTACATTTTGTTCCCTGGCAATTTAGATTCTTTTCAAACTCTTCTATATATGGCGCTATATTGTCTTTGCGATGCTTTTCCCCAGTGCGTTTTAGCGACTGGTTGCAATTCTCACATGTTACAGCCATATTAGGGACACATTCAACCAGAAAGCTGCTCAATGTTTTTTCAACAGAATGTTCTATTTCTCCCAAATCTGTTCTGTCTCCTTTTAAGGACGCAAAACAATACATACAATGATAATCACTTGTGGCCAGCAGCAACTGTTTTAATTTGTCTCCCCTCTTTCCATGGTAACCATATTCTAAATCCTGTTCATAAGCAGGCTTAAAGTCTGGCATATCCAATACATAGATGTTTTCCTCCATGTTACCACTCCTCAATTTGTCTAATCAGAACTCTTTGGGCTTTTGTTAAAACCTCACCCTTTATAGACAGCAGTTCATTACTGTCTTCCTCTCTCCATATACCAGCCACCTTATTATTTAGCAACTTTCTTAAAGCTACATCTATCATTTCTTTATCACTCATTGCCTTTCTATCATAAAAAATACTGTTAAAAATATTATAGACTTGAGATACGCTGTTGAAATCACCTGCATCCAATAATTCATACGCACCCTCTGACAACATAACAAGATTTGATGTCAGAGCATTGGCAATTAAATCTGCAGAATGTGTTGTAACAATGAAAGTAAAATTTTTATATTCCTGCCTCAGAAATTCAAAAATTCGGGCACAGTTATATGCAAAGAGGAATTCGTCTATCTCGTCAATCACTATGGTACCTGTTTTCATGGTTTGCCGTATATACTCCATTTCTATAAAAATGCGTAGCAATGCCTGGTATCCACTGGAAAGGCAAGATTCAATCCCATCCAAATACAATCTAAAGTCTACTTCCGACTGTCTTATCTCCAATTCAACTCCTAAAAAATCCTTAACCAATCTTTTTATTTCTGGTTCAAAATCAAAATAAAAATTTTCTATTTCTGACGGCACTCCGCCATAATAAAAAGTATCTTTTAGATTATAATTATCTTCTTTTAATCTATGTTCTACGATTTTCTCTGAAAATTGAATATGCGAAGTTTTTTCAAGCCTTTTGAATATCTGCCCTATATTAAAATATCGATTGACAGAGTCAATCAAATACCAGTGTTCAAAACCGGATTTTAGCAAAAGCCTCTTTAAAAGCTCTGACTTGCCACTGGAGTTATTTCCAATAATGATAGTATTCTCATAAGGCAGTTTCTTTTCCAATATTATACTAACCACTTCATTGATTGTACTTTGATAATACGTCATATATACCTTTCCACCTTTTATTCATATTGGGTAATGATATTGTTCCACCTACTGTAGAATCCTTAAAAGATTTTTTTCTGAGTATTTCTTCACAGATTTCATCTGTGACCATACATTGTATATGTCTCTTTTCAAAAACCACATATAACCCCTCTATTAACGTTTTCTTCTGAAAATATTTTCTTGATATATTTAACCGGAGAATAAAGCCTTCTATACTGTCTACATATTTTGCTATCTCTGTCTCATGTAAAGAAAATGATTTCTTTGCAAAATCATTAATCATCTGCTTGGTTGAATACTTATATCCCTCGATTTTGTACTCACTCTTTTCATATACAACATATGTTTTTAATGCTGACAGGCGGTATAAAATCTCCAAATCATCACCTTTTTCGTCCATTCCCCCTCTTAATTTTCTCCAGTTTTCGTTATCTTCATTAATCCTTTTCATCGCTCGATTAAAAGGACAAGGATATATTCCATTCCTCAACTCCTGATTAGACAGTTGCTTACCCCCATTATTCAGATTAGCAAAGATTTTATGCAATATCTCATCCTTCTTCTCCAAGTCAGAAATCTTTATTTCCACTACAGAAATGCTTAAGTAATCTACCTTTCTCCGCAACTCCACCGGCAGATTCTGATAACTGATATCACACTTATCGTTGCCAATCTTCATATAAAAATTTGATGGTACAATTTCATATTTCTTTTCAAGTGCCGCCACAAAGTTGCCCGCAGAATCCACATCTATCTCCTGATAATCAAATACACTCATCTTTTCATTCCTAAAAAACTTTCCTATATAATAAAAATACAGGCTCATTACTCTCTGCTGCCCGTCCAAAATTTCTAACTGTCCTTTTTCATTTCGATATGTGTATATCGGCGGTATAGGAAATTGCCTAATCAAAGATGTGGCCAACTCTTCAACTTGCGCTTTACTCCACCGATACTTTCGCTGATATTCTGGAATCACAAATAGATTATCATGGACCCCCTCTACTAATGCCCGAAACCCCATGTCTGTTTTATATTGTTGTACACTGATATTATTATATATTTCAAGAATTGACTTTGCCATATGATGCCACCTCTATTAAAACTATTCTCCAGATTGATTCTTACTTTAATCATATATTTCCTTATAATACACTTGCTTTAAGACATAATGTTGTTTCTCTTCTATGTTAAATACATTCATCCATTCTCATCATACTATGAAACTTACCGTTTCGCAACGGATTTTCCTTCTCTTTCCATATAACTTACTATTTGCTTACTACTTCACCATTTTTAACGCTATAATTACAAAGAGAATACCCATAATGCAACATAGGTATTCCCTCTTTACCATTATCTTTATTTCTCCCGGCTATTGCCCCGCCTCATACTCCTCCACCATCGGATCCACAATATCCACCGTTCTCCTCCACTCCTTCGTCCCCTCCACCTTCGCCGCCTGGGTATGCTTCGCCAGAAATCTCGTCAGCGGATACACATCAATCCAGATTTCGTTATTTCCCTCCTTCTGAGACTCGTCAAAAATAAGCTGCAACCCCCAGTGCAGATGGGTAACTTCGATATTATTTACGTTTTCCTTGGTACTGTATCCGGTGTGGCCCATGTAGGGTTGTGTCAAGCACAGACTAAACTTTTTTAACAATTTCGTAACATCTTTACAACCATCACCTATTCTTCTACAAAATCTCTTTTTTTCCACTTATTTCTACTCTGTCCTCCGCATACACCTCCTTCTTCTATTCAATATGCTGTCGACCATAAAACTGCTTCGCAAATTTCTTCACCTCTTCAACCCCAGATTTGCGCCACCATTTCTCACATTCACTAAAATTAGGATTCATGTCTATCCCATGTTTTGTCAGTTCTGCAATCGCATTGATGAAATTCTCCATTTCGTTCATATCTTTCACTCACTTTCTAAATATACCATATATCTTCGCATCTTTAAGTTGTTGTCTATATCCTTCCAATATTGCTCCTTTACTTCTGACTTGCAATCCCTGATTTAATATCTGATACTGGCATATATTGGTCAAAACATTGTCCCTTAACTCTAAATCTCCAAATAATGCCTCAGCGATAATCACATATCATTTATTATAGCCACACTATATGCCAAACGTTGTTTCATCGTAATATCACCAAACTTCTGGACTTTCCTCCCCGCCAAAGGTCATCTCCAACAATTCCTCCGCAATCTTCCCGCTGCATACCCTCATCAGATTGTCCTCCGCGTCCTCTTTGGAAAGAAAATTCACACTTCCGTACCACACGATTTCCCTGTCGATTATCGTATAATGCTCACAGCTATCATCTACGAGCCGAACCTGAAAGCCTGCCTGCCGCAGCTCCTCCATCAAATTCATTCGGGCTCCACTGCTGCCAAATTTATAAGTATCCGGATGCCAAGTCACAATCGTGACCAATACCCCCTCTTCCTGCCGTTCACCAAGCAGTTCTATCATCTGATGCACCTTATCCCTGCGAAGCCCTGGGCTGGAAATTACAATCTCTTTTGAAGCCCCCGATAAATCCTGCCTGTAAACGACTCCATAATTGTCAATATCAAAAATCGCATTTGTCTCTTTTGCTGTCGCTGTCTCAATTCCAGCACAGATTTCATACCCAATCTGTTTATATGCCCGCAGCCGCTTTGCATACATACGGTCAAATACCGGAATATGCCTGTCAACATAATCATAGACAATTACCGTTTCTTTTCCCTCATATTCCCTGTTCAGCCGCCCTGCATACTGCTCCACTACTCCTTTCCACGCGACTGGCATGGCCATGATGAGTGTGTCCAGCCTGGGATAATCGAAGCCTTCGCCAATCAACTGTCCTGTAGCCACCAGAAGCACTGACTGTTCTCGGGATACCTGACGCATTTCCTCTATCAGTTTTTTCTGTTCTTTTTTCGGATTGTCTCCCAGAAGAAGGAATGCCCTATCCGCATATTCCCTCAATCTTTCATACAGCAGCCTGGCATGTTCCTTATACCTGGATAGGACTACCGGACTTCTGTCTTTTTCTATGCAAAGCTTCACATCCGCTGCAATCTGCTCATTGCGCATTTCGCTGTTCCTAATCAGTTCATATGCTTCGTTCACATGCATTTGCTCCCCTAATCTGTGCGGACTCACTGTCCTTGTAAACCTGGGATAGACAAAATGCCGGATTCCCTGTTCTTTTGCCATGTCCCTGGCTCCATAACTGTACCGCACCGGTCCAATCATCCTGTAGGTGATTTTTTCCAGACCGTCCCCTCTCATTGGCGTGGCGGTGACACCATAAACATACTTCGCTTTCACTTCCCGCAGGATGCCCATAATAGTATCCGAAGCGGCATGATGGCATTCATCTACAATTACCATCCCGTATTCCTGCAGCCTGGGATGAAACTCTCCTTTTTTAAATAAGGAACCTGCCATGGCAATATCAATAATCCCTGTCATGGAGTCATGGGCTCCCTGCAGCTTGCCGATGATACTTTTACGTTTTCTCGTCCGCCCTGTTGCTGTCTGATATTCCGGCAATTCTTCGTCTATCATCAGGAATTTCAGCAGAGCCTTCTGCCACTGTTCTATCAATGAAGAGGATTCCAACAGAATCAATGTGCTTACTTTCCTTTCAGCAATCAGGTAACTACAGACCACCGTCTTTCCGAATGCTGTTGCAGCACTCAAAATGCCCGTCTCATGCGCAAGCATCTTCTCAGCGGCCACCGCCTGCATCTCCCTCAACTGACCATTAAATTCCACCTTAATCTCGTTTCCATGTACCCTTTCATCCTCCGCTTCCCAAATGATTTCTGCTTGGTCACATTTTTCAACCAATTCTTCCCACAGTCCCCGAGGAATCCCGATATAACCGTTTTCATCCCGTCCAAGATAAATGTACCTGCCATTTGCGAAATTGGATAGTCCCATGGCCTGATTTTTATAGAAGACAGGATTTGCAAAAGCCGCCATCCTCCGGATGCGGTTCTGGATGCGAGGTTTCAGATTGGATGCATCCACATAAATCAGATGCGACAAGGTCAGCATCAGTTTTCCGTCCACATCTTCTGCCAAAAACTCCCGATTCTGTTCCCATGGCTTCATGCGTTCCTTATCTTGCCTGCCCTGACTCTGCTGTCCTTGCTGCTCCTGACCTTTACCATCCTGATTTTCTACTGTCTCTTCAAACGGATTCACCAACTGCCAGTTCTTGATACATGCCTCCATAAATTCTTTCGAAAGCCTCTGCCTGCGGAACAACTCGTCCCATTGGTTTGGATATGCATTCCAATTCTCATCGATAAATGCGCTGTTGCCCTCTTTCAAAGCCTGCCCCTGCAGGGGCAATGCAATCAGATTCCCCAATCCGGGCTTTCCCGATTTTCCGCCATCCGGAATGTGATCCTGTGCCGGCAGCATACGGTCGTAATACGTAAAAGACTTCAGATTGACAGATTCCGCCCCCTTCTCCAACAGCGCAAATCCAAACTTTCTCGCAAGGAACGCATCAACTGCACTCTGAAAAAATATCCATACATGGGCTCCTCTGCCAGAACGGGAACGCTCTGTCAGGGCATCAATTCCGTTCTGACGGCAGATTTCCCGCAGAGCTTCCACCTCTTCTTTCCACTTTTCATCCGCATTTGAAGCACATTCCTTATCTGTATCCTTCTCATGATTATCAAAATCAAAAACCAAAAAGCGGCAGGTGTCATCGGGAAGTAATGGGTAGATTCCTATCACATCCGATGCGTCTGCTGCTTTTCCCTCCAGGTGCTTCTTCAGCACGGCGATATCCAGTTTCTTCCAGCTTTGGCTGCTGCAGTCCCTACACTTAATCTTCTTTCCCATCTTGCGAGGACATTTTTCTGACCAGAAATGATTGCACTGCGGATAATACCCAGCTTCCCCAGTGCCTTTTTTCACATAGCGCTTGCTGTATACGTCCTGCCGTCCCCAGAATCTGGAAAAGAAACGGTTCGCCAGTTCGTCCGTGATTTCCACATGCTGTATTCTGGCTCCCTGGTTAGGGTCAAAAGTATCTTCCTGTGTCTGATTTTCAATGGGTGTCTGCTCATAGGAAATGCCTGCTCTGTCCAACAAATCTTTCAGATATCGATTTTCCTTTTCTAAGCGTTCTATACACTCTTGCATCTGCCGCAGCATGTTTTGCTCAGAATAATACATTCGCCAATATTGCCTCCTCGATTTTACTACTTTGTAGAAGATGCCGGATTTTACCACTTCAATCTTTTTTATAATATTGCGATTCCCCTTATAAACAATTTTTTACTTTCCATATCTTTTTAACGCTTCCATCATTTTCCACAGATTGCAACCAATGTTATCAACCAACTCACTCTCATTGCCTGAAAATTTCTTTGCCTGCTCAACAGCCTTGTCTATGTAGGGCATATAATTTTTTGCAAAATTAATTCCACTCTTTCCATGATGTGCTCTTTCAGAGACCTCTTTACTTACAAATGTATGCTGTTCGGATACTTTTCTGTTTTCCTTAATTTCACTTAAGCAATCACCAAATTCCTCCTCTATATCTGATAGATGCATTAACAGCCAAAACTCAAAGCAAGGATTTGCAATATAACATATATATTGATTATCTCTGCAATGCTCAATGCACTCGAACATATTAGATTCTGAATGAGTCTGCATATCTCTATCTATCAATATAGCAAATTCATCCAATTCTTCATTGTACTTTTTCAAGTACTTCCGATAATTAATATCATAACCGATTTTTCTCAATTCAGTAACAAACACATTTCTTTGCTTTTTAGGAATTTTGTCAGGATCCTCCAAATACTGTTTTATAAAATCTGGAGAATATTTTTCCTTAAATTGCTCAGATATCTCTTTTAAAATGTCATCTTCATTCTGCGCCCTAAGTCTGATATATTCTTCCAATAACTCAATCACCTGTTGTGGTGCGCTGTTGGTATCCTTTCTCCCCCGGCGCAATACTTCCACATCAACTTTGGCGTTAATCCCGATTTTTTCCCGGTTCTTTGACAAACCATCAAAATACTCCTTTTCTGTTGTGTTTCCTTCTACTGACAGGAAAATTCTTTTTTCGGGAAGAATCTTCTGCATTTCCTCTTCACGTTCATATACGGTTGACATTAGTCTATAACGGTTATGCATTTATGTCCTCCAGAATTTCATCATCGAATGTCGGGATGGCATCATAACGTCCTAGCAAATATTCCTTATCAATTTTCTTATCATAACGTTCCTTATAACGATTTAAAGAATATACGCTGGAACTATGGTCACTCAGCCTTTTAATGAACCATATTTCGTCCTGTCTAACCAATTCTAAATCCAATAGATTTGAATCGTGAGTCGTTGCAATTATCTGGCTTGTATCTTCTTCTGTTAATTTATAAAACAGCTCCAAAAACCTTCGTGTTAAATTGGTATGAAGACTCCTATCAATTTCATCAATAAAAATAACGCTGTTACCCTTATGTTCATAGAATAATGGGATTAAATCGAACAGCCTTTGTGTTCCATCTGATTCATCGGAGTATTCAAATAAGTCCTGATTATAGCCATGGTTTTGCATCATCTTCGTTGTTATGATATTTCCATCCTCATCTTTGCGCAAAGAATAGACTTGACTATTCATCTTGAACATCACTGGTTCATCCTCAATATCATTGGAAATCCGGATTTTTAGCTTTTCTGCCTCTTCCTTCGGAATGCCTTCAAAAATTTTATCAAACTCCATCTGTCCCATTTTTGATTCCACAGATTCAATACCTGTGTCAAAATATTTTAACAACACAGAAAATTGATTTCTAATGCTTTCATCCTCAACCAATTGGTTTAGCCCGCTATATTGGCTTGTTGGAAACAATATTATTATACTTTGAAACCAGGTAAAAACCTCGAAAATTTCGGTAAGAACCCCACGTTTTTTACTACTTCTTGCAGCAATATCACTCAAAATGCTTTTTTTCTTCATGGCACCGGATATATTTTCTCCGAAATCCTCCAGATATATCTCCCACCTCGTTTTCTCTACATTATTTTTTATTTTTACTTCGCTTTCAGTAAACGAAATTCCTTTTTCATTTATGTCCCTATTAAAAATACAAGTTTCTATACCGTTTTTCTCTATGCGAACCAACCACTCTGAAAGGATTTCTTTTTTTTCATATGAGATTGCAATCCCATATGAATACTCTTTCCCTGTCTTCGTTATTAGTCTATACTCGAATACTCCAGGTACTTTATACCCCTCGCTGCTTACTCTGAAATACTTTTTATTCAAATCAACTTCATTAAGGCCTTCCAATATGATATCCCTGGAAAAATCAATTGCCCTGATTAAATTGCTCTTTCCGCAGGCATTAGCCCCATAAATAAGTCCTGTCTTTAAGATTTTCTTTCCGTTACCATTTAAAATATGTTCTTTGTGCCTTGCCACCTTTGATGCTATCATAGATATGGTTTGCGTTTCTTTAAATGATAAAAAGTTGCTTACTGAAAAACCTATAAACATCCTGATTCACTCTCCTTCTTTAATATATCATAACCATTATATTGTGAATAATTCTCTTATGTCAATATATTTATGAGAAATCAATTCTGTTTTTCTTGTTTACAAGAGTTTTTTTCTCTAATTCTGCTTGACACATTTCATTCCATATGGTATCGTTAATACAGAGGGATTAGCACTCAACTTCCCTTAGTGCTAATAAAGGTAAAAAAGATGGCCTCACGACCATCTTTTAAACTGAATCTGCATAGCATAATTCAACGTAGCAATTGAATCTTATCATAAAAATGCAGGATATTCAATAGTTTTTGCTGTTTTCAGCATTTACCTTTCCCTACTTTTAAGAGAGGAGGTAAAACTATGTCATTTGATGGAGCTCTCATTAAAGAACAAGGTGTTACTTTTGCGATTGCAGTGGTTAAACCTTATGTTCTTACCAGCCATGAAAAAGAAACTGTCCGCCAAAATTTCATGCACTATTTTGGGAATGTACCAATAATTTTGATGGCACAAAACACAAAAGGTATTCCAACATATGACGGGCGTAAAGATATTGTTCGCTTTTTAGCAAACATACACCCATCCAGAATACCTTGGAAACGTTATACCGTTGCTTAAGACGGAGAAAGGAAATCAAATGAAAGCCACAAAAATTAAAATGAAAACAGGTTGTGAACATTCAGCCAAAACTACCGAAATTTCGGAAATTTATATTGAAGGGTGTAATAATCCAGGATTCTTCTCAAAGTCCAGCATATATGACTATTTGAAGAGCAATCCAAACTCCATTCAGGTAAATATCAATCCCTATCCGAACTTATACCCTGCACTTAGTTCAAATGGAGAAAAATATGTCCGTTCGGAGCCAAACGATACTCCGAATGACAATTTGCTTAAACTACCAAGATGTTAACTCACTTTTACAAAGACAAGCAGATGAAAACACCATCTGCTTGTCTTTGGTATAATCCTGAAATTTCTATAACACTCCTGATTGGATTACTGGATTTCCTTCCCCGCCTCATACTCCTCCACCATCGGATCCACAATATCCACCGTCCTCCTCCACTCCTTCGTCCCCTCCACCTTCGCCGCCGCCTGGGTATGCTTCGCCAGAAATCTCGTCAGCGGATACACATCAATCCAGATTTCGTTATTTCCCTCCTTCTGAGACTCATCAAAAATAAGCTGCAGCCCCCAGTGCAGATGGGTAACTTCGATATTATTTACGTTTTCCTTGGTGCTGTATCCGGTGTGGCCCATGTATCCAATCACATCCCCGGCAGTCACCACACTCCCCTCCGCCAGCCCTTCCGCATAAGGATAGTTCTGGCGCAGGTGCGCATAGTAATAATATCTGTGACCATCAAAGCTTCGGATGCCGATGCGCCAGCCGCCGTACTGGTTCCAGCCAAGAGCTTCCACCACACCGGATTCTATGGCCATAATGGGCGTCCCCACCAGCCCCATCATATCGTGTCCCAAATGCTTCCTCTGATAACCATAGCTGCGTCCCACACCGAAATCATCATAATGGGTGTAATCAAATCCCCTGGCAAGAGGAAAGTATCCCTTTAACCCATACTTTTCCTCATACTCCACATTTCCGGCATCGTCGGAATGTTCCTCCCGGTATGCTCCCACCAGTCCTCCGATTGCCGCGTCGTAAGCCTCTTTGTAATATGTATAATATTTTAAATCTTGTGAAAGCTCCTCCATGGTGCAGGTTCCTTCCGAGAGCTTTTTAGCTGCCTTATCCATGGTTTTCAACGCGTCTTTGCCAAACTCTCCTCCTGTTTTGGCCGCCGTATAGGCAAGGAGTTCCACCCAACATATCTCATGCTCTGAGCCATGGGTAGTTACATCCCATTCGTAGGCCTTGCACAGCGCCTCATATGACACGGTAAAATCCACCCATTTTATGTAATCATTTTCAACGGAAAGCGTATGTGTACCGATACCCTTTCCGTCAGCAGGCTCCCCCCTTCTCCCTGGTATAAGCAGCGCCAGCACTGCAAACAACAAGCATTCCGCCAGAATGCCTATCCGCATCCACCCAGCAAATTTTTCCCTTCGCCCTTTGTCCATACTCTGCTCCGGTCTTCGTGTTTCATATCTCATGAAAATATATGTAAACAAAGCTCAATCCATGCGTAGCGCAAGTATCCGATTTCCTGCAGCCCCAAATATGACCCAACATTTACCCATATACCGCTGACAGACACACTCCATTTAGAACAGCATATCCCCCAGGTGCATAAAAATCCCCGGGATACCGTTCATCCCGGGGACATACCCTTCTGTCAATTTCCGACGCCTTATTTTTGTTCAAATTCCCAATACTTCCGTTTTTAAACTTCAGGCTCAATCAGCCCATAAGTGTCTCCTTTTCTCTTGTACACCACATTCACCTGATCTGTCTCTGCATTGATAAACACAAAGAAGTTGTGTCCCAACAGCTCCATCTGGATGCAGGCATCCTCCGCATACATGGGCTTGATATCAAACTTTTTGGTGCGGACAATCTTAACCTCTTCTTCATCCATATAATCGTTTTCCATATACATCTGGCTAAAGGAACCCGCATCCTGCTGTTTGTCCACAATCCTGGTCTTATATTTCTTCAGCTGTCTTTCAATGATCTCCTCCACCAAATCAATAGAAACATACATGTCGTTGCTGACCTGTTCAGAACGAATGATATTGCCTTTTACCGGAATCGTCACTTCAATCTTCTGGCGCTCCTTCTCAACACTTAAGGTGACATGCACCTCCGTGTCGGGATTAAAGTACTTCTGCAATTTGCCGATTTTTTCTTCTACAGCTGACCTTAATCCGGGTGTTACTTCTAAATTTCTGCCTACAATTATGAATTTCATACGAGTCCTCCCCTCTTCCGGTTATTTAGTAATCTTATTTTACCACACATAGATAGGTATTTGCAAGAATTTAACTGATAATTTCATATTATTTTTAAATATTTTCGAATTTGTTTTTGTCAATAGTTATTTTCTTTTTTCAGTGCAAACAACTCACATTTGTACTAATTATACAAAACATTCGTTTATACAACCCGTACATATGTACTCCCTTCCGCTTCCGCAAACCTGTGGATACTGTGTATAACTTCGTGTATAAACTGGAAATATCAACTTTTAAAAGCCATACACTGTGGATAATTTTTTGTGTATCCTCTTTCCCACAACTCTTCTAAAGGACGCAGCCCGCAATATTTGTACATTCTGTACAGCCACTGAAATGTCAAGCTTTTTTACGGAATTTTAGGCAAAGATCCGCGTCTTTGGCGCGTAACCCAAAAACCGCACCCTGAAACAGGTGCGGTCTCTGACAGTATATTTATTAAAAAATTCTTCTGATTGCCAAAATACTTCTATAGTTGGCGCTGGAAACAATGATTCCCGTCTTGGAATTGGATGCATGTACAATCTGCCCATTGCCGATATACAATGCAACATGTCCCGAATAGCAGATCAAATCTCCCGGCTGTGCGTTTTCAAGACCATCCACCCCATACCCCTGGGTGCGGTCTGACGCAGAAGAATGAGGAAGGCTTACGCCGAAGTTCGCATAGACGCTCATGACAAAACCGGAGCAATCCGCGCCTTCCGTCAGGCTGGTTCCGCCATACACATAAGGATTTCCCACAAACTGCAACGCATATTCCGCCACCGCGCTGCCCATCTCGCCTCCGTCTCCAACGGTATAATCCTGGATTGGTGTCGTATTGCTTGCGGACTGTGCATTTTGTGCAGCCTGAGCCGCAGCCGCCGCCCGCGCTTTCCTGCGCTCCTCCTCTTCCTTCGCCAGGCGCTTCTCCTCTTCTTCCCTGGACTCCGCCTGCACAAATTCACTGTGAAGAGATACATAGTCGGCGGATACCCATCCGGTACCCTCCTCGAAGTCTACTTTCACCCATCCTTCAATTTCTTCCAAAACCAACAATTCCTCCGCTTCAGGAAGCATCCCCAGCTTTGCGGATTCCGTTGTAGGTTCCTGCCGGATAAAGAGAGTCTGAGTGGTAACCGTTGCAATGCGTTTTCCCACATGCTTTGCAATTTCCACCGCGTCCTCTCCGGTAACACAGTACTCTGCTTTCACATATCCCGTCACATCGCCGGAATTGATCTGATACCAGCCGTTTTCTTCCGAAAGGAAAGTACCTACGGAATTGTTATACAACTTACCTATAATTTCCCCTTCCTCACTGGGAAGACTTCTAACATTGACATAATTGGTCACCTGTGCAATCACAAGTTTACGAAACAAATCCTCTTCCGTGGGCTCCTGAGATACCGGAACCAGATTATCCGTCTTTATCCATTCAAGTATGGACTTTTCTGTTAATCCCGTACCTTCTTCCACTACGGTAACTGTTATATTTTCAATCTTGCTTCCATTGTTGAGCAACAGTCCCACACCGCCGCTTTGCAGCACAGAACCACCCTCGGCTTTTGCTACAAGCCCGGTTCCCAGAAACGCAAGGGATGCCGCTAACACACAAGCCGCAACTTTCTTAACACGATGCATTATTTTTTATCTCCTCATCCACAGAAATATGTACTTTGGGTATTTATCAAGAAATTAAGTTTGTTGATAATTTATTACAGATTTATTACATCTGTTACCAACTATAACACCAATTCTTAACTTTGTCAACCTATGTCATAAAATAAAATCATTTCTTTCAAATACAGTCATATCAATACTTTGTGAATATTTCGGCAATAAAAAACCGCCCGATTGAGCGGTTTCCACCTTTATTTATCTTAAAAAATATTTAAATATTTTTAATCTTGTTCATGGAATTTTCCCATATCACATTTTCCTGCAATACGCTCCCGCCGATACCGCTGCATTGGCGCCGTCCGCCACTGCGGTAACAATCTGGCGCAGCGGTTTTTTCCGCACATCACCGGCCACAAACAATCCGGGAACCTCCGTGGCACAATCCTCCCCCGCAATCACATAGCCCCCCTCATCACAAGCGGTAAGTTCCCTTACCAGCTCTGTACCCGGGCGTATGCCTACCGCCACAAATATGCCTGCCACAGACAAAAGGGAGCTTTGGTCCGTCTTAAGATTCCGAATACAAATCCCTTCCACTGCTTCTTCTCCCTGGATCTCTTCCACCACATGACTGTAAAGAAATTCCACATTGGGCATTGATTTTAATGCCTGCTGCAATACATATTGGCCGCGAAGCTCATCCCTTCTGTGAATCAGATAAACCTTCTCACAGGTACGCGCCAGGTAAACTGCATCCTCCAACGCCACATCGCCGCCGCCCACTACCGCAACCGCCTTTCCCCTAAAAAATGCCCCGTCGCAGGTGGCGCAATAGGAAACTCCCTTTCCCATCAGCCGTTCTTCCCCGGCTACGCCAAGCCTGGCATGAACCGCACCGGTGGCCAAAATCACCGCCTTTGCCTCCAAATCCCCACTGTCCGTACACACTTTCTTTCGACTGCCCTCATCCTGAATCGCTTTCACCGCGGTCTCTCTGAATTCCACTCCCAGTCTGTCCGCATGTTCTCTGAATTTTGTCCCCATGTCAAAACCGTCCATTCCCGGCATGCCCAGGTAATTGTCCACCTCATAAGTATTGAGCACCTGTCCGCCGCTCATGGAATCCTTTTCCAATACCAGCAGATCCAGCCCCGCCCGCTTACCGTATATGGCCGCTGATAGCCCCGCCGGTCCCGAACCGATGATAATCAAATCATACATAACGTCTCTTCCTCCTGAAATTCAAATATGCCTTAACCCAGACAACACATAATATCCTGTTTCTCTCTATCGTTACCGCCAGTTTCATTAAGTATGCGGCGCCTTTGTTAAATTCATCCCCGGTTAACGCTTCCTGTAAAGAATCGCATATAATATCAAATATGTCAAGAAAAATCCTCCGCCGGACTCGCAATAACCTCCATACATCAGCCCATGCCTCCCTGCCCCGCATTTCCCCTGCCAAAGAATATTTCCTCAGGCGTAACGGTTGCAGCCTCCATATCATATTAATATGATATAGAAAAAAGGAGCAAAATAAATATATGGCTATCGGTTATCTCCAAATACAGGCACGGACAGCCCATGAAGCACTTCCTTTAAGCGGCGTGCAGATCAGAATCCTGGACAGTCGCGGAAACCGTGTCTATGAGCTGACAACGGATGAAAGCGGTGAAACACAGACCGTTCCACTTGAGACAATAAACAAAAGCTTTTCCCAAAATCCGTATTTTTCCGGGACGCCCTACACAAGCTACAATGTGCTGGCTCAAAGAAACGGCTTCAATTCACTTTACATTTCAGACATACCCATTTACGATCAGGAAACGGCAATCCTGCCGCTCTCCCTTGTACCCATGCAGGCACTTCAGCGCCAGCCCATTCAGACGGAAATTCCCATTGGAAAACCCGCCGTGGCCACAGGCGGCCCCCGTGAACAGGAAGGTCCCGGAATACAGATGCAGGCCATTCCCCCTTCTCCCATTGCGGAGTCGCCGCAGCAGCAATCAAACGACACCACTCCTCGGGTATTGCGCCAGGTGGTTATCCCTGATCCCATTACGGTACACCTTGGCGCCCCAAGCGCCAACGCCCCAAACGTGCAGGTGTCCTTTCCCGATTATGTGAAAAATGTGGCCAGCAGCGAAATCTATCCGACCTGGCCTGACGCGGCACTGCGGGCAAACATTTATGCCATCATTACCTTTGCGTTAAATCGCGTTTTCACCGAATGGTATCGTAGTCGCGGATACAGTTTCGACATTACAAACAGTACCGCCTATGATCAGGCCTATGTTAACGGACGGCCCATCTACGAATCCATCTCCAGAATAGTGGACGAAATCTTTAACGAATATGTGCGCAGACAAGGTCAAAACGCTCCCTATTTTACCTCTTTCTGCAATGGAACCACCTCCACCTGCAGGGGACTGTCCCAGTGGGGCAGCGTTTCCCTGGCAAACCAAGGGCTTACGCCATTGCAAATTCTGCGCTCATATTATCCAAATGATGTGGAAATTGCAGAGACAAACATCACAACAGGCGTATTATCCTCCTATCCCGGCACTCCCCTTAGAACGGGCAGTACGGGGCTGGATGTACAGACCATTCAAACTTATCTGAATCGCATCCGCCAAAATTATCCTGCCATCCCTGCCATCACCGATCCGCCGGGAGTCTTCCAGGATAGCACAAGAGACGCCGTGACCAAATTCCAGCGTGTCTTCAGCCTGACGCCTGACGGCATTGTGGGAAAGGCCACCTGGCACAAAATTTCCAGTCTCTATGCAGGTATTACCAGGCTGGCAGAATTGGACAGCGAAGGGACCACGCTGGGAATCGGAACCGTACCGCCCTCCTCCGTACTTCGCCAGGGCTCCCGAAGCCAGGACGTAATCACCCTGCAATACCTTTTAGATGTGATCTCGGAATACTATCCGGGCATTCCCGCTCCGGCTCAGGATGGCATATTCGGAAGCGGCACACGTCAGTCCGTCATCGCCTTTCAGCAGACAATGGGACTCCAGGCCGACGGTATTGTAGGCCCAAGGACATGGGAAGCACTGTATGAAATCTACCAGGGCATCCAGCAAAATGTCCCCTTACCCGGACCGGGGTCCGGTTCCGGCACAGGCTCCGGGATAGTAGAATACACCGTAAAACCCGGAGACAGTTTATGGCAGATTGCAAGGCGATATGGTACCACGGTAAATGCCATTAAGAGCCTGAACGGACTGACAAGTGATCTGTTGAATATCGGGCAGGTGCTGAAAATTCCCACCTCCCAGACTTCACCTTATACGGAATACACCGTTCAATCCGGCGACACTCTGTGGTTGCTTGCCAAAAGATACGGCACCACAGTAGACGCCATAATGAGTCTGAATGGACTGACAAGCGATGCACTGAGTATCGGGCAGGTATTAAAAATTCCAAGATAAACCCGTTGCTGTGGGTCCCGATACTATACCGATCAAATAAATGGGCAGCTCCCACTTTGGCAGACACATTTTCTGTCATGCGAAGGGCGCTGCTCAAAACATTACTATTCCAATGCACCATAAGCCGCCATGCGCAGCCTGCGGACTGGAGCGGACACGCTCGCACCACATCTCTGTATAAAATATAAGAGCACAAGCTCCTCACAGGGATCCATGGTCACATAATTTCCCGTCCAACCGTCCCAACCATACTCGCCCAAAGAAGCATTGGATCCTGCCGCCCCCTGATCCATGAGAACACGCATCAGGCACCCATAGCCATACCCTCGCATGCTGTCCCAGTCCACGCTCCTTGCCTGCGACGCTGTCAGCCTGTTCTGCGTCATAAATTCCACCGTCTTTCGCCCCATAATCCGCCTGCCCTTATAAGTCCCTTTCTTCACCATCATCATGGCAAAATGAGCGTAATCGTCCAAAGTGGACACCAGCCCCGCACCGCCGGATTCAAATGCCACATCCTCCCCACAATATTCCCCCAGATGACTTCCTTTGTGGGGTATCAGTACACCCTTCTCCGTCATATCATAGTGCTGTGCCAGACGCCCCCTTTTCCCTTCCGGCACGTAGAACCTCGTATCCGGCATTTCCAACGGCTCAAATAATTCCCTCTCAAGAAATGCGCCATAGGACATGCCTGATACTGCCTCTACGATTCCTCCCAGCACATCTGCCGAAAAACCGTACATCCATCTGTCGCCAGGCTGAAAGCACAACGGTATGGAAGCAATCCCCCTGACATACTCCTTGGTATCCACTCGTTCCCCCTGCTCCCTGCGCGCCACAAAGTCGTCCACCATGGCTTTCATACGCCTGCCTGGTTCCGTATTTTCATCCGGATATGTAATTCCCGAAGTCATATTCAGCAAATCATATATGGTATTGTCCCGTTTCGCCGGAACTTCCCCCAAGGTCTCGTCCCATACCTTTTGTCCTTTAAAACAGGGCAGATACATGGATACAGGATCCCATAAATCAAGTCGGCCCCTCTCCGCCAACAGCATCACTGCAACAGCTGTCACAGGCTTTGTCATGGAATACAAACGTATGATGGTATCCCGGCTCATGGGAGTCCCCCGCTCCGAATCCGCCTCGCCAAAAGCGTTAAAATAAAGCTCCTCCCCCCTGTGAAGAATCAAGGCACTGGCTCCCTTTACTCCGCCCTCCTGCCCCTTTCCCAAGGCAACCTCCTGTCGTAAAATCCTGTCCATCTCTACCTTATAATCAAACATGCCCCGTTCCATTCCTTCCCTTTCCATTCTGTCCAGATTCGAAATCATTTTCCCCTTCATGCAGATATCCTGCTTTGGGCCACACGGAAACCGAACCGGATTTTCCGCCGCGCATCAGCCAGCCATAGTACGATGTACCTGCCGCCGTCAACGATGCCTGAAAACACTTTGGTCTGCAACAGCATTTAAATCCGGCATCCTTCCTGTGAATATCATTGTACAGTTTGACCTTAACAGGCAAGCTCCCACGTTAAAGTTCTGCAAAGATCTCCGCAAAGAGAAAAGGTTGACACATTCTCCCTTGCGAAAACAAACCATTTGATTTAAAATAGTACAATAATATAAAGTGCGAAGGTTTAAAACCATCATACTATATTTTAAAAGATCTGAAAAGAAAAATCTACCAAACAAGTTTAAAACGCTTCCTCCTCAAAAGGGCACTGCAGCGAACAATGCGCCTGACGGAACCGGAATAGGAGCAGGTAAAATGAGCGAAATGAAAGAAAAAATGCACCTTGGAGAATTATATCTCCCCGGCGACCCGGATATTATAAAAGAACAGGTTATTTATCAGGACAAAATATGTGAATACAACCTGACCAAGCCTTCAGAAACGGCCAAGAGGGCAGAAATGCTAAAAGATATGCTTGGGGACTGCGGCGAAGGGGTATCTATTGAGGCACCCTTTTATGCTAACTTCGGAGGACATCATTGTCATTTCGGCAAAATGGTCTATGCAAACTATCATTTGACCTGTGTGGACGATACACATATCTATATTGGAGATTACACCATGTTGGGTCCAAACGTGACCATCGCAACGGCGGGACACCCCATCCTGCCCGCGCTTCGAGAACAAACTTATCAGTATAATCTGCCGGTACATATCGGCAGAAACTGCTGGATCGGCGCCGGAGCCATTATACTGCCAGGTGTCACCATCGGTGACAATACCGTCATCGGCGCCGGAAGCATCGTTACAAAAGATATACCGGCAAATGTGGTGGCTGTGGGCAATCCCTGTCGGGTCCTTCGCGAGATCAACGAACAGGACATGCCTGCTGCAGCTGGGCCCACCAACGGGAGGGGTTAACATGAACGAAAAAGAACGAATGCTATCAGGAAAGCTTTACTGCCCCTGCAAAGTACAGGACGGCACCAGAGAGAAAAACAGAAGAATCTTAGCGGACTTTAACACCATGCCCTACAGTGACTTTAAGAAGGGAATGTCTCTTTTAAAAGACCTTTTGGGACATCTGGAAGACGACGCAGTGATCACACCGCCCTTTTACTGCGATAAGGGCCCTCAGATTTCCATCGGAAAACACTTTTATGCCAACACGGGACTTTTGATTCTGGATGAAGCCCCTGTGATCATCGGCTATGATGTCTTCCTTGCACCCCGGGTCAGTATTTTCACGGCTTGCCACCCAATTGACGCCCTGGTCAGGAATCTGGAACTGGAATACGCAAAACCTGTTACCATAGGCAACGACGTCTGGATCGGCGGAAATGTGGTGATTAATCCAGGTGTAACCATTGGCAATAACGTGGTAATCGGCTCTGGCAGCGTAGTTACAAAGGATATTCCCGATGGAGTTGTGGCTGCCGGTAACCCTTGTCGGGTCATAAGAAAAATAACAGATCGGGACAGCAATTACTGGAACCAAGAACTAATCGAATATCAAAATGATCCCGATATCCACTGATCAAAAAGGGCCGCCGGAAAAGGCATATTCTCTAATGGAAACGCCTTTTTTGTTGCCGAATCTGCCCATATCATTTAATCCGCCCATTCCGTCCCCAGGATCGATCCGTGCGGTAATGTCGCCATTCGTCAGATTGCCCTGCACAGAGTACTTTTACCGTCTCTTGTGGTGATAAAGATCATCTCTGTTCCATCCTTTGAGAAAGCCTGTCCGGTGTGATAAGATGGGACGGTGTTGACCATTCCCTGTGTGGTGATCTAGCGCACTTGTCGCAGTGTATCCGGATCTTTATACAGCTTTGATTCATTCCAGTTTTGTTCTTTCATACTCTGACCACGCTTTTATGATATAAACTACCAAAAGAGTATGGAATTTCCCTTTAGCTTAAGCAGCGCTTCTATCAGGAAATAATCGGCATATATAATAGGAATGTTCTTTTCTCCAAAATGATATGCTTCTGTGCCATACTGAACAATACTATCTTCCGTTTCCGACCAATCGCAATACCGATCTTCTGTAGCCTTAAGTATGCAGAGGGCGGCGTTCCGGTACAGCTTTCTTTCACATTTGGGAACAGCCTCTGCCAATTCCAGCAGTCCGCATGCTGCGCATAATCCCGCGGTGGTATCCTTATATTCAGGTTGCTCTGGTCCTCGGAAATCACAGGGAGGAATGGGATCCTCTAAAATATTGGCGATAAAATAATGGGCAACGCGCTTTGCAGTGTCAAGGAATTCCTGTCTGCCAGTATGGAGGAAGCTGAGAGTGAATCCATAAAGCGCCCAGGCCTGTCCTCTGCTCCAGCTCCCTTCTTCCATATAGCTTTGTCCGGTATGATTTTTGATATCATCATGCTGTCAATGATTGCCCAGCCCGTATTATCAGAATCATCTTGGGGATTGGTGTTCCACGCACGGATGAAATTGCCGTTGGGATTAAATCGTCCAGCCAGAGTGCTTGCCATATGGAGGCCTCTTGTTCTCGCTCTCTGATTTCCGGTCAGTCTGTAATCAGCAACGCTGGACAGAAGCCACATGAATCCTACATCATGGTGCAATGTCTGGAAATCGTCAATGACAGCATCCAGTTTATCCTCCAGTTTTCTGGCATAGTCTGCATACAGGGCATCATCGGTAGCCTCATACATTTTCCAGAGAATACCGGTCCAGAAGCCATCTGTCCACCAATAAGGGAGGTTATCATCATATGGATTGATGAATTTTCCGTTTTTTGTAGTATAAGGGAAAAATGAATCACCAACCGAAACGGTAGTCCGGAATAGTTTTGTAACTACTTTTTTCCATGTCGCATCCAACCATTTGTGAAAATCGGATTCGTAAGTAAAAATGTGTTGCATAAAGCTAACCTGCCTTTCTGATTGCCAGCGTACTGACTTTGTTATATTTAGCTAAATAATTATTCCATATAATGCCATTCCATGCTATACCAAAAAGAAAATGCTGTGGCGACTATGGCAAGATCTAAAACCTACATTATTAAACTAAGCGACGATGAGAGGACAGCACTCCAAAAAACAATCCGTAATAAAAAGACATGTAAAACCGTTTTGAAGCGCTGACAGATACTGCTTGAATTGGTATGGCCTGCGGTCCGGCTCCCGAGGGACATTCGCGCTGGACGCTGCGGCTCCTGGAAGAGAAAGCCCGTATTGAGCTTGATACCCTGGCAGGAAAGAAAGCCATCCGCCAGACATTAAAAAATGAATTTAGACCTCACAAAAATACATACTGGTTGTTGTTTCGCCTCCCTCCCGGCTATCCACACAAAAAAGCCTTCCGTTTTTCATTCCGGACGGCTTTTTTGCGTAATGTGATAGCTCTAAATAAATTTTTTTGTGGGTGTAGACTCCGAAAAGCCTTGATATTACAGTGTTCCTAATAGGAGCCATTCATAGGAAAAGGAAATGTGACTATTAATAGATTTCTGATATTACATTTGTCATATATCCAATGAAATCGTGAATGCACTCATATAGACACTACCCTGACCTGCCCGTACTTCCTGCGGCTCCACCTTCCACTGCAGGACATGAACCTGCTCCGGCTCCCCCTGGTGATTGACATGGCGAACTATCTGTTGCTCAATCTCTCCCCGGAGGCCCTGGAGCACGATTCTGGCGCGGTGCCTTCTTCCGTAAATCACGATCTGCCCATCCTCCACAGTCACCGGAAGCCTGGTGACAAGGTTTTCCTTAAAATCCACCGCCCTGTCCGTCTCCGCCACATCCTTCACGGCAAGCTCCCCTGTGGCTTTCTCCAGATGCAGCTGCCTCTCCAGCCGCCTCAGATATGGCTGCCCATAAGCCGCCTCAAAGCGGATCACCGCAGTCCCCTTCTCAGGGACGTCAAAGCTTTCCGCACGGTATTCCCTGCCGGGACACTGGTCACAGCCGTCTATCAGGGGGATATTATGGCTTGCTCCCCGATTGCAGAAGACGGTATATCTTTTATCCGAAAAATAATCCTTCGTATACTCGCCGCAGCCCAGATCGTCCAAAAACGCCTCCCCGTCCGCCAGATAAAAGAAACTTCCCACGTCATTGTGGTTGTGGGATTCTTCGTTGTGCCCGCCCTTTATGGCGACAGCACTTCCCCACGCTCCCCGGAAAACAGCCCACTGCACATCCGGAAAGATTTCATCGCCGCAATCCGCCAAAGTCTTGGGTGTTTCCCGCACCGCCTCCAGAAATCTGCCTGTCCAATACCAGTCCCAGTAGACTCCGACCCAACGCCAGCAACTGTCCTGCCCCAGCCTCCGGGCAAATTCAGGCTCTGGAAAGCACACGCTGTCAAACTCATACGCCAGGCAGCAAGTGAGTCCCATAGAATACGGCTCAAAGCAATTACTGTCCGAAAAGCTGACGGTTCTCCCCCCGCCAAAATAACACTTCTGCTGAAAACAGGCAATCGTCTCCAACTTTTTCCCCGACAGGATATCTATATCGGGATAGACCTCCCTTAACTGCCTTGCAAACAGGGTGTAGTATGTAAACCCGTATGCCCAATAGCCCAGGCCCTCCTCACAGGCACCGTCATCCCCGAAACCTTTCAGATAGCAGCATGTCAAGGCATGAGCAAGGCGCTCCGCAAGCGCTCTCCTCTCTGTCCCTTCATTTAACAAAAAAAGTCCTGCGCTTCCGATATTCCCACAGCACACGGCGTTCCAGTTGTTTCCGCTTCTCTCCCAGCCGGAGTACGGCGCCTGCGACGCCATAAACGGTGCCAGCACCCGCGCCCTCACCTCCCTCTCCACGATTTCTGTCACATGCTCCGAAAGACCGCCTTTTAAAAGCGTGACAAGCTGTGCAAGGGTCTGCGCCGTCTCGCTGGCAAAAAGGTCTATGGTGATCCGCCAGTCGGAGTTTTTATGTCTGTCCACATGGGCAGGCAGCGCCCAACATTCCTCCCCACAGATTTCCAGCAGAACCTCCTCCAGTTTCCGAAGATCCTCATCCCTGTGCTTCATCACACTCACAAGCCCAAAGACCGAGAGAAATTTTCTCCTGCCGAAATAGGCCGCCTCATAGCGCAAGCGGTTCCCATTTCTCTCAAACTCCAAAAAAAGCTCCTCCGTGAGCTCCGGCATTTTCTGCCCCCGCAGTTCCTGCGCCAGCCTTAAGGCTTCACTTTCATACTCCGTTTTGAAATCGGCAATTCGCCGCAGTAATTCCCTCATAACCAGTTAAAATCTCCTTCCCTGTCCGTCATGTGCCATGTGAAAGCCGTGGATCCGGCTATACCACACTTTGTACTTAGTACGCAAGCTCCCATGTATAATTTGTACAATCAATTCTGCATGTCTGTTACAAGACAGTACTTATATTTTATTAATTAATTGTCACAATTATATATAAGGACACAAGCTCTGTCAATCTCGTCTATAAGATATAGCACTATGATTCTTTCGGAGTAATTTAATACCTGAGATGTTGGGGCAGCCTATGCCAATTCCACCTCCAAGTGCAGAACACAGCAGGGAGGCATGGTAAAGCGAATCCTGTCGCCCTCTGCTGCAATGGAGGTAAAGTCCTCCGTATGTACCGAATCCGGCGCATCAAAGGTATTATGTGCTCTCATATCACCTGTGAGAACGGTTCCCTTTACGGTATTCACCTTGCTCTCCACAAAAACGCCTTCTATTTCGCAAGACTCCTCCAGAGAAAGATTTGTCATGGTCACATGAAGCTTCCCGTCCCCGGAGATCGAAACGGATTCCGTCAAATTGGGGACCTTTACGTCTTCCTCTATCCCCACTCCCTTTGTCTCCACATAAGAATCCACTAAATCCCCATCCTGATGATACTGATACATATGGAACACATGCCATGTTGGAGTCTTGAGCATCTTTGCCCCCTCTGTCAGGATTAAAGCCTGAAGCACATTCACCATCTGGGCAATATTGGCCATCTTCACCCTGTCGCAGTGCTTGTTAAACAGATTCAAATTGATTCCTGCCACCAGAGCGTCTCTCATGGTACTCTGTTGGTAGAGAAATCCCGGATTCGTACCCGGTTCCACATCATACCAGGCTCCCCACTCATCAATAATCATACCGATCTTTTTCTTCGGATCATAGCGATCCATGATAGCCCCGTGATTCCTGATCAGGTCTTCCATCACCAGCGTCTGCTTCAGCGTGCGATACCAGTCTTTCTCATCAAATTCCAACGCAGATCCCTTTTTACTCCAGTTACCTGTGGGCAGGGTATAATAGTGCAGTGACAATCCGTTCATAAAGCCGCTGCCATGATCAAACACCGTTTCCAGAACCTTATCCGTCCAATGATAGTCAGCCGCATTGGCTCCACAGGCAATTTTGCTGATGGGCTTGCCATTGTAGTTGCGCACATAGGTCTGATATCTGCGATACATGTCGCCGTAAAACTCCGGCCTCATATTACCGCCGCATCCCCAGTTCTCATTTCCCACTCCAAAATAATCCACCGTCCAGGCTGCCTCATGCCCGTTCTCCTTGCGCAGATCCGCCATGGGAGAAACACCTTCAAAGGTCATATACTCCACCCATTCGCTCATCTCCTGAACCGTGCCGCTGCCCATATTTCCGTTAATATAGGTCTTACAGCCAAGCTGTCTGCACAATTCCATAAATTCATGAGTGCCGAAACTGTTATCCTCCACCACGCCGCCCCAATGGGTATTGATCATTTTCTTACGGCCTGCCTTGGGACCGATACCATCCTTCCAATGATACTCGTCGGCAAAACATCCGCCCGGCCAACGAAGTACCGGCACATGGATCTCCTTCAGCGCCTCCACCACATCGATACGCATGCCGTTTACATTGGGGATCTGAAAATCCTCTCCCACATAGATTCCCTCATAGATACATCTGCCCAGATGCTCCGAAAAATGTCCCTGCAATTCAGGGTTGATATGTCCCTTCTTCACATTGGGGTTTACATACAGCTTTGCCATTGTTTCCTGACCTTTCCTTCCTGCCGCTAGGGCTTGTTTTCACTTTTCAGTCTATGACTTTCCACAGGAAATGTCAAGCTTTCAAAGCCGTCATTGCCTGGGAAGTCAATCCGTTATATACCGAAACTGTCATCGAGCCTGTTTCAGGCACGGACAGCGAACAAACCGGGAACCCACTATAGGATTCCCGGTCCTTACTCATTCCTTATCTGCCGCCAAAGATGCCATATTCAGCATACCGCACCCATTTTGTCTTTCAGCCCAAACACAAATCCGGTTCCCCACAAGACTACCCTATTTTCTTCAGGCAAACGGATTTTCCGTAGGATACAGTACGCCCTTAGGCTGATTGTAATTCAGGTCCTCCACCGGCACGCCGATATATTTAAATACTTCATACAAAGCCTTACCAAAGTGACCGAATGCCACCGCACCGTGATGAGGATAATTTTTCTCAATCAGCACATGGCGATAGAAACGTCCCATCTCCGGTATTGCAAATACGCCGATTCCACCAAAGGATTTTGTTGCCACGGGAAGCACCTCACCCTGAGCAATGTAAGCGCGCAGCTTATTATCCGCGGTGGACTGCAAACGATAGAAAGTAATGTCACCGGGAATGATATCTCCTTCCAGCGTTCCCTGGGTTACTTCCTCGGGAAGGGTTCTTGCCATGATCATTTGATACTTCATGCTGCAGGAAGAAAGCTTCTTGGTATTGGTATTGCCGCAGTGGAATCCCATGAAAGTATCATTGTGGGTATATGTAAATTTACCCTGAATGGCCTCATCGTACATATCGTCGGGAACCGTGTTATTAATGTCAAGCAGCGTTACAATGTCTTCGCTGACGCAGGTACCAATAAACTCACTCAGACAGCCGTAAATATCCACTTCGCAGGATACGGGAATTCCCATGCCGGTCAGACGGCTGTTCACATAGCAGGGAACAAATCCGAACTGGGTCTGGAATGCAGGCCAGCATTTTCCTGCAATGGCCACATACTTGCGGTAACCCTTGTGAGCCTCAATCCAATCAAGCAGGGTCAGCTCATACTGAGCCAGCTTGGGCAGCACTTCCGGCTTCCTATTGCCTGTGCCAAGCTCTTCCTCCATCTCCTTCACCTTTGCCGGGATTCTCTCGTCTCCGTCATGTTTCTTAAACGCCTCAAACAGATCAAGTTCGGAGTTCTCCTCGATCTCCACTCCCAGGTTATAGAGTTGCTTGATGGGCGCATTGCAAGCCAGGAAGTTTAACGGTCTGGGACCGAAGGAAATAATCTTCAGATCGCTTAATCCCACAATGGCTCTTGCAATGGGAATAAATTCATGAATTCTATCAGCACACTCCGCTGCGGTGCCAACGGGATTCTCCGGAATGTATGCCTTCACATTGCGCAGCTTCAGATTATAGCTGGCATTCAGCATACCACAGTACGCGTCTCCGCGGCCTCCCACCAGATCATTCTGGCTCTCTTCCGCAGCGGCGATAAACATGGCCGGGCCGTCAAAATGCTTTGCCAGCAATGTCTCCGAAATCTCCGGGCCAAAGTTCCCCAAGTATACACAGAGTGCGTTACAACCGTTCTTCCGAATATCCTCCAGAGCCTGTACCATATGTATCTCGCTCTCCACAATACAGACAGGACACTCATAAATGGCATCCGTGCCATACTTTTCCGTATACGCCGCCACCAGCGCTTTTCTCCTGTTGACAGACAGGCTCTCCGGGAAACAGTCACGGCTCACCGCCACGATACCAATCTTTACCTGCGGCAAATTATTCATCTAAAAGACCCTCCTTAAAATATATGATTGACAACGGCCGCCCGTACATAACAGCCGTGTGACTACTACTTTCATTATAGCCCATATCCCTGATCTTTGCAATTACTTTCATCCCTCTTTTACCCTCGCAAAATCGTAATGGTTGGGACGTCCAACGCGCGTTTTGCATATTTTATTCTGTCCTCCGATTTCATTTCAGATCCCTTCTTGCAATAGATGGCGCGTACTACTTTTGCATATGAGAAAACCCGGCATATCTTTCCTCCTGATATAATTGCAATTACTTGAGATGGAGTGTTATGTAGTCCCACAGCAGAAAAATTTATGCGATCACCTCAAATACAGGCTTACATGCGGGATAAATTTGCTTAAACTGCCCATATCTCTCTTCATACTTTGCCACCAGTTCCGGATCCGGCTCCACAGTATCCACAACTTTTACCACCTTTGCCGCAATCTCCTCCACATTTTTAAACTCACCGCAGGCTACCGCTGCCAGCATGGCGCCGCCCATGGCCGGACCTTCCTCGCTCTCAATCACGTCCACCTTTAAATTCAACACATTTGCCACAATCTTTTTCCAGAGCGGACTCTTGGCACCACCGCCGCAAATCTTGGTACGTTTCACATCAATTCCCAGAGATTTCGCCACTTCCAGCGAATCTCTCAGCGCAAATGCCACACCCTCCAGCACCGCCTGAGTCATATCTGTCCTGGAAGTATCCATGGTCATACCGATAAATGCCCCTCTGGCATTGGGGTCATTATGGGGCGAACGCTCTCCCATCAAATAAGGCAGGAAATACACATGATTCTCCCCCAGTTTATCTATCCCTTTCTGCTGCTCCCCATACGCCTTCGTCCCAATGATTTCATCCATCCACCATTTGTTACAGCTGGCAGCACTGAGCATACATCCCATCAAATGATAACTTCCGTCCGCATGGGCGAACGAATGAAGCGCGTTGTGCTGATCCACCCCAAATTTCCTGGAAGAAATAAAGATCGTTCCGCTGGTGCCCAAGGAAATATTGCACTGATTGTCTCCCACCGTGCCGGTTCCCACCGCAGCGGCGGCCATTGTCTCCGGCTCCCGCCGCCACCTTCACGGACTCGGAAAGCCCCAGCTTTGCCGCCACGTGAGGAAGCAATGTTCCAACTGACTGGTAACTCTCATAACACCTTGCAAGCATATGGACATCAATGCCGCAGATATCGCACATCTCCTTTGACCAATTGCGGTTTTTCACATCAAACAAAAGCATTCCTGAGGCGTCGGACACATCCGTACAGTGTACACCCGTAAGCCTGTAAGCAATGTAATCCTTGGGAAGCATTATCTTGGCAATCCTGGCAAAATTTTCAGGTTCCTTATTCTTCACCCACAGAATCTTTGGCGCCGTAAATCCCGCAAATGCAATATTTGCCGTATACTCGGAAAGCTTCTCCTTACCGATCACATTGTTGAGATAATCCGTCTCTTCCACAGTTCTTCCGTCATTCCACAAGATAGCCGGACGAATCACTTCATCCTCCTTATCCAGGATTACCAGACCATGCATCTGTCCCCCAAAGCTGATTCCCGCCACCTGACTCTTATCCACATCTTCAAGCAGCTCTCCGATCCCATTCATTGTCTGCTCATACCAATCCTGCGGATTCTGCTCCGACCAGCCAGGATGTGGGAAATACAGAGGATATTCCTTTGAAACAATGTTTACAATCTTTCCCTCACTGTCCATCAGCAAAAGCTTCACCGCTGAAGTTCCCAAATCAATCCCTACATATAACATATTAATCCTCCTTATGATAATCCCGTCTCTACACTTCTGTGTTATTCCTCCAATGAAACATCCCTGGATTTAAAGTAGGTATCCTCGTCCTTTCTTACCTTAATAAGGGCTTTTTCCAGCTTAGACACCTCCGTCAGCCGCGAAATCTGTCGATACATGCAAAAAGTTCCTGTAGCCTTGGCTTTGCCAGCCCGCAGGGAATGTAAGAACTGCAAAAGGGATTCCAGCCTTCCTTTTCCCACTGTCCCCATATCAGCCCAACTGCCTCCTGTACCGTCTTTTTTCCATCCAGTGCCTGCTCCAGTCCAAACCGCAGCAGATAGGCAAGCGCTGTCACCTGCTCGGGATCCAAGAGCTGTTCCAGGTATCTTACATTGACTTCTTCCTTATCCAGAGAGAAGGATTCCAGCCCGTATGATTTCACCTTCATCCGCTCATGCCGCTCTTCCTGCCCCCGCTCACGACCATGCCAGTCCCTTCCGCCGCCTCCTTTGCGCCCGCCTCGGAAAGCCGGAAGTATCCGATGAAAATCTGGTATTGCAAAGCCCGGCGCCTGCACTCTGGGTGCCGTATGCTGACCGCAGAGCCCTTTCACGCGCTCCGTAATATCCACCGGATGATAATGATCCATCATCAGAATGTGATCTGCAATATAGAAGAAAGCGCCTGAACTGCCGGCTACCAGAATGGTGGATATCCCTGCCTTTTCATATAAATCTCTTGCCCGCTCTAAAAATGGAGTGATGGGTTCCTTCTCCCGGCTGATTACCTGCTGCATAAATTCGTCCCTTACCATAAAGTTCGTGGCGGAAGTGTCCTCGTCGATCAAAAACAGCCTTGTATCCGCTTCCACCCCCTCCATCACTGCCGCCGCCTGAGACGTACTGCCGCTGGCGTCCTCGGTGGAAAAGGATTTCGTGTCCTTTTTGTTGGGCAAATCATTGATAAACAGAGAAATATCAACATTTCTCACCGACCTTCCGTCTTCTGCCCGCAGCTTTACGGCCGTGTCGTCGGTGATCACAAATTCCCTCCCGTCTCCTCGAATGTGATTATAGACCCCCATCTGAACGGCTTCCAAAAGAGTGGACTTCCCGTGATATCCGCCGCCCACGATTAATGTAATCCCTTCCGGAACCGCCATCCCCTTAATTTCCCCCCGGTGGGGCAAGACAAAAGTTCTCTCCATGGTCGCCGGCGAAATAAAAGGCACACTGTCCTTCATGGGCAGATCGGACACACCGCTCTTTCTGGGGAGAATGGATTGATTGGCCACAAAGGCAACTAACTTTTCCTTCTTTAAAATACTGCGGAGCGCCTCCTGATCCTCCGCAAGATGAATCACATCCTCCACTTTCTTCTCATCGAGTCTGATATAGAAAAGGCTGTTTTCTATACAGCGGGGCAGAAACTCAAACAAAATCTTATCCAGCTCCCCCGCATTGATGGTGCGGCCAAAGGCGGGAAATCCCACATGAAAACGCACCACTACGCTCGTTTTGGTGATCTGACAGGCACTGCGATCCAAAACTGCCTGCCCGCAGCGGCTGATGGACAGCAGACCGCTTTTGCCCGAACCCTTAGCCTTAAAATTATACTGCTCGAACTGCTTGGACATCTGCCTCACCAGATAATCCTGCAATGCGATACGCCCACAATCCTCACCGTAATATGACTGGGGAAATCCAGCCTGTCCGTGGGCCACCTCTACATGAAGACTGGAAGGGGATGCAAAAGGATCCCCCTGCACATGATCAATCACCAATGTATACTTGTCAAATTTCCATGCGCCGGCAAGAGATTTATAAGCCGGATAGCTTTTATGATCCAGGGAACGCAGCAGCGTCCTCAATTCATTCTGTGACTTCATTTCTGATTCCTCCTCGTTTATGACTCTCCATTACATTCCTTCTCCCTTCTCAGATCGGCATCACATAGAAATCAATCCCAATCTTCTTCCTGCTCATCTTACCATATTTAGCCTGAAACGGCAATATTTATCCTTCGGGTATTTCTCACAGTCGCCAATCCCTTCATCCTGTCTTATAAAAAATGACAAACAGGGCAAAGACGGTTTGCAGATATTTTATATTCAAAATTCCATCAATCCTTTGCCCGACGGCAAAAAACTGATATAATTACTTTCTTATATTCCTCCAAAAAGGTATAATAGAAACAATCAAAGCAAAAAAAGGTGCGCTTTTCTCTCGATGATTGCAGAAAGGATAAAAAATCTATTATGAAAACATTGTATGTTACTGACCTGGACGGAACTTTAATGCGGGATGATAAAACGATTTCAAATGAAAGCGTTGCCATATTCAATCGCCTGCTGGCCCAAGATATATCTCTTACCTATGCTACCGCAAGGTCCCTTAGCTCTGCTTCTGAAATCACACAAAATATATCCTTTAAGCTGCCTGTCATTATCCGAAACGGAACGATTCTTGCCAATCCCAAATCCAAGAGAGAAATCGAAATCTCCACGTTTGGAGAAGAATTGGAACATATCAGGCAGGCTTTGGCCGATATCACCATCCCTGGATTTGCAACTGCTTATTTCGGCTCGAATGAAGTAAAATTATGCTTAACAGGAAGAATGAATGAAGGCTTTCAAGATTATTTGCAAAACCATTCTGGAGACAGACGTATTCACATGGTGGATACCGAAGATAAATTGTACGAAGGAAAAACTTGCTATTTTACATTTATTGCCCCCAAAAATGAATTACAACCTCTTTATGAACGCGTAAAACATATCAAGAAAATCAGCTGTGTTTTTCAGCAAGATAAATATAGACCGGAATATTGGTTAGAGCTATGTCCGCAGAATGCGACAAAAGCAACAGCAATTCAAAAGGTAAAACAGTTATGCGGCTGCCAAAAGGTAATTGTATTTGGCGATTCGGTAAATGATATTCCCATGTTTCGCATGGCGGATGAAGCATATGCAACCAAAAATGCCATTGATAGCTTAAAAGAAATTGCTACGGGAATCATTGATGACAATAATACTGACGGCGTTGCAAAATGGTTAGACGCACACATATAACCACCTCCGGACGGTCAAATACCGTCCGAAAGCCCTCTTTGTTAAGCCATTGCCCTATTCCAAGGGAGATGGCTTAACCTTTTCTCTACTGCACTACCAGATTAGAATACCCCATCAGGCTCTCATCCACGGCTCTCGCCGCCTCTCTTCCCTCCCGAATGGCCCACACCACCAGAGACTGCCCGCGGTGCATATCTCCGGTGACAAAAATATTTTCTTTATTTGTCTGATAGGACCCTGGCTCCGTCTTTACATTGGTCCGCTCATTCAGTTCCACCCCAAAGCTCTCCGTCACATAACTCTGGGCTCCAAGGAATCCTGCGGCAATCAGCACCATATCCGCCGCAAGCAACTGTTCGCTGCCAGGCACTTCTTTCATGTCCATCCTGCCTGTAGCGGCATCCTTTTCCCAGGTAAGCTTTACGATCTTTACCCCTGTCAACTTTCCATCCTTATCTTTGACAAAAGCCTTCACGGTAGACTGGTAAATTCTCGGATCATGTCCATATACCGCAATAGCCTCCTGCTGGCCATAATCTGTCTTACAAACCCTGGGCCATTGGGGCCATGGATTATTCTCCGCCCGTTTATCCGGCGCCTTAGGCATCATCTCAATCTGTGTCACGCTCCTGGCCCCATGGCGGATGGCGGTTCCCACACAATCGTTCCCTGTGTCTCCGCCGCCGATAATCACCACATCCCTGTCTTTTGTATCCACAAAATTCCTATCCTTGAAATCGGAATCCAGAAGGCTTTTGGTATTTGCCTTAAGAAAATCCACCGCGAAGTATATTCCCTTGGCATCTCTTCCGGGCGCCTTGATATCCCTGGGATTGGAGGCGCCGCAGGCCAGTATCACCCTGTCAAAATCCCGCAGCAGTTTCTCCGCCTTCCTATCCCTGCCCACATCCACTCCCGTTACAAAGACAATGCCCTCCTCTTCCATAATCTTCCGTTTCCGCTCCACAATCCGCTTCTCCAGCTTCATATTGGGAATGCCGTACATTAAGAGCCCGCCAATACGATCGGAACGTTCAAATACAGTCACAAAATGCCCCCGTTTATTGAGCTGATCGGCTGCCGCCAGACCGGATGGCCCGCTTCCCACTACCGCCACACGCTTGCCAGTGCGCACCTTGGGGGGATTTGCTGCGGCGTAACCCTTCTCGTATGCATTTTCAATAATCGCATATTCATTCTCTCTTGTGGACACCGGTTCCCCGTTCAAGCCGCAGGTACACGCCGCCTCACAGAGAGCGGGACAGACTCTTGATGTAAACTCAGGGAAGTTGTTGGTCTTTTTCAGACGGTTGTACGCCTGCTGCCAATTTCCATGATAAACCAAATCATTCCACTCCGGCACAAGATTATGCAGAGGGCATCCGCTTGCCATCCCGCACAGCATCATTCCGGACTGACAAAATGGTACGCCGCATTCCATGCACCTTGCCCCCTGGAGCTGCTGTTGTTCCATGTCCAGGTGTTCATGAAATTCATTAAAATGTCTGATTCTCCTTTGAGGATCTTCCGCCCTGCCGACTTCCCTTTTATACTCCATAAAACCAGTTGGTTTTCCCATTTCGATCTCCTATTCCAGTTTTGTCTCTCCAAAACTGTTATTTTAAATTCGCATAAAACGCCTCGATCTGAGCCTGTTCCGCACTCAAACCTTTCTCCTCCATCTGCACGATGGTCTTCAACATCCTCTCATAATCATGGGGAATGATCTTTTTAAATTTCGGAAGAAATTCTCCGAAATGCTCCAGGATATGCTTTCCCTTTTTGGAATTTGTCAACGCCACATGCTCCTGAATCATTCCCTTCAGTTCCAGCACATCATACTTGGATATGATCTCGCCTGAAGACACCATCTCCTTGTTCAGACGCTTATACAAATCGTTCCCCTCATCCAGCACATACGCCACACCGCCGCTCATGCCTGCGGCAAAGTTCTTTCCGGTACCTCCCAGTACCACCACGCAGCCGCCGGTCATGTATTCGCAGCCATGATCGCCCACGCCCTCTACCACAGCCAGCGCGCCAGAGTTGCGCACACAGAATCGCTCTCCCGCCACCCCGTTTATAAAAGCCTTGCCGCTGGTGGCGCCATAGAGAGCCACGTTGCCGATGATAATATTTTCCGACGCCTCAAACCGACTTCCCCGTGGCGGATATACAATCAGTTTTCCTCCTGACAACCCTTTTCCGAAATAGTCGTTGCTCTCTCCTACCAATTCCAGCGTCAACCCCTTGGGGATGAAGGCTCCGAAAGACTGTCCTCCCGCGCCATTACAAAGCACCCGGTAAGAATCTTCCTCCACATCGTCTCCCAGTCTCCTGGTTATCTCGCTGCCAAGCATGGTACCAAAAGCGCGGTCTGTATTGGCCACATCCACCTGGATGCTCTTCTTGAACCCTTCACAGATGGCTTTTTTCAACTGTTTCAACAAAATCCTCTCATCCAGGGTCTGCTCCAACCCGAAATCATAGACCTGCCTGGGATCAAATGTGACTTTTTCCCCCAATCCCTCATAGGGATTGTTCCGTATCCAATTTAAATCAATTCTCTCCTGACGGGAAGACAGGTCTTCCCTTACTTTCAGCAGGTCTGTCCTCCCCACCAATTCATCCACGGTTCGCACGCCCAGCGCCGCCATATATTCCCGCAGCTCACAGGCAATAAATCTCATGAAATTCTCCACATACTCAGGCTTTCCCTTAAAATTTTTCCGTAGCTCCGGATTCTGTGTGGCCACCCCCACAGGACAGGTATCCAAATTGCAGACACGCATCATGACGCATCCCAAGGTCACAAGCGGCGCCGTGGCAAAACCAAATTCCTCTGCTCCAAGCATCGCCGCAATGGCCACATCCCGTCCGCTCATCAGCTTGCCGTCCGTCTCAATGCGCACTCTGTTCCGCAGTCCGTTCATGATCAGTGTCTGGTGTGTCTCCGCCAGCCCCAGTTCCCATGGCAGACCCGCGTTGTGGATGGAGCTCCTGGGCGCAGCCCCGGTACCCCCGTCGTAACCGGACACCAGAATCACCTGTGCCCCTGCTTTTGCCACACCTGCCGCAACAGTTCCAACCCCTGCCTCCGACACAAGTTTAACCGAAATGCGCGCGTCCTTGTTGGCATTCTTTAAGTCATAGATCAGCTGGGCCAAATCCTCAATGGAGTATATATCATGGTGGGGCGGCGGCGAGATCAATGACACACCGGGGGTGGAGTGCCTGGTCTTTGCAATCCAGGGATAGACCTTGCCCCCGGGAAGATGCCCCCCTTCTCCGGGCTTTGCCCCCTGTGCCATTTTGATCTGAATTTCTTTAGCGCTGACCAGATAGCGGCTGGTAACACCGAAACGTCCGCTTGCCACCTGTTTGATGGCGGAACACCGATCCAGACCGTCCTGGCCTTTTGTCAGTCTTTCCAGTTCTTCGCCGCCCTCCCCGGAATTGCTCTTACCGTTGAGTCTGTTCATGGCTATGGCCATGGTTTCGTGGGCTTCCTTGGAAATGGAACCATAGGACATGGCGCCGGTCTTAAACCGGGTTACTATGGACTCTACCGCCTCTACCTCCTTCAGAGGCACACCTTTTTCCGGATAGTTAAAATCCATCAGTCCCCGCAGATTCCTGACGGTATCTTCGTCATTCACCATGGCGGTGTACTGTTTAAACATGTCATAATCCCCACGTCTGACAGCTTCCTGAAGCATATGGATCGTAGCAGGATTATATAAATGCTCGTCTCCGCCGCTTCGCATCTTGTGGTGTCCAACGCTGTCCAGCGTCAAATCGTTCCAAAGCCCCAGAGGATCAAATGCCTGGGAATGGAGGTCATCCACCTGACGTTCCATATCCTTTAAGGTAAGTCCGCCAACCCGGCATACGGTATTACAAAAATATTTATTGATTACTTCCGGAGCAATTCCGATGGCCTCAAAGATCTGGGAACCCTGATAAGACTGCAGCGTACTGATACCCATCTTGGAAGCAATCTTCACAATGCCGTGCAGCACTGCGTTATTGTAATCGTTTACCGCCGCATAATAGTCCTTATCCAGCATATTGTTGTCGATCAGTTCCCGGATGCTGTCCAGTGCCAGGTAGGGGTTGATTGCGCAGGCGCCGTAACCTAAAAGAGTTGCAAAGTGATGCACTTCCCTTGGTTCGCCGGACTCTAAGATCAATGCCACCCGGGTGCGTTTCTTGGTGCGCACAAGATACTGATTCAGGGCCGAAACCGCCAGCAGGGACGGAATCGCCACATGATTTTCGTCCACTCCACGATCCGACAGAATCAATATATTTACGCCGTCCCGGTACGCCCGGTCCACTTCCACAAAGAGCCTGTCAATTGCCCGCTCCAGACTGGTATTTTTATAATAAGTGATGGGAACCACCTCCACCCGGAAGCCCTCCGCCTTCATGTTTTTAATCTTTAACAAATCCGTGTTGGTGAGGATGGGATTGTTCACCCGCAGCACATTACAGTTCTTGGGCGTCTCTTGAAGAATATTTCCCTCCGTACCAATATAGACGGTGGTAGAGGTCACAATTTCTTCCCTTATAGCGTCGATAGGCGGATTCGTCACTTGGGCAAACAGCTGCTTAAAGGAATGAAACAGGGGATGATAAGAGCTGCTAAGCACCGGCAGCGGCGTGTCTGCCCCCATGGCGGCGATGGCTTCTCCTCCGTTTTTTGCCATGGGCAGGATGCTGGTCTGCAAATCCTCATATGTATAACCAAACGCCTTCTGCAGCCTGCGTCTCTCCTCCCCGGTGTACTCCGGAACACGCTGGTTGGGAATGCTCAAATCCTTTAAGAACACCAGATTGCTGTCCAGCCATTCCCCGTAAGGCTGGCAGCAGGCATATCTTTCTTTTAATTCCTCATCGGAAATCACCTTCCCCGCTACCGTATCCACCAAAAGCATCTTGCCGGGCCGCAAACGCTCCTTTCGTATAATTTTATCGGGAGCAATCGGAAGCACCCCAACCTCGGAGGAAAGGATTAATGTATCGTCCTCCATGATCAGATAACGGGAAGGCCGCAAACCGTTGCGATCCAGAACTGCCCCCATAATGTCCCCGTCGGAAAACAGAATGGAAGCAGGACCATCCCAAGGTTCCATCATGGTGGCATAATATTGATAAAAATCCTTTTTGGTCTGGGACATTGCCTTATCGTTTGCCCATGGCTCCGGAATGGCGATCATCACCGCCAAAGGCAGATCCATGCCGCTCATCACCAGAAATTCCAGTGTGTTGTCCAGCATGGCAGAATCCGATCCGGTCTTACTGATGGCAGGCAGAACCTTGTGCATTTGACCTTTCAGGTACCGGGATTCCATATTTTCTTCTCTTGCCAGCATCTTGTCCGCATTACCCCGAATCGTGTTAATCTCCCCGTTATGTACCATCAGACGGTTGGGATGGGCACGTTCCCAGCTGGGATTGGTGTTGGTGGAAAATCGTGAATGCACCATGGCAATGGCGGACTCAAAATCTTCGTTCTGCAGATCCGCAAAAAAAGTACGCAGCTGCCCCACCAGAAACATCCCCTTATACACGATGGTCCTGCTTGAAAAAGACACCACATAGGTATCCTCCGAAGATTGCTCAAACAGGCGCCTGGCAATATAGAGCCTGCGGTCAAATTCCAATCCCTTTTCCACGCCCGAGGGCTTTTTTACAAAGCCCTGCATAATCGCTGGCATGCATTCCACCGCCTTATGCCCAAGCACGTCGGGAAAGATAGGCACCTCCCTCCAGCCAAGGAACTCCAACCCCTCTTTCTTCACAATAATCTCGAACATCTTTCTGGCCTGGTTCCTGCGCAGTTCCTCCTTGGGAAAGAAAAACATCCCCACACCGTATTCCCGCTCCCCGCCCAACGTAATCCCCAATGGCTTCGTTACTCTGACAAAAAAATTATGAGGAATCTGCGTCAGGATTCCCACGCCGTCTCCGGTCTTGCCCTCAGCGTCCTTTCCTGCCCTGTGTTCCAGATTCTCCACGATCTTCAAAGCATTTTCCACCGTTGCCCTTGATTTCTTTCCCTTAATATTGACACATGCGCCGATGCCGCAGTTGTCATGCTCAAACTCCTGACGATACAAAGGCGGCTGCGGTAAACTTGCTTTTACGGTAAACATAAACTGCTCCTCCAATAAAATATTTGGGCCATTTAACAGTGGAACCCATACTCCCACGATTTTTTTAACCTTGCTGCAAACAGTCAGTTGGCTCCAGCTGGCAAAAATGTATTTGCACGCAAAAGGACGCAATGAGCCATCTCTGCGCTCCATTGCGTCCTTGTTAAAGTACTATACAACATTTTTTCTCATTTGTAAATATAAACTTTTTAGCAAGTTGTCAGATTGTTTGATTTATTTATTATTTATACTCAATTATCCGACTTTTAAGTTCTTTACGAAAGCCAAAATTCCTTGCCGCTTCCATCTTTGGACGGCTCCGGCCAAAATGTTGAAAGCACTGCCATCCAGATTCCCGTCCATGTAAACGCCAAAAAAAGCAGGGTTTTATTGGAAGCACGGACATTTGTATAAGTAATTCCCGTCAGGAGCTGCCCTTCCACAGAAACTCCATCCACGGAAAGCCCTCCATATTCTATCAGCGGCATTTCCCCCTGCTTTGTCACCCACAAAGAAACCGGCGCATCATTTCCTCTTGCCTGAATGACAAGACGATAGGTAACTCTGTGATCCAGCTTCCAGGCCACGTTCAGGGTTCGATAATGGCTCGCTTCTTCCTCTTTCACAGCCTCCCCCTCCGAGAACTCTCCCGATGAAAATTTCCCTGTGGAAATTTCACCTATGGAAAGTACATGCTGGTATCTGAGAGTATCCCCTTCCCATAGCATGATATCGTACTCTCCGTTTTGCCCCAGGCACTCCAGTCCAAGACCGATCTCCCCTACCTGGTCAAAGGTTGGCTTAAAGTCCGCCTCCATTACGGCGCCATGGGACAAAGTCAAGGTTTGAAACGAAGCTCCTCCGTTGGTGGCAGACACTTCCTCCCTGGCCAGCAGCGCAAAGGGAATTGACAGTAAAGCGGCTGCCGCCCATAGAAAACAAACGCTGCGCTTTCCCCCGGGCAGTTTCCCCGCTAAGTATCTGCGAAAAACCCCCCTGACGGTGCTATCCTGGGCCAATGACCGCTCCCCCGTTTCGTGTCCTCCCCCTTCCAATACGATGGCAAAAAATGCCAGGATACTAACACAAAAAATACGGTAAGTAAAAAAATGATGTCCCTGGGTATGGTTTGCAAGTGCAAAATACCAGACAATCCCGGACAATCCTGTCAAAAGATAAGCATACCGCCCCAAGCTTCTCCCCAGTCCGTATTTCAGCGTGCGCAGAAACCACCAAACCAGCCAGGCCAACAAAATCATAGCATAAAGCTTATACCCGTAATGTTTCCAGTTGGAATAGATCACTTCCATCCTGTCCGCCAGCCCCAGCCTGCTTTCCGCCTGAGCCCCCAGCCGAAAAAACACTTCATAGACCGCTTCTTTTATCACATTTCTCCCCAAGACTATGGTTGCCAAAATCCACTTCATAATCCACATAAAGGCATAACCCACAATCCAGCCAACTCCGGAAACCACCACACGCTTCAAACCCGCCGACGCCTTTTCCCTGTCGCCTACAGCTTCCGGAACCCTTCTCCCATCATTTCCCACACTCCCGTCCGTCACAAGCCACCAGACTAACGGCACGCCCCAGGTGATAAGCGGAAAGGTCAGCAGGTCAAAATAGCTTGTAAGCATGCCCATAACTAGAAAAAAATAAACATATCGTAAATCTTGCGAAAAGAAAACCCGCTTTTTCACCATCAACAGCGTCCCCAGAAAGGCGATATAAAATACCCAGGTATACTGCAAGGACAACGTCATGGCGGATGGATTCAACAGCAGATAGGAACTGCCAAGCATCAGTACATACCCGATTCCCCTCTCCTTTCCTATCACATATGCCAAAAGCAAAATCAGCAAAAGCTGGCAGATTCCATTCAATATCCTCAGTTCTGAATAATCAAACAACAATAAAAGCGGGCGAAGAATACACACATATCCATGCCAATAATATGCATAGTCCCCACTGAATTCGTTATATGCATTCATGGCCCGGCGCAGCGGGTTCCCCCGTCCGGTATCCAAGGCGGTATACAACATAATTCTATCCGTAGAATCATCCATCACATCCGGCAGATAGGAATGAAAATAGGTATCCCATGACTGCGCCGTCACCGTGGCCCTGGGATACCATCCCTCTTTTTCCAGAATTTCCATAGATTCCGCCTTATGTCCCATATTCACCGGAAGCATAAATGCCAATGTGAGCAGAAATGCGCCTGCCAAAGCACCTGTAATCAACAACAGCGCACTTTTTTTCATCATTTGCCTGACCATGTAATTTCTCCCTACAATCCAATTTCACCTTATCACGTTAAGCTTCCGCTTTCTGCCAAAACGGCTCAGACGGCCCAATACCGTTTACGATGCTTCATCTCCCGAGTGCCTTCCACAGGCATGGCACCAACCCACATTGAGGGGCATTGCAGCCACCACCGGCAGCATATACCGCAGGTACGCGTCCACCGGAGAAGCCAGGCATACCAGCATGGTCAGAAGGGCAGGCGCCAAAGCTGCCAACTCCCTGTACTTTTTATGCGCAAGCAGATAAACCATACAGCCGATCAATATATAATTCTGAAATCCACAGCTATAAAGCATACCAACCACTGGCGCCCGTTTCCAATAATACCCTCCCTGTTCATACATATCCCGCAGTTCCTGATATTTCACGGCAAATTCCATATCCAGATACCCGTCCTGCCAGTGCTGCTCATTCCCAATATAATAATAGCCAATTCCCTCAAAATAAGCTTCCCTGTTTGGATAAAAGTATCCGTAAGTATGGTGCAGAAATGCCTGAATATAGGTATCTGGGTGCTTCCAAAACTGCCCAAACCACACTCGGAAATAATCGGACAGCTCTTGGGCAGTGGGATTGCGCAGGAATTCCTCCTTGATAGGATCCGAAATATCAGGATTATAGAGCGCCGAAAGCTCCGCCACCTCCACGCGAAACATATGGGAGAGTACCTCCATCTCCTCCTCTGTGATATCCTCATAATGCTCCTTTACATATCGTGCCGTCTGCTGCAGAGGAATAGAGAACATTTCTCTGATGGGGCCGGAGGGAATGTCTTTCTGCGCCATATAAATTTTTTCCATAGACAGCACTCCAAGAGCACTTACCAAAATCAGAACATATACCTTCCAATATCGAAAATATGCCGCAAGAGCTATGATACAAAACAAAATCAGCACATAGATTCCGTTATTCCTCATACCCGTCACCACCCCACTGCAGATTGGAATCAGAATCCATTGCCACAAAACAACCTTTTTTTCATACAGAATATGCATCACCACTGTCGCCAACAGCACAAGATAAACATAATAACAGCTGTCCTTGGACACCGTAAAACCCCATATCTGCAAAAGAGGAAATAAGGTCAGATAAAGAAGTGCGGACCAACGCAAAAACACCGGCGTCTTCATCCGGTTTAACATATATACTTCATATGCAAATACAAACCATTGTACCACAAACTGCGGACCCGCATACAGAAACAAAGCCATGCTGTCGTTCCCAAACACCGTTCTGCTCACATGCAGGCATTGCCCCAACAGCCAGGTGCTGGCCACCGGGTGATGGGCCGTCCAGGGCTGCAGCGCGCCAATATAAGTCCAAAACTGAGCGTGGGCGTCCCACTGAAGGGTTCCGGGGAAAAAATTGATCAAAAAAGGAAGCTCCAGCGCCGCAATGACCGTAAACGGCCCCAGAAACGGATGCTTCTCAAACAACCATTTTTCCACCCGCCTTCTGGGCGCTTCACTGGAAAGTTCCCATTTATCGACAGCTGCCTTCAGCAGGATCATTCCGTTTTGAAAGGCCCAGTAATAACCGGCAATCACAAAACAAGCCAGGCCAAACTGCAATTTTCCGTGAAAAATATAATTCCAGTTTCCCAGCTCCTGATAGCTTCTCCCAAAGACCATACAAATCCCGAAAAAAAGCGATATTCCACGAATCCATGGCGACCTCTGCAAAGGATGCTTCCTCACCAGATAAAACATGCACGCCATGGCGACAGCCAGAAAGATCACTTCCATCCCCCAGCCATTTACATTACGGAATATGGCAAAAAAATATTTCACAACAGGGATATCCACCACATACCCCCACTCAAGCTCTGTCAAAGCGCTTCCTTGCATGGCCATGGCTCCCATAAGCGCCTTGCCAGCCACCGCCCATCCTGTCTGACCGGAGTTTCTTACATACTCCCGAAATCTATTCATGTCTAAATGTCTTCTCCTCTATAGGTATACTCTGTAAATCATTATCCAACCGTTTAACCATATATCAAGATATCATCAAAGCATCCATACTGTCAATAGGATTCCCTCTTGTAGTTGTAAATTATACCGAATTGATATATACTTATAATACCGCTGATCGAAAGCCTGCTCATTGCATCCCCAGAATTGCATGGTTTGCAAAGCGGTTCCAGTGTGCCGGTACGCTAATAATACCACTGATCGGAAAACACTGCCTTCGTCCGCTGCTCCATTACCGGGAGCGGCAAATCACATAAATTTTCACCAGAGGATAACACAATGGCAAACGCACAAAAAAACTCCCCAAACAGCAATATCAGTTACTTTCTCATCGGTGCCGCATGTATTGTTATCTTGGCGGCGGCCATAACCCCCCTGTTAATGATTGCAAAGTACAACTATCCCTCCGCAGACGACTGGAGTCACGCTGTAAAAACCTATCAGGCCGCAGGCGACGGATTGTTTGAAGTACTGAAGGCGGCATGGGAAACCGTTAGGATCAACTATCATACCTGGGAGGGCAGATATGCAAATGTCTTCCTGGCCTCTCTGCAGCCAGGCATATGGGGAGAGAAATACTACGGCTGCGTTACCTGGCTCATGCTGGGAAGCCTGATCTTCTCGGAATTTTACCTTTGCGGAAGTCTGCTTTGTCTTTTGGGTGAGAAGAAAAACCTCTGGCTCCTAATCCCCGTGATGGCCCCCGGACTTCTGCTGCAGATTCTGTACTGTCCTTTTCCGGAAGAGAGCTTTTACTGGTATACCGGCGCCGTGAATTATACCTTTATCTACGGTCTTTCCCTGATTCTGACCGCGCTGTTTCTCCGCCTGGCATATGGGGATAAATCAGCGAAACGCAAAACCGTTCCGCTTTACGCCCTTGCCTGCCTGCTGGCAGTCCTTGTGGGAGGAGATAATTATGCCACCAGTCTCTCCTGCTTCCTGACGCTTTTACTCCTGAACGTTTTCCTGTTCCCCAAAAGTCGAAAAATTTTCTTCCGAATGTGCCCCATAACCTTACTGGAAGGAGCGGGAATGTTTGTATGTATCCTGTCGCCGGCAAACCAAGTGCGCCTGGAAGCCAATTTTGCAGGCGCTTCCAACAGCCCTCTGTGGGCCATTGTAATGTCCTTGGTTCGTTCCCTTACCAATATCTATTCCTGGACAAACCCGAAAGTGTTGTTCATGCTCCTGTTTATCCTGCCCTTTGTGTGGAAAGGAGTCGGGAGTATGAATTTCGGATTTCGACTCCCCGGTCTATTTACCCTGTTTACCTTTGGCCTCTATGCTTCCCAGATTACCGCTACCCTGTATATCGACGGCACCACGGGGGGCGGGCGAATGGCGGCAATCCTATATTACTCTTATTATATTTGGCTTATCGGTAACACATGCTATTGGATTGGATGGATTGCAAAACGCAGAAGCAGGCTGAGGGATGCTCTGGAGCGCATTCACTTTAAACTGGAAAATCATATTTTGATGTACTGTACCGCCATCGGCCTGTTAACCGCAGGCGTCATCTGTATATCGGGACTGAAGGAAACCACCAGCTACAAGGCCTACCGAAACTGGCGGCAAGGCTGGGCCGCTCAGTACGCCGCAGAATGGGAAGAACGGCTCAATGTGCTGCATGACGACGGCATCCGGGAGGTAACTTTTCTCCCCCTGTCCGTACATCCGGAAATGCTGATGTATACGGACTTGCAGAAAGAAGACGGTTATCTCTGGGTCAACGATGCCTGCGCGCTTTACTATGGGAAGGACTTTGTCCGGATAGAAGACTGAAAGAAAACGCTGTGTATACTTACCATTTCCTGCAATGAGACGATTTTTATTTAATCGTCTCATGCTCAGCGGGCCGATACCACATCCTCCAAAGCTGCGCGGACGCCCCTTCTTCCAGGCGCATCTCTCCCAAAACTTCTTTCTTCAAGTCCCCCGACACATATATCTCCTCCGGGAAGTCATTCTCCCCCCAGGCTATCACATAAAATACTTCCTCTTTCCAATTCGAAAAATCCACATCCTCATACCAGATAAATTCTGCCCCCGGCACGTAATACGAATACAGCACATCATAGGTTGGAAATGTATAGACAATCTTCTCCTCTCCCTCTACCTGCCCCAATAATTCTCTTGCCTGCAATATCCAAGGAATCGTATTAAACTCCTTTGCCTCCACAATGGAATAGGAGGAAGATACAAAAAGCGCCAGCCACACCATACCGGCGCTCCAGGCCGCCAGACTTTTTTCCGCCAGCAAAGCCAGCAGGAAAAGCCACAGAAACAGCAAAGCATCCACCAGATACCGATTCTCCCAGAAGTGACTCATCTGTGACGCCAAGAGCATACATATCCCATAAGCGGCAAAAAGCATCGCTCCCGAAAAACACAGAAATACTCGTTTTGGTTTCGTAAACCGTTTATACTCTACCGCCACGCAAAACAGCGCTGTCAGGAACAAAACGCCAGGCAGATATTCCGAATACTTGAGATCGCTCTGAAAAGCCCATTGGCACATTTTGCCAATCCCCACAGGGGCAACTTCTCCCCGCTCTCCGGCAGCGTCACGCCTGAGGGTATCCACCACCACGGAAAGCCACGGCAAATATCCCGCAATGGTGGCCACACAGCAAACCGCCCATTTCCACAGCCTGTCTCTATGTTGGGTCATGACCCAGCACAGCAAAAGCAGGTAAAGCAGCGCCAAGGGCACCACGGAAAAATATTGTGTGTACACTCCGCCTAAGGATACCAAGACAAAAGCCATCCACCAGACCGTCTTATCAGAAAGCATAATCTCATATGCAAATAATCCCGCAGCAATTACAAAGAAAACCACCCAGGAATACATTCGCACATCCACATTGTAAAATATCATTTGAGGCCCCAATTCCGCTACCAGCAAAAACCCCATGGCCGTTTTCAGACCAAATCGCTTCCTGACAAGCGTAATTCCAAGGACACCTGTGGCGGCTGCCCCTGCTACCGACACCAGCTTCGCCACAAATATGTCCTCTCCTAACAGCCCCATCGCCGCCTGTACCAGCAGATAATACAGCGGAGGATGCACATCCGCCGCCGTCGCCTGCAGCATCTGAGCAAAATTGTTTTTCGTCACCATCCGCCAGGTATACGCTTCGTCCCAGTGGACGGCCTCATTTCCGCACAGTCTGACCACCATACCAAGCAAAACCGCCAGCTCCAGAAACAATATTGGAAACTGCCATTTCACAAGCAGTCCTTCCAAAGCAGCCATCCGGTTACCGCCCGGGATTCCTCTTCCGCCTTCAGCCGCTTCCATCAGCATCAAACCAATCATCCAGATAAACGACCACAAAAAGAGAACGTTTTTAAAGTCAAGAGGCAGCATATATACGTACCTGGTAACCGCCTGGCCCTCTATCAACATTCCTTCAAAGTATAACTCTCGATTCCCGGGGACTGCATCCGCTTCTGCTTCCGTGTAAATTGCATGGAATTCTCCCTGGGTTCCCTCCTCCACAGACAGGGTATAGGAATACAATGCCCCTTTTTTCAGCCGCCTGCCCACCTGCACATAAGTATATGCCCAATCGTTTACCGAAACGGCGGGGATGATTTCTTCCACAAGCAGTCTTCCCTTGCCATCCTCCTCCCGGATGCGGAAAATCAGATTGCCCTCCCATGCTTCCCCGTCAGGAAATGCAATGTCGAATGCCATTTCGGAAAGATAACCGCCCCGTGCCGTAAACGTCTGAGTCAGTTCCCGCCCGCCTTCCGGTGTACAGGCATACATAAGCCCCAGGGTGGGATCAATATTCGTCTCCTCCCTGATAAGGCAAAACGGAAACACACAGGCGCACAGTATCGTCATAAACACCAGAATAACCGTCCTGCCTGTCTTCTTCATCTCCCGTTCTCCTTGTCAGCTTCTCTTATGGTAAATCCGTTCCTTCATCCAGTGATATGCCCCTGAAAAAAATCTGCTCTCCGCCATCCACCTGCGCAGAGGTGCAAGCGTACATGCCATTGCTGCCCGATATCGAAACAATTCCCACCGCCCCATATAATTCGCCGCGATTTTTCTGTGCTCCCGTCTGTCACACCGCTTGTTCTCGCGGCTTTCCGAATAACCTCCCCCTTCATAGGAAGCAACCGGAAATCCCATATGAAGCATTTTGGCTCCTGCCCCATAATAACACCACAAAAAATGATCATAGTCAGCACGTATTTTGTACCCCAGATCATATGGCTTGTCCCTGCACAGCCCAGCCCCGTAAAAGCAGGATTGGTGACAGGGTATATTGCGATAGCAGGTAAATCCGGTGATTATAGGCGCAGAAGCAATGGATACACCGTTTTTTGCACCAAAGGTATCCCCATAGAGCACCAGCCTGTCACAATCTGTCCCGGCCGCCCTCTCCTTTTGTATGACCGCCAGGGTTCTCTCCAACACTTTTTCATCATAAAATACGTCACCGCAGTTGAGAAATATCAAAAATGCACCTTTCGCATAGCCCACTGCCTGATTCATGGCATCATAAATCCCGCCGTCCTTCTCCGCATGGATTCTGACCCGTTCCGTCCCCGGCAGCTTATCCGCTTCTCTCCGCCATCTTTCAAGCGCCCCGTCTGTGCTGCCCCCGTCTTTCAGCACCACTTCCACATCCTTGCAGGTCTGCCCCAGCACACTGGACAATGTGGCTTTTAATTTATCCCCCGGATTCAGACAAACCGTGATCACCGAAAATTCCATTGGAAGCCTCCCGTTCCATTGTCTTAAAATATTTTCTTTTCCCTGTTTAAAAAGTATACGCTTACCACCGCGCCCGTCACACAGAGTACACAGACCGGCCAATTCATAAGAATATCTGCGGCTCCCACAGAACTAACCAAATAGACAAGCAGATTGGCCGCCATGTGAATTGCAACGGCTACCTTGAAATCTCCAAAGTACTCATATGCATAAACCATGAGCATGCCGATCAGAAACGCATAGATTCCCTGGACGGAGTTGCCGTGGTACATGGCAAACAGCGCCGCCGATATCACCATGGACGAAGACATTTTCAAAAAGCCTCTCAGCTCGTGATATACAATCCCCCGAAAGAGCAATTCCTCGGCTATGGGAGCAATTACCCCATAGCATATCAGCCCCACAGGCAGCCAGGCTGCATACTGGCTTGCGGCAACCTGCCTGTAAGCCTCCGATTCCTCTATCAACCCCAAAAGGGAAATCAGCAGATTCAGACCAAAGGCCGCCCCCACGATGGCCACGCCCATTAGTACATAGCATTTGCCTGGATCTCCTTTCAGATGCAGCAGCTTACTGTCCTGCCATCTGGCCCTTATGGCCCTTTTTGCCATAGGAAAAAGAACTCCGCCGCCAACAGCAAATCCCAGCGCCGAGACAATGGCAATCGCATTTCCGGTAAAGCCTATGGGCATCCCTTCCCCGCCGCGCACAATCCAAAAGTCTCCCCCTGGCAACCGGCTCCATAACGCCGCCAGCAAAAATCCCCCAATTCCTTCCACTGCCTGCCTGATCAGGAAGAAAAGCAAAAAAGGAAATACAACCCTCCATATTTTTCCAAATCCGATTCGTTGATCCTGCCCGTCCGTCCCTCTGAGCAGAAAGCTTTCCAATTCTTCCACGGAGCGGACAATATAATCCGACCTGGCCGCTTTCAATTCTTCCATGCTGCCATAGCCGTATGTAACGCCCACACTTTCCACTCTCGCGGCATGTGCTCCCTCCACGTCAAAGCGACGATCCCCGATCATATATACCGCATCCCGCTCTATCGGCTTATTGCCAAAAAGTGCTCTGAGCGCCGCATGTACCACCTCTTCTTTACTCCCCCGTCTGCCATCCAGTTCACTTCCCATTACCACAGTGAAATATTTATCCATCTTATAATGTTCCAGAATCTGTTTCACAAACACGGTTGGCTTGCTGGAAGCCACTGCAAGCACCATCCCCTTTGCCTTCAGATTGCGCAGCATACGGTGAATTCCCTCATACGGACTGTTCTCAAAGATGCCTTTATCCTGAAACCGTTCCCTGTACTTGCCTATCGCCGCCTCCGCCCGGGCTTCATCCAACTGATAAAACTCCATAAAACTGCTCTTTAATGGCGGCCCGATAAAGGGTTCCAACTTATCCAGATCCGGCTCCTCAATCCCCAGAGAGGCCAGCGCATACTGAACGCAGGTACAGATTCCTATCTTGGGATCCGTCAATGTCCCATCCAAATCAAATAACAGATATTTCTTCATCTAAAAACTCCTGATTTTGTCGCTGCCGTCATCCACCGTATTTTCAATCTTAAGGATCTTCACATCATAGCCAACGGACTCGTTTACCTGCACATGTACGGCGTCTCCCTCCTTTTTGCCCAGCAATGCCTTACCCAGAGGGCTTTCATTGCTGATCAGATTTGCCAGGGAATTCCCCCGAACCGTGGTAACAATCTTATAACTCTCCACCAAACCGTCGTCTGCAAATTCCACCGTCACCGTATTGTTGATGCCCACTTCATCCTCTGCGGAATCCTCAGAGATTACTCTGGCTGTTTTAATCATCCGCTCCAAATAACGAATCCGGCTCTCGTTCTGATTTTTGACCTTCTTGGCCGCATGGTACTCAAAATTTTCGCTTAAATCCCCGTGAGCTCTGGCATCCTTCACATCCTCCAGCGCCTTGGGCCGTACCACCAATTTGCGATACTCAATCTCTTCCTCCATTTTTTTTATATCGCTTGGAGTCAATTCATCATACATTTCTCTTACACCTTCCCGTCATCTGCGGCCGGACGGGAACACCTCCCTTCCGGCCGCAATCTATCCGCACATCGGCCCCAAACCATAATTGCAAGTTTTTTTCGGCAGAGACCGTCTCAATCGTTACACACAGCTCCTCTTTACTGCAGACCAATTCCATATACCACTGCCACTGACAGAATAATCTGAATGATGGCATAGCGGAATACCGTCTGTGTATTGGACCATCCCCACACCTTGCGCACATGATCATGCAGAGGCGTCCTGATGTTTTTCATAATACGAATTTTAAAAAGCCGAAGCAGGGCCACCTTGATCAGTCCCAGCCCGCCGTCCAGAATCAAAACCAGGGCAATGGGAACATACAACACCGGGCACCCGGTCTTCAGAATGGCTATGCTGATAAACACCCCCATAGCCCGGGATCCCGCATCTCCCATCAGCAGCCGACTGGGTGTGGCATTATACCACAGATATCCCAGAATACACACGGCAAACAAAAGAATTAAAAACGAAAAGTCCTCTCCTCTTCCCAGAATCCTGTCCACCAGGTAAATTGTCATTATTGTGATAATGGTCAGGGTGCCGGAAAGCCCGTCCACTCCGTCGGCACAATTGGTTACATTGACCGAAACCCATACCAGAATGACGATCAGAACCGCAAAAAGCGGAGCCGGAATCGTTACCTGCACATGAAACAGAGCCAGGTCAATGGTGTTGGGATTATACCTAAGATATGTCATAGCAACAAGCGCCGCCACACACAGATCCAGAAACCCTTTCCTGAACTCTCCCCAAGGTTTCTCCGAAGCATCGTCCAAAAAACCTGTCACCATACAGATCGCCGTCAAAATCAGATAGATTGTGATCTCGGCCTTCACCGGAACAAACAAAAAGGCAGCCACCTCAAAGGCAAGCACAAAAATGATACCCGCTCCCCTGGGCTTCCCTGCAGACAACTTCCCGTCATGGGCAAATTCTCTTCCCGCATCCTTTGGCAGATAGGGGCCCAGCTTAGCGGTTCCGGATACGGTAACCACAAAAGCAAACAAAATTCCTCCCAGCGCAAGCAGGGAACTCAGATTCCCGGAAATAACAGAATGTAACATACAGATTCCACCCACATATTGTATGCGGTTTCCTTTCCATGTGATATGATATTGGGAAACTATTTTTTTGCTCCCAATATCATGATAGAACTTCCGTATAAAGTTTGTACAAGCAGTATATATTTTATCACAAAGACGGCAAAAAGGCAATCCGGAATCGTGCCGTTACTCCGATCTGGGCAGCACCGGAACCGTCAGCGGACGCGACGGACTCCTCTCCCGAATCTGCCCCGCCGCCGCTTCCACCGCCTCCCGAAATCCTCCGGCGGAGAGACGCACCGCTCCTTCTCCCCAGATAATCATCTGCTCCAGTGCGTCGGAAGTGGCCACCGTAACCTGATATTCTCTTCCCATCCGATGTACCGTCTTCTCAATATATTGATCGGCAGTCTCGGCTTCTTTGGTATACACCACATAGATATTATGATATTTCATCACGGAGCCAGGATTGCCTTTCACTTTATACGCGTCGTAAACCAAAATCAGCGTACAGCCTGTGAACCCCTGATAATTACAGCAGATATCCATAAGCTTATCCCTTGCGCTGTCAATATTTGTCTCCGCAAGACGCCGTAACTCTTCCCAGGCAAAAATGATATTGTATCCGTCTACCAAAAGATAGTCTCCCTTTTTGGTCTGTCCTCCGGCGCCTCCGCCACATCTTGTCTTATGGGATGACTCTTTGACTTCCGCCCCTGCCGTATTGCCCATATTCCTCTGATGATACCGATAAGGCGCATAATCCTCCAATCCCTTTCCGTAGGTCCGCCGGAAAATCTCTTCTATTTCTTCCAGGGTAATATGATCCGCCCCGCTTTTCCCTCCGCCTGACGGTGCTTTGGCACGGGGCGGCAAGGCCCCTTCCAATTTCTCACCCTGTACCGAGTCCGGCCGCCAGCCGCTCTCCACATGGGCATAGCTGGCCACCTGATCCCATTCTACCACCTGACCGGCTCCATGGACACAGAATACCGAAGAAGAAGGATTCTCCATATCCCCTTCCGGATCATAACCAAGACGCTCCATGACCTCCTCCGAATTATGGCAGGGTTCATAGCCTTTTAATGTACATGAGAGTCTGCCAAGTCCTCTTGTGTAAGCGTTCACTTCCCTCTGATACTCCCCCATTTCGGATACGGGAACGCTGCCTGTCAAAACCGCATATTCCTCTTCCACTAACGGCGGCGCAAAGCTCCCCTGCATTCTCTGTATATCGGACATGGCCCTGCCAATCTGTCCTGCAGGAACTTCTAAAGTAAACGTATACACCGGCTCCAACAATATACTTTGGGCCTGCATCAAGCCCTGACGAAGCGCTCTATATGTGGCCTGTCTGAAGTCTCCTCCCTCTGTATGCTTCAAATGGGCACGCCCGGTTAAAAGTGTGATCTTCATATCTGTAAGCGGAGATCCTGTCAATACGCCCAAATGTGTTTTTTCTTCCAAATGTGTCATAATCAACCGCTGCCAATTCCGGTCCAGTACATCCTCACCGCATACGCTGGCAAATCCCAGGCCGCTGCCTTGTTCTCCCGGCTCCAGCAAAAGATGCACCTCCGCATAATGGCGCAGAGGTTCATAATGGCCAATACCTTCCACCGCACAGGCTATGGTTTCCTTATACACAATGTGTCCGTCAGTAAATTCCACTGCAAGACCATATCTCTCCGCGATCAGCCGCTTCAGAATCTCCATCTGTACTTCACCCATCACCTGTACATGAATCCTGGCAGGGTTTTCCTTGAGCGCTCTCTTATTCCCCTCCTGCCAGGAAATATGAAGCTGCGGCTCCTCCTCTTCCAATTTTCTAAGCTGTCCCAATACCTTTACCTCATCGGTTCCCTCCGGAAGCAGCAATCCATAAGTCAATACCGGCGCCAGACTGGGAAACTGTTCCCGCTCCTCCGCTCCAAGTCCCTGTCCTGCAAAACTCTTGTCCAGTCCTGTCACGGCGCAGATGCCGCCCGCCTCTACCCGATCTACGGTATCGTATTTAAATCCCCCATATATCCTGATCTGGTCGGCCTTTTCCTCCCATACCTCTTCCCTGCAGGCAGCACTTCCCTCATTTGAGACGGGCATCTTCACCTGCAAAACCCCTCCCGTCACTTTCAGATGCGTCAGCCGGTTCCCGTCTCCGTCCCTGGATATTTTGTAAACTCTTGCCCCAAACCTTTCCGAATAGTTTGGACAGCGTCCGTACCTCCGGACCCCTTTCAGCAATTCCTCCACACCCTCCAAATGCAGCGCTGCGCCAAAATAACAGGGAAATACCCGTCGCCCCGCTATGGCTTTGGCCAGAGAATTGTCTTCCAGTTTCCCCGTTTCCAGATATTCTTCCATCAGCTCTTCGTCACAAAGAGCAAGCTCATCCCAGAATGTCTCCTCCTTCTTTGCCATATCCCCAGAAAAATCCTGGCAGCCGCCGTCCAGCTTCTCCTGCAGCTCCTTTATCAGTTTTCCGGCATCTGTATCCGGTTGATCCATCTTGTTGACAAAGAGAAAGACCGGAATATGATATTGTTCCAAAAGCCGCCACAAGGTACGGGTATGGCTCTGGACCCCGTCGGAACCGCTGACTACCAACAAGGCGTAATCCAATACCTGCAGGGTACGTTCCATCTCTGCGGAGAAATCCACATGTCCGGGCGTATCCAGCAAGGTAATATTCAGTCCTTCCCAGGATATCTGTGCCTGCTTGGAAAAGATCGTAATCCCCCTCTCCCTCTCCTGAGAAAAATGATCAAAAAAAGCGTCCCCATGATCCACCCTGCCCAATTTCCGAATCCGCCCGCAGGTATATAAAAGGCTCTCAGCCAGCGTTGTCTTGCCGGCGTCCACATGGGCCAATATACCGATGACCAATTGATTGCCCCTCATTGTTCCCACCCTTTCTTCTGCCTAAATCAGTATGAATTAAGTCGTGCCATTCGTCAACCCATCGAATCAAATTATTATTCTGACATGAAATTGAAACAGATCATGTCGGAGGAAAAACAGGACACTTCGGTATTGTGACCCTGGCTGTACCTGAAAATAAAGCTTTTTCAAGCATTGGCGCCCTGCAAAAAAGCTTGACATCTCCCAAAATCTATTTTATAGTAATTCTGAATAAAATAACCGCTAGGGGAGCACATCGCTGAGATTGAAGCGGCACAAATGTACCGTTTCTAACCCTCACTACTTGAACCGGACAATACCGGCGGAAGGAAGCAAAAACAACTTTAAGGGATTCATCAACGCTCTATGTCCGTCTCCGACCCTCCGAAACGGTCCGTTGGTCTACAAAGAGCAATGTATTTGCATAGGTTTCCCTATGTAAACCTGACTTCCCACAAGTTGCCGATGTTGTTCCTCCTTAGCCAGATTAAGGAGGATTTTTTATGTTGTATCAAGTGATTTTTGACGGGGACGAAATCTCATACGTTCCCACCGCCCTGGGCAATGCCCTCTTAATTCTGATCTTTATCGCACTTCTCGCCGCAGCTGTTTTCTTTGCCAGGAAAAGATCAGCAGGAAACGGTTCCAGAAAACTTACCGTTAAGCAACTTGTATTCTGCGCCGTCTCCATTGCCCTTGCCACAGCCCTGTCCAATATCAAGCTGTTTGATGCCCCCATGGGAGGCTCCGTCACCCTGCTTTCCATGTTGATCGTCTGCCTTCCGGGATATTGGTTCGGACTGGAAGCAGGACTGATGACCGGGATCGCCCATGGAATCTTACAGATGGTGATGGACCCTTATATCATTCATCCGGCTCAACTGATGGTAGACTACCTGCTGGCCTTCGGCGCGCTTGGACTGTCAGGCCTGTTCTCAAACGCCAAAAGCGGTCTGTTGAAAGGATACGCAACCGCCGTAACAGGCAGATGGATTTTTGCTTCCATTTCCGGTTGGATCTTCTTTTCGGAGTACACCTGGGAAGGTTGGCACCCAATCCCGTACAGCCTGGCTTATAACGGCTCCTACATCTTCATAGAAGCCGGCATCACTTTGATTCTCCTGACCATTCCCGCCGTTAAAAATGCTTTTTCCAGAATTAAGAAACTGGCATTGGAGCAGTAAAGATACTCCTTGCCCCCACAGGCTTCCCCACAGGATTTGAAGCCTTAGGGGGCAGGCACTTCCGTTCCTCTATGCAGAATTTTCTTAACGATATGCACAAAACGTTTCCTAAAGAGACACTTTACCCTATAATTACCCTGTTGCAAAACTATCCGAAGGCGGCATTCTGCCAGGCAATTTCCCCTGTTGCAGCACTGGGCAGCGTCGGCAAGACATACAACCTATTAAATATTACTTAGAACCAAATTCCTCCAAATGGAAAGAATATAAGATTTGTTCCTTTACCGGCATTCCCATTAACTTACTGATTGCTTCCTGATAATAATCCATCTGGGTCTCATACCGATTCCAAAGCTCTTCCATGGCTGCCACCGAATCCGTCTTGTAATCCAAGAGTACCAGCGCATCTCCCTCCACAAAAAACACATCAATGATTCCCTGAATCAGAACCGTTTCCTCCTCAGGAAAATCCCGCTTCAGCCTGCGGGCATCAATGCCCAGGACAAATGGCTGTTCCCGATATAGTTGATTATTTTGCTGTGCTTTCCACATACGCCGTGCCAGTCCGGAGTTCAAAAATTTCACAATCCGCCTCTCCCGCACCGCCTGACAGTATTCCTCGCTGAGCCGTCCGCTCTCCACTTCTCCCCGCAGGAAGTCATGAACACCTGCGGCCAAAGCATCCCCGGACAGTGTCATCAACGACTCAAAATCCAATAATTCCATCACCCTGTGATACGCGTTTCCTCTGACGGTGCCGCTGACTTTTTCCTCTTCCCTGCGAAACATGGGAATAAAGGGTTGTATCTCCCTTTCCTCAAAGAGATGGTAGGCTTCTTCATCCTTATCCGCCATAGCTGCAATTTTCAGTTCGGATACGGTTGTTTTTGTATACAATCCAGCAAGCGCCGCATAGGGATAAGCCGCATTCAGCCTCTTTACCAATGCGGTGTACGCCTTTTCCAAATGCGCTGCGTCCGCTGCCAGGTCATTTGCTTTCTCATCCCCGCACATTCTGTCGGGAACACCTGTCCCCTCCTGCTCCAACATTTCCCGTTTCCGCATCAGCTGCAGCTGCTCCGTAATCTCACCGCTGATTCGTTCCGTCTGCTCCACCACGGTTACTTTGACGCCTGCGCCGGGCAAAACAGGTAACAGAAACTCCAAAAAACTACCCGCCTCCATAAACTCCAGGTAACTTAATCTCCCTCTCCCCAAATCTTGCATCTGGACACATTGTTCCCAACGCTCCGCAGCTTTTTCCATAACTCCCGTGAGTATCAATTTCTCCCTGGCACGGGTCATCGCCACATAGAGCACGCGAAGCTCTTCGGACAGGCTTTCTTCCCGAAGCTTTCTCGAAAGCACCACACGTCGAAGCGTCTTATTGCGAATACGTCTTTCCGGATCCACATAATCCACGGCAAGTCCAAGTTTCATATCCAGAAGCAGCGACTGGTTCACGTCCTGCATATTAAATCGCTTATTTAACCCTGCCACAAAGGTAATGGGAAACTCAAGTCCTTTACTTTTGTGAATACTCATAATGCGCACCACATCCGCATTTTCATCCAAAAGCCCGGCCTCTCCGTAATCCACGTCATACTTTTCCAGCTGCTCCATGTAACGAATAAAATGAAACAACCCAAAATAGCTTGTCTTTTCAAAGTCGGAAGCTTTGGTCAGCAACATCTCCACATTTGCTCTGCGTTTGCTTCCCGCAGGAAGTGCTGTCACATAATCCAGATAGCCAAAATCCTCCACCAGCCTGGTCAGAAGTTCCCTGACAGGAAGGTAAACCGTATCATTTCGATACTCCCCAATCCTTTTCAAAAAGACTGACGCTCTGTCCCTCAAGTCTATTTCATTCGTTTGGATCTGTCCGTAATCCCTCTCCTCCGCCTTCTCTGCAACCGATTCCCTCCATCCCTCCATCGTTTGACTAACTGTGTCCGAATCACCTGGCTTCTCGGGCTCTTCTGACTCTCCGGTTCCTTGAAATGATTCCTGGCGCTTTCCCGGTTCCTTCGTTCCTTGACCAGATTCACCGGAATCCGATGCAGCCGTCCACTCATGCCCTTCCACAAAGCCCTTTAGCGCCTCATACAGGCTGCACTCCCTTGCACAGCTTCGGATCTTCGCTATCTCTTCCTCTGTAAAACCGCCAAACATAGACCGCATAACGCCAAAGAGAGGAATATCCTGGGAAGGATTGTCCAGCACTCGTAACAGTTGCAGCAATTCCTGTACTTCCGTAGCCGCAAAGTAGCCTGTCTTTGAGGTAATATACACTGGAATGCCTTCTCTCTCCAAAACCGTCCGAAACTCCTCATCCCATCCGCTGTTTGTCCTCAGTAATATTACCATATCACTGTACCTGGCCGCCCGCATTTGACCGCTTTCCTTGTCGAACACCTCAATACCTTCCCGCAGTTCCTTGATCTTCCGGGCGATAACCAGAGCCTCCGCCTCCTTGGCTCCTGTTTCCTCCTGCTTTTCCGGCTTCTCAATCAGCAACATTTCCGTACCGCAATCACCATTCTCCGGATACATTGCTCCTGGGTACAACGCTGCCCGATCATCATAGACAATCCCTCCCACCGCCTTGCTCATCAGTCTGCCAAACACATGATTAACAGCTTCCACCACACATTCCCTGCTCCGGAAATTCTTAGACAGGTCAATCCTGCGGCACTCTTTCCCTTCCTCCCGGTAAGAATCATATTTCTTCATAAAAAGTTCCGGCATTGCAAGACGAAATTTATAAATGCTCTGTTTCACGTCTCCCACCATAAAACGATTATAATGCCCGTCTTCCTCACCGGAAACCGCCTTTAAAAGATACTCCTGCACCAGATTGCTGTCCTGATACTCATCAATCAAAATTTCCGCAAAGTGTTCACGATATTCTATGGCAACAGGACTTGGCACCACCTGTGCACTTTCCTGTACCGGACCATTCTCTGACTCCGATATCACATCTTCCCTCTTAAGCAGAATGTTCAATGCGTGGTGTTCCATATCGGAGAAATCAATCACTTTTTTCTCCTGCTTTTTCTCCTGCATCCTCCTGTCAAATTCCAGCACCAGATTGATCAATACCTCCACAGGTTTGCGGCATGCCGCCCCCTGCCTTGCCGCAAGCGTCAGCGGCGTGGCAAAAAAAGTCTCTTCCAGTTTCCGCAAAGTCTCCTTTACCTCCGCCCGCAAAGCCTTGGCCAATTCCCTCTTTATATCGGACACACTTTCGTCCTTCTTGGAGGGCAGCCTTCCAAAAGTCACTCCCGGCAGTCTCACTCCAAACTCTTCCAGGGACATGCAGCCCAACAGCCCTCTGACCTGTTCCAGCTCACAATCTACCGTTTCTCCGTACATATAGGGGCCATCCGACATTTCACAGATCCCACGCACATGCTCCAGCTTCTCCGCACAGCCAGCGATCATCCCCTTTAAATGCAAAACAAGATATTCCGCATAATCACTGCCGCATATTTCCTCAACCGTCTCGGCGCCATAATCCCCCTTACGTGCCTCCAGCCAGCGATCAGGCCAGGGAAAGCTTGCGGCATACCTGGAAAGATTCAAAATATGCTGTTCCAATACATTCTCGCGGCCTCCCGGGCAAAAATATTCCACACAATAACGGAATTCCTCACTGCCGGAAGCATAGGAATCCTCCAGCAGCTCTTTCAGAACCTCCTGCTGCATCAACTTAATTTCGCCTTCGTCGGCAATCCGAAAAGCAGGATCCAGACCGATCTCATTAAAATGATTTCTCAGCAAAAACAGGCAAAAACTGTCTATAGTAGTAATCTGAGCATTGTGCAAAAGTGTCGCCTGCTTCTGAATATGGGCAGACTCCTGATGCTCAAACAGCCTCTTCGAAATACCGGCTGCAATGCGCTCTCTCATCTCTGCCGCCGCTGCATTGGTAAAGGTCACAACCAATAAACGGTCAATGTCCACCGGATTCTGCTCATCGCAGACCATCTGTATGATACGCTCTGCCAAAACCGCTGTCTTGCCGCTTCCCGCCGCAGCCGATACCAATATATTACAGCCATGCAGGCTGATTGCCTTTTGTTGATCCGGTGTGAATGTAACTGCCATAACCACTCCTATTATCGTTTGTATTTTCCGTTCTTTCCCCTACAATCAAGCCTTCTTTCAGGCTCCTTTTTACTTTAACTCATTTGCCGTCATGTAGAAGTGATAGTAAATGCCTTTCCTGGAAAGCAGCTGATCATGGTTGCCTTCTTCCATGATCCCTTCCTCAGTCAGGACTAATATTCTATCGGAGTTGCGTATACTCGAAAGCCTGTGGGCAATGGTAACTGTGGTCCTTCCCTTTGCCAGCTCCTGCAAAGATTTTGCCACCTGAAATTCACTTTCATTGTCCAGTGCCGACGTGGCTTCGTCCAATATCAAAATGGGCGGATTTTTCAGAAATACTCTGGCAATGCTGATCCTCTGCTTCTGCCCTCCTGACAGCTTCACTCCCCGTTCTCCCACATAAGTATCATAACCGTCTTTCAGACCCTGAATAAATTCATGCGCTCCCGCTCTTTTGGCGGCCTCCATTACCTCTTCTCTCGTAGCGCCTTCCCTGCCATATGCAATATTTTCATAAACCGTACCGGAAAACAAATACACATCCTGCTGCACCATGCCGATATTTCGCCTTAAACTTCTCAGTGTGTAATGACGAATATTGTTTCCGTCCAAGATAATTTCACCCTCATCTATGTTATAAAAGCGCGGTATCAGATTACACAATGTAGTCTTGCCCCCGCCGGAAGGCCCCACAATGGCTATCTTCTCCCCTGCATGAATTTCCAGATTCAAGTTGCGGAATACCGTGTTGTGATCATCAGGATAGGCAAAACTTACATTCTTCAACACAATATCTCCCTTCACATCCCTGCAGGGTACCGCATCCGGTTCATCAAATATTTCTATCTCACTGTCCATGATCTCCACAAAGCGTTCAATTCCTGTCATTCCCCTCTGAAATTGCTCCGCAAATTCTATAATCCTCCGTATTGTGGCGATCAATGTGGACACATACATCACATAGGCAACCAGATCCCCCGGCAATATCATCCCCTTCAGCATAAAAATCCCGCCGGCCACGATTACCACCAGATACATCAGTCCGTCAAAAGCTCTGGTGGTGGTCTGAAACGCTGCCATATACCGATAGGTTTCTTTCTTTATCAGGAAGAAATTGCCGTTGTCCTCCTCAAACTTCTCTTTCTCCTTCTCCTCATTGGTAAAAGCCTTAACCACCTTCTGTCCCAACAGACTGTCTTCGATCCTGGCGTTTAATTCCCCAATCTGTACCCTCTGTTGCCGAAACGCAGCCCGCAGGCGAAGGTTGATGCGAACGCAGACAACCACCATCACCGGAACCACCAAAAACAGGAGCAATGTGAGCCACACACTGATCCCCGACAAAATCACAAAGGAAAACACCGCCTTGATTCCAGCGATAAAAAATTCCTCGGGACAGTGATGGGAAAATTCCGTCACATCAAACAAATCGTTGGTGATACGCCCCATGATCTGCCCTACCTTCGTATTACTGTAATAGGTATCTGACAAGCTCTGCAAATGTCCGTAAGCGTCCCTTCGCATATCCGTCTCAATTTTGGTTCCCATCACATGACCGGTATATGCCATATAAAAATTCGCCATGCCGTCCATAATGCGCAAGACCAGATACAACACGCCTATTCGCAGTATGATTTCCACACTGAGGGCTTCCAGGTTGCTAATGCCCATATTGGTAATATAGCGTATCATCATGGGCAGAATCATTTCACATACCGTCGTCAACCCGGCACACAACAAATCAATAACCACTATCTTCCAATACTTTTTGTAATATGGAAGAAACCTTTTCAACAACTCGCCCGCACTGTATTTTGATGCGGAATCCGTCTTTTTACTCATCATTATGCTCCTTTTTTCTGTATTCCAGCTCCGATTTCTGCAGCTGAATTTCCTCCCTGGCGCATTCGCTTCGAAAACTGTTTTTTACTATCCAATTCCGTTTTCTGCATTTTGGCTCCCCTCCTACTCTTGCATCAGCTTCAGGAGTTCCTCCCGGCCCGGATCGGCAAGCTTACGCTTGCTGCAGCCCGGCATAGCAGACTCAAAACCGCAGACCCCCTTATAAACACAGTAAGTACACGCCTCCTCACTGCCTTTCTCATATGGATTCAACGAAATAGTTCCCTCCAAAATCTCCCGGCCAATCCTGACAATCTTACGGCTCACATAATTGGATACCGTCTTCAGCTCTTCCCCGCTTAACACAGAAGATCGGGCGGATAAACTACCATCCTTTTTCCATTCCACCGGTATCACATCCGATTTACCCTCCGGGTTCTGATCTAACAGTGCCACGATCCCCGGTTCCGCATTCACGATCCCGCCCATCCGAAGCTGCCGGCCTATCTCCTGGTCAATTTGCTCTGGTGTCAGTTCCACAGGCGTTTCCACCGCGGGATCATCAATGTGATAATACAACAGAGCCGCAGGTACCACTTCTTTCCCTGGATGTTTCTTTTCCTCCAGCTCCATAGCTGCATTCATATATACCACAAGCTGTAACTGCAGGCCATAGTACAATGCGGCCAAGTCAAATTTTCTGTGCCCGGACTTGTAGTCGATCACTTTCACATAGACACACGCTTCATCCTCCGAAACATCAATCCTATCGATCCGTCCCTGCAAATGCATTTTTTCTTCTTCCGACAGCGACACATGGACACTGTCCAAATCATCCGCGTGATGGAAAGATAATTCAAACGCTTCCGGCACAAAACTGCCCTTTCGCAACTGTTTCTGCAAGGTCAGTACCGTTCTCACCAGAATACGCCCCATCCTGGTGACGGCATACTCGTTCCTGGCACTGCTGTAGAGCACTGTATTGCCATATTCCGCCGCATAATGCTCCAATGCCTCTAAAACCGCCCTGTGCGCAAAATCTTGAGGAAAGTCAAACCAAGTGTAACCGGCATCCGCCAGTTTCCCGGCAAACTGCTCCAAAACTGCGTGATACACATTACCCATATCCACATTTTCAAAGGTAAATTCCCCCCGCTCTTTGAGCAAAAGTCCGTACTGTAAGAAATGACGGTACGCACATGCAGCATAGGTCTCAAGTCTTGTGACGCTGTTCTCCAGACGCACACCATACAATGCCCTTGCCACCGCCGCAGATAATCCGTTCTCCTCATATCGCCTGAAAGCGGCGTCCGTAAGAAAGCTGCGCAGTTCTTTTAATTCCTTTTCCCCATAGACATGATAGATGCAGAAAAATTCCTGCTCCCCCTCCCGTGACAGCACCCCTTCCACATATTCTCTCAGTCCTTCCGCCAGGCGCCCTGCCCCCTGTCGCCTGGTAACAATCTGTTCCAACGGACTTCGCAGCTGTGGATATTGTATTGTCACGGCAGGAAACAGCATTTTTACCACATCCACCAAATATGCCGGACGTATGGACTTCCCCGCGCTGTTTACCTTAGAATAGGATAAATACAGTCTATGGGAGGGCTTTGTCATATTAAGATACAGGTAAAACCGCTGTATATACATCTGCTGCCTGGGACTAGGCGCCAGTTCAAGCTCCGATTCCCGCAGAAATTCCCTGTCCATATCCGATATAATACCGCCTTTGGAAGCAGCTTTAGGTATGTTTCCGTCATTTACGCCCAGAAAAAACAGTGCTTTCACCTGTTTCAGCCTGGTGCGCTCCATGTCTCCCGCCAACACCCTGTCCACGTTCTGCGGAATCGCCCCAACCTCAATTTCTTGAAATCCGGCTTCCAATATCTCCGCAAACTCTTCCAGGGAAATTGTTTCCTCTCCCAACAGCGCATATACCTGATCCAGAAGCTCCATTACCAACCGATAAATCTGCGCATATTCTCTTGCGCGGGTAGCTTCTCCCTCCTGTTCAAACCGTGCCTCAAATGCGGCAAGTTTCACCTGCACCCGATTATGTACCAGAAAATCATACAGCCCGTTAACAAAATTTTTGACCGGTTCTTCTCTGTGCATATGCAGCATTTCCACTTGCCCCATCAGACGCTCCCGCAAAACGTTCAATTCTGAAAGCGCCTCCTCGTCCTCTCCCATCTCTGCCGTTTTGCGGGTAAACAGACGGCTGTAGCTGCGATACCCCTTTAAGCCTGTCTCCAGACAATAATTCTCCAGCCTGTCCACTTCCTCCCAAGTCAAATCCGCCAGTCCGCTTCTCAAATAATGAAATACCGCTTCATAGGAAAAGTCCTTTGCATACAACTCCAATGCGCTCTTAATATACTCTATCATCGGATTCAATACAATTCCTCGGGTTCTGTCCAAAAAGCATGGAATCTCCATCTTGGCAAATTCTGTTTCCACATAGGGCGCATATCCCGCCAAATCTCCCATGATCACCGCAATGTCCCGAAAAGCATATCCTTCCTGACGAACTAACCTGCATATCTCAAGCCCTGTCTGATGTACTTCATCCCTTGGGGTGACAGTCTCAAATATCCGTATTTCCTGCTGTTCCTCTACATACGGCTCCATGCGATAGCGAAACAGATTCCTCTCCAAATGTCTAAGGGCAGGCGCGTCTTGAAATCTGCTTCCCCTGCCCTCCGTTTCCATCCGCACAAACACATCCTGTTTCCGCTCCACCCCTGCCGTCTTTGCCAGTCTGCCCAAATCTGCCACGGTTTTCTTGCTAAGATAAAATAACTTCTGTTCGCCGTCCAATTCATAAGGATTCTCACCCTCGCCAAGTGTCAGCGTAACAATAACCTCCCCGCAAAGGCACATAAGTTCTCCGATGACCCTGTTCTGAATTGGCGTAAAACCGGTAAAACCATCGAAAACAACCACACTTTCCGGCAGAATTTTTGATTTATGTAAAGAACGGCGCAGCACATCCAGCGTCTCTTCTGTAGTTATAAAATTTCCATGAATATATTCCAAAAAACCCTTATATAAAATTTCCAAATCTTTCAGCTTCTGTACCAATGCACCGCGCTTCCTGGCAAACATGATCAGCTTTTCCACATCCTCCACACCGATACCATACTGCATAAACTCGGATATGGCGCTCTTTACTTCATGAATATATCCCTGCCTGTGGAGAAAACCTCCCAATGTGGGCAGTTGCTCTTTCAGTGCCGCCGCCACCCTCTGCAGCACAAGGCTCTTTCCCGTATCATCCAACACCGGAATCTCCCCACCGCCCACTTCCTCCAGGATGCGATGTCCCAACCGTCCGAAGCTGAGTACATCGATATTCATGATCCCGCCACGATCATTTAACAGCACCAGATCCTTCTGCGTCTGCATGGTAAACTGATCTGGGACGATAATCAAAAAATTTCGTTTTGGATTCTCCTTGGCCCGCTGTGTAATCTCTCTATACAGACGCAGGCTTTTGCCCGCCCCGGAGGGACCAAAGTAAAATTGCAGACCCATTTTTATCCTCCTATTCCAGTTCCCGCAAGCAGGAACTTGTGCCCCTATTAAGGGAGGGTTTTCATCCGCCACTGCGTCTGAAAACCCTCCCGCTCGCCACACAAAACCATCCCTATGGCACAGGCGGACAATCAACAGATGAAACTGGGGTGTTCCTGGTATCTCTCCTGCTTACAAGGTTTCTCTTCGTATGAAACGTTCCGTTTCTCCCGTAGTTTGCATCTGCCGATATAGTCTCTCAAAAAAACTCCTGTGCATTTCCAGTTCCTCCAGCCACATCTTCCTTGCTGTCTCCGTACCGCAGATTCGACTGCGGGAACTTTCTGTCAATTTCAGCCTTTTCTCACAGATTTCCATAACCTCCGCCGCCGACCGCTCGCCAATATCATGATACCCCCAAATACACATGCGCATGGCATCACTGCGTTCTATATCATCCGCATCCCGCACACTCAGCTCAAATGCTGTTGCTTCCGGAGGCAGATCATCCACTCTATCGTGAATCAGCACTGCTTTGCAAATACTTGTCCCCAGGGGTTCCTCAAAGCCTATCCTGTTCAAATACTGCCTGGTTATGTATGCACCGATCTTGGGATGACTCCTCAGCTCCTCCAGGCTCCTGCATTCAGGATAACCCACATCATGCAGCAGACATGCCATCATAAGAGGAACCTCCGGCAGAGATTCCTCCCGGGCAATTCTTTGTCCGATTGCCGCCACCCGAAGAGAATGCTCATATCGGTACAGCATATCATATCTATCCTCTTTCGGCTCCAGAATGCTTCTCACCAGCTCCAGAGTTTTCACGAGTACATCTCCTCCTGGCTGCTGCTGTTCAATAATTTCCTTTACTCGTTCTGATAAAACAACTTCCATTTTTTCCTACGCTCCTTTACATTTGCAGAATAATGATTTCAGCTTTCACACCCTGACTCCCATCCAAATGAAGAATCAAAGAATGTTGTTCCAACCTACATGAGGGTAAATGAAAGCAGACTGACATTTCCCCCACCCCGATAGGTCAGATACAGAGCCTGCTTTCCATCCGGTATCTGTACCGGGGCCGCATATTCCTCCCATACGTTGGCAGATTTTACCTGAATCTGTGCCAGAATCTCCCCGTCCCAAGAGGTGCGCACCTCAAAACACCCGTGGGCATATCCCCGGACCTTAATTCTGATTTCCTTTACCTCATGGCAGTCAAAATACTTGAACCCTGCCGTGGCGGAATCCTGTATATTTCCTATGTACCCGGGTTCTTCGTCTCCATCCCTTCCGTCCTGCATGATTTTGGGGAAACGGTTGTCACCCACATATACAGATGGAATATCCCGGAATAAATTGCAGGCAATATAAGCCGGGTATTCTCCCCGCCCCTCCAGAGGTTTCCCGTTGAGTCCGCAGGAAGTCAGCTCTGCCTGCGCAAAGCTCCCGTCCTCCAATTGTTCCAGCTTCTCCGCGCAGCCCTGACGACTGTACCATGTGCCATTGGTGTGGCGATGATAGAAAATATACCACTCCCCTTCTATTTTCACAATGCTTCCATGGTTATTGGCCCCATACGCCATGGGCAAGTCCGCAGGCTTGTAAGTATCAATATGAAGATCACAGTTGCTCACCAGCACTCCGCCGTATACAAAGTCCCGGGTAGGATTTTTACTAGTGGCATAACAGAGCTCATGCATGACAACGGAAGAATACACAAAATAATAAGTGTCCCCGCTTTTTCGGATGGAAGACGCTTCAAAAAACTCATGTCCCTCAAACCCTGTCCCCTTTCCATATTCACATCCGGGAACTATGAATACAGGCGCCTCTTCTATGGTGAGCATATCCGGCCCAAGCACCGTAGCCATGGCCCCACTCCTGCTTTTGTCCCCTCTTTTGCAGAAACCTGTATAGAGATAAGTTCTATTTCCCTCCGTCAATACACCGGGATCAAACTGAGGCTGATCCTCCTCCCGCTCTCCCAGTCTGACGCCGTCCTGATAATGAACATACCCATAAAATTCATACCTTCCCCCGGGAGTATCGCATACCGCCACCGACACAATGGAAACATGATCCAGCACATAGTAAAGATAGTACCTGCCGTCCGGCCCCTGTGTCACATCCGGCGCATAAAGACACATTTTGCCTTCTTTGTTAAGCGGGTCCTCATCCTTGGGGTAAATCACCCCTTCATATCTCCAATTCCCCAGATCATTTACCGGAGCGGACCAACATACATAATCCCCCATACAGAATACATACCCGTTGTAGAAGTCATGGGAACCATAGATATAAACCCTGTCGTCAAACACATACGGCTCCCCGTCAGGTATATACTCCCATGAGGGCAAATACGGATTCAACGCCTGTTTTTTCATACTTACCTCCTTGAATTCTTCACACAATCTCATAAGCCAAGCTGCTGACTCTCTATCGCTTTAATTCTTCTGACGCCTGCCGAAGACGCTTCCTCCTTTATGATTCTGAAAGCTCCCAGTTCTCTGGTGTTTGCCGCATGTGAACCGCCACAGATTTCTTTGGAATAACCCTCAATCGTATATGCCTTCACCTTCTCGCCGTACTTTTCGGCAAAGACACCAACCGCCCCCTGCTTATAAGCCTCCCTTCCAGTCGCTGCGCTACGGCACTAAAGGGTGACGATTCCCCGGCGCTCTTTTTATACGCCGGTGATATAGAAGCGCCAGAGATAGTCCGCCGCTTCCTCTGCATAGTCGATGCCAATCCGCTTCCCGGCCAGAATTCGTTTCGGGCTAACCCTAAGTCCCTCTGTCACATAAAAAGTTTTGCTCTCCACCATATCCACATCGTTATCCGCCCTGGTAATCCCCATGGCAATGCACATCTTACCCGGTCCGTCCGACAGATGTTTTTTAACGGATCCAGGACAGAAATCCGGCGTACATGACAACTTTCCTTTTTTCTCCTGTTTCCGATTCCACTCCGCAAGCCGCAGGGCAAGCATACGTTCCCTTGATTCCTGATCTGCAGGCACCACGCTTCGAAGCAAAACCGCCTGGGGAATCCCCTCAGTCATTGCCGCTATATTCATGCAGCTGTACATACCGTAAATCAAATATACATATGATGTGCCTCCCATATGATACATGGGTTCCGTCCGATCAGTCCGTTTCCCTCCGTAGGTGTGGGAACCTTTGTCCGTCTCCCCCATATAGCTCTCCACCTCCGTGATTATCCCACGCACAGTTCCCAATGCCGTTTCATGCACCAGAATTTTTCCCAAAAGCGCCTTTGCCACAGTGATCCCATCCCTTGTAAAAAAGCTCCTTGGAAGCTTTCCGCCCGTACCTACTCCGCCATCTGTTCCTATCCCCATCTATCTTACTCCTTCCGATAAGTTCGGAGTTCTCCCGTCCCCCTACGTACGCCTCCAACAAATCGAGGCATCTCAATTCCCTTATACCGGCCTGTCTCTGCCATATACCTCTATCTGGCTCAAGGCAGGGAAGGGTGAAGGATCATCTGACTTAATCAGATCACACAATTCAAGCCATTCGATCTTTTTTTCCGGAAACGCCAGTACCTGCGCCCTTGTTGATTTTTCCAGCGAAAACTCCTTAATGCTTCCGTCGGAAAACTTCACAGTCGCCCTCACCCACCAATTATCATGCGGAAAATCCGAACGAGTATACAGCACCACCTTATCCGCGATAACCTCCCTGCCAAAAGCAATCTTCAAAGCCGCGTCGTCCTGTTGGTTAATTCCCCATGACTGATAGGGCCAGGAGCCATGAGACAGATTTGCCCGCACACCGTCTATGGCATTTCTCGCCGCAAAGGTCGCCTCTCCTCTGGTCTCCACATTGGCGGTCGCATGAGGAAAACAGGGAACGTCAAAACGCTGGTCCGCAGGATTTAACGCCAGATTGCGGTAAGATGCTACCTCCTCCCTTCCTGCCAATTCCGCATAAATATAATGCCTGTCCCCTGAAAATACCTTTGGAGAATAACTTCTGCGCTGTTCTCCAAAAGGGATATAATAAGACACATCACCTGTTAAATACACAAATGCGGCTCCCAGCCCATCGTCCACCTGCCACTTCAGATAAACCTGCTTTTCCGAAATCTTCAGATCAATCCGGTCTCCTTCCTGATATGTATGCTTGCATACCAGATCAACAAAGTCTTCTCCCTTCGCCTGACAGACAACATTACCCTCCTTGTCGATTACCTGTAATGAAATAATCGCCATACCAACACTTCCTCCTATTCAATTATCGCCTGCGACAATTTGCTGTTACGAATATTCGAACATATGCCTCCTGACATTTCTTAGCCGGATTACTTTCTGCTCCGCATCTATGCTTTAACTTCTTTCAATTCTATCTCCATAAGGCAGAGCTTTAATATACTTTTCCATGTAATCAAAATCCGTTTTCCCGTCTTCTGCACTTGGCAGTTTAATTATGGTATCCTTCATTTTCTCCAATGTCCATTTCCTGCCATAACCAAAACGATATTGATTCGCCTTGATAACCGTGATCAAAAACATCGCCACATATTGATTCATGCACCAGAAATCTTTCGCATTTAATATATTGACATCATCTGAGGCCCAAAACGGCTCCGCAGCCTCATATAAACAAGCTCCTGAAATCCGGCCACTCGAGATTTAAAGCCTTTGGGATTTCTGCCAAACTCTACAAAACCGGCCTTTTTATACATGGATATCGCTCTTTTGTTTTCCCCAACCACATTGAGCTCAAGTTGTTCATAGCCCGCATTTCTTGCACATTCAATACAGGCTTTCATCAATGCGCTGCCGATTCCCAATCCCCAAAACTCCCTGGCCACGCTGATGCCAAATTCGGCACGATGCCGCACTTTGTATTTCGTGCCCATCGCTTCGATTCCCGCAGTTCCTACAATTCTATTTTCTACCTCGGCAATGATTTCAATTTCATTCCTGCTCTCGGACTTTTTCTTTAAAAATCCGCTTTCCTTCTCAGGGTCAAAGCTGTTCTCCTCCGGATAGGAAAGCAAATAGTCCGTTTGAGAGTGGGTCAGATTGAAGTTTTCCAATACAGCCTGTCCATCCTCTTCGCAGCCATTTCTCAAACAGCATTCCCTGTTATCCTTTAACAAAACTATTTTATAATATTTCAAAATAAATCTCCTACTTTACTGACACGTTTATTTTCTGCCAAATGGCGCAGAATGAATTTTCAGCCTGCAAGGCGAAAGCGGGCGGAGCTTTCACAGCAGCTTATCTTCCCATTCCTCCTCTTTAAATCCAACCAGAACAAAGTCCTCCCCCACTATCAAAGGGCGCTTTACCAGCATACCGTCCGCGGCAAGCAGCGCAAGCTGTTCCTCCTCCGACATTTCCGGCAGCCTGCTCTTAAGCTGCATTTCCTTGTACAGATTGCCGCTGGTATTGAAAAAACGCTTTAAAGGCAGACCGCTCTTTTTATGCCATTCGGCTAGCTCCTCCTTGCCGGGATTCTGTTCCCTGATCGGTCTGTCCTCATAGGAAATATTATGTTCCTTCAGCCAGGCCACCGCCTTTTTGCAAGTACTGCATTTTTGATATTGTATTAACTGCATTTTACGTCCCTCCATTTTGTATTGCTTCAGCCGCTCTATTTTTTTACCATAATATTATAAACTCCTCTTCGGAAAAGAGTTTTTGCATTTTTTCGGTGTCGTTTAGCCCCTTTTTAGGCTCCCTTGGGAACATGTCCCAAAACTTATCCTGCATATCATCACTCCCCAACCACCGCTCTCATATCCACGATCTTCCACTGGCCGCCAAAATCGGCATAGTAATAGGTATCGTTGGTGATAACCGTGCGGACTTCCCCCGTCTTCGTGAGCACCATAGTCTTCTCAAAATATACATTGCAGGAAAACAGTGTGTCGCTGTACCAGACAAAATCACTGACCTTTTGCCCTGCAAATGAGGGCTCCCTGTGATCGCTGTACATCCACATATCATGTCTTCTGTAATTTTCCGCCAATTCCAAAAATTCGGACCCCTCCGGAAACATATATTTGATGGGTTCCACGCTTTGATTGCTTCCCGGAAGATCTTTGGAGAAAAAGTTGGAATAGTTTACGGCATTCTCCAGAGCGGCTTGCGCCAGCTCCTCCGCCTCCCCTTCGATGGGCGTTTCCGGGAAACCGTCATATTCTGCCAGATTGCCCTCCAGGGTATACGCCAGCTCCTGTCCAAGATTGTTATATATTCTGATCTTTGGCTTCTCCATCAGCCCTGTCACCTTATACTCCACCACCTTGGGGACTGCCGTATATGCCGAAGCGTATTTTAGTTCTTCCAGTTCCCACTCGTTACCAGTCAGATATTTTGCAGGATCTGCCTCTTTGTCATTGATCTCCACCGTGCAGTTATCCGGAACACGGATCAGGATTTCCTGTGAGCTGATCTCCAAAACCGGTGAAACTTCGGCAATCTCCCACTCCTGCACGGTCAATATAAACATCAATGGTTCCGATGCGGTTTCCTTTAATTTCACCGACGCAACTTTTTTGTTGTCGGCATAAAGGTTATAGATCGGATTCTGTGCGTCATAACTGTCGGCGGATTTTTCAACCTGTATTTCTTTGCCGGAAAGAAAGGAAAGATAATCCTGCTTTACCAGATCCGCCTGTTCAAATTCATTCTCCGTATGGGGAAAAGATAAATACATTTCCACATTTCCTTCTTCCAGCTCCCGCGCCAGCATTTCTACTGTGTGCTCCGGCTGCGCCGCCTCATACGTCAGCAGGCTCTCCTGAACATACCGCAGCACATAAGCCCAAAAAGATATCAGCACAAGCAGAAACACCAGATAACCCACCAGAAAAAACGGAAACTTTCTCTTTTTGTATCCAGCCATCACAAATATCTCCTATTCCTACTCCGTATCCGTTCGCCCCTGCTCCCCGGCCTGCCGAACGTAATACGCTCTCTTTCCGGACAGATCTCATCCCACGAGAAACAAATCCGGATTTCTTCACACCCCCGATAATTTCTGAAACCGCCGTAGTACTTCCAGCTTCTTGTCAGCTTTTTTTCTCCACCACAAACGCTGTTGGCAGTCTCCAGGAAGAAGTGGCCTGATACAGGGTCACGCTGGACATTTCATATACGCCGTCGTAATACATGGAAGAGGAGCTGCCGCCGTCCAGATTTGCCGCGTTCACCGCACCGTATTCCTGCATGATGGAAATCAGATCCCTGGCGGTAGCGCCCAGGTGACCGCCCGCTCCCCGTCCGTCCGTCACCAGCAAAAGTACCGTACCGTCGGCCTTCTGACCGATGACCGTCCTTGGATTGGCTCCGCTGCCGCTGCCGCTTAATTCCGTAGCGGTACCGTTGATGATAAGCTTTGTAAAGTGGTTGTCGTCGCCGTCGTCGATATCCTTAAAACTGACGGCATCCCGAATATGGTTATCCGCCACAAGCGTTTCCACCTGACCGGCGGAAAGGCCTCCGATATCCGATATAATCAGGATATTGTCCTCATTAAATCCGATCATCACATCCCCCGCTTGGGGCACATTGTATTGAATCTGGCCGTTGCACACCACAAGTCCCTTTGGTTTCCCTCCCCAGTTGCCGGTGGAATGATATTCTCCCCCATTGATTCCTCCCAGGCAGTCCTCCTGCTGTACAAGCTGTTCCAGAGTCAATCCCTTTTTGCCGTCCGGATCCTCCGACCAGGGATAAATGGTGGCAAGCCGTACTCGGGAAGGGTCTCTTACAATCATCAGCTTGGCAAAAAAAGAATGTCCCGATATCTCCACAATCTCCACATCTGCCAGTTCCGTCTTCTCTTCCTCTCCGCTCTGCGCAGGTCCTGTCACAGGAATGGCAATCAGGTTCGGATCCACTTCTTCTTCGTTGTGAACCATACCGTTACGTCCGGTGATTGCCAGAATTTCCTCCTCATTGAAATACCATGATGCAAGAAATTTCATCTGTCCTGTCTCCAGGATAGTGGACACAAACAAATCTCTTGCCGCAGGGCTGGGACCGTGGCAGATCAGCCACAGTGCGGTATATGCGCCCACAAACGTAACCCCCAAGAAAGTCAACACCACCAGTAGAAATCTTCCAAGGTATTTCAATCCCTTATGTATCCCTTTTTCCTTACTTTGTTTCATCATACTTTCCGTACCTTTCCGCAGCCTGCGTAACTTCCTGTCATGCAAGACAAGGCGTCCTGCCTTGCAAAAAGCGTATGCCGTTTAAATGATATGACCACAGGCCCAAGGACATTATAAAATGTGTGGCGCCAGAAGTCAACTGCCACAAAAAAGGCGGGAAACAGACATGGTCGTCCATTTCCCGCTAACACTCATATCCTGCTGCCGGGTACCCGCTTTGCCGCTATGGATTTCCCACAGTCAAGGCATGCGCTTCTCCCTGATTCTGCCTCTCTATAAACGCTTCTTTCTTTCTCTCACCTTCAGACATCTGATGGCATTCAGTACCGCCAAAATCATTACGCCCACATCGGCAAAAATTGCCACCCACATATTTGCCAGACCCACGGCTCCCAACAGCAGGCACGCCGCCTTGACTGCAAGCGCGAAAACAATATTTTCATACACAATGCGCAGGCACTTCCTTGAAATCCTTATGGCAAGCGCCAGTTTCAGCGGGTTGTCATCCATAAGCACAATGTCCGCCGCCTCGATGGCTGCGTCCGAGCCAAGCGCACCCATGGCCACACCGATATCTGCCCGGGAAAGCACCGGCGCGTCATTGATACCATCTCCCACAAAGGCAAGTTTTTCTTTCGGCGGCTTCCTCTCCAGCAGCTCTTCCACCGCCGTCACCTTATCCCCGGGCAAAAGTTCGCTCTTCACCTCGTCCAGCCCAAGTTCCTTTGCCACATATCCCGCCACCGCGCTGCTGTCCCCGGTAAGCATCACCGTCTTCTTCACGCCTGCCGCCTTCAGCGCCGTCACGGCAGCCTTCGACTGTTCCTTTATCACATCGGATATCAAAATGTAACCTGCATATTTTCCGTCCGCCGCCACATGAACGATGGTTCCAACGCCGGTGTCCTTTGTATATCCAACGCCCAGCTTTTCCATCAGCTTTGCATTGCCCGCAGCCACCAAAATGCCGTTGACAAGCGCCGTGACGCCGTGGCCGCCAATCTCTTCCACATCCGTCACCTGCATCTGTGCTTTCTCTCCGCTTTCCTTCCCATCCAACCGATTTACGCTTTGTGCCATATGCCCCCAGGCTTCCTTCAGACTCTTGCTGATGGGATGAGAAGAATAACTCTCCGCATAAGCAGCAAGCATAAGCAGCTTCCTGCGGGCCGCCTCCTCTTCCCCGGCTGTCTCATTCTGAAATTCCCGAGAAGGATACACCCCCGTAACCTGAAACACACCCTTTGTCAATGTACCCGTCTTGTCAAACACAACATATTTGGTCTGTGCCAAAGCCTCCAGATAATTGGATCCCTTTACCAGAATCCCCTTGGCGGATGCTCCTCCAATGCCCCCGAAAAAACTTAAGGGAATAGATATGACCAGAGCACAGGGACAACTGATCACAAGAAATGTCAAGGCACGAATTACCCATACGCTCCAGTTTGCCGGATTACCGGCAATCACATTGATTAACGGCGGAAACACCGCAAGCGCCAGGGCGCCATAACACACCGCCGGCGTATAATACTTGGCAAATTTGGTGATGAAATTCTCCGATTTGGCTTTCTTCATACTGGAATTTTCCACCAAATCCAATATTTTGGAGACAGTGGATTCTCCAAATTCCTTTGTGGTCCGAAGCTTTAACAGACCGGAAAGATTCACGCAGCCGCTGATCACCTCGCCGCCGGGCGCCACTTCCCTGGGTACGCTCTCTCCGGTAAGCGCGCTGGTATCCAGAGAGGAAGTTCCCTCCAGTACCACGCCGTCGATGGGAATCTTTTCACCGGGGCGCACCACAATCACCGTGCCCACCTCCACATCATCCGGATCCACCTGTTCCAGCCCGCCGTCATCGCCCTCTATATTGGCATAATCCGGGCGGATATCCATAAGCGCACTGATATTGCGCCTGCTCTTTCCCACGGCCACAGCCTGAAAAAGCTCTCCGATCTGATAGAACAACATGACCGCCACGCCTTCCGCAAATTCGCCTTCCAGCCCCTTTGCCTCGTTATATACACCAAGGAGCATGGCGCCCACAGTAGCCACCGCCATCAGAAAATTCTCGTCAAAAACCTCGCCGTGGATAATTCCCAGCGCCGCCTTCTTTAAGATGTCATAGCCAATCACCAGGTAGGGTACCAGATACAGTCCAAACCTTAGATACCCCTCTACCGGCACAAAGTGCAGCGCCACCATAAGCACTGCGGCCACAAGAATCCGGCAGAGCATTTTTTTCTGTTTTTTCGTCATTCTCCTTCACCTGCCTCACTTTTCGTCCAAAAAGATCTCGCAGTCGTCCTCCACCTTTTTGCACGCCTTCCGCACCGCCTGCATCACACTCATTTCTTCCGCGCCTTCCGCAAATTCCACTTTCATCTTCTGTGTCATAAAGCTTACCGTGGCCTCCGCCACGCCTTCTACCTTCTTTGCTGCCTCTTCCATCTTTAATGCACAATTAGCACAGTCTACCTCGATCTTATAAGTTTTTTTCATGGAAATCCTCCTCCTGCCATGTGGTTTAAATCCCCGGCGCACAATCATATTTTCATTTGAACCATTGTTCATATATTTATATTACCACATTTTTATCCGTTGTCAACTATAAAATAAAAAATCCTCAAAGAAACTATAACAATTCAAACATGTGGACGAAAGACCCGGAATCATATAAATTACATGTCTGAATTGTTACATTTCCCACAAGGATCTGGATAAATAATTTCTGTCAAATATAATCCGAAATATATGGCACTTCATGCAGCAGCACATCGTCCAGTTTTTTTACGGAAGTTTCATCTCCCTGTATTCGCTCCATGCGCCAGAGCTGTTTGGCCGTTTTGTACCCGAGCAGCAATGTGGTCAATGTGGAAACCGACATAGCCACATGATAATCGGCCTTCCGATCCGAAACGAAGCACCTCCCGTCCCGGAATATAACCTGAAAGGTTCGATCATTCCAATCCAGCATCGAATCTGTCACAGTGATGGAGATGCACACTTCCTGTTCCGAAGTCTCGCAGCGATATTGCGCCAAAAAAGACTCAATGTCCACAATGCGCCCCATGATATAGGGACGTATGGTTTCTTTGATGTCGCCGTCTTCCATATCAAAGGCAACCGGCTCATTAAAATAGGTATTTCCCTTTACCTCATCAATCATGGAATCATGAGCATGGATATATTCCCACAATCCCTTTTGCGCCTCTCTGTTTAAATAGATCATTTCCTTCACATGCATAATATCATTGCGAATCAGATACACCATATACCCAAGAGGCTTGTTTTCCACATTATAATAGACTGCAACCATGGTATCGTCATATTCCCAACGCCAATACTCCTCCCAGGCCAGCGCGTTTCGAAACAGACATCCGTGAGTCTGCCGGGCAAAGCTTGTATGCAGAGCCGTAAAGTCCTCGTTGTCCCACGCCACCCGATGTACGCTCCCCGGGACTCTGATCTCGGAGGGAATCTGCCTGTCTTTGATGATATAGGATATTTTATTGGATATAATCTCCCATCCGTGTCTCCGATACAGCGGAATGGAATAAGGATAAAGCAGTGCCAGCGTCTGTCCTTTTTCACGCATACGACTCAGGCTCCGCTTCATCAGCCTTGACATAATCCCCTTTCCGGAGTATTCCGGATATGTGGATACACTGGTGATAAATCCAATGGAATACACCCCGTTATATATATTCATTTCCAGCGGATACACCGCAAACTGGGAGACAAGGGCCTCCTGGTCATAGCAGCCAAGAACGTCCGCCCTTTCCAATACCGGGAACTTTGACTGCTTCATCTCGTCATCCTTCCACCCCGCCTCCGTCAGGTCCTGCTCCGTAACCTGAAAGGCGTAGCGCAGCAGGGCATCATATTGCTCTATATCATTCGTCGTAAGATTCCGTATCTTATATGGGAACCTCCTCTTCCTGTCATCGCCGTCCATCTATTTCATCCTCCAAAATGAATTCTTTTGTCTGTTCCTTTAAACAGGACGCAAACCGTTCCAATGCCTGCACAAATTCCGGTGAATAGGTTTCCAGGGTTCGCTCCATAGCGCACTCTTCCAGTCGGTACATTTTATTTAAAATCTCCCTTGTATATTCCCGGCCTTTGTCCGTGAGGCAGATCTCTTTTTCCTTTCTTCCGTTCCCCCCATGTAAAACAATGTACCCGTCACCAATACACTCTCTGACAATGGTATTGATCGTCGTCTTTGGGATCAGCCAATGCTCACATATTTCTTTCTGCGTATGAGGACGCCCGTCGTCCAGTGCATAAAGCAGAGAAAGCATATTTGCCTTTACGCCAATCTTTTTCGCTCCCATGGCAAATACGCCGTCTATCACATTGACGCAAATCATAACCCGCCTGATCACTTCCCGATCACCATCCACCGCTCACCACTCCTTTACCCCTATCCGTTTATTCCCATGGCACTAACGCCATACCTCCCTGTCTCACCGGACGACACCGTATAACGGTGTTTCTTATAAATCGCATTATAGTACGAATTAGGACTAATGTCAACAAACCGGGAAACAAAATCATGTCATTTGACAATTCCCCTGTTAAACCCTATAATAAATTAAGCCGATGTTTCATAATTGAGTACGGCGGCCGCAACCAAACGGCGTTGATTCAGAAAGGGTGGTTTTACAAATGAAAAGAAAACCGCAGCATAAAGAACACCCCATTCTCTCCAAGGGGACAGCAGCATGTATCAAGGCTTTTATTGCCGTCTGGGCCTTTTCCGGGGATTCTCTTTCCCTGATGTTATCCGGTTATTCCACGGATGTCCCTGTGATAAAATATATATATACGCTTCTTTGCTCTCTGGACGGTTGGGGAATCCAGACGATTTTTGCACTGGCAGGGCTTTGTACCATATTCTACCTGGTGCGGGACAGGCAGCGGTCTCCCTGGGTCAGCGGCATCAGCGCCTTTTTCGCCATTAGTACGGTAATCGGTATCAGTTATGCCAAAACGGATTCATGGGATTGTATTTTTCTATTTAAACTTCAATTTGCCCTGGCCGTCTTTGTGACGCTTGGGTATTACTTCACCTACAAAAACTGTATTCTGCTGGCTGGTTATCTCCTTGAGCGGAAGAAAAGCTGGCTGCGCAGTACCCCCTTGGGAAAAGCAGAACTTTTCCTGTTCCGGGATCACACCTTCGCTGGGCCATTGCTGCTGATCTGGATTCTGGGACTTCCCTGGCTGATCTTTTATTTTCCCGGCACCCTGCAGTGGGACGCTCATGCCCAACTGTGGATTTTCCTGGGCGCAGCGGAAAACACTGGCGCTCATCCCGTGATCGCCACACAGATCATGGGGGGATGTGTATGGCTTGGCAGACAGCTTTTCCACTCGGATACCATAGGCCTCTTTTTGTATAACATAACACAGTTTTCCGTCCAGAGTCTGACTTTTGCCTACGCCTGTCATTGCCTGCGGAAAATGAATTGTCCCATTGTTTTTTCCTGGGGCGCCCTGCTGTATTGGACGGTCTTCCCCTATTTCCCCATCTGGGGCTATACCATGGTAAAAGATACGCCCTTTTATGTCTTTATATTGTTGATTGTTGTCGTATGGATGGATATCATTTACGGGCAGAACCCCCATGGAAATTGGCGGCAGATCTGCCTGCTGTTTTGCGGCGTAAGCGGCACTGTCCTGTTTCGCAACGACGGACGATATGTGGTGCTTGTCACCTTGCTTGGCACCGTTTTACTCTATCGGCAATATTGGCTGGAGTGCCTGGCCGGGATTGCCTGCTGCCTGCTGCTGACTTTTATGATAGACGGGATTTATATGCCCTCTCATCAGATAGAAAAGGGCAATACGGCGGATATGCTATCCATTCCCCTGCAGCAGACAGCCAGATATCTGAGAGAACATTATGAAGAGCTTACGGAAGAAGAAGCTAAAGTCCTTCAGGAGGGCTTTACCGTCAGTCTTGATCAGGTGGCGGCGGCATACAATCCAATATGTTCCGATCCTGTGAAAGAAAATTTCCAAAAGCATCCCAATACCGCCTATTTAAAGGCATATTTCAGGGTATGGCTGCAGCAACTGGTAAAGCATCCCGACACTTATATCCAGGCATTTCTGAACCATACCTACGGTTACTTTTATCCCGATATGCACGACCATCAATATGATACCCTGCACTATACAGCATTTTTCCATATCGGTAACTCCGATAAATGGCATGACGGCCACCTGGACATGGAATTTGCCGTGGAAGATGACACCGTGAGAGAAATTTTGAGGCATTCCCTCTACCTGGTAGAGAAAATGCCCCTGTTTAGCATGCTCCTCAGCGCGGGAATGCACACCTATCTTCTGTTGGGAGAATGCGCCTATCTTCTTTCCAAAAAGAAGCGGCGCGAAATGCTCTTCCTGATCCCGGGGCTATTCATCCTGCTGCTGCGCATTGCATCCCCCGTTAACGCCTATGTGCGCTATATCATGCCCATCATGGTAATGCTGCCTGTCACCGCCCCATGGTGTTATATCGCGTCCCACAGGACGGACGTAAAACAGCAGGCTGGGAAAGAAGAAACCCTGGCCGCTTAGGGCTCCAACTTGGGCGTCGGCTGCGGACTTTCCAACATCTGACTTCCCCTGATCTCAATGATGGGGCCTCCTGTTCCCTGGATATATTCCCTGGTGATCGTGACCCTGCCGATATTATCGTCTTTCGGAATCTCATACATGATATCCAGCATAAAATCTTCTATTATGGAGCGGAGCGCTCTGGCACCGGTATCCCGCTCCATGGCCTTGTCGGCGATAGCCTCCAGGGCGTCTTCAGTAAACTCCAGTTTCACCTCATCCAACTCCAGCAGCTTCTGATACTGTTTTAAAATAGCATTCTTCGGCTCCTTCAGGATCTTCACCAACATATCCCTCGTCAGACCCTCCAGGGTGTAAATGATTGGCAGCCGTCCGATAAACTCCGGTATCATTCCAAACTTCCTGATGTCTTCCACCGTTACCTTGGAGAGGATATTTTTATCTTTATTGTATTTTCCTTTCAGTTCAGAGTTAAATCCGATTGACGCCGACTTGTTCAGACGTTCCCTGATAATCTCCTCCAGATCCGGAAATGCGCCTCCACAGATAAACAATATATTGCGTGTATTTACCGTAGCAAGCGGAACCATGGCATTTTTGCTGTTGGCGCCCACAGGGACTTCCACTTCCGCGCCCTCCAAAAGCTTTAACATGCCCTGCTGAACGCTTTCACCGCTCACATCCCTGGTGTTGGTATTTCTCTTTTTTGCAATTTTATCTATCTCGTCAATGAAAATAATCCCCCGCTCCGCCTTCTCCACATCATTGTCTGCTGCCGCAAGCAGCTTTGACACCACGGATTCTATATCGTCCCCGATATATCCCGCCTCTGTAAGAGAAGTGGCATCTGCAATGGCAAGGGGCACATCCAACAATCTGGCCAGCGTCTTCACCAGGTACGTCTTGCCGCTTCCGGTAGGTCCAATCATCAGCATATTGGATTTCTCTATTTCAATATTGTCCATGGTATTGGTAGCCACCCGCTTATAATGGTTATATACGGCCACCGAAATTACCTTCTTGGCATGATCCTGTCCCACCACATACTCATCCAGGCTTGCCTTGATCTTATGAGGCGCAGGAATATCCCGGATATTTAAAACCGGCTCCTGTTCCTCCTTTTTCTTCTTCTTTTTCAGTTTCTGCTTATTGGGGATTCCTCCGTCTCCCTGCAGATCCGCCAGATTCACAAAGCTGATATTAGGGAATCCCTGCCTTGCCATTTGATCCAGCTCATTTTGAAATCCTGGATTATTCAACATCCCCTGATAGTCAAACTGGCTGACGGTCTCCATGGTCTTGTGCATGCAGTCGTCACAGATACAAATATTGTTTGGCAGCTTGATCATTTTGCCCGCCTTGCTCTCCGGCCTGCGGCAAATAAAGCAGACATCCTCATAATCACTATTGTCACTCTTTCCCGCATTCTTAGTGGCCGAAGCGTCCCGATGTCCCTTTGTCAGATCTTCCTTTCCTTCTCCCGAGTCATCTTTATCATCTCCTTCAATATCCGTTCCGTTTGTATCGGTATGTCTCGCCTGGAATCTTTTCGTATCGTTCTCACTCTGGAAGGAGGCCTCCGTTCCCTCTCCCTTATCCTCTCTTATGTCTGCTTTGTCCGTATCACCCATCTTATTTATTTCTTCCTCTTTGTTCTCTCTATCCGACATATCTCCTCATTTCCGCGCATAATTCCGCACTCTGATTTTCAAACGCCCATCGGCCGTTACTATGAGTATACTTTAAAATTCCCATATAGACAAGTAAACTTTTTGAAAAATCATTGACGTGGACGTAACCGACAGCAGCATTTACCCATCAGCTATTATTGAAAAAACGCGAAGCAGCCGCCTGCTCCGCGTTTTTTCCTGTCACATCTGCCATGGGGCCTTATTGGGGCCAGCTTCCCAAAGTAAGTTCCAGATCAATGCTTTCATACTGGCCGTCCATGAGACGCTGCACCGTGATGGTCACAGTCTCACCGGCTCTGTAGTATTCCACCTGTTCTTTCAGCTCGGCGCCGGAAGAAACCTTCTGGCCGTCGAATTTCACAATGATATCATACTTCTTGATGCCTGCCTGTTCCGCAGGAGACCCTTCCGTGACTTCCTGCACAGAAACACCCTGAGGTATTCCGAACATACCGGCATATTGAGACGTCACATCCTGCATGGACACTCCCATATAGCCCTTTTCCTCCTGAGCCACTTTATCCGTCCTGGTCTGGCGCTCCATCAAATCCGCGATAATGGGACTTGCGGAACTGATGGGAATGGCATAACCCATACCTTCCACGCTATAGCCGCCAATCTTGTTGGAATTGATACCAATCACTTCGCCGTTGATATTTAACAGTGCACCGCCGGAGTTCCCATGATTGATGGCAGCATTTGTCTGAATAAAGGTTCCCTTGGAACCGTCTTCCATAGTCACTTCCCGGTTCAGTGCGCTGATAATACCGTCCGTGACGGACTGGCCGTAACCCAGCGCATTGCCGATGGCGATAACAGGCGCGCCCAGCTTCAAATCATCACTGCTTCCCAGCGTTGCAACGGTGATGGCATTTTGGGTTTCCTCGGAAAGACTGTCCAGTTTCACAGCGATCACAGCCAGGTCCATATCGGCGTCCTGTCCCTTGACAACTGCCGCAGCAGTAGAACCATCAATAAAGAGCACCTGCAGCTCATCCGTATCCTGAACCACATGATTATTGGTTACAATTAAAAGCTCTTCCTCATTTTCTCCCAGAATAATACCTGAGCCGCTGGATGTACCCGGATTGCTGTAATTATATTTCTGGCCCCATATGGTCATGGCAGTGCCGGTTTCTGTATAATTATTCACAATGGAGACCATGGCGGGCATCACCTTTTCCACCACATCGGACACATCGGACTTCACATACGTAACATGATTCACAATGCCGCTTCCGCTGCCGTTTAAATTTCCCACCCCAGGCGTCTGACCGACGCCCTGATTCAATGCGTCCTGATTCTGTACCGGCCTCAGCTGTTCGCCGCCATACTTTACGGCGTAGAAACCGCCCCCTGCAAACAGTCCAAACGCAAGTCCCATTCCGGCGCTGATAAGCACCTTGCGGAATCCGCCGATTTTTTTCTTTTCTTTTTTATTTATGTCCCCGCCGCTGTAGACATTGCCGTCGGTGCGGTATTCAGTGTACTTCCCGGAATCGGAATTAGAATAAATTTCATTATCATACATAGTGATCTGCCTCCTTTAGAATCTTTGCTTACTGTTCCTTTGATGAGTTCAGTATATCTGGAATTTGTGTCAAAAATGTGTTTTCCTCATGAAAGGATTGTGAAAAACAATTATCAAGGAAGCAGAACTATAATTATTCTATTGTTACAGATTTGGCAAGGTTTCTGGGCTTATCCACATCGCATCCCCTGCCAACCGCCACATAATACGCAAACAACTGCAGCGGAATAATGGCAAGCGAATTTGCAAAGTACGGATTGGTTTCCGGAATAAATACCGCATAATCGGATACTTTCTCGATGGCTCTGTTCCCCTCGTTTGCCACCGCCATCACAAAAGCGCCCCTGGCCTTGACTTCCTGAATGTTGCTGACGGTCTTTTGATAAAGAGCCGGCTGTGTGGACAGCGCCACCACCAGCGTGCCCTCTTCTATCAGGGATATGGTGCCGTGTTTCAATTCACCAGCGGCATATGCCTCCGAATGAATATAGGATATCTCTTTCAATTTCAAAGAGCCCTCCAGGGAAATGGCATAATCAATGCCCCTGCCGATAAAGAAAATATCTTTGGCACCAAGATAACGGTTTGCAAAATGCTGAATGGTCTGCTTCTGCGCCAAAAGCTGCTCAATCTGATCGGGGATCCTCTTCAGATCCTCTATCAACGCCTCATACGCCTCATCGGACAATATGCCCCTGACTCTGGCAAATTTCATTGCAAGAAGGTAAAGAGCCACCAACTGCGCGCTGTATGCCTTAGTGGTCGCCACTGCGATCTCCGGCCCGGCCCAAGTATACAGACAGGCATCCGCCTCTCTGGCGATGGTGCTTCCCACCACATTTACGATTCCCAGAACCTGATATCCTTTGGCCTTGGACTCCCGCAGCGCTGCCATGGTATCCGCCGTTTCTCCCGACTGGCTGATAACAATCACCATGCTGCCCTCTTCCAGAATCGGGTCGCGATAACGAAACTCACTGGCCAGATCCACTTCCACAGGAATTCGCGCCAGTCCTTCCAATACATATTTTCCCGTCACGCCCGCGTGGTAGGCGGAACCGCAGGCGACGATATGTATCTTCTTCACCTGGCGAAGCTCCTCATCCGTCATATTCAGCTCCTCGATCACAATTTCCTCAACCTTTCCGGCGCCTGCATTTTGAAGCCTGGGCGACAGCGTGTCCGAGATCGTCTTGGGCTGTTCATACATTTCCTTTAGCATAAAGTGTTCATAACCGGCCTTTTCCGCCGCATCCGCATCCCAGTCAATGTTGACGGACTCCTTCTCCACCATCTCCCCATCCAGGGAATAAAAGCAGATACCGTCTCCCCGAAGCGCCGCTACTTCCTGGTTATCCATGTAATAGACGGTTCTGGTATACTTTAAAACCGCAGGCACATCCGAGGCGATAAAACTGCCGGACTCATTCCTGCCCACGATCAAAGGACTGTCCTTTCTGGCCGCATAGATTACTTCCGGATGATCTGCAAACAGAATTCCCAGCGCATAAGCGCCCTCCACTCTATGAAGAACTTTTGTTATGGCCTCCAGAGGATTCCCTTTATAGTAATAATCCAGCATATGCGCAAGCACTTCCGTGTCCGTCTCAGACACAAACTCATACCCTCTGTTTTGAAGTTTTTTCTTCAGAAGAATATAATTCTCTATGATGCCGTTGTGCACCACGGCAATGGTTCCCGTCCCATTGGTATGGGGATGGGCATTCCTGTCACTGGGCGCGCCGTGACTTGCCCACCTGGTATGCCCTATACCGGACACCCCAGGCATGGTCTCTCCGCCCCTGGTAAGATTCTCCAGAATTTTCAGACGGCCGATTGCCTTTCTGGTTCTGATCTCACTGCCATCAAAAACCGCCATACCGGCTGAATCATATCCCCTGTACTCCAATTTAGCCAGCCCATCCAACACAATGGGGGCCGCCTGTTCCTTTCCGATATAACCTACAATTCCGCACATAATATTCTCCATTCCTACGCTTATTTTTACGTATAAGTATCTTTTTCATGCCGCTCCCAGTATTCTTTGTTTGTGGTAAGCCGCAATACAAGACTCCTGGGCAGCCTGTCATAATGCTTCCCAAGGAGATAACCCGCATATTTAAATCCACATTGAAGGCAGAACCCGGGAAACTTATAAAGCTGCCTTCCTTTTTTAAAATATCCCCATGCCGCCTTCACAAATCTCTTCCCCTCCGCCTCGGAGGTCACAGCACCAAACACTTCAGGATGCTGCGCCTGAGACACCCCCAGGTCAAAATTGCGGCGCAACTGACAGATATTGGTATAATTATGAGAATGCACCACCCGGGCCTTGGCCACATACGCCACACCATAATTCGCCCTGATGGCTCCCGCGGCATAGATCATATCTTCATTAAAGATTGTATGCCCCACAAATCCGCCCAATTCCTCATAGACATCCCTCCGATAAGCGGCACACACATTGGAGCAGAAAAAAGTTTTGATTCCCATATTCTTTAAATCTGCCTTGGTCTTCACCTGGGAATGTTCCGGATAATTAAACATCCTGGAAACCTTCTCCAACTCTGAGGAATCCGATCCGGCAAGCTGCCTGGCATACGCCACAGCCACGGTTCCTGACAGTCCTTCCACAAGCCTCTCTAAAAGAAACGGATCCGCAGGCATCGCATCCTGGGTCATCATCACAAAGACTTCCCCCTGACAATACCCCACCGCCTGACGCCTGGTTGTGCCATGGTCAAATTCCTTTTTGGTAAGGTGATACACTTTTACGTTTGGATATTTATCTGCAAACGCCATACCTTCAATAAGCGCTTCAAAATATTTCTTCCCGGTGTTCATGAGAATAATATTTTCCGCCCGCACCGACTGCGCCTCCAATTTGTCCAACAGCGTAAAAAGCTCTGGTCCCGGTTTATAGATGGGGATGATCACATCGATCTTCATATGTTTCGCCCTTATCTTTCCAGATACTGTGCCGTGTCGGACTGTATTTTCTGACTGTATTCCCTAACGCTGTCCGTAACCGTATATTCCTCATCTTCAAACAGAAACTGATGCAGCCATACCACATTTTCCTCCAGGCTGACAGGAATGACGCACGCCCCATGAGCACCCATATTGGCATTTCCCCGCATAGTCTCCTGTGGGAACCCATCCTCTGCCACAATACTGTAATTGGTAATATTTTTCAGCAGCTCCAAAATGTCCTTGGAATCAAGACTGGTATAGATATTGCCGATGCAGTCGTTGAACACCTTGGTCAGGGTGGCCAAGTCTTGCTTCTTCGCCTGCTCCTCAATAGCTTTCAGAACCTCTCTCTGACGGGCTGTGCGCTTAAAGTCACTGCCCGCAGTCTGACGGATACGGCAATAAGCGGTTGCCTGCAGGCCGTCCAGCAGCTGATAGCCCGTGTCCGTTACAGGGGTATACTCGCACTTCAACACATTGGCCACACCGATCTGATAATTATTAATATGCCGCAGTTCCTCGCTGTCAACATCCACATAAACGCCCCCCAGGCCGTCGATCACACTGCTCAGACCTTTGTATCCCACCGCAACAAAATTAGTGATATCCATATCCAAATTCATATTCAGCATCTTTACCGCCTGTTCCGCACCGCCAAAGGAATACGCCGCATTACATTTCTGGTACTTGTCCGTACCGATATTCAGGTACGTATCTCTGTAGACGCTGACCAGTTTAATATCCCCCGTATCCAGATTGATGCTGGCAATCATGGTACTGTCACTGCGGCTTCCGCTGAAAAGTTGATTGTCCGTCTCCGCATCCAGACCAAACAGAGCGATATTCATATACCCGTGCATGGTGCCGCCCTCTTCCGTCTGCTGCTTTACCTCCTCATGAATCTCCAGCTGCATGGGATCCAGATAAGAAAGCTTGGGCCCTTCCGCAGCCTTGCTGTTCATCACCATATACAATACCACCACCATCGCAACAATAATGATGATCTCTACCACAAACAAAATCATCTTCCCCTTTGAGGATGCACTTGTCCTTCTTTCCGCCGCCATGCTGTTAATTCTCCTATTCCAGTTCCGTATTTATTACAGTTTCATTTCTGATCATCTTCTGAATCTTCTCCCGGACGTTTCCGCTTCGGGACTTTTTTATTTTGTGTTTTAATAGGCATTTTTATTGACGAATCCCGTAAAAAACGTCATTAAAATTATTTTAAAGTCAAACCATATAGTCCAATTCTCAATATAATAAATGTCATATTCAATCCGTTTGCGAATGGAGGTATCTCCGCGCAGACCGTTGACCTGGGCCCAGCCGGTAAGCCCCGGCCTCACCTGGTGCTTCACCATATATCTAGGAATTTCCTCCCTGAACTTTTCCACGAAAAGGGGCCTCTCCGGCCTTGGTCCCACCAGGCTCATGTCCCCCTTCAAAATATTGAACAACTGCGGAAGCTCATCCAGACTTGTACGCCGCAAAAACTTGCCCACAGAAGTAACCCTCGGATCGTTCTTCACCGTCCACGCCTTCTTCTCCTCCCTTGGAGACTGCAGCTCCATACTGCGGAACTTGTACATATAGAAGGAATGGTTATGCAGCCCAACTCTCTCCTGCTTGAAAATCACCGGCCCCCGACTGGTAAGCTTAATCAATAACGCCGAGAGCAGCATGATGGGCGCGGTAATCACAATTCCCGCCAGAGAACCTATGATATCCGCCATTCGCTTGATAAAAATATTTCCCGTGTTGGTCAGGGGTACATACCGGATATTCACCACCGGCAGCCCCATCAGGTCCTCCGTGTAAGGCCTGGTAGGAATCAGACTGTTGTAATCCGGTATAAATTTCGTGTGCACACCCGACTTTTCACAGGTGGAAACAATACTTTCCAGGAAATGATAATCTTTCAAAGACAGCGTTATGGCAATCTCGTCCAGTTTGTTCTCCGGCAGAATAAATTCCAGATTGCCCAGACTGCCCAGCACTTTGACCCCTTTATAAAGCGTTCCCGACGGAATATGGTTGTCCAAAATACCACACGCCACATACCCCCATTGAGGATTGTCCGTAAGCCTGTCTATATATTCCTCCGCAGCTCTGGAATATCCCACCAGTAAAATGTGCTTCAGATTATAACCCTTGGAGCGTATGGTGCGCAATCCCTTGCGCAAAGCAAGCCGAAAACAGGAGGTAAAAAAAACGTTAAAAATATAAAAAAAGCCCATCACGGAACGGGAAAAGTTAATCTCACGGATAACCATATAGAGAATAATGATCAGCGCCACAATCCCGATGGTATTTGCTTTCAAAATTCCCAAAATTTCAAATCGCCGCCGAACTGTTCTCTTGGGCGAATAAACATCATTAAAATAATACAACAGCATATAGATGGGAACCAGAAAAGGCAGCAGCATAAGGTAATCGCCCATAGGAAGCACACCCACGCCCGGCCCGTTATTTAAAATATAAAATTTAAACACATAGGCCGATGTCAGTGAAAACGCCGTAATAGCGGCATCCGCAACTACCATTAACCGGTTGAATACTTTCTGATTGTCCTTTATCATAAGCGCCACCCAAAGTATACCTTACAAAAATATTACAGGAACCTTTTCCCGAACCCTGTAATCCATTAAATATATTATAAAAAGAACTACTTAGGAATTTATGAAGCCGTTTCTTAAAATTTCTTAAGAATGCGGAACAGATTGGCATAAAGCTGTCCCTGCACGGCCAGGCAGTTGCGAAAGCGCAGACGCGTTTGCCCCTGGCTTCTTCCTTTTGGCAAATGCTCCATGGATTTTCTGACCCCGTCTCTCAATCCTTTTAAATATAGGATGCCCATTCCTTTTTTGCAGAAAAAAAGAAATTTCAGGAAAAATCCTGCCAGCAAAAAAGGCAGGTTTAACACCTGTTGCCAGAGAGGCATATTTTTGGCAATCACATAGACGCTGTTTGCTGCCGCCATTCCGGTTTTCCATTCATTGTAGCGGGATCCGCTGGAGGCGCTTCCGTAATGAATCACCTTTGCCGACGGCTCATAATAATTCCGGTATCCATAAAGCTTTGCCCGATAACCTATATCCAAATCCTCCAGATACGCAAAATGCTCCTCATCAAAAAGACCTATTTCCCCAAAAACTTCCCTTCGGTAAATTGCAGCACCGCCGCATGCCGAGAAAACTTCCACCGGCTTCTGATACATTGAAGCTGGTTTTCCCTTCCCTCTGGCATAGGCCCACCCCAAAGCACAATATCTGTCCCCCGCGTCGTCTACAAGCCTTTCGTCATCCCACATCAACATCTTGGCACTGACGGAAAAAGCGTCCGGTTTCCGCCGGATTGCATCATACAGCGCCTTCACAAAATCCGGCGCGACTTTGGTATCATTGTTGAGCAGGATCACATAAGGTGTTTTTGATGCCCGGATCCCTACGTTTACACCGTGGCAAAAACCCGTGTTGGATGCCAGCACAATGATGCGAACCTGGGGAAATCGGCGGGCTATCAGCTCTGGGCTGCCGTCCTTGGAGCCATTATCCACCACCACAACCTGAAATGCAGGCGTATCAGGATTCTGCGCCAACAGTGCCTCCAGACATGCTTCCATAAATTTAATTCCGTTGTAATTTGGAATGACAACCGTTACCTTCACCATAACCATACCCCCTTATCCGCAAAAAGACGACTTTCATCCCTGACTTAACACAGTTGTTTCATACCTTGTCTATGTTGTCCAGGGGCTGATACAAAATTCGGTATCCAGCCTCTGTGATGGCATCGCAGAGTTCCAGGCTTATCCTCACATAATCACAGCCTTCCGGCAAAAGAGAAACATCAAAGCTTCCCTTCCCCGGCACGGTTTGATATGCCACACCCACCACGCGGCGGAAAATTTCCAAGCATTCCTCCCTGATGCGGATATTGCGTATATCCACTGCCACAGCGTCCTGCGGCAGTATTGCGCGGTGAAGATATCCGCTGTAATTTCCGGGAAGATTCTCATACACAACCTTCCCTTCCCGGGTCATCCTGCCGCCCACAATCCGCCCCTTTTTCATCAGTCTGCCGCCTATGGCTCCAATGTCATGCCTGCTTGCAAAGATGTCTCCCTGGTACCGCAGCACATAAAATCCCACATGGGGCGTATCCTCCGCCACCGCTTTCCACCCCGCCTGGTCGGCAAAGTCCTGTATTGCCCTACGTCCCGCCTGATAGGCATAGAGCTTGCTTTGGGGATTTTCTGCCGTAGAAGCGGTATGACACCGCCAATGATACAGCACCTTGGGGATATGTGCCACCATTCCCTCCCTGTCCATCAGCCGGGCTGCCGCCCGCAGTACCAGATCATAATCCTGGGCGCCGTCATATTCCGTCCGAAGTCCCAAATCCGCTATCAGCTCTCGCTTCATAACCAGAAAATGACAGATATAATTATTGCTTAGCAATAGATCCAGATTAAAATCCTCTTTTTTGTTCAGTTCAAAATATTGCGACCTGTCCCCATTGCATTTATCTTCATCCGAATAGAGCATTTGCGGTTCAATTCCCTGCCGTCTCCCCTCCTCAATCCGCGCTGCCATTTCATACAATGCGTTTTCGGTCAGCACGTCATCGTGATCCAAAAGTCCCACGAATTCCCCTGCGGCAAAGGCCAACGCCCTGTTGGTATTGACGGCTATCCCGGCATTCTCCTCCAAACGCAGATAACGGATACGGGGATCCAAAGCTCCCTGCACTACCCGCTCCACACTGTCATCCTCCGTGGCGTCTGCCAGAATCAGCTCCCATTTCCCATATGTCTGGCAGCACAGGGAATCTATCAATTCCTGCAAAAATTTCCTGTCAGTCCGATAGGCAGGCGTTAGAATGCTGAATGTAACATTGGAGATAGTCTCGCTCTTGTCCCGTTGTTCCTTCAATTCCTTCCCGGTGGGCGGAACCCACACATACGGCGGTTGTTGCCTTTCCTCCAGCCGTTCCCTGACCGCATACCACGTCTTCTTCAAACCGTTGCGTTTCAGGTAATATACTGTTTTTCTCAAATCCGTCCCACTCATTGACGCCTCCTCATACCCCTTCGGCCAGCCATACCGGAATTTTTTTGCCAGGCCGCGATTCCGTATCCCAAAAAACGATACAACTTCACAACCATAAGGCAGCACATACTAATTTCATCGTTCCTCACTGAGCAAATTCGCTTCTAACGCAAACCATCCTAAAACGCGCGAAAGGTAAATGAGCTCTGCCCAACGCAAGAACCCCGCCTCAGGCAACGTTAACACGTTTATGCCGCCTGCGGCGGGGTATTCATAACACTGGTAAATGGCTTCGCTTCCCAGAGTCTCTTAACCCATAAGGATATCCTTAAAGAACGGCTTTCAAATCCTCCGTCAATTTGTCCAGTCTTGTCTGAGCGTCCTCAAGGCTGGTGCCTTTCACACCCATATAGAACTTGATCTTGGGCTCGGTGCCGGATGGTCTTGCGCAGCACCATGCGTCCTCCGGCAATTCAAAATACAGCACGTTTGACTTTGGCAATCCGGTTTTGCCCTCTTGACCTGTTTCCATATCCAAAATGCGATCCGTCTGATAATCCCTGAATTTCAACACCTTCAGACTGCCAAAAGCCTTGGGCGGATTCTGGCGCAGCTTATCCATGATTTCCGCAATCTGCCTGGAACCGTCGATTCCCTTTAAAGTGATGGTGTATTGGGACTCCTTATAATAACCATACTTTTCATAAGTATCAAGCATCATATCCCACAAGGTCTTGCCATGCTTCTTACAGAAAGCCGCCACTTCACACAGACACATTACTGCCACAATGGCGTCCTTATCCCTTGCATGTGTTCCTGCCAGACAGCCATAACTCTCCTCCAGTCCGAACACATAGTTATTGCTGCCGCTTTGCTCAAAGAGCTTGATCTGCTCTCCGATAAATTTAAATCCTGTCAAAACTTCAATCAACTTGACACCATAAGCGTCTGTAATAGGATTGGTCATATTTGTGGTAACGATGGTGGTCACCAGGGCAGGATTTACAGGCATTGTCCCGGTTGCGGTCCGCTCCCGCAGAATATATTCCGCAATCAGCATTCCGGACATATTGCCCGTGAACGGCACATACTCACCTGTTTTGGTATCCTTCGCATACACGCCCAGACGATCCGCATCCGGATCCGTGGCGAGCACAATATCCGCATCCTTTTCCTTTGCCAGCCGCAGCGCATATGTAAACGCTTTCGGATCTTCCGGGTTAGGGTAGTCCAGGGTAGTAAATTTCGGATCCGGATTCTCCTGCTCCGGAACCACATAGACATGCTTGAAACCCAGCTCCGACAAAATCCTCCTGGCAGGCACGTTTCCCGTTCCGCAAAGAGGCGTATATACGATCTTGATATCGTCTGCCATCTCTGCGATCACTTCTGGATGGATAATCTGTTTCTTTAACTCTGCCATATAAGCGTCATCAATATCCTTGCCGATAATCTGATAAAGCCCTTTCTCCAATGCATCCGCCTTGGACATAGTCTTCACCGTGTGATAATCCTTTATGCACTGCACTTCCTCGATAATCTGCCTGTCATAGGGAGCGGTTACCTGCGCGCCGTCCTCCCAATATACCTTATAACCATTGTATTCCGGAGGGTTATGGCTGGCAGTTACCACAATCCCCGCCGTACAGCCAAGGGTTCTAAGAGCAAAGGATAGCTCCGGCGTAGGACGAAGCGCGTCAAAAACATACGCCTTTACCCCGTTTGCAGCCAGGCAAAGCGCCGCCTCATCCGCAAATTCCGGAGACATATTCCTGGAATCGTATGCGATGGCAACTCCTTTCTCCTGAGTCCCCTTCTTGAGAATAAAGTTGGCAAGTCCCTGGGTGGCCTTGCGGACCGTATACAGATTCATACGATTTGTCCCTGCACCGATAATCCCTCTAAGGCCGCCCGTGCCGAATTCCAGTTCTTTATAGAACCGCTCCTCAATTTCGCCCGGATTGTCCTGAATGGCCAGCAGCTCGTTCTTTGTGTCCTGATCAAAGTAATCATCCTTCAACCAGGCGTTAAATTCGTCCATAAAACCCATTTCTCTTCTCCTCTCTTTTGATCCCCGCGTTTGGGGAAACTTTTTTCCATTTATCATTTATTCCTGTATATCGTGGACCGAATGTGAAATCAACACACCCGCTACAGCCGCGAAACAGATACCTGTATGTACATTTGACTTGCTATCTGTGCGAACCACCAGCTTGCCAAGGCAAGTCCGGCATTTAGAAAACTTTTATTCCACTGGAATTCAAAAGCGCTGCGGCGATCATGGCCTGATGGCCATTCGGCCGCTCCATGCCATGAATATGGACTTATTATACCATGATCACACAGTGATCATGGCCTGATGGCCATTCGGCCGCTCCATGCCATGAATATGGACTTATTATAC
>CAJTPN010000004.1:214294-252580 GCA_910578185.1 uncultured Acetatifactor sp.
ACCATATACCCAAAAAGAATTCCATAGAATCTTTTCCAAACATTCCCGCCATTCCTTTCGGTTTAAGACATTTTTCGATACGGCTTATCGCGGATCACATTCTGTTCTTATTCCAACACATAGACATAATAATGTCTGTCATGCCGGAGCAGAGACCAGCTGCTTAGGTTCTTATTCTGGGCCACCATGCGGTCCAGCACCTCCTCCGGCCCGTCCATATACACAATCAGTTTTTCCGCCGTCTTCAACGCCTCGTTTTCCAGAACGGTTTCCTCATCGTTATACTGTACAAAAATAATCCGTTCAAAGGGCCAGAGCTCGTTTGCAATATACCAGGTCTTGAACCTGGTGTCCCTGTCATACACCATCACAAGCGGATAACCGGCATTCTCCCTGGCATAGGAAAGCGTTTCTTCTTTCTCCTGATACAGATAAAGTACATTCCCCTGTACATGCCCCGCAATGACCGGCAAAAGCACCGCCCCCGTAAGCGCCGCCATAAACACCGCTCTTAACTGGCCCTGGTTTTTTCTGCCGGAGAAAAAGGCTGTAATCTGCAGCGCCGCCTTACAAATTGTATATGCCATCAACGGCAGGAGCACACTTGCCGCCGTATAAAAATATCTGCTGGAAGCATCTCCCAAAAACATGGACGTCTTACTAAGCAGCCAAACAGAAATCATACCCGCTGCCAACGAAATCCCCAATATGGCATAATTGATCTTATTTATTACATCCCCTTTTTGGCTGCGTCTGATCAGCAAAATGACGCCTGCTGTCAGCGATACCGCAAAAATACCCAGCACAGGATACATCATCCCGGCAAAGAAATTCTTATCCAACACAGGCAGGAACATACGAAACATAGTAAACAGATCCGTGTGCAGAAGCGTCTCAAACGCCCCCTCTCCCTGCTCATCCACAAAAATCTGATGCAGCGCGGAAGGGAACGTGAGCACAGCCAGTCCGATAGCTGCCAACAGGGAACCTCCGTAAATCAGCACGCGAAGCAGACACTTTTCCTTCCAGATCAGTTTGCGCAGCAGCCCATACAGACAAAATCCCAGCGTGAGAAAAAAGGGGACAAACAGCCCGAAATAATGGGTCAGAAAAGCCAGATAGCATATGGCGCCGCCACACAGGGTAAGTGCAAAAAATCGTTTCCAACTGCCGGTTAAATTGCGCATTAACAGCACAAATACACACATGTAGAGTACCACCCACATTACGCTCATGCAATACATTCTTGCAAACATCACATCCGTAATCATGGCGGGATGAACCGCATATACGAGCCCTCCCAACAACGCCAGAAACGAGCGATACCTGCTTGCGTCCATGACATAGAGAAAAAACATGACGCCCCCGCAGGCCACAAGGGAACAGCACGCGTTTAAAGCAATGCCAAACCACTTGTAAAACTGATTGGGAAACAGCGACATCACAAAGTGCATGACAAGGTAATACAGGGGCGGATGCACATCTCTTGCCTGATACGCCGCCACCGTGGCAAAGTCAAAACGATTGGCGTCCGTGACCAGAAAATTTCTCTGGATATCCATGCCGCTCTTTTCCTGTATGGGTCCATAGGGATTGATTCCTTCATAGCCCGCGCTGGTATAATACGTAAAATATTCATCCTCGTGAAAAGCAATCTTCTGCGTGCCGTATATTATGATAAACACCAGGTGAAGGGCCAGCACGATTGCCGCCACCCCGATAAACTTCTTCTTCATTTTCGCACCCATCCGCCCGCCACAGGCAGGCCTTCCTTTCAAGTATGTCCCTTTCCGTTCTTTCGGACTGCCAGCCAGCAGGAAATCTTCCACAATCCTGCTGCGGCGCCCACAATGTAAACGGGCGCCATGTTATACAAGTATCTTGCCCGGGCCTCAAACAGCATCACAAACAAAAAACTTCCGATCAGGCTGACCCGGAGAATAAATGCGCCGTCCGTCCGTATTTTTGCGCTTTTCCCGGCCCCTGCAAAAGGCATTGCGAAAAGCACCAGGAGCCAAAGTGCCTGTGCAAAAGTAGCATAGTATCCGTACCAATCCGTTCCACAGCGAAACAGACGCCTCACCCTCTGAAATGCCAGCGTAACTGGCGCATTTCTCTCCGACATCTCAAATCCGCCCTCTTGCTCCCAGGCAAAAACGCCGTCATTATAATTTAACAGCAGCTTCCTGCCCATAAATTCCAGATAGCCTCCCACTCCATATTCACGGATACGCTGGGAAACCATCCGCAAATTCTCCCTCACTCTTGTCTTCCGATCCGGTATACTCAGTGAAAAAAGATAATCTCCAGAAGAATATGCCCCCGTATTTTCTTCATTTAACCCCAACATGAGATAATGAGCATAGGAAAACGCCACCTCCCTGTCCAGGTCGCTGCCCGTGTAGTCCAGCATATGCAGCCACAGCCCCCGTGAGACGATAAACGCCGCCAGAATCATTCCCAAATGCAGCAGTGCCTCCCGCCTCCGGCTCCTTACCGCAGCCAACACCAACAGCTCGTTACACACGATGGCAATCAAGACGATCCCTGCGCTTGGTTTGATCAGATATCCCGTCATTCCCGCCACACCAGCCGCCGCCCACAGCACACACTCCCTCATCCGCCCATGAGCCTGCCTTGCGCACAAGTAAAGATAAAAACTGAGAACAGGAAATAAAACGCTGAACGTATCCGTATACGGTACCACCATCCAGGGATTGATGCCCGTCAATCCTACAAAAATACCCCAGGCAAGCAATGCCGCCTTACAGCTTCCTGTCAGCCGCTTTACGGAAAGCGCCACGAAAAAGCCCGCCAGGTCTATCAGCACACAGTCCACCAGGATCGTCACAAAATACCGATACACCTCAAACCCCAATTTTACCGCCACCTGATAGATCACTGCAAGAATATATACGATAGCCACATTATTGGGATACTGAGAAAAATAATACTCGCTGCCGATTCCTCTCTCTCCCGTCCACAGCCAGTCTGCCGTGCCGGTAACAATAGCCACATCCCAGCCTGCAATAAAATACAAATGATGCGCGATATAAACCTGGAGTACAAACAACAGTACACAAAGAATTCCCAAAATCGGATAAAATCCCTTCCGGATTCCCCTTCTCACACGCCCTAAAAAATGATTTTTTGAAAGCCATTTCTCCCACACCAGACTACCCAACGCCAACAGTATCAATAATCCCCCTACCAACGCCACATTGGGCAGCAGCGCATGATTTTTCGCCCACTGTGGGTATGCAGCGCTCTTATCCACAAACAAAAGCACCATGAACAATATGGCACATATGCTCCAAAACAGAACATTAACTGCCTTCCTGATACCTTTTTCCACTTTCCCTTCCATGCTTACCATCGCTCCTGCCATCTCCCACCTATGCGTTTCCACAGATTCCCGCCCCTGTGCTGCCGGATCTTTTTGACTTTTCATATCGTTTTGTCGGACACTCTGTCTCCTGCGGCTTCCGATGACGCCCCACTTCATCTGTGCCAATGTCCCACTACTCCGATTTCGTTTCTGTTATCCTTGCTTTGGTACGATACCCGCACGCCAGCGCCGCGCCAAGCCTGCGCCACATCCCCTCATAACCTGCCAGAGACAATACCAGGAAAACCGGAGCGTACAGATAGAGATAGCGGGCTCTTGCCTCAAACAGCATAACAAACACCATCAGTCCGCTAAGTACAATCATCATACAAGCCTTCTCACCCCGAAAGCGCTTTCTGTCCATTCCCGCCAGCACAATCCCCGTCAAAATCAACAGCCAAAATACCTGCATAACAGTTCTGTAAAGCGGATAAAATTTCCCCTGGCTCTCCCACACCCCCGGCGGCACAAAGGTCTCACAAAACCATTCCCACAATACGTTGTCATGCTCTCCCCTCTGCGCATAGAAATTCCCCTCTCCGGCCCACGCAAAGGTTCCGTCATTAAAATTTATTAATGCCTTATTTGCAAAAAATTGTGCCAGCTTCCCCTCCGCCATAAGTGCCTCCAGCCTGCGAGAAAATTCTTCCATATTCCCCTGCTGCCTGGCAGCCACATCCGGAAAACGACTGGAATACTGCAGATCGTCAAAATTAAATCCTCCCCCTGTCTGATCGTTTATTCCCATCATCAAATAGTGCGTATAGGTAATCCTGCACTGAGGCAGCAGCTTGAAACTGTAGGCATGCTGAATCCACAAGGGGATCAGACTCCCCATTCCCCAGAAAAGCATTGTGCATAACACCAGCCCGCACAACTCCTTCCATCGCTTCCTCAGAGAAAAGATATATCGGACTCCGGCTATGAGATAAGCCGCAAACAGAGGAAAGATGCAGGTGGGCTTTATGGAGTAACCTATCACGGAGGCAAACGCCACCACCACCCACTTCAGATAATCATTATCCACACACAATAATCCCCACATTCCCAACATGACAAACAGCATGCCAAAGGTATCGGAATAAGGTATCATTATCCACGGCGAGAATAATATCACCACCCCGCCTGCCAGCAGATAACAGCTTCTGACCACAACCGACCGGGTAAAACGAAGCAAAATCAAATGTCCCAGAAAACAGGAAAGATTCACACTGAGGCAGGAAAGATAAATACACAAGTGATATGGTTCTTCCATGGAAAACACCACACCCACCTTCTCAATCAGACAAAACAGATAGAACAGCAGCAGATTGTTGGGATAAATGGAATACCCTACGTCTATGGACATTCCCGCCATGGTACCCCCGTTTCTAATCCATTCCACGCGATCTTTCAACATACCCACATCCCACCCCGTATAAAAGTACACGTTTTGTACCCATACAAGCTGAACCAGAAACAAAGTCAGATATCCTACAGCCAGCCAAAAAACTGACGGTGCGCAAAGGCTTTTTTTTAGAAAGAATAAAAACAGATACACAAACCCTGCCAAGACAAAAAAGACCAACACAAACAGCAGCAAATATCGATTATCCGCCAGCCTGTCCGGGTATTCTCCACATCCAGCCAAAAGTACCAGTATGATTCCCCAGCACACCCCTCCGGCCAACAGCCATAACCCCTCCAACCGCTTCGGGAACCCCCTATCCAAACGCTCCGTTCTATTCCAAAATGCTCTCCCTAAGCTGTCAGACCGATTCAGAAGATGCCGCCAGGCACGTCCTCCTTCCGCTTCTTTCTTCATGTCACCCTCCGTATACAGCAGCCCCGCCATCCCCCAGGCGCCGTTTCCGATACCTGTAGAAACCTACACCTGCCAAGGTCCAAAGCCCCAACAAAGAAGCCAGCTCCGCCGCCCAAAACACCGCAAAGCCACGATAAGAAACCCTTACGCTCCCTTCATATCCGGCAGGCACCTCCAACCGCAGATCCCCATGTGCTCCCCGTTCCCGGGCAATACAGGGAAGTTCCCTTCCGGTATCCTGAGCCACAACGGCATACCCTTTGTAACCGGTTAACGGAATCTCAAAATACCTGACCTCCTCCGTGGTATTTTCCAGCACCACATTCACATTTGTTCCTGTTTTTTCGTAGTCCCGCCACAATAGACCTTCGTCAGCCAAAGGCCCATGGTATTTCAGATCAGAAAGCTCCGTTTCCATCAACAGATATTCCCCGCTGGACACGTTTCCGGTTCCCATATTTTCCTCGTTCCACAAAAACATCGGCTCCGCCTCAAACACAAGATAATTCATATGGTATACCGCAGAAAAAACCGTCATCACCGCCAATACACCCATGGCCGTCTTGGCATAACGGCCTCCCTCCCGAAATACTTGCGGGAAGAAAAACGCCGCAAGGAGGGCGGAAAAAAGATTGACCATCACCAGCCACCTCCAGGGAAATTGCAGAGAAGCCGCCACAAATCCAATCCCCGGCAGCTTCATAACGGCATTCCATGGGAAATACGTGGTACTCATAACAAGCCCTGCCATTGCCAGAACCAAAAGCACTCTGCAGATCATATCCTTTTTCCCGTGACGATATCTCCACAAAATACAGCACGGAATCAAAAGCATAACGACCGCTCCCACCCAGACACTGATCCCGTACTCCTTGGGATAATTGCTGTGGGGAAGCCAATAAAAGAAGTTTCTGAGCGTGAGCCCGCTGAACTGAACATCCGATGAAACCAGCCCTTCCATATGATATCCGTCGCAGGTCATCATATAAAATAAAGGAAGCCAAAACCATGCGTTGATCAGAAGCGCGATTCCCACTGCCTCTGCAAATTGCCTTACGGTCTGCCTGCGAAATGTCCTCTTCCAGAAAACAATCCCCAGCACAGCCATAAGAAACGCCGTCATCTCCGTGGAGATCAAATGGCTTTGCAGCAGCGCTGACATTCCCCACACCACATACCACTTATAACTTTTATATTCCTTTGCTTCCACATCTCCCGTATACAGCAAATACACGCCACAGCACACCAGCGGCAAAAACGTCATGGCCAGAAATTCCCCCATGGCCGCCCTGCTGAAGACATTATAAAGCCGATATGGAGCCAGCAGATAAATCATGCTGCCGAACAACGCCCCATATGCGTCCTTGGCACACTTTTTAAAACAAAAATAAGATATGGCCGCCGTAGCCGCCGTCACCAGAAAAATAAATATCTTATAAGCTGTCATAACGGAAAATCCGATCAATCGCAGCATCGCCGGGATATAAAGGAACAGGTCTCCGTAAAAAAGCGAAACAGGATACCCATGTTCCATATTCCAGGTTCCCTGTACCCTGACCGGGAACCTGCCTCCCTCCCGAAGGGCGTCCGCCAGATAAGCAATACGTGACAAATGAAACATACCGTCGTCTCCGCGTATCACATAATCCGTCAGATAGGGGAAGCAGGCCAGTAATACGCCGCCGGTAAGCGTCCAGAACACCACCTGCTGCTTCACCGTCACCTGCCCTTCCAGAATACGCCTGCGAAACAGGATCATAAAATTCAGCAGCAGAGAACCTGCCAAGGTGAGAAACCACAACATTCTGCCGCCCAGGTTGGTCTTCCACACCTCCACCCCCACGATGACATCCGGATCCGCTTGAAACAGGTTGCACTGCACATATGCAGAAGACACCCTGTCCAAGACAAACACATCAAAATCATCATAGTCATTCCCGGGAAATATTGCCATACCATTGCTTCGCAGTGACTTGAAATACGCGTGATCACAATTCATCTCCACATACAGATTCTGCCCCTCAGGCAAATGGGACCATACCCTCACCTGATACACCCCGGGCGTAAGCACCAGACGATGACCATAGAGCTCCAGATGATCTTCCGCCTGCTGCGCCGTTCCCCCCATTTCTCCGCCGGAAAAGGCATCCTCCAACTTCTCCGCCCGGAAGCACCCCGGCAGCAGCACTATCAGAAGCGCCAGTTCCACGGCCAGCAGGATCAGGAATCCCTTATTTTTCCCTTTCAACATATTCCCTCCTCCTGACCACACACCACATAAGCAACAGTCCAAGCACCGTCAACGCAGTCAACAGCTCACTGATTCTCCAATATAAAGGACTCGAAAAGCCCACCTCCACATTACCCTCAAATCCTGCCGGAAGAAGCACCCTGACCAGATTATTCTCCCCGGTACACACCTGCAGCGCCTGTCCCGTGTCCCCGCAGACCGCTCTGTATCCCTTATACAATAAAAGCGGCAGATCCACATAACTATCCCCGACAGCTCTGTTGACACATTGCATCCGCACCCTCAGACCTTTTTTCTCATATGCGCTTAATTCCACGCCCTCCCCTGTCTGGGGTGAGGCATAGGTCAATTTCCCTTCCTCCGTGCCTTCTATCAGATATTCCGCCCCGGAGATATATCCAAAGCCCATACTTTCCTCATTATAGAGTACAAAATAATCTTCGCCGCTGTTCACATAATCCAACAGATACATCCCTGAAGTGGTCACACAGATCACTCCTGCCGCCGCCACGGCCAGATAACCATATTTTCCCCCACGTACCTGGAAATACCACATACAAAAGCCGAACACAAGCACCAGACAGGCAGTTCCCCACCCGAGAAACCGATTTGGAAACTGCAGGCTACTCACCAGTGACGCCAAGACGGGATGTAGATCCTGTATCCTGTCCCATGGGAAAATGTGCATGCTCATAATCAACAAGGCAGTCCCCACTCCTGCAGCGGCCTTGACAAAAAAAAGTCCCCGAAATTCCACCTTACGAAAAGCGCCTGAGAACCATAAAATCAAAAACACCGCCAGCACCGCCACCAATATCAATCCGATTCCCACAGGATGAGAATACTGCATTCCATTGTCCCCGGTGGGCGTATTGACGCCCCGGCTCCAGAAATGAAATGCCAGATGCGCAAGATAAAGCCCCCTGTCCTGAATCGTTCTGGCAGACACATGTCTGATATGCACATCCTGGGTGAGATAATAATCCAGAAACGGTACAATAAACCAAAGGCTCAAAAGCAAAGAACAGAGCGCAGCCCGAAAAAGTGCCAGAAACACCCTGCCTTCAAATATTTTCCTGATAAAAATAATACAGAACACAGCAATGACCACTGCCGTAATTTCACAGGTCAACATGTGGGATTGTATTAACCCTGCAATTCCAAGCGTCAAAGGCACCCATGACGTCTTGTACCTCTTTTGCTGCGGATCCTCCCCAAAGACACGGTACAGCCCATACAGCACCAGCGGAATAAAAGTGACCGCCGTTCCCTCCCCTGTAGCACTTGTAATGATAAGCTTGTATATTCTGAAAACAGATAATGTATAGAGAGCGCTGCAAAGAATACCAATGTTGTGCTTTTTAAAAATCCTGCCAAAACACACATAAGAAATCCATGCCGCAGCAAAATTAAGCATGATACAATATGCGTTATAACTTGCACTGACAGGAAAACCAAGCAGGCGAAGCAGAGCCGGAAAGTACAGAAACGTATTGCAATAAAAAATTCCGTTGGCATAGCCGTGACCATACAGCCACTTGGGCTCCAGCCTCACAGGAAACTGCCCCTGCACCAGAGCATCCTTCACCCCCTCAATGCGCTGCAAGTGATACGTCAAATCGGCGCCTGCAATATTATATCCGCACAGAGACGGCAGGGAGGCTGCCAGCGCAATGACCGTCACCCAAAAAAAAGCATGCTTTTTACCCATCGGAACAGGATAAACCTTGTCATAATAACAAAATATCATAAATATACATACGGCCAGTCCCGCCGTAAGCACCAGGACAAGCATCATAGTCCAAAGCTGATTTGTCTCCACAATACGCAGACTGCCCGTGACCAGACTGCCCTTCCCTCCATAAGAGACTAAAATCTGCAGATCCTTTGCCTCTTCGTAGAGCCAAATATCAAACCCAGTCATAGGAAGACCGCTGTAAAGATGCTCTCCGTTTGAGCGCAAGCCACCATAAAACACTGTTCCGTCGGCCACATGACACAGCGCTGCCAGATCCGTGTCGGTATCATATTCCAACTCAATCCGATATACCCCTGGCTTCAGCCGGATACCACCATAGACGGCAGTGTCTCCAACCGGGCTGTCCGGGTTAAAGAACATACTGCCCTCATAGGAATAAGTCTGACAGGGTAACGCTATTTTTATCAAACAAAAAAGGATCATCAGAAAAAAAAGAACCGCCGCCATACAAAAAGGCTTCTTTTTCCATATTTTTAAATTCCATATTCTCTGAATATACATTGCGTTTTCTCCGCACGGATTATTTTGTGAAAAGCACCGTCTCTCCACCCAACTGGAAATTACACTTACAGACCTGCAGTCCATATTTCTATTGATTTTAACTTAATTCCCAGTATCTGTCAATACAGCCGCAAATACACCCATTTATCTGCTTGTCACACTGCCAAAATCTTCCGGCGCCACGCAACTGATCATTCCTTCTTGATTTGTGCAAATTGCACTTTTTCCACTCGTTTTTCATCCATTTCCATTACGGTTATTTTGTATCCTTTATATTCAAAGGAATCCTCTTTTTCAGGTACTCTGCCCAGCTCACTCATTATCCAACCATTTATAATTCCTGATTGTATTTCATCATTGTCCACTTTGATATGTAACGCTTCAAACACCTTATCCGTACTTGCACTGCCCAAAACCAGATACTCCGTTTCCGATTTCTTTTCAATTTCCGAACTGACCTCATCGTACTCGTCCCAAATCTCGCCTACAAGCTCTTCCAAAATATCTTCCAGCGTAATTATGCCTACCGTTCCGCCATATTCATCCAGGACCACAGCGATATGTATCTTTTTCTGCTGTAGTTCTTTCAATAATACACCTATTTTTTTATTTTTCGGAACAAACAGTGCCGGCCTGATAATTTCGGATATCTCCTTATTTGCATGATATACATCGCTGTAAAAGTCCTTTTGATAGATAATCCCAACGATATGGTCTATGGTATCTTCAAAAATGGGAAGCCTGGAGTAGGCTGTATCAGCAAAAACGGCAGCGATTTCTTCTTTGGTGGTTTCCGTGGAAACAGCAGTAATATCCATTCTTGGAGTCAATATATCGACAGCTTCCTGTTCTGTAAATTCAAGCGCACTCCGAATAAGCATATTTTCCTGCTCATCAATCCCTCCGTCCTGCTTTGCCTCTTCTACTATAGAGAGAAATTCTTCTTCAGTAATGCCGCTTTCATCGGAGGATTTAATTATTTTAGATAACAACTTTTTCCACTGTCTGAACAGAAAATTACATGGTGTAAGCAGTACCATAAGCATATTTAAAAACGGCGCCGAAAACAAAGCAAACTTTTCCGGCGATTCTTTCGCTATGCTTTTGGGCGACACTTCTCCAAAAATCAAGACAACGATTGTCGTGACGATCGTCGATACGCTGGGCCCCATCTCATTGCCCAACAACTTGACAAATAATACCGTGGCCAAAGATGCACTTGCAATGTTTACAATATTATTTCCTATCAGAATCGTTGACAATAAACTATCGTAATTCTCAGACAGCCTCATAACCAAACTGGCCTTTTTATTTCCTTTTTCCGCCATGTTTTTAATCCGTATTCTATTTAATGATGAAAACGCTGTTTCTGTAGCCGAAAAATATGCCGACATAATTACGCCAACAATGATTATAATCAGTGAAATTGTTTCATTTTCCATTTCGATACCTCCTGTGTGTTTTAAGATCAGTCCATCTTCTCAACGATAAAATCCTGTTCCTTGGAATTTTATCCTATAGAGAATCCATTTCTCTCAAAAGATGCCTCTCATCCTTTCAGTTACATCATATTAACATCTCTTCTTACTAATCACTTATTTTTGCACGTTCATATGTTCCCTCCCTAAAAAACAACAAAAAGCACAGCTATATGCCATTTCGCACATAACCATGCTCTTGAATTTAACATTACACATTATGAAACTTGAATTTGATTCCGCCTCACCGTCTGAGTCGTCGTCCACTTTTCTTCCTCCAAAAGTCATTTTTGTCATTTTAACATATTGTTTTAATAATGTCAAATGGCGGATAATGTTTAAAAGAAACACATATTTTCCACATATTTTCCAAAACAATTATTATAGCCAGAAAAGGAAACTAACTTATGGATTATAGCAGAAAGATATCTGAACGCTTATAGAATATGCCGGATAAAGGTGAACTGGAAAGTCACCGCCTTTGATATGGTGATTTCCTTCGACGCCCCTATTTCATATACTTATCCCAATCAGGAAAAGGTTATCAGCGAACTGATACGCATATGCCGCAAACAAATTATGATAACGTGCCTTGGTGCATCACATACACCTTTATGCCGGATGAATTAGAAAATATACTCCTCTGTGGATTTGGGGTGGATGCCGCACTTATAGCATTCACCCCACTGAAGAATAAAGGCACAAGCGACCTCGCCATCCCTCGTTCCAATACAGGAACCCACGAAGGGATGGGCTACTTACACCATAGTGCGACCAGTTTAGCTGCCAGGAAAGATCTGCATAATTCCATGCTAATCTCTTCCTTCCTGCGCATGTTCCAAAATACGCAGATAGTGATTCGCTTCCCGAAGCACATGATCCGCCAAAAGCGGAAGAATGACGGAGCGAATCTCACAGCCTGTAATCCCTTCCGTTCCCGCTGTTTTAAACTGCTGATATTGCTTTGTCGTCTGTAAAGTCTTTGCGGTCAGGGCATTCATCGCCTTTCTGTCCTGTTCTTTCGCCTCTTCCAAAAGACGGCAATAATTTTCGGCAAATCCATCGGCCGTTTCCATCAATTCACATTCCGTGGGGTCTAGCAATCCCCTAATAAACTGGGCATGTTCCATCATGATCTGGTTCCAGAAAATTTCAAGATTTCTTAAATCCGGTGCAGTAATTCTTCCTTGCTGCTCAAGTTGCAAAATCATCTGACAATACAATTTCGCTTCCCGCAGAATGTGCTCGATCAGCAGCGGATAGTTTGTTGTATAAAGCCTGCATGTTGTGACTTCTCTCAGAATCTCCTCCTTAAAGGAAATCAGTCCGTCCAAACTTCTGAGCATCTGCTGATTCAGCATCCTTACCTGACAAACGGTTTCTCTATTTATCATACCACAGCTTCCGGCTTGGAGCCGTTCTTCTGCCTCTGTAATCTTCGTATCAATTGGAATCCCTGTCAGATTTTTCGTCTGACACTCTGCTTTCCCCGTAAATTCCGTCACAATCTCCCCGGAATTTAAAACCGATTTACTTACGATACCGTCCGCAAGTTTTACGGTCCTTCTGAGTCCTTCTTCAAATTCTTTCCGGAACTGATCCGCACGCCGTATAAACTCTGTTTCCTTCGCAGGGAATCCGGCCAGCAGGAATAAGGAGTGTTCCTTCATGATCCTTCCAAAAAAAAGATGTGTTTCTAATGATAAAGCGGCATATTCCTTCATATTTCAGCATACCTTTATAATTTAGATTTCTTTATAATATATGCAAAAAATGTCAAAATTTGCACTTTTGTTCCACATATTCTCATTCCTGAATACAATTTATCCTCTGTATCCTGCCTTTCAGATTTTCATCCAATACATTTTCAGCATCATCCAATCGGTCTTCAAATATTTGATAAACAGCGTCTGTCCCCATCCGCTGACAAGACCGCAAATTAAACCGGAGCTGCTGACAATAGCTGCTGAACGTCTGCCATAAGAGAATTTCCAAGCTCTCCGGGGCATGAAACGTCGGGTCAGAATTGCCCAGGCACTGCTGAATGCCCCCGAGGTTTTAATCTTGGATGAACCTACAGGGGGCCTCGACCCTGGCGAAGGGGTGCGTTTTTGCAATCTGCTTTCTGAGTTTGCCCATGATCGTATTGTGCTGATCTCTACCCACATTGTTCCCGATGTTGAATATATCGCCACCTGCCATGCAATGATAAAGGACGGCAAGCTGCTGGCAACCGGGACAACAGAGGAATTAGTCAAGCTGGTGGAGAGCCCTTGCAGCGCAAATTCTGTTGACGTTGGTGGACATGGATATAGGCCAACTGCAATTTCTTTTGGCTGTGGCTGGCCTGTTCTCTGTTCTGGCCTCGGTCAGTTTTACCCTGTTTCTTTCCTCAAAGTGTAAAAGCACTGCAGCGTCCCTTGCGACATCGGTTGTGTTCTGCATCGCTTTGGTGGTGATCTGTATGACTGTGCCAGGTGCATTGAAATAACCCGATTTAATCTCGTTTAAATCGAGAAGAAAACGCCTTAGAATGGGCAGGAAGAAGGAACAACATAATTGCTTGTACAAGGGAGATTGTGAACGAAGAAATTATTAAATGCAAAAGACAATGGTGGGGGAAACCTCACCATTATTTTCATCAAATAATGCAATTTTTATATGGTGATGACAGTATTAATATTTTCTTTAAAGTCTTTTCATCATGCGTGTGGACATCAAACAAGTTTCTCCGTTGGCAAAATGGATGATTCGATTTTTAGTATCTACTTCTTTTATATTATTTTTATTTACTAAGAATGTTCGATGGCAGCGCACAAAATTGCTATCCAGTATGCTTGTTAGTTCTTTCAAGGTGCTGGGAAATTCAATTTGACGGTCTTTCGCATGGAGAATGACTTTATGGATATTGCCGGAAGTTTCAAAAAATAAAATATCGTCATAATCTACGCTGATTTTTCGTCCGCCTACTTCAAGGGTATAGACTTTATTAGTCTTGTTGGTTTGAAGCGTATATCGTTCCATTGCATTTAACAGACATTCTCTGAGTTTCACTTTCGCTTCGGCAGGGTTGTCTTTTAATACAAAGTCCATTGCCTCTACCCGATACTGAAAGGTCATATAACTCAGTTCTGAATGTGCTGTTATGAATATGATGAAACCACGGGGGTCATACAATCTTATTTGCTGCGCCAGCTTCATTCCATTCATGTTGCTGCCCAGGTCAATATCAAGGAAATAAATGCCTGTGTTCTGGCTGGTCTTAACTTTTTCCAGCAAAACATAGGGGTCTCCTGTATCTAAAGTAAGCAGCATATCTAATTCTTCTATCAGGACAATATTTTGAATTATTTTTACAACAGTCCGCCGCTGTGCTGCATTGTCTTCACATACAAAGATGTCCAGCATATGATGTCATTCCTTTCTGTCAGTAAGTTCTATATGCTGCACGAAACAGTCGCATTGCATTGTCGTTTCCAGCAGCACATTGTCATAAGAACTGATGATTTTTTGGGCGTTACAAAGCCCGATTCCTTGATGCCCAGCTTTTGTGGTAAAGCCTTTTTGCTTTAATTTATGCAGCATCACACCGTTATCCTGATAATGGTTACTTATAATGATTGACACACCAGCTATATTCTGAATGATATTTAAGCCTATTTGCGGCTGTTCTGCCTCCAATGTGGCTTCAATCGCATTGTCTAAAAATATTCCCAGTATTCTGGCAAGGTCTACAGTGTCTATCAGAAAATTTTCCACTTTGTCGGGAATATCAATGGCAACATCAATCCCTGCTTCATGGGCGTAAATCATTTTTGCAGAGAGCAGGCTTTTGATTTCCAACACACCGATGTTACTAAGCTGGTTCAGCTTATAATCTCCTTGTGTAATCAGATTCTTCGTTGGGAAAATTTTGCTTTCAAAAAATTCCTTCAATTCATCCATATTACAATCATCAATATAGCCAGATAGAGATAGCAAAATGTTGACATAATCATGCTTAAAAGAGCGCAGGCTATTATACATAGCTTCTAAATTTCGTGTGTAGTCCTGTAAATCCTGTAAGGCTTTCTGCTTTGCTTCTGTCTGTATTTGTTCCTGATAGCCGCGGCGCATAGCCAGCAGTAAAAAAAACATAACAAGTAGATACCCTAAAATATGTAAGGCATTATTATATATCATTTTGCCGATAGAGCCGTTTTGTCCTGGAATTAAATTATCGAACAGATAGATGGTTATAAGGAGCAGCAATGCAGCATCTATCACATACCATGTCTGCGGAAGGCGAAAAATGCCTTTGCCAGACAGGAATATTTTTTTCAGCAGCTTGCCGCAAAGCAGTGTAATCCAATAAAACAGCAGAATACAAATCAAATTGATGACTACGGAAAACCACCGCTGATTTGCGAAAGCCGAGGGAATCAGTATATCAAGAAAAATTGTCAGCAAATTCTCTGTCACAACTGTAAGCACACATCCAATCATGCCCATAAAAACATTCTGTGGTGCGGTGTCGCGGCAGGTAATCACCCCATAAATACATACCGCCACCAAAATGCCGAACAGACCGTATGGAATACATTCGAGGAGCGTTACAGGCATTCCAGCAACCAACAGCAGCACATAAAGTACGCTAAACGCTTTCAAATTCATATGTTGAGGCCATACATTGCGAATAGCAAGGGAAAGCCGAAAAAAAGATAGCAACATTTCAATATGTTCCTTCTTTCGATATTTACTTCCCTAATTATACTTTATACCATTCTTTATATCAACAGCTTTATACTATTCTTTATGTCAACCGCCCTCCCACAAAAATGACGAATAAGTGCGTGTTTAGTATGTGGATAACTTCACTTATTCATGAATCAGGGCATTTTATGACTGTTTTGAAAAAATTGCTGTTTTCTCTGGTATAGTATTTTGCAGTAAATAAATTTATTTTGGAAAGGAAATAGAAAGTTATGAAGCATTTATTAAAAGGTGCTGCCGCAGTGGCAATCGTTATGTGTATCTCAATATTAATCCACATTTTTTTCAATATGAAGGGCATTGACCTAAATAAGTATATAAATAATATTGTGGAAGTAATGTTGACATCAAGTTTCTCTATGCTGATTTATCAGGTATTGATTAGGAATGAAAAACCCAAAGATGATGGGAACAAAAAATAATGGGTACTGATTTTGCATAGGATATTGACATAAAATCAGACAGAAAAGAATTGGTATCCCGATGCGGATTAACAGGAATGCCATAAGCAATACAACGTCAGAGCGTATAGAAAAACAAGTCTATGCGCTCTGTTTTAATGAGCAGATTTATGACCCGTTCAAAGACTTTTAATGCCAAGTTGATACACACTCGTCTCGCCTATTCCCAATACAAATAATATACCGTCTTATCAGCAAAAATAATCAACTATTTCCCTGAAAGCTTTTCGTTCATTACCTTTTCAATATATTGACTTTATGCAATAAGTTGTATATAATAAAAGCAACTTGTTGCATAAATTGGAGGTGCTTTTATGAACAGGTCAGAAAACGAAGAATACATAATAGGGTGTGTGTCGCTGCTCTCAAATAAGATAACACAGTTTGGAGATTCCATATTGCCCGACATCACTTTTAAGCAATGGTTTCTGCTAATAATGATTTCTAAAATGGAGCTTTCGGAAAAAAGTATCAATAGCATTGCCGAGGTTGTAGGAACGACACGGCAAAATGTTAAAAAGATGTTAGTGCCATTGGAAAACAAAGGTTATGTGCGTATTGAAAAATCCAACAATGATGCAAGGGCGTTAAAAGTAGAGCTAACAGAAAAAGCATATCAATATTTTACAGAGAATGATGCTTCCACGGTTCGTGAAACAAACAGATTATTTTCGACATTTTCTACCGAAGAAATTGACGGTTTAGCTTGTACTCTGAAAAAACTGCTATGCTCTTTTGAAAAATATAGAAAGGAATTGCAAGACTATGAACAATGTAAAACCGATATCTAAATCTTTGATTATGCTGCTTTTGTTGCTGACATTGCTTGTTACAACTTGCGGGATATGCTCATTCAGTACGGCCCACACCTACGATACTGTAAATCAATATGGGAAAACTATAAAAATGTGGGGTGCAGGAATATATGCCCATGATTCATACTTCAAAGCTCCGATTTTTATTGGCTCCGATTTTACAATATTGATTTTTGTTATCCCTATGGCAACTCTTACCTTTATCAAAGCCAAAAAGACACAGAGCGTAGAACAATTTATCCGCAGTTTTGAGGTGTTCTGTCTGTTACTCTATTATTCCGCAAGTCTGGCTTTAGGTGTTACATATAATTATCTACATTTGGCATATATAGCTCTATTTAGCTTATGCTTCTTTGGCGTATGGTTGATGCTGATAGAATTACATACTTTAGAGGTTCGGCAGGGAAAAGTTTGCTTGTATCCTTTCACAAAAGGAATGAAAATATTTTTGCTGATGGCTGGAATATCGCTTTTTGTTGCATGGCTCCCCGATATAATTGCTTCAATTATCAATAAGACCTCATTGGATTTAATTGAAGTATACACCACAGAGATTACTTATGTGCTTGATATGGGTATTATTAGCCCGCTGATGTTTATTACTTATCATCAAATAAAACACGGAAAATTCATTGGTTATGTTTTGATAAGAATGATATTCAAAGTATGTATGATTATTGGCATTATGCTTCCCATTCAATCGGTTTTTCAAATGTTGGCAGGAGTTTTAATACCCCTACCCGCTTTGATAACAAAGGTTTTGATTTTTGTCTTGTTGGCGGCTTTTGCAGCCTTTTTTGAGTATCGTTTGAAGCGTGAAACAAAATATGCGGAGGGCATCATAATGAGTGCATGATAACTGGCTTTTTATTACCGCAAACAGGACAATATAACCATTCAGCTCTCATTTTCCCTCATCCTCAATTAACTTACAATGAAAATAATGCGTCTTCATAATTCTTCACATAATATCTAATATTCTTCCTGCCTTTCTGAATAATTGTATGTCCTTCTTTCTCAAGCATTTTCTTCTGTTCTTCAACACCTCCTGGATACTTTGCATTTAATTCCCCATTTGCTTTTAGCGTTCTCCAAAATGGCGTTTTATTATCTACACGCTGATAACTCGCCCATGCAAGAATTGAAACAAATATTCCTGCCGTTATCGGCTCTGTAAAATCGGCTCCACTTTGCTTTGCAAAATATTCTCTTATCGTACCTACTGTAAGCAGCTTCCCAAATGGCACAAGCCGCATTACTTTGTCATAATCAATCGGCGGGGCAAAATACATTCTGTCCCCACCATACTTCTCAATGCTTTTTTCATCTGTAATGGTTTGAAACTTAGGCATATCCTTACTATCGTTGAGCATCGCATTAAAGTCTTTTTTATTTTCATCAGCCATAAATAAGCACCTCCTGTATGAAAGCATAATCCAAAGAGAAAATATATGCAATGAGACAGTTTGAAAAATTTATAATTTTATCACATATCCCTCTGAAAGAATTTCCGAAAAAATCTGTTCCATAGTATGCAGAGCTTTTTACAGAACGGCAAGATGATAACACCGAAACAGTGGAAAGCTGAGATACAGTCCTTGCAAGCCGAATATGACAGTATTGGCAAAGAACAGACCAAGACCGCCACAGAGTTAGCATATGCCGAGGTAATCAGCTATAACAGAAAGAACTTTGAGAGGGAACTTCAGAACAGGCGCCGACAGCATAACAGACAACAGAGCAGGACTAAACGGAGGGAGGAAGAAATTTACTGAAAAATTAATAGAAATGTGAGTGTGATTGTGGTATTCTATTAGCAGTATAAATCGGGAGTTATGGAGGATACAATACTATGCGAAAGAAAGTAGAAAGAAAAGATAATATTCAATCTGTAACATTGACAATATATGCGAAGGACGGAAGGAAGTTGGAAATTCCACTTGAATTGTGGCATGTAACTGCTGTATGTGAAATGCTTGGTTTGCAGGTAGACACAATTAACTTAGATTCTTATAGTATGCGAAACAAAGAACAGATAGATGAAATTATGGAAATGCATTATTATGCTAGAAAAAATTGGTATAGTAAAAAGCAGGATAATCCAAAATGATTTTTTAATTATTCAACTTCCAGTTTATCTAAACAACTATTACCACAATCAAAACAGAATAAGTAACACAACGTCAGAGCGTATAGAAACCAATCTATACGCTCTATTTTTATGTAACGGAGCAGAGATATGGCAGAAACCAAAAACGCGCAACACCCCCACAGTTTCAAACGGAAGTTGGGGAATACCACTTACACCGTCAAGGTGCATTTCAGTAAAGACAGTGATAAAGCATTTAAGGACAGAGTGCAAGCTGATTATCAATGAGTGCCTGGAAATTCCTATCTTACTACAAGGTTTCTTTTTATTCTATTATTTATTATAAATCAAATGATCATCTCAAAAAATTCCCAGTTTACAGGCATTTCCGCAAGATAGCAGCTTGAATTTACTACCCATTTACTGCTTACGGCTTGAGCCTTGATATGCTTTGAAACTCTTGCGGATAAGACAAACAGGCGGCGCACACCAGTATTGACCTACCATATATTAAAAAATTTCATACTGCACCGCACAAGCGGCGTTTCTCACTCTCTATACGAGAGAACAGGAACGCTACTGCCTAACAAATCAACAGACAGATGAAACAGACGAATAACAGCAGCATTTTCCGGCATCGGGAAGATGCGACAGCCCTCTCTTATCCTTCCTATCATCTTCTGAATGTGCAGATGTCAAAAAAGTGTGTGTTCTCAATTTTTGCCTATCATTTCATTGACTCTACGACACTCCACGCCTCTGCTGCATTTTTGCAATAAACCTTGATGAATACGCCATCTTTCAAGAAAGAGAAGTTACTGCCCTCACTCAGTGCATGAATGACCTGAGCCTGTTCCAATTCTGAGATATCGCCCAAACAACTCTGCAAATCATAATAATTTGGTTGGGTATCAATGCACCAGTGTATTTCCGTCCATCCGTCCATCTCAAAGTAGCTGCCATCCTCCACCTGCTCTGGGGTGACTCCGGTATAGTAGTGTCCCTCAAAGGTATAGGGTACACCATCCTTCAGCTGCAGGTAATGCTCACCGAGGAAATATCCAAAGTTCTCAAAGTCCGGGATTTGTTCAGCAAAGGCATCTGGACAGTCGGTAAGCTTAACGCCGGTAAGCTCCGCACCTTTCTCCATGGGAAACATCTCAAAGTAAACGGGATGCTCCCAGACCCAATCCAGCAGCGCCGCCATGGACGCATACCCATCGCCCCATGAGCCGGTGATCTGGTACCACGCTGTGTCGTTCTGAAATGTCATGGTCTTCGTTTGATTCTCGCTGCCCCTCGCCACAATTTGAATGCCGTCCCGTTCCGTTACCGTCACTGTAGGCTCCACGATGCTCCCGTTCTCATCCAACTCAATGTAGATGCAGTCCTGAATGACCTCTATCTCCTGATACCCGATGGTGATTGTCAGGTCGCTGTAGGTATCACCCTGCTGGTGCCAGGCGTGGGTGATGCTGAATATGCTACCATCTTCATTATAGCGCACCACGCAGTCATACAGTGGATGGTCCGGCATAACGGGGATAATAGCGTCCTGCTCCATCTGCGTCCGGTAGTCAAAGAAATACCGGGTTGCAGCATACTGGATTTCGCTGTCAGCGATGGATTTGGATGACCATGTTCCATCATCACCAGCGCTGTATTTGAAGTAATCCGCCGCCGGGAAATTTTCAGACCATTGCAGGACTGTCCTGCTCCCATCTTCCTGAGATACCATATGCACCGCACTGACCATCAACAGACACAGGCAGGCGGCAACAGATACCATTTTTAGCCACGTTTTATGGCGGCTTTTTTTTCGTGTCCGAACTACCTCCACCTCATAGATGATATCATCCGGGAGCAAGTTCATAGCATCGCACAGTTTCTCTCGCTTCATATCGTATAGCCCTCCTTTTCCAAATAGGCTTTCAGACCCTTGCGGGTACGGTGCAGCATACTTTCGACCTTGGATTTGCTCATGCCGTAGTATTCTGCAATATCCTTAATAGAGTCCATGAAATAATATCGGCCGACAAAGGTATTTCGTGCCTGGGGTGACAGGGTCCTAAGATAGGAGGCAATCGCCTTTGCAAGAAGTTGCAGTTCCACCGCTTGTTCCGGTGTTTCACCCGCCGGGATACAATCGCCGATCTCGTCAAGCGATGTGGCGTATTCAGACGCTTGCCGCTTTAGGCTGCTTCGTTTCCGAAGAATGTCAATCGAGACCTGCCTTGTAATTTTCCCAAGATAGGTAGAGAGAATAGCCGGTTTATGCGGAGGCATGGAGTTCCATGCCTTCATATAAGTGTCGTTAACACTTTCTTTGCTGTCCTCTAAATCTGAGAGAATGTTATAGGCGATTTTGGTCAGATATGGACCATACTTCTGCTCCGTTTCCTGAATGGCAGACTCGTCCCTATGCCAGTATAACTCTACAATGCGTTCATCCTGCATAGGAGCACCCCCTTTCTTGTTTTGCTGTCAGGCGCCTTCACCCTATATCCCGTAAAACAACGCTTTTGCTTGCATGAAATTAGAAAAAAGTTTGTTAAGAGTATATCTCTCATCTGAAAATCATGTCAAGGCCTTTCAAATGCTTGGATATCAAGCCGACCTTCATAGTAAAAGTAACCGATTAGGGGTTTACCTGGATGGGTGTACACTACTTTGCAAGCTGTGTATTTGTTCCCACAAATACGCAAAACAGACTTTCGACAGTCACGCCGGAAATCTGTTTTCGCTCGTTGGCGGCTCCCGCTCCCAAACCTCTTTTCGCAGATTGGCATCTGCGGCTACGTGCCGTTTTGGTACGTTTCTTTCCTTTACTTTCTTTTGCGTCAGCCGTGCCACTATATTCAATACGGCAAAAATCTTTGTTCCAGCCGTCCTGGATGCAGTGCCAAATCTTAAACGGAACATCAATTCCAATAATGCCCGCCACTGCCATGCGTGAACCATTTAACAAATATGTCTGCCTGTTTTTTATCTGGTCAGCATTGGCAGTCACAACACTCACATGAATCCTCTTCTATACTCTCATTGATTTTTCTCGTTTGAGATGGAGCAATTTCATAAAAGAGCATGCTTCTCACTTCCTTTAATTTCTCAGACTGCTTGAGCGAGGTACCCATGGGCAACACCATTATTGCATCACAACCAGCAGCGAATTTCAACATATAAGCCTGTGCCCTCCATGCAAACAGATTCATTCAGTGCTATACTGTTGTCTTCGGCGTTGTGTCCGTTACTCGAACTAAGCGTGTCCCTTGTTATTCCTAACTATTTTTATTTAAGTCCCCTGCAGATACACGTCCATTTTTACATCAATTACATGATTTATTATGGCTTGCTGATTTTCTGTTGCCAAAATGTTGCCGCGCATTTATTATAGCAAATCCCTGTAATTTGGCTCTGCAGGACGAACGAAATATACTTTGGTCATAGTAATGCCTTCTCAAAATGAATTATATATATCCTCTTTCTTTGTGTTAATAACCCTTATTAGTAATAATATTATTATCCTACCCCTTTTTTCCAGTTTGCCTGAATCTTAATAGAACTCCAATAATTTTTCATTTATTTCATCTATGTTTTCTTTTCGTGCTTTTAGTTCAGAATATAATCCAATCTCACCAATTTCATCCTTATCACGCCTTTTTTCTTCAATTATTTGAATTGCATCTCTTGAAAGGGTAATTCCATATAATCCACCGTATTCTTCATGCCAATCATTAACCCAATAACTAGGCGGCATATTATAATGCACTATTCCTAAGTACTCAAAATTTACTTCGCTGATTCCAAGTTCTTCTTCACATTCACGTACAATACATTCTCTAAGACTTTCCCCTGCTTCAATAAGTCCGCCAAATGTTTCCCAATCACTTCTCCATTTATGCCAACCCAGCAAATAATCATTTTCTATTTTTACAACAACTAATGCATGATTTAAATTAGAAAATTTTCCTATAGCTTCATTTTCATCAATATTTATTTTTTCTATAATTTCCGCACCATTCTTAGCTTTAAAAATCATTTGCGCATTCTCCTCTACAACTTCTTGTCTACTAATTTAATTTTACCACTTTCATGCTTCATTTACCACAAAAATATAGAGCATAGCAACCGCCATGCCCCACATTTCTCATCGTTCCAAGGATTTTTCTATTTTGTATTTCTGTTCTTTCAAATTGTTCTGTTTTTCATACAGATTATTTCGCTCTTTGCAGAGTTCTTACATCCGCTCCAACTGCGCCTGCACTCCCTCCCTGCAATGAGTCAATGGTTTCGCTCCGCTCCATGCCCTTATCCGCCCAGATATTCTGATACGGCTTTCACACAGATGGGAAACATGGTGTAACTCCCATATGCGCCGTGTTCCATTTTTCGGATGCCATATAATATTGTATTGTTCTTGTTTTGTTCCATCATAATTCCATCATTCCTTCTTGTTTTTCTGTCAAGCTGCTCCACTCCATATACACCTCCCCCAACTGCTTTCTTCCAATCAGCGGTCGTTCTGATCGGAAACGGCTTGGAGTCATACCAAAAATTTTTCTAAAAGCTCTTGTAAATGATTCAGGGTTAGAAAATCCGAAACTTTTTGCCATCTCCCCTAAGTTCATATTTTCAAGATGGCCCTCCACATAATTGATAAGGGCGTGCGTTATGGCTGAATAACTCATGTTCATACCTGCTTTCCATCGCGATGTAATAACAGTATATCAATTCTTTGCCAGGTAGTCTTGACTATTTTATGGTTTATCATAGAATTTTTCTTCAAAGCATCAGCCCCATAAACTTCTGAAAATTGCAGATCCTTTGGGTATCAGTATCAATATTTATATGGATTTTGATATGGAAATGGTATCAGCGTAATCGTCAAATCCTCCGCCGGAACGCCAGCCTTTTCTTATACCTGGCTGTATGCCTGTTGTCGGAATTTTCGCTGTCAATGATAGTAACTCTGCTCATATATACCATTCTCGTTCATCCAGCTCTTTGCTGACTGGCCTGCGGGACGCTGCCCATAGGCCCGGATGATGCCTTTCCTGGATGTCATCAAAGCAACTGCGAAAGCCCTGATTGAAACCGCACCGAAAAAGTAAGCGCATGATGCCTGTGCATTCTTGAATCACCGCTGTATCAAAAAAACGTATAAGAGCTCACTGCTAAAAATCAAAAAAAACGATCCCTGCTAATTGTTCCGCACAGACACATCCATAATTTCTACTGTCTGTAGATTCATCTCGATTATCTCCAAGAATATAAATGTAATCATCGGGAACCTGCGTGTACTTTCTGTAATTGTTGTCACTGCTATTGGTTAAAGAATCAACAAGAACATCATTTATATATACCACCCTTCCATCTTTAAACGTCGGCTCCATAGATGAGCCGCTAACGCGGACAACAATAAACCCATACAGGATATTCAGAACAGCCAAAGCTATGGCAAGAAGGATAATGCATACAGTACGGTCTGCTCTCTTCATGGACGCACCCACAATTGACCGACAAAACCTCCGGCTGCGCCTATAAGAATGGAGCGAGCGCAAATGGCGACGAGGGTTCTATTGTCCGGCATATTTCCGGTGAGGACATAGAGCCAATTGAAGACGGCGTATTCCCTTCCAAGCGTGATCTGTATCCCGATGAACGCCAATAAAATTACCAGCCCCATGCCGACACTGTGCGTCACCGCCACGCCACAGAAAGCCGCCGCCATCACCGCAAAGCTCTGTGCCAGAGTCAACAAAAACAGCTCCAAAAACGATGCCGACGGGACGATGATCTCGACGGCAAGGCACACGATGACTGTATGTACCGCCTGCACCAAAAAGAGGCGCAGCTGGCGGATAAGCCCCCAGTAGAGGTTCGATCTCGGATAGCTGAAGAGGGTGCCGCACCCTTCCGTATCAAGCAGCCCCTGCATCAGCATCAGCGATGCATATCCGCCGAGGAACGGGATCAACACCTCCAGCATTGCCAATGTGACCCTGTTGTTGTCGCCCAACCGATCCTGTACTACACATGTAAGCAGCAGAAACAGCAGTGAGACACTCGGCAGTGCAAGAATGTTGAGTCCGGGCTCCTTCAAATCGTGCCGCAGCTCCCGAAAAATGCGTTTCACTGTCCTGCCCCCCTTCTGATAATCCATGTATAGCTGTCCTCCAGTGTGGGTACCGCACGCGGACCGACATCACCGTCGTCGGCGAGATAGCGAACCAAAAATCCGTCACCGGAACTCATAAAATTGATGACACTGTGCGTGCGTTCCGTCTCCCGCAGTGTCCGTTCGTCCATGAATTCTTCGATAACATGTCCTGCGGCAGCGTCCCGCACCTTGGCAAGGTCACCGGAAGACAACACGTGCCCCTTTTCCATCACCGTCACCGTGTCACACAGACTCTCGATGTCCCCCACAATGTGACTTGACAGCAGGATGATCCGTTCTCCGTCGCTCGCCTCCCGCAGCAACTTACGCAGCTGGATACGCTCCATGGGGTCGAGACCAACGGACGGTTCGTCAAGGATCAGCAGCTTGGGCCCCCCGAGTATAGCCTGGGCGATGCCAAGACGCCGAAGCATCCCGCCGGAGAGCTGTCCCACGCGCCGAACGGCAAATTCTGTGAGGTGCGTCGCCTCCAGCGCTCGAGCCACAGCCTGTGCCTCCTCCGCACGCGGGATGTTTTTGAAGAGTGCCACATCGCACAGTGCCTCCCGGACCGTCAGGTTACGATACATACCGAACTGCTGGGGCAGATAGCCAATCCGCTCCTTGATGCCATTCGGTTTCGACCAGTCAAGCGTGTCACCCCAACAGATGGTACCCACATCCGGATACAGGATCGTCGCCAATATGCACATCAGCGTTGTCTTTCCGGCGCCGTTGGGCCCGAGCAGGCCGTGGATGCCCGGGCGAAGCGTCAGCTCCACACTGTCCAGCGCCCGCACCTTTTTGTAGCTTTTGGAAAGCCCCGTAATTTCAATGTCCATCTGTCATCCCCCCCATTTCCTCGTACAAAACGCGTATCATCTCGCCAGGTAAAACCGCCTCGCCCTGCAACAGTCTTTGATAGATGGTTCGCAGCGGCAGGTCGGCGCTTTCCCCCGCGCGCATCTGCCGCAAAATTTCGTCGAGCTGCCGTGCGGTGTCCTCCGGCTCGGCGGGGATGGCAACGCCGTATTGCTCTTCGGCATTTCGCCGCCTCTCCTCATTCCAGTCGAGATAACCCTCTTGAAAGTCCTTTACATGATAAGCGAGACTCTCCTCGTCCCACTCAGGGGCAAGAAAAGAGAAGCGCAGCAGCTGGGAAAAAGCCCTTGTGGAGAACCATGGAATATCTTTAGGATAGCCCGCGCCGGGGCTGAGCAGATACGGTACCGCAATGTCTGCCATCGCCCGCGGGGAGGTGAGAAAAGCGTTTTCGTCTGCCGCACGCTTCAGATATGATGCCGCCAGCGATCCGCCGTCTGTTGTATGTATTTCCCACCACCCGCCGCGCGGGAACAGTTCGTTCGGCACTCCGCCCCAATTTGGCTCCTGCGCGCGAAGCAGGGCGACGGAAGCAGGCTCCTCCGGCTGCTCTAATACGTCCATCCGTCTGCAAAGGTCAAGTATCAGCGTGCGGCTGCTCTGCACTGCCTCCGCGAATATCCCGCTCTCTTCGTAGAGATGGGGCGGCACATACACATCGATGCCGCCATGACGGGAATGAACCATGCCCGAATACAGCATCACACCATCCGTGGACACACCCTCATAGCGCCCGCCACCTACATTGTTCAGGTTGGTGCAGAGGCCGCCCGGCCCATTATAACGCAGCGTGTAGACCACAGGGTCGCCTTGCTGCCAGTCTGCGACGCAAAAAACCTCGTTTTGGTAGTAACGATTGATCTCCGTCCGGCTGCGTTCCCGCACGCCCGGCCACGGGAGCCATGGAAATGTGCGGCCAAGCTGTACCGTTGTTTCGTTTGCCGGAAAGACGGGCAGACCATACCCGTGGTAGCGAAAAGTAAGGCATAGTACCTCGTCCGCCGCCTCAGGTGCAGGAAATCGCACAGTCAGACTATCGTGAACGCGCTCCCATTCCGCCGGCACTCCATTGACCAGCACCTCGTCCACTGTCAGGTCGGAAAAGAGCGTGAATGCCTGCTGCTCAATGAGACTGTCCGCTTTTGCAGTGAGCGCTACATCCGCCGAGAGACCCTGTGTTGTGCAGGAGAGGGAGATGTCCATCTTTTGTATCGTGATATTTTTTTCAGACGCCCGCTCACCCGATATTTCGTATTCCCGACACTTTTCATATGTGAGGCTATATGTCAGCGCGTCGTTGGAAAACCGTGTGAAGAAAACCTGATACCGCACACAGAGTACCGTGAGCATCGCAGTTCCGAGGAGCACCGCCGCACCTGTGCCCCATTTTGCGTGCCGCACTGTGCGACGGTCGGAGAGACTGTCCTTTCGATAGCAGAGAACATATAGCGCGGCAGCAAGCAGACACAGTGTGCTGCGTACTACCCAGCGCGGTGCCTCGATTGGCGGGCCGCTGACGAAATTCCACGCATACCGATAGTCAGCGAGTCCCATACTGACAAAGCCTGAAAACAGCCGCCAGCCGGGAAAGAGCCGTGCAAGGTCGCCCATGAAGTACACTGCCACTGAGGAGGTTGGCAGCCAGAGTGCAACGGCGGCGAGATAGACATTTTTGCCCGGAATGAGGTGACTGATGAGCAAACCCACCGCGCCGAAGCCGAAGCAGGGCAGGAAATAGAGCAGTACCGTCTGCAAAAGCACCTGCCGCAGCCAGAGAATGTGCGCATCGTCCAAGAGCATGGGGGCCGCGAATCCCGCGCAGAGCAACAGCGTCATCCCTGTCGCGAACAACCAAACTGTCAAAAGCTGCGCGCAAGGGAAAAGTGCCGCGCTCGGGGAATAGGCAGCGAAGAGGTCGTCCAAATGCTCTCTTCGGCTCTCGCGCCGCAATTCAATGCTTATCATTAAAAAGTCGAGCGTCAGCACCACCTGCCCGTACACTGTCTGCCCCATCAGCCAAGGTGCCTCCTCGTGACACATATACGGATACCAAAAACACCCTAAAGTAGCAAAAATGCCCACCATGCCCATCACACGCCATACCCTGCGCCGCAGCAGGCACCGTGTCTGCGTGCGCATAGCGAAAAACAACTTTCTCACAGAATCCCCCCTTTGGCTTTTTGCAAAAAATCATGGCGGCAAAGCCGGTGCTGATGAAAATGGCAAATATCTTCCCTTTGTTTCAGCATGGAATCCTCCTGCATTCTTTCTCAGCGGGAATATCAGCAGCCATAGCAAAAAACTACCCAGCAGAAAATCAAAGCAATAGCCAATTATCAGGGTAATAGACATCCCGATCAGACTGTTCCCAAGATTTTCCAGGCCATACTCCACAATCTCCACTTCTTCCGATGAGATACCCCCGTCCCTTAAGAGCTTTCCTGCCAAAACTTTTTCAGCCCTCAAAACTTCCGCAATGCTTTGACTTGTTTCGGCTCTTTGAATTGATAGACCCAGAGCGGACATGCGGTATTGGCTTCTACGCCGGCAGATTTCCTGGCAATCATAACAATGGCCTTTTCAATTACTTTTTTGCACGTTTCTTTATGTTCATTGCTTTCATTCTTTTGAGAATGATAATAACACAAAAAAGCCTGTTGTGCCGTTTCTTGTATTAACTTGGCAATGTTTATGTAATAATTAGACTTTTTATCCGAAAATGGCATTCAAAAAGCATGGATGAACCTGCTGTCAGCCATGCTTTTGCAATAATATAACTTCAACTACAGGATTTACGAAGCGGTTCCTGTATCACTCTTTCAGTTCCGACATGTATAAGATCAGCATAACACGGAACATGTCACTGTCAGGACATATCTCCATGGTCCCGTCATATTTTTCCACAATTTTCCTCACATTCTCCAGTCCGATACCATGAAGCCCTTTTGTGTTCTTGGTTGTCAACAGCTTTCGGTGCCTTTTTTCCAGTTTCCCTGTATAGCTGTTTTCAATTTGAATCCTCAGAAAGCCTTGCTGAAGTTCTATATTGACATTCAGCTTTTTTCTCTCCGTCTGCCTTGCTGCCTCAATAGCGTTTTCCAATAAATTCCCCAGGATCACATTGATATCAAAGGAGTGGTCCACCGACTTTGGCAGCCGCACATTCACATCTACCGTAAGTAGCTCCTGCTTTGCCTTGCGGAGCATATAATTCATCACGCTGTCAATCTCAAGATTTCCCGAAGATACGATCTCATTGGGATTTGCTATAAATTCCTCCATGCTGCCAATGTATTCTTCAATCTCCCTGTTCTCACCCTTTGCCGCCAATATTTTTAGTTCGCTCATATGGTGCTTCATATCATGCCTTAAAGCCCTTACCTTTTCCTCACCCTGCAGCATTATGTCAAGCTGATTTGCATAGCCTTCAACCCTCTGATGCAGTATTTCGTTCTCGTATTGGCTGGCAAGAACTTTTAACAGCATATTGTACAAGTAAAAAGTAAAAAAATTGACCAGGATCAGTCCGATGCTTGCTATGACAAGCCCTGTCTCCGTACTGCTTTTTGTATAGATCATCGCACAAAACATCCCTATACTGCATAGCGGTATCAGTCCTATAGACATATTTCGGATATTCTCCGATTTTCGCCTAGCATCCACAATCTTTTCTGTCAACACTTCACAAATAAATATCAAAAACACGGTAATCACTTCATAAACCTGGCTAAATCCCGTGCCATCCTTATAATTTATAAACAGAAGCGTAGAAATAGTGTCGCAGCCCATGTTGATCATATAGACAGAACAAGTCACAAACAGAACCATCTTAATTGATTTTATATACATCAATGCGATCAAACCGATTCCTGCCAAATTACAGACAAAATTAACCCATACCATATGAAGGGTCAGGTATGCAGCCGTATTGACCAGGAAAAAACCTCCATACACCATTAAATCTTTTAGCCTGTCACCGCAATTTCTATTTTCCTTATCCTCCAAAAATATACGCATAAACCTGCTGATCAGGTAGACTCTGAACAAGTTAGTTGAAATACAAATAACAATATCCGTCATTTTCTATCCCCTTAATAATCTTTCCCTCACTTGTTTTCGATATGCTTTACTGATCGAAAGCATCGTACCGTTGTCCATCTCCACCATTTCATAGGTATACCGTACTACATGCGCCTTGTTGATCACATAGGACTGATGAATTGTGAAAAATTCTCTTGGCAGTTTTTTCTCCAGATCCCTGATCCCTCCATAAAACGCTTTCTCTGCGCCCACAGCCACTATTTTTATTTTCCGTCCTTCACTCTCAAAATATATAATTTTGCCATACGAAATATAGTAATAATCCTTGCCGTTTTGAAATTCAAACTTTTGCCTATTTTTCTCAAGCAGCTTTACCCCCAGTTCAAGTGCGTCTTCTATTTGCTGCTGGGTAATTGGTTTCACCAGGAAATCCAGAGGCTGAGTTTTAAACAGCTTCTGTGCATAGGAGGACTTCCCGGATATGTAAACGATCTGCATTCCCCTGTCCTCCATTTTGTTTCGGATAAAATCACCCACCTCTATCCCTGTCACTTCAAACAATTCTATGTCAAGGAACAAAATATCAAGATGGCCTCCCTGCTCCAAGAACTGACACAATTCTTCACCTGTGTACCATATCTTGGTATCCATTTTTATTTTGTTCTTTTGCGAATATAATTGCACCATCTCCTCAAGAACGGCACAGATATTTTTTCCGTCATCACATATACCAATATTATACATTCCACACTCCTTTTTATCTATCATACATTTAATATAGACTTACTTCAACTACTTTTTAATCTTTGCATTTACTCTCAACCCACGAAGGGAAGATGAGATGTGCATTATATGGAAAATACTAGGTGTTTTCTAAAGCGTCTGAAAAGTTCATGGCACAACTGAAAGAAACACAAAAAGAAAGTCCCAGTTCGTTTTATAATTGCTGATAAAATACGTGTATAAATATACACTTCTAAAAATTTTATACAATATTAAAGTCAAAATAAGCCTGTAGGTCACAAATCCTACAGGTTTTTTATAATGTTATCGAAAGCAAGACTATCTAATCCACTATTCAAAGCATAAGAAGTAAAAAAAGATAAATAAATAAAAATCTTTTGCAAAAAAGTAGTTAAGTTATTTAAGATTAAATGCTGATAATCAGGCCCTATACATTAAAGTATAATACATGTTATATTACATACAAATATAAAATAGCATAATTTTTAAAGGAGAACACTATGGAAAATACAACTACACAAGACTTAGTAAAAGCATATACAAGTAATTTTATAGAACCAGAAAGCACTATATTGCAAGACTTATTTGACGATGATATAATATAGTTAGGTTCTGAGGATGATATACAAATGGGACAGACTAAGATAGTAGAATTACTAACAATTATATCATTAGAAGATAATCCAAACATTAATTTATCAGTAGCGCAACCATCTAAATATAGATTAGTAAAAAGTAAGATGGGAACAGGAATAATTGCATACAAACTAAATGCCTTAGACATACTTAAAAGAGATTTAAAATCAAATGAGAAAATAATCAAAATACACATAAATGTAGATGATACTAAAGTATTAGATTTATGTACATATAGGCATAAAAAATACTTAGTTGAAGTATATAAAACAGCAAATAAGAAATTCAAATCAGAAAAATCCCAATTCGGCCTTGTGTGTTTGAAAAGTAAAGGAAGGTGGTTCCAATGGTACAATTTTATCAAGGGACGCCGGAGTCAGTTATGGAACGGCTATTCAGAACAATCTCAAATTTTGACAAATCATGGAGTAGTAAATGCGTATCTGCGTCAAACGAACAAATTCAACAATTAGAAAACATCTGTGCTGAGTACGGTTACCATATTCCAAAAGTATACCTCGACTACCTAAAGGCAATGGGAGAAAGTGATGGAGGTTTGCTTGAAAGAGAATGGGATGGTTATATGGAGCCGAACATCCATACCATTCTTGAGCTGTTTTGTGATGAAGATTTTGATGCGATAGAATATTTGCAGCAGGGGCTTCTTCTGTTTTCTTACCATTGGACAGAAGCACATTGTTTTTTGAGGATAGGAAAGCAGGAAGACAATCCTGTAGTTACGGACTGGAAGAATCATTACTTTGCCGGGAGTTTTGAAAAATACTTATTTCAGAAAGCATTTAACATTTATCAGGAAAAATTTAAGCATAAGTCGTCAGTTGGAACATCTATCAATTCGTGTGATGCATTATTGAAAAAATATTCATTTCCATGTTCGGTTTGCGGTGGAACGGCAGAAGAAAAGATGGAATTTGTTAGATGGCTTGTAGTAAGGTCCCTCGATCTTCACGAAAAGGAAGCATGGTTTGGCGATGAACTTAATTATTTTAGCTATAACGACCATTATGCACTGAGCGTTAATATATATCACAGTCTGCTGCTTGTCTTTTCCTGTGATGATATCATATGGAAGAAAAAGCTGGATGCTCAATTAAATAGCATATTTTCGCAATGATGGCCATCTTCCGTCCGTATGCTCCGGGAACATAAATAGGAAATGGGAATCAGAAAATGAATTTATGAATTATGTATATGCAAAAGGAAATAAAAAGTACAGTTTAATATCAAGTATAATAACTCTAGGTAGTACATTGTTTAATGAATTACTAATTCCAGAATACATAGAAAGAGGATACTTAATACTAAATGAAAATATAATATACAAAGCAACAGAACCCTAATTTAAGTATAGGCATATAAGAAAGGCTTCACCAATAGGTGATGTCTTTTTTTTGGTGGCTAAAACCATCACATTTTTATGTCATTTTTCACATGCTCAAAATGTAGAAATTCTAACCCGTATTTTATGCACAACGTACAATACAATTAAAATTGATATGGTTCGGAGACAAAAAGGGCTATACATTACCAATGAGTTGCATACGTGCCAGTTATTGCACTCCATCTAATGACTGCATATTTTCAAATATTTAAAAGTACAACAGGAAAACTGTGAGTACTTTTCAGGAGGCCGAACACACGTTTGACAGAATGGATGGCTTTAAGCCAAAAAATTGTATGTCGGGGTATGATTTTGAACTATGGGTGCAAGGCATACTGACCACGTTAAAATTTGACGCACGGAGAACAAAAGGAAATGCCAACGGTGTTGACATTATAGCAACACTTGATGGAAGGGGGGAACATCTGAAATTTTATATACAATGTAAATTTCACAACAGACCAGTAGAAAAAACTCCTGTACAAGAAATATATACAGGATGGAATATAAGTTGAATCACTAATTAATTGGGTATCTATGTTATATTGCTTATCGATTCGTTTATAATCCACAATTTGACCTAATGATTTTCTTGCATTCGCCACAATATTTTCCACCCCAATAAATAACATATATAACCCATCTAATATTTTATACCCTATATATTTTAATATCATACGTTACCCTCCTGTCTACTCACCCAGCCTTATTACTCTGTTACATAACTGTATGGAAGACTCTCTATGTGCCACAATAATTACTATTTTGTCTTGGCTCATGTTGGCAATTGCATCATTGATCAGCTTTTCGCTGTATTGGTCTATTGCGCTGGTCGCCTCATCAAAAATATAGACGTCCACGTCCATCAAAAAGGCCCTTGCCAACGCAATTCTCTGTCTTTGTCCACCGGAGAGCTTACTGCCGTTTTCTCCTATCACAGTATCAAATCCATCCGAAAGCCCTTGTATAAAATCCAGGATGCAGGCTTTTCTGCAGGCATCATCCAGCTCCTCTTTTGTCGCGTTCGGATTGCCCAGCAGCAAATTCTCCTTGATGGACATATTGTATAAATGGCTATTTTGCAGGATAAAACCTATTCTCTTATGCAATCTGGATATTTTTATACGATTGATCTCTATACCGGAATACAATACCCTTCCTTCGTCCGGATTAAGCAGGCCCACAAGTAACTTCAAAAGAGTCGTTTTGCCGCACCCACTTTTTCCAACAATTGCAATCCTTTCCTCCCAACGGATAGACAAACTCACATTTTTGAGAAGATCTTCCTGTCCCGGATAATGATAAGAAAGATTTTCTATCTCTATGGAATCGATGGCCTTAAGTTCTTCTCCCTGTTCAGCCGGATATTCTTCCTCCAATTTTTGCAGCAGCCTGTCCAAATATGGCTTCTTCCCCTGCAAGTCCGCGTCAGTAGCCGAAACTCCCAATATTGCCTTTGTCAGCATATCAAAATACGTAGCAAAAACAAGCAGGCTTCCAATGGACATCTGACGATTCATAACCAGCAGGCCACCTAAAAAGTACAGGCCAAACCTCATTAGGAATTCGTTTCTTATTTTAGGTATTACCAACGCCCGCAGCGTCCAATAATTTATCCATTTGGCGTAATATACCGCATACTTTTTTATGTAGTTGACAAAAATGGACTTTTGCCTGTTCTGCAGATTTAATGCCTTTACCTCCTTCCAGCTTTGAAGGCTGCTATATAACCAGGCATTCATCTCCTTGTCATTCTCCCGCTGATCGCTGTTCAATTCCTTCTCGCGCCTGCTTAAGACAGAATCTACTCCCGACGTAAGGGGAATACAGATAATTGAAAATAACGCCAGGCGCCATTCCATAGCGAACAAAATCACGATACATACCAACAAGGTAGCAAACTGGATAAGATAATCAATTGTGTAATAGGAAGAAAAGTTTAACAATACCTTTACATCATCCTCAATATACATTTTGATATCCCCGATATTTGCCCGCTCATATTCCGCAAATTTCCATTTAAACAGATCTTGCCACATTTTTAATTTTGCCCTGAATGTAACACAGTTTCGGATCTTGTTATTCAAATGGTTCTTGATATACTCTATTGCAATAACGCCAAAGTGGACTAAGCAATAGCCTGACAGAACAGGCACAAAGGTATCCAATTTGCCCAATATGATCGTTTCTTCAATAAAACGCTTGTAAAACAGCGGAACAATAAACCCCGAGACAATTATCGTTATGGAAAAAAGAAGATTTATGATAAACAGATGCCTTACACCCTTTGCCAGAGGCATTATTTTATTTAAAATATAAAGCTTGTATTTTACTAATTTCAGCACGTTTCTCCTCCTGCTAATTCAATTGTTGCCTGCAACAATTTGTTCCATCTCCGCACTCCGGGAATTTTTTAAGTTTCCTATGATATTGTGAATAATGTCTTCAACGCGTCGCTGCTTTCCAACAGTTCTTTTGTGCTGCCATATTCCAGAAGGACACCGTCCTCAATCACCGCTGTCTTTTCACACATCATGACTGAGCTGAGCCGGTGGGAAATAACAAGCGCCGTCCTGCCTGCCAACACATTTTTCCATGAATCATGTATCAAGGCTTCCGTTTCACTGTCCAACGCCGAGGTTGCCTCATCGAAAACTATGATCTGCGGATTTTTTAGATAGATCCTTGCAATCGCTATCCGTTGCTTCTGTCCGCCTGACAGCCCGACTCCCTTTGAACCGATAACAGTATCTATGCCGTCCTCCAGGCTCCTTATAAAGTCTCCCAGTCCTGCCCTTTCATATGCGTCAGCAATTTCCTGTTCGGAGGCGTCCTTTTTGCCAAGCAATAAATTGCTCCGGATGGTTCCGTCGAATATTAGAACCTCCTGCTGTACGATACCCACATTCTGTCTAAGCGATTTAAGCGTGCAATCGGAAATATCTTTCCCATCGATTGTGATAATGCCCTCCCTGGGCTTATAAAAGCCCGCCAGCATGTATGCCAGTGTAGTTTTGCCGGAACCGCTTTTCCCCACAAGCGCAACCTTCTTGCCGCCTTCTATATTCAATGAAAATTTTTGGAACAGGTCCTGCTTACCCTTGGAATGTTTTTCTTCCATGGAATGCCCTTGTTCCATATACCCAAATGTAATGTCACGGAATTCTATTTTCCCGTCAGTGACGCGCAGCTTTTCTTTGCCTTTCCAATCCTTTTCGCTGGGAAGGTGGAACAAGTCATATACCCACTGTATCCTGGATATTCTCTTCTGTGCCTCAATGAAATAATCGCTGAAAAAGATCACCTTTCCCTTTATATTAGTAAAAAAATTCAGGATAATGGTCAATACGCCAATAGTCATTTCTCCCTTACAGGCGTAAAAGGCACATAGAGCATAAATTGACATTTGCACCAGAAAGTTAATTGTCTGTACCGCATTTTGGGAAGAAAGCTTAATCACACTATTCTGATTTTCCCTGTGAAACAATTTTTTCTGAAATCCTGTAAAATTATTTTCTTCCACATCCTGTGCGTTCAGTAATCTGATATCCTGCAGCGTAGACAGCCGTTCCATCAGCCAGCCGCTGTACTTGCCGTAGACAGCGTTATATTCATCATTACATTTCCGCGTAACCTTGCCGAACTTTATTGTCGCATATACTGATAGAGGAATTCCGACCAACATCAAAAGTCCAAACTGCCATCCGATCACAAAAATATAGATGATGTAAAAAATAAGGGCAAAAAAGTTATTAACGGTGTGAATGATATTGCGGATCACAAATACCATACACTCAAAGGCATGAGACTGTATGGTATTCAGGGTATCTCCTGCCTGCATATCGGCCAGTGCTTCTGCTTTTGCGTATTGCACTGCGTTAAAAAGATCCTTTTTTACTTCAAAGGCATACATAATCTGAAGATATGCGTATTGTTGCTGCGTAAAAAAATGCACAATACACGCAAACAGTATCATGATGACCATTGATATGCTGATTTTAAAAAAAACCGATATATTTTGATAATACACAATTTCATCAATCATAACCGCGAACATGATCGGTGTAAAAATACTCAATAAAATGTCAAAAAGCCAACCAATCGCAAACATAATATAATTTTTTTTATATGCAAATATGTACTTTGACAAAAACTTTACCGTTGAAAAATAAGTAAGCTTTTTATTCATTTTTTCCTCCCTGTAAAAAAACCCTTCTGAACAACGTAATTTGTTGAATAGGAATGTCTACATTTACAAAGTCTGACTGAGGAATAAATCCTAATTCATTTACAGAGATTTCCAGAGAATTGTTTTCCTGCCTGACCATTTCCGGTTCAATTTTGACCTTATATACCGCTTCATTTCTATTTTCATATACATAAACTTCATCCAACATAATATCGGTTACGTTCTGAATGCAGATTTTATTGTTTTCGACTTTTACGTTGCACGTTTCAATAACATCTACCTTCGTTGTCAATGTAACTCCAAAAAGAAAAACGATACTTATCAAAATAAGAATCAAAAATAAAAACGGACTCTTTGCAGTCAATTTTACATATAAATTTGCATATTTTTTTCTCATACATGCTCCGTTTCATTAGCAATACTTCAGGGTTATAAACTATCTTTCAGATCAAATGTTATTTCTTACCATTTCGTATAAACTCCGGATTGTAACAGATTTCATGTTTATACCATATCATCGAAATAGCATGCAGCCCGGCTCCGGAAGGCCGTTCCCGCTGGACGCTCCGGCTCTTGGAAGAACAGGCAAAAATAGTGCTTGATGTTCCGGTCAGTAAAGATACCATCCGCAGGGCTTTAAAAAAAATAAACTTCGACCTCACATGAATGATTACTGGTGCATCCCTTCAAAAGAAGATGCTGATTTTGTAGCCGGTATGGAAGATGTCATTGATGTTTATGAACTTCCATACAATCCGGCGCGTCCTGTTGTCTGCATGGATGAAAAACCATACCAGCTGTTAGGAGATGTGAGAGAGCCGTTACCCATGCGTCCCGGTGATGACCAGAAAACCGATTCGGAATATAAGCGGAACGGCACCTGCAGTATATTCGCTTTCGTGGAACCGCTTGGAGGAAAGCATCATGTAAGCGT
>CAJTPN010000004.1:252807-262646 GCA_910578185.1 uncultured Acetatifactor sp.
AACTAAATGTAATGACACGCCAATGCTTGTCTCGCCGTATAGATACAATCGTCAGACTTAAAAAGGAACTGTCTGCATGGGAAACGGAGCGCAATCGTAATGAGGCTAAAATACAGTGGCATTTCCAAACGGGAGATGCCAGAGAAAAGCTGATATCACTTTATCCGGTAATTTCATCTGTCACCTCATAACAGAGGTGACAGATACGCTAAATATCAATGATACAGTACACTAGTCACATTCATTTTACTAAATTCTGTCTGCCATATCAAAGTTCCCACTCAATACGATTTCTCCCTTTTTTCATAATACACCTATATTCTACATTTTTACAACATATTGACCACAATCGGTTATCGTATGACCACCAAAAATTTTTTTACCATTCAACCTATGCACAGCAATTCCAATACTTTCCCTGGATTGCACAAACAACTATATCCAAATCCTGCAATCCCTCCCAACAAGCCAAAGTTCTCGCATTCCTGCAGCTCTAATAATCCTTGAATACTTGTTTTCCCGCAGCAAATCGTCTCTACAATCCGGCTCTGTATCAGCGCTGCTTCCCCTCTTTTCCCAAATTTCCATAATAAAGCTGCATTCCCGCATCTTCCATGGCACAAGCAAAGGTTTGTTCCTTGAAATACATCTCTCCTATAATCTATATGATTTATTTATCTCCCGACAAAATCTTCAGTTTTTTCTAACTCTGTTTTAAAACTTCCTTTTACATAATTTATTGCTTCCATCCGTGCCATAACAATGCCTCCCCAGCCATGACACCATACCATCCCCTGGCTCTCTTGGATTGTCAAGCCCTCATACCGCAGATCATCCCAGTCTTGTATATCCTCCCTATAAAAATATTGCGCAATCAATTGACTCCAAACGGTTGAAGTGTAAGCACGAAAAATTATGATAAAAAAATAATAGACTGATTTTAAAATGTAGAATATTACATGGACTTTACGTTCAAAAACCTTTCAAATATACTGTGAAACGGAATGTTTCACCTTCGGTCTCTATCAACATATGTCCATTATGTGCATTGACAATCTGCCTTATGCTACGCATCCCAAACCCATGCCCTCCTTTATCCTGTTTTGTTGTTTCCGGAATTCCTCCCACAAATCTTATCTTCTTTTCTGCCATCGGATTTGAGATATAGATAATCAATATCTGCCCTTTCCTTGTACATACCAGCTTTATCCAGCGCTCCATGCCTTCAGCAATCTTCTGGTTTGCCTCAATGGCGTTATCCAGGATATTAGAAAACAGGGCACATATCTCTGTCGGCTTCAGTTGCAGTTCGCCCATATCTTCCATCTCATATTGGATGGATATCCCTGCGTCCTCTGCTTCTTGGAATTTTTGGTTTAAGATCAGATTCAGCAAGTCATGGTTCGCCAAGTCCCTATTTCTGCCATTCTGCAACATCCCGTTCATTTCATCCAGGTAAACGAATATTTCCTGCTTTTGTCCTGCTTCCACCATCCCTCGGATTATCTGCATATGCTTCTTGACATCATGCAGCAGGATCTCTTTTTCCTCATACACCCTCTGCAATGCCTGATAATCGTATTCCATCATGTCCATCTTTAACTGTTGCAGTCTGCTACGTTCTTTTTCTTTCCGGATGAAAAGATATCCTGTAAATATTAATATCATCAGTATAATTCCTGCCAAAAACAGCCACCAATTCCGCATCACTTGCTCCGAAACCAGTAACTTATAAACCCGCTGAAAGTAAACCATGCACAAAAAGAACGGCGGCACAAAAAACCATTTCCATTTCTGATATATGTCAATAACAAATCCTTTCTCTTTCATGTTTCTGAATACTAACCTCACAGCCACATAAAGTAGTATAGTGCATAACAGTAAATAAAGGCTTCTGTAAAGAGTAACCGTCAAAAAAATATCTGCCGCTAATCCCATATCATCCAAAAGAACATAAGCAATTGTCTGGAATAAAAAGTCTGCCAATGCCAATCCTGACCAATACAGAAAGATATTGCAGAACGCATCCCGATATTTGCAATAATAAGTCGCACCGCAGACCAAAGACAGCAACAGAATGATTATCATCATAAAACCATTAGAAAACAACGCACAATTCATACTGTTATTACAAGCATTTAATCCAGCCAACATAACAATAAAAGTTGCCCATATAGCATATTGTTTCCGTCTGCTCCATTTAGGTTCTGTAATTGCTTCTATCAACTGCATGGTGCCCCATATCCTCACTGCTGTATACATAAAGTCACAGCAAAAGTAAAATGCCCTAATCATTCTTCCCTCCAATACCGTGCTAACGCATCCTTGAAAACCACACTCATACGCCTGCTTGCAATAAGTTCAACACCACTACGCAGCCTTATGACATCACCCTCCCAATCTGAAACATGCTTCAGGTTTATGATGTATCCTCTGTCTATGTAGACAAACCTGTCATGAGGAAGCTTGCAATATACCTCTCCCAATGAACCCCTTTCCTTATATTCTTTCCCGTTTATGCAACGGAAGATAACGTATTTCTTTTCCCTCATCAGGTACATAATATCATCCATCTGCATTCTTTTCCCATATGCAGTATTTTGAATAATATAGTAATCCTTCGCCTTGTCCAAGCGTTCCTGCCGTATTCTTTTCAAAATGACCGGAACCTCAGTCTTATATTCCTCTTTCAGAATATAATAACACGCCCTGATTTTATAACTTGGAACGGCATATTTTGTATAGGCAGAAACGAAAACAATATCTGCATCTGCTTCAACACATTTTATTCTCTGGGCCAGTTCCAATCCATTGACCCCCGGCATCTCCACATCCAAAAAATAAATATCATAACTTCTATTCATGGTCAGCTCGTCCAACAGGATGCTGCCATTACTATGCCGGCTTACCAAAACAGGTTCATTTATCTCTTCATATAAAAATTTAATCGTTCTTTCTATTTTTTCAGAAAAATCCATATCATCATCAACAACAACTATGCGCGTCATCATGTCTTTTGCTCTTCCCCTATTAATAAAAGCACATTTTATCTTACAAAAATCTGCACTGATACTTCTGTTCCCAAAATATCTATTACTTGATTTTCATCTGATGGTTTTTAAATTTTTCATTATACTTATTTCATTCAAAACTCATTTTCCGGCTATCAACTCCTGTATGCGGCTCTGTGCAGCCTCATTCTTTTCCCGTAGTTTCTCCAGTTCCGCCTCATATTTTTCCCTAAGCGTGTTCATCTTATCTTCCTGCTCTTTGCGGATTTCTGCCTTTGCCGCCTCGGTCTGCTTGTCTTTTTCAAGCAACTCAAGTCGATGTGCATATTCTGCGTCTTTTGCCTTGTCCTCCAATTCCCGCACCTGTTCGAACAAAGCTTTAATCTGCGCATCTTTCTCTTCTATCATTTCAGGATATTTTGCCCTCTTGTCCAATTCCTGCTGTTCCTCTGCAACAGATTTGGTCAGTATCTCATTCAGCTGGATCTTGTCCTGCAGGGATGCGTTCATCTGCGCTTCCTTTTCCTTCATCTCCGCACGAAGCCCTTGAGTTTCCAGTTGTTCCTTTTCCAGTTTCTCCTCAAGTTCCCTTTTTTCTTTTGCGGCACGGTTGAACATGCTCTCATATGTTTCTCGGCTGCGTTTAGCATCTTCAATCTGCCTCTGCAAATCCAGTATGATACCATCTTTAGATTCCAGGAGCTTCTTCACCTCTGTCTGCGCCCTCTCATCTGCAGTCGCAAGTGCTTTTAACATATCCGTGAACTTTGCGCTCAGACACTGCTGGTATTGTTCAAATTTCCGCATATCATCCGCATACTGCGATTGTGTGGTTGCTAGCATTTCCCTCTCATAGGCGGCCATCAGCGCATTAAATGCCACATCCTGATTTGCAAAATCTTTGCACAGCAGCCTTAATTTATCGGCCGTTTCATTGTCAATACGAAACGCTGTCGGCTTTTTTCACTTGATTTTTTCAACAATTTATCATCATCCGGAAATGTGGTGCCCTCCTCTATCTTTTCTTACTATTATAGCGCAACATTATCTGATCTGCAATTCGTATCCAGCAAAACCGGCGTGGCGTAGGTCACGCCGGTTTCTCTGTGCCACTGACTAGCTCCGGTTTGTGAAGCGAGATGCGGATTTTCCCAACATAGGTAAAATAGACTTCAATCATGACATGTTTCCGTCCTCCTATTTTCTCCAGGCGGTGAATCACAATCCTGTCAATCAGCTCATTCACATGAAAGCGTCCAGTTCCTGTTGTCGGCATGATGGATATGCCAGTTATTTCGGCCCCGGTTCAAAGGTCACATTGAAAATTCCCACCTGCTCTCTGTAGACCGCGCTGTCATAGCCGAGCCCTGCGGCCTCCTCACGCCGCAGGGAGATGACGTGGGGTCAAACCGGCTCCCTGTCAGGTCCAGGTTCTTCTCCATAGCGCAAAAGATAAATTCCGATGCGTTCCCCATGGTTGGGTGCAGTAAAAAGTCCACGTACTCCAGCATCTCCTTTGTGGACGGGATGTCACGGACGTTCCGACGGATCAGTTCTTTCTGCTGCGCCGTGGAGGGAAGGTTCCGCCTGCTCCCCTCAGGAGTACATTCTTGACAGGGACGGGCTACCGACTGGAACGAACAGACCAAAGCGGAGGAATGGAGTGCGGCATGGGCGAGGCTTTGCAATCAGGCGTTGGAGCAGAACGGACACGCAGAGCGTGTAGACCTCAATCGCGAAATCGAAGTTACAAACCAGAAGTTGCGGCAGTTAAAGGCGCATATCTCCAAACTGCAAAGCTGGCTAAAAGAGGAAACCGAGAACACCGAGCCGCCCACCCTTGCCGACTATATCCAAGGCATTTTGTCACGCAAGGTACAGGCGGGAAAATCGAGATATTCCCAATCCCTCTATAACCTCAATGACGCAGCGAAAATGCTGAATTTCCTGCAAGCCAACAACATCATGGATATAACGGGGCTTGATGAAAAATTCAAGACTATGATAGGAGAACAACTGGATATTCAAGGCAAGTTGAAATCCGTTGAACGACGGTTAGGCACTCTGAAAAAGCATATCGAGCAAGCCGACATTTATTTCAAGTACAAGGGAAAGAAGCCGCTGGCCGAAGCCGAGCAAATCCTGCTTACGGCAGCGAAAGATTATCCCCAAGGCGTAATGAACAGCAAGACCACAATTCCGACAAAGGCATGGAAAGAAGAATACACCAAGCTGACCGCCGAGAGGAAAACACTCAATCAGCGGTATCTTGCATTGAAAGAGGAAGTGAAAGAAGCCGAGAAAATCAGAAAGAGCGTTTACAGTATCTTGCGGCAGGAACAGCGGGAACACGCGCCTCGCAGGGCACAAGATATGGAGCGATAACAATCTTAAACTACATTTCTTCCGGACATTCCATCCCTAACAACTCGCATGCCTCACACAATATTTTCTGTACCCAATCCGTTAAGATCAAACGTGCTTTTTTCTCTTTTTCTTTAGCCTGCAAAATGTTACAATCATGATAAAACTTATTAAACCCTGTTGCTAGTGAAATTACATACCTTGCAACTACAGATGGTTCATTTTTCTCTGCTGCATTAATAACTGCATCCTCATAACCAGCTAATACTTTTACCAAGTTATAAGTCACATCATCCGTTAAAGCCTCAAAATCAACTTCACAAACCTCTACCATTTTATCTGCTTTACGCAACACACTCTTTGCACGCGCATAAGTATATTGTGCATATGGTCCAGTAGTTCCATCAAAATTCAAAACTTCCTTCCATGAGAAATCAACGTTCTTGATTCGCTGATTAAATAAATCATGGAAAATAATCGCTCCTATACCAACTTTTTTCGCAGTTTCTTCTTTATCATTCAATAATGGATTCTTTTCTATAATCGCATTATAAGCACGCTCTATTGCTTCTTTCAAAATGTCCTCTGCATAGATAATATTACCACCACGTGTCGAAAGTTTTTCTCCTGCAAGGCTAACCAATCCATATGGAACATGAATTAATCCGTCATTCCAATCATATCCCATCACTTCAATAGCTGTAAAAATCTGTTTGAAATGAAGAGATTGTTCTAACCCTGTCACATATAAGCACTTATCAAAATCATATCTTTCCTTACGATAAAGAATCGCAGCAATGTCACGAGAGTGATAAATGGAACCACCATCGCTTTTTATAATCAGACAAGGTGGCATATCATATTTTTCCAAATCAATCACTTGTGCCCCCTGGCTTTCAACAAGTAAATCCATTTCTTTCAATTTCTCTACTAATGCCGGCACCTTATCACGATAGAAACTCTCACCCAAATAAGAGTCAAATGACATTCCTAATAAATCATAAATACGTTCAAACTCAACCATACTGATATCCTTGAACCAATTCCACATCTCTAATGCCTCAGGATCATTTTGTTCCATTTTTACAAACCATTCTCGTGCCTCTACAATTAAGCTTTCATTTTCCTTTGATTCTTTTTCAAATTTTACATAAATACGAAGTAGTTCCTCTATTCCTTTTTCTTTTACCAATTCTTCACTACTCCACAATTTATATGCAACAATCAATTTACCAAACTGAGTTCCCCAGTCACCTAAATGATTGATTCGTACCACATCATATCCTAACTTCTGATAAATCTTATATAAAGAATTTCCAATTACTGTTGTACGCAAATGTCCTACATGAAAGTTCTTTGCAATATTTGGCGATGAATAGTCCATACACACCGTTTTCCCTACACCAATTTGCGATACACCATACTTGTCTTTTTGCAACGACTCGAAGCACTTCTTAACAAACAAATCACGTTTCAAGTAAATATTACAATATGCCCTTACACTCTCTACTTTTTCAATTCCTAATTCATCTTTCTGTTCATTCAACTTTTCAACCAGTTCAGCTGCAATCTGCATAGGATTTTTGCACATTTTCTTTGCCATTGCAAAACAAGGCAATGCTAAATCTCCCATTTTCTCTTCCGGCGGAATCTCCATTGTTTTCATCAATTCCTCTTCCGACATTTCTACTAATACTTTTGATAAATACTGACAAATCTTCTTTTTCATAGTAACCTCCATTGATTCTAATTATTTGTAAATGGATAAAAAAAGAACCGCAATGGAATTAGTCTTTTACTAAATCTATTACGGTTCTGTATCTACAACATTTATAAACAGCAACCGCACAGAAACAAGACGTACCCCCCTTGCAACCATGCGGAATTAAACAATGATTACAAGAGCTTACGTCTTCTTTCTCTACGTCTTAAACTGTTACTACAAAATGTGTTCATACTTTTATCCTCTTTAATTTTATTATCCACGATTGTAACACATAGAGCAGATGATTGCAATACTTTTCTATTTTTCATAATATTGCATATTCTCATTGCTACTATATAACATTTCACATGCAATTATTTCTTTCATCTATGTTTCTCTCCAAAATCAGTTATTCATCATCTAAGTTATAACTGAATCCAATAACGCTGCTCAATATGTCCATTTACTCCAACTTCATTTTCCAATATTCCACCATTATTAATAATTGATTTTGCTGAACCAATGTTATCTTTGTCACAACATATCAAAACTTTATTAATCCCAAGTCTTTTACACTCGTCTAATGCCAAACCAATCATTGCAGTCGCATAACCTTTTTTTCTTTCACTTGGTCTAACTCCGTCGCCTATATGACCGCCAGTTTTTAACAGTTTATCATTTAAATAGTGGCGAATGTTAACAGCTCCTACAAAAATGTTTCTATCTCTATCGAAACAAAATAAAGTTGTATCAGGAACCCAACCATCTTTAGTTTCTTCCTTTGTATCAAGATTTTTTAGATAATTATCAAAATCGTGAAAATCATTTGCCCATATTTTCCATGGAGACATATCGGTGTGATTTACTATGATATCATTCTTCCACTCTGTCAACATTTCAAATAACTGTTCCTTGTATTCGTTAGTTGCTCTTACAAGTTCAATATTCATTTTCTTTTTCTCCAAATTTCAATTTGTGGTCTTAAATTCATACTTTGTTCCATGTGAATATAACAGTCCATCTATTAATTCTACACATAGAATTATAGTATTTTCATCATCAAAGTTAATATGTCCGTTATCAATCCATTCTGCAAAAACTTTTTTCAGTTTATCAGCAATTACAACATTTTCTTTTTTCCCAAAATAACCCAGATTAACACCTTTTCCATGCGCAGTAAACCAATCACCAGCAATTGCAACAGTAGAATTATTTTCAATATGTTTCATTTTATTTGAAAGAGCATATGTAATAATATAAAATGCGCCATTCTCATAATAAGCATTTACATATCGCACATATGGCATATCATCTTTTACAGTTGATAACGCTATTATCGTATCTCTTCCAAAACGCTCCATCATTATTTTTTCAGCTTCTTGATTCCATTTGCTCATAAAATACCTCCTCAAATTCAGATATACTGATTTGATTATATCACTTTCACGCTCCATTTTCCACAAAAATATAGGGCATAGCAACCGCCACGCCCCACATTTCTTATCATTCCAACAATTTTTCTATTTTGTATTTTTGTCTTTTCAAGTCATTCTGCTTCTCATACAGATTATACCGCTTTTTACAGAGTTCTTTCATGCGCCCAACTGCGCCCGCACTCCCTCCCGGCAATCCGGCGCAATCTTTTTATATTCCCCGGTCAGATTGCGGATTCTATTATTGTTTTCCTTTATCTGCTCCGACAAGCACACCCAGTCTATCAGATTTTGCACTTCCTTGTCCGTTTCGTAAAGGTCTGTATCTGCCACGATTTTAGCACACAGTCGTATCATAACTTTCTTTTCCATATTGGTCATATTTATCAATCCCCCTTTCCTATCGGCTCATTTCAAAGACACGTTTTGGACGTTTCTTTGCCTTTTCTGCCTGTTCTAATACCTTTGATCGTTCCACTATCGACTGTACCTGTTCCCTGCCTATATGACGCTTCAAACGTCCTAAATCAGTCGCTTTTTCCTGCATTCGGTCTATGGTCGCTCTGTTCCATAATTTTATCTGTAAGGCGTCTAATCTGTTTCTGTTGTCCGTCTACTTTAGCGGTCATCTTCTTGCTTTGCTCTGCAAGCTGTACACATTTGATAGTCAGATTTTTTACCACTTCTTTCAATTTCTCCACAAGCGGTAAAGCCTTTTTATCCTGGTATGCCTTTGCGCTCATCAATGCCCTCGGCTCTGCCAACTGCCATTTTACTTCCTCATCGTAAGCGTGTATATTGCGCTCCATGACTTCCTTTGACTGCACTATTTTGTTAAGTTCCTGTTGTAACTTTTTCTGCTGTTTCTCCAATTTTTCATTTTCAGACAGCAACTTTTCTTTACCCTCTGTCAATTCTTCCGTCCGCTCTCTCAAAAGTAGATTTGTAGCTGGTCATAACGCTGATTGTCCGCTTCAATAAATTTTCCTTTCTCCCTATCGGATAATGAGCGCCGGATACGGCGCATAATCATGGAACCTTCCCGAACATTAATAGTTCGGGAAGTATCGGGTCGAAGCCACTCCTTTGTTACTTTCTGCGAAAGTAACGCAAAAGCACTTTTGACAGGCAAGCCTATCAAAAATGCAACCTGCAAGCAGGGCAGGTTTTGCGCCCTGCCGGGGGCAAGCTGTCCGTTGGACAGCATACCGTCCTAACGGACGGGGCGGCTTTTCGCCGCTTTGATACCGCCGCTTTCCGGCTTTTTTCCAACAGCGCAACATTGCAATGTCTATAATCTTTGCAACCTTGCAATCTTTAAGAACG
>CAJTPN010000004.1:262665-263562 GCA_910578185.1 uncultured Acetatifactor sp.
TTCTAATACCCTGCATTGTTGCGCTGTTGCCTTGCCTGTCCGTCACTGTCTGATTTTATCCAGTTCCCAATACCATGTGTTGTTTATCCGCTTTGCCCGGATACCTAACTCTTTCTTTGCGTTTTCCAGTGTCCGCTTTGATATGCCCTGCTCGTCCGCTAGATTGAAAATCTCATTGCTCTGCATGGCATTGTTTGTTTCTGCCAGTTCCCTAAGCAGACACTTCGCCTGTTCCATTTTATTTCCGCGAGCAACGAGCCAAGCGGATATGCAAGCATATCCATTTGGCGACTGCCGCGAGAGTCAAATTTATTTGACTGGCTTTCGGAGCAATACCTCCTAAGACTTCATCAGCGGTAATCTCATAATCCCCTAGCCATTGAAAACCGTCCTCTGACAATGTAATCGCTTTCGGGTGTCCGAACGCCGCAAGGTTATTTTTTATCTGTACAACAGCCCTTATATTTTCTTCTCCCTCTATCCTGCCAACCAACAGAACGCTTCTTGCAACTGCAAAGCCTCGGACAAGTCCGAGGCTCTCGCGGTATTCGCCAAATGCGTGTACAAGCACCCGGGCTTGGCTCATTACTCGCGGAAATCAATCGAACCCATTCCCCGATATGCCGCCTTAATTCCTGCTGCTGATGCGAACTTCGTTCGCATTGTTCAACTGGCGGCTTTTGTGTGACAAGAAAAGAATTGTTAGAACCGTCAAAATTAGGACACATTCTTACTGATAATCCGGCTTTTCAAAATTATCAGACAGCAGAGGGCGAATTTGTCAAATACAAAGGGCGGTCATACTGTTGGGTAAATATTTCAGAGAATGGTGTAATTCAACTTAATCAGCAAATATTGGATTTCCTCAATCTGAAAATTGGAATGGAACTATTGTCT
>CAJTPN010000005.1:0-67631 GCA_910578185.1 uncultured Acetatifactor sp.
GCAACAGGGCTACAAGGATTCGAACCTTGAAATGACGGAGTCAGAGTCCGTTGCCTTACCGTTTGGCGATAGCCCTAAAGTTCATTACTTGAAATATTATACACGAAGTATTTCCAATTTGCAATACTTTTATTTGAAAAATTTTATTTTTTTACAATATTTTTTGCAGCGGTTCAGACAGTCCCTCCAGCAAAGTCAATATCACGTCTCTGCACGATTTTACGGGACTAACGTCCGCCAAAACCAGTCCTCTTTACACTTCTTGATTACAGAAGGCCTGGATTGGATGATATATTTGGATTTTGGAAACTGTTCTGTAACCTGTGGGAATTGTTATAATTTTTAACAATTCAACTGTCAATTTCCATTAACGGAAGATACTAATGTCGGTGACAAGACACAGGAATACCATACAGGTCCCTGTATCTTGCCTCCTATTCACTCCTCCATGTAAATCAAAAGAAATTCACTTATACCTCAAATGTCAGCTCTCCATAAGATGGCACCGGCCATACCGACTTATCCACAATCATTTCCAATTGATCTACAGGCGTGCGCAATTCCTCCATTGCAGTTTTAACCACATCCTTGTAATAGAACGCCTGCTCTTTAATGTCCCCTATAGAAGAGGCTTTGGCTGTTGCCTTCTCCAATTTGGAAAGCGCTGTCATAGCGGCGGAAAGCTTATCATTTACCTCCGACAGCAGCTGTGTCTGCACCGTTGCATCCACTCCCGCCTGCTTTACGGCAACTACCGCATCCGCAAGAAACCTGGTGTACTTCACCACGGCAGGAATATATTTCTTTCCGGCCATATCAATCATGGTAAGCGCTTCTATGTTAATGGTCTTTGCATATGTCTCATATATAATTTCCTCACGGGACTCCAATTCAACTCTGGTGAAAATACCGAACTTTTCAAAGAGCTTCACCGCCTTTTCCTTGGTCAGCGTCTCTGCTGCCTCCACCATGGACTTGATATTGGGGAGTCCCCTCCTCTGCGCCTCCACAACCCACTCCTCCGAATAACCATCTCCGTTGAAGATAATCCTTTGATGCTTCGTCATGTATTCTTTGATCAAATCATGTACCGCAAGATCGAAATGATCCGCCTTCTCCAGAATGTCCGCTGCTTCGCAGAAGGCTTCCGCCACAATGGCATTCAAAGTGGTATTGGGACTTGCAATGGAGTCGGCGCTGCCCACCATGCGAAACTCAAATTTATTACCGGTAAAGGCGAATGGCGACGTCCTGTTACGATCCGTTGCATCCTTCTCCAGATCCGGCAGCGTAGATACCCCCGTCTCCAGCTTACCGCCTTCCAACAGTCGTGCCGCCTCCCCTGTCTCAACCAGCTGTTTAACCACATCTTCCAGCTGTTCGCCCAGGAATATAGAAATGATTGCAGGCGGTGCCTCGTTGGCGCCAAGTCTGTGATCATTGCCCACGTCGGAAGCACTCTGACGAAGAAGATCCGCATGTGTGTCCACAGCCTTGATTATGCACGCCAGCACCAATAAAAATTGTATATTTTCATTGGGCGTATCTCCCGGATCCAGCATATTTACTCCGTTGTCGGTTCCCAGAGACCAGTTGTTATGCTTGCCTGACCCATTCACACCGGCAAACGGCTTCTCATGAAGCAGACAAGTCATGCCGTGCCGGCCGGCCACTTTCTTCATGGTCTCCATTACCAACTGATTATGGTCTACCGCAATATTTGCTGATTCATAAACCGGTGCCAGCTCATGCTGAGCGGGCGCAACCTCATTGTGCTGCGTTTTGGCAGTCACCCCAAGCTTCCACAGTTCTATATTCAGATCCTTCATATATGCGCCGACCCTCTCCCGGATCGTGCCAAAGTAATGATCCTCCAGCTCCTGACCCTTGGGCGCAGGTGCGCCAAACAAAGTCCTTCCCGCAAAGATCAAATCCTCTCGCTGTAAATATTTCTCCCTGTCCACCAGGAAATACTCCTGCTCCGGTCCAACGCTTGCCACTACCTTTGTAGCTTCCGTGTTGCCAAAAAGCCGCACGATTCTCAGCGCCTGCTGGCTGATTGCCTCCATGGAACGAAGCAGGGGCGTTTTCTTATCCAGCGCCTCGCCCGTATAAGAACAAAATGCCGTTGGAATACACAGTATGACCCCTGTTGCTTCCTCTTTCAAAAAAGCCGGCGAAGTGATATCCCATGCCGTGTAACCTCTCGCCTCAAAGGTGGTACGTAATCCGCCGGAAGGAAAGGATGAGGCATCCGGCTCCCCCTTGATCAGTTCCTTGCCGGAGAACTCCATAATCATCTTACCGTCCTCGTCCGGCTGTGTCACAAAGGCGTCATGCTTTTCTGCCGTTATGCCTGTCAAAGGCTGGAACCAGTGGGTATAATGGGTTGCTCCGTTTTCAACGGCCCAATCTTTCATGGCCTTTGCCACCACATCCGCCGCCGCCAGCGATAGCTCTCCGCCCTGATCCATGATCTGCCTGACTTCCTTGTATACGCTCTTTGGCAACCTCTCCTTCATCTTGCCAAAAGTGAACACCTTGCTGGCAAAAATCTCTTCCACATTCAGATTTGATACGTCGCTCATCATTCTATCCCTTTCCTTTCCCTGATTTCACCAGCGTTCCCTTTCCTGTTATACAAAAAGAGTCCCAAAGTAAACCCGTTACTATGGAACCTCCTCGTTCAACCAACCCCGCTGTGAAGAAGCAAATCAGGAACCCTCTTATCGCTTCATTTCTTATGATGATACTCTACTTTCATTAAAAATGCAATACCCAAAATAATTTTTTGGACGAAGCCAGCGCAGAACCGATACGGTTCCGTCAGGTCACCAGCCTGTTACACCGTCTCATTTTTCTGCCGTAACAGATCATACTTCTCCACAGCTTCAGACAGCCGCACCCAAAGCGTCTGCCTTGCATGAGGACAGCTGTCCACCACTTCCCAACGTTCATTGTACATCGCTTCCACAAACGCCGTCAGATTTCTGCCGTCCGGTTTCATAATCTCTATCCTGTCGCCCACAGAAAATTTATTCCGCTGCTCAAACCGGGCCGGTGGCCACTCCTTTGTGCCGTCTGCAGCCTGCACTTGGGATTGAACGACGGGCTTCGCCCTTAGTTCAACAGCACATTCCAGATTTTCCCCTCTTTGTACCGATAAACTGCTTTCCCGCTCCCAGGACAGCTCTCCCTCCCATACCTCTTCTATCATTCCCAGGTATGTATACTCGTTAACATAAGTGCTGCTGTCATAGATCTGCCCTTCCTCCCCGGGCTTTCCAAAATAAAATCCGGTAGAAAATTGTCGATGCGTACATTTGGCAATTTCAGTTCTGTACCAGTCCAAATTTGCGGCATAGTTTTCCTCTGCATCAAAGTAGTCGTCTATGGCCTTTCGATACGTTCTGGCCACCGTAGCCACATAGAGGGCCGTCTTCATGCGCCCCTCTATTTTCAGGCTGTCGATCCCTGCCTCTACCAGCTCAGGTATATGTTCTATCATGCACAAGTCCTTGGAATTAAACAGAAAAGTTCCCCGCTCGTTCTCATATACCGGCAGGTATTCTCCAGGTCTGGTCTCTTCCACCACCGCGTACTTCCAGCGGCAGGGATGGGTACAGGCCCCCTGATTGGCATCCCGCCCCGTAAAGTAATTGCTCAGCAGGCAACGGCCCGAATATGATATACACATTGCCCCGTGAACAAAGCACTCTATTTCCATCTCATCCGGAATCTGATCTCTGATACGGCGAATCTCCTGCAGCGATAATTCCCTGGCAGAAACCACCCTTTTTGCCCCCAACCTATGCCAAAATAAAAAAGTGCCATAATTTGTATTATTGGCCTGGGTGGAAATATGGATCTCCACCTGAGGCCATACCTCCCTGGCAATGGCAAACATACCGGGATCCGACAGAATCAGGCCATCACAAGTCTCAGGCTCCATATCCCTAAGCTCCCGAAAGTAATCACCGGCGCTTTCCAGATCCTCGTTATGAGCCAGAATATTGGCGGTGACATAAACCTTCACCCCATGGGCATGTGCAAAAGCAATTCCCTCCGCCATCTCCTCCGGAGAAAAATTTTTCGCCTTAGCCCGCAGTCCAAAGGCTTCACCGCCGATATAAACTGCATCTGCTCCAAAGATCACTGCGGTACGCAGCACCTCCAAACTCCCCGCCGGAACCAGCAGCTCAGGTTTTTTCACTTGCTTCCTTTCCATTTTCCACACCCTTCTTTTCTCTATGTCTGTTACGATCCGTTTCTCAGCCGCAGTCCTTTTGGGAAACCTTCCCATACCCCGCCGTTCTCTCATAGCCTGGTAGTGAGCGTCACCCCATCCCCCACCGGCAGGATCACCGTCTCCAATTCCGGACTGTGCTTCAGCTCATAGAGATATTCACGCATTCTGGCGTGAATCGTGCGGTCACGCCGCTCCACCGCAAATCGTGATTGGATAATATCCCCATCCTGCAGCACATTGTCAGACACCAAAATACCGCCCTGTCCCAACAATCTCAGGACATCCGGCAAAAAGGCAAGATACTGTCCCTTGGCCGCATCCATAAATATCATGTCATAGCTGCCGGACAGACCTTTTAAAATTTCTGCCGCATCCCCCTGTAAAAGGGTAATCCGATTTTCTTTTCCGGCACATCGAATATTTTCCCGTGCAATCTCAATTCTCTTCTCATATTTCTCAATCGTGGTGATATGGCATTCTTCCGGTCCATACTGGCTCATCAACAACGCCGAAAAGCCGATGGCAGTTCCGACTTCCAGAACTTCTTTCGGCTTTATCAGTTTCATCAGAAACTTCAGCAGACTTTGCATGGATTTCCGCACCACAGGGACCCTGTTTTCATGGGCGTATGCCTCAATTTCATCCAAAAACGGCGTATTTCCCCTGTCCAGAGAATCAATAAAGGCAGCCATTCTTTCCTCAATAATCATTATATTGCTCCCTGCCTTTATTTTTCTTCGTCTTCTTCGTTTTTTTCCTGTACCATTGCGGCCATGATCTCTTCCGCCGTCATGGATGTGTTCAGTTCAAATTCTCCCGGCCCCACATCTCTCAGGTACTCTGACAAAAAATACTGCATCACAAAAAGCTTTCCGTCCCTGACCAGCCCTCTGCTCTCCAAAAGCTTCCCGATATCCCATGGAGACATATCCGAAGTGACTGTCACCGTCACCGTCCTGGCCCGGTCCTGGGAAGTCATGGCAGGCTCGGTAAAGACCCGGTAGCCATAGTCATAACAGATCTCGGAAGCCTGATAGATCAAATATATCACTGCCACAACAGTTACCACCCTAAAAACCGCTCCCAGTACGGCGCCCACTATACTCGTAGTTTTCATGCCATTTACCATGTCGCCTTTCTTCTACCGTTCAAAGACTCACCTTCCCCCATCCCATGAGATCCTCTTTTCATCCTTTGTTTCGCTTATACCACTTGCCCGGAAAGTGCAATCAAAGTATTTAACACTATTCAAAACCCAGCCTTTCGGTAATCTGTGCATTTAATCTCTGTATCAATCTGCAAAGCCCCAGCTCTGCCGCCAGAAAATCCGCCACAAGAGGATTCTCACGAAACACCTCATATTCCTTTTCAAATTGATCAAGCTTCTCAAAATCTATATTGGCGCTTGACTGCAGTTCATAATTAACCCGCCGATAATCATCAATCTGTGCTTTCAACTCAGGATGTCTCTTTACCTTATCCCTCTCCCACGCATAGGCACGATATTCTTCCGTAGCCAATATTGCGTCTACAAATTCACATGTCGCCCTGTCCATATCACTCATAAACCGTCTCCTGCCATAATCGAGACTTACTGATTCCCATAAAGTTTCCTCACGCCAAAATCCATTGGCCTCCTATATCCCGCATACCGACACACTCAGCATGTACCATTTGCGCAGCTTGGGAAGGGTTGCTTACTCGATTCTCAAACTTCCATAATAATCGGCAAAATCATAGGCCGTCTCTTAGTCTTTTTCCAGACATAATCGCTCAAGGCATCCTTTGTCGTATTCTTCAGTCTCCCCCAATCCGTGATCCCTCTGCCCAGACATTTCTGAATCGCATCGTCCACCGTCTGTCTTGCCTCGTCGATCAGCTCGTCGGATTCCTTCACATACACAAAACCTCTCGATACAATATCCGGCCCGGCCACCAGCATCCCGCTTCCCCGGTCCAGACTCATAACCACTACCATAATCCCATCTTCCGCCAAATGCTGACGATCCCGCAGCACCACATTTCCCACGTCGCCCACGCCCAGGCCGTCCACCAATATAGCTCCCACAGGTACCTTGCCCGCCACAGCGGCGCTCTCCTCCGTCAACTCCAGCACATCGCCAGAAGAGAGAATAAAGATATTATCCTTGTCAATTCCAATGCTCTCGGCAATCTTTGCCTGCGCTTTCAAATGTTTGATTTCCCCATGTACAGGGATTGCATATTTAGGGTGAATCAGGGAATAAATCAGTTTGATTTCTTCCTGACAGGCATGTCCGGACACATGGGCGTCCTGAAATATTACATCTGCGCCCTTTCTGAGCAATTCGTTAATGACCTTGGTAACGGATTTCTCATTTCCCGGAATGGGGTTGGAGGAGAAAATTACGGTATCGCCCACCCCAATGGTAATCTTTCGGTGCATGCCGTTGGCCATACGGCTCAAAGCCGCCATGCTCTCTCCCTGGCTTCCGGTGGTGATAACCACCTGCTGCTCATCGGGATAATCCTTCATCTGCTCCACTTCAATCAGCGTATTATCCGGAATACTGATACATTCCAAATTTCTCGCCGTCTCTATAATACTGACCATACTGCGGCCTTCCACACAAACCTTACGTCCGAACTTGTAGGCGCTGTTGATAATCTGCTGGACGCGGTCCACATTAGAAGCAAAAGTCGCCACAAAAATCCTTGTATTCTTATGCTCTTCAAAAAGAGTGTCAAACGTCTTGCCCACAGTTCTCTCAGATGCGGTAAATCCGGGTCGCTCCGCATTGGTGGAATCGCACATCAGCGCCAGCACTCCCTTTTTGCCGATTTCCGCAAAACGCTGTAAATCAATCACATCTCCGAATACGGGAGTATAATCCACTTTAAAATCTCCCGTATGCACTACCACTCCGGCAGGGGAATAAATTGCCAGCGCCGCCGCATCCACAATACTGTGATTTGTCTTGATAAATTCCACCCTGAACTTTCCCATATTGATGGACTGGCCAAACTTTACAACCTTCCTCTTGGTCCCCTTCATCAGGTTGTGTTCCCGCAGCTTATTCTCTATAATGCCCATAGTCAGCCTTGTGGCATAAATGGGTACATTGATATCCCGAAGCACATAGGGAAGCGCTCCAATATGATCTTCATGGCCGTGGGTAATCACAAAGCCCTTTACACGCTCAAGGTTGTCCTTCAGATAAGTGACATCCGGAATCACCAGGTCAATCCCCAGCATGTCGTCCGCTGGGAATGAAAGGCCGCAGTCTACCACAATAATACTGTCCTCGTACTCAAAGGCAGTAATATTCATACCAATTTGCTCCAGACCTCCAAGAGGGATTATCTTCAGTCCGGTGCCGTTATGATTTTCTTTTTTCTTCAATCAATTTACCTCCACATTCCTCACAGCAGCCAAACAGCTTCACCTCATGATCCACGACACGAAATCCGCAAGTTTCGGCAATCTTCGCTTCCAGCTCCTCCAGCAGATCATCCCGGAAGGAAACTACCTTTCCACATTTTGTGCAAATCAAATGATGATGACGGTGCCTTCCTCCGTTTTCCGCAGCACTCCCTATCTCATAACGGACAAAACCATCATCAAAATTGACTTTGTCGATCAGATGCAGCTCACTCAGCAACTGTATTGTTCTATAAACAGTAGCCAGCCCTATATCCGGGCAGTCCACTTTTACCAACTCAAATATTTCTTCAGCGGTCAGATGTTCCTCCGGACAGGACGCAATGGCTTCCAGCACTGCCAGTCTCTGATTCGTTACACGCAGTCCGTTGTCCTTTAAACGCTTTTTAAATTGCCCTCTGTCAACCGCCATATTTACTCCGCTTTATCCAGCTATTTTTCCAGTGTAATATCATCCAGCATGTTCTCAAATACGCCCGCCACTGCGGCAAGCTCCTCGTCGGAAGGGATCACATAGATGCTCTCTTCCTCCCCGTCCTTAGAGATATCCTTTAATATCAGCGCTTCTCCGTCGCCCTCAGCCACATCGGTCAAAAGCAGATAGCGAACGCCTCCAATCATGGTCTGTTCCAGAACATAATAATCCACAGGCGCCCCCTGATCGGGCGTCAATGTAATCTTTTCCAAATTTTCCATACCTATACTCCTACATGCAAGGCCCAGGCACTGCCCACACAATCGTTCAAACACATTCTTTGCGTTTACCGCCGCCCACGCCTAAATTCATAAGAGAATATCATCAGCGCAAACTGTTTGAAGGCATATTTTCAAGGGTACACGAACAGCACGGACTCCCGTGTAACCGTCCGCCAATCAGACCTCCTCCAGAGCATCCTGCTCCTCCTTGTCGACCTGCATCTCGTTGCGAAGGCTGCGGTTATCCAAGTACCCCTGCAATATCAGCGCCGCCGCAATCTTATCCACATAATTTTTCCGTTTTTCACGGCGGATCCCCGCTTCCATCATGGTCATATCGGCGGCAACCGTTGTGAGACGCTCATCCCAGAGGGTCACTGGCAACCCTGTCCTGCGTATGAGCTTCTCGCGAAATTCCTTTGTCAGCTCCGCCCGCACCCCTTCCGTGGCATTCATATTCTTGGGAAGCCCCAGCACAATCTCCCCCACCTCATATTCCAAAATCAGCTCTTCAATCCGCGCCAGTGTCCGGCGCAGCTTATTTTCCTCCTGACGACGAATAATCTCCACGCCCTGCGCCGTGATCAGTAAACTGTCGCTGACAGCCACGCCCACCGTCTTTGAGCCGAAATCCAACCCCATAATACGCATTCTCATCCTCCCGTCGGCCGCCATCCATCGTACCGCCCCTATTTCCATCCCTTACCGCGAATGTATTCCGTCAGCAGCTCTTCTACCAACTCGTCCCGCTCCACTTTCATGATCATGCTCCGGGCATTTTTATGACTGGTAATATAGGTTGGATCGCCGCTCATGATATAACCAACGATCTGATTTACCGGGTTGTACCCTTTCTCTGTCAATGCCTCATATACGGCCGCCAGTACCACCTTTGCCTCCGGTTCCGGCTCCGAATCTACCCTGAAGAATTGTGTGTTTCCCAAGTTCTGCATGTTCTAACCTCATTCCAAATTCATCTCCGAACACTCTTCCTATACTAATATAACTCATTTGTATCCAAAATTCAAGCGCAACTCTAAGCTTTCGTTCATCTTGGTTCAGGCAAAAAGTTCCCGCGTCACCACCCCAAAGGGTTGTTATGCCAAAATTTCGTCCGTCATAAATTTTCTCACAGGGACCTTTACAAGGGAATTAATCTTTGGCATTTCTCCCCTCGGCAGGGTACAATCCGCTTCCACAGCCACCTTGACATAATCCTTCGTATGGCCGATCAGGTAACGTTTCCCGTCTAGTTCCCTTGTTTCCTCGAGAAGCACCTCTGCCTCTCTTCCTATGTAATGCCTGCGAAACTCCACGGATTGTCTGCCTTCCAGTTCCAGAAGTTCACTGCTGCGAGCGGTCTTCACCTGCTCCGACAATTGCCCCGGCATGGAGGCCGCAACGGTTCCCTCACGCCTGGAATACTTGAAGACATGCATTTCATAAAACCGTATCTTCTCCAAAAACGCTCTGGTCCGGCCAAATTCTTCTTCCGTCTCCCCGGGAAATCCCACAATCACGTCAGTGGTAATTGCAGGATGATCAAAAAATTTCCGTAAAATCTCCACGCTCTGATAGTATTCCCCGGTAGTGTAATGTCTATTCATTCTTTTCAACGTCGCATCGCAGCCACTTTGCAGAGATAAATGGAAATGCGGACATATCTTTGACATAGCGGCAAGTCTTCCCGCAGTCTCTTCCGTGATAACCCTCGGTTCCAGCGACCCCAGACGAATTCTTTCCACTCCCGGAATCTCATGAAGCATCTCCGCCAGGTCAATCAGCTTACTCCCGCCGGTATATTCCGGCCGCATCCCCCGCAGAAGCCTCTCGCTCCGCCCTCCCTGCCATGCTTCCTCATCAAAATCAATCCCATAGGAACTGATATGGATCCCGGTAAGCACAATTTCCCGGCACCCCTCCCGGGCCAAACCGCTCACCTCCGCAATAACATCTTCCGCTCTGCGGCTTCGCGCCCTTCCCCGGGCATACGGTATGGCGCAATAGGTACAAAACTGATTACATCCGTCCTGTATTTTGACATAGGCTCTGGTATGCTCCCCTGTGTGCCTTAGCTGCATTTCCTCATATTCGCATATCTTCCCGGCATTTTCCTGTATCGTGACACTCTGCCTTCCCTCCAGATACGCCTCCAGAATATCCGCAATATCCTTCTTGTGCTCATTTCCGATTGCCAGGTCAATACAATCGTCCCTTTCCACTGCTTCCCGCCCTGTCTGAACATAGCAGCCCACCGCAACTACCACTGCATCCGGATTGCACTGCTTGGCCCGATGGAGAATCTGCCTGCTCTTTCTATCCGCAATATTAGTGACAGTACAGGTATTGACTATATAAATGTCCGCTTCCCGGTCAAAAGGAACCATTTGAAACCCTCTCTCCCGCAGACTCTGCCGCATTACTTCCGTCTCGTAATAATTTACCTTACAGCCCAGATTATGCAATGCCACTCTCTTCATTCTTATCCCCCCATATGCAGTCTCTTTGCAGCCGTTCAGACACCCCCTCCCGCCAAGCTCACTATCCCATTGCGTCCATAGGCACATCCCAATGCAATCTTGCGAGACCCAGGGAGTGCCAAAACACATCCGCCGTGTTTTATCGTCGCTATTTTTGTATTGTTTTCTCCTTGACTTTTATTCCATAAGCCATTAAGATGGAGACAGGAAACAGATTTATATCAAGGAGGTATTAACAATGAAAACAGTACAGATTTCCTTAAATTCAATCGACAAAGTAAAATCCTTTGTAAACGATATCACCAGGTTTGATTATGACTTTGATCTGGTATCCGGCAGATACGTGATCGACGCCAAGTCCATCATGGGTATCTTCAGCCTGGATCTGTCCAAGCCCATCGACCTGAATATCCATTCCGAAGACGGCGCTGCCGACGTATTGGAAACGCTGAAGCCTTACATCATCTAATTCGGCTTGCACGCATCGCTTCAAATTGCCCACAGCTGCACGGCAATACGGAATTCTGCCGCATTCAACATCTGTTTTGTTTGATTAGTCTTCACGGCAGTGTCCGCCCCGGCGGCTGACAGAAAACACAGAGGTTTCAAAGGAGTCATCCTTTTGGAACCTCTGTTTTGTCGTATGATCCCAGGTCCAAATTAACCGCAGTAAGCAGACAGCACTGCCGCCCGAATCGTCAACGCGCCAAAAAGAATCGGGGACAGCTTATCCTTTTCATCCTTCCACAATGATGAGCTCGTCCGTATCCAAAGCGGTCCGCACCAACTCTTCTATTTTTTCATCCAGATTCTGTTCGTGACGGCGAATGATTTTGACATTGGGCTTCGTCACCGGATGCTTTGCCACAAAAATAGTACAGCAGTCCTCATAGGGCAGAATGGAAGTCTCAAATGTACCGATCTTGCCGGCCAATTCCACAATCTCCTGTTTGTCAAAACCAATCAACGGACGATACACAGGTAATTCACAGACCTCATTTGTAGCCATGAGCGAATTCATTGTCTGGGAGGCGACCTGTCCGATACTTTCTCCGGTGATCAATCCTAGACAGCCCGTCTCCCTGGCAATGTGTTCCGCAATCCGCATCATATAGCGCCGCATGATAATCGTCAATTCCTCGTGAGGACATTTTTCGTGAATATAAAGCTGAATATCCGTAAAGGAAATCACATGCAGGTAAATTGGACCAGTGTAACGAGAAACAATTCTGGCTAAATCCACCACTTTCTGCTTCGCTCTCTCGCTGGTGTATGGCGGCGCATGAAAATAGACAGCATCCAGCTTCACGCCCCGCTTTGCTATCATATACCCCGCCACAGGGGAATCAATCCCGCCGGAAAGAAGTAACATGGCTTTGCCGCCCGTTCCCACCGGCATCCCACCGGGACCTGGTATCACTTCCGAATAAATATGAATCTTTTCCCTGATTTCCACATTTAACAGAATATCCGGCTCATGCACGTCCACGGACATTTCCGGATACGCCTGCAGGATCGCTTCCCCAAGAGCCGCATTGATTTCCATTGATTCCATGGGATAATTTTTGCGGGCCCGCCTGGAATGCACCTTAAATGTTTTGTTTTTGTCCGGATATACATCCGCCATATATTGAATGATTCGCTCACGAAGCTTTTCAAACCCTTCGTCCTCCACGGATACCACGGGGCAGATGCCGGAGATGCCAAAAACCAGCTTCAGCTGCCCCACCGTTTCGTCAAAGTCAAATTCTCCCTGAGCATCCACATAAATGCGCCCCTGAGATTTATGAATCAGAAAATTCCCCTCGCACTTTTTCAATGCATATTTTATTTGGTGCACCAATGCATCTTCAAACAGATACCGGTTCTTTCCCTTCACGCCGATCTCGGCATACTTTATCAAAAAAGCCGTAAACATCCTTTTTTAACTCCTTCGTGTATATTTACGCAGCATAGGAATTTTATCATATAATGCCCGCAATGTATAGTCTAATTCTTCCTTTGTGGTATAAACCGAAAAACTGAAACGAATAGTGGACTCCAAGAGGTTTCGATCAATACCGATTGCTTTCAGCGTGGCAGAAGGCTGTGGCTTACGGGCCGCACACGCGCTGCCTGCAGAAACATATATCTTATCCTCTTCCAGCGCATGAAGCAGCACTTCGCTGCGAACGCCCTCAAACGACACACTGACAATATGAGGCGCCGTATCCGCCCCGTCGTTTTTCCCGGGAAGCAGACCGTTGATCCTGATGCCCTCCAGTTTCCTGATCCCCTCCATAAAATACCGTTTACATTGATACAATCTCATCACATCGTCGTCATAGTGGGCATACAAAAGTTCCGCCGCCTTGGCCAGCCCTGCAGCCCCGGGAACGTTATCTGTGCCGGAACGCATATTCATCTGCTGCCCTCCGCCGTACAAAAGCGGCTGCATCTTGACTTTGTCCCCCGCATACAAAAGTCCGATCCCTTTGGGACCGTGAATCTTATGGCCGCTGGCAGAGAGCAGATCTATCCCCATCTTCTTTGGGTAAATTTTTGCCTTGCCAAACCCCTGCACTGCATCCACATGAAACAGCGTGTTGGGATTCATACGCTTAATCAGCGCTCCGGCCTCCGCAACCGGCTGCAGAGCCCCAATCTCGTTATTGGTATGCATAACGGACACCAGAACCGTGTCCGGCCTGATCTGACGCTGCAGCTCTTCCAAAGAGATCTGTCCGTATGCATTCACCGGAAGATATGTGACTCTGTAACCTATGGATTCCATATGCCTCATGGTATTCAAAACAGCCGGATGTTCGATCTGCGTGGTGATCAGGTGCCTTCCCCGCCTGTTGTTCCCGAAGGCGCATCCCATAATTGCCATATTATCGGACTCTGTGCCGCCGGAAGTAAAGTAGATTTCTTTCTCATTCACCTTCAGTATCCTGGCGAGAGTCTCTTTTGCATATCGCAGATATTGTTCCGCTTCCACTCCCTTCATATGGAGACTGGAAGGATTGCCGTAATCCACACACATGATCTTCGTCATCAATTCTGCCACTTCAGGAAATACCCTGGTAGTAGCGGAATTGTCCAAATAAACTTCCATTGATACGCTCCTTTATCTAAAATGACCGCCGCCCATATCCAATCATGCCCCCACATCCCCTGCCGCTGCGCCCCGAACCGCTCAAAAGCCATCAGCATTGCGTATTGCTGCTGAATCCTGCACAGGTTCGATCATAAATTCAAGGTTCTCCCGTCGGAGTCTCTCAATAGCTTCCGGGTATTTACATGGCAGTAAAGCGCCAAGCGCTCTTCCCAAGAGAAAATCACATACGATACAAGGTACAGTCAAGTTATAATATCATATGCGGGAAGTGCTGTCCCCGTCCCCAATCTCACACAAAATCCATAGCCCACAACAAAGGCTGGGGCTCCTTAAAACAGGTACGGAAAAAGCGCCCTGTGCCCGCAGAACACTATGCTATTGGTCCGGGCTCAGCGGCACTTAACATCCCTGCCGAAAAAAGTCTGCATCCTTCACTCCAGAAGATACATCATCCAAGAAAGCACCGCCAGCCCAGCCGTCTCTGTTCTCAAAATACGCTTTCCAAGAGTGATGGGCTCTATCCCACAGGCACTTGCAGCGGAAATCTCCCCTTCCTCAAAGCCGCCTTCCGGCCCGATAAAAACGGCAATATCCTGTCCCGGCTTCAACTTACAAAAAAGCCCCCTGGTTCGCCCCATGTCCCCTGCAAGCTCATAGGGAATCAGCTTCACATCCATATTGCCCGCACTTTGAACCGCCCGGTCGAAGGAAATAACCGGCGTCACTTCCGGCACGATAGCCCGTTTACTTTGTTTTGCCGCCGCCTCCGCAATGCCCTGCCACCGCATGACCCTGGCGGCCGCCTTTTTCTCGTCCAGCTTTACCACACACCGCTTTGCCGCCACCGGAATCACTCGGTATACCCCAAGCTCCACTGCCTTCTGAATAATCAGTTCCATCTTATCCCCTTTGGGAAGAGCCTGAAACAGATGGATCCGGCTGGAAAGCTCCACGTTTTCTTCCTTGATAAAGCGAAGCTGACAGACAATTCTGTCCTCCTCCAGCAATAGAATCCCGCAGCGATATTCTCTCCCGTCCCTGCCGTTTTTAACGGATATCTCTTCACCGGGCTTCATCCGAAGCACATTCCTGATATGATTTACATCCTCTCCCAGGATCATCACCTGTTTTCCGGCCACATTGATCTGATGCTCTTCTACAAAAAACTGATACATTTTCCGTCGCCCTGCTTTTTATCATTATTTGGCGGCTGTAACGCTCACCCATTCTCCCTGCCTGTTTACTTCCAACACTTTCAGGCCGGCCGCCTCCACAGCTTCCACAACCACCTGTTCCTTATCGTCAATAATTCCTGAAGTGATGTATATTCCGCCTTTCTTTAACTGTCCCACCACCACTGGCGTCAAGGCGATCAAAACATCCGCCAGAATATTTGCCACCACAATGTCATAGCAATCGTAACCCACCCGATCCTGCACCGCTTTCTCCGTGATCAGGTTTCCGATCATCATCTCAAACCGTGACGGGTCGATATCATTGGCGCTGCAATTTTGTTCCACAGCCTCCGCCACGCAAGGGTCCAGATCCGTCCCCACTGCATGTCCCGCCCCAAACATCAGAGACAAGATTGCAAGGATACCGCTGCCGGTTCCAACATCCAGCAGTCTGGCGCCGGGCGCAATATATTTGCGCAGTTGCCTGATGCAAAGCTGTGTGGTCTCATGCATCCCGGTTCCGAAAGCAGTTCCCGGATCAATATGAAGCACCATCCTGCCCTTATCTTCCACGCTAACGTCTTCCCAAGAAGGAATAACCAGAATATCGTCTATATAGAACTGATGAAAATATTGCTTCCAGTTGTTGATCCAATCGATATCCTCCGTCTCCTCCACGGAAATACTTCCTTCCCCGATATCGCAAAACTGCCGGAGCGTCTCCAGCTCCTCCCTGACCTTCTCAAGGACAGCTTCCCTTGTGGTTCTTTCGCCCATTATCTCCAGAGCGCCGTCTTCCTTTTCCTCTACAAAAAAGCTGAGATAAGCGATTCCGTCATCCTCCGGGCCATCCGGAAGAATATCCACAAACATCTGCTCCTTTTCAAGAGGCGTCAAGGGAACCTTGTCCTCAATCTGTGCCCCCTCCAGCCCAATGTCATATAAAGTACTGATCAGGATATCCTCCGCCTCGGTAATCGTTTTGATTTTAAATTTTGTCCATTTCATAATTGTTTTTCTTTCTTTATTTTAGTTCCGTAAAATCTCCTGCTCTGCCCACCCTGGGAGCTATTTCGTTCGCTTTGCTCTCTAAATCGCTCCGGGCTGCGCTGGAGATTTTTCTGTTTTTAGTTCCGTAAAATCTCCTGCTCTGCCCACCCTAGGAGCTATTTTGTTCGCTTTGCTCTCTAAATCGCTCCGGGCCGCGCTGGAGATTTTCTGTTTTTAGTTCCGTAAAATCTCCTGCTCTGCCCACCCTGGGAGCTATTTTGTTCGCTTTGCTCTCTAAATCGCTCCGGGCCGCGCTGGAGATTTTTCTGTTTTTAGTTCCGTAAAATCTCCTGCTCTGCCCACCCTGGGAGCTATTTTGTTTGCTTTGCTCTCTAAATTGCTCCGGGCTGCGCTGGAGATTTTTCTGTTTTTAGTTCCTCGTGCTTCCTTTAGGGGAGCGATTTTTGTTTACTTCGCAGTCCGCATTCGCACAGACCCAAGGTCATAAATAACAGCGGCGTATTTAATACCTGCTGAAAGCTGATCAGCGAATGCGCGCCATACATGACAATCGCTAATACCCCCAGCCACCCCAGAAAACGTATTCTTTCCTGCCGCTTGCCGTTTCCCTTCTGCTGCGCCCATGTAAACATACTTCCATAAGCCCAAAGTCCCGTCAGGAAAATCGCTGCATAACATAGCATTCCCATAATCCCCACATTAATCAGCTGGCTTAATATCTCATTATGGGCATTGGTAAAAATCGCTCCCTCCCAATGCTCCCCCTTCCAGACTTCCGTATCGGCCCCAAGGCGGTTAAACACCGCGATTCCATAACAGTCCGGGCCGGCTCCCAACAATTTGTCCTTTACATTCGCCTGAAAGAAGCCTTCGCCCGCAATACGCCACAAAAAACCTCTGCCGCTTCCAAAGCCGTCGTCCATTCCGTGAAACATCAGATATACAGCCAACGCCGCCCCCACACCTCCCAGAAGCATCCCTGCGGCCAGCACTTTTCTCCTTCCGCCCAAAATATCTTTTCCTGACGGAAGCTTCATCCCGGCCCCCTTTTCTCCATACTCAGAACGCTTCCAAAGAATTGATATTCCAAACAGCACAGCGCATACTGCGGCCGCTATCACCCAGCCATACCATACTGTATGGTCAAATATATTTCCGTCCGCCGCCACCGCTGCTTTTTTTCCCCGCAGCCTGGTGAGCAGGTCCATAATAGGCATACAGAGAAAAAATCCTCCAAGCAGCAGGAAAAGTTTCCTCATTGCCTGCATATCTCCCCATCCCAAAATCAGACTTAACGCCGCCCCAACCGCCAGAATCAATAAGCCCCCCTGGCTTCCCTGGATACCCAACAGAACAAACGCCGCTACTGCGGACACACACAGACCTGTCTGCAGCCAAAACCTCTTCTCCCGGAAAAAATGCGCCAGCACAAAGGCAAGCGCCACACTGTAATATCCGCAGAGCCAGTTGATATTCCCCAATGTGGAAAGCATATGATTGTACTCCCAGTCCCCACTGTTCCAACCCCTTTGCAGCCCCAGTGGATCTATGCCCAATCGGTGCAGCAGACCAAGCAGGGTCACAAGAAAGAAAGCTGCTTCACCCAGATACAGCGGATACAAGGCGCCGTTATACTGCCTTGACACAAAAAAATAGATTCCCACAAAGATAAGCTGGGAAATAGCCCCCATATACCATTCATTATAACCATTCCATGCAATAGGCTGATATTCACTGCAAAGCGCGGAAAGCAGCACAAAGACTCCATACGCTGCAACCGCACAATCCACCGGGCCAAATGCCGGAGGAAGTTTCGCCGGTATTCGTCCATTTTTCAACCATCGGATTCGCTCTGTCACCACCCCAATCCGTCCCGGCATTCCCAGCACAAGCCAGCACCCCAGGACAAGTATGGATACATTGCGAAACAGCACATATTTGGTATCTCCCAGCTTCCAATACCCCTCCCCTGTATAGAGCGGCACCGCCGCCATAAGGACAATAATATAAAAATTACATAACAACCCCAGAAATTCATTTTTCCTTTTATCCATAATGATAAATTATACACTCTTTTTCTCTGATTGAAAAGTCCCTGCAGCCTGATATAAAAAGCTCCGGCGAGTAAAGCTCATCCTTACCCGCCGGAGCTGATAATACAGCGATCCTCTCATTCATTTCCTATTTCCAGAATTTTTTCTTTTTTCCCTCTTTGGAATTGCTCTCCTTGTTTTCACCGGCAGACTCCCGATCCCCTGCGGACTTTGCAGCGTTTAAAGTATCTCCGGTCAACTCGTCAAACTGTTTTAATAGTTCCTTTGCCTCGGGCTTTAATCTGTCAGGAACCTGTATCACCAAAGTCACATAATGGTCTCCACGAACGTCCTTATTCCTCCAGGACGGCACGCCCTTGCCCCGCAGCCGCACCCTGGTGTCAGTCTGGGTCCCCGCTTTCACATCATAAATTACCTTGCCGTCAACGGTATCAATGAGAATCTCCCCACCCAAAGCCGCAACCGCAAAGGAAACAGGTACTGTGGAATAAATATCAAAATCCTGCCTCTGAAAGATGGGATGGCGCCCCACAATCACTTCAATAAGTACATCTCCCCTTGGTCCTCCGTTGATTCCCGGCTCGCCTAAACCGGGCATACGAGTAGACTGGCCATTGTCAATACCTGCGGGAATATCCACAGAATAGCGCTTTTTCATAGGGATATAACCGGAACCGTGACAGTCAACACACTTTTCCTTAATCACCTTTCCGCTGCCCTGACACTCCGGACACGCCTGCACGTTACGGATCGTTCCAAAGAGGGACTGTTGGGTAAACATCACCTGACCTTTACCGCCACATTTAGAACACGTCTCCGGGCTGGTTCCAGGCTTCGCCCCAGAGCCGTTGCAGGTCTTACAGGTTTCTTTCACCGTAAGCTCTATTTCCTTTTTACAGCCGAACACAGCCTCCTCAAAAGTAATTCGGACACTGGTGCGCAGATTTGCTCCCTTCATAGGACCGTTGCTCTGGCTTCGGGAACTCCTTCCCCCAAACAGATCGCCAAAAATATCACCAAAAATATCACCGAAGTCGGCTCCGCTGAAATCGAATCCGCCCCCGCCCATTCCGCCGTCAAAAGCCGCATGGCCAAACTGATCGTACTGGCGCTTTTTCTCCGGATCGCTCAAAACGGCATAAGCTTCCGACGCCTCCTTGAACTTCTTCTCCGCCTCTGCGTCGCCGGGATGCATATCAGGATGATATTTCTTCGCCAGGGTACGATATGCCTTTTTTATCGCGGCGTCATCCGCATTCTTATCCACGCCGAGAACTTCGTAGTAGTCCCTTTTCTGCTCTGCCATAGTAAACTCCTCATATCATAAACACGGCGGCACAGAACATATGTCCGGCCTGTGGCCCCACATATACCCTGTGCTACCAATTTTTTACAAATCCTAATCTAACTTACCACATTCTGCGGATTTATGCAACCATTTAAACGGTTCCCTTTGCAGATTCGTAGTGTTTCAGCCCTTATACCTCTCTGAAATCTCCGTCAATCACATCGTCATCCGGGCCGGAAGTGCTCTCAGCTCCCGCCCCTGCGCCCATGTCCGGACCTGCCGCACCGGCCTGATTCTGCTGCATATTCTCATACATTTTGCCAAACAGGCTCTGTGTGCTGTTGGTCAGCCTCTCTTTGGCTGCGCGCAGCTCATCCACGTCGCTTTCGCTCATCTCCTGATCCTTTGTTCTCTCCAGGATTGCCTTCACTGCATCCAGATCAGCCTGAACCGCAGACTTATCGCTGTCGCTTAACTTGTCGCCCACTTCCTTCAGAGCATTCTCGGTCTGGAACACATAGGAATCCGCATCGTTTCTGGCCTCGATAGCTTCCTTGCGCTTCTTGTCCTGCGCTTCAAACTCAGCCGCTTCCTTGACCGCCTTCTCGATCTCATCGTCGGACATATTGGAGCCTGCAGTGATGGTGATATGCTGTTCCTTACCGGTTCCCAGATCCTTGGCGGAAACATTTACGATACCGTTTGCATCGATATCGAAAGTAACCTCGATCTGAGGCACGCCTCTTCTTGCAGGAGGAATCCCGTCCAGACGGAATTGTCCCAAAACCTTGTTGTCTCTCGCAAACTGTCTCTCACCCTGCACTACCACAATTTCAACGGATGTCTGATTATCCGCCGCCGTGGTGAACGGTTTGCTCTTCTTGGTAGGAATTGTGGTATTTCTCTCAATCAACTTGGTAGCGATACCACCCTGGGTCTCGATGGACAATGACAACGGAGTCACATCCAGCAAAAGGATATCGCCCGCACCCGCATCGCCCGCCAGCTTACCGCCCTGTACGGAGGCGCCGATGGCAACACATTCATCCGGATTCAAGGACTTGCTGGGTTCCTTGCCGGTAAGCTGTCTCACCTTATCCTGCACTGCGGGAATACGTGTGGAACCGCCTACCAGAAGCACCTGCCCCAGATCAGCATTGGTAAGTCCCGCATCTCTCATGGCATTCTGTACAGGGATTGCAGTCTTTTCCACCAGATCCCTGGTCAATTCATCAAACTGTGCACGGCTTAAGTTCATGTCAAAGTGCTTAGGTCCCTCTGCGGTAGCAGTGATAAACGGCAGGTTGATATTGGTGGTCATTGCGCTGGAAAGCTCCTTCTTGGCTTTCTCTGCGGCTTCCTTCAATCTCTGCATCGCCATTTTGTCGCCGGAGAGATCCACGCCTTCCGCCTTCTTAAATTCGGAAAGCATCCACTGAATAATCTTGTTGTCAAAATCATCACCGCCAAGGCGCGTATCGCCGTTGGTGGCAAGAACCTCTATCACGCCGTCGCCAATTTCGATAATGGATACGTCAAAGGTACCGCCGCCTAAGTCATACACCATAATCTTCTGCTCTTTTTCATTGTCCAGCCCATACGCAAGCGCAGCAGCCGTGGGCTCGTTGATAATACGCTTCACATCCAGTCCCGCGATCTTGCCTGCATCCTTGGTGGCCTGGCGCTGCGCATCATTAAAGTACGCAGGCACTGTTATCACCGCCTCGCTGACCTTCTCGCCCAAATATCCTTCCGCGTCCGCTTTCAGCTTCTGCAGAATCATAGCAGAAATCTGCTGAGGGGAATATTTTTTGTCGTCGATATGACGTCCATTGTCCGTGCCCATGTCCCTTTTGATGGAAGCGATGGTCTTCTCCGAATTGGTAACTGCCTGACGCTTTGCAGGCTCACCTACCAGCCTCTCGCCCGTCTTTGTAAAAGCCACAACGGAAGGTGTTGTCCTTGCGCCTTCCGCATTGGCGATAACGGTGGGCTTGCCGCCCTCCATCACAGCCACGCAGCTGTTTGTTGTACCCAAGTCAATGCCAATAATCTTGCTCATCTTTTATATCCTCCTGAATTTTCTCCAACTGACTTTTATAGAAACGCTTATATGCGCTTTTTGTGTTCTAAACTCACCGGAACCAATTTTTACCTGCTATAAGAAGTCCGGTCTGTCAATGTTTTCCGCAGCCTTTTACACCACTACCGATACCATGGAATGCCTTACCACACTTCCCCGGTAAGTATATCCCTTCTGCAGTTCCTGGGCCACCATGCCAGACTCAAACTCTTCGCTCTCTACCTGCATCACTGCATTGTGAAGTGTGGGATCAAATTCCTTTCCCACCGCCTCGATGGGCTTCACGTCAATATTTTCCAGCTCCTTCAGCAGCTGCTTATAAATACGGCTCATACCGTCCACAAAGGGATCTTCTTTCCGATCCTCCGGTACCGTGGCCAGGCCCCTCTCAAAATTGTCTACAATGGGAAGCATCTTCTCAATTACGCTTTTGGCCCCTGTCTCAAACATGGACTGTTTTTCCTTCTCCGTCCTGTTCCGGAAATTTTCAAATTCAGCCAGCTGACGCTTTACCCTGTCCTCCAGGTGTTCAATCTGTTCCCTGTAGCCCTGAGTTTTCTTATCCTGCTTTGCCTGCTTCTTTGCCGCCCGCTTTTCCGCCCAGGTTTTTGGATCTTCTCCTTCTGGGGTTTCCTCCTCATTTTCTTCCGTATCTTCCCCGTCGGCATCCTCTGTGTTAACTTCCTCTTCCCCTGCGGTTTCCTCCGTCCCGCCTTCCTCAGAAGCAGCGTCAGACTGCGCCTTAGTCTCCCGGGTTTCTTCCGATACCTCAGAGCTTTTTGTGTTTTCCGTTTCTTCCACTCTCTGTTCCTGTTCCGCCATATTGATGCCTCCCTGCGCTTTATAGTATTTCTTCCTGACCATCTTCATTTCCGTATAACGCATCTAACTGCGCCTGGATCGTCCGAAGCATTCCCACGACCTTGTCATAATCCATCCGCTTAGGCCCCACAATACCAATTGTACCCTTCCTGCCGCCGCCCAATTCATAAGTTCCCGTGACGACGCTGCAGTCTTTCATGCTCTGAACCGGTGTCTCCTCACCGATATACACCTGAATACCGGTCTCTCCGTCTTCAACATCGGCTTCTTTCAACAGCTCACCTAACAGCTGCTTTTCCTCAAAGGTATTGATCAACTCACTTGCCTTCTGATGATCCGCCAACTCAGGATACCGGAAAATATTGTTGGTGCCGCTGGTATAAATTTCCAGATCCTCCTCCGCCCTGATGGCATCTGCCACCGCGTCTATCACTTCGCTGACCAGGTGACTGTGAATGCCCGCTTGGGCCTTCATTGCGGCGATCATTGCCAGGTTAATCTCGTCAATGGACAAACCGTTCAAATAGGTGTTTAAAAGAATATTCAGCTTTAACAGCGTATCGTCGTCCATTCCCTCCTGCAGGGCAAGAATATTATTCTTAATTACATTTCCTTCACTGACTATGACCGCCAGAAGCTGATGGGCGTCCACCCTGGACAGCTGGATAAACTTCAATTTGCTGCGCTTGGCCTGAGGGGCAGAGATCATGGTGGCGTATTGGGTATTCTGTGCCAGAACTCTTGCCACCTGCTTCAGCAGCGCCTCTATCTTATCCTGTCGCTCAACCAGCATTGCCTTCATTTCCTTTAGCTCCACAACTTCCCGTTCCTTTTCCTCCATCATGGTATCCACGTAAAGCCGATAGCCTTTGTCAGAAGGAATCCGCCCTGCGGAAGTATGGGGCTGCAGGATATATCCCATTTCTTCCAGATCGGACATTTCATTTCGTATGGTTGCGGAACTTAAGTTCAGGTCAGTATACTTGGAAATAGTTCTGCTGCCAACCGGCTCCCCTGTCTCCAGGTAATTGCGGATGACCGCCTGCAGGATTTTCTTTTTTCTGTCATCCAGCTCCATCCAAGCTGCCTCCCTTTTTATTATTAGCACTCATTTAAGAGGAGTGCTAACATCTACTAACCATAAAATATCACTTACCCTATCTATTGTCAACTGATTTTGCAAAAAATAATTCTAAAATAATTCTAAATGCAAAAAAATGGCACCCAATCCCACATTCTGGAATCGGATGCCGTTCTTTCCGTTATTGCACAAATGATTATATTGTGAAGTCTCCGGTATATTCCCCGTTCATCACATAGTAAACCTTACCTTCCTCAGGCTTTACATAAAGCTCTATGTTCTCAAGATCTCCGGCCTTCTGCTTCAGGTCGTATTTCCACACGTCCTTTGCCATCTTCACCAGATCCTCCTCTGCGTAAGACTTGCCGGAAAACTGTACGTGCATGGTATACTCCTGGCTGGCTTTCTTTGCTGCCGTCTTAGTCGTCGTAGTCTTTGTTGTAGTTTTACCTGTTGTCTTCTTTGCCGGATCTTTCTTTGCTGCCGTTGTCTTAGGTTCTGCAACCTTATCTTCTGCCTTTATGATTTCTGTCGTGGACTTTGCTACCTCAAGCTCCGCAGCCTTCGCTGCCGCCTCCGCAGCTTTTACTGCGTTTGACTTTCTTCCTGCCATAATGACTATTCTTCCTTTCTATAAACAATTATAGTTTACTGTATTCTGCCCAGCAGGCTTTTGTGATCCTTGATAAAGCTTGCTTTAAAGCATTGTAGTGCATTTTGAAGTAATTGTCAACAATTTTAAGCTTTTTCCTTTCTAAAATTGTAACAATTACAAAAAGAGCCCACAGCCTTTTTCATCTCACGCCAGAACACTGAAATAAAACAGCACAACGATTCCCAACAAGATTCTATACCAGCCAAACACTTTAAAATCATGCTTCTTGATATAACCCATCAAAAACTTAAGCACAAACAGGGATACCACAAAGGATACCACCACACCCACAATCAGCAGCGTTAACTCCATGGTGGTAAAATCAAATCCAAACTTCACCACCTTTAAAAGGCTTGCGCCAAACATGACCGGAATGGCCAGAAAAAATGTATACTCCGCCGCCACGGTTCTGGAGACGCCAATCAGCAAAGCGCCCACAATGGTTGCGCCGGACCGGGAAGTTCCGGGAAAAACAGCCGCAATCAGCTGAAATGCACCGATGAGCAAAGCCGTCTGATATGTGATTTCCGACAAAGATGTCACTTTGTATTTTCTTCCTCTGTTCCAGTTTTCTATCAGAATAAACGCCACGCCGAATACAATCAGCGCAATCGCCACACTGGTGGGATTATAAAACAACGCGTTAAACACATCGTCAAACAAAACGCCAATGACCGCAGCCGGAATACAGGATACCAATATCTTAAACCACAGAATCCAGATATCTTTTTTCAGGTAAGCCCACACGCCGGTTCCTCCTGTTTTCTTCCTTTCCTGTCTGGTCAGGGCAAAGGGCCAAATCTGATTCCAAAATAGAACCACCACTGCCATGATTGCCCCCAGCTGAATCACAACGTCAAACATGCCGAAAAAATCCTCGCTGACGCCAGCTCCGCCTTGGGCGGATTGAAAGGGAATCAGACTTTCCAGCAAAATCAGGTGGCCCGTACTGCTGATGGGCAGCCATTCCGTAATCCCCTCCACAATGCCGTAAAATATTGCCTTTATGATTTCCAACATATTTTAAATCTCCAATCCTTTTGTCTCTATTCATAGGTACGCCGTACATCCAGGTATCATGCACCTGAAGATGCTTTTTCATCACAGGTCTCCAGGAATTTCTGCAGCTCCTCATATTGTTCCTGAGCGTCCTCATAGCCCTCCCGGTATAGCTGTTTCAATTTTTCCACATCCTTTTCCACCCGTCCCACACTGCTTGCCTTCTTGGGACGAATCACAAAGGCCTGTCCGTTTTTCCGCAGGTTTTCAATATACGCCACCTGCCTGTTATACTCTATATGGCGCTGTGCCATCAGCTCATATACTTTCGGATATCTCCAGTACTTCGCTTTGATCAGCCCAAGCCGAGTGGCTGGCTTGCGCACATATCCGGTTTCTTTTGTCATTACCACCACGTTTTTTCGATTGCCGTCCACAACGGATTTCTGCAGGGGCACGGAATCGCTGATACCTCCGTCCAGGTACAGGCCGCCATCAATCTCCACATTCCTTGACACCAGCGGCAGGGAAGCGGAAGCCCGAATCTTGACAATATCCCTTTTCATGTCCGAGATGCGGAAATACTCCGGCCGCCCGGTGACGATATTGGTTACCACGCTGTACGCCCTTCCCTTATACTTGTTAAATGTGTCATAGTCATAGGGATAAAGATATTCGGGAATCAAATGATAACACATTTGCACATTAAACAGATCCCCCGACAGCAAAAGACTCTCCAGACTCAAGTATCTTTTACTGTCCAGATAGTCAACGCAGACATCCAAAGCACGCCGCCGCTGCTTCGACAGGAAGCTGCACATATGGCACGCGCCTGCGGACACTCCGTATACACTGGAAAATTCAATCCCCTCATCCAGGAAAAAATCAAGCACACCGGCAGTGTAAACTCCTTTCATTCCACCGCCCTCCAGGACAAGCCCTGCCTGATACATACGCATTCCACCTTTCCGGCAAACCGTACCGCCATTCCTCTTTTCTACCTAACGGTTCACCCTTTGACCCAGTTGTTACTTCTTATCGCCGTAAGTCTCCCTCACAAACTTCTTGAGAGGTTCTAAAGATCGTTCCACCTTATCCGTCTCCATACAATATGCCATCCGGAAATATCCCGGTGCGCCAAAGGTATCTCCGGGCACCAGCACCAGATCATATTTCAGGGCTTTCCTGCAAAATTCCACAGAGTCCTCCTCCAGCGCCTTGGGGAAAATATAAAAGGTCCCTCCGGGTTTCACACAGGTAAAGCCAAGCTCCTTAAGCGTCTTGTACAAAAGCTCCATATTCTTCTCATAAACACTTAAATCTGCAGTCTTATTCAAGACACGCGCCACCGCCAACTGAATGACGGAAGGCGGACAGTTGTGACCGATTCCTCTGGAGATCTGACCACACATATTGACCATATCCTCCGCATCCGCACATCGCGGATTCACCGCAACATAGCCAATGCGCTCCCCTGGAACGGACAGGGACTTGGAAAAGGAATAACACATGATGGTGTCGTCATAAAAAGAGGACACACAGGGCGCCTCCACACCGGAAAACACGATCTCCCGATACGGCTCGTCAGAGATCAGATAAACAGTATGCCCATATTCTGCGGACTTTTTCTTTAAAATATCCGAAAGAATTCTCAGTGTCTGTGCGGAATACACCACTCCGGAAGGGTTATTGGGTGTGTTGATCAAGACAGCCATTACCTTTTGCGTCAGCATTTCCTCAAATTTTTCAAAATTGATTTGAAAATGTTCCGTGTCCGGAGGAACCACCTTAAGCACAGCCCCTGTCAAATCCACGTAGGGGCGATATTCGGGAAAAAAGGGCGCAAACGTAAGTATCTCATCTCCCGGCTCCGCCACCAGCCGAAAGGCATGAGCCAAGGCCCCTGCGGCTCCTACCGCCATAAAAATATGCTCCCTGCCATAGGGCAGCCCATAGCGCTCCTTAAGAGACGCCGCCACCGCCTCTCTCACACTTGTGATGCCCAGGCTTGGACTATAACCATGCAGTTCGTTACTTTCAGCCTGTGTCAGCAGCCGGATCATTTCATTGGTAAATTCCGGCGGCACCGGAACGGACGGGTTTCCCAGACTGTAGTCAAACACATTCTCATAGCCTATCTCCTGCCCTCTCGCCGTAGCAAACTCCGATAGCTGCCGGATTACAGACTTTCCGGACAGCATGTCCTTATATTTTTTAACAAGCATATCAATTAATCCTTTCCCAGTTTCAGGACGAAACGCCGTCCTCATCTTTCGCCCAGGCAAGCGCACATCTCACCGCCCGTTTCCATCCCTTTAACAATGCCTCCCGTCTCCCGGCTTCCATGGCGGACTCAAAGCACTTTCCCATCTGCCAGTTGACTTTGATTTCTTCCTGATCCTTCCAGTACCCCACCGCCAGACCAGCCAGGTAAGCCGCACCCAAGGCGGTGGTTTCAATGCACCGGGGCCTTTGTACCTGTGTATCCACGATATCCGCCTGAAACTGCATCAGAAAATCATTTGCGCTGGCGCCGCCGTCCACCTTCAGACTCTTTAAATGAATACCGCTGTCACGTTCCATTGCCTGCAGCACATCCGCTGTCTGATAGGCAATGGCTTCCAACGTAGCCCGAATGAAATGCTCTTTGGCACAGCCCCTTGTCAATCCTACCACCGTGCCTCTGGCATACTGATTCCAGTAGGGCGCACCCATTCCCGCAAAAGCAGGCACTATATACATTCCTGCAGTATCTTCCACCTTCTCACAATACTTTTGTGACTGGGCTGCGTTTGACAAAAGCCCCATACTGTCCCGCAGCCACTGTATTCCGGCCCCCGCCACAAACACGCTGCCCTCCAGGGCATATGCGGGCGTTTTAGAAGTCCCTGCGGCAACAGTGGTCAAAAGCCCCGAATCGGAGCATATGGCTTCCTTCCCTGTGTTCATCAGCAGAAAGCATCCTGTTCCGTAAGTATTTTTTACCTCTCCCTGCTCAAAACAGCACTGGCCAAACAACGCCGCCTGTTGATCTCCCGCCGCCCCCGCAATAGGAATTCTGCCTCCCAGCACGGAAGCGGAGGTATACCCAAACAGATAACCGGAAGGGTACACCTTTGGCAGAATAGCCTCCGGGATGTCAAATCTCGCAAGGATCTCCCTATCCCAGCAAAGCCTGTGTATGTCAAACAGCATGGTGCGGGAAGCGTTGGTATAGTCGGTGGCATGTACCTCTCCCTTTGTCAGATTCCACATCAGCCAAGTATCCACCGTGCCAAACATTAATTCTCCCGCATTTGCCCTCTCCCTGGCTCCCGGTACATGCTCCAAAATCCATGCAATTTTTGTCGCGCTGAAATAAGCGTCCGGTATCAAACCGGTCTTCTGCCTGATAATCTGGTGGAAACCGTCCTTTTTTAATTCCTCTATCATATCCGAAGTGCGTCGGCACTGCCAAACGACGGCATTGTACACAGGCTCACCCGTATTCCTGTCCCACAAAATTGTAGTTTCCCGCTGATTGGTGATGCCGATGGCTGCCACCTGATCCGCCCCCGCTCCGATCATCGCCATACTCTCAGCTGCCACCGCCAACTGAGACGACCAGATTTCCTTTGGGTTGTGCTCCACCCAGCCCGGCCGGGGATAATATTGTGTAAATTCCTTCTGGGCCATGGAACAGATATTTCCCGATTTGTCGAAAAGGATACAGCGAGAACTTGTGGTCCCCTGATCCAATGCCATAATAAGTTTTCGCATATGATAACTCCTGTCCATCCGTCCTTTTACAGTTTTAAGTCCACGGTTACACCGCCCTTGACCTCAACATACTTTCCGTCATCCACATTCAGCCAGACACTGGCCGCGCTGGGATTGTAAACCATCTCATTGTCACCGGAAAATTTCAGATTCTTAGCTGCATCCATATAATCAATAATCTCAATGTTGGTCGCATACCAGATATCCTCCCGGCCACCCATATACTTGCAGAATTCCTCAATGACTTCCCAATTATTCGCGTTGTCGAACTCGTAGCTGTGTCCCCATACATACATCAGCTTCAGATATTGTTTCTTCTTGAAATTGGCGAAGAACTCCGCCTTCTTCATCAGCTCCGGATCGTTGTGATGACAGGTAGGATGCCATTCCAGCGGATCCAAGGGAAGCTCATAATCCGCTCTCCCCCCTACCACGCGGCCATACGCAATCCCCAGCTGACGGAATAGCTGCTTAATCTCCTCACTGTAAGAGCCGTTGGGGTATGCATGTCCCCGAACCAGCTTACCTGTTAGCGCCTCAAGCCCCTTCCTGTCCTCCAGGATTTCCTGTGCCACTTCCACCAGCGGACAGCGCGCAATGGTGGGATGGGTCAGGCAGTGGGTTGCAACTTCATGATTTTTGTACAGTTCCCGAATCTTCTCTTTGCCGATTCTGGGCGGATTTTGTTCCAGCTCCATCAGGCCGTAGTTCAGATTAAAGGTTCCTTTAATCCCATACTTATCAAATATCCCTATCAGCCTTTCATCCTGAATCTTTCCGTCGTCATAGCTCATTGTAAGTGCCTTTGCTTTTCCTTCGGGAAAACATGTGTAAATTTTCATTTCGCCCTCCTGTTCCAGTTCCGTTTCTTCTCCTTCCGCCTCCATGCAGGGAAAAAGCTTACGATTCCCTGTGTCCAAATTGTTTTCCGGTGGCTTCCGGCGTGGAAACTGCCTGCTCTCTTCCGGCCGATATGCCGGCCAGCCATAAAATAATAGTATGATACCAGGACCCAAAGTCATATCCACTCACGCAGGGTGATCATGATCTTTTGCTCCTGGTATCATACTATTACTTTTGGAAACGATTGGCAAGTCTTTTCGTCAACATCACTCTTCCCTGATCAACACGGAGTTAATTATCTTGCACATACTTTCAAACAACTGTACGGCAAGCTTTGGAAAATGCTTCAGTTTGACGCATTCCTCCGCCAAAACCAGTCCTTTCAGTTCTCCGTCCCGGCCCCGCAGTACATGTTGTATCACGCTGCGCACACCATGCCCGCCAAAGACCGCATAGACTTCCGGCAAAGTAAACTCCAGCATATTGGTATTGGTAATGGTCAGCATATCTCCCTGAAACAAATCCAGATATTGCTTGTTCCACAAAAGCATTTCCTCTTCGCTGGTTCCCGCCTGCCCGGAATGGCTTACGGCAAGCATTGACTCCCCTTCTCCCCACAGCACGATAAGCCTGTCGACAGTCAGCGTGCCAACCGCAAATTCCAATAACGGCTGCAGGCTGCCGCTGCCCTTTAATACCACATCCGCCAACAGCTCATTGAAACGGGTGAGATCCTTTTCGGAATAATAGCTGTCCCTGATTTCAGCCATATCATAATCGTCTTCCGCCATATGGAACTGGCCATGCTTTTCTTCCGAATATATAATGAAACGATTCCCACCCTTTTGCTTCGCTATATAGAGGGCCTTATCTGCAATCCTGACCAGCTCCTTATACTGATTTGAGTCAATCCCGCTCCTGGAAGCGCCTATGGAACAGGATACCCGGTTGACGCCAAGCTTATCCTGGAACAGAGATGCCACATTGGTCTTAATTGTCCGCAGATAATTGCGCAGCCCCACTTCATCCACAAAGTCCCTTACCACCACCATAAATTCGTCGCCGCCCACACGACCGGCCGCGCCGTTTTCTCCCACGGTTTTCTTGATCACCTCCGCCACGGCAATGATGACCTTATCTCCAAAAAGATGACCGTAAGTATCGTTAACCATTTTAAAATTATCCACATCGATCATGACAATGGCGACCTGTCCCCCGGCTTTCACTGCTGTCTCCGCATAATCCGTCACCGCCGCCTTATTCAGGATCTTTGTCATGTCGTCTACCTTGCTGCCTTCCACAAAGTCATCCACATCATTGCCTGTCTGCTCGTTCACCACCGTCCAGGAACCTATCACCACCTTTTTCCCCCCATAGACCCTGGAGAGAAATTTCACCTTATAGGCATCCTTATTTCCGCCCCTTGTGAGAATACTGCCGCGGAACAGAAAGCTCTGCCCCTGGTCCACACGACGCAGGGACTGACAAAAAGCGCAAAAAATATCCCTGTCGCTTTCCATCACCATCTCCCTGTCCAGAACCTCCTCCATCCATTTGTCAAAGGGCAGGTTGTACAGTTCTATCAGCTGTTCATAATCAGCCCAGAACAATCTGAAATTTCCAGCGTCGGGCCAATATATAAAATAAGCTTTGCCGCTGATGGTCAGATAATCCTGCAAAATATTGCATTTGTCCCTCATCCGGGTCAGTGTCCTCTCACAGTCGGACAGATTCTGGAATTCGATACGGTAATGTTTGGAGTCACAGCAATCCTGTACGCTGACCAGAAACCGGTCATACTCCCCATCGTCATTGACCACATGGACGCATTCGTCAACACTGCCTCCAGGCGGATTCGTACATCTGTCAATCGCCGCCTCCAGCCGCTTCACATCCTCCTCCCGCATCATCTTGTGCAGCGAACAATATACAAATTTCCCCATAAAATCATACATCTGCCTGTTGCCGTCGATCAGCATAAGAAATTTGTCAAATCTTCCCGCCGGGAAAACTGCATCAATCGTTGACTTGCTCAAAATATGTATACCTCCTCGCCTTGCGGCGGCATATTGCCGTCCGTCAAATTAAATCGTCCCGTGTCCAAATCTCATATCAGTTTGCCGCTATCCATTGGATGCAATCTTTTCCGGCGGCGCAGGAATATCGTCTGACTTTTAATATCTTTATATTTTATCAAATAGGGCGTCAAAAGTAAAGTGTCTGAATTGGCTCATTGTTCGCGGGAATATATTTTCGGCGATAGCACTGGCATTTTTCTTTTCACAGAGGTATAATAAATTATAAAACCCTCTGCCATCCCGCTGCTCCTGCAGGTATGTGCGCATGTCGATTCCCACGAATGTCTGGTAAGATGTCCCTTGACATTCCTTAACCGGACGATACCTGCTGAGAGGTTTCAAATGTCTGATTTGAGACTATTATAATAAGAAAGGATTTTACCATGGATCGAAAAGCAGTTGCCAGAGAAACAATGAGAATTATGGAAAACGGATATTACGAAATCGGCAAGTCTAACATACAGATTAAAAACCAACAGGAACGCTCCGTACAAGACAGTTTTCTGCTGACGCCCGCACAAGGCGAGGCATTGCTTGAAAAATACCCCGAAATCTCCAACATGGAGCATCCAAACAGGCCTGTTTCACATGTCGTCCATGTCTGGAACTGTTCTACAGTGGACGCCATTATAAAACTTTTTAACGAAAACACTCATGACATTGCAGGCCTTGCCCCTGACGAAGCCACCTTGAAAAATACCAAAATTGCAGTTCTCAATTTCGCCAGCGCCAAAAATCCCGGAGGCGGTTTCCTAAACGGAGCCATGGCCCAGGAAGAAAGCCTGGCAGCTTCAAGCTGTCTCTACCAGACTTTGACTGCCCACGAAGCGTATTACCAAAACAACAGGGCCTGTAAATCCATGATGTATACAAATCACGCCATTTTTTCTCCAGAAGTGGTCTTTTTCCGAAACGGGAAATTTAATTTACTGGAAAAACCGGTCACTGCCTCCGTACTCACCCTGCCTGCCGTGAATATGGGGCAGGTCAGACTGAAAGGAGAAGATGTGTCTCTGGCAGAGCAGACTATGCGGACAAGGATGAAACTGGCCCTTGCCATATTCGCCCAGCAGGGCTGTCGATACCTGGTTCTGGGCGCTTACGGATGCGGCGTATTCCGAAATGACCCCATAAAAGTTGCCTCCTGGTGGAAAGAGCTTCTGGATACATGCTTCCCCCAATATTTTGAGTCCATTGTTTTCGCGGTCTTAGATCGGTCGGCCAATCTATCTTGCATCCAGCCCTTCCTGGATATCTTTGAATGCTGATATACCCGGGCATGTCTGAAAACTGCCCCGACTTGGCTCATCGCTGGCAGGAGGACACACCTTGGCCAAACTTTTCTCTGGTTTTGACCATGCGCTCTGCAATCCTCACGCCGAAGGGGCAGCGGCTTTCACAGCCCCTGCATCCGATACATGCGTCTGCATTTGCGGTAAGCTGTTTGTAGTGCGCTGTTAAAGTATCCGGAACCTGCTCCTGCATGGTCGCCAGATCATACAGCTTATTCACCATAGCGATGTCGATTCCCGCCGGGCAGGGAGCGCAATGACCGCAGTAAGTACATTGGCCATAATAGCCATGCCGCGGCGCCTTTGCCAGTATGCTGGCGTAATCTTTTTCTTCCATGGTTGCGGTTTCATAGGCAACGGCTTCCTCCACATGCTCCACCGTATCAAAGCCTACCATGATACTTGCAACAGAGGGTCTTGTCAGCGCGTAATGAATACACTGTACAGGTGTCAGCGCCACGCCAAAAGGCGAACGATTGGCAGAGAAGAGCCTTCCGCCTGCGTACCCCTTCATAACCGTAATTCCCACCTGATTTCGTTCGCAAATCCTGTACAGTTCCGCCCGTTTGGGATCAATCCCTCCCAGATTCTCCTCGTACCTCTCTGCAAAATAATCATCCAGATGCTCGGTGGCGGGCAGCATGTCAAAGGCAGGATTTACACTGAACAAAAACATTTCAATTTCACCGCTCTCAGCCGCCAGCTTCCCCACCGCCGGGTTATGTGTGCTGAGACCAATGTGATGAATACGTCCTTCCTCCTTCAGCTGCTTTACATAGCGGTAAAATTCTCCCTCCATAATTCGATGAAATTCCGCCGGTTCGTCTACAAAATGGATCATCCCCAAATCTATGTAATCCGTTCCCAGTCGATTGAGCAGATCTTCAAAAGCGATTTTCACCGGTTCCAGTTCTCTTGTACGCACATACTGACCGTTCTGCCAGGTAGAACCGATATGCCCTTGAATATACCACTTTTCCCGTCGGCCCGCCAGCGCCTTTCCAATATTGGTTCGCACATTTGGTTCCGACATCCAGCAGTCCAAAATGTTTATGCCCCTTTCCTCACAGCGGGCAACCACCTGTTCCACCTCTTCCCGTGAATGGCGCTCCAGCCATTCTCCGCCCAGGCCAATCTCACTGACACAAAGTCCTGTTTTCCCTAATTTTCGATATTGCATAAGCAGTCTCCTATTTTAAAATCTGGATATGAAATAATCTAATTACCGTATCTGAATTATATTATCATTTTCCCCAGAGTAATTCAAGCAGTTTTACACCATATTGTTTCTCTTGTATACCGTATTCTCCGGATAATTCATTAGACTTTGCCCCTTGGTTATGTTATAATTAAAATCATGTAACAGCTAGACCGCCCGCGAAATAACAACTGCGTTCCTATGGCGCTTATGGCCGTCCTGCAATCACTGCGTTCCTTTTGAACGTCAAAACATATTTTCCTTTGTTTTTTGACGATATATTAAAAAATATAATGTATGTGCTTACAAACCGGAAGATCAACACAGTGAGTGAAAAATCATGACATTGACAAATGAAGATTTACAGGCTATCTCATCTTTGATACAACCAATACACAGTCGGCTTGACAGCATTGAGCACCGCCTTGAAAAAGTCGAGTCCGAAGTATCCGCCCTCAAGGTTGGTCAGACAGAACTGAAAAAGCAATCTGTAGCTTGTCGCATGGGGTATCTGTACCGACGACAAAAGCCGACCAGAAAGCGGACGCCTGAATGCCTGAGCAGAATTGCATGCTATATTTTTGCTTCAGCTAATACAATCTTAAAAACCATTTTCCAAAAAGGAGAGAAACATGGACAGACAAAATCTTACCCTGATGACGGATCTCTATGAGCTTACCATGATGCAGGGCTATTACAAAAATAAGACCCAAAACGAAACGGTTATCTTTGATGCCTTTTACCGCAATAATCCCTGTGCCGGCGGCTATGCAATCTGCGCCGGGCTTGAACAAGTCATCCAATACATAAAAGAGCTGCGCTTTGACAAGGAAGACATCGACTATTTATCCTCTCTTGGAATTTTCCGGCCTGATTTCCTGGAATATCTTCGGAGCTTTCGTTTTTCTGGAGACATCTATGCCATTCCCGAAGGTACTGTCATGTTCCCCAGAGAACCGATTATCAAAGTGATTGCTCCTATTATGGAAGCCCAGTTGGTAGAGACGGCCATTTTGAACATCATCAACCATCAAAGCCTTATTGCCACCAAGGCTGCCAGAGTCTGCTATGCGGCCCAGGGAGACGGAATCATGGAATTCGGCCTGCGCCGCGCCCAAGGTCCTGACGCAGGTACTTATGGTGCAAGGGCCGCCATGATCGGAGGCTGCATTGGTACCAGCAACGTACTCTGCGGACAGCTTTTTGATGTACCGGTAAAAGGCACTCACGCCCACAGCTGGATTATGAGCTTTCCTGACGAATATACAGCATTCAAAACTTATGCTGATATGTACCCAAGTGCCTGTATTCTCCTGGTGGATACCTATGATACCCTGAAGTCAGGCGTTCCAAATGCCATCCATGTCTTCACAGAAATGCGCCGGGAAGGAATACCCCTTACCTTCTATGGCATCAGATTAGACAGCGGAGACCTGGCTTACCTTTCCAAAAAAGCGCGCAAAATGCTGGATGAGGCTGGCTTCCCAGATGCAATCATCTCCGCATCCAACGACCTGGACGAATATCTTATAGACAGTTTAAAAGCCCAGGGCGCGGCAATCACCTCATGGGGTGTTGGAACGAACCTGATCACCTCCAAAGATAACCCCTCTTTCGGAGGCGTATATAAACTGGCAGCGATTCGAGATGAGGACGGTCAGTTTGTTCCCAAGATCAAGCTTTCGGAAAACAGTGAAAAGATCACTAATCCAGGTAACAAGAAAATATATCGTATCTACGAAAAAGAAACAGGAAAACTCAAAGCAGACTTGATTTGTCTCGAAGAAGAGGTGTACGATGAATCCGAAGACCTGGTACTTTTCGATCCTATGGAACCTTGGAAAAAGACCCGTCTAAAAGCAGGAACCTACAGTCTCCGCTTGCTGATGAAACAGATTTTTCAAAAGGGTGAATGTTGCTACACCTCTCCAAAGGTGATGGATATCCGCGAGTATTGTCAAAAAGAGCTTGGCACTCTCTGGGATGAGACAAAACGTCTGGTCAATCCTCACCAGGTTTATGTAGACCTGTCGCAAAAGCTTTATGATACCAAAATGGAATTATTGGAAAAAATGGGAGAAAAATAGCCAAATTACCTCTCATCCCTGCTTTAAAAGTTCCCGGGCTGCCGCACGTTACACCATGTGCCGCAGCCCGGATTCTATATCTACTGCTCCATCTGTCTGCCCAGAAAGCCTGCCGCAGACAGCAAAAGTTTCTGTTCCACCTCGCCCATTCGGCCCTTGTTATCATTCTGCAGCAACACCACACTGCCGATAATATCCCCTTCGCAAAGGATTGGTGCAATGGCCTCATGCTGATACTCGTCGCCTCCCTCGTCACAGATGGATACAAAGCTCCTGTCTCCCCGGGAGGCCATAATGGTTTCTCTGTTGTGAATTTTCTCGTCCATCTGCCTGCTTACGGATTTATTTACCATCTGTTTATAGCCGCCTGCCGCTGCTATAAACTGATCCCTGTCCGCGATCAAAGCAGCATGCCCGGAAACCTGAGCCAGGCTCTCCGCATACTGTCTGGCAAAAGTAGTCATTTCGCCGATGGGAGAATATTTTTTCAAAATAACCTGTCCTTCCCTGTCCGTAAAAATCTCTAGCGGATCTGATTCCCTGATATGGAGCGTCCTGCGGATCTCCTTGGGGATAACAATCCTTCCCAAATCATCTATTCTTCTGACAATTCCTGTTGCCTTCATAGTTACTTTCCTCCATTTTCATGTCTACCTGGAACTCTTTATCATCGGATGTGGAGTTAGTATCTGTAAAAAAAGGAATTATATACAAAAGAATGATATATACTTTTTCGAAACTTTTCTTTTATGAATTTACCTGAATATCCCCAAAATACAATTAGCGGTTCAGCCATGCCGAAACCGCTAACGAATTCCCCTTTTCAAGGATTATTATAATATGACACTACTGCCATGTAAAGGGAAAGCCATCGACAAATAATGACAACTATCGTGGCCTCACCCCATAAATATAGCGGTATATAGTTTTTGAGACACTATATACCGCTACATTATTCCGCCAATCGACTACATCCAAATTACGGATTTACGTTCAGCCTTAAATATTTAAACTTAATTACCATATTGATTGTACCGATATTCCGTCTCCACAATTTGCTTCAGCGCATCGTTTCCGTCATAGGTATAATCCGTCATTATGTGCGTGATCTTATTCGTGGGATAAGCTGTTGTATCATAATCCGTCCGATACTCTACCACACCGTATTCTCCATACTTCGTATAACGCACCGGCGTAGCCCCGCTTCTGATATACTCGTATCCTGATGCCAGACTGCCGTCTGCGTTCCAGATCATAACTGATCTTTCATAACTGTGATTCATATATCGAGTGTAATTATATACAGTTTCCCGAACTTTACGGGAATCGTCGGCATCCCCATCATACTCCACGCAATATGTGCAGTTGCCGTATGCGTCATACTCATAGGTCTTCTCCCATACCGTAGAATCCCTGTTAGCCTCATGTTTGCCATATGTCTCCACAACCATGTTTCCTGCCGCATTATATTGATAAGCATAAAAGTTCTTGTAAGTCTCCTTGTTATTGCTTACGGTGAAGATACTGGTCTGCAGCAGGTTCCCCAATGCATTCCAATAGCTTCTCTCTATCTGCGTCTTGACACCCCTGCCGTTATAGGTGGTAACACCTGTCAGATTTCCTTTGTCGTCATAAGTGTAATCCTTGGAATAACTTTTGGAAGAGTCCTGCCTGTCCGTATAAACGATCCTTGTCTTCCTTCCGTCGTCATAGGTATATTCATAGGTTTGAATCGGCGTACTGTTCTTGTTGTAAATAATCTTTCTTTCAAGATTGCCATCATTATCATATGCGTAGTCAATGGCGCCTCTCAAGCTGCCGTTTGCGGAAGAAGTAACCTCCTGGGTCTTCCTTCCCCTGCGGTCATATGTATAGGTCACATAATAATCAACCTGGCCGCTGGCAGTTTTATAGGTAATCTTTACCGGATCCCATACATAGTTGGCAGGCGCATTGCCCTCAGACCCTTCCAGCACACCGGTATCCTTGTTAAAGTTATACTCAATCCCATCTATGGTGACGGTTCCCTTTATCATGGCTCCCGTATTCAGGTCAAAATAATATCTTTTTCCGTCTTTCAGGCTCCACCCCTTTACCATATGGCCATACTTGTCATAACGCACCCATTTACCGCCGTTGGATTCCTGGTAAACGTCCTTATCAACCGCCATCCTGCCGTGTTCACTGGCATCCAGCCAATACCAGGCCTTAGAAGCAGGATCATATATTTCTTTGCCCCGGCCTTCCGTTCCCTGACGCTTTCCGCCTTCATACCAGTAATTTCCGCCGTCAATGGTGCGCCACTTTTGGTTCAAAGCGATTCCCGTCGAATCGTCAAACGCGCATTCCACTTTGTCGATGACCCTGAGCCCGTGTACTCTTTTACCGTCTACCATATCATAATAATAGGTATTAACCGTACCGTTATCCAGGGTCTCGCTATACCACCCCTTCGTCATGGCGCCGGTAATCCCGTCATAATGATACCAAGACTTATCATCAAGTTTAAAATGTCCTTTTATCATGCGGCCGTTTGCGTCGTAACGCACCCATTTTTCGCCCTTATCCATGTAGACATCCTTGTTGACCGCCATTTTGCCCCGGGCGTCGGCATCCAGCCAGTACCATGCCTGGGAGGAGGGGTCATATATTTCCTTGCCCCGGCCTGTGGTTCCCTGGCGTACACCGCCCTCATACCAATACTTTCCTCCGTTGATATCCCGCCACTGCATGTCCAGTCCAACACCTGTATAAATGTCGAAATAACAGATATCGTTTCCAATGACTGCTTCGCCCTTCTTCATGATACCCGTATCAAGATCATAAAAATACGCACGAACAGAATTATCTTCTGTCACATAAAACCAGCCCTTGATCATAACTCCTGTGGTCTCGTCAAACCGATACCAGGCGTTATTTTGATAGTGCTCTCCCTTAATCATGGCGCCGGTCACCTGATCAAATCGGTACCAGTACCCATTCTGATAGCTGTCTCCTTTTATCATATGACCGTTTGCGTCATAGCGAACCCACTTGTCGTCCTCTTCCATATAGACGTCCTTGCTGACCGCCATTTTACCGTTTTCCGCCGCATCCAGCCAATACCAACTGTCAGATCCCGGATCATAAATTTCTTTCCCCCGGCCTGTGGTTCCCTGACGCACACCGTTTTCATACCAATACTTCGCGCCATTTTCCTCATACCAGCCATTTACCGGCGGTGTCGCAGCAGCGGAAGTTATCTTCAGCCCTGCGAACAGCATAACTGCCGACAGTATGCCCAGCGTACTTAATAACATTCGCTTCATAAATTTGCCACCCTTTCTCTCTTAACTTCCGAAAGACCCAATGTCTTCCACATTTATTATATATCACATTTCCTCAAATTGCCAGATTGTCAATCATATTTAAGGGAAAATTAAGACTTCCTCATATGGGGCAAAATGGCATATGATTAGCGCCTCCATTTTTCGGTTGACGAAAAGCGGAGACGTACTCAGCTGGCTAAAGCCAATAAAAAGAGCTGATACGGCAATAACAAAACGTCATCGCCGCAGCAGCTCTCTTTTACCATTGTCAATTTAATCTTTTACCGTCTCCGGTCTCCAGGTCAAAAAACCAATGTTCTCCTCCCGGAATCTCATCTCTTGACACTTCGTATACATCAATCTCATTTCCGTTCTCATCAGTTCCCTTGCTGCCTTTAATCCATAAATCTCCCTTTGCCATGGCTCCGGTCTGCTGATCATGAAAGTGAATTCTGTTCTCTGTATCTTTCAGTCCCCAGTCAAATCCCTTGATCATTTTGCCCCAGTCGTCATAGGTAACCCACTTACCGTTCACACCGTCGTCCATGTCAGCAAAAATACCTGCGTAAGACTCCTGATATACCGATTTTCCCTTTGCGATACGCCCTTCCTGTACATTGTCGCACCAATACCAGGCATCCGTGAACGGATCGTAAATTTCCTTGCCCCGGTATGACACATCGATGCCGTCTTCGTTATATCGATACCCCTGGCGCTGGCCGTTTTCATACCAACAGTCATTATCCCCGTTTTTCTCATATCCCCAACCATTGATAGCGGTACCGTCATGCTCGTCAAAATAATAAAGCATACCGCCCATCCTCTGATATCCATACAGCATAATGCCCGTGACATCATCATAGTAAACCAGTTTCTTTCCGGCGTCCTTGCTGTCCTCCACCCGGTTGCCATTCTCATCCACTTTATACCACGAAGTAGTCATTGCCGTATTTCCCTGGGGATCCTTCATCACATTGCCGTTTCGGTCCGTAAGCGGCACAAGCTCACTTTTGACCGTATCAATTTGCGTCAGCCCCTTCTTCATGGCGCCTGTGGTTTCATCAAACCAGTAAAACAGTGTGTACTCGCCTGCATCATCCTGGGCATTCAACTGACCCTTGACCATTCTGCCAAACTGGTCATAATGCACCCACTTGATCGTTTCGTCCTCTCCCTGAATCGTATACGGATGAACTACGTCTTTGTCCACGGCCATCTTTCCATAATCAACATTGTCCATCCAATACCAGCCGTTCGTCTCGGGATCATAGATTTCTTTTCCTCTATAACTTTCCCTGTCTTCCAGATCATTCAGATCCACACCCTGTCTCTGATTGTTCTCATACCAAAAGCACACATCGACTCCGCCGTACCTGGACGCATTATAGCTTTCCTTTTGATACCACCCCTGTGACGCAAATTCCGGCGTATCTTCCTTACCTGTGATATCGGCATATCTGGTCTGTGCCTTCAGATCCCAGATAACCTTAATTGCATCCGGATCCGTAAGGGTTATCACGGTACCGTGGCGCGCTTCATCCAATCCGCCCTCCGCATTATGCGCAACAAGCTTGTACTGATTCTTCTCAAGCCATCCTGTCCACTCGTCGAACTGCCCTGTCGTACCAATAGAAGCCACATTTACCCTTACGCCGGCAAGGCCGTCCGCATTCTCAGGCGGGTACTGTTTCAGCTTGTCCGTGTACATAAAATACTTGCCGTCAAACTTTGTCAGGCAAGGCCCTTCGAATCCGGTCACGGCATCATCGCATACAAGTTCCCAATTATCCTCATTTTGAACGGATTCCAGGGTCAGGGTCTTTGTCTTCCAAACCTCATTGGTCACACCGTCTTTCTTCACTACAAAATAATAAGTATCGCCCTCTTTAAAGAGAGAACCGTCAATGCGGTTATTAATTTCATGCCCATAGGTTTCCTCCGTATATGCCGGAAGATTAATGGGAACCGCATCGGAATAAGTTGCAACAGGCGGAGCGGCAGGATTTGTTATTGTATCTGCCTCCGGCCGCAGGCTCAGGTTTTCCACTTTGATCAGATATGGCTTCATAATGTCATTCAGAGAATCATCCCCATGGAAATTGGCATAATACCCCATGCTGACCGTTACCCACATACTACCGTCGTCATCGACAAAGAAATCCGGCGCCACAGAGTCCCATGCCTTTCCATACTTTTCCGCACCGGGAGGCGCCTCCGTAACTCCCACATTCACGCTGCTGCCGCTGTTTGGATAGCTCCAATGTACCAGGTCATCGGAATAACCAAACATGGGTACAAAACGTCGTTCACCCTGAATATCCGTAGCAAATCCCGCCATCATCCAAAAATAACCGTCCCTGTAGGCAATACTGGGATCATGCAACGTTTCCACCGCATAGTTTATATCATCCGGCACCTCAATTCTATTATCATTGGGATCATTGGGAGTGGCATCTTCATATGCCTTTGCCAGTTCGTAAAAGTTCACTCCGTCCAAGGACCAGTATAGAGTGTCCGTCGTATCCTCATCGCTCTTAAAAAAAGCCCCTAACATAATTTCGCCAGGCTGGCCTTCCGCTGCCCGTACATTCTCCATTGGCGTCGTACACATAAGGGACAAAGCCATACAACTTGCGATTCCTGCCCCAAGCAGCTGTTTTTTTCCTTTTTGCATTTACTGCTTCCTCCTTTTTAATAATAGCACTTTTCTATCATTGCCTATGTTTCCATAGCAAAGTAATGCCGTATTACTTTTAATCGCCCCTCTCTTTTATGCAGCCCTTCGTCCTTCCCCAAAGCGTGTTAAAAATGCTTTCTGCCAGATGCGCGTCACAAATATCGCACAAACCGGGGCGGGCAGATGGTGGGAATGATTTTTCAAGCACGCTCAAAGACGCTTATCAAAGCCAATACCCCGCAGCCCTACATAGTGTGCCTGAGACACACTGGCATCAAACTCGCAACGCAGCTGAGGTATTGACCCTTGCAGCAGTGGCCAATATATGCAAGAGATGCCTTGCATCTCTTTGAGATGCCTTGTATCTCTTTGAGACGCCTTGTATCTCTTTGAGATACCCGCTTGGCTCCCTGCAAAACGGGCAATGTATTCCAGCAGGAACAAAAGTATCTGCTGACACGACTGAAACCATAGAATCTACGCTTTGCGAGTCTTTTATTATCATGAATAACTTCGCAGAATATCAAATTCTGCGAATATTTACAGTAAAAATTTATCCTTATTTTCCTGACGATTCCAATGATACAATCGGTCAACCGTACTTTAATCATTATATTAGTTGTTTTATCTTTTGTCAAATTAAATATCTGGAAATATAACTATGTATTTGCCGTCGTATTTTAATGTCATACAATTCGAAAATTCATCTTATTATTATTTCTTTTTAGAAAATTCGATAATATATGGTCAGAATTATGGTCAATTTCATTACTTAATATATGTGAATCCATATAGCCCAATCCGGTGGTGCTTCCCCTTGGTTTTGAATTTATTTATGGTCAAATAAATGGTCAGTTCCATCGAAAATGCCCCCCGCAAGAGATATCATGTGTTTTCGCAGAATTTGATATTCTACGAATTATGCAGCGATCGTCTATGGATGTCCGCACAGGCCGGCTTGTCCTGTTATCTGCAGGCATCAAAACAGAAAGGCCCTGAAAATGAACCACAAAAGAATTCATAGTATCGCCGGTTTAAAGGCCGTATCCATATGGTTAATATTCTGGTGGCATAGTTGGCTGACAAATCCTCCCTGCGACCTGGGCGCAAGATGTTGTGAATTCTTTTTTGCCGCCTCTGGGTTTTTGGTATGGATCTCCCATAAATCAAAAGAAAAACCCTGTACATGGAAAGCTTCTGCAGCTTATGTCAAAACCAAGCTTATTTCCATCTGGCCCATTCATTTTTTGGCATTCTGCCTGTGCCTGTGCATCATGCCTCCGGCAGAAATATTAACGTTATCCACACTCCTGCGTGGGCTTATCAATCTGCTCTTATTTCAATCATGGATTGATATTGAACAGATATTTTTTTCTTTTAACGGCCCCTCTTGGTTTCTGTCCTCGTTGTTATTTTGTTACTTTGTGACACCAGTCCTGCTTCGGTTCATCCGCAGGAGGCGAAAAATATGGCTCATATTCCCTGTGGTTTTTCTCATCAGGTATGCCATAGAAGAAATCCAATTCCGTTATCCGAACATGTATTCAGACTTTAACATTCATGTTTCACCTGTTTTACGAATGATGGAATTCTTTCTCGGTATGATGGCAGGATCGGTTTGGGATTATCTTCGGGAGAAATATGCCCTGTACAAAAACCGTTTCAACCAAGCTTTCCCGTTTATCGGTTTTAGTCTGTTGGAAGTGGGCTTGCTTTTTTTGACAGCGTATCTTTTCGTTGTGAGACAAAACGGATGGGGGCGTGCCATCTTTGCTCTTTGGTTTTGTTTCATAATTTTAGTTTTCGCATTTGATGAAGGAATCATTTCACAAATCATGGCACTGAAACCTTTTACCTGGTTTTCGTCCATACAATTTGAATTTTACATTTTTCATATTCCTATAATAAATCTTGTGGCCAAATACATAGAACCACATGGTTTTTCAGGCAGAGCCCTTGCCGCTATTGCTTTCGTAAGTACGGTTGTCCTGTCTAAATTGTATCGAATGGTTATCAAAAAACCATCGGAGAAATTGGTACGAAAATCTATCGACAGAATATGGGCCTGGCTGATTTCCTGAATTAAGTATTCTCCGAAGGACGGATATTCATAATTTTAATTATGGATATCTGCCAATTCTTCGGATATACAATAATAAAAGAAAAAGACAAAAAGGAGGCTTTATCGTAAATGAAACGACGCAACAAATGGATTCGTTTGGGATTATCATTGTGCCTTGCAGCCGCAGGACTTGGTTTCATCCCGGAACAAACCGTTCTGGCTGACAGTTATCCCAACGAAGTATTATTGGGAGCATTTTGGGAAAGCGACAAGAACAACACGGACACATTATATTGGTCCACGGACGGCATTAATTTTTACCAGTTGGCAGAAGCCTATACGGACGCCACCCCAGACTCGGAAGATTCCGCATTCATTGAGGGTACGCCATATCCTGTTTCCACTCTTCACGACCCCAGTATTATTTATAAGGACGGCTATTTCTGGATGTTGTCCGGCTTTACAGATACGAACGCAAAACGCTTTGTCCCCATGATCGGTTATTCCAAAGACCTGGTTAACTGGAGTTATCCCAACAGCGGAAGCAAGGATAATGTTTCTCTGCAGGGAACGCCTCCCGGACAGGAAAGATATGAGACTATCCCTAAAGCGGACGGTACCTTGGGCTGGGACATGGTTGCCCCTGATTTTATGCTGGACGACGACGGCACGGTGTGGATTACGATGTGTGCAGGCTATTACGCACAATTCCATCCAAGCGACGGCAAGTCCGAAAACGATATCATGCAGCCCTATTTGCTGAAAGCCACCGGGTTATCTGTTCCTGCAGACGGCGACCCAATCGAAAATAAGGGAGCACCGCCGGTTGTTACTTATTCCGATGCAGTTCCTATCAATCTGCCGACATACAACGAAAATGTAACTATCAATAACCGCATTGACAGCTCACTTTATAAAGAAGGAAACGATTATTACCTGGTAGTAAAAAAAGACGGTGTGACAATCGAAATCTGGAGAACCCAAAACCTGACTTTGGAATCCTGTCAGAATCCCGACAGTTGGGAATTGGTCTGCGACGATGCGGTAACCGGTTTCGAAGGTCCCTGCCTGACTAAATACCGCGGACAATACTATCTGTACACGGACAAGCTCGCTGATTATCCCCCGGAAAATCATGACGGATTAAGAGGCGTGCATGTCAGCGTCGCATCTACCGAAACCACCGGCAAGCTGGATCAATTTACCGGCTGGCTTGAAGATAATCAGAAAAAAATCGTAGGATGGGCGGCAGACGGCACCGTCAAAGACTGTCGTCACGGTACGGTTATCAGCATAACGGATCCAGATGCAATCAAGGTCATATGGGATTTACGGGCAACGACTCGTTACGCGGATAAAAATGATACTCCCCAGGCGACTGCAGCATTGGGATGGTATCAGAAGGAAAGCTATAAAGCCCCCAGGTACGGAAGCCAGATAAAGCAATATTGGTATGAGAACGATGTGCGCCAGGGACTTGTAAACCGCGGTAAGGAAATCTTCGATCCGGGCACAGTTGCCTGGTACTGGCTGGACAGCGACAATGATGGCGCCATGGCAAAATCAAAAGATGTATACCTGCCCATTGACAAGGAAGAATATAATGCAGATCCCAAAGCTTATGAGCAATATAACGGGGATCCTACCAAGTGGAAATGGGTTCGTTATGACCATGAAGGCAAAATGATTAAAGGTCAGGATCACCGGCCGATTCCAGGGGCACCGGAAGATGCAGCTTGGGGCTATTGGTATTTTGATCCCATAACAGGCGCCATGACATATGGTTTGACGGAAATTCCCACCAAAACAGACGAAAGCGGAACAATCCTGGAATCCAAATGGGTGTATTACGATAAGATAAGTGGGTTAATGCTCTACGGCTATCATGAAATTGACGGAAGACTCTACTATTTCGATATCTATGACGGCACCGCCATAGACGGATGGTACCGTGATGCAGACGGCGTGCTTTATTGGTACGAAAAAGGACAGCGGCAAGGCTACAAAACCGACGATCCCTCATACCGCGGCAAAGAAATTTACGATCCGTTAACAAACGCCTGGTATTGGCTGGATAATGACGCTCAGGGAAAATTCGCACAAAACAAAGACGTCTATCTGCCCACGGATAAAGATGAATATGCCAAAGACGAAAATGCCTACGGCAGCGATCCTGCAAAATGGAAATGGGTTCGTTATAACGAAAACGGGCACATGATCAAGGGTTGGAACGATAAAGACGGCAACAGATACTATTTCGATCCCATCACTGGCGCAATGGAGCATGGTACTCGTATGATTGACGGCGTTATCTATCATTTTGACGAAATGACGGGCATTCTAGTTAAATAGCTTTCTTCATTCATTTTAACATCCTATTTTCACAACAGTTCAGTCAAAGGGGGACAGCCATAAAAGCTGTCCCCCTGTTATAATGATTTCTTCTCAATTCCCTTTCGCCGCCTTTTTCCTTGCCCCCAGCAAGTATCCCACACAAAGCAACACTCCCCCAAGACTCAAAATCAAACCGTACTTCAGTGGTGTATACCTATATTCAAAGTAAATGTCATTTTCTCCCCCGGAAATCCTGACGGCCATAAGCCCGTTAATATTCAGCACCTCCTGTTCGATACCATTCACGTAAGCCTTCCAGCACTCATCATATGGCACGCCAAAGAATGCATATTTCTCATTGTCCGCAGTAATCTTCGCCCTGAAAGAATTCTCTCCCTGCTCAAAGCTGTCCGTACACTCTTCTCTCCGTTCTTCCAAATATATGGGACGCTCCTCCTGGGTCAGTACCGCCAAACGCTCCATGGGAAAATGGCTCAACACGCCTCTCAGCTTCTCCTCATCTTCATCCTTCACCACCAGCATACCCAGCATTGCAGTTGAGCGCAATTCTCTGTCCAGCATCTGAAATTCGCTTCGGGTAATATAGGAATCATAAGTAAATCCCAGCGGCAGCGCATTTACATTTTCATACAAGTAAAAGGTTTGTCCTATGCTATTGTACAGTTCAGTCAAAAAGACATACTCCGGTTCCGTTTTCTCCACAACGGACACAATATACTTGGCGGACAAAAGCTCCCTGGTTCCGGAATTATCCCCTCCCGTCCAGGTTGCCCTTCCCACTCCGATTTCCTCATAAAACTCCGTTACGGAAGAATTGACCGTGCTGATAAAGGAATTGATGGATGGGAGTGAATTGGCCATTGCCAGGTTGTAATATGTGTATCCGATATTTTCTTCAAAATAATATCGGTATGGAAGAATATCCCGCTCCAGCATCCCGGGAACATCCGTCAGATAATGATAGACATTTTCACCATAAGTATTCCCAAAGGTCTTAAAGTCAATGCCCGTATTGTCCGTAGTAACCTGATAGCCAAAAGTCACTGCCAATAGTACCAGAGTACTGCATCCTGCGGTCATAACGCATATCAAGACTTCACGCCACCTCTTGCCCCACTTCAACACAGCCAGCACAAGCAGTACTCCTCCCACGCCCACAGCCATGCCAAAGTAGTAAAGCCTTTGGTGGAACACAATCGAATTGCCCTCGCCATCCCATTTTACCAAATTCAGCATATACCAATAAAATCCATATAATGTCAGCAAAAGCCCCCCCGCTTTGCCAAAGCGGTAATCCTCTAATTTTTCCATCACCTTAGCAGACGCCAATGCCATGACCAAAATCACCATGAAATACCACCGGCGATAAGATTCCCTGTTGAACATCATAAACACACCGTTCAGTATGGGTACTGCCGCCACCAAGAGACAAAGCTTCAACAGACCGCTCACCCAATCCTTCTTATGGCGAATCACATAAGCCAACACAAAAGTAAGTCCCACCAATGGCAAATACGCCATGTTTCCCATCCAGTTGGCTCCTGTGATGGAGGAAAGAAAATTCATAGGTTCCGCAGGGACCAACACCGCCTTCAGCATCAGCAGCCAGTCGCTTGTAGACATACTGAACCACTCATTCCCAGGCAAATGAGATCCCACGCGAGAATTAGAAATCGTCCCCCGCACAGACGGAACCAGCAAAATCCCCGTAATAGCCGCTCCGATACCTCCCTCCAGGATACAATCCAAAACCGGTGCAGCGATCTTCCATATTTCTCCGAATATTTTATTGGTATCACCCACAGCCACTGGCCCCCGGGTATTCCTGTAGCCTTCGCCCGCCCCCCCAAGCGAATCCGTTCCCTTTGTCACCATATGCGTTCCGCTTATCTTAGGCCATGCTTCCCTGATCTCCGGGATCAAATATTTTATCACATAATACATCACAAGGAAGATAACTTCCCCCACAAAAAACACATAATTGCACAGCAGATTTATCACGCAGGCAAACAAAAGCCTGCCCCGTTTCTTCTCTTCCACCAATAGTTCCAAACCTATGAGCAGCAAAGGGAAAAGTGCCATCTCATCCTGAAAATGATAAAAAACAACCGACCCGCAGGCATACCCGGAAAAAGTATACAAAAGGGAGCCAAAGATTACCGCCGTTCTGCTTTTGACATGTCTGGACAAATATGCGGCGGATGTGGCCCCTGCAACCGCATACTTGAAAATAATCATCCACCCCATAATTCTTGAAGCATATTTTGCGGGAAACAATAGCGTAATCCAAAAAAACACACTTCCTACATTATAAAAGCTGAATGCTTCCAGGAAATTTCCTCCCAGATCTATCCCCCAGTTCCACAACAGATTTCCCGATTTCACCGTGTCATTCATAAATATATTAAATGGAATTTCCTGAGCGGAAAAGTCATGGGACATGGCCATATATCCGTGGTTGCGCAAAAGTAAGGGCAGCACCGCCGCCACTGCCACAGCCAAATTCACCAAAAGCGCCGCCCCCCAACAGGGAAGCCGCATCTTCTCATTCCTATGTTCCTTCACTCCCATACTTGTCATCCTTCATACCCCCTGCAGTCCGTGGGCAGAGTCACAAATCTCACGCCGACAGATAATTTAAGGCACCAACAGGCAGCTGCCTGCCTTTGGTGCCGCATTCAAGCATTATTGATTCAATCCGTAATCCAGCACATCCTTATTTACAACATTTCCAACGGAACCATTGTAAAGCTGGCTGTGATTTTCTATGGAAAAGAACTCACTGTCCATCACCATATTGTCTATCAGATCATTGCAGTAACTGCCATCCGCAAAGAAGATGCCTGCATAATGGGCCCCGCTGATCACATTCCTGGCAGCTATATTCTCAAAATCAGCCGTAAAATCCAAACCAATCACCGGTTCATCGGGATCGCTGGCATGGCCAAATTCAATACCAAAACCATGGAAAGCGTTATTTTTCCCCCGATTATTGTCACTGATCACGTTACAAAGAATTACATTTCGATAACCGCTGCGCACCATTTTAACACCACTGCCGGAGTTATCGGATATGGTATTCTCAAACACAATATTATAAGCGGAATTATCAATGGAGATTCCAGGCAGCTTTGCCGTGGAAGAACCATCCTCCAAACGCCCGGCCCCCAGGATAAAATCAGCTTCCAGATCTTCATCTGTCTGACGATTCCTTTCGCCATTGCGGCGAATGGTATTCCCCGTCACATAAGTGCCAAAGGTTCCGTAGTCAAGGCACATACCTTCTTTCTCATTATCCTCAATGAGATTATCCATCACATAATTCAGATATCCACCGTCGCAATAAAATCCGGAAGAATAATTTCCTTGGACATGATTTCCTTTGATTACATTTTGATGCGGTGTTTTCAATAGGTCATATAAATGCTCGTCCTTAAACTCATTATACGGCGTATAGGGATCCACTACCTCCATAGAGGAAAGCACAATGCCCGCAGTTAAATTTCTTGTGCCTTTATTTTGATAGATCTCGTTACCCTGAATAATACAATGATGAATATCGCCGTTTAAAAACAAAGCACCGTTTCCGTTGTCATGAATGAAATTGTTTACTACATTCACATAACTATTATCCGCCATTACGCAAATTGCCTTATACTCGGCGCCCTCAATTTCATTTCCCCAGATGAGACAATTATTGGAATTTATCACGTAAATCCCCTGACCAAAGCCCCCCTGCAACTTAAAATGATAGATGCCCACGTTTTCCGCATCCTCACAATACAGCGCATAGTCTACTCTTTGGCCTGTTCCTGCCGTCAGCCGCACCCCGTTGCCCTGAAGCACCACATTGGAAGGTATCTCAATGGTTTCATCCAGCAAAATAGTTTCCGATGTTATGTTTACCGTCACACCAAAGCACTGCTTCAACAACAGGTTCAATTCGGATGCGGTAGTTCCTGCGAATTGAACTTCCTGCCCAAAAGAAACAGCCTCTTTTACTTTGACCAGGGAATCATTATAAATCGCCTTCCAATCATACTCCGGGGTAAAAAACAGATTGGGATTCAGACCCAATGTTTCTATGCGCCTTAAAACCTGGATGCCATTCATATACTTTGCAGCATCCTCCCCATTCATCCTGATCAGTGAAGGCATGGCATATGCTTCCAGCATGGAAGTGGTATCGCCCTCCTCTAAGAGAACGTCTTCCGAAACTACATATTGAGGGCTTCCTGTCATAACGCCATAGGCCAGGTTGTTTTCCGTCATGGGATACTCCCTTGCCTTTACATCCGAAAACGAAGGTTTTTGTGAAGGTACCTCCGGGTTTTGATTATGTTCCAAATCCTTCTCCGTATTATCCAAATTTGTCGGAATTTGATCCAGCGCGCATATTGCCACCGCCGCTGCCAGGTAAATGCCGCCGCAGACCGCCAATAATTTCTTTTTCTTCATATTTTTCTCACACTAATCCCAGGTACCTGTTCCAAAAATCCAGTGACCGCATTTTAAGCCCTTCTTCACGATACGCCTTCTGTGCTCCGGCTAACCGGCGGGATATTCTTCTGTTTAACTTTAAGGTTCTATAGATGCACCTCCAGGCCTCTCTGTTTGACTTCTTCGTTACAAATGCCTTCTTGGAGGAAACATCATAGTGCATGGCTCTCTTTTTGCGATAAAACATTATAGACTTTAAGGAAGCCACCGGAACAATCACATCTCCTGCCGCCGGAAGCAGCAGACCGTTCAATGTCATAATCCGCTTGATACGCGCTTTCTTGGTGTCCTGAATATTCAGACTTTCCTCAAACACCGTATAGTGAAAGCGCATATCAAGTTCATCTATCTCCGTCATTTTGTAGCCGGAAGCCATCACACGTCTGTGCAGCTCCTCCCCGTCCTGCTCCATAAGCCAGGCCGGCCCCTTCAAAAAATCCTCTATCCCCTGAATATACAAATCTACATTCTTGTAGCGATAGAACATAATCTCCTGTTTACAATGTGTCATCATCGCCTTTTTCAACTGCTTTGCACCGTACATGGGACAATGAAACGCGTTGTCTATCAACTGATTACGGATAATATAGTATTCCAAAAAGGAAGAATATTTGTTTTCAAAAGGTTCATGCCAGACACAGATTCCGTTCATTAAAATCAAATGCTTTATATTGCGCAGGCCATACTCCAAGTCATCCCCTCTGATAAAAATGGGAAGGGGCATATTGTCCTCCCGCACTACCTCCAGAGGAAAACAACAATACCACCAGGCGTTGTACTCCGTATATTCTTCATATTCATTATACAGACAGCCTTCCAGGCTTTTCAGATCCAGTCCGCTCTTCAAAGAGTTCAGCATTCCGCCGTTCCACACGGCGCCGCTCTCCACCTGTATGCTCTGCCGATCCAGACGAAGCATTGCCCCTCCGATAAAAGCATCCACATACGCATCTTTTAACAGCGTCAATATGGTCCATGTCTTGATGATCGCCTCCGGTTCAATCACAATGTCGTCGTCCATCAGCAGGACATGGGTAACCTGCAGCTCCTTTCGATTGCGCATTTCAATCATGCATCGGGTAAAGCCCCCCACCCCTCCCAGATTGCGGTTAGGATATATGTGCACATTTTCCGTCTGCAGCCGATCCGTTTCCAAAGTTTTACCGTTATCCGAGACAAACACCTGCAGATGTCCATACATGGCACAGTCAGGATTCTCCAAAATACTGTTCCTCAAAATCTCCAGGTTTTTTTCCACAAAGGCTTCCCTTCGAAAAGTGCAGATCCCTGCGCCGATGGTTACATCTCTTCGCTTTTCCCTTGGAATATCGCTGACATAAGCGCCGTCATACAATACGCATTCCTGGGAAAGCGCTTCCAGCGAAAAGCAATACATGCCTTTTTCCCTGTCAGCAGGGAACGCACACACCGCTTCCTCCTCCGATAAAGCATTCTCCTGCCCAATCACATATTGCGCCAATACGGTCTTATTCACGTTTTGTAATATTTTTTCCACAGCATAAAGGGTCACCTTTACCCTGCCGGAAACCTTCAGCCATAAGGATAGTTTGGATAAAATCGTATACTTTTTCCACTTTTCAATGGAAAATCCGTTAAAATAGGTATCAAACCAAACCTTACCCCCTTGGGATATCCGAAGCTGCCCCTGGCCCTCGTCAAAGGATACCAGCTTTTGATTCTCCAATAACATTCCCGCCTTTACCAGGGCCGACACCTGATCATTCTGAACGTTCCCGGCGCATTGCTCTGCTCTGCGAAAATATAATTCCTCCTCCGTACATCTTCCAACCTGCGGAAATAATATTTGCTGAATCTTCATCCTGCACCTCATTGCCCCTTTGCCTGCACTATTCGGTTCCATGCCCGTCATGCCAATTCCCTGTCACACATTTCCAAGGCAGCCGCAATCACCTTATCCATATCATAATATCGATAATTGCCCAGTCTTCCGCCAAAGATAACCCGCTTCTCTTTGTCAGCCATCTCCCTGTATTCTTCATAAAGCGCGTTGTTTTTGGCATCATTGACAGGATAATACGGCTCATCTCCCTTTTTCCATTCGCTTGAATACTCTCTGGAAATAATGGTGACTGGCTGTTTGCCAAACTCAAAATGTTTGTGTTCTATAATCCTGGTATAGGGAACTTCCCGCTCGGTGTAATTCACAACCGCGTTTCCCTGATAATTTTCCATTTCCAACTTCTCCGTCTCGAAGCGGACGCTGCGATATTCCAAGACCCCTAAGGAATAATCATAAAACCTGTCAATCATTCCCGTATATACCACCTTCTCCGCAAGCGCGTCCAGCTCTTTCCTGCAGGCAAAATAATCCGTGTTCAGACGTACCTGCGTGCCTTCCAGAAGCTTATCCACCATTTTCGTATAACCGCCCATGGGAATCCCCTGATATCTGTCGTTAAAATAATTATTGTCATAGGTAAACCGCAAGGGCAGACGCTTGATAATAAAGGCCGGAAGATCCTTACAGTCACGTCCCCACTGTTTTTCCGTATATCCCTTGATCAGTTTTTCATACACATCCCTGCCCACCAGAGATAACGCCTGCTCTTCCAGATTCTTCGGCTCAGTGATATGCAGATCCGCAATCTGCGAGGCAATGATAGCCTGGGCTTCCCCTGGCGTGGCAATTCCCCACATTTTACTGAACGTATTCATATTAAAGGGCAGATTATACAGCTCTCCCTTATAACGGGCGACAGGAGAATTAATATAATGATTAAATTCTGCAAACTGATTCACATACTCCCAAACCCTTTTATCCGATGTGTGAAAAATATGTGCGCCATACCTGTGGACTTGAATTCCGTCCATCTCTTCACAGTAGATATTTCCTGCAATATGATCCCTCTTCTCAACAACAAGGCATGTTTTCCCCCGCTTCTTTGCCTCCCAGGCAAATACCGCGCCGTACAATCCTGCTCCCACAATCAAATAATCGTATTTCATCCGCTTCCGACTCCCTTTTTATTGAAAGATTCCACCCAGTGTTTTAATTACACTCCCATTCATGCTCAAAAGTACAAGGCCCAAATTCATCCGTGACATAATCTCGTACAGTAATCTGCAAAATATTTCTCACATTGTCATACAGTTCCCCATTGGGACCATTGATTCCGATATCAAGATAATATTTCCCCGGAAGCAGCATCAAATGTGAAATCCTCATTGTCACCTTTCCCTCCGGCTTAAGCCTTGGCAAAACGCCTCCCGCCTTGCACAGACAGCTTCCGTAGCAGTATTGCCAGTTATCCTTGACAAAATCCATGTTAAAGTTTGCTTCCGGCTGTTCCAATGCCGTGGAGTAGCTGCAAATCAATGTAACCTCGTCGCCTGTATTGAAAATCTGACTGGGCTTTCCGTCCCTGTCCAACAGCTCTATCTTGGTAAAGCAAACCTCTCCCGTTCCGTCCCGCCTGGCCTCCGGATGGATATAATCCGTCAGTTTTAAGATAGAGTTTTCCCTCTCTCCCCGCAATTTTTCCCTGCTTACATCGTTCAGCCTGGCAATTCGCTCTTCTTCCATGGAATCCAAATAGTGCATTCCCACAAGCTTCGGAAGCCCATCTTCCCGCACTTTCCCTTCTTCCAACCAGATCAGCCTGTCGCAGATCTGATAAAGCTGCTCCATGGAATGAGAGACAATAATTATCGTAGTTCCCTGTTCTTTGATCTTCATCAATCGGTCAAAGCATTTCTTCTGGAAACTCACATCTCCCACGGTCAGGATCTCATCAATCATCAGTACCGACGCATTTACATTGATGGCCACTGCAAACGCAAGACGCATATACATCCCGGAAGAATATGTGCGAACCGGGTTATCAATAAATTCCTCCAATTCCGAAAAACGAATAATTTCTTCCAATCGGGAATCAATTTCTTCTTTGGTAAGTCCAAAAATTGTCGCATTGATATATATATTTTCCCTGCCGCTCATATCGGGATGGAAACCGGCCCCCAGTTCAATCAGGCTGGAAACACGCCCGTTCACTTTAATGCTGCCTTCGCTGGGCTGCAATATTCTGGATAAGAGTTTTAATATCGTACTCTTGCCGCAGCCGTTTTTGCCGATAAACCCCACGGCCTGACCTTTGGGAATCTGAAAGCTGACGCCTTTTAGGATGAGTCTTTTCTCATATTTATTGCGTTTGCTGAAAATAACCTTTTCCTTCAGTGTATTTCCCTTGTCCGTATACACTTTAAAATATTTTTGTACGTCTCTGGCCTCTATCATCCAATCGCTCATCAAAGCTCCTCCGCAAATCTTTTCTCAAGAGTGGAAAAAATCAGTTCTCCCAAGAAAAGAGACACTATCGCAAATAAAATCCCGTAGACCGTCAGCTTAAAATACGGAGCCTTCTGCCAGTAAAGAATACAATGATATCCCTCGATCACCGACGTCATGGGATTAAGCTTAAACAAAAAACGGATACTGCCCGGAATCACCTCCAACGGGTAGAGAAGGGGCGTCAAATAAATCCATGCCATCAGGATAACGGTGATAATATGTTCCATATCTTTGAAAAATACCGTCACGGAAGATACGATCAATGTCAGTCCCAATGTCAGGGCATACTCCAATATCATAATCATGGGAAGATAAAACAATGCTCTGACGGAAACCCCTCTGCCCGATAGAAACAATACCAAAAATACAATAACAAAGCAAAACAACATATTAATAAACTGTGCCGTCACACAGGAAACCGGGAGTACCTCTCTGGGAAAATATATCTGTTTTACCATCTCCCCCTGATACCGGATACTGCCGCTGCCCAATCGAAGAGACAAGTCAAAAAACAGCCAGGGAATCATTCCCGTAATCACATAGAGATAAAACTGGTCCAGATTACTGCGCAATATCACCGAAAACACGATGGTATAAACAATTATCTGGCAGAGCGGATTGATAAATGTCCACAAAAATCCCAGCACGGAACCTTTGTACTTCCCACGCAGTTCCCGTTTTACAAGACTCTTGATCATATCGTCGTATGAAAATATTTCCCGTATACGGCAAGTCATTGCCTGCGGCGATACTTTATTTCGTTTCATCCGGCTTGTCCTTTCAAATCCTTTTTTCTTATTTTGTGAAGAACACCAATAATTATATCAAATGACCATATGCCACAATATCCCACAATAGACATATCTTACCATATTAATGCCGGATGCGCAAGATGCGGATAAAAAATCCGCTGCTGTCTGGCAGATGCCGACAGCAGCGAAGCTTATCACCATATCTCTATACCGGTTTTTTCATCAAATCGATGGATCTGTCCGTCAATAACAACCTCACCTTTTGCCATGGCACCGGTGACAGGGTCAAAATAATAAGTTCCATTCTCATTGGTGTCCCAACCCTTTATCATACGTCCGTCCCCGTCATAGCGCACCCATTTTCCGCCGTTTGACTCCTGATAAACGTCCTTGGAAACCGCCTTCCTGCCTTTGTCCACATTGTCCAGCCAGTACCAGGCATCCGAACCGGGATCGTAGATCTCCTTCCCTCTGTACGCTGGGTTTTTGGGGTCATAACCCTGTCTGATTCCCCCTTCGTACCAGTAATCCCCGTCTTCTATCCACACCCATACTTTATCCGCAGCCACGCCGGTCTCCCGATCAAAATACAGGTATTGCCCGTCCACTATAACCTGGCCAAATACCATTTGGCCGGATCCCAAGTCATAAAAGTATTTCTGAGGCGGCTGCCCCTGATGGGACCCTACATACCATCCCTTAATCATGGCACCGCTTCCCTCGTCAAAGCGATACCAGCCGCCAAAGCGATAGTCCTCACCCTTTACCATCTTTCCGTCGCTGCCGTAGCGCACCCATTTTCCACTTGCTTTCAGGTATACGTCTTTATTGACTGCCATCCTTCCGTTTTGGGACCCATCCAGCCAATACCACGCGTTTGTCTGAGGATCATAAATCTCTTTACCGTCCCCTTCGGTTCCCTGGCGCACACCATTCTCATACCAGTATCGGCCTCCGTTTTCATCATGCCATCCGTCCGCCTTCACATCGGGACCTGTGGGCTTTGTGCATACGCTTGCAGGCATGTTTCCATACACGGGAATCTTGAACACAAACGTATTTTCCAGCGCATTTGTTCTCTGATACATGCTCATGACCTTTTTTCCTTCGCTGGAAGGCGCCGCAAGGTTCTGCATATACTGATGCCAATACCCGGTAGAGCTTTGGGGCGATACGTTAAACTTCTGCAGGTACAGGGTATCCTGCCCCCTGCTGATATAATTTTTCGCAATCTCTCTACTGCCGCCTAAAATTGCTTCATAAGCATTATACCACCCCTGGCTCTTTGCATATTTCAGTCCGTTCTCAATGATTTCCTTCCGAGTAGTGCCGGAAGCTTTGATATTAAAATAATTATAAAAGCCTTCAAATCCAGGATAAGTTCCCGAAATGAGCGCCGACGTCCCGCCCTGCTGCTCCTGATATACCCGGGCGGCAAGATGGAAGGGGCTCACATTCTCCCTTTCTCCAACTTCCGAAAAAATATGCGCAAAGGTCATATTGGTCCCCGGTGCGTTGTGACGGTTGTTCATAAAGGTATTGTTCAAAAACATATCCACCGCCGATTCCGTATGATAAGTCCTGTTATAAGTCAGAAGTTCAAACTGAAAGATCCCATCCTGATTCAGCCAGTTCCTTGGATCCAGATAATATTTCAAAATACCTTCGGTGGCATAAAACCAATCTCCCTCATCATAAGGAGGCCCCTTAAAATAATCCGGATCGGTCTTGTAAACCAGGCTCCTGCCGTCCTTCATCTGCTCGGAAACCACCGTATTCCAGCTGTCCCTGGCATCCATTCTGACAAAAGTCCAATTCGGATGCGCCGCCTTCAGAGCATATAAAGCATTCCGGTAACTCTCGGGAAACGCCTCGATATCCGCTGACCGTCCCTCGCGTCCTTCATACACCGAAACCCCAAAGTCGCCGTCGCCAATGTATTCCCGCTCCCACTGCAGGTAATCCTCATCGGAGCAGGCAAGATACGCCCTGGGGATATAACCCGAATGCATCTCCTCTCCGAGATATGTGTCCACAAATGCCCAGATCACTCCCTCTTCATCCGCCGTAATTTCGCGGATAAAGACAGTCTGGCCGCTGGAAACCTCCACGGAAGCCCCGCTGTCAAAGGAAGCTTCAAAATTCAACGGCAAAATCGGTTCCAGATAAACCAGGGCCATTACATCATGTCTTTCCAAAAGCGCTCGCAATTCACTTGCCGCTTCCGCACTCCGATCATATGAATCATTGCTTTCTTCCGTCTCTTTAGAGGCTTCCTGTCCCGGCGCTGCTTGCACCTTTATGTCCTGAGCTCCCGTTTCCTCCGTCTTTATCTCCTGACTTTCTGTCTTTATCTCTTGTTCATTGACCGCATAGACTCTCTGTGTCGGCAGCCCCGACAGGATACCGCACAACAGCAGCATCCCCACACTTGGCCATGCTATCCTTCTTTTCTTCATTGTTATACCTCCCTGTCTGCTCCGGCGGGTGCCCAATCACCCCCTGGCTGGTACCTACTATCGGTCTGATGCTTCCAACCGATATTTACTGTTCATAAATCTTCCGAAACCGGCTTTACCCCTGTGGGCGGCAGGCGGCCATCCCCCGAAAATCAAAGCTTCTGTCCGTCTCCGCAGCCACTGTCGTGAAGCTATAAATCATTCTAACATATTTTAAAATCAAGACAATAACCAAATTTAGGTTTTATGGAATTTTAAGATTTTATCACATGTTTGGCTCTTTGACTCCAAAAAATGATGAACCATTATTCATACCCGCCGACTATAGTCCTTGAGTTTGAAATAACTGTTTCATTTCTTCAGCCGATTCCTGCATCCCCCTCTGAAACCATACCTCAATCCAGCCATACAGGCTATATGCAACAAACGCTTTCGCATAAACCTCATATTTAGGCAAATCTGATTTAAATTCCATAATGTCCAAAGTGACATCTTTTAGCAAATAAATAAGACGGCGTTCATTCAAAAGATGATAAAAGGCTTTATGCTGCTCAAAATGCTCAAATATCATTCCAATAACAGAACTAAGAGGAAGATTGTTATTTTTCTCCCAATCGCTTTTCCAACCGTTAAATATCTTATTGATATGCGCTCTCAAAATATCTTCCTTACTGTTGAAATTACGGTAAAAAGAAGCTCGTCCAATGCCTGCATTGTCACATAATTCACTAATGGAAATATCTTCAATCGCCTTATCTCCCAATAATGTTAGGAGAGATTTCGTTATATGCTCTATCACATAAATATTTCTTCCTTCATTGCTCATCGGTGATACAGTTTTCTTGTTTTGTCTCATTTTTTCTCCTCCTATTGACATTTCACAAGCTGATAATACAATTATATCGGCGATACAAATGTATTACAAAATAATAGCATACTCTATTAAAAAAATCAAGTGTGCAGAAGGGAAAGAGGAAATGACACTTACACAAAAACGGATTCTTATTTTATGCATCATCATTGTCATAGCAGCGATATTAGGGCGACTCGCCATAAGAACGGCGATGAACCTCTTGCTTGGGGGAACCATGTTTGGGGGTAATTTTTTATGAGCAAAGGAAATAAAATAAAGAAGAAAGGCAAAGTTATGTGGGGATTTATTTATGTTTTTACATTTATCGTTGCTTTTGGCGTATCCGCAGCATTCAAGATATTCTATAATTCATTTGAGAAAGAATTTTCCGTTGACTGGAATGAATCGGTTGGCACAGTACATACAAATATTTCTTATGGCAACGGCGAAGCAAATAAATTTGACCTTTATGTTCCCGCTGACAATACCAGAGACAGCTATGGCTTGATTGTATATCTCCATGCTGGAGGCTTCACAAGCGGAGATAAATCAGACGATACGCAGATACTTGAATGGCTTTGCTCGAAAGGATACGTGGCAGCAGGTATTAATTATACTCTGTTTAGCGAAGACAAGAATCCTGATGCAAACGTGTATACACAGTCAATGGAAATTAAGGAAAGTATGCCGTATGTGGTTGCAGAAGCGGAGAAGCTTGGCTACCATATCGACGGAATGACAATCGGCGGTGGCTCTGCCGGTCATGCTCTGGCAATGATATATGCCTATCGTGATGCAGATAAATCTCCCGTACCAGTCAAAATGACCTTTGGGGCAGTCGGACCTTCCTGTTTTTATGTGGAAGATTGGATTAACATAGGAGCAAATCCTAATAAATCTGTTAAATTTGACCCAAATGAAGATTATCAAGGTATTGCAGATATATTTACGGCAATGTCTGGAAATAAAATAACAAATGATTTGTTTAGAACAGGTGAATACAAAGAACTGATGAAAAATATTTCTGCTGAAATGTGGATAAATGAAAATTCAGTCCCTACCGTTGTGGCATATGGCTCATGGGATAAAGCACAAGCATTTGGAGCTTCTCTTAAATTAAAACAGACACTTGAAAACAATGGCATAGACTTTCAATACTTTGAAATGAAGCATTCGGGACACGGTTTGCAGAACGACAATAAAACGTACGCAGAATATATGCATAAGGTGCTGGAATATCTTGATATTTATATGCCTGTAAAGTACTAAAAGTAATTATTTTTGTCATATCATTTATCCGCCTCGTCACTCCCATTTGCACACCAATTTTCCGGAAATGTTCTTGTTAAAATTAAGGTATATGCAACAGCCAGAGCAATCATAACAAGGCTGTGGATAATCTGCTTTTCCACAGTAAAGGCCGCTCCATTTGCAAAAGTACCGAGGGTATTTATCGCAGCGTGAGTCATAATACATGGGAGCAGACTTCCGCTGCGGTAAAATATTGTTACAAGCAGAAAGCCTACCGCAACCGCAAAGCTGATTTGGATTAAGTTGTTCACCAAATCCATACCACTCCCATTGAATAAATTTAGCAAATGCCCTATTCCAAAGGTCACGCTTGAAATGATAATGGCGGATTTTACATTGTCTTTCGCCATTGCCTTAAAAAGAAAGCCTCTGAAAATCATTTCCTCTAAAAATCCAACACAAAGCATACAGACAATGCGGCATGCAACACCCGCCAACGAATCATTAACAGCAAGACCGTTCCAAAGATTTCCTGTAGCCAACACAATCAGCGGCACATAGTAAAGAAATTGACGGGCAGGCGCAGAAGGTTTGCAAAGACCATACCGTTTCAAATAGCTGTTCTTCCGAATAAAGCCAAAAAGAATAACTGCCTGTAAGATACCAAAAATGGCGCTTGCAGAATATTCAATCCCAATTTTCTTGTTTAGCGGATTTGCCAAGGATTGCAGAGCGCAATAAATCACTATCCAAACTATCGCAAAGGTTATTTCACTTTTCTCATGTAACTTGTTCATTTCGCATTCTCCTGTGCAGCCAATATTGCACCATTATAAGCTCGTTCCAAATGAACTTTTATAAGTTCCTCATCATACGCCAATGAATTATTCGCAATAATACTCGCATACCCGTGAACAAATATGAAAATTGTCAAAAAAATTCCTTTTACCTGCTCTCTGCTTGCTTCTCCGACCTCTCCCTGCATTGCCGAAATAACAGGCGTAAGCTCCTCTGCGTCTATCATTTCAAGCAGGGTGCTTCCATTGAAAGCATTTGACTGAAAAAGGAAACGGAACAAATGTGGTTCTTCAATCGCGAAGCGGATATAATTCAATCCAATCCCAAGCATAACGTTATCCTGTGGATTTTTAATATTCATCAAATATTCCGAATGATAACTATCTACCTTTGCATAGACCGTTTTTTTCAATGCCTCAATCGTTGCAAAATGATACATAACGGGCTGTGTGGAACAACTCAGCTTTTCCGATACTGTCCTTGCATTGATATTTTCCACACCTTCATTACGAGCTATCTCAAAAGCAGCCTCCACAATCATCTCTCTTGTAATTTTTGCTTTTGGCGGCACTTGATACACCCCCTAAATTATAATTATTGTTATATAACGCTAATTATAATATTTTCTCAGGATATTGTCAATAGATTTCAGAGAAAAGCTGTAAATGAATGTCCTTGAAATACGCTGCCTTTTTTAAGGAAAACGTTTTTGCGCATCTTTGGCATTTTTAGCTTTTCCCGTATTAAGAAGTGAGAAAGCTTTGTCAAAGTTGTCCTGCGCGGTGTTGTCGGCAATGAAAGAGAAACGGCATAGCCGAAGCTGCGCCGTTTCCTGAAAATAATCTTATACTGTTTTGTGAGTGCCATCCAAACGGAGCCTTTTGATTTACACCGGATAAATGCTGTTGCATCGCAACACATTACATCCCCTACCCCAGGCAGCCAGTCAGTTCAAGTTATTAATCAACATGGCTGAAACATATGTCTATTCACCTTACCATCTCAATTCCGGGTCGGAACATTACCCCTGCAAAATACCCCTTTATAATCACCTTCGCTTTCCGGCCCTTAAACTGCCTGGCTCTCATTAATACATGCACAAGCATGTGAATTGTATTGATGGTATACCGCAAAAAGTTCTTCCAGCCCATCCTCCTGTGGGTGCAGCAATCGTTTCTGACAGAATAAAACATTCGATCAATCCGCTCAGTATCTATATTGTCCGCAATATCACCTGACGCCTGATTGCTGGCCATCTTATGAATAACTCTGCTGTGTACCGCAAGATAGCAGGGATAGCACCGGGATATCCTTCTGGTAAACTCCGTGTCGTCCCCCCATATAAAATATTCCTTTATGGGCAGCCCCACACTGGCAATCACCTCCCGCCTGGTAAAAAAAGATACGAAAGTAGCCGCCTCCACCTTTAAAATACCTTCTTCCAGTTTCTTTTTCTCCATGTTCCAATCTGCAGCGATGGCATGATAGTTCATTGTACATTCCGTTCCGTCCGTCCATAACGCCAGCCCCGAAAGGAAACCATAACCGTCCTCCAGCTTCTTTCCCGCCTCCATCAGCTTCTCCAAAGAATCCGGATAAATCATCGTATCATCATCCATCAGCCAAAAATAATCATAGCCTTCCCCATACGCCTTCTTAAGCCCAAACGAAAAGCCTCCTGCACCCCCTGTATTTTTCTCCATCCTGTGATAACGCACACCCGAATCCGCCGGATAAGCCTTTAACATTTCTTCTGTTCCGTCCGTACTGGCATTATCCACCACCAGTACATCTACTGCAATTACGGAGTTCCGCAATGCATTGATACATTCCCGCAGCAATTCGCATCTGTTATAAGTCACAACAATGGCAACCGTCTTATTCAAAACCTTCCCCGCCTTTCCCGTCGGCAACTGTACCTGCTGATCCTGGCCGCTACAAATCCGCTCTCAAGACTTTCATTTCCAGAGCCCTCCTATCTGATCCTGGGGCTCCCATCTCTATATCACTCACTTCCAGACCTAGGAGCCGCTTCCTTCACTATCTCTCTCCTCCGGTCTTAGAAGCAGCTTCCTTCACTATCTCTCTCACTTCCAGTCTTAGGGGCCGCTTCCTTCCCTATCTCTCTCACTTCCGGTCTTAGGAGCCGCTTCCTTCACTATCTCTCTCACTTCCAGTCTTAGGGGCCGCTTCCTTCACTTTCTCTCTCACTTCCGGTCTTAGAGGCCGCTTCCTTCACTTTCTCTCTCCTCCGGTCTTAGAAGCAGCTTCCTTCACTTTCTCTTCTGGTCTTAGGAGCCGCTTCCTTCACTTTCTCTCTCACTTCCAGACCTAGGGGCCGCTTCCTTCACTTTCTCTCTCCTCCGGTCTTAGAAGCAGCTTCCTTCACTTTCTCTTCTGGTCTTAGGAGCAGCTTCTTTCACTTTCTCTCTCTTCCCTTTTTCTCTCCTCCGGTCTTGGGAGCTTCCTGTATCCGTCACATCGGCTCCACGGTCTTGCCCATTTTACCTGCCAGCCCATCTATCGTTCCCTTCAGCACATATTTCATCCGCAAAAATCTGGATTTCCCCAATCCCCTGCGCACCAGGCTGTAAGCCAGCTGCCAAAGAGAATGCCCAAGAAGCAGGAAAACAGCAACCGTCTTTCTAATCCCTCTGTTATACTTTTTGGCAACCAGCAGTTTATTGCGAATGGTATAATATAGTTTCCAATAAGTCTTTGGACTGAACACAGCATTGGCTATGGGCGGATCATTGTGTTCGATCACCGCATCCCTGATCAGATAAATCCGAAACTTCCTCCGGATCCTGGCGGTATACTCCGTATCGTCCCCATAGATAAACAATCCCCCTTCCGGGAACCCCACTTCCCTCACTACTCCTGCAGGGAACAGCGTCCCTACAAACGCGTCGGCGTCGATCTCCTCCACTGCATTCATTTCCTCCACTCCGGAAAATTTTGCCTGGTCAATGGTGTAAAAGCGCCTGAGGGTCTTGTGATGGTAGAGTTGATATCTCTGCCAGTCCACCCCCCATATCAACGGCGCCAGACAGCCCAAATTATCCAAGTCTTTATAATACAAAAGTTTTTCCAAGGTATCCCTCCTAGGATAGGCGTCGTCGTCCATAATCCAATACCAGTCTGGATCATAATGCTCTTTCGCATAACGCATCCCCTGTTCAAAGCCTCCGGCACCCCCCAGATTTTCATTCATCCAAAGAACATCCACATGCTCCTTCCCCTCGGTCAGAGCTGTCAGCTGCTGCCGGTTTGCCTCATCACTGTGATTGTCCACAATTATTATTTTTTGGATTGGGTAAGCTTGAGCTTCCAGCGCAGCCAACGTTTTGAGCAGTGTTTGCATTCTGTTGAAAGTCACTGTGACCGCAACCACCTTGTCTCTTTGTGGTGTACTTCCTTTTGCAACCGTTTTTTTTCCAGGAACTGTATCTGCTCCCCAGGCTGTAACAGTTTCTTGCACTATGTCCGTTCCACAGGCGGCATTGGCCTCTTGCACTGCGTCTGCTCCGGGAACTATTTTTGTTTCCTGGGTTACTTTAACTAAACCCTTATGATTGGTTTTCAATTCTATAAATCTCCTTTTTCAGGCCGCGATATGAAATCCTCAGTCCGCCCCCAACAATCTGCCAAATTCCCTTTCACTGACCCTGAGGCTATATTTTTCCTCATATACCTGTCTGGAATAATCATTGAAATAACTCTTTTGATGCTCCAAATAGGTATTGATGGATTCAATAAACTCCGAAGCTGAATTACATTTCCCTCCCGTCCGGTCAAAATCCAGTTCATAGCCCACAAACGCTTCGTCGGTTCCGAAAATGTACTTTCCAAACATCAGCCCTTCTGCCGTTTTGATTTTCATCCCGCCGCCGGAAAGAAGCGGAATCGCCACACACGCAGCATCTGCGTACAGCTGCGCCAGGTCCTCCACATACCCCTGCACCGTCACCTGTTTGCTGCTCCAATCACTGCGATGCACCTCAAAACCCTTTCCGGCCACCTTTGTCCTGCAATGCAGCCAGGGTGACACTTCTTTCACGAACCAGCCAAAGGCTTTCTCGTTGGCCTGTCCCAGGGGGCCAAACAGCAGGCATTCCCGCTCTCCCTCTCCGGGCGCTCTTTTCTCATAGACGTCCTTCAGCGTAAGGGGAATTATCTGCGGCCGTTCCACCCCATAAAGCAAACTTATTCTCTCCGCATCCCTTTCGGTAAACACAATATTGCACCCGGCAAACTGCGCCGCCAGTCTTTCCTGCCTGGCAATCAACCGTCTGTATATTTTCTTTTTCAGTGAATCCCGTTCACCGAATCGCACATCTATATAATCGTACTCACAATTATGAAAAAAACAAATGATATCCTTTTCCTGACCTGCCACATATTTCACGATATTTCCAAAGTGAGAGCCATCAAAAAACAGACAGTCATATCGGCTCAAACATTTCTTTACCTCTCTCAAATCCCTCCTGCTGACCGGCGGAAAGTATCCCTGCAGTATGGAACCTGCGCTGGCAAGGTTCGATTTCTTTAATACAGTCATCACATCTACATCCGCGTATTTCTGCAGCATTTCATAATTGCGAATACTTGCCTTTGCTCCCCCAAACGCAGCATCCTCCACACCGTTACAGGTGATAAACAATATCTTCATCCTGCGCCTCCTTTGCCAAGACAATCCCTGAAAGTTCTCAGGTATTCCTTCACCACCCATTCCGTCTCATATTCCGGGAAAACATATTTATTCCCCTGAAGCGTCAACGCATATCGGATCCTGTCACACCATTCCTCAGGATTATAAGGCTTGTCCACATAAACTGCCTTTCCCCGGGTCACTTCCTCCAGACAGCTCTCACGAGTCATAACCACATTTTTTCCCCTGCGCATCGCTTCCACCGGAGGCATCCCAAATCCCTCGAAAACGCTGGGGAAAAGGAATAGCTTACAGTTTTCATACAGGCAGTCCCGTTCTCTGTCGCTGACATATCCTGTATCTATCACCCGGTCTTGGACCCCAAGTTCTTTCGCCACTGCCACAAATTTATCCCTCTCTCCTCCCACACCGCTTAAGACAAGGGGCATATTAAAATCGTACTCTCTTAAAGCAGCCATAGCCTTCAGCAGAGTGGACAGATTTTTATGGGGCAGCATGGAACTGACACAATATAAATAGCAATCTTTTTTTATATGATACTTTTCTTCCAACTCATTAAAGGGCAATTCCGAATCCGAAGTTACCACCGGATTATAAATCACCAGACTCTTTTTCTCCACCGACGGAAAATGCAGAATCAAATCTCTGCGGCAATACTCAGAGATAGCAATCACCCGCCGGGAAGTCATACAGGCATGCCGCCACATAAACTTCTGAAACATTCGCCTGGCCCAGGAAAAATATTGAGGATAGTGCAGCGCCTGTAAATCATGAATGACGCTCACATAAGGGATGGGGTAGCGCCTGCCCGTAAACGGCTTACTATACACCGGAATAAACATCAAATCAATCTTTCGCGCCCTTGCCGTCCTGTCTAAATGAAGATTTTCCCACAAAATTCTTTTCGCCTGACTGGCACAGAGTGTATTACACACAGCAAGCTCCATTTGAGGGTAATTTGCATATCCGGCAAAACTGTCCTCATTGTCCTGTGTCACAAAAAGAAGGTATTCATTTACGGAATCAAATTTCCCAAATCCGTCCATCAGGTTCCGAATATAACTTTCCGTCCCGCCGCAAATCCCAGGCCGGACCCAGAGCAGATCAATACCGATTCTCATGCCGACTCCTATTCCAGTTCCCAACTTCGGAACTTTCCCAGATATGAGAACTTTCCCAGATGTGGGAACTTTCCCAGATATGAGAACTTTCCCAGATGTGGGAACTTTCCCAGATATGAGAA